>CAWHJD010000013.1:0-212166 GCA_963829585.1 Ilumatobacteraceae bacterium | reverse complement strand
GGCGGCCTGACGGGGACCCGCTCAGCCGTAGTCGTGGAAGAACCAGTTCATGAAGACATGGTTCCGGTCGTACCGATCCTTCGCGCCGAAGACGTCACTGTTCGGTGAGTAGCACCGAGGCCGTGGTCTGTGGGACGTACCGGATACTGCGGCTCATCAGTCGGTCGTCGTCGACGAAGCACGGTCGGGCGTAGCCGAAAATGGTTCCGGGCGCGACGAGCGGTACACGTGCACCACCGACCGCGCCGTCTGCAACTGGTCGAGGAACGCTTTCCCCGGGTCGGTGCCAGTGGTCATTGGATCCTCGATGAGCAATGCCCTCGATCAGAGGACGGCAGAGCGCTCAGCGTTCACGGGCCGCGAGCGCTTCTCGCCGGATGGCGTCGGCCTCATCGGCGAAAGCGGGAGCACCGAGCGCCATCATCGCAGCTCTGGCGAGGTCGGCGCTCCGCACCGCCGCGTCGAGGTCGTCGGCGCGGAGGTGGGCGCGTGCGAACGCAAGGTGCGCGGACGCGTCACCCAACGGATTCCCGTCGGCTGCCCGGGCCGCGGCGAGTGCATCGACTCGTACGGAGAGTTCGTCGCCGATGCGGTCATCGGTCTGCAGCAGCACCTCCTCGGCGAGTGCTGCACCCAGGTTGTCGCCGACCGAACCGCGTTCGAGCGCCGCACGCGCCATGACGGCCGCTTCCCGGCGTTCGCCCGAACGCAGGAGCGCATCGGCGAGCCAGGCGCGGGTCAACGCGAGCGAGAGCTTCGCCTCGGCTTCTTCGTGGAGTGCCGCCGCGCGACGCAGGGCCCGCAGGCCGTCGGCGCTGCCGTCCGACCGGAACGTGGCGTAACCGTCGACACACGCTGCCATCATCCGCACATACGGTGACACGGAGACGTCGGGCAGAGCGCCGATCGCGGCGATCTGCGCTCGAGCGCCCATCCAGTCTCCTTGGATGACGGCAGCAATCGAGGCACAGATGTTGAGTGACGCCTCGGTCGACAGCTCGCCCGTCGTGCGCACCGTTTGGAGCGCTTCTTCCATGATGGGTCTCGACGTCGAGAACGAGCGACGTGTGGCATGTGTCAGGGCGAGCTGCGCCAGCGAGTAGCAGTACAGCCCACTTGGTCGCCCATCGTTGCGATGTGAGTTGGCCCCTGCATCAGACGGCCGGTCGAGACCCTCGACGAGCATCTGCTCGGCTTCATCGGGCCGCGCCTGCGACACGAGGATCTGGCCGAGGTGACAACGCAGCAGCGCAGTCGTTCGCAACGACCCGCTCGGCTCGACGAGCGACAGCAGCGTCCGCGTCCCGTCCTCGGCGAGGAGCTGGTTGCCGACCGAGTACTGGATCCAATTGATCCAGTAGCTGGCCATCACTGCCGTGGCGTGGTTGCCGTCGGCGACCGCCTCGTGCATCACCGCGTCGAGCAGGTCGACCTGGGCCAGCGACGGCATGAAGATGCACGTCGCCGCCCATCGCAACGTGAGCTGACCCCGGTGCTGACGCACCTCGAGTGACTGGGGCACGTTGTACGACTCGTCGATCGCAGCGCGCAGCTGCACGCGTGCCTCGGCCAGTGCTCGACGCTCGGCAGCCTTGTCGCCGGCCTGTTCGTAGTACGTGAGTGCCTGCTCGCTGTGACCGGCCCGATGATGATGGTGGGCCAACGCCTCCACCCGACGTCGCTGTTCCACATCGGCCGGAGTCCGAGAGCGTTCGAGCGCGTCAGCGATTCGCGCATGGGTCATACGTCGCTCCCGCAAGAGCAGCGTGTCGTACGCCACCTCTTGGGTGATGATGTGCCGGAACCGGAACCTGTCGGCAGTTTCGGCGTCCGGGTGGCCGAGTGGTTCGATGAAACCCATGTCACACAACGCGGTGAGCGAGCGCTGCAGCGATTGGATGTCGGCGATCTCCGACAGGACATCTCGGTCGAATTCCCGGCCGAACACGGACGCCACCCTGAGCACCGATCGCGGCTCGTCGTCGAGGCCGTCGACGCGTCCCAACACGACGGCTTGGACGGTGTGGGGGATGAGCAGATCGCCGGTCTCGTCGGTGGGCACCACCTGATCGGCCCTGGTTCGTACGCGGCCCTCGCTGCGGAGCGCGGCGCACACTTCTTCCACGAAGAACGGGTTCCCATGGGTGCGCTCGAAAATCGTCGCGGCAAGGTCGGTGTCGACCGCACCGGCTCCGAAGCAATGGGCGATCATCGCAGTCGTGGCCGTGGCGGACAGGGGGCCGAGTTCGATGACGTCGTCGTCGACGACCTCCACGCCGGGACGTTGCGAGACGAGCACCATTCCGGGGCAGCCCGTGATGGCACGACGGAGTTGCAGCAGCGTGGCCTGCGACTGCTCGTCGGCCCAGTGCCAGTCGTCGAGCTGCACGATCGTGGGTCGTCGACGGGCAGCTGCCACCACCAGGTCGATCACTGCGGTCTGCAGATGTTCGGCCATCGCATCGCCGCGCCATGGTGCGGGCATGTCGTCGATCGAGGCGGCGCCGAGCAGGAGCAGATAGGCGGGAACGTGGACTGCGAGGTTCGGATCGATCGTCTCGACCACACGGGGAACGACGGCCAACACGTCGTCGATCGACGCGTCCTGCTCGATAGCGAACGCCTCGCGGATGACTTGGACGAACGGAAGGTAGGTGGTGCTGGTGCCGAACGCCTGGCACCGGCCCTTGATGATCACGACCGCCGGGTCCACGTCGCGAGCCCGCTGGGCGAACTCGAAGGCCAGCCGGCTCTTACCGGTACCGGCATCGGCGCGAACGGTGACCACCCGTCCCGAGCCTGCCCTGCACGCTCGGAGCGACGCCTCGAGCAGCGCCAGTTCGCCGTCGCGGCCCGCGAGCTCGGTCAGGCCCCGTTCCCGGGCGGCGTCGAACCGGCTGACCCCGGTGCGTTCACGTAGGACCCGGTACACGGCGAGCGGTTCGGCCTTGTTGCGCACGGCGTGCAGTCCGGCGGGTTCGATCACGAAGAACGGCGCAACCGCGTCACGCGTCGGCGCGCCGATGATCAGCTCGTCCCGCTCGGCGATCCCGAGCACGCGAGCTGCAGTGTTGATGGCGTCGCCTGTCAGCCCGTACACCCCGTCACGATGATCATTGACCTCGACGATCAGCAGACCGGTGTGGATGCCGGTGTGCATGCTGAGTGGCACCGGCGGCGCCGGGTGGAGTGTCTCGTTCATCCGCCGCGACTCGCTCGTGGAGTGCGAGTGCCGCCGACACTGCGCGCCGCGCATCGTCGGCTCCCGCAGTGGGGAGGCCGAACAGCGACACGATCTCGTCGCCGAGGAACTGGTTGACCATGCCGCCGTACGACTCGACGATCGCCGTCCCGTCCCGCTTGATCGTTCCCATGATCTCGGAGATCAGTTCCGGATCGAACTTCTCGCACATCGCCGTGTACCCCGACAGGTCGGACATGACGATCGTGACCGTGCGTCGCTGGCCCTCCGGCGGGTCGACCGCCGCCGGCTGGTCGTCGGCCAGGACCAGTGTGCTCAGCCGTGTTCCGCAACCGGCGCAGAACGCAGCGTCGGTCGGCCACCGTTTGCCGCACTCGTCGCACGACAACTCGAAGGCCGCGGCGCACGACGGGCACGCCGCAGCCCGACCGGTCAGCGAACGAGAGCATCGAGGGCATTCCATGGGCGGTTGGTCGTCCGAAGCGGGTCGGCCGGCGGGAGCGTAATCGGCTTCGTCAGAACGGTCCGACCGAAGGGCGACCGGGCGCGGTGGACCGAGTGCGGTTCGCCAGGCGGCCGGACGGCGGCGGGAGGAGACTCGATGTCCACGCAGAACAGCGTGGTGCGTTCCCCGATTGTCGGACGCGTCAGCGAGATCACGACGATGATCCTCGGGTCGGTCGGGCGAGCGCTGCCGGCCTGACGACGGGCGACGGGCGACGGGTGACCGCCGTGCTGATCCGTGAGCGTCAGTGCCCCCGGGCCGCGAGCGTCGCGGCGAGTTCGTCGGCTGCCGGGTCGCGGACCGAGCCGGCGCGCGTCGCGAGCACGAGTCGGCGCGTCGTGAGCTTGCGCCGGCGGTGCAGCGGCCGGTCACCGTGCTCGGCCTGCGACGTCGGCAACACCGTCCACCCGACGCCCAGCTGAACCATCTCGCGCAGCACGTCGGGCTGGTGGCTCTCGGCGATCACGTCGATGGGTGCTCCGAGTCGGCGCAGTTCGTCGACGACGAGCGCCCGGGTGTGTGAACCGGCGGGGAACAGCACCCACGGCCCCCACGTCGACGGCGGTCCGTCGCTGCGCCCGGCGGTCCGTACACGGCGAGGTCCTCCGTCAGCAGCGGTGCGGTGTCGATGCCGCCGACCGGCGCCGGCGGGCCGACGCACACGACCAGGTCGAGTTCACCCGCCACGAGGAGGTCGAGGAGCTGGGCCGAGGGTGCGACCCGTAGGCGCAGGTCGACGTCGGGGTGGTCCGAGCGGAAACGACGCAGCTGGTCGGGGAAGTGCACGACGGCGGCGGCGTCGATCATCCCCAGCCGGAGCGCGCCGCTGCGCCCCGTGCGGACGCGGTCGGCCCAGCCGGCGAGGTCGCGTGTGAGCGCGAGCACCTGGCGGGCATGGGCCACCACGGGTGCCGCGCCCGGTCTGACGAGTCGTCGTCGGCCGTCGCGATCGAACAGCGCCACACCGACTCGACGCTCGAGTTCGGCCAGACCCTGCGACAAGGCCGACGCGCTCACGCCGACACGGTCGGCGGCGACCGCCCAGGTCGGCTCCTCGGCGACCGCGACGAGGTACTCGAGTTGCCGGATCGACAGGTCGGGGAGTGGCCGCACTCCTGCACGATACTTCAGACTTGCTTCACAACACGATGCCCGACTGACGGATCGCTTATCATATTCGAATGACCGCACGACAGATCGCTCCCGCCACCGGCAAGCTCGGTGTCCTCACTCCCGGCATGGGCGCAGTGGCGTCCACCTTCATCGCCGGTGTCATCTCCGCCCGCAAGGGCCTGCACCCGCCGATCGGCTCGATCAGCCAGATGGCGCACATCCGCCTCGGCACCAAGGACGAGAACCGCAACCCGATGATCCGTGAGTTCGTGCCGCTGGCCGACCTCGACGACATCGTGTTCGGCGGCTGGGACCCGATCTCGCCGAACGCCCTCGAAGCCGCCCGTACCGCCGGCGTCCTCAACAACGAGGACCTCGCCGCGATCTCCAGCGAGCTCGAGGCGATCGTGCCGATGGAGGCCGTGTTCGACCAGCGCTGGGTGTCACGTCTGGAGGGTGTTCGCGTCAAGAACATCGCCAACAAGTGGGACCAGGCCATGGCGATCATGGACGACATCGCCAACTTCAAGGCCGCCAATGGCTGTGACCGCCTCGTCATGGTGTGGTGCGGTTCGACCGAGGCCTACCAGGAGGCCTCCGACGTCCACGCGACCGTCGAGTCGTTCGAGCAGGGCCTGCGTGACAACGACGCCAACATCTCGCCGAGCCAGATCTACGTGTACGCCGCGCTGCAGTCCGACGTGCCGTACGCCAACGGCGCGCCGAACCTGTCGGTCGACCTGCCGTGCATGATCGAGCTGTCGAAGACCCGCAACGTGCCGATCGCCGGCAAGGACTTCAAGACGGGCCAGACGTGGATGAAGACCATCCTCGCCCCAGGCCTCAAGGCCCGCATGCTCGGCCTGCGTGGTTGGTACTCGACCAACATCCTCGGCAACCGCGACGGCGAGGTGCTCGACGATCCGGAGAACTTCAAGAGCAAGGAAGTCTCCAAGCTCGGCGTGCTCGACGGCATCCTGCAGCCCGAGGTGTACCCGGATCTGTACGGCAACATCGACCACGTCGTGCGCATCAACTACTACCCGCCCCGTGGCGACAACAAGGAGGGCTGGGACAACCTCGACATCTTCGGATGGCTCGGTTACCCGATGCAGATCAAGGTCGACTTCCTCTGTCGCGACTCGATCCTCGCCGCCCCGATCGTGCTCGACCTCGCCCTCTTCATGGACCTCGCCCATCGCGCCGGTGAGTCGGGCGTGCAGGAGTGGCTGAGCTTCTACCTCAAGGCCCCGCAGGCCGCCGGCGACTCACCGGCCGAGAGCGATCTGTTCATCCAGCAGACCAAGCTGAAGAACACCCTGCGCGAGTGGATGGGCGAGAAGCCCGTCACCCACTCCGAAGCCGGCTGACCGCCCTCGGTTCGGTCTTTCCGGACCCGACCCCAACAGACCGAGTCTTTCGGGACCCGACCCCAACAGACCGTGACACCCCGTTGTCATGATCCGGGCATGGGACGGCATCATCGAGATTTCAGCCAGAGCAACTGGTTCCACGTCTACAACCGTGGAACCGATCGACAGGACATCTTCAGCTCCGATCGTGACCGGATGTTGTTCGAGTCGCTGGGGGCCGAGGCGTTCGAACGATTCGAGATCGAACTCCACGCGTATGCGCTGATGACGAACCATGTTCACCAACTCGTTCACGCGCCCAATGGTGGACTGTCGGAGGCGATGCAGCGTCTGTGCGGTCGCTACGCGGCCGCCTACAACGAGCGAACCGAGCGGACCGGATCGCTCTTCACAGGTCGATTCCAGAGCGTTCCGATCACCAGCGAAGCGCAACTCATCTGGTCGGGTCGTTACATCCACCGCAACCCGCTCGACATCGTTGCACCGTCCGCTCTCGCTGCCTATCGGTGGTCGAGCCTCGGATTCCTGCTCGGCAAGTGGCCGACGCCCGACTGGTTGACGACCGGAACGGTCCTCGGCGAACACACGAACCCCGACGACTATCTCGACTACGTCTTGACGAGCCAGCCATCGGATCGCCTCGATCACGGGGTGCTGCCCCCGCTTGCTCCAACGACGTGGGACGAGATCGAGCGTGCCGTCGAGAGTGTCCTGGCCGGCTCGTCGTCGGATGCCGGCTGCCGTCCGGCCGAGCTACGTCGGACTCTGGCGATCACGATCGCCGTCGAGACGCGTGCCGTCGATGCCGCAGCGCTTGCAGAACTCCACGGCTTGAGCGACGCGTGCTCCGCGCGTCGTATCGCCCGTCGTGGCCGTGTCCTTGCAGCCGAGTCAGCCTCGTTCAGCGCGCTGCGGACCGGCGTGTTGGCGAAGCTCTCCGGCCCGCGCTGACTGCCCGGGCCTGTCGGGGTCGGGTCCGGAAAGACCGGGCGGTCTGTCGGGGTCGGGTCCGGAAAGACCGCGGTGTCATACAGTGCGCTGTATGACGGCTGTGCTGATGGACGGCAATGCGCTGCGCGACGAGATCATCGTCGCGTTGCGGACGCGGATCGAGGCGGCCGGGTCGCCGGCGATCTGTCTGGCAACGGTGCTCGTGGGCGACGACGGACCGAGCCAGCGCTACGTCCGCATGAAGCACGTCAAGGCGGCCGAGGCCGGACTCACGTCTCGCCACGTCGACCTGCCACCGAACGCCACCCAGGCGGAGGTCGAATCGGTCGTGCGTGGACTCGCCGTCGACGACGAGGTGCACGGCATCCTCGTGCAACTCCCGCTGCCCGACGGCCTCGACCCCGAACCGGTCATCGATCTCATCCCGCCGGAGAAGGACGTCGACGGTCTGACCGAGCGCTCGATGGGCCGACTCGTACGTGGTCGCCCCGGCCTGGTGGGCTGCACGCCGCTCGGCGTGATGCGTCTCCTCGAGCGCTACGACGTCGCCATCAGCGGCAAGCGGGCCGTCGTCGTCGGGCGTTCGACCCTCGTCGGGCTCCCGTTGACGCTGCTCCTCGCCCGCAAGGGTGTCGACGCCACCGTGACGCTCGCCCACTCCCGAACGGCCGACATGGCCTCGGTCGTGCGCGAGGCCGACATCGTCGTCGGCGCGGCAGGCCAAGCCCGGATGATCACCGCCGACATGGTCAAGCCCGGCGCCGCAGTGATCGACGTCGGCGTGTCGCGAACCGAGGCCGGCATCGCCGGCGACGTCGACTTCGGCCCGGTCGCCGAAGTCGCAGGTTTCATCACCCCCATGCCGGGCGGGACGGGCCCGATGACGATCGCCTGCCTGATGGAGAACACCCTCACGGCCGCCCGACTGCAAGGGGTCTTCGAGGGCTGACCGACTTCGAGGGGCTGACCGACTTCGAGGGTGAATTCGCCTCAGGCGACCTCGATGTCGGGAAGCGGCCGACCGAGCCTCGTCTGCATGTCGACCACGTACGCCGTCCAGGCAGTCACGATGCGGAGTTGCAGCATCCGGGCGACGTCGTCGTGGTCGTCGCCTCGTCGCACGAAGCGGGCGACCGCGATGACGTCGTCGAGGATGAGCTCGCCGTGGCGCCTCTGCACAGCGGAGGTGCTCGAGCGCAGCGGATCGGTACATCCGTACTCGGCCCGCCACTCCGACTCGAGCACGAAGACGACGAGGTCGCGGCCCGCCGCCAGGAGCTCGCGGATGCCGTCACCGAGCTTGCCCTCGGCGAAGCGCCACCGGTCGATGACCTCGAACGCCTGATGGTCGTCAGCCATGACCCTGACGATCTTCCCGCTGAGCTCCAGGATCCCGCCGAGGTCGTCGAAATTGACGTCCGGTGCGAGCAGGATCGAGTTCAACATCGCCGTGAGGTCCGACACGACGATCTTGCTGGCGATCCCGCTGAGTTCGTCCATGTCCACGACGTGGCGGTAGATCGCCGACTGCGTCACTCCGATCCGTGCCGCCACGTTCACCGACGTGAGTGCTGCGGGTCCGTCCTCGCGCAGGATCGCCGCCGCTGCCTCGATGATCTCCTCACGCCGGCTCACGCAGCCAACGTACTGCGGTTCAGATCGGGGTGAGGTTGACCCCGTGGCAATTCGATGGCACACTGTCGGGCGTGTACGCCGCCCGACGCGTTCTGAACTCACTCGTAGTACTCATCCGGTAGCACGCCGGCTTCAACGCCGCGCGTGCTCACGACCTCCCAGACGGGAGGTCGTTTGCTTTTCGGCACCGATTTCACGTCCCCACATCCAGCACATCACCACCACGTAACCGCAACACGATCCCCTCACACGAAGCACCACCAGGAAGCATCACGATCATGGCTGAAAGAATCACCGGCGCCGAGGCGCTGATCCGATCACTCGAGCACGAGAACGTCGAACTCATCTTCGGCTACCCCGGAGGCTGCATCCTCCCGGCGTACGACCCGTTGATGGACAGCCCCATCCGGCACGTCCTCGTGCGTCACGAGCAGGGCGCCGGCCACATGGCCGAGGGATACGCGCACGTGTCCGGCAAGCCCGGCGTCGCGATGGTCACCTCGGGTCCGGCCGCGACGAACCTCGTCACGCCGCTCATGGACGCCTACATGGATTCGGTGCCGATGGTCGCCATCACCGGCCAGGTCGCGACCAACGCGATCGGCACCGACGCGTTCCAGGAGTGCGACACGGTCGGGATCACCCGCTCGTGCACCAAGCACAACGAACTCGTCATGAGCGCGCAGGACATCCCGATGGCCGTGCGCCAGGCGTTCCACATCGCCACCACCGGTCGCCCGGGCCCCACCCTCATCGACGTGCCGAAGGACTGCCTGCAGAACGACATGGAGTGGTACTGGCCGACCGACCAGGAGGTGCTCGACTCGCTGCCGGGCTACCGCCCGAACGTCAAGGGCCATCCCCGGATGATCAAGGAGGCCGCCCGCCTGATCATGACGTCCGAGCGGCCGGTCATCTACGCCGGCGGCGGGATCCTCAAGGCGCGTGCGGCCGAGCCGTTGCGCGAGTTGGCGGAGCTGATCGACACCTATGTCGTCACGACGCTCATGGCGCGCGGTGCCTTCCCCGACAATCACCCGTTGTGCCTCGGGATGCCCGGAATGCACGGGAACGCCACGGCGGTCACGGCGTTGCAGAAGGCCGACCTGTTGATCACGCTCGGCGCACGCTTCGACGACCGGATCACCGGCAAGGTCGACGCCTTCGCGCCGGTCGCCAAGGTCATCCACGTCGACATCGACCCGGCCGAGCAGGGCAAGGTCCGTCGCCCCGACGTGCCGATCGTCGGTGACGCCAAGTACGTGATCGAGGAGATCATCGCCGAGATCAAGGCGATGATCGCTGCCGGCACCGTCAAGGCCGACACATCGGCGTGGAAGAGCAAGGTCTCGGGTTGGCGCGAGCAGTTCCCGATGACCTACGAGCAGTCCGAACCGGGGGCCGCGCTCAAGCCGCAGTACTGCATCGAGGAGCTGAACCGGCTGGCTGCACCGCACACGATCGTGTCGTCCGGCGTCGGCCAGCACCAGATGTACACCTCGCAGTTCTTCGAGTTCAACGAGCCGTACACCTGGGTGAACTCGGGTGGCCTCGGCACGATGGGCTTCTCCATCCCCGCTGCCATCGGTGCCAAGGCCGCCAAGCCCGAGTGCGACGTGTGGGCCGTCGACGGCGACGGGTGTTTCCAGATGACCGCGCAGGAGCTCGTGACCGCCACGGTCGAGGGGCTGCCGATCAAGGTGGCGTTGCTCAACAACAGCTACCTCGGCATGGTTCGCCAGTGGCAGGAGATGTTCTACGACGAGCGCTACTCCGAGGTGTACCTCAACGCGAAGGTGCCCGACTTCGTCATGTGGGCCGAGTCGATGGGGTGTGTCGGCATTCTCGTCGAGTCGCCCGAGGAAGTCGGTCCGGCCATCGAGAAGGCGAATTCGATCTCGGATCGATCCGTCGTCATCGAGTTCCGTACCGACCCCTCCGAGCTGGTCTTCCCGATGGTGCCGGCCGGCGCCAGCAACGACCAACTCATCCTCCACCCCACCCAGCAAGACCGAGCCGAGGCCCTCAAGTGACCACGATCAACCAGTACGGGGGCCAGACCCTCAACCACCACATCCTCTCGGTGCTCGTCCAGAACCGGCCCGGTGTGCTGGCTCGGGTCGCCGGGCTGTTCGCACGGCGCGGCTTCAACATCTTCTCGCTCGCGGTCGCTCCTGCCGAAGACGACGGCATGAGCCGCATCACCATCGTCGTCGACGTGGAGTCGACCCCGCTCGAGCAGATCACCAAGCAGCTGTTCAAGCTCATCGACGTGGTGAAGATCTCCGAGCTCGATCCACGCCGTTCGGTCGAGCGCGAGCTGCTCATCGCGACGGTCAAGGCGCCGGACGAACAGCGAGCCAAGGTGGTCGAGCTGACCAACATCTTCGAGGGCAAGATCATCGCCGTTGCCGAGTCGGTGCTGACGGTCAGCCTCGAGGGGCATCCCGACAAGCTCGACGATTTTGAGGATTTGCTCGACGGATATGGCATCGTTGAGCTCCAGCGCACGGGTCGCGTGGCGCTTCCGAAACTCGATCGTGGCGCACGCTTGCGCGCCGTGAACCAAACCCCCACACCGAACACTGGAAAGGCTGGCTGAGATGGCCGTCACCGTCTACTACGCAGAGGACGCGGATCCTTCGATCATCCGTGGCAAGAAGGTCGCCGTCATCGGCTACGGATCGCAGGGTCACGCCCACGCGTTGAACCTCAAGGAGTCGGGCGTCGACGTCGTCGTCGGCCTGCGGCCCGAGTCGTCGTCGGCCGCCAAGGCCGAGGCTGCGGGGCTGACCGTGATGACCATCGACGAAGCGGCTGCCTGGGCCGACGTCATCATGCTCCTCGCTCCCGACACGGAGCAGAAGGCGATCTACGACGAGCACATCGCCAAGCACATGACCGACGGGAAGGCGCTCGCGTTCGCCCACGGGTTCAACATCCGCTTCGACCGCATCCACCCGCCCGCCGGCTGCGACGTGATCATGATCGCCCCGAAGGGCCCCGGCCACCTCGTACGGCGTACCTACACCGAAGGCGGTGGTGTGCCTGCGTTGATCGCGGTCGCGCAGGATGCGACGGGCCAGGCCCGTGACATCGCGATGTCGTATGCCGATGCGATCGGCGGCACCCGCGCCGGCGTGATCGAGACCACGTTCGCCGAGGAGACCGAGACCGACCTGTTCGGCGAGCAGGCCGTGCTGTGCGGCGGGCTCACCGCGCTCGTGCGCGCCGGCTTCGAGACGCTCACCGAGGCGGGTTACGCCCCCGAGATGGCGTACTTCGAGTGCCTCCACGAGGTGAAGCTGATCGTCGACCTGATGTACGAAGAGGGCATCGCCGGCATGCGCTACTCGATCTCCGACACCGCCGAGTACGGCGACCTCACCCGGGGTTCGCGCGTCGTCAACGACGCCACCAAGGCCGAGATGAAGAAGATCCTCGAGGAGATCCAGAGCGGCCAGTTCGCCGCCGAGTGGATCGCCGAGTCGGAGGCCGGCCGCCCGAACTACAAGCGGATGCAGGAAGAGGGCAAGGCCCACCCCATCGAGGCGATCGGTGGCGAACTGCGCGACATGATGCCGTTCATCCGCGCCGGCAAGCAGAAGGTCTCCGACATCTCCGGAGGCTGACATCGATCCCGGTCGCTGTGAGCGATGTGCGCACGAGCTGCGCTCATCGCTCACAGCACGGCGGTCTGGGGAGGGGGTGAGGTGACGTGACGATGTGGTCGGTGGGGTTCGCCGTGGTGTTCGTTGTCGCGGCCGGCGCGAACTGGTGGAGTCGTTGGAACGACGACCGTTCGGTCGAGCTGTGGAGCAAGCCGCTCGCGTTGATCGCCCTCATCGGGGTGGCGCTGACCCTCGACCCGGCTGACCCCGCCGTGCGAGTCTGGTTCGTCGTGGCCCTGGTCTTCTCGTTGGCCGGGGACGTGTTCCTCCTCGATGGCGACCGTCGGTTCATACCCGGACTCGTTGCCTTCCTGCTGGCCCACGTCGCGTACACGGTGGGCCTCGTGGTCGCACCGGACTGGTCGTGGTCGGCGTTCGGGGCGGCGGTGGTCGGCGTCGCCCTCCTCATCGGTACCGTCGGGATCCAGATCGTTCGCGCCGCGCGTCGGTCGAACCCGGTCCTCGGGCCGGCCGTGACGGCCTACCTCCTCGCGATCTCGGTGATGTTCTGCGCCGCCGCGGCGACGGGCAACTGGTTCGCCATCGTCGGCGCGGGGCTGTTCGTCGCGTCCGACTCGGTCCTCGGATGGCGTCAGTTCGTCGGCTCGGCGCCATGGATGCCGGTCACGGTGATGGTCACGTATCACCTCGGCCAAGCCGGCCTCGTCGCCAGCCTCCTCTGACCGTCCGCCCACCGGGGGTGCTGTGAGCGATGAGCGCCGCAGGCGCGCACATCGCTCACAGCGGAAAACCCGACTTGTGCGGTCAGGAATTTGGCCGGTAGCGTCGCATGTCTATGAGCGAGCAATGGGGATTCGAGACCAAGCAGATCCATGTCGGCGGCGAGCCCGATCCGACGACAGGCGCCCGGGCGGTGCCGATCTACCAGACGACGTCGTACGAGTTCCGCGACACCGAGCACGCGGCGAACCTCTTCGGGTTGGCCGAGATCGGCAACATCTACACCCGCATCATGAACCCGACGCAGGCGGCGTTGGAGTCCCGTGTCAACGCGCTCGAAGGTGGCTGCATCACCGCGGTCGGTCTGCCGGGCACCCTCGCCGTCGCCTCGGGTCAAGCCGCCGAGACGCTTGCGCTGATGACGCTGTGCGAGTCGGGCGACCACGTCGTCGCCTCGCCGTCGCTGTACGGCGGTACCTACAACCTGCTCCACTACACCCTGCCCAAGTTCGGGGTGGAGGTCACCTTCGTCGACGACCCGCACGACCTCGCCCAGTGGGAGGCCGCCATCCGACCCAACACGAAGGTCTTCTACGGCGAGGTCATCCCGAACCCCAAGAACGACGTGCTCGACATCGAGGGGATCGCCGGCGTCGCGCACGCGAACGGCATCCCGCTCATGGTCGACAACACGGTGCCGACGCCGTACCTGATCCGCCCGCTCGAGTGGGGTGCCGACATCGTGGTCCACAGCCTCACCAAGTTCATGGGTGGCCACGGCACCTCGGTCGCCGGTGCGATCGTCGACGGCGGCACGTTCGACTATGCGGCCTCGGGTCGCTTCCCGAACTTCACCGAGCCCGACCCCAGCTACCACGGCCTCGCCTACTTCCCGGCGCTCGGCCACGGCGCGTTCATCCTCAAGGCGCGCGTGCAGATGCTGCGCGACATGGGGCTGGCCATCTCGCCCTTCAATGCCTTCATGATCCTGCAGGGCATCGAGACGCTGAGCCTTCGCATGGAGCGTCACTTCGCCAATGCCCAGGTCGTCGGCGAGTTCCTCGCGGCACACGACCAGGTCGAGTCGGTCAGCTATGCGGGACTGCCCTCGAGCCCGTGGCACGAGCGGGCCAAGAAGCTCGGCGGCGGCAAGGGCTACGGCTCGGTGCTCGCCTTCGAGATCAAGGGCGGCCTGGAGGCGGGCAAGAAGTTCGTCGAGGGCGTGACGCTGCTCAGCCACGTCGCCAACATCGGTGACGTTCGCAGCCTGGTGATCCATCCGGCCAGCACCACGCACTCCCAGCTCACTCCCGAGGAGCAGGCGGCGTCCGACGTGACACCCGGCCTCGTCCGGCTCAGCGTCGGTCTCGAGTCGATCGACGACATCATCGCCGACCTCGAACAGGCCTTCGCCGCAGCCAAGTCCTGAACGACGTGATCGCGATTGGGGTCTGACCCCAATCGCGATTCAGTCGTCGCGTTGGTTGCGGAGGAACTCCTCGAACTCGGCGCCCAGGTCATCGGCCGTCGGGATCTGGGCTTCGGCGCGGCGGTCGAATTCGGCCTCGAGCAGACCGACGTACATCCGCAACTGTTCGTCGTGGGCGACGAGTTCGTCGTGGACGTCACGCCAGCTGTCGATCTGATCGCTGAGGTCGGTCGTGTTCGGCACGTCGAGCACGTGGCTCAGATGGCGCACGAGCGCCTGGACGGCTTGCGGATGCTCGGCGTTCATCAGATAGTGGGGAATGCCGACGCGCAACGAGATCGACGGGACCCCGCGGGACTCGAGCTCGGCTTGGAGCACGCCGACCACACCGGTCATGCCCTGATACGACGGGGCGACCAGGCCGAGGCGACGTGCGAGCTCGGCGTTGGCGGTGCTGCCGGTCACCGGCGGAGTGCGGGAGTGGGGAATCGCCTCGGCGCCCGAGCCCACGGTCACGATCGCCTCGCAGCCGAGCGCCTCGGCGACGACGGTGATGGCACCGATGTAGGTGCGCCAGGCCATGTGGGGCTCGACCCCGATCAGTGCGACCACGTCGCGGTGGCCCGGATTGCGCTGCAGGACGAATTCGTTCGACGGCCACACGATCTCGCGGACGTCGTCGTCGATCGACACGTGGGGGCGCTGCTGCGTGAAGTCGTAGAACGGGTCGGGATCGATCTGGCCGACGGTGACGGCGTGTTCGGCGCTGACGAACGCATTGACCGCCTGGGTCGCCGCACCCCCGACGTCGAACCAGCCCTCGAGGCCGACGAGCATCACCGGACGATCGAGCGTGCCGATGTCGCCGGTACCGAACTCGAGCACGTCGGTGGGCTGCATCAGGTCGCTCCGCTCAGCGTTCCGACGACATGGTCGATGCAGCGGGTGAGCGCCTCGACATCGGACGGATCGATCGCGGGGAACATGCCGATGCGCAGCTGGTTGCGGCCGAGCTTGCGGTACGAGTCGGTGTCGAGGATGCCGTTGGCCCGCAGTGACGCATTCACCGCCGTGGCGTCGATCGCGTCGTCGAGGTCGATGGTCCCCACCACGTTCGAGCGTTCGGCCGGATCGGTCACGAACGGTGTGGCGAAGCTGCTGGCGTCGGCCCAGGCGTAGAGCGTCGCCGCCGACTGTGCGCTCCGACCGGCGGCGAAGCTCATGCCGCCGTTGTCGTTCATCCACTGGATCTGCGCGTCGAGCATCACGAGGGTGGCGAGCGCCGGAGTGTTGTACGTCTGGTTCAACCTGGAGTTCTGCAGCGCGATCTCGAGATCGAGCGACGCCGGCCGCCAGCGGTCGCTCGCGCCGATCGTCTCGATGCGCTCGACGGCTGCAGGCGAACATGCCGCGAGCCAGAGGCCGCCGTCGGACGCAAAGCACTTCTGCGGGGCGAAGTAGTAGACGTCGACCTCGTCGGGGTCCCAGGTCAGGCCACCCGCCGCGGACGTGGCATCGACGGCGACGAGCGCGGTGTCGGCGCTCGTGCCCGTCGGACGACTCAACTGCATGGCGACGCCGGTCGAGGTCTCGTTGTGGGTGAGGGCGTACAGGTCGACGCCGTCCTCGGCCACGGCCTCCGGATGGGTGCCGGTCTCCGACGTGATGACGGTCGGGTCGCCGAGGTGTGGGAGCCGCGGCGGAGGCGTCGGCGAACTTCGACGAGAACTCACCGAACACGAGGTGCTGGCTGCGCTCGCGGATCAGTCCGAAGGTGGCCACGTCCCAGAACACGGTGGAGCCACCGTTGCCGAGCACGATCTCCCAGCCGTCCGGCAGGCCGAACAGCGACATGAGCCCCGACCGGACACTGCCGACGAGGTTCTTCACGGCGGGTTGGCGATGCGACGTACCGAGCAGCGTTGCCTGGGCGGCGACGACGGCGTCGACCTGCTCGGGACGCACCTTCGAGGGCCCGCAGCCGAAACGTCCGTCGGCGGGGAGCAGATCGGCGGGAATCGTGATGGTGGCGGGGTCCGAACTCACGGACCCAAGCATGGCGCGTGCACCACGCGATCCCACGCAGGGAATGGTCGTTGGGATGGAGGATTCCCTGTGGCAGGCTGACCGACGTGAAGCGCACCTCCGAACGACTCGCCGCGATCGCCCCCTCCGCCACCCTCGCCGTCGATGCCAAGGCGAAGGCCCTGCAGGCCGCCGGCGAGAACGTGATCGGCTTCGGTGCCGGCGAGCCCGACTTCCCGACGCCCGCCCACATCGTCGAGGCCGCCGTCGAGGCGTGCCGCGACCCGAAGAACCACCGCTACACGCCCGCCGGCGGGCTGCCCGAACTCAAGGAGGCGATCGCCGCGAAGACCAGGCGCGACTCGGGGTTCGAGTGCACCGCCTCGCAGGTGCTGGTCACCAACGGCGGCAAGCACGCGGTGTACACGGCGTTCGCGGCGCTGTGCGATCCCGGTGACGAGGTCATCTGCCCGGCCCCGTACTGGACGACGTACCCCGAGGCGATCACGCTCGCCGGCGGCGTCCCGGTCGTGATCGACACCGACGCGGCGAGCGGGTTCCAGGTCACGATCGAGCAGCTCGACGCGGCCTGCACCCCTCGCACCAAGGTGCTGCTGTTCGTGAGCCCCGACAACCCCTCGGGCTCGGTGTGCCCGCCCTCCATGGTGAAGGAGATCGGCGAGTGGGCGGTGGCGAAGGGCGTGTGGGTGATCACCGACGAGATCTACGAGCACCTGACCTACGGCGACCACGTGTTCGCGTCGATGCCGACGCTCGTGCCGGAACTCGCGAACCAGTGCATCATCGTCAACGGCGTCGCGAAGACCTACGCGATGACCGGCTGGCGCGTCGGCTGGATGATCGGGCCCGACGACATCATCAAGGCGTCGACGAACTTCCAGAGTCACGCCACCTCGAACGTCGCCAACGTGTCACAGCGCGCGGCGCTCGCCGCCGTGTCCGGCTCGCTCGACGACGTCGTGATGATGCGCACTGCGTTCGCCCGCCGGGCGCAGACCATGTGGACCAAGCTCAACGCGATCGACGGCGTCACCTGCCTCGAACCCCAGGGTGCGTTCTACGCCTACCCCGACCTCACCGGTCTGCTCGGCCGACCGATCGACGGGGTCACGGCGACCAACACGCTGGAGCTGGCGGACCTCGTGCTCGACAAGGCGAAGGTCGCGTTCGTGCCGGGTGAGGCGTTCGGCCTCGGCGGCTACGGCCGTTTCTCGTTCGCCCTCGGCGACGACGATCTCGTCGAAGGCATCGACCGCTTCGCCGCCCTCGTCAACCGCTGAGGTCGACCGGGCCGAGGTTCGGCGGTTGCGATTCAGCGACCGAACCACTCGTCGTAGGTGGGGACCTCGGTGACGCCGGCACAGGCCATGGCGACGAGCGGCACGGCCGCCATCGCCCCGGACCCCTCACCCAGACGCATGTCGAGGTCGAGCAGGGGACGCTTGCCGAGGCGTTCGAGCAGTTTGCGGTGGCCGGGTTCGGCGGAGCAGTGCCCGACGGTGCAGTGGTCGAGCGCCGCCGGGTTGACCAGCACGAGGGGGAGCACCGCGGCGGTGACCACGTAGCCATCGAGGACCACCGGGATCGAACGGTGCCGGGCGGCAACGGTGGCTGCTGCGACCGCGACCAGTTCGGCACCGCCGAGCTCACGCAGGATCTCGATCGGGTCGACGATTCCGGCGACCCTGCGCACCGACTCCTGCACGGCGGCGCGCTTACGGGCGAGGCCTTCGTCGTCGACGCCCGTGCCGCGGCCGACCCACGCCGCGGTCTCGCCACCGGCAAGGGCCGCGGCGATCGCCGCGGACGGCGTGGTGTTGCCGATGCCGATCTCGCCCAGCACCAGGAGGTCGCAGTCGAGTGTGTCGACCGCTGCGAAGGCGATCTCGACGATCTCGTCGAAGCGCTCGGTCGTCAGGGCCGGCTCGTAGCGGATGTCGCCGGTCGGTCGCCCGATACCGACGTCGATGGCGGAGACGGTGGCGCCGGCGATCTTCGCGAAGGCAGCGATGGTGGAACGTCCCTCCAGGTAGGCGTCGAAGAGAGCCTGCGTGATGCCGGTCGGGTACGCGCTCACCTTCGTCGCTGCTGCCACGCCGTGGTCGCCGGCGAAGATCAGCGCCGCTGGGCGGTCGACGGTCGGGTGTGCCGTTCGCTGCCATCCGGCGACCCAGGCGGCAATCTCGTCGAGCCACGCCAGCGCGCCGCTCGGTCGCAGGAGGTGGGCGGCCCGATCGTGGACGGCATCGACGGCGGCAGTGTCGTTGTCCGGCAGCACGGCCAGACGTTCACGCAGGTGTGGCGACAGCATGGCGTTTCGTCTCAGTAGTCGATGCCGCGCATCGCCCTGATGCCCCGCTGGTAGGCGTGCTTGATCTCGCGCATCTCGGTGACGGTGTCAGCGATCTCGATCAGCTCCGGTGCGGCGTCGCGGCCGGTGATGATCACGTTGACGTGGCGCGGTCGGTTCGTGATCGCCTCGACGATCTCGGTCACGTCGATCCAGCCGAACGACGGCAGGTAGGTCAGCTCGTCGAAGATCACGAGCTGGTGGTCGCCGGCGTGCATGAGTTCGGCCGCCTTCGCCCAGCCCTCCGCAGCGTGGGCGCGATCGTTCGTGAGGTCGTCGGAATCCCACGTGAAACCGTCGCCGAACGCGAACCAGTCGACACCGAGTTGGCGCCCGATCTTCTCCTCGCCGACCTTCCAGTCCCCCGACTTGATGAACTGCACGACGGCCACGTTCCAGTCGCGAGCGACGGCGCGGATCATCATGCCGAACGCCGACGACGACTTGCCCTTGCCGTTGCCGGTGTTGACGACGACGAGCGAATCGGCGCTGCGCAGCCCGTCGGGACGGGGGTCTTCGGTGGGAACGGTGTCGCCGGTCGGTGCGTGCTCAGTCATGAGATTGGGGAGCGTACGCACGCAGCAGTACGATGTCGAACTGTCGCAGACGCAGCGAAGTCCGGTGAGAACCCGGCGCTGTCCCGCAACGGTGGTCCTCCGGCACACGCTGGAGGCGAGCCCGGTCGCCTGCCCTGTGACGCGACCATCACCCTCGAGGCAAGGGACGGCTCGCCGGTCGGTCCGCCGACCAGCACCCATCTTGTCCTCCAACTCCTTGGAGGCAATCATGAACACCCGCTCCCGTCGGTTCGGCCGGCGAATGCTCGGCACAGTGATCGGGCTGGCGCTCGTCGTTGCAGCGTGCGGCTCGGACGACGCATCGAGCGATGTCAGCGACCCGCCGCAGGCGACCATCGCGGTCTCCGCCGAGACCACTGTCGCATCGGGCACGTCACCCACCACCTCACCGACCACCGACGGCACCGAGCAGCGCGTCGTGTCGTTGAGCCCGACGCACACCGAGATCATGTTCGCCATCGGCGCGGGTGACCAGCTCGTCGCCGTCGACGAGTTCTCCGACTACCCCGCCGAGGCGCAGCAACTCCCGAACGACCTGTCGGCGTTCGACAACAACGTCGAGGCGATCGCCGCGTACGAGCCCGACCTCGTCCTCATCGGCGGTGACTTCAACGGCCTGGGCGCGCAGCTCGACGAGCTCGGGATCGGGTGGTGGGACGGTCCGGCCGCGCTCACGATCGACGACACCTATCGACAGATCGAGGAGCTGGGAGCGGCGACCGGCCATGAATCCGAGGCGGAGGCGCTGATCGCTTCGATGCAGACCGAGATCGACGACATCGTCGCATCGACGCCCGTTCCGGCTGAGCCACTGACGTTCTTCCACGAGATCGACGAGACGTTGTTCAGTGTCGACTCCACGACGTTCATCGGCGAGCTCTACGCACTGCTGGGGCTCGAGAACATCGCCGACCGCGCCGAGGGAGATTCGGGTGGGTACCCGCAACTCAGTGCCGAGTTCATCGTGTCCGCCGATCCCGATTTCATCTTCCTGGCCGACACCAAGTGCTGCGGGCAGTCACTCGAGACGGTGGCCGCCCGTCCGGGTTGGGCCGATCTGACCGCCGTGCAGAGCGGCAACGTGGTCGGGCTCGACGACGACATCGCGTCGCGGTGGGGACCCCGAGTGGTCGACTTCCTCGAGTCGGTGTCGGCCGCCGTGACCGACGCGAACTGATGGTCGCCGTGCCCGCCGACGTGACGACGGTCGACGCCGTCGGCGTGCGGTCGGGCACGACGTCGTCAGCCAACGGCCGTTGGTACGCGATCGGCACGGTCGTCCTGATCGTGTCGATCGTCGTCGGCGCGTCGATCGGTCCGGCCGGCCCGGCGTGGTGGCGGGTGCCGCTCGTACTGCTCGACCATCTGCCGCTGATCTCGATCGACTCCGGCGTCACCGACGCCGAGTGGAACATCGTCTGGCGCATCCGCATGCCGCGGGTGGTCCTGGCGGCTCTCGTCGGCGGCATGCTGTCGGTGGCCGGTGCCAGCTACCAGGGCGTGTTCCGTAATCCACTGGTCGATCCCTACCTGCTCGGCGCGGCAGCGGGAGCCGGCCTCGGCGCAACGCTCGCGCTCACGACGGGTCGAGCCGTCACCGTGTCGTGGCCGATCGACCCGGTGCCCACGTCGGCGTTCGTGTTCGCCGTGCTCACCGTCGCCGTCACCTACCTCGTCGGCGCGTCGTTCAGCGGGTCGTCGACAGGGTCGAGCCGGTCGGGCGTGACGTTGGTGCTCGCCGGTGTCGCAGTGGTCGCATTCGTCACCGCGGTCCAGACGTTCATCCTGCAGCGCAACCAGGGCGTCGTGCGCGAGGTGTTCCAGTGGATCCTCGGTCGGCTGTCGGGCGCGACATGGTCCGACGTGGTGTTGATCCTCCCGTACGTGACGGTGAGCTGCATCGTGTTGATGCTCCATCGGCGCCACCTCGACGTGTTCCGCGTCGGCGACGACGAGGCGGCCGCGCTGGGCGTGTCGGTCGGGCGCACACGCCTCGTGATCGTGATCGCCGCGACGCTGGGCACCGCGGCGGTGGTGTCGGTCAGCGGACTGATCGCGTTCGTCGGCTTGGTGATCCCGCATGCCATCCGGCTGGTCGCCGGCGCCGGCTATCGCCGCCTCATCCCGTTGTCGTTGCTGTTCGGCGCCTCGTTCCTGATCCTCGCCGACATACCCGGCCGGATGTTGTCGAGCCCGGCCGAGACCCCGATCGGTGTGGTCACGGCCTTCCTCGGCGCGCCGTTCTTCGTCTACCTGTTGCGCACACGCCGGATCGTCTGATGAGCACCTTGGAGTTCCGCAGCGTCACGGTGTCGTACGGCAAGCGCACCGCAGTCGACGCATTCACCGACCGGATCGAGTCGGGGGAATGGGTCGGCGTGATCGGACCCAACGGTGCGGGCAAGTCGTCGCTGTTGCGCGCCGCGGCGGGGCTCGTCGCCTCGACCGGGACGATCAGCGTCGACGGAGCTGCCCTCGCGTCGATGGCCGACCGTGAGCGCGCGAGTCGTGTCGCCTACGTCGCCCAGAGTCCGCTGATCCCCGACGACATGACCGCGTTCGACTACGTGCTGCTCGGTCGCACGCCGTATGTCGGATACTTCGGCACCGAGTCGTCGCACGACCGCGAGATAGCCGCTGACGTCGTCGACCGGCTGCGCCTCGGCGAGTTCGCGAACCGGATGATGGGATCGATGAGCGGCGGCGAACGTCAGCGCGTCGTGATCGCCCGTGCTCTCGCCCAGGAGGCGCCGGTGCTGCTGCTCGACGAGCCGACGTCGGCGCTCGACATCGGCCACCAGCAGCAGGCGCTCGAACTCGTCACCGAACTCCGCGAGCAGCAGGCGATCACCGTCGTGTCGGCGATGCACGACCTGACGCTGGCGGGGACGTACACCGATCGTCTCGTCCTCCTCGACGCCGGCTCGGTGGTGGCGCGCGGTGACGCCGCGGACGTGCTGACCGCCGAGCGTCTCGGCGAGGTGTTCCACGTGTGCGTCACCGTCGATGTCGACCCCGACGACGGCACCGTCATCGTCGTCCCCCGACGCGGCTTCCCCGCCCGCTGACGACCACGACCCGATCTCATCGGTTTGTGTTGCAGTCCGGTTGGCCCGTCCCAACCGGACTGTCACGCAAACCGCGTTGGTGCGGGGGGATCTACCATCACGGCATGAGCGAATCGCCGTATCCGACCTTTCCCGGGGTGGAAGCGTTCGATGCCGTCCGCACGCCCGAGGCCGAGCGGGCACACCGCAAGCGGATGTGTGCGCTCGGCTACCGGATCTTCGGCGCGATGCGCTGGGGCCAGTTGGGCGACGGCCACGTCTCGGCGCGCGACCCGATCCTGACCGACCACTTCTGGCTGCTCGACTGGGGCGTCCCCTTCAGCCGGGCGACGGTCGATCAGCTCGTGCTCGTTGGGCCCGACGGCAGGGTGATGGACGCCGACGGCAACCCGACCGGCGCCGTCAACACCGCCGGCTACAACATCCACGCGCCGGTACTCGCGGCGCGTCCCGATGCGGTGAGTGCGGCCCACACCCACACGTCGTTCGGCACACCGTGGTCGGCGAACGTCGAGCCGTTCCGGGCGATCAGTCAGGAGTCGTGTGCGTTCGTGTTCGACCAGGCGCTGTTCGACGACGAGGAGGTCGAAGTCCTCTCCTACGACGGCGGCAAACGCATCGCCACGGCGCTCGGCGACAACGAAGCTGTGCATCCTTCGCAACCACGGCTTGCTCACTGTCGGCGGATCGGTGGAAGAGGCCGTCGGCTGGTTCGTGATGGCTGAACGCGTCGCCGAAGTACACGTGAAGGCACCCGACGGCAGGGCGATCTCCGACGCAGCCGCAGCGATCGCCGCCGAGACCCTGGCACCACCCTCGACCGGGTGGCGCATGTTCCAGTGGTTAGTGCGCAGCGTCGTCGACGACCCCGCCGTCGTCGACTGAGTCGGCCCGGGCCGATCGGCCTTCGATCCGGATGTGTTCGGCCACGAGCGTGAGGAACAGGATCAACGCGATCAGCGTGATGAGCCAGACGCCGATGATCGCGGATCCGAAGCCCAGCAGGAGCGCGATCGCCACGATGGCGACGAGGCGCTCCTTGGCGATCGCTCGGAAGGCCCGGTGGACGGCGAGCGCGATCCCGCCGAAGAAGAGAGCGACGCCGGCCGCGCCCATGAACCGGAACGGGGTGTGGGCCGGTTCGTCGGGGTGGAGCGCCATCTCCTCGAGCGCCACGGCGATGAGGATGATGCCGGCCACGATGGGCGCGTGCGCATAGGTGTAGACGTCGCGGGCAAGTCGTCCGCGGGCTCCGTCAGGGGTCTCCTCCGATCGGTGTTCGAGCGCCGGACCGACGCGGTCGAAGTACGACCACCACAGCAGGCCCGCCATGCTGCCGGCGGCGACCAACGCAACCGCGCCGATCAGCGTGATCTCGTCGACATCGTCGGTGAGTGAGTTGATCGTTGCGTTCCCGAGCGCGACGATCACCTCACCCAAGCGCGACGATGATGATCAGACCGTGTCGTTCGGCGAAATGGCCGCTGCGGATGATCCACGCACCGTCACCGGCACGAACCGTCGAGTAGCCGAAGATGCAGATGGCGACGATCCACAGGACGACCCGCAACGGCGAGTCCACGAATCCACCGACGACGATGATCGCCATGGCAACGAGGTTCGGGCGGGCGTATCGGAGGGCCGACCGGAACTCCTCGCTGTCGGAATCGAGGCCGGCCACCATCATTCCGAGTGCCGACAGGAAGATGACGGCGAGTGGGACGGCGTAGAATCCGCCGCTGCTGGTGAGTGCAGTGCCGACGGCTGCGGCCATCGGCACACTCGCCGCCGTTGCCACCAGGAACAGGATCCGCACGGTTCTGGAATTCCCCGGGACGGCATTGGCCGACCATGCGAACTGCGACCACGGAAGCCACAGCAGCAGGAAGATCAGCAGTGCGTCGCCGATGCCGTCCCAGGTGGGGTTGCCGAGGAGCGACGAAACGATCTGCGAGAACGCGAAGACGTAGGCGAGGTCGAAGAACAGCTCGACCGGATCCGCTGTGAAGTCCTCGGTGCGTTCGGGGAGCTCGAGGCCGCGCATGGACGTGACAGTAGAGGTGAGCGATCAGCCGAACACGACCACGCCGACGACTCCGACGAGCACGAGCGCGCTCGCGAGGTACTCGGCGCGGCTGTGGCGTTCGTGGAGCACGCGGGCGGAGATGACGAACGCGATGACGATCTCGACCTGACCGAGCGTGCGGACCTTGGCGGCGTTGGTCAGGGTGACGGCGACCGCCCAGCCGATCGAGCCGCACAGGCTGAGGATGCCGACCGGGAGGGCGAACCGCCACGCACGGGCGACTCGCGGCAGCTCGGCACGATCGGTGACGAGGAGCTGCGTCGAGTTCACGAGCGTCTGGATCCCCAGCATCACGGTGAGGGTCAGGAGTGCCCGGTTCCACGTGGGCCCCTCGAGCGACGTCGATGCTCCGCGGATGCCCACTGCGGCGACCGCGAAACCGGCCGCGGCGAGGATGCCCATGAGCGCGGCCGGGTCGCGGGCGTCACCGAGGATGTCGAGGATCCGGTCGGGCGCGGCGAGCCACGCAACGCCGGCCATGCAGATGAACGCGAAGACCCAGCCGAGCGGTTCGAGCGGTTCGCCGAGTGCGATCGCGCTGACCACGGCGACGAGGATCACCTCGGTCTTCGCGTACACGGTGCCGATGGCGAAGTTCCGGAGATCGAACGCCCGCAGCAGCGCGACGGTGCCCAGGATCTGGACGACACCGGCGCCGGCGATGATCGGCCAGAAGCGAGGCGGGATCGACGGGACCGGTTCGCCGACGATGCCGAACGTGACGAACGCAACGATCAGTGCCAGCGGGAAGCCGTACGCGTAGCGGACGAACCCGGCGCCGTTGACCGACAGCACCGAGCGCAGTTGATGCTGCCGCGACGTGCGCAGGATCTGGAATGTCGCGGCGGCGAGCGTGATGGGGATCCACATCGCGATCGCACATTGTCACAAAAGGGGTCTGACCCCTGATGCAAGGTTGATGCAAGGTTTCAGGCGGGGGTGGGCTCGAACCAGTGGTCGCCGTTCAGGAGGATGTCGTCGGCGTCGGCGGGGCCCCACGACCCGCGGAAGTAGGGGACCACCTCGCCGGGATCGTCGAGTGCCGGCTGCACGACGCGCCACGTTCCCTCGACGATGTCCTGGCGGGCGAAGCGTCGCAGCGATCCGATGAGCGCGTCGCCGATCAGGCGCTCGTAGGCGTCCTGGCGTTCACCCAGCGCGGCCGCGAAGTCGACGTCGACGTCGACCTCCTGGCTGTCGAGGTCGGGCCCGGGCGTCTTCGCCTGCAGCGCGAACGTCACGCCGTCGTTCTTGCCCAGCCGGAGGCGGATCAGGTTGCGGCCCGGGGGCGGGCCACCGGACTCGTCGAACAGCATGCGCGGGGGCTCGCGGAGCTCCAGTACGGCTTCGGTGGCACTCTGCTTCATGGCCTTGCCCACGCGGATGTACCACGGCACGCCGGCCCACCTCCACGAGTCGATCTCGAGGCGGACCGCCGCGAAGGTCTCGACGTTGGAGTCCGGATCGACGCCGGGCTCGTCGCGGTAGCCGACGTACTGCCCGCGTACGAGGGCGTCGGTCGTGATCGGTCGCATCGCGGCGATCACCTTCGCTTTCTCGTCCTGCAGGAACCCCGAGTCGGCGCCGGCCGGGGGTTCCATCGCCAACAGTGACACCACCTGCAGGACGTGGTTCTGCAGCACGTCACGGATCGCGCCGACACCTTCGTAGAACGAGCCCCGACCCTCGACGTCGAGGGTCTCCGACATCGTCACCTGGACGCTGCGGACGTAGTTGCGATTCCACACGGGCTCCAGCAGGGTGTTGGCGAAGCGGAACACGAGCAGATCCTCGACCGCTTCCTTGCCGAGGTAGTGGTCGATGCGGAAGAT
This sequence comes from Ilumatobacteraceae bacterium, assembly GCA_963829585.1. Lineage (GTDB taxonomy): Bacteria > Actinomycetota > Acidimicrobiia > Acidimicrobiales > Ilumatobacteraceae > Sva-07. The sequence goes on along the minus strand of CAWHJD010000013.1, from coordinate 185,646 downwards.
GTGGTCCTCCGCGAACACCTCGTGGAGTGTCTTGTTCAGTTCGATCGCCGACTGCAGGTCGCGGCCGAACGGCTTCTCGACGACGATCCGGCCGCGTCGGTTCAGGCCCACGGAAGCGAGCTTCGTGGCGACGGTGGGGAACATGGTCGGTGGAATGGCCATGTAGAAGACGGCGACCATCGAGTTGTGCCGGTCGAGCGTGGCGCGCAGATCGTTCCAGGTGTTCTCGTCGGAGTAGTCGCCCTGCACGAGGTCGAGTCGCTCGCAGAGCGAGTCGATCACGGCCGGATCCGGATCGTCGATGTGCTCGGCGATCGACTCGCGCGCGTGCCGACGGAAGTCGTCGTCGGTCCACTCGCTGCGGGCGACACCGATCACGGGGACCTCCAGCACCCCCGAGCGTTCGAGCCGGTACAGCGCCGGGAACAACTTGCGCACTGCGAGATCTCCGGTGGCGCCGAACAGCACCAACGCATCGGCGTCGGGTTGGTTGGTCTGCATCCCACCCGTGTCGATGTGGCGGGCGGACGTCGAGGGCTGGTCCGTCACCGTGTCGTGTCCTTCTTCTCGATGTGGCCACCGAAGCCGGCGCGCATCGCCGACAACACCTGATCGGCAACGTCGGAGCGACCCCGCGAACTGAACCGCTGGTACAGCGCCGCCGACAGGACGGGGACCGGTACCCCTTCGTCGATGGCTGCGTTGATGGTCCAGCGACCTTCCCCGGAGTCGCTCACCACACCGGCGTAGGCGCTCAGTTCGGGGTCGGCGTGCAAGGCCTCCGCGGTGAGGTCGAGCAGCCAGGAGCTGACCACGGATCCGCGGCGCCACACCTCGGTGATGCGGGCGAGGTCGAGGTCGTACCGGTAGTACTGCGCCGAGTCGAGCGGAGCGGTCTCGGCGTCGGCGGCATGGTGGATCGCGCCGATGTCGGCCTTCGCCAGCACGTTGAGACCCTCGGCGTAGGCCGCCATGAGGCCGTATTCGATGCCGTTGTGCACCATCTTCACGAAGTGCCCGGCTCCGCTCGGGCCGCAGTGCAGCCAGCCATGCTCCTCCGGTGCTTCGGCGTCGGTCCGCCCGGGTGTGCGTTCGGTCCGGCCGATGCCGGGGGCGAGGGTCTCGAAGATCGGGGTGAGGCGTTCGACGGCAGCATCGGGTCCGCCGATCATCAGGCAGTAGCCGCGTTCGAGGCCGAATACGCCGCCACTGGTGCCGACGTCGAGGTAGTTGATGCCCGATGGCGCGAGGGCGGCGGACCGGTCGACGTCGTGGCGGTACCACGAGTTGCCGCCGTCGATGATCGTGTCGTCGGGATCGAGGAGAGCGGCGAGCGAGTCGACGGTCGACCCGACGAATGCTGCGGGCACCATGATCCACACGATTCGTGGTGGCGCCAGCGCGGCGACCATCTGGGCGAGCGAGCGGGCACCGACCACGCCGAGTTCGGATTCGAGCGCACCGATCGCTTCCACGTCGATGTCGTGGACGACGCAGTCGTGTCCGTCGCGTTGGAGTCTGCGCACCATGTTGGCGCCCATCCGACCGAGCCCGATCATCCCGATTTGCATGACCACACACTGCCACGAACACGACGGATCGCCGTTCCGCGTCAGCGACAACGTCCAGAGTGAACGTTGTCGCTGACGCAGAAACTCGATGGGGTCTGCGAGATCACACCCGCTCCTTGAGGGTGTCCATGCCGGGCATCATCCTGACGGTGTTGAGGTGGGCGTCGAGCGCCGGGACCTCGGTCGCAATCCAACGTTCGAACTCGCGGACCTTGGTCAGGCGGTCGGTGAGGTCGGACTCGTCGGCGATGTCGTCGAGGCGCCGGGACATCTCGCGGAGCCGGGCGGGGCCGATCGAGCCCATTCCCAACTCTCGCCTGACGCCGGAGTCGTTCACGACGACCGCGACCGCTGCCATCGTGATCAGGTTGTGGGCCGTCGGGCCGAACAGGCCGTCGGGCATGGTCTCCGGCTCGACGTCCGCCACCAGTTCGGTACCGACCAGCACGGCGGCCGACACGACCGACCGCACGGCCGGGCCGCCGCCGAACACCGACGCGATCGCCGACAGCCCGAAACCGAGTACTCCACCGAGCTGGCGTCGTCGCCCTTCCTCGGCGGCCGCTTCGGCCATCAGGGTGGTCTGCTCGGCTCGAGTGGCATCCACGAGGAGATCGGCGAAGTCGGCCACGTGCTCGACCCCGGTGAGCGTGCCCACACCGGCACCCAGCTCGGTGACGGTCTGCCTGGCGTACGCGCTCACGACAGGGCCGATCGCCGCCTGAGCAGAGCGGTCTCGCAGGACGACGCCGAAGAGGCCGACCAGTTCGTCGTAGGTGCCGAGGTCGATCTCCACGCCATCGACCACCACCACCGACCTCGCGTTGACCTCGAAGGCGAGTGCGGGCGCCAGTGTCGGGACGTAGCCGGCCATCGATCCGGCGAGGCCGACGGCCATGGCAGGGTTCAGCCCGTCGTCGAGCGGACCGTTCGCCATCCTCGTGAGCGTGGCGAGCACCCGGTAGCCGTCGGCGAGCCGGGCGGGATCGGCAGCGACGGCGTCGTAGAGGCCGGTGAGCGTGAACTCCCTCACGACGTCGGCGTCCAGACGACCCCAGCTTGCGATGCCGTACAGCACGCCCGGATCCAGGAGGAGGTCGAGGCATGCAGCGCGGATGGTGCAGCAGGGCCGCCATGGCGTTCGAGAGTGAGGCTGCGTACCCGTCGAGATCGACGGTGGTCTGCGGGCCGTGGGGCCACATCATCGCCGTGACGACGTCGGCCAGGAACGTCGGCGGGAAGTCGGCCCGCGCGGTCAGGTTCCCGATGATCGTCGTCGCCGGGGCGAGCGCCAGCAATCGGTCGGCGAAGTCCGGGTCGCGTGCCACTCGCAGTGCGAGCTCGCGAGCGAGAACGTCGAGATCGAGCTTGCCGGGGTCCACTGTGCCGGGGTCCACTGTGCCGGGCTGCAACCGATCGGCCCAGGTGACGTACCCGAGCAGGATGTCGTCGGCGAGCGGTGACATCGCGGTCCACCGGCCGATCGTGGGGTCGAGTCCGGTCCAGGACACCATGGCGTCACTGTGCGCGATGCCGAGCAGCGCGGGCATCCAGAGATCTTCGAGGTTGCGGCGGGTCAGCTTGACGATCCGCAGCGCGCCGGCCGCAGCGGGGTCGTCGGAGCGGACCGATCGCAGTCCGTCGATCGCGTCGGCGGTGCGTCCGGAGAGTTCCCGCACACGCTGGGGGTCGTAGCCGATGTCCATGTCGCGCCCCTCAGCCGGCCAGGCCGACCCGAGCAGCGGCGACGGCGTCGAGCTCGGCGGCGTGCTGCTCGAACCGGTGGGCGTGGACGCGCAGCTCGTCGGCGGCTGCATGCAGTTGGCGTTGGTTGGACCCGAGCGTCGATCGGCACAGCATCGGGCGCGGCCCATGCCAGGTGTCGTCGCCGGCGTGGCCCTCGAGGCCCATCACCGCCAGCGACTCGATCGAGTTCGCGAGGTCGCGGAGATGCTGGGCCCGTTGGCGCAAGTGGTTCGCGTTCATCGCGTGCGCAGTGGGCACCCTGACGAGCGGAGGGGAACCTCAGAGGTCGGCCAGGGCGACCGTACGGTCGGCGATCACCGCAGCCTCGTCGGGATCGTGCGTGACCACGAGCGTGGTGATCGGCCGCAGGAGTTCGGCGAGGTCGACCGCCAGCCGATCGTGGAGCTCGCGGTCGAGGCCCGTCAGGGGCTCGTCGAGCAGCACGACGGACGGGTGCGTGGCAAGGGTGCGCGCGAGGGCGACCCGCTTCGCCTCGCCCCCGGAGAGTTCGGTGACGCTTCGATCGTCGAATCCCGCCAAGCCGACGCGGTCGAGCCACTCCCGCCCGACGGCATTGCGCTCGTCCTTCGACGCACCCGCCAGCTTGGGTCCGAATGTGACGTTGTCGAGCGTCGACAGGTGCGGGAACAGCTGGTTGTCCTGGAAGACCATGCCGACACCACGCCGGTGGGTCGCGACGCGGGTCACGTCGATGCCGTCCACCAGGACGATGCCTGCGTCGGGCGCGACGATGCCGGCGATCACACGCAGGAGGGTGGTCTTGCCGCTCCCGGATGGTCCCAGCAGCGCGACGGATTCACCGCTCTGCACGTGGAGCGAGACGCCATCGAGAACCACCGTGTCGCCGTACGCGACTCGGACATCCTGCACCCCGAGCTCGCTCATCGGCTCGCCGCCGGATCGGACCTCGACTGAGCCTGCTCGATGACGACGACCAACACCACGGTCATTGCCGCGAGCATGGTGGCGAGCACGTACCCCTGCGCCTGCAGCGTCGTGCCGGTGCGGCCGAGGAGGTGCTCGATGGCGATCGGGAGCGTCTCCCCACCCGACCGCGAGAGGAAGCTGGTCGCGCCGAACTCGCCGAGCGAGATCGCCGCCGCCAGTGCGGCCCCGGCGGCGAGCGGACGCCACAGGTAGGGCACCACGGTCGCTCGCCACGCCCGCACCGGTGCGGCTCCGAGGGTGGCGGCCGCATCGGTCATCGCCGGATCGACCGAGCGCAGCACCCCGACGCAGATGCGCACGACGAACGGCACGGCGACCAGCGCATGGCCGACCGGCACGAGCCACCACGAAGCGCGCCAGTCGACCGGCGCGACGTCGAAGGTGATGAGCATGCCGAGGCCGATCGTGACCGCCGACGTGGCGAGCGGGAGCATGAGTCCGCCGTCGATCAATCGGCCGTGGCGTCTGGCCGCCGTGATCGCCAGGCTGGCGAGCCCGCCGACGATGACGGCGAAGAGCGTCGCCCACATCGCGTTGACGAGCGAGTTCGCGATGGCGTCGACCGGATCGAGACCGACCCGCAGACCGGGGCGTAGTTCGGTTCGGCCGAGGTCGGTCCAGGCGCTCGTCGACCAGCCGTCGGGCGTCGAGAACGAGCGAACCACGAGAGCGGTGAGTGGCAGGAGCGCGACGAGTGCCGTTGCCCCGGCGGCGACGGCGACGAAGGAACGCTCGCCACGAGTCCGCGCACGTCGACGGGGCGCCACCGGCCGCAGCGCCAACGCGCGGCTCTGGGTCCGCTGGACGATCGTCGACCACGTGAGGACCACGGCGAGCAGGGTCAGCTGCAGCAGGGCGAGCACGGTGGCGCCGCCGATGTCGCCGAGTTGCGTGGCGCGACGCCACACCTCGACCTCGATCGTGCGCGTGCCCGGCGCGCCGAGGATGCGAATGACACCGAACGAGGTGAACGAGAACAGGAACACGATGGTGGCAGCAGCGGTGACGGCCGGCCTGACGAGCGGGAGCGAGATCCGGGTGACGACGTGCCAGCGCGACGCGCCGAGCGTCGCGGCGGCGTACTCCATGTCGGTTGGCAGGTGCTCCCACAGTGATCCGACGACTCGCACCACGACGGCCACGTTGAACGCGACATGCGCCGCGATCACGGCGAACACCGTGCGGTCGAGGGAGCCGGGCAGCAGTGCGAGGAATGCGGCACCCATCACGACGGTGGGAAGGACGAACGTGGCCGTGAGCAGGCCGACGAGCACGCTGCGTCCGCGGAAGGCGAATCGCGCCACGACGTAGGCCGGGACCAGGCCCACGACGATCGTGACGGCCGTCGACACCACCGCCTGCCACAGCGTGAACCACACGACCTCCCACGTCCGGGACCGGCCCAGGGTGTCGGCGATCGCGGTTGCGCCGAAGGCCTCGACGACCAGCGTCGTGAACGGCCAGACGTAGAAGATCCCGAGGGCCACGACGGGCACGATCGCGAGCGTCGCGACGAGCCACCGCGGCAGGCGGTTCACCCGAGCACCAGCTCCGTCCACTCGTCGATCCAGGCGGCGCGGTTGGCGTCGATCAGCGCGGGGTCGAGCGAACGGGAAACCTCCGGCACCACGGCGTGGTCCACGAACTCCTGCGGCAGCTCGACCGCCTCGTTCGTCGGGTAGACGAACAGGTTCAGCGGAAGTTCGGACTGGAACTCCTCGCCGACGAGGAAGTCGACGAGCTGACGGGCGGCGTCGGGTGAGTCGGTGCCCCGCAGCACGCCGGCGAACTCCACCTGACGGAAGCACGTGTCCTCGATGACACCCGTGGGCGAGTCGGTGCGTGGCGGGTCGGCGAAGATGACTTCGGCAGGCGGACTCGAGCCGTAGCTGACGACCATCGGCGTCGGGCCGCCACCGGCCCACGAGAAGCGTTCGTAGTACGCCTGCGTCCAACTGTCGACGACCTCGACGCCGTTTGCGCCGAGTTCGCTCCAGTAGGCCTGCCATCCCTCGGGGCCGAACTCGTCGATCGTTGCGAGGAGGAAGGCGAGCCCGGGTGACGACGTCGCGGGGTTCTCGACGACGAGCATGCCGGCATAGGCGGGGTCGGCCAGATCGGACAGTGTCGTCGGCGGTTCGAGCCCGCGCTCCGCGAACCACCCGATGTCGTAGTTGACGCAGACGTCGCCGTAGTCGACGGGCGTCGCCTCGCCGTTGGGGACGAGGGAGGTGAAGGCATCGTCGATCGTGACCGAGCCGTCGGCGATGCCCGCTGCCACGTAGGGGTCGAACACGTCGTCCGCGACGGCTCGTGAGAGCAGCGTGTTGTCGATGCCCCACATGACGTCGCCCTCGGGGTTGCCGGCGGTGAGCGAGGCCTTCGACAGCATGGTGCCGGCGTCTCCGGCGACGAGGATGTCGACGCCGATCCCGGTCTGTTCGGTGAACGAGGAGAGGGCGTCGTTGAGCGAGGTGTCGGCCTCGGGGAACGAGTCATAGGCGACCAGCGTGATCGTCTCACCGCTCGTCGTCCCGGGCGTCGTGAGCGGCGTCGCGGGGCTCGTCGTGAGCGGCCCGGTCGGGGGTTCACCCACGGCGACCGAGTCGTCGCTCGGGCTGCTCGTCGCTGCTACATGCGCTCGCTGTGACGAGCAGTGCCGCCGCACCGGCGAGTGCCACGACAACACGCCCCCGCGATGAGCGAGGCGCCCGCCTGTCGGTCGCTTCGCTCATCGCGACTCCTCGGCGGGGACGTCGAAGATCGTGAGGGTGCCACTCGACAGCGACACCTCGACGTCGACCGCCCCGGCCCCGTCGGGGACCTCGTTGCTCACACCGAGTCCGACGACCGGATCGATGTCGATCTCGGTCAGTTCCCATCGGGTGTTGCGCAACGTCACCCGGGTGCACGGGCCGTGGAGAGCGAGCAGCGACAGGGTCGATCCCGGCGCGAGGTGCAGTGTGGCCGAGCCCGGGCCCTGGACGACCGTGACGTGTTGACCGTCCCACCACGCATCGAGCAGTGGCACGCTCGTGAGGCTCAGCGCGCCGAGTGCGCCGATGCCGGCGATCGTGTGGTCGAGCCGGTTCCCGCCACCGATCAGCGTGATCCGGTCCGGGTCGTGACCCGCCGCAACAGCGAGCGCGAGTTCGGTGTCGGTGCGGTCCTTGTCGGTCGGGTGCCGTTCGATCGATGCGTGGCGAGCGGCCCAGGCCAGGCCGTCGTCGGTCACCGAATCGAGGTCGCCGACGACGCGGGTCGGTTCCAGCCCGACTGCCAGCGCATGGTCGAGCCCGCCGTCGACGGCGATCAACAGTGCATCGGGCGGGATGCGTGCGACGACCTCGGGCGAGATCGGGGCGGCCCCCGTGATGATGACGATGTGTTCGTTCACGATGTTCCTCCGCCGGCATTATCCGGATCAGGTTCGTGGGTCGGCGACGGCGGTCGCCCTCTCAGCCCGCCGTTCCAGCGAGCTCCCCGTGGGTTGTCAGGTCAGGCTACCTCAGAAGAACGTCTGCAGGCACAGGGCCGCTGCCGAGACGCCGAGCATGCCGACGATCGCGAGGTCGAATCCGCGTCCCGACACCTTGTTGCGCAGGCGTGTGCCGATCGGGATCGACGCGAACACGGGGATGCACGCCAGCATCGTTGCGGCGACTCGGCCGGAGAGCTCGCCGGTGCTGATCAGCACGACGAGTTGGGCGAGGCCGGTGATGAAGAACAACGTGGTGACCGACAGGATGTGCGCACTCCGCGTCAGCCGGTAGCTGTGGATCCACGAGCCGACGATCGGCCCGGAGATCCCGACGGCCCCCTGGAACACACCGGCCACGAGGCCGACCAACGGTGCGAGGCGCTTCGAACGAGCCGGGCTCGTACGCAGGTCGGGGTGGGCGAAGAAGAGCACGATGTAGCCGACGATCGCCACGATCACCGCGACGACGAGCGGCGTCTCGGGAATGTTGACGAGCAGCAACGTCCCGGCGATCGCCCCGATCACCCCGACGATCGCGAGTGTCGGAAGGTCACGGGTCTGCGGGTAGCTGTGCCGTTCCTTCGAAGCGAGCACGGCGTTGGCGAGCACGTTCGGGAAGGCGATCACCACGATCGCGGTGTCGACGTCGATGAACAACGACGCGATCGGGATGGCGATCAACGGCAGACCCATCCCGGTGACCGCCTTGGCGATCGACCCGATGACGACGGCAACGAGAATGACGAGGAGTTCGCCGCCGCTCACGGCGTCGGGCCCGTCACGGGGTCGGACCGGTGGCGACCGCCCGGTCGGGGTCGGCCGACCACGCCGACCACGACCCGACGAACACCCTCGGGCGACCGAGCCCGAGGTGCTCCATCACGAGCGCGTTGTGGCAGGCCGTGACGCCCGAGCCGCAGTACACGATGGGGTTGTCGTCGGCTGCACTGACGGCGAAGCGCTCGGTGAGTTCCGCCGGCTCGCGGAAGTGTGAGTCCGCGTCGAGGTTGTCGACGTAGACGATGTTGATCGCGCCGGGGATGTGGCCCGCAACCGTGTCGATCGGCTCGACCTCGCCGGCGTACCGGGCGGGATCGCGACTGTCGATCACGATGCCGCCGGCGTCGATGTGCCGGGCGACGGCGTCGGCGTCGGCCACGGCGTCGGCGGGCCACGGACGCACGGCGCGGTCGACCGGTTCGACGTCGACGAGCCCGCTCTCGAAGTCACCACCGCGTTCAGCGACCCAGCCACCGAGCCCGCCGTCGAGGAGCGCAGCCGGCTGTCCGACGATTCGCAGCATCCACACGAGCCGTCCCGCGAGCCCGCCGCCGGCGCGCCGATCGTACGCGACCACGGTTGCGTCGTCGCCGATTCCGAGCGCACCGAGATGGCGGGCGAAGTCCTCCGGCGTCGGGAGCGGATGGCGTCCGCCGGTCGCCGACGGCGGTGCGGCAAGCGCGTCGTCGAGTGAGACGTACCTCGCCCCTGGGATGTGCCGCTCGCGATACTTCGCCTCGGGGTCGGCATCGGCCATCGTCGAACCGACCTCGCAGATCACGACGTCCGTGCCGTGGTCCGCCAGCCAGTCGGCGCTCACGATCGGGGGCAGTGACTCGACGTTTCGAGGGGTCGGCGACATGCGTTCACTCTGCCACGTGGGGCCGTGTCGGCGGGATCCCGTCGCAGGCGGTGTGCAACGATGACCCGATGAGCGACACCTTCACGGCCCTCGTCCTTCGCGAGGCCGAAGCAGGCCCCGTCGGGGCACTCGAGCAACTCACCGACGCCGACCTTCCGGAGGGCGACGTCACGATCGATGTCGACTACTCGTCGCTGAACTACAAGGACGGCATGGCCCTGGCGGGCCAGGGTCGCATCGTGCGCAGCTATCCGATGGTCCCCGGCATCGACCTCACCGGAACGGTCGTGGCGAGCGACTCGCCCGACTTCGCCGTCGGTGATGCGGTCATCTCGACGGGCTGGGGTGTCGGTGAACGGTTCTGGGGCGGATACACGCAGCGCCAGCGTGTGCGCTCGGAATGGCTGGTGAAGCGCCCCGACGGCATGAGTGCGCTGACGGCGATGTCGATCGGCACGGCCGGCCTGACGGCAATGCTCTGCGTGATGGCGATCGAAGACGCCCATGTGCCGCCCGCTCAGGGTCCGGCGCTCGTCACCGGAGCAGCCGGTGGTGTCGGGTCGGTCGCGGTGGCGTTGCTCTCGGGGCTCGGCTTCGAGGTCACTGCCGTGACCGGTCGTCCCGAGACGCAGGAGTACCTCGCCGGTCTCGGCGCCACGGCGTTCCTCGGTCGTGAGGAGATGACCGAGCCGGCGCGCCCACTCGAATCCGAGCAGTGGGCTGCCGCGGTCGACACGGTCGGCTCGAAGATGCTCGCGAAGGTGTTGGCGCAGATGCAGTACGGCGGCGTCGTGGCAGCCTGCGGTCTCGCGGGCGGCGCCGACCTGCCGACGACGGTGATGCCGTTCATCCTGCGCAACGTGCGCCTGCAGGGTGTCGAATCCGTGATGACGCCCACACCCGTGCGTCAGCAGGCGTGGGGCCGACTCGGGCGCGACCTCCCCGCTGATGTCATCGATTCGCTGACCGAGATCGTCCCGCTCAGCCAGCTGCTCGAGCGTGGCCCGAGCATCCTCGACGGCCAGGTTCGCGGCCGCTGGGTCGTCGACCCCGGCGCCTGACCGTCAGACGGGGGCGCGGTCCTTGTAGTCGGCCCATTCCCATTCGCTGCCGTACTCGTCGAGCAGGTCGAGGAACGGCATCGGGGGGAGCGCTTCGGGGCCGATCACTCCGGGGCGGTGCCAGATGCCCTTCGCCATCAGTTCGATGGCGACGGCAGGCATCACCGCCGTCTGCCACACGACGGCTTGGTGACCGAACTCGCGCATCGACACCACGTTGTCGACCACGTGGTACACGTAGACCTCTCGGGGCTCGCCGTCCTTGCCCAGCCCGGTGACCCAGGTGCCGGCACACGTGCGTCCGTGCATCACCCCGCCGAGTGTCGCCGGGTCGGGCAGCATCGCCGCCACGAGGTCGCGCGGCGACACCTTGACACCCTTGACGTCGACCGCGGTGGTCGAGTGGAGTTCGAGTTTGCGCAGCGTCTTGAGGACGTCGATGAACTCCTCGCCCAGGCCGTACTTGAACGTCACCCGCTGCGTGTCGATCCACCGGGGCATGAGGATGACTTCCTCGTGTTCGACGTTGACACACTGCAGTGGGCCGATGCCTTCGGGGAACGTGAAGATCTCCGGCTCGGAGAACGGTTCGGTCGTGTACCAGCCCCGCTCACGCTCGTAGATCACCGGCGGATTGAGACACTCCTCGATCGTCGTCCAGATCGAGAACGTCGGCGCGAAGTCGTAACCGTCGACCACGAGGTCGGCGCCGTCACGCACCCCGATCTCGTGGATCTCGCTGAACAGTTCGTCGGCGGCATACCGAGCGGCCACATCCGAGAACCCTGGCTCGACACCCATCCCGCACAGCGCCATCAGGCCGCGGTTCTTCCATGTCGGTGACTCGGCGAACTGGCCGTCGCCGAGTCGGATGCCGGTCTTCTCGAAGGGCTTGGTCGGATGGGGAACCGACAGGTTCATCGCCATGTCGACGTAGTTGCACCCGGCGGCGAAGGCTCCCTCGAAGATCGGCGGATTGAACCGTGGATCGCAGGCGTTGAGCACCACGTCGGCCTGCATCGATCGTGCGAGGTCGGCGACGTCGATCTCGGAGGAGGCGTCGATCCGGGCGGCCACGATCCGGGTGCCGGCGTCGTTGCCGGTCGCCGTGCCGACCGCCGCCTCGGCCTTGGCGATGTCGATGTCGGCGACCGTGATGTGGGTGTAGATCTCCCGCCTCGATGCGATCGCCACGAACGCCGACCCCACGCCACCTGCACCGACCACGAGTACTCGCATGGGTGGAAATGTAGTGCTCCGACCGTTCGGCGAAGGTTTTGTCCCCTCGGTACGCTCGCCCGATGGACGAGCAGGCCCTGCGCTCGAAGTCGCTCTGGCTCGACCAACTCGACACACCCGTCGCTCACCGGCCGACCCTCTCCGGCGACGCCGACGTCGACGTGGCGATCGTCGGTGGCGGCTACACCGGGCTGTGGACGGCCTACTCGTTGCTCGGTGCGGATCCGTCCTTGCGGGTGCTCGTCGTCGAACGAGAGATGGTCGGGTACGGAGCCTCCGGCCGCAACGGCGGATGGTGCGTCGGCGAACTCGCAGGCGGTCTCGACGGGGCGATCGCCGCGAGCGGGCGTGATGCGGGCATCCGGATGACCCGGGCGATCGTCGACACCGTCGACGAGGTCGGCCGCGTCGTCGCCGCGGAGGGCATCGACTGCGGCTACGCGAAAGGTGGTGTGATCCGACTCGCACGCACCGTTGCGCAGGTGCAGCGGCAGCGATCCGAGGTCGACGAGTACCACCGTCACGGCTTCGGCGACGACGTGCTGCGTGTGCTCGACGCCGACGCGGCAACCCGCCGCCTCCATGCCACCGAGGTGCACGGTGGCGTGCTGTACGGGCCGGCCGCCCGGGTACAGCCTGCTCGACTCGCCCGAGGTCTCGCCGAGGCGGTCGAACGACGTGGCGCGACCATCGTCGAGGGGACCGCCGCGACGGCGATCTTCGGTGGCGCCGGCGGCTCACGGCCGCGGGTGGTGACCGACCACGGAACGATCACGGCCGACGCCGTGGTCCGTGCGACCGAGGCCTACACGCGCGATCTCGACGGGCATCGCCGCGATCTGGTCCCGCTCTACTCGCTGATGATCGCCACCGAGCCCCTTCCGGACGACGTATGGGAGGCGATCGGGCTGCGCGACATGGAGACCTTCTCCGACGATCGACGGGTGGTGATCTACGGACAGCGCACCACCGACGGCCGGCTCGCGTTCGGAGGTCGGGGTGCCCCGTACCGGTTCGGGTCGGGGATCGCTGCGGCGACCGAGTCGGCGTCGAGGATCCACGAACGACTCGCGGCCACGCTCCGCGAGCTCGTCCCGGCCGTCGGCGACGCTCGGATCACGCACCGGTGGGGCGGCGTGCTCGGCGTGCCGCGCGACTGGCGTCCGTCGGTGGGCCTCGACCGCACGACCGGGGTGGCCTGGGCGGGCGGCTACGTCGGCGAGGGCGTGGCCGCCACGAATCTGGCCGGGCGCACGTTGGCCGATCTGATCACCGGCGAGGAGTCCGATCTGGTTTCGCTGCCCTGGGTCGGCCACCGATCGCCCCGCTGGGAGCCCGAGCCGTTGCGCTGGGTGGGCATCAATGCGGGCCTCCAGCTCGCCGGATGGATCGATCGGTCCGAGGCGAAGCATCAGCGAGCCTCGCGTGCCGCTTCCGTCCTGCAACGCGTCATGCGATGATGACGAGATGAGCGCCGACAACCTGTCTCACGTGTGGTTCAAGGTCACCGATCTCGAGGTCGCCTCGGGTGAGGGGTCGTGGGTCACCACCACCACCGGCGACCGGTACCTCGACTTCAGCGGAGGCATCGCGGTGACCTCGACCGGTCACAGCCATCCGCACGTCACCAAGGCGATCGCCGACCAGGCGCAGCGCTTCGTGCACGCTCAGGCGAACGTCTACACCCACGATCTGCTGCAGCCGCTCGCAGCCCGCCTGGCCGAACTCTCACCCGAGGGCATCGACACCTTCTTCTACGCCAACTCCGGCGCCGAGATCACCGAGGCCGCCGTCAAGCTCGCCAAGCAGGCGACCGGTCGCCCGAACATCATCGTGTTCCAGGGCAGCTTCCACGGCCGCACCCATCAGGCCATGGCGATGACCACGTCGAAGACCGTCTACCGGGCCGGACATGCGCCGCTGCCGTCGGGCATCTTCATCGCCCCGTACCCGAACGTGCGTGCCGACGACGTCCAGGCCGAGGTGGCTCGGGCGCTCGCAGGGTTCGACGAACTCCTCACGAGCGTCACCGCGCCGGGCGAGACCGCCGCCGTCATCATCGAACCGGTGCTCGGCGAGGGTGGCTACGTCGCTGCGCCGGCCGGATTCCTCGAGGCGATCGATCGTCGCTGCAAGGAGCACGGCATGCTCTTCATCGCCGACGAGGTGCAGTCGGGATTCGGGCGCACCGGCAAGATGTTCGCCATCGAGCACTACGACGTGCGGCCCGACATCGTGTGCATGGCCAAGGGCATCGCCTCGGGGTTTCCGTTCTCGGCGCTCGGCACCCGTCGGGAGCTCGACGACAAGTGGCCGACCGGTTCGCACGGGGGCACCTACGGCGGCAACCCGATGGGGTGTGCCGCGGCGCTCGCAACCATCGAGGTGTTGACCGCCGACGGGTTCATGGCCAACGTCGAGGAGCGTGGCCGCCAACTCGCCGACGGTCTCCGGCGTCTGCAGGAGCATCACCCGTCGATCGTGCAGGTGCGTGCACTCGGGTTGATGATCGCCGCGCAGTTCGACACGGCGGCGCGTACGTCGGCGATCGTTTCGCACTGCCTGCGCGAGGGGAAGCTGATCACGATGACTGCCGGAGCCGCCGGGACCACGCTGCGATTCATGCCGCCGCTGACCGTCACCGCCGACGAAATCGAACTCGCCCTGACCGCGCTCGACAAGGCCCTCGTGGACGCCTCCTGAGCACGCCATGGCGAACCTTGCCGTCAACCCACCCGAATGGATCGATGCCGCGCCCATCCGCGTCGAGCGCTCGATCGAGATCGCGGCGTCGCCGTCGGTGGTCTGGGCACGGATCGCCGACCATCCGACGTGGCCCGAATGGTTCACGGCCCTCGACTCGGTGCAGGTCACGGGTGCCGCCTCGGGTGTCGGCGGCAGCCGTCGTGTGACGGCGAACCGGGTGTCGATGGACGAGGAGTTCACGGTGTGGGATCCCGACGAGCACTTCGCCTTCGCGGTGATCGGGACGAAGCTGCCGATCCTCGCGGCGATGGCCGAGTCGGTCAGACTCCAGCCGGCCGACGGAGGCTGCCGGGTCACGTACGTGCAGGGGCTGGCAGCCCGACGTGGCTTCGGCCGGATCCTCGATGCGATCTGGCGGCGTCAGGGCGCACCGGCACTCGACGAGGCCCTGTCGAACCTCAAACGCCTCTGCGAGTAGCAAACCCTGTTTGCCCCAGAAAACCCTGTTTGCGTTGCAGTTCGGTTGGCCCGCCCCAACGCAACTGTCACGCAAACGGGATGGTGAGTGGTGGCGGTGCGCGGTGGCGGTGGCGAGCGAGAGGGGGCGGGGGCAGGCGGCGGGCCAGCCATGTCGGGCCGACATGATCTGTGAGATCCATCGGGCGAGATGGATCGTGGTGCGGTCGTGGAGGAACGGGCCGACGATCTGGACACCGATCGGGAGCCCGTCGGCGCTGAGTCCGACGGGTACCACCGTGGCGGGGAGCGCACCGAGACCGGCCGGCGCGATCCACGTCCACAGGTCGAGGTACGGCCGCTCCTGGCCGTCGACGGTGACCGTGCGCTCGAACTGCGGCATCGAGTGGTCGTGGTGGAGCGCCGGTCGCGGATGGACCGGCAGCAAGATGGCATCGAAGTCGTCGAAGAACTCGGCCCACCGTTCGCGGATCTGCAGACGGCGTTCGTTGTTCGACAGCCACTCGCGATGCCGGGCAGCCGACGACCGCTTGATCCAGCCGGTCGGCGTGTCGTCGGCGACCCGTGCGTACTCGTCGAGTCGGTCCTTCGGCACGCCGCCGGACAGTGCGGCGAACAGCAGCTCGCCGTAGACGGCCATCGCCTTGGAGAGTGTGAAGCCTGGGCGGGCCCCCGTGTCGACCGTTCCTCCACCTGCAGTGACTGCCTCGACGGTGTCACCGAGGACTCGGCGGGTGTCGGCGTCGACCGGGCACGCGTCGTCGTCGATCCACGCGGCGATGCGGAACTCGCCGAGCTCGTGGGCGCGGCTCGGGGGAAGGTCGAGCTTCCATGCCGGCGACATCCAGCGGTCGGGACCGGCGAGGACGTCGAGGGCGAGTTCCAGATCGTCGACCGTTCGCGCCAGCGGGCCGACCACGGCGAGGTCGGCCTGGCTGAGGGTTCCCGGCATGCCGGGGATCTGGCCGTGGCCCGGGACGATGCCGTAGCTCGGCTTGTGGCCCATGACGCCGCTGTAGTGGGCAGGTACGCGGATCGAGCCGCCGATGTCGCTGCCCAACTCCAGTGGCGTGAACCCCATCGCCAAGGCCGCGCTCGACCCGCCGGACGATCCGCCCGGGGTCCGGTCGAGGTCGTGGGGGTTGTTCGTCGTGCCGTAGACCTCGTTGAAGCTCTGGATGTCGTCGGCGAACAGGGGCAGGTTCGTCTTCGCGAACGGAATCGCACCAGCGCTGCGTAAGCGGGCCACCGGCCAGGCGTCCTCGGTCGGCACGAAGTCGGCCAATTCGGGTGAGCCCGACGTGGTGATGCATCCCTCGGTCTGGAAGGAGTCCTTGATCGTCATCGGCACACCGTGCAGCGGGCCGAGGTCGTCGCCGGACGCCACCGCTGCGTCGGCTGCCAGCGCTGCGCTCCCGGCCCGTTCGAGGTCCCAGTGCACCACCGCGTTGACCGGTCCGTCGAGTTCGCGGATGCGTTCCACGTAGTGGTCGAGCACTTCGACGCTCGACACCTCGCGCCGGCGGATGGCGGCTGCGAGTTCGCTCGCCGACATCCAGTGCAGTTCGTCGTTCACGTGTGCATCGCCCATCGGTTCATCGTGGATCGGGCCGGCCGTGAAGTGCGAGCGCGGCATTGTTGTACCGGTCGTCGTCGGTCACTTCCGGTCCGAACCAGGCGGGCGGCTCGAACGCGTCCAGCGCCTCCGAGGACTCGAACTCCACTTCGGCGAAGACGAGACCGTCGAGGCTGCCGCCGAACACGTCGAGTTCGATGACGTGCTCATCGAGTGGGATGCGGTGGCGGACCTTGACGAGCCGTTGCCCCTCGGTGTGGGCCCACGCGGCGTCGAACTGTTCACGGTCGATCTTCCATTCGAGTTCCGTCCGCTCTGCGCCGCCACCGGCCTTCATCGTGAACGTGCAACCCTTCGGCCCGGCATCGCGCACGCGTACCGATGCCTGCTCGCCGGTGACGAGGTAGCCCTGACGCATCTCCGTGCGGTCGGACAGATCGATGTCGGCCGGCACGACGTCGACGAGGAACTTGCGTTCTCGCTCGATGGTGGACACGGGTCCGGCGGGCGGTGTCGTCGCCCGACGACGCGAGCGCTGCGATGCCCCCGGTGGGCAGTTCGGGGCCGAGGTCTCGGGAGAGTTGCCAATAGGCCGTGATCCGGGAGGCGAACCTCGACGGCCGTTCGGTGTAGACGACGGCTCCCGTCCGGAACGCCGGCGTTCGCAGAGCGCGTTGTTGCTCGCGCGCCACGCGGCGGGCATGGTCGACGGTGTCAGGAGTACCGAAACGATCGGGGTCCGCGTCGAGTGACGCAACGAGGACGGCGAGGTCGTGGTCGTCGCCCAGCGCCTCACCCAGCCCGTCGAGTTCGTCGATCAGCGGTCCGATCACGCTCGGCGACGCCTCGCGCAGGAGGCGCATCTGGTACCAGAGCTGCTTCGCAGACTTGCGCCACTCGTGCATGTTCTCGTCGGTGGCGTCGCGCTGCGCCGTCCGCAAGGCACGGCGTCCGCGCCGATACGTGGCGGTGAGACCCTCGGCGATCGGATCGAAACCTCCGTGGATCTTCCACTGGTGCGACTTCTCCCGAGCCTCGATGAGCAGGTCGCGGGCGGCGACGATCCGTTCGTCGCCGGGTTCGGATCGAGCTGGTCGCCTCCGCGGCCAGGGCGGCCTGGTGGTCGCGGACCGATCGGAGGCGATCGTCGAGGTCGTGGACGCGCAGGAGATTGTCGAGCGTGGCGAGCAGTGCATGTGCGTCGCGCATTGCGGAGAGTTGGCCGGCGGCATCCCGCACGGTGCGGTCGAACGGTCCGAACTCGTCGCCGAGTGCCGGTCGCACGAGCCGGGCGAGCCCACGCGTCTCCTTGCAGCGCTTGCGGACTTCGTGGACGGCCTTCTCGACATCGGCCGATCCGGCGAGCACCTCGTCGAGCTGTTCGATCGCGTCACCGAGACGCTCGGCTGCCACGCGGCGAACCTCCCGCCGCACGGCCCCCTTCGGATCGAACACATATCCCATCACACCCAGTCAAACCCTCACACGGTGCCGGGTCAAACGTGACGTGCGGACATGACGATCGGCCCTGTGGGTGCCGCGGCGTCGAACGTAGCGTGGAGGCGTGAAGTCGAATGTCGTTGCCTGCCCGTCGTGCGGAGCGAAGAACCGTGTGCCGTCGTCGGCATCGGGGTCGCCGCGTTGCGCCAAGTGCCATGTCGATCTGCCATGGCTCGTGGAGGCAGGCGACTCGGATTTCGCCACGGCGGTCGGCACGAAGCGTCTCGTGCTGGTCGACCTGTGGGCACCGTGGTGCGGGCCGTGCCGAATGGTTGCGCCAGTGCTCGAGAAGCTGTCGCGGGAGTTCGCCGATTCGCTGAAGGTCGTGAAGGTCAACGTCGACGAGTCGCCGCGAACGGCCCAGCGCTACGAGGCTCGCAGCATCCCGATGCTGCTGTTCATGCGCGACGGTGAACTCGTCGACACGGTGGTCGGCGCGCAGCCCGAACACGTGCTTCGCCAGCGGATCGAAGCACTTCGGTGATGCCGCGACGTGACGTCAGGCTCGGAATGCGCTGAGCACGTCGCCGAGCCACTCGATCGAGGCTCGCGTGATCGGGTCGACGACCAGTTGAACGTGGGCGGCTCCGGCGGCTTCGAACTCTCGCAACTGGTCGGCGAGTGCAGATGGTGAGCCCGTGAGCGGGCGCACGGTGTTGTAGTCGTCGTAGTCGCCCATCAGGCGACCCACGCCACCGTCGAGCTGCACGAGCACGGCCGCGGTGGCCTCGACCAGGCCCGTTCGACCGTGCGTCTCGATCAACGAGTCGACCCGCTCCTTCTCGCGTCGGAATCCCTCGACGGTGTTGCCGTACTGGCTCCACCACATGTTCCACGAGTCGACATGGGGGAGTGCGATGTCGAGCATCCGATCTCCGATCGAGCCGACCATCAGCGGCGGCCCGGATGCGCTCGAGCGCGGGTGCAGGATGCAGTGGTCAGCGTCGTAGTAGTCGCCGTGGAAATCGATCGAGCCGTCGCGCAGCAGCGTGCGGATGATCGTGAAGGCCTCGGCGAACCGGCTCACGCGGTGGTCGAAGGCGAAGCCGAATGCGTCGTACTCACGGCGGTTCCATCCGGCGCCGAGCCCCAGGATGAGGCGACCCTCGGAGATCGCGTCGACGGTGGTCGCCTGCTTGGCCAGCATCGGGGGAGCATGGAAGCTGGTCGACGCCACCAGCGGCCCGATCTGGATCGTCGAGGTCGACGCAGCGATCGCGGCAAGCGACGTCCAGACCTCCCACGGGCCCCGATCGTCGACATCCAGTTCGTACAGGAGATGATCACCGAGCCAGACCGAATCGAACCCCACCGCCTCCGCCGTGCGGGCCATGACGATCAGCTCGGGGAACGGCACTTCCCATTCGACCTCGGGGAGTTGGACGCCGACTTTCATGCGCTTCATCGACATGTTCGCACGGTACTCACCCAGAGTGGGTGAACATTCCGATCGGTGCTCAAGTTGTCGCTGTCGCGTGCCGATACCGGGTTACCTTTCGAATTCGAGGTCGCGGCGCGGCCACCGCATTCGCCAACGACAGTCATGTCAACCCCAGGAGTCCCCATGAATCGAAGCAAGTGGATCCGTCCGGTCAGCGCATTGGTCGCCGCAGCGGTCATCATCGCCGGGTGCAGCAGCGACGATGACTCCTCGTCGGAGAGCAGCGTGCCGGCGACCACCGAGGCGAGTGCTCCGACCACCGAGGCCGAGTTGACCGGCGAGGGCTTGGAACTCGGACTCCTCGCACCGTCGCCCGGCCTGCTGGCGACGCTGTTCCAGGGTCAGCAACGCGGTGCAGATTTCGCCGTCGAGGACGTGAACGCCGGAGGCGGCGTGCTCGACGGGCCGCTCACGGTCAACACCTCGGTCGCCGAGCCCGGCGCCGAGCCCGCCGCCAACGTGACGGCCGCGGTCGATGCGGGCGCCCAGGCGCTGATCGGCCCCGCCGGTTCGGCCGGGGGGATCGAGGTGCGCGACGAGGTCGCCGCACTGGAGTCGACGATCTGTTCCGCATCCGCGACGACGCCCGTGCTCACCCTCGGTCAGGACCCGATGGCCCTGTTCCGCACCGCCATCCCCGACGACGTGACGGCCGGATACCTCGCCGATCAGATCGTCAAGCGCCGTGACGAGGTCGCGCCGGACGCCGCATGGAAGGTCGCCATCGTGACCCGTGCCGACGACTACGGCCTGTCGGTGAGCAACACGCTCGCTGCGATCCTCCAGTCCGCCGGCCTCGCACCGTCGGTCATCGACTACAACCCGCGCCGCGTGACGTTCGCCGGCACGGCCGCCGAGGTTGCCGCCGTTGCACCTGATGTCTCGATCCTCGTCACCTACGAGGAGGGCGGCAACCTGCTGTCGGCGCTCGTGTCCGCCGGGCTCGACCCGTCGAAGATGATCGGCCTCGACGCGTTCTTCGCGCCGCGCATCGCAGAGATCTCGACGGCGGGCGCCGAGGCGACCGCCGTCGACGGCTTCCAGATCCTCGGCTCGATGGGCAACCGCGCCTTCCTCGAGCGCCTCTACGAAGCCGACCCCACCGGTCAGGTGGCCAACGCTCCGCAGGCCTATGACTGCGCCGTCGTGATGGCACTCGCCACCGAGGCGGTCGACGCCGGAACGGCCGACACGTTGGCCCAAGCTGCGATCGACGTCACCGGTGGCGGCGTCACGTGCACCACCTACGAGGACTGCCTCGACAAGCTGACCAGTGGCGACGACATCAACTACGACGGCGTGAGCGGCCAGATCGCTCTCGACGAGAACGGTGATCCCACGTTCGCCCGCTTCACGTCGGCGGTGCTCGAGGGGGGCAAGATCTCCAACATCGAGAACTCCGACGTCGACATCGCCGAGTTGCGACGCCAGTACGAGGCATACGCTGCCGCGAACTTGAACACCAAGATCCAGCAGGCGCTGACGTTCCTCGGGTTCTACAGCGGCCCGATCGACGGACTCGACAGCCCCGAGCTCACCGCCGCCATCGCAGCATTCCAGACCTCGGTCGGGCTGCCCCCGACCGGCGTGTGGGACGAGGCGACGGACGCAGCGATGCGCGCCGTACTCGGCGACAAGGCCGAGGCGCTCATGCAGAGCACCATGGAGGTCCAGCAGCTCCTCACTGAACTCGGTTTCTACACCGGTCCGATCGACGGCATCTGGACCCAGGAGGTCACCGATGCGGTGAAGGCCCTGCAGCGTGAGCTGGGTGTGCCGGAGACCGGCATCATCGATGCCGCCACCCTGCAGGCCGTCTACGCCCGCGGCGCCGAGAACGCGGCGCCGCCGGCCACCACGACGCCGCCGGCAACGACGGTGCCGCCGGCCACCACGGTTCCGCCGCCCGCGACAACGGTGCCGCCGGCCACGACGGTGCCGCCGGCAACGGCGCCGCCGACAACTGCGCCGCCAGACGCTGCCGCCGACTCGGGCGCAACGCTCCTCGCAGGAGCTGATGGCAGACGAGACGACTACACGACCGTTCGTCGACATCGTCAACGTGGCAGCCGCTGGATATTGCCGGACGATCTTCGACTACCCGGCGACGTTCACCGTGGTCGCCCCGAATGACGACGGCCTTCGGCGATCCGACATTCGTGGATCGCTGCTCGCGGACCCCAGAAGCTGCTGCGAGTTCGTGCTGCAACTTCGATCGATGGAGGACGAGTCGCTGCTCGCCGATCTGCCGAATCCAGTTCACGCTGAACGTTCAAGGTGATCCACTCGCGGTCGTGCGCTGATCCGTCGGGCGACGACCATCGGCGGGGCGCTCGTCGTCGACCCCGACCGTCCTGCGCCCAATGGTGTCATCCAAGGCGTGAGCACTCTGCCGCGCCGTCGCCGTGCCGACGCCCTGACACCGACCACGTAGTCTCGCGATCATGGCGAGACCGGTGGCCGCAATCTTCGATCTCGATCGGACGTTGATCACCTCGTCGTCGGCGACCGTGTTCCGCAAGCATCTTGCCGAGCACGGGCTCGGCGGCGGGCACGACCTGCCGCTCATCGACGTGTTCACGCGGTTCTACGAGCAGTTCGGCGAGACCTGGCTGTTGATGCAGCCGGCGCGGCTGGCCAGCCGGACGTCGGCCGGATGGAGTACTGCCACGGTCGAGGCAGCGATGCGCGACGCGGCCGAGGAGCTCGCCGGCATGCTGCTGCCGGGCGCGGCCAGGGCGATCGAGGAGCACCGTGCTGCCGGCCACCTCCTGGTGATCGCCACCACGTCGCCGCGGCCGTTCGTCGAACCGTTCGCCGAACGCCTGGGCTTCGACGCCACCGTTGCGACCCGTTGGGTACGCACCGACGGGCCCGACGGGGAGACGTACACCGGCCGGATGGACGGACCGTTCGTGTGGGGACGGACGAAGGCCGATGCCATCGCCGAGTGGGCGCGCGAGCACGGCGTCGACCTGTCCGAGAGCTGGGCGTACAGCGACAGCTATTTCGACGCGTCGCTGCTCGCGTCGGTGGGTCATCCCGTCGCCGTGAACCCCGATACACAGTTGCGGATCACGGCAACGATCCGCGGGTGGCCGGTGACGCACTTCGACCGTGCCGACGGTGTCGCCAAGATCGCCGGTCGCGAACTCCAGGAGTGGGGCCGCCCGTTCGTCCGCCCGCAGATCATGGCGCCGAACGCCCGCATCGAGTTCGAGGGGATCGAGAACATCCCGGCGTCGGGCCCGGCCATCGTGGTGTTCAACCACCGCTCGTACTTCGACCCGACCGTGATGGCGCTCGTGCTCGCCCGTGCCGGCCGCAACGTCCGCGGGCTCGGCAAGAAGGAGGTGTTCGACGTGCCGTTCGTCGGTCGCCTGCTGAAGGCATCCGGCGGCATACGCGTCGATCGCGGGACGGGATCCGACGAACCGCTCGACGCGGCGATCGCTGCCGTCGAAGCGGGCGAACTGCTCATGATCGCCCCCGAGGGCACCATTCCTCGAGGGCCTGCCTTCTTCGACCCGGTCCTGAAGGGCCGATGGGGCGCGGCCCGCATTGCGGCGGCCACGGGCGCGCCGGTGATCCCGGTCGGGCTCTGGGGAACCGAGAAGGTGTGGCCGCGCAACTCACGGCTGCCGAAGCTGTCGCTCACGGATCGCCCGCTCGTGACGGCCACCGTCGGCCCCCCGGTGGACCTGAAGTACCGCAGCGCCGATGCCGACACGAAGAAGATCATGAAGGCGATCAGCGCGTTGCTGCCGGCCGAGGCCCGGGAGCAACGAACGCCCACGCCGGAGGAATTGGCGCGGACCTACCCGCCCGGGTATCACGGAGACCCTGAGGCCGAGCTCGCCCGCCGCCCGGGCACCGATACCTGAACACCGACACCTGAACGACACGAACACACGAACGACCGATCGAGGACGCACATGGTTGACACCCGAGAACGAGAGATGCGGTTCAGCGACCGCATGTCCGACCACGAGGCCCTCATGTGGAACATCGAGAAGGACCCGTGGCTCAACCCGAGCGGCGCAGCCCTGACCATCCTGCAGGGCTCGATCGACGACGAGCACTTCCGGCGCACGATGCGCCGAGCCGTCGCCAAGATGCCCCGCCTCTACGAGCGCGTGGTGCCCGGGCTCGGTCGCCTGGCGCCGCCGGCGTGGGTGCCCGATCCGGAGTTCGACCTCGACTACCACATGCGTCGGCTCCGGCTCCCGAAGCCGGGCACCGACCGGCAACTGTTCGACCTCGCCGCGCAGCTCTACCAGGAGCCGCTGGATCGGACGCGGCCGCTGTGGCGCTTCGTCGTGATCGACGGGCTCTCGGGCGGACGGTCTGCGATCTGGTCGATCCTGCACCACGCCGTGGCCGATGGCATCGGTCAGCTGCGCATGGCCGAGATGTACCAGCAGCTCGACCCCGACGCTCCGCCACCTGACGACATCGACCTCGAAGCGATCGTCGCCGCGGCGGTCGAGACGCATCATGCCAAGCAGCTGGGTGGCGACCTCACCGACGGATTCGCCGCGACGCTCGGTCAGTCGCTTGCGCACCTCGTGCGGCGCGAGCTCGGCGTCGTGCGGCGGGTGGCCGGCGAGGTGGTCATCTGGCCCGCCGATCCGCAGCGGGCGCGGGACACGATCGAGGGAGTGCTCGGTGCGCTGACGTCGACGGTCGGCGCACTCACCGGTTCGGGGAACGAGGTCGAAGGCGGGTCGCCGCTGTGGAAGGAGCGGTCGCGTCATCGCCACCTCGAGCACGTCTCGGTGCCGCTCGACGAGCTCAAGGCCGCAGCGAAGCGTCTCGACGTCACGATCAACGACCTGTTCCTCGCGGCAATGACCGAGGGAGCCGTCCGCTACCACGCCGATCGGGACGTCGAGGTCGATGCATTCAACACCAGCTTCGTGTTGAGCACGCGCCACGACACCGCCATCGGCGGCAACTCGTTCACGCCGGTGCCGGTGCAGGTTCCCGGCACCGCGATGCCACTCGACGAACGCATCGCCGACATCCACGAACGACTCGTCGAGAAGCGGGAGTCGATGTCGACCGGCGGCGGGATGGGGGCCCTGTCGGGGATCGCCAACCTGTTGCCCACCTCCGTGGTCACGAGTGCGGCCCGGTCGGCGGCCGGCAAGATCGACTTCGCCACCTCGAACCTGCGCGGTGCACCGTTCGTCCTGTACGTGTCGGGTGCGCGGGTCCTCAGGATCATCTCGATGGGCCCGGTCGCCGGGACGGCGTGCAACGCAACGGCGCTGTCGTACGAGAACAGCTTCGACGTCGGTCTCTTCATCGATCCGACTGCGATCGACGCGCCCGGCGACTTCCGTGATGCCGTCGAGGCTGCGTTCACCGACATCCTCGAACTCTGACGGAGATGAGCCGGTGACGCGTGCCGAGCAGCTGCGACACCCGGGTCCGGTCGATCAGGCGCCCCTGGACAGCGTCGACATCGAGATACCTGCGCCGTCGGCCGGCGAGATCACCGTCGAGGTCGCCGCGTGCGGGGTGTGCCGGACCGATCTGCAACTCGTCGAGGGGGATCTCCCGGCGCGGCGGCTCCCGATCGTGCCGGGTCACCAGGTGGTGGGTCGGGTGACCGCCGTCGGCGCGGGCGTTGATCGCTGGACGGTCGGCGATCGCGTCGGGGTGGCGTGGCTGGCCGGGTCGTGCGGTGCGATGCGCCGCCTGTCGAGCGGGCAACGAGAACCTCTGTGCCGACGCCGAGTTCACGGGATGGGACCGCGACGGCGGATACGCCGAAACGATGACGGCACGCGCGGACTTCGCGTTCGCCGTTCCCGACCAGTTCACCGACGTCGAAGCGGCACCGCTGCTGTGCGGCGGTGTGATCGGATACCGGTCGTTGAAGATGTCCGGCATCCGGCCCGGAGGGCGGCTGGGGCTCTTCGGGTTCGGAGCGTCCGCGCTGTTGGCCATGCAGGTGGCGCTCCACTGGGGCTGCGAGGTGTACGTGGCCACCCGGTCGGAGTCCGAGCGTCGGCGGGCGATCGAGCTCGGCGCGGCATGGGCGGGCGGCTACGACGATGTTCCCCCGGTACCGCTCGACGCGGCCGTGACGTTCGCTCCCGTCGGGTCGGTCGTCGTCGCGGCGCTGCGAGCTGTCGGGCCCGGCGGCACCGTGGCGATCAACGCGATCCACCTCGACGAGATCCCGGCCTTCGACTACGACCTGCTGTGGCGCGAGCGTGGCTTGCGCAGTGTCGCGAACTTCACCCGCCGCGATGCCGAGGAGTTCCTCCGGTTGGCGGCCGAGATCCCGATCCGGACGGTCGTCGCCGAGTATCGACTGGCGGACGCGAATCGGGCGCTGCACGACCTGTCGTGTGGCGAGGTCCGTGGTGCTGCAGTGCTCGTCATCGAACGCTGACGGGAGCCTCGGCATCGGTCGCTCGAATAGGGTCGCGCACATGCATGTGAGCGAGATGTGGCGATATCCGGTGAAGTCGATGATCGGCGAGACGGCCGACACGATCGAACTCGACGCGCTCGGCGTCGTCGGCGACCGCACCTGGGCGGCGCGTGATCTCGAACGAGGCGGGATCCGTGGCGCCAAGAAGATCGGGACGCTGATGCGGCTCGGCGCCCATGACCTCGGCAACGGCGACGTGGAGATCACGCTGCCCGACGCAGCGACCGTGCGCACCAGTGACAGCGACGTGCACGAACGGGTGAGCGCGGCGATCGACCATCCGGTTCGCCTCGAGCGGCTGCGACCGGCCGACGATCTCGAGCACTACCGGCGTGGCGGACCCGACTCCGACGACATCATGGTCGAGATGCGGGCGATCTTCGGACGCGAGGACGACGAGCCCTTGCCCGACTTCACGATCTTCCCGCCGGCGATCGCCGAGTTCGAGTCGCCTCCGGGTACCTACTACGACGCGTTCCCGCTGATGGTGATGACCACGGCGGCACTTGCTGCGCTCGGTCGAGCACTGCCCGACTCGAACGTCGACGTCCGGCGGTTCCGGCCGTCGCTGGTCATCGACGCGGGCGACGACGGCGCCGATGCATCGACGCCGGGCCATCCCGAGTTCGACTGGAACGGTCGCCGGGCCACGCTCGGATCGGCGACGATCGAATTCGGGGCACCGTGCCCGCGCTGTGTGATGGTGACCCGCGAGATCAACGACGAGATTCCGGCCGACCGCTCGATCCTGCGCCACATCGTGCGGGATCTCGGCCAGAACCTCGGCGTTTACGCCACGGTCGTCACGCCAGGTCGCGTCGCGCTCGGCGACGCGTTGACCTGGCTGTGACGCTGGTTGGGCTCTCGTCAGGGGCTGGCGACGAACGTGTTGAAGATCTGGTCGGCGGCGTCGAGGTCGCGTTCCTCGACTGCCTGGATCAGCAACCGGGCGAGGTAGCTCCCGTCGGCGGGTGTCACCGCCACGACGAACACGATGGCACCGGTACCGCCGCAGTTCGACCACAGGTCGAGGGATCCTGCGTACAGGACGTCGGAGTACGGGCTACGTCCCTCGTAGGTGCACGAGTCGGCGAAGTTGATCTCGTCGAGTGTCGAGTCGATGGAGTTCATGTCGAGAGCGCTCGTTGCCTCGATGATGACGCCCGGCGTCCCGAACCCGTTGATGAACTCGTCGAGGTTGGGTGCGGCGTAGAGGCTCGGCCCGAAGTCGGGGTTCGGTGCGCCGTCGAGGTCGGACCACTCGACCGGCACGTCGACGCTGATCGAGCCGCTGTCGTCGGTGACGTTCACGTACTCGGTGTAGGTGTCCGAGTCCGTGGCCGGATCGGCCACGATGTCGTCCTGGTAGGTCTGGGCGAACGAGAACGACAGTGTCAGCGGGTCGCCGTTGAGCTGGCCTTCGTAGACCTCCTCGGTCGAGAAGCGGAGGACTTCGAGACTCATGGTGGCGTCCGCGCCCTGGGTGCGGATGACGTCGCAGTAATCGCTCATCGTGCCGTCGAGCGCGAGGTCGATCCCTTCGAGGCGGGTGATGATGTCGCCGGGCAGGATGCCGGCCTCGTCGGCCGGCGAACCGCTCTCGACGCTCGCCACCCAGATGCCGTTGATTCCCTGTTCCTCGTCGAGCACCGCTTCGCCGTTGATGCCGATCGACTCGACGTTGTTCCCTGCGGTGAGTTCGTCGATGATCGGACGGGCGTCGGCGCCCGCGATGGCGTAGTTCTGGTCGCTCTCGCCGAGACTCGGCGTAGTTGAAGCCGACGATGTGGCCCTCGGCGTCGACCAGCGGGCCGCCCGAGTTGCCGCCGCGGATGCGAGCGTCGTGTTCGAGCACCTCGTCGACCGACGCCCAACTCGTCTCGCCGCTGGCGGTCGTCGAGCTGATGATGCCGCGGGTGAGGGTGTAGTCGACCTCGTCGATCGTGTTCGCGTCGCTGGCGGGGTAACCGGCGGCGTAGACCTCGAGCCCTGTGGTCGACCTCGTCGTCGAAGTACGACAGCGGCGTGTAGCCGGCACCGTCGAGCTGGATCACCGCGAGGTCGGAACATTCGCTGACGCCGAGGATCTTGGCGTTCACCGGTTCGTCCTCTCCGGGGACGGTGACCTGCAACAGGGCAGCGCCGGTGACGACGTGGTTGTTCGTGACGACGATGCCGTCTTCGGAGACGATCGCCCCACTGCCGACTCCGGCCGAGTTGCGCTGTTCGCCCACCTCGGGGTCGATGAAGGTGCCTTCGGCGAGGATCTTGACGACGGACTGCTCGACATCGGCGATGTCGAACTCGGTCGCGTCGGTCGTCTCCGGCTCTGTGGAGTCCGTGGTCGTCTCGGTCTTGGCCGTCGTCTCGGTGGTCGTCTCGACCTCGGTGGTGGCGTCGCTCGACGAAGAGTCACCTCCTCCGCAGGATGCCATGGCCACGGCGCCAGCCGCGAGCAGCACGATGATGCGATTCATGGGTCCTCCCCCGGGTTCGGATGTCGGTGTTGACACTACTCACCGCACTAGATCCCACCAGGGACGAACGGCCCGATTCGTGCGGGCGCAGGCCTGTTCAGCGCGGTGTGGCGCTGCCCCAGTAGTGGTAGGCGCTGATCTTCGGACCGGGGAGGTAGCCCTCGTCGAGTTCCTCGATGGCGAAACCACCCTGTTCGATGAGGTCGGGGATGCGCCGGGTGATGTGACAGCCACCGGCGACGACCTTCCAGGCCGGGTTGATGCGGTGTTGCCAGGTGCGCACCGATTCGTCGGGCGATTCGCCGTGTTCGGAGAACAGCAGCCGGCCGCCGGGTTTCAGGACGCGGCGCATCTGGCCGAGTGCCTGTTCCCAGCCGGCGATGCTGCAGAGCGTGTAGGTGAGCACCACCGTGTCGACGCTGTCGTCGTCGAGGGGAATCTCCTCGCCGGGCAGGTCCAGCCAGCGAACCTCGAGGTCGGATGCTTCGATGCGCGCGGCCGCCAGCGTGCGCATCCCGTCGTTGGGTTCGAGGCCCCAGACGAACTCGACCTGCGAGCGGTCGTAGAACGGGAGGTTCAACCCGGGACCCATCCCGACCTCGAGCACTCGTCCGGTTGCGTGCGGCACGACCTTGCGGCGTTGACGTTCGATGTCGTCGCCACCGCATGCGACGTTGATGATCCGCGGGAGTACGTGGCGCTCGTAGAGACCCATCGGCAGTCAACGGTACGTGGCCGGCGGCCCGGATCGTGCCTCAGGTAGGCGAGCGACGAACGGCGATGTCCGTTCGGTCGAAATCGTGACGGCTAAGGTGGCGAGAGGCGACGGCGAGCCGTCGGCGCACGACAGTGCCAGGGCGTACGTCGATAATCATATCGCCGAGTTGTCGAGGGCCGCCAGGTGTCTTGTCGCCTACTCGTCGAGACGAGCCGCCGTGCCGTCGATCGACCGTCGAGGGCTGTTTCGTTCGTCACGTCGACGACGAGCCATGTCGGCGCCTCGCAGATCCACCCGCTGCGACCAGCGACCCGCCGCTTGGTGCGTAGCCGCGCGTCGGCCGACCATGGTTGCCTCGACGAGCGTCACGGCGCTCGATGATCGACGTCGCTGCCCTCGGCCGAGGCGATCGCCTCGACGGCCTCTGCAGTCGTCTTCTCATACCAGCACGATCTCGTTGATCGCCGACGTGTCGACGACGAGGCTCACGATTCGAGGATGCCGTCTCGTCGTACGCCGAGGATCTCGTCGTCGGTCGCTGGTCGTCGAGTCGGGGGGAGGAGCCGACCTGCGCCGGCTGACGGCCGCGGAGGGTTCGGCGAGCGCGGCTGTCGTCGGGGCGGTGGACGTGCCAGGTCCGGTGGCGTCGCGGTGTGCGGTGTAGCCGCGTGTCTTGAGGCGGTTGTGGCGGCCGCAGGCGGGGCCACCGTTGTCGGGCGTCGTCACGCCACCTCGAGCATGCTCGTGGGTGTGGTCGATCTGGTTGCGTGAGGAAGCCCGGCCGCAGCCGGGCCACAGACATCGCCGCCCGTCCAACAACACCGCCTCACGAGCGGCGCCGGTGAAGCGGCGGCGACGACCGAGGTCGGTGACCCGCCCGGACGAGTCGATCGACCACCCGTCGGACGTGGCCGATCATCGAGGCGATCACCGCATCACGCGTGTACTCATCGCGACTGCCGGTCGTGGTCTCGCATCGCTTGTCGTCGACTGTCGTCGACGGTGGCCGCGCCGTGTCGGCTCGCCGCCCATCATCGCTGGCGAGCTCCGGCCTCGTGACTCGGCTCTTGGTCATCAAGATGTTCACCAAGCGGCTCACAGCTGTCACCGCGTCGGGTGACGCCGTCGCACCGCGCACCACCAGACGATGCAGGGCAGTCCATCCCGGCGCTGCGACGTCGGTGCGTGCCAGACCGACTCATTGGATCCCCGGCGCCGTCGTCGACGATGTCGTCGGCTGTGACAGGCTCGGTGGTTACCGCAGTCGGCGAGGAACTCGGCGTCGCACTGGCGCTGGAAGATCTCCATCAACGCCGCACCCTGCCCTGGTGCCGCACTTGGCGTGCACGAACACCATCACCGTCGCGTTCGACATGATCGCGCACGCCTCGTGGCCTCGGCGTGACGGCGCTCGCCCTGCGGATCCCCGAACTGCACCCACCGGCGCGGCACCTCGCTGAACGACTCGAAGTCCTTCGTCGGTGCTCGACGAGCGCTGATCACCGTCGATGACGAGTTCACGCAGCCGTGGGTTCGCTGGAGTTTCGCGATCTCACGCACCTGCTCCACACCGATCGTGCCCGCAGCCAGTGACCACCGGCCTCGGGCAGGTCACGCAACGCCCGCATCGTCTGCAGACGACGCCGGGTCTCCACCGGCGATGGAGTTCGTCAACGCCTGCCCAACCTCGAACCGAGGCGTGCCCATCGTTGCGGAAGTGGCCCGTGGCGTCGGCGCGATCCAACACTGCGACGTACGCGCCTCCAACTGCCGTCGCGCCACCTCGAGATCGACAGCGCCCGATCAGAGTCGGCGCCGCACAGTTCGGCCACCTCGGCCGGTGTCGGAAACGCCCCCACGTCCATACCCGACAACGATCGAGAGGGGGTCTCACAGGGTTGGGCGCCGCCGCCGGCTCGGCTGAAGCGATCAGTCGAGGCCGGCGCGCGAGCGGAACTCGTCGCGGGTGTTCGTGTGCGGGAACGGCTCGGACGGCTCCGGCAACCCGAGCGCCGCGCACAGGGGAGCCCATCCGTCGCCGGGCTGATACTCGAACAGTCGCTCGGGTGCGATCTCGGCGCGCACGGCTGCGTTGTGCGCTTCGTACGCGGCCATCACGCCGTCGGCGTCGTCCAACGCGACACCCAGGCTGCGCTCGAACATGGCGTTGATCATCGCCCTGTGCCGTTGGCTGTGGTCGTCGCCATCGGCCGGGCGTTGCGTCGAGGGGAAGATGGTCGAACTCGCACTGTCCCACCAGACCTGAGCCGACGAGCGTGTCGACAGCAGCACCGGGGCGTCCGGGAACGCCGCCGCCAGCTCCCGCCACACCGCCGCGCCCGGGTAGTCGACGATGGCGCAGTACTCGTCGAGCAGCGTCGGGAAGTCGACGGGTTCGCCGTTCATCGCCGCGTCCCACACCGCGACTTCGTCGGGGTGCCCGAACACCTCCATCATGTGATGGCAGGTGCCGCCCAGCAGCTGTTCGAGTGCAAGTTTGAGCGACATGGTGCCGGTGCGGCCGAGGCCGGCACCGACCAGTTGGATCGTCATGCGCCCATCATGGTCGCTCAGTTGGTGGACGCGGCGTCCTTCACGGCGTCGACCGTGTCGGCGGTTGCATCGGCGACAGCTTCGGTCGCGTCGTCGGTCGCATCCTTCACGGTGTCGGCGGCCTTCTCGGCGGCCGGCTGGATCTTTTCCTTGGCCTGGTGGGCGAGGGTGCTGGCCGACGTGGTGGCCTTCTTGGCCCCGGTCTTCACGTCGTCGCGACGGAATGCTGCGACTGCAGCAGCTGCCGCACCGAGGATGGCGATGATCAGGAGGAGCTTCTTCATGACGTCGACCGTACCGCTGCGATCCGCCGCCTCCAACCGCACCCGCAGTGCTCTTCGACGGTTCAGAGGACGAAGCGCATGGCTCCGACGAGGGCGCCGGGCAGGCGGGCGCTGCTCGTGGAGCGTTCGCCGTAGCTGGCCGCGTCGAGGAGCACCTCGGCGGTGTCGGTGAGGCCCTCGAGGCGGTCTCCGAGCAGGTGGAAGGCGGTGTCGTCGAAGCGCAACACGTTGACCGGGGCCACGATCTCGCCGTCGTCCATCCAGAACGTCGCGAACCGGGTCATCCCGGTGGTGCGGCACGCCGCCTGGTCGGAGAAGTTCGTGTACCACAGGTTGCCGACGAACAGTCCGGTCCCGAGTGCTTCGTTCACCGAGTCCGTGGCCAGCGTGCCGGGCGCGACGGCCATCGACAGTGGGTACTCGCCGCCGGTGGCGCCGTTGGTGGGCACGCCGTACTCCTGGGCCGAACGCGGCGACACCAGCGTCTGGGCGTAGGCGCCCTCGACGATCAGCGGCACCGAATCCGGTCGGAGGAATCCTGCCGACTGGAAGTTCGCGGCAACGCCGTTGGCCGTGTCCTCGCTGATCGACACGAGCGGGGAGAGCTTCACGTCGTCGACGAGCATCCTGAGCAGCGGCGTCTGGCGGGTCTCGTGCGCACGGAGCCCGAACGCGCCGTAGTACGACAGGAGCTGGAGCAGTTCCTCCATCGCCCGTGGGGCGAGGTACGTGCGGTAGTCACCCGGCGACAAGCTGATCGGGTCGCGCTCGAGTGCCGCCAGCTGGCGGGCCGACCAGTCGACCTTGGCGGCGAATGCGTCGTCGTTCCAGTCGAAGCCGGCGTAGATGTTCTTCGCCGCCTTGTCGGCATGCAGGTAGAAGGACCAGTCGAGGTTGAACGTCGACGACTGGAACCAGTTGCGCTGCCCGAGGCTGTTGGCGAACCCCTCGAACATGTCGCCGGACGCATAGATGCCCACGAGGTCGCGGCCGTTGCTCGCCGCGCGGATGTCGGCGAGTGCAGCGTCGGGTTCCGGGATCGACCCGCGCTCGACGCGTTCGGTGGAGGTCGGCTCGGTGTTGTACAGCAGGAACGGGTCGTCGGCGACGAGG
The DNA here is from genome assembly GCA_963829585.1 of Ilumatobacteraceae bacterium. Taxonomy (GTDB): domain Bacteria; phylum Actinomycetota; class Acidimicrobiia; order Acidimicrobiales; family Ilumatobacteraceae; genus Sva-07. The sequence continues at coordinate 152,641 of CAWHJD010000013.1, read as the reverse complement.
CGACGTTGCTCGCGCAGCTGGACGAGCAGCGCGGTCAGGCGGGCGTCGTCGATGGCGCGGACGCCCGACAGCCGGATGCTGCCGCCGACGTGACGGCGCCCCTCGATCAGGTCGACGGTGAGGGTGCGCTGGTCGACGCTGCCGGCCTGGCGGACGTCGCCGTTGTTGAGCCGGATGAAGTCGGTGCGCTCGCCGGCGATGTTGGCGAGGAGCACTTCGTCGCCGACGAGCGACGCCGTGGCGGTGGTGACGAGTTCGTCGAAGTAGGCCTGGTCGCTCATGCCTCGCCTCCGAACACCTCGATGTTCGAGAACTTGCAGGCGGGCGATGCGTGCCCGGTGCCGATGACCTGGTTGAGTTCGCCCTTGCCGCAGTTCGGCGTGCCCATCACGGTGAAGCTGTTGCGGTCGGCGACACCCGACAGGCTGCGCCAGAACGTCGAGGAGATGCCGCGGTAGCCGGGGTTGCGGACGGCGCCGACGATCTCGCCGTTCTCGATGCGTTGGCCGTACTCGCAGCCGAACTGGAACTTGTTGCGGCTGTCGTCGATCGACCACGAGTTGTTCGTGTGGAGGTAGACGCCGTGTTCGATCGAGGCGATCAGTTCGTCGACGGTCGACTCGCCCGGCTCGACGTTGAGGTTGGCCATGCGGTCGATCGGCGGGCGGTTCCACGTCTGCGCCCGGGAGTTGGCGACGCCCGGCAGTCCGCTGCGCTCCTGCGACACGGCGCCGCCGAGGCCGCGGACGAGGATGCCGTTCTCGATGAGGTGCTGACGCTCGGCCGGCGTGCCGTCGTCGTCGAACCCGTACGAGGCGAGCTGGCCTGGCACGGTGGGGTCGAAGGTGACGTTGAGCAGCTCGGAGCCGTACTGGTACGTGCCGAACATCTCGGGCGTGACGAAGCTGGTGCCGGCGTAGTTGCGTTCGTCGCCGAGGATGCGGTCGAGTTCGAGCGGGTGGCCGATCGACTCGTGGATCTGCAGGACCATCTGGTCGGGGGCGAGCAGGGCGTCCATCACGCCGGTCGGGCAGTTGGGTGCGTCGAGGAGCTCGAGTGCCTGTTCGGCGATCCTCGACGCCGCGTCGCCGAACCCGTACCGACCGAGCACCTCGGCGCCGCCCTGGCCGCAGAATGCATGTGCTGCCGAACGTGCGGGTCTGGGTGTTGGTGCCCTCGTTGGCGGTGGCGTGCAGGCTCGGGTAGACGAACCGGAAGCGCTGCTCGATGCGGCCGACATCGCCGCTCTTGGAGGTGGTGAGCAGCAGCTGGTCGACGTCGCGCCGCACCAGCGACGCGCCCCAGTTGACGATGCGCTCGTCGATACCGAGCAGTCGCGACTGCTGGTGCAGCAGTTCGAGCCGGTCGTTCAGCGGCAGCGTGTCCCAGGTGACCTCCACCGGCGACACGTAGGTGCCTGTGGCGTGGCTGGTCGGTGCAGCGGTGGTGACCATCGCACCGGCCGTGACGCCCGCCCAGTAGCGGGCGCGCTCGACGGCGGCGCGAAGGCCTGCCTCGCTGAGGTCGGTGGTGGCCGCGTAGCCGAGGCCGCCGCCGTCCCAGATCGAGATCATCACGCCGGTGTCGAACTCGTTGAAGACCGGTTCGAGTTCGTTGCGGCGCACGCGCAGGTGCTCGGTGCGTTCGTCGACGAGTCGGGCCGAGGCGTAGTCGACGTCGTTGGGCAGCGCCGCCCGGAGCCGGTCTTCGAGCACGTCGAGATTCGATCAGCAGATCGGTCATCGGAGCAGGCTACGTCGTCGGCCTGAATGGTGCGCCTCACACCGGTTACTCTTCGTTCATGGACCTCGCCGCACGTACCGCTGAGTTGTTCGAGCACTTCTCGACGCAGGAGTTCGACGGCCTGGCCGACTTGTTCGCCCCCGGCGCGCAGGTGCGTCAGAACGGCAACCCCGAGCACGGCATCGACGGGCTGTTCACGATGATCGAGGGCTTGAAGCGCGACGGCGTGAGGGTCGAGTACTCCGATGTCCGCCGGTCCGTCGGCGACCGGTTCGTCGTCGAGCAGCACATCGTGCGCCTCACCCGCCCCGACGGCGTGTCGGCCAGCACCGACGTGTGCGTCGTGGTGCACTTCGACGAGACCGGCCTGATCTCCGGCCTGCACGAGTACGTCGACTCCGCCGCCTTCGCCGCGTTGCTCGCCTGATCGCGCGTCCACCCCGGAGCGACTGTGCGCCGCTACCAGGGCAATCGACGTACAAGTGGCATCGACAGCGCACTACCATCGTCTTGGGTCACGATCGCGAGCGGACGTTCGAGTCGGTGAGTGGCAGGCCAGGAAGGCACGATGGCATCGACCGACAACACAGCGCGCGGGGGTCGCCTGGATCGACTGGTGCCCCGCATCGTGCTCGACTGGGTAACCGACGAGCCGGAGCGTCGCTGGCGGGTCGTCGAGGGCACGATGGTGTTCGCCGACATCTCCGGCTTCACTGCGTTGTCGGAGAAGCTCGCCACCCGTGGTCGTATCGGCACGGAGGAACTCGTCGAAACGCTGAGCCGGGTCTTCGCCGGGATGCTCGACATCACGGCTGGCCGCGGTGGGCAGCTGCTGAAGTTCGGCGGCGACGCCCTGCTCGTGCTCTTCACCGGACCCGATCACGCCCGCCAGGCTGCGTCCGCCGCGGTGGAGATGCGGCAGGACCTCCGCCGGGCGAGTGAGATCCCGACGTCCGTCGGCAAGTTGAAGCTCAAGATCTCGATCGGTGCGCACTCCGGTTCGTTCCACCTGTTCCTCGTCGGCGACCGGTACCGACAGCTCGTGGTCGGCGGCCCGGACACCACGGTCGCGATGAACTCGCGAGACGGCAGCCGAGGCCGGCCAGATCGTCGTCAGCGACGAGATGGCTGCGCTGCTCGGACGGGGGAGCACCAAGCCACGTGACGACGGCGAACTGATGGTCACGTGGCGCAAGGGCGCCGTGGACAGGGTTCCGCCTCCGTCGTCACGAGCGACCGACGCCGAGGCTGCTCGGCGAGTGACGCCGCCGATCATCGCATCGGTGCTCGAACACGGGGCTCCCGACCCAGTCCACCGCATCGCCACGATGGGCTTCTTCAAGTTCAAGGGGACCGACCAGCGTCTGGAGGCAGTCGGCCCCGATGGCTTGGCTGAGGCCCTGCACGAGACGTTGAACATCGCTCAGGCCGCCTTCGAGGCCGAGGACATCGCGCTGCTCTACGTCGACGTCGACGCCAACGGCGGCAAGTTGTTCTGCAGCTCGGGCGTTCCGCTCACGAGCGAGGACGACGAGGGTCGGATGCTGCGTGCAGCTCGTTCGATCATCGACTCGAACCCGCCGCTGCCACTCCAGGTCGGCATCCACCGCGGCCACGTGTTCGCCGGTGAGCTCGGAGCCCAGGACCAGGCCGTGTTCTCGATCATGGGCGACACGGTCAACACGGCTGCCCGGATCATGGTCACCGCCGGTCCCGGTGTGATCCACGCCCACCCTGCGGTGCTCGAGTCGGCCCGTGTCCGCTACGACACCGAGCCCGAGGGCCCGTTCACGTTCAAGGGCAAGGCGCTGCCGCAGGTGGTGTACCGGGTCGGCGACGAGTTGGGCCCGAAGGAGACCAGCGACGGCAACGGCTCTCCCGTTCGTTGGTCGGGAGGCCGAACTGGTCACCGTTCGCGAGCACGATCGAGGCGGTCGCCGACAGGGACAGGGTGCGGTGTGTGACGCTCGTCGGTGCGACCGGTCTCGGCAAGTCGCGTCTGCTGCGCGAAGCGCTCGGGACATGATCATCCAGCGCTCGTCGACATGCACGCCGAGCCGTACGGGGCGAGCAACAGCTACCGGGTCGTCCGCGACCCGTTGCGCGCGCTCGTTCGGCCTCACCGGTACTGATCAGCGCCGACCTGGCGGATCAACTGAAGCGACGGGTCCAGGCGACGGCCCCCCATCTGGAGCCGTTCCTCCCCCTCCTCGGCGATGCACTGCAGTTGCCCGTGCCCTCGACCCCTGAATCCGATGCGATCGCTGCGCGAGTTCCGCGCCGACCGGACTGCCGATGTCGTGCTGGAGTTGATCGGGGCAGTTCACGAAGAGTCCCTGATCTTCGTCGCCGAAGACATGCAGTGGGCCGATGACGCTTCGGCGCATCTCCTCGGCCGGATCGCCGCCGCCGTCGGTTCGCATCCCTGGCTTCTGTCGTCCTGCGGCGCGACGAGCCGGGCGGGTTCGAGCCTCAGGTCGGGGAGCGGCTCGACATCGGCCCGTTGCCCGACGACGATGTCCGGGCCCTCACGATCATCGCGACGGAGGCTGCGCCGCTGCGACCGCACGAACTCGATCTGGTCGTCTCCCGCGCCAGCGGCAGCCCGTTGTTCGTCGGGGAGCTGATCGCGGCAGCGCAAGAGCTCGGCTCGCTCGACGCGGTCCCCGAGTCGCTGCAGGGCACGCTCGCCGCTCAGGTCGACGCCCTCGATCCGCTGTCGAAACGGATGCTGTCGTACGCCTCCGTGCTCGGTCGCAGCTTCCGGCGCACGATCGTCGAGGAGCTGCTCCGCCGCGAGGGGCTCGAACTCGACGAGGCGACGATTGCACAGCTCAGCAAGTTCCTCGAGGCCGACGGTCCCCTTCGCTACCGCTTCAAGAACGGCCTGGTCTGCGACGTCGTGTACGACAGCCTTGCCGTACCGATCGCGTGCGCGCTCCATCTCGCGGCCGGTGAGGCGTTCGAGACGTTGAGCAACGGGCGACGACACCGAGAGCGGCGATGCTGTCGCTGCACTTCTCCCAGTCCGAGGACGCCCACCGGGCATATCGGTACGCCTGCGCTGCAGCCGAACGCGCCGAACGGACGCATGCGATCTCCGAGGCCATCGTCCACTACGAGCGAGCCCTCGACGCTGCCCGTCGTACAGGGCTGGGGGACGCGGACGTCCGTCGATTGCTGATCGCGTTGGGTAACGCTTGCCGCGGCGCGGGGCTGTACGACGCCGGACTCGACGCGTATCGACGCGCCGCTCGCACCGCCGCGCAAGATCCCGTCGCCCGCGCACAGATCCACTTGTGGCGAGCTCAGATACGGGACGAAATGGGCAGGTTCTCGTTGGCCTTGGCCGAGACAACGCGAGGAATCAAGGAGGCTGCGAAGGTCGCCGGACCGGAGGGCGAACCGGTTCAGGCAGAGCTGTTGGCGCGAGCAGCGTTGTCCCATGCGCAGATCATGCACAGCAGGACGGCGCAGCGTCTCGGTCTGGCCGCCGTTGAACTTGCTGAACGAAGTGGTGCACGAGCTGCGCTGGCGCGGGCAGTACCAAGCGCTCTTCTACGCGGAGTCGATCCTCGGCCTCGACAGCAGCGCGGCTGCGGGCCCGGCAAGCGTACGACTTGTACGAAAGCCTCGGAGACTTCGAGGGCCAGGCCGCCATGGCCGGCAATCTCGGCGTACTCGCCTACTACGACGGCCGGTGGAGCGAGACCCTCGAGTGGTATCAGAAGTCGGTCAACGAATACCGGCGCATCGGCCTGATGAACAATGCCGCATGGACCGAGGCCAACATCGGCGAAGTCTTGTTGAACCAGGGCCGGCTGGACGAGGCCGAACCGCTCCTGCACGATGCGATCCGAGTCCTGCGCTCATCGCAGAACTCCGAAACTCCCTTCGTCGAGATGCAGATCGGGCGGTTGCTCGTCGCTCGCGGAGAGTGGACTGAGGCGGAGCGTGTCCTTCGGGCCGGGGTCGACTTCTGGAAGGCGACGCGTGACGCTTGGTGGGCGTACGAGATGTCCCTTCACCTTGCCGATTGCCTTGTGCGGTCAGATCGTCCACACGAGGCACTCGCAGTAATCGACGACGTCGAGGGGGCCGACCCGGCCGAGGTCGGCATCTACCAGGCCGCCAAGGAGGCTGTTCTGGCCGGTGCGCTCATCGAACTCGGTCGCGCTGACGAAGCAGTTGAGGCGATCTGCCGTGGTGTCGCTGAGGCCCGCCAACGGTCGCTCAGCTTCGATCTGTCGCGTCTGCTCCTGCTCGCGGACCGGATCGGACCGCCGTTCGATCCCCGACTCGGAACGACGGAGCCGGCCGAAGAGGCTCATCGCCTCCTCGACCGGCTCGGCGTCATCACGCCAGTATCGGCCTGAGCCGAACCAACGTCACTTGTACCTGATCGGATCTCCTCTGCCGAAGAGCACCTCGGTCTGGACGATCTTCCCATCGGCGTTCACCACCCTGGTATCGCTGACCAGGCACCAGGGGACCTTCATATCCCCGCCCACCATGATGAACCCGGGCTCCGGCATGGTCTCTGCCGCATCGAAGAACCACGGCCAATCCGGGAGCTCCACCGTGAAATTATAGACCGGCTTCCCGTTGACCGTCGTGACGGTCTGGGCGAACGAAAGACAATACGACTGCGGCTTCGGTCCGATGCCGTCGGCAAACCCGTCGTAGTCGATCAGGCCCGTATTGAGCCTGGCCACTGCTGTCGAATCGGCGGGGTCGATCGGCGCCCAGTTGATCGTCACCAGGCCATTCACGTCTTGATCCGTTCCGTTGACACCCTTGAAGGAGTTGTTCCAGAACACGTAGTCCCCCAATGTAGGGTTGTTCCCCACCTCGATGACCACACCGACGTCGGCGCAGGCGTCCGTGTACTTCAGGCCGTTCTCGCCACGCAAGAAGGCGGCGGTCGCGGCGGCGCCGGACCCGGTGAACTCTTTGCTGCAGAAGACGGCGTTCGCAAAGGCCCCGACGGTCTTGGTGATCGTGTTGGTGCCGCCCAGATTGTCGGTGACTTTCAGGGTGACTTGCTTGTCGCCATTGGCCGTGTACACACGACGGACGTTGCCGTTGGTGACGGTGTCCGTCCTCAGGATCGTCACCGGGGCGCTGCCATCTCCGAAGTTCCACTCCCACTTCACGATTGTTCCGCTCGCGTCTGGTTCGGTTGACGTGTCCGTGAAATCGACGGTGAGCCCGTCGGCAAGGGACGTGAAGTTGGCCACCGGCGTTTGGTTTGCTTTGGCGGGGTTGGTGACTGTGTTGGTGCCGCCCAGATTGTCGGTGACCTTCAGAGTGACTTGGTAGTCATTGGCGGTCGCATACACACGACGGACGTTGCCGTTGGTGACGGTGTCCGTCCTCAGGATCGTCACCGGGGCGCTGCCATCTCCGAAGTTCCATTCCCACTTCACGATGGTGGCGTTGCCGTCCGGGTCGGTCGAGGTGTCCGTGAAATCTACGGTGAGCCCGTTGCCAACGGACGTGAAGCCGGCGACGGGTGCTCGATTCGCTTTGGCGGGGTTGGTGATTGTGTTGGTGCCGTTCAGATTGTCGGTGACCTTCAGGGTGACTTGGTAGTCATTGGCGGTCGCATACACACGACGGACGTTGCCGTTGGTGACGGTGTCCGTCCTCAGGATCGTCACCGGGGCGCTGCCATCTCCGAAGTTCCATTCCCACTTCACGATGGTGGCGTTGCCGTCCGGGTCGGTCGAGGTGTCGGTGAAATCTACGGTGAGCCCGTTGCCAACGGACGTGAAGCCGGCGACCGGCGCTCGATTGGCGATGTCCCTGAAGAGTTTGAACGTGGCGCCCCTCAGGTAAATGCCCTTGTTGGCATTCGAGGAGGTCGACGTGATATCGATATAGTCCTCGAAACCGGCGATGAAGATTATGGGGTCGTTCAGACCGTTGCCGACCGTGCCCAAGGTGCCCGGCGTTCCGCCGTCGAAACCAACTTGCAGGTTGCCTCCACCGTTGTCGCGGAAGACTGTGATGGACCCCCCTCGGACGTCGACGTCACCGCCGAAGAGCCCGGGCAGAGTGTCGGCCAGCAGGGTCAACCTGAGTGCCTCGCCCCCGACAACCGCGGCCGAGGAACCGCAGCTCGTGTTGTCCGTCACCCCGATGCCGTTGTTCGGCAACACGGCCAGCCGCGTCGTGGCATCCAAGGCACCAATGCTCAACACAGAAGCCCCCGACGATTCGAGCGTCGGGCACGCAGCTTGCGTGGTGAAGACTTGGGTAAGTTCAGCGCCGCCGATTCTCGCACCGTTGGTGCCGGTTTTGAATACCTCGACCGTGGCCGTTCGGACGGATCCGCCCGGCACGGTGAGCACGAGTTCGCCGACCTGCTCCTGTCCAGGTGACGTCTGGCCAGAGGCAGTCAACGACGTCACGCCGACCAGCCCGGTAACGGCGACGGCGACAACAAGGCCGAGCCGGACGCCTTTCCGATTCGCGAGTTGCATTTTGGTCTCCACCTTGTCAGGTCGCAGGGAAATGCCCACGGACAGTGCACAGTCTGGCAGATGGAATCGGGCAACACCAACAAGATGCGTCACATCCGACCACGTAGAGTGTTCACTTGAACGCCTCTTGTCAAAGATGGGCGGTCACTTCAGGTCGGCTCCTTCCGTGTGCCGCACGATCGCTGTTGCGCCAGCACTACGAGGAATGGCGCGCGCGTTCGCTGCGCGGTCAGCTGCGTACGCCTGCCCACCGAAAGCCCCGAGTGTGCCGAGCCAACCGGTCATTGCGCGGGCACGCGAAGTACCGTCGCACCCATGAGTGACACGATCAGGTACGGGATCATCGGCAGCGGGATGATGGGGGGCGAGCACATCCTCGACCTCAACCACGTCGATGGTGCCGAGGTGGTCGCACTCGCCGACCCGGTGGCGAAGAGCATCGAGTGGGGACTCGGCTGTGTCGAGGCCGGACCCGGTGGCGCCGAGGCCAGGGCACGCGTCGCCACCTACGGCAATCACGCCGATCTGCTCGCCGATCCGAACGTCGACGCCGTCGTCATCACGACCCCGAACTTCACGCACGCCGCGGTGCTCGCCGATGCACTCGCCAGCGACAAGCACGTCCTCATCGAGAAGCCGCTGTGCACCACGGTCGAGGACTGCATGAAGGTGGTGGAGGCGGCCGAGGGCCGCGACGCGATCACGTGGATGGGGTTGCAGTACCGGTTCATGCCGACACCGGCAGCGATGCTCGACCAGCTCGCGACCGGCGTCTGCGGCACCACCCACATGGTGTCGATCCGTGAGCACCGGTTCCCCTTCCTCGAGAAGGTCGGCAACTGGAACCGGTTCACCCGCAACACCGGCGGCACCCTCGTGGAGAAGTGCTGCCACTTCTTCGACCTCATGCACCTCGCCGCCGGCTCGCACCCGGTGCGGGTGATGGCCAGCGGCGGCCAGGACGTCAACCACCTCGACGAGGAGTACGACGGCGAGGTCCCCGACATCCTCGACAACGCGTTCGTGATCGTCGAGTTCGCCAACGGCGCACGCGGCGCGCTCGACCTGTGCATGTTCGCCGAGGGCGGCCGCTTCGAGCAGGAGATCACGATCACCGGCGACCGGGCCAAGATGGAGGCCACCGTGCCCGGCGACGTCGTGTGGCTCGGCGAACGATCCGCCGCCGGCAAGCCGGGATCGCACCCGGGAGGCGGCGTCCGTGAGATCCCGGCGCCGATGGATCCCCGTGTGCCGTACCCCGACTTCCACCAGGGGGCCAGCTACATGGAGCACCTGCATCTCGCCGACGCGATCCGAGCCGGCAAGCCCGCGTCCGTGACACTCACCGAAGGCATGTGGGCGGTGGCGACGGGTGCTGCGGCGCACCGTTCGATCGACGAGCGCCGCCCGGTCGAGCTCAGCGAGTTCGGCCTCAGCTGAGACCGTTCACCGCTTGCCCCGCCTTCTCGTTCAGCGTCAGCGCAAACGTCGAGCTTCAGCGTTGTCGCTGACGCTGAAGCCGGCGGAGCGGTAGGCCCGCTCGACGACGGACAGTGCCGTCCGCCCGACTGCGGCGGAAGCGATCGGGTCGGCGCCGGTGCGACACGCTGCGACCACATCGGCGAGCTGCGTTCGGTACATCGGGACCGAGCAGTGGACGTAGTCGGGCGGCGGGGGAAGTGGCATCGTCCAGATGCGGTCGGTGCCGGCGGTGCCGAGCACCTCGGTGTCGGCCTCGAGCCCGCCGAGCCGTGGCTGCCACCACCCGAACTCGACGGTCGAGCGCACTCCGTCATCCCAGTCGACGATCACCACGCCGTCGTCGTCGACCGGGTAGTCACCGAACTCACCGAACCCGATCGACGCGGCGACGCGGGCGGGCTCGGGGTCGCCGAGCAGGAAGCGTGCGGTGTCGATCGCGTGGATGCCCATGTCGATGAGCGCGCCACCGCCGGCGAGCCCAGGATCGGTGAACCAGCCCGCCGGACCCCATCCGGCGTGCACGCCCCAGCCATGTGTGCGCACGATGCGCCCGAACTCGCCCGCGGCGATCCGATCGCGCAGTGTGATCACGTCGGGGTGGTACCGCCACATGTGGCCGACGGCCAAGGTGCGTTCGGCGCGCTGCGCCGCCTCGATCATCCGCGTCGGCGTCGGCGACGGTCGTGGCCATCGGCTTGTCGACCAGGACGTGCTTGCCGTGGTTCAGCGCGTGGATCGCCTGCTCGGCGTGCAGCGAGTTCGGCGTGCCGATGATGACGAGGTCGACGTCGGGCTCGGCGCACAGCGACTCCCAGTCGTCGGTGACCCGGTCGATGCCCCACCGCCGAGCGAAGTCGGTCGCACGATCGATCCGGTGGCCCGGACACACCGACCACGTCGACCTCGGTGAGCCCGGCGGCCGCGTCGGTGTGCATGTTGCCGATGAAGCCGTAGCCGAGCACCACGGCGCGCAAGGGTCGTGAAGTCATGTGCGAGGCAGGGTGAGCGTGAAGTCGAAGGCCGCGTCGGCGTCGGATGCGGTGAGCTCACGCAGGTCGGCGACACCGACGTCGAGGCCCTCGTGGTGGGAGTAGGCGCGCAGGCCGATCAGGTTGTCGACGAACTGCGCGCGGGTGATGCCGAGGTCGTCGGGATGGGCGCGCACCCCGGCGCTCGACACGATGCGACGAGCGAACTCCGGATCGTTGTGCTGCACGTGGGCGATCGCGACCACGGCGAACGAGATCAGCTCACCGTGGACGTGATGGACGCCGGTCGCGTGCTCGTAGGCATAGGCCCAGAAGTGCTCGGATCCCTCCTCGAAGCGGCTGTGGCCGAGCGCGGCGCACGCGGCGCCGACCCGTCGGTAGGCGTCGGCCAGGAAGCGGATGCCGTCCGGGGTCACCGCCGCGATGTCGGGGAGCGCCACCTCGAGTTCGCGTAGGAGCGTCTCGCCGAGTTCCGCGGCGTCGGCGTCCCAGGCGACCCCCTCACCGACCGCGACCGCCGCTCGCCAGTCGTGCAGACCGGTGTGGCACGACAGGACGTCGCCGATGCCGGCCCGATTGAGGCGCTCGGGGGCGCTGCGGATCAGGTCGATGTCGAGCACGACGACTTCGGGTTCGATCGTGCCGACGTAGCGAACGCGCCCGTCGGCTCGGACGCCGATGGCGTCGGTGAAACCGGCGTCGACCGATGTGATCGTGGGGATCTGGACCAGCGGGAGCCCGCGCTTCCAGGCGAGGTACTTCGCCGTGTCGAGGGCGGTGCCGCCACCGAACCCGACCACGACCTCGGCGCCGTCGTCGGCGGTCTCCTCGACGTCGCGGTCGAGCTTGGCCAACTCCATCTGGTGCGCCGTCACCACGGTCACGGGCTCGGGCACCTGGTCGGCGATCGAGGTCCAGGGTGGGTCGTTGACGGCGATGAGATACGGGCCGAGGCCGTTGAGCGTGTCGACGGCGGTTCCCTCGACGCATTCGAACGGATGACCCAGCGGGTCCGCTCGGTCGAGATCGTCGGGCATCTCGACATGTTCGCACCCCGTGCACGTGTTCGCACCCCGTCACGTGTTCGCACCCCGTGTACGGTTCGGCCCGTGTCAGCGACGACACGGGTGATCGAACCCGGACTCGGGCGAGTGGTGCTGCTGGTGGTGGCGCACGCCGACGATGTGGCGCTCTTCCTCGGTGGGACGGTCGCGGCGTGGGCCGACGCGGGCTGGCGTGTCGTCGTCGTCCGGGTGACCGACGACCGGTGGGACTCCGTCGGCTCCGACGAGGCGTCGACGCTTGCCGCGAACCGTGAGGAGTTCGAGCGCGCCGCGGCGATCCTGGGCGTGTCGGAGATCGTCGAACTCGGCTATCCGACCGACACGCTCGGCGACGTCTCCGCCGTCGAGCTGCGCGAGCGGATCATCCACGCCGTGCGGACCCATCGCCCGTACGCGCTCGTGTCGTTCGACCCGTACGCGATGTACGGCGAGGACAACCTCGACCACATCGCGGTGGCCCGTGCAGTCGACGAATCGTTCTGGACGAGCCAGTTCGACCTGCACCACCCCGAGCAGGGCCTGGCCCCGCACGGATGTTTCGAGCGCTGGTACTTCGGGCGCCGGGTGATCGACGTCACCGACGTCGTCGACATCTCCGCCACGCTCGACCGCAAGATCGAAGCCGGCTGCTGCCACCGCACGATGATGCTGAACTTCTTCAATCAGCTGCGCCTGCAGGCGGACACCGGTGGCTGGTCGATCCCGATCATCGACGACGCGCTGGCGGCCGGATCGATCGACGACGTGCTCCCGATGTTGTTGCGCTCGGCGAGTGAGCGGCTCGGAGCGGAGTACGGCGTCGGCGCAGCCGAGGAATTCCGGGTCGTCACCTTCGGCGGCATGCAGGGGCTGCTCGACCGCTTCGGTGTGCGGCACTGACGAGCGATCACCGGCCCGCGTTACTCCAGCAGTGGACGGAGCTCGCGAACCAGGCGTGCAAGACCCACGTCGTCGGGATCGTGGGGTCGTCGTCATCGTCCGGCTGTCGGCACCCCACCGGCAACATCGCCGAACCATCGCGACGGTAGGTGATGACGTGCCCACCTCGAGTGCGTCTGTCGACGAGACCGAGCCGGGTCTTGACCCGGTTGTGGCTGCTGCATCTCACCCGGCCGTTGTCGACGTCGGTGCGGCCGTCGTCGCGATCCCATTCGTCGACGTGATCGATGTCGGCGTGGCGTGAGCCGACCGTGCAGCCCGGATGGCCGCAGTGGCTCTGCGCCAACTTCACGGCGGTACGTGCTGCGCCGGTGAAGAGGCGGCGCTTGCGGCCCATGTCGAGCACCACGCCCTGACGATCGACCACGACGCGTCGCACGTACCCCTGCATCATCGCCTGGAACACCGCGTCGGGCGGGACGGGGATGCCGCCATCGGTCTCGCAGCGTGCGTGCTCGAGGTCGGCGGGGGTCAGATCGTCGGGAAACGGGATCAACCGGTGACGTGCCAACAGGACCTCGTGCGTGTGCTGGTCGACGAGGATGTTCACGACCGGCTCGGGGAGTCGCCCACCGGCCGGCGTGGACAGTGCCCTGCGAAAGATCTCCGTCAGGGCGTCGAAGCGGCGTTGAGCGTCGGTACGAGGGAGCAGCGATGCGGGAGCGTCGGGGCCGTGCAGTTCGGTGCGGGTGGCGACGTCCTTGCGGAACTCCTCTTCGACGAACCGCTCGAAGATGCCGAACATCTCGGCCGTGGTCAGCGCTGAACCGCCCGTCGCTCGCAGGTCGATCGCACCGTTCACCTCGTTGAGCGAGGCCGTCCGGTTCTGCTCGTTGGCCTCGGCATCGGCCGCTGCACCGTCCTCGTCGGCGAGCGTTTCCCAGCGCCGCACGACCCGACGGAAATCGTCATACGGCAACCGCTCGGCGTGTTCGAGCAACGATCGAGAGCACCTCGCCGATCTCGCCGCCGCACCGACGGTTGCTGCGGGCTCGGGCGAGTTCGTCGACCTGGACCGAACCGATGTGTCCGGCGAGCAGCGCGTCGCCGACCACGGGATGCTCGTCGAGCAGCCTCACCATCTTCTTCATCGCGGCGGTCTGCGGGCTCGACCAATTGAGGTTCGCCCGCAACCACCCCGCCACGCTCAGGTGACCGTCCTCGCGGTGGACGCCGCGTGCACCGGCGACCGACACCAACGCGGCGATCTCGGCGTCGAGGCGCCGACGCTGCAATTCGAGTTGGCGCAACCGCGCCGTGACATCACCGCTGTCGAGGGCCCGAACCTCGTCGACAAGGGTGGCGAACATTGCATCATCGTATCAAACATCAGTACGATAAACAAGCATAAATACAACAAATGTTCGCACTCCAACCGGATTCTTCCGGCCGCTGAGCGCCACGTCACGACTCGCAGCCGACACCGTTGCCGTCGCCGTCGAAACGATGGGGGTCGGGCGGGAGGACCTGGAAGCGCCGGAAGGTGACGTCGGCGCAGTCGAGATCGGGTGGGCTCGGTGGGATGCAGACGCCGGGATACGACGGATCGCAGTTGCCGCCGCCGACTGCCGGCGGGGCCGGCGGCGGAGCGACGGGAGGAGATGTCGGAAGCGCATCGAGCGGATCGGTCGGGGCGGCAGGCGGAACTTCGACCCAGGGGGCGATCGTCTGGCCGGGGCACCGATCGGTGAGGAGATTGCGGATGCGGCCGTGCTCGGACTCGTCCATCGACAGGCCCCAACGCGCCTTGATCGACACCCAGTCGGCCAGGTAGCCGCACAGCGCGTCGGGTGCCGGCGGGAGCCAGTTCGTCGGGTCCTTGTCGCTCTTCTCCTGGTTGATGACGCCGGTCACGGCACGCAACGTGCGAGGGTCGTCGACGTCGTTGCTGAAGGCCTCGAGCCGGGCGGCATCCCATGTGTTCGCCCCTGAGTCCCAGGCCTCCTTGAGCGCCACGACGTGATCGATCTCGATCTCGCCCGGGTCGCTCCACGTGAGACCGTCGTACGTGGAGTACCAATCGCCTGCCACCACGGCGCATCCTCCACGGTCGATCTGTGCCGGAGTGAGCGAGTCGCGGATCAGCACCAGCGCACGGGTGCGGCACCCGAACCCATCGACCGGCGAGCCGTATCCGAACAGCTCGCGGTTGTACCCGGCGCCCTGTTCGCGTTCGATCGGAATCATCGCCAGCACGTCGATCGCCGACAGCACGCCGGGAGGAGCCGGCGGAGAACTCGTGGACGCCGTGCCGGGTGCCGAGAGGGTGGTGGGCGGCTGGATCGATGTGGTGGCCGACGGCGGTGCACTCGTGGGTGGGCCGGTGGCGTGGGTTCGCTCGACGTCGGGGTCGAGGTGGGCGCCTGCTCGACGCCGGTCTCCGACGTGCTGGTCTCCGACACCGTTGCGGTTCGGATCGACGACGGTTCATCCGATCCGGCGACCGCTCCGAGCGCCGTCACCACGACGAACGCGGTCACCGCGTAGGTCGCCCACCGCTTCCAACGCGCAAGTCGTCGCCACCGATCGAACATCGACCGCTCAATTCTCTGCGGAATGAGTTGCAGCGGTTGAGACGTATTCCGGAATGAAACCCACGCAACGCCCGATCAGAGCTTCAGGAGGCGGCGCAGGTCGGCTGCGGCGACGACGGGGTCGCCGACCTGCATCGTGCGGAAGCCCATGGCATTCGCGGCGGCGACGTTCCACGGGAAGTCGTCGAGGAACAGGCACCGTCCGATCGGTGGCCGACCCAGCAACTCGACGGTCAGTTCGAAGATCGCCGGGTTCGGTTTGCGCAGGTCGACCTGACACGAATCGACGACGACGTCGACGAGGTTGTCGGCGTCCCACGCCTCGCGCCACGAGCCCCACTCCCTGGTGTTGTTCGTGAGGATCGCGGTGCGGTAGCCGGCGGCACGGACGGCGACGACGGCCTCGATCATCTCGGGGACGGGCAGGAGGAACGACAGCAACTCGTCACCGCGTGGCACCCTCGGGAAGTCGGTTGCGCCGGCGGCCCGCCACATCGGTTCGATCGCCGCCTCGAACTCGTCCATCGTGATGCGTCCACGTTCCAGCTCGTGCCAGGGATGATCGCTGTCGTCGTCCAGCGGCCCGAGCATGATCGGCAGGAAGGTGGCTCAGGTCGATGTCCAAGGATTGGGCGCGGGCCAGCATGGAGGTGGTCGGGCTCGTGCTGAGCACACCGGCGAAGTCGAAGATCACGGCGTCGATGTCGCCGGTGAGATCGCCGGTGATGTCGGGGGCGGCGTCACCCGGCGTGCTCTCCATCAGGGTCCCGACGCTAGCGGCGCCTGTGACGGCCGACCATTGCGCCGACCGGGCGCGTCCATGATGATGCCATCGGGGCTCGCGAAGGGATCGCGTGCAGAGGGGACGACCGATGACCGACACGCTGCTGGAGTACACCTTCGACGACTCACTCCACGGTGTGCTCCGTTCCGGTCGCGAACTGGGGCCGTCCGGCGTCGATTCGGCCACCGGTGCCATCGTCGTGCTGGGTTACCGCGAGGTCGAGGGGCTGTCGCACGACCCCCGCCTCGCCGGCGTCGGCCTGACGATCTTCGACCTGCTCGGTGTGCCCGAGGGGCACCTGCGTACCTGGTATTCGAGTCTCATGTTCACCAACGACGGAGACGCACATCACCGGCTCCGCCGTCTCGCTGCGCGGGTCTTCACGCCCCGATCGGTCGAACAGTCATCGTGAACTCGCCGCCGAACTCACGGCCTCGCGGATGTCGGACCTCGTCGCCGCCGGAGGTGGCGATCTCGTCGAGGCGTTCGCCATGGTCCCGATCACCGTGATCTGCCGTCTGCTCGGCGTGCCCGACGACGAGGTCGCCGACTTCGTCGCCTACGGCGACGCACTGAGCCCGGTCTTCGGACTCATGGACGCCGACCAGATCGCCCGTGCCGAAACGGCGGTCGTCGAGTTGACGGCCGACGTCGAGCGGATGATCGCCGCCCGCGCCGGCCAGCGCGGCGACGACCTCATCAGCGCACTGCTCGACGCCGAGGAGGCCGGCGACCGGTTGACCCACGACGAGGTCGTCACCATGGTCGGCAACCTGATCGTGGGCGGCCACGACACCACCGCGAGCCAGATCGGCTGCTCGCTGCTCGCCCTGTTGCGCCATCCCGATGCGCTGGACGACCTGCGGGCCGACCCGTCGCTCGCCGGCGCGGTCGTCAACGAGACGATCCGGTTCGAGCCGAGCATCTCCGTCGTGCCGCGCACGCTCGTCGAACCCGTCGAGATCGGTGGGGTGGAGCGCCCCGCCGGGTCGCTCGTGTTCCTCTCGTCGGCGTCGACCAGCCGGGAGGCCGACGTGTGGGGCGACCCCGACGTCTTCCGCCCGACGCGTTTCACCGAGCCCGCGGCCCCCAAGCTGCTGTCGTTCGGTTCCGGCCCGCACTATTGCCTCGGCGCGGCGCTCGCCCGCATGACGCTGGAGGAAGTGGTACTCGGTGCAGCGGTCGCCGGGCTCGGCGACACCATCGTGCCGACCACGTCGCTCGACGACGTCGAGTGGCGCAGCGTGCTCGGCCGCAGCCCGGCCTCACTCCCCGTCGCGGTACTTCCCGTCCGACCCTGACGTTCACACCGGTGGGCGGCGGTGGGCCCACGGGGCAGCAGCTTCGAGTTGCGCGGCGACCTGGATGAGGAGGTCCTCGCGGCCGTACGCGGCCACGAGTTGGACCCCGACCGGAAGGCCGGCATCGTTCCAGTGCAGCGGCAGGTTGATGGCCGGCTGGCCGGTCGCATTGAACGGCGGTGTGAAGGCGACGAACTGACCGGCGCGGATCGACGGCGCCATGGGATTGTCGCGGGCGATCCCGTCGTCGGCGTCGTACAACGCACCGATGCGCAGCGGGGGAGCGGCCAGCGTCGGCGTGAGGAGGAGATCCCAGCCGTCGGCCCACCACTGGTGCATCTTGCGGCGGTACTGGCCGACGGCGGCGAGTGCCATCGCGTACTGGGTCGCCGACAGGTGCCCGGCGTAGTCGCCCTGCGCCCAGTTGACGGGTTCGATGTCGTCGGCGGTCATCTCGCGCCCGATCGTCGTACCGAGGGCTTCGATGTTGACCGCCATGATCGTCGCCCACATCGCGGCGAACCGGCGGGGGAACTCGCTGTCCTCGAGCACCGGCGGGTGATCGAGTGTCACGTGATGGCCCAGTCCCTCGAGGAGGGCTGCAGCGCTGCGGACGGCTTCGATGCAGTCGGCGTGGAGCGCTCCGCCGGTGGGGTGCGTGTCGAGCAGCCCGATCCGCAGGCGGCCGGGATCGACGTCCAACTCCTCGACGTACGGACGGCTCGGGGGTGGCGCGATGACGGTGTCGCCGACGCCGGGCCCGTGCACGGCGTCGAGCATGCGGGCGGTGTCACGCACGCTGCGGCTGACACAGAGCTGGGTGCTCAGGCCGGACTCGTCGCGCTCGGGGCCCATCGAGCTGCGCCCCTGGGTCGGCTTCAGCCCGACGAGTCCGGAACACGATGCGGGAATGCGGATGGAACCGCCACCGTCGCTGGCATGGGCGATCGGCACCATCCCGGCCGCGACGGCCGCCGCTGCGCCGCCGCTGGATCCGCCGGGTGTGTGTTCGAGATTCCACGGGTTGCGCGTCGGGCCGTAGGCGAGTGGTTCGGTGACGGGCAGGCTCCCGAATTCGGGGGTGTTGGTTCGCCCGAGCGTGATGAGCCCGGCATCGCGGAACCGAGCCATCAGGTTGGAGTCGTGTGTCGACAGGGGCTGCGCGGCGAGGGCTGCCCGGTTGCCCGACGTCAGCGGCATGCCCGCGGCGTGGATGCCGAGGTCCTTGATCAGGAAGGGCACGCCGGCGAACGTCGTCGTGCGCTGCGCGCGAGTGCAGCGGGAGTTCGTCGAACGCCTCGGCCTGGGCTCTGGCGCGGTCGAACCACCGCATGACCACTGCGTTGATCTCGCCGTCGAGTTGCCCGATGCGTTCGATCGAAGCCTCGACGAGTTCGGTCGACCTCGCCTCGCGGGTGGCGATCAGCTGGGCCTGGGCGGTGGCGTCGAGCCACCGCGTGTCATCGGCGGTGTTCCCCATGCCCACGTGCTATCACGTCGGCGGCGGTCGGAGCTTGCGGTCGGCCGGGTCGGGCGGCCGGCTCAGGCCGTGCCCCTGGCGAACTTCTTGATCGCCCACGAACCGAGAGCGACCACGATGACCGCGCCGATGACCGCGCCGACGATGCCGCCCCAGTCGAACTTGTCGTCATCACCGATACCGAACAGGCCGGCGAAGATCCAATAGCCCACGAGCGCACCGAGCAGGCCGAGCGCCGTCGACGTCAGCCAGGACTTCCAGCCGCTCATCGTGCGGAATGCATCGTTCGGGACGACGGCCCGACCGATCACGCCGCACACGAATCCCAGCAACAGCGCCGCCAGCAGACTTCCGATGTCCATGTGTTCCCCTCCTGGATACCGCCGGACAGTCTTCCACACCGTCGTTCGACGTCCGTTCAGGTGATCGTCGACTCTCGTCCACCCGCTCGTCATCCGGGGGCCATGTCGGCTCCGTACTCTCTGTATCGATCCCACCTGGTGGGCCTCGGCCGTCCTCCCCCCTCCGGCCGATGCCCGTCAGGCTGGGGTCGAGGAAGCGCCGGTCAGCGATCGACGCGAGCGAAGAAATCGGCCAGCATCGCGCTGTCGAACCGGGCCGTGAGGTGCCCGTCGGCGTCGTGGCCGAGATCGAGCGCCGGGCAGAAGAACCCGTCGTTGCCGACGAAGAAGTGTGGGGACCCCTGGACGCCTCGAGCCTTGCCGTCGTCGTAGTCGTGTTGTACGGCGTCGCTCGGTTCGGTGTCCGGGTTCGCGAGGTCATGGGCCGCTGCGATCGTCGCGAGCGCGTCGCTGTCGCCGATGTCGATGCCGTGCTCGAAGAGCGCAGCCCGCAGTTCCAGGCTCACCGCCAATCCCGTCGCGGCGTCGCGTTCGTACGCCGAGGCAGCGAGGTTCAGTGCGGGAATCGTCGTGGCCGGCCAGCGGTCGGCGCGCAGCCCGCCGAAGTCGTCGACGCCCAACTGTTCGGTGAGCGCGCGGGCCTTGACGAAGACGGCATCGACCATCAGTGGCGAGCCGTTCACCCACTCGAGCGGCCACGCCCGCACGACGACATCGGCCGGCTCGGCCATCTCGGCCACGTGGCGGACAACCTGCTTCAGCCCGACGTGGGTGAACGGGCAGGTGATGTCGGCGAACACTTCGACGGTCGTGGCCATGCCCCCAGTATCGCCCCGGTTGGGGTGACCGGCTGAACCGGCCCCCTGCAACAATGACCGGATGGCGACGCAGCGGATCCACGACATCGAGTTCGGCGAGCTCATGCAACTGGAGCCGCACGGGCCCGACACCTACGTCGGCATCGCTGCTCGCTACCCGTGGGGCGGGCGCCTCTTCG
The DNA here is from genome assembly GCA_963829585.1 of Ilumatobacteraceae bacterium. GTDB lineage: Bacteria > Actinomycetota > Acidimicrobiia > Acidimicrobiales > Ilumatobacteraceae > Sva-07. Next base: position 132,478 of record CAWHJD010000013.1, on the reverse strand, counting down.
GTGGCCAGGTCGTGGCCCAGGCGTTGCGGGCCGCCTCGTTGACGGTCCCGGCCGATCGGCCGGCGCATTCGCTGCACTCCTACTTCATCCGCGCGGGCAGCAACGAGGAACCCATCCGCTACGAGGTCGAACGGTTGCGTGACGGCCGATCCTTCTCGACGCGTCAGGTCGTGGCCCGCCAGTCGGGTGGCGCGATCCTGAACCTGTCGGTGTCGTTCCAGGTGGTCGAGGACGAAGCCGACGCGCAGATCGCCGTCCTGCCGCCGGACCTCCCGTGGCACGACGACCCGACACTTCCCGACCACTCGTGGGCCGGGCTGCTCGAACGCAAGGCGACGTTCCTCGACGACGGCACGATGGGGTACTGGATCCGGCTGAACGCCGAGATGGGCGACGACCCGGCCGACCATCAGTGCGCGCTCGCGTTCATGTCCGACGCCGCTCCCTCGCGTGCGGCTCGCCTGCCGCACCCCGATGCGGCGGGGGACATCGGCGACCGCAAGCTGTTCCAGGGCGCGAGCCTCGATCACTCCGTGTGGTTCCAGCGGCCGACCGATCCGTCGCAGTGGCACTGGTTCGACACCCGCTCCCACGGCTTGAACGGCGGTCGAGGCCTCGTGACGGGTGACGTGATCCGCGCGGACGGATTGCACGCGGCCACCATCGCCCAGGAAGTGTTGGTGCGCCGGGTTCGCGAGGCGCCACCGCAGGCGTGACCTTCGCCGCTCGCGACGTGGGTCAGCTGTGCTGGAAGTGCCGGCGGACACCAGATCGCGGGACGCACTACATGAATCTCGTTTGATGCATCAACGGTTCGGGAAGACGCCCAGCGCGGAGAGGGAGAACGTCCTCCCATCCAGCGACTCAGGGAGACATCATGAAGCGGACCATCATTGGCGGAGTCTTTGCAGCGGCGACGCTGCTTGGAGGGTTCGCTCTCACACCCGACAACGTGTCGGCAGCGGGCGACACGATCACGGTGAACGGCAACGTCTATCCACAATCGTTCGACAACAGCGGCACGGTGCACTTCGACACTCCCGGCGCCGCCACGGTCACGTCGGCATCGACCACTGCCAACGGTGGGCAGACATGGGATGGCGTGAACGGCGCCGAACAAGCTGCCGTGCCCCGGTGGCATCCACTGGGTCAGCAACGAGAGTCGGCTCGTGATCAGCCACTGCAATGATTCGCCGCCGCCCGCGATGGTGACCTACTCCGAGTGGGTCGACGGCACCTGGAAGTGTGACGACACCACCGTCATGCGAACTCGCATTCGTCACGACGACGCCCTACAAGTTCGACGGAGAAGAGTGGGTGCTGGACGAGTCGAAGGCCACGACCTCGAAGCAGGAGGAGTCGCGCGACCTCACCGCCGCGGAGCAGACGACCTGTCCGGTCGAAGTGCCTCCCCCGAACCCGCCGGTCGGCAATGACGTCGCCTCCCAGTCGCCGCTGGTTCCTGCGGCGCCGGCTGTTGCTGTCGCCCGCTGCTGCTGCAGCTGCCCGCTGTCGGTGCCGCCCCTGCGGCCCCCGCTGCCGGCGCTGCAGCAACTCCGACGCAGCAGCTGCCGAGTACCGGCAATTCGTCGTGGGTCACTGCGCTCATCGCGCTGGTCGCTCTGGTCGGTGGAACCGGGCTCGTCCGGTTGAGCCGTCGCCCGACCGACTGAACTGCACGCAAGCAATCTCGATCGCCGGGCGGCACCTGTGTCAGGTGTCGCCCAGCGGCTTTGTGCGACGGATTCGCGAGGCGCCACCGCAGGCGTGACCCTCGCCGCTCGCGCCTGCTGGGCCACGCTGCCGGGCTGCGCCTAGCCTGTCGGGCGTGATCGAGCGGGCCCGGTTCATGACGCTTGCGGCGTCGCTGGGCGCTCTGCTGGGGATGCTCGCGCTCGCCCCGTCGCCGACCGCGGCGGCGACCGTCGAGCGGGTCGTGACGCTCGGCGACTCCTACAGCGCGGGGACCGGGATCCATCGCAACGCATCGGATTACGACGACCACGGCCCGAAGGCGCAGACCTTCTCCCCGTCGACGCGCATCGGCAACAGCGACTGCAGCCGCGAAGTCGACGAGACGCCCGGCCCGCGTCTCGCCGCGCGGCTCGGGGCCGAGTCGGTCTTCGTCGCGTGCGCCGGCGCAGTCATTGCAGACGTTGCCAACCAGGTCGTGGCTGCCGACATCCCAGACCGTGGTGCGGGGACGATCGTCACGATGACGATCGGTGGCAACGATCTGCGCACCGTTCGCGGCGAGAACTGGCCCCAAACACTCGTGCGCTGCATCACCTCGAACGGGTGCGACGGATCGGACAAGAACCAGATCGCCAATCTCGAGCAGATGCGAGCCGATCTGACCGTCGCGTACACGAGCATCGGTGAGCGGTACCCCGACATCTCCGTGCGGGTGCTCGGCTATCCACGTCTCATGCAGAGCGACCGGTGGTGTGAGGGCGTCACCGGCTTCAGCCGAGGTGAGGCCGATTGGGTGGACGATCAGGTCGATCGGCTCAACGCCGTGATCGCGGCGGCGGTACGTTCGGCCGCGGAGGCAACCGGCGCGGACATCGCCTTCGTGTCGGTCGTCGAGCAGTTCGACAACCATGGTGCCTGTCGGTTCTGGCAACGCGACCGCTACGTCAACGACGCCGTGTTCGGCGAGACGCTCTCACGCAGCATGACGGCGAGTGGAGAGGTGCGCGATCACTGGGACGACGGCCCGCTGACGATCAGCGGCTCGTCGTTCCATCCGAGCACCAAGGGCTACGACGCCTACTTCGAGGCACTGTCCGCCAGCGTCGGCCGATCTGGCCGGACGCTCGCCCTCTCTCGCTGAGTGTCGCTGCCCGTGGTCGCCGGCCACTGTGAGCGCATTGCCACGGAGAGTGCTGAATCGGGATATCTTGATGGCAATGCTCGGCACGATTCCCACTTAGGGTGATTCGCGGAGGACGGGAAGTCACCACGTTCGTCGAGCATTGGCCGCCAACGGAGGCAACATGGACATCGACGATCCACCCGCACAGCTGAACCGCGCGGTTCCCGGGAGGGCGAGCGGATAGAGTGAAGCGGATCATCCTTGGCGGACTCCTGGCAGCGGCGACGCTGCCCGGCGGGCTCGGCCTCACGTCCGAGGTGTTCGGCGGACCATGCCATGATTATCATCTGTCGACGGCCAGCCTCGACGGAACTGACGAAATCAGCACCGTTGGCGATTCCTGCCAGGCCAGTGTCGGTGAGTCACGCCAGCCGGTGACGGCATCTGCAGGCGGCACGAGCTGATCTGCGTCGAGCGCCTGCACGCAGCCGACCGGAGATGGTGACGAACGATCCCGGTCATCGCCGCCGTCGACGACGGTCATCATACGACCATCCGCTGTGGGTCGTGTGACGCACTACTCGGTCAGTTGGACTACACCGCTGTGCGAGTTCGACCCAACGGACGAGGTCCCGACGACCGTCGGAGGACTGCAGAGAGGTACCGCGACCAGACGTTACGGAGTCCGAGTGGGTCGAGGGAGAGTCGACGTGCGACGACAGCACGGTCGAGCAGACTCGCACTGTCACGACCACGACGGTACATCTACGAGGACGAGTGAGTGGCAGCTCGATACCGAGAGGGCTCGTGGTGACGAAGCGACACGACGTACCCCCAGTGACGCTCGAGGAGATCACAGCGTGCCCGACCACCGCCGCCACTGCGAACCCGCCGGCGCAGATCGAGGTCTCGTCGCAGTCGCCGGTCGCGCCGGCCGCAGCGCCGCCGGCCCCGGCCCAGGCCGCCGCGGCAGTCTGGCAACTCCGCGCACGCAGCTGCCGAGTACCGGTAACTCGTCGTGGGTCACGGCGCTCATCGCGCTGGTCGCTCTGGCCGGTGGAACCGGGCTCGTCCGGTTGAGCCGTCGTCCGACCGACTGAACGACTGAAGCCGAAGAACTCGATCGCTGGGCGGCACCTGTGACAGGTGTCGCCCAGCGTCGTGAGTGAGCACTCACTCAGTTAAAGTCGCCGCAATGCCGACGACCGCCAGCACCCCGACGACCTCCAAACGAGCGTCGGCGCTGCCTCCGGAGGAACGGCGAACGGCGATCATCGAAGCCGTGCGGCCCCTGCTCGCCGAGCATGGCGAGGCGATCACGACGAAGCAGATCGCATGCGCGGCGGGTATCGCCGAGGGCACGATCTTCCGTGTGTTCGCCGACAAGGACGAACTGCTCGACGCGACCCTGGAGGCCGCCCTCGACCAGGAGCCGTTCGAGACCGCCCTGCGAGCGATCGACCCGTCGCTCGGATTCGAGGAACAACTCGTCGAGGCCACCGTGCTCATCCAGCGGCGCGTCGTCGACGTGTGGACCCTGCTCTCACACCTCGGGCCGAAGCGCCACGATCAGGTCCGGCGCCCGATGACCGACAGCCCCGCGCTCACTGCGATCTTCGCGGCGCATCCCGACCGGATCCGCGTGCCGCCGATCGTCGCGGCCCGGCTGCTCCGAGCACTCACCATGTCGCTCACCCACCCGATGATCGCCGCGGAAGCCTCCGAGGCGTCGGACATCGTCGACACCGTGCTGCACGGCGTCGGAACAGGAACCGCACCGTGAAACTCTGGCAGCTCATCAAGAGCCACCTCGGCCCGTACCGCAACCTCCTGGTCATCGTGGTCGTCCTCCAGACGATCGCGACGTTCGCCGCACTCACGCTTCCGACCATCAACGCACTGCTGATCGACAACGGCGTGCTCCAGGCCGACAACGACTACATCTTGACGATGGGTGCGGTGATGATCGGGTTCACGATCATCCAGATCATCTTCACCGTCGGCGCGGTGTGGTACGCGGCCCGGGCGGCGATGGGCTTCGGTCGTGACATCCGGCGTGATCTGTTCCACACGGTGACCGGTTACTCGGCCCGAGAGGTCGGACAGTTCGGTGCTCCGTCGCTGATCACCCGAACCACCAACGACGTCCAGCAGATCCAGATGCTCGTGGTGATGGCCTGCACGATGATGATCACGGCGCCGATCACCATGGTGATCGGCATCTTCTTCGCCGTGCGCGAAGACGCCGGCCTGTCGATGATCCTGCTGGTCGCGATTCCCGCGGCAGTCATCGCGCTCGGTTCGATCGTGTATCGCATGGTTCCGTCGTTCCAGGCCATGCAGTTCCGCATCGACCGGGTCAACCTCGTGCTCCGTGAGCAGATCACCGGCATGCGCGTCGTGCGGGCCTTCGTCCGCGAGCCCGAAGAGGTGGCGCGGTTCTCGCAGGCCAACGACGAACTGACCCAGACCTCGTTGCGCGCCGGTCGCCTGATGGCCGCCACGTTCCCGACGGTGATGCTCATCATCAACGTGTCGAGCGTGGCCGTCATCTGGATCGGTGGCGATCGGATCGGCTCCGGCCAGATGGAGATCGGCTCACTCGTCGCCTATCTGAGCTACCTCATGCAGATCCTGTTCGCCGTCGTGATGATGACGTTCATGGTGTCGATGATCCCGCGCGCCGCCGTCGCTGCCGAACGGGTGGCGGAAGTGCTCGACACGCCTTCGACCGTCCGTCAGCCCGAGCAGCCGGTCACCGAGGTCACCGAGCGGGGGACGCTCGAGTTCCGCAACGTCGGCTTCGCCTATCCGGGCGCCGACCGACCGGTGCTGTGCAACGTGTCGTTCCGCGTCGAGGCCGGCACGACGACGGCGATCATCGGCAGTACCGGTGCCGGCAAGACGACGCTCGTCAATCTCGTGTCGCGTCTGTCCGACGCCACCGACGGCAGCGTCCTCGTCGACGGCGTCGACGTACGCGATCTCGATCTCGACCTGTTGTGGAGCAAGGTCGGCTACGTGCCGCAGAAGCCGTTCCTGTTCTCGGGCACGGTCGCCTCGAACCTGCGCTACGGCCGCCCCGACGCGGGCGACGGCGAGCTGTGGGAAGCACTCGAGGTCGCCCAGGCGGGCGGATTCGTGCAGGCGATGCCCGACGGCATCGACAGCCCGATCACCCAGGGCGGCACCAACGTGTCCGGCGGGCAGCGCCAGCGTCTGTGCATCGCCCGGGCGCTCGTGGTGAAGCCGGAGATCTACGTGTTCGACGACTCGTTCTCCGCCCTCGACCTCGCCACCGATGCTCGATTGAGAGCGGCACTGAAACCGCACACCTCCGGCGCAGCCGTGCTGATCGTGGCCCAACGCGTGTCGACGATCATCGATGCCGACCAGATCCTCGTGCTCGACGACGGCGAGATCATCGGTCGTGGCACGCACACCGAACTGCTCGAGACCTGCCCGACCTACGCCGAGATCGTCGAATCGCAGATCGGCCAGGGGGCGGTGGCATGAGCACCAACGACACACCTGAAACGCTGGGGTCTGACCCCACCGTTTCAGGTTCGGAGTCCGACGGTCAGTCGGAAGACGATCGCAAGCTGCTGGCGACGGCGGGGACCGAGGCGCGGCGGGCGAGCTTCGGCCCGGGCGGCGGGTTGGGCATGCCCGCAGAGCGCAGCGACAAGTTCGGCGAGACCCTCAAGCGGCTCGGCGAGATCCTCGGCACGGAGAGGCCCCGACTCTTCGCGGTGTTCTTCCTGACCGTCATCAGCGTGACGCTCGTGGTCCTCGGCCCGAGACTGCTGGGCGAGGCCACGAACATCATCGTCCAGGGCGTGACGAGCGGACAGGGCATCGACTTCGACGAGCTGCACCGCCAGCTCATCACCGTCCTGATGGTCTACGTCGCGTCGTTCATCCTGCAGTACTCCTCGTCGTACGTGCTCGCCGGCGTCGTGCAACGCTCGATGTTCGGACTGCGCCAGGAGGTGGAGCGCAAGCTCAACCACCTGCCCCTCAGCTACATCGACCGACAGCCGCGTGGCGACCTGTTGAGCCGGGTCACCAACGACATCGACAACCTGTCACAGAGCCTGCAGCAGACCACCAGTCAGATCCTCACGTCGCTGCTCACGCTGCTCGGCGTGACGATCATGATGTTCACGATCTCACCGCTGCTGGCGCTGATCGCCCTCACGACGGTGCCGATCTCGGTGCTCCTCATGAAGTACATCGGCGGCAAGGCGCGTCCACGGTTCATGGCGCAATGGCGACACACCGGCGACCTCAACGCCCAGGCCGAGGAGGTGTTCAGCGGTCACGCGATCGTGAAGAGCTTCGGTCGCCAGCGCGAAGCCGAGGCACGCTTCCGCGCCGACAACGACAAGCTCTACGAGGCGAGCTTCAGCGCCCAGTTCATGGCCAACCTCATCCAACCGGCCATGCTCTTCATGGGCAACGTCCAGTACATCCTGATCGCCGTGGTCGGTGGCCTGCAGATCTCGTCGGGGTCGCTGAGCGTCGGCGGCATGCAGGCGATGATCCAGTACGCCCGTCAGTTCTCGCAGCCCCTCACCCACCTCGCCTCGATGGCCGCGACGTTCCAGTCGGGCATCGCCTCGCTCGAGCGGGTGCTGGAGCTCATCGACGCCGAGGAGCAGTCGCCCGAGCAGGAGTTGACCACCGATCCGCTCCCGGTGAAGGGCCGTGTGGTGTTCGAGGACGTCCACTTCTCGTACGACCCCGACAAGCCCCTGATCTCCGGGCTGAACGTCGTGGCCGAGCCGGGCGAGACCGTGGCCATCGTCGGCCCGACCGGTGCGGGCAAGACGACGCTGGTCAACCTGATCATGCGCTTCTACGAGATCAACTCGGGCCGGATCACGCTCGACGGACGTGACATCGCGAGCTTCCCCCGCAACGAGCTGCGCTCCGACATCGGCATGGTGCTGCAGGACACGTGGCTGTTCGGCGGCACGATCCGCGAGAACCTCCGCTACGGCAATCCCGACGCCACCGACGAGCAGATCTACGAGGCCGCCCGCGTCACCTACGTCGACCGGTTCGTGCATTCGCTGCCCGACGGGTACGACACGATCATCAACGACGAGGGCGACAACATCTCGACCGGTGAGAAGCAGTTGATGACGATCGCCCGGGCATTCCTCAACGACCCGGCGATCCTCATCCTCGACGAGGCGACCAGTTCGGTCGACACCCGCACGGAGGTGCTGATCCAGGAGGCGATGAACAACCTGCGGGCGAACCGCACGAGCTTCGTGATCGCCCACCGCCTCTCGACCATCCGCGGCGCCGACGTCATCCTCGTCATGGAGGACGGCAAGATCGTCGAGCAGGGCAACCACGAGTCGCTCCTCGAGGCGCACGGCGCGTACTGGCGCCTCTACAACGCCCAGTTCGCCGGCACCCCCACCTGACCGCCCCCGATGGCGCGCCGCCGGCAGTTCTCGGCCGCCGGCTGTTCCGGGCGGAATACGTCTCAGCCCCTGCAACTCATTCCGCAAAGTGCGGCCGGCGGGATGGCGGGCGTGGCGGGTCGCCGGGCGGGGTGGCTCAGCGGCGCCGTGCGAGGGCTTTGAACTCGTGCTCGATCGAGGCGGCCACGTCCGCGAGGTCGGGCATCACGTCTCGATCGGCGGTGATGCCGAAGTGCAGCTGGTCGTCGTACGACACCACAGCGATGGTGAGGCCCTCGTTGTCGATCACCTCGACGTAGGGGAACACTCGGAGGAACCGGGCGCCACGCAGGTACAGCGGGATCGGCGGGCCAGGGATGTTGGTGATCACCAGGTTCATCGGGATCGTGCGGCTGACGTAGCGGGTCAACGGGCCGGCCAGCGGCGTGACGAAGTCGGCGATGTCGAGGATGCGGTGAGCGCCGTCGACGAGGCCGGACCCTTTCAGCTCGCTCGTCATCGCATGGATCCGGTGCAGCCGCTCGATCGGGTCGCGTTCGTCGACGGGCAGGTCGATGATGATGAGCGACACGAGATTGCCGAGCGTGTCGCCGTGCTGTTCCTGGCCGCGCAGTGACACCGGCACCATCGCCTTGATCACACGGTGCTCGATGTCGGCGTCGCCGTGTTCGAGCAGGAACGTGCGCAGCGCCCCGCTGCAGGCGGCGAGCACGACATCGTTGATGCTCACGCTGTGGCGCTCGCGGACCGTGCGCACACCCTTCAGCGGTACGGACGCGTGCACCCACCGCCGATGGGGGCTGACCGGCACGTTCCACGGCGCCGGCGGCGGCTTGGCCAGGAAGTTGGCGACGGTGCGGCCGACGTTCGTGGCGGCATCGATCGCCGGGCGCGGGTCGCGCATCGTGTCGAGCATCGAGCGGGCGATCCGGCCCGGTCTGGCCATCTGCTCGCGAAGAGCATCGGCCAGCAGGTCGTTCGGCGAAGGCGCGGGCCGCGGCGTCCACTCGGGGGCAGGCTCGTCGGCGGGCGGATCGGGTTCGAGGTCGACGAGGGCGAGCGCGAGATCGACGTTCGCGATCCCGTCGCCGAGGGCGTGGTGGATCTTGAGGATCATCCCGACGTGATCCTCCGCCAACCCGTCGACGAACCACATCTCCCACAACGGCCGCCCCCGATCGAGCGGGAGCGATTGCAGCCGGCTCATGAGCGCGGCGAGCTGGTCGTCGTCGCCGGGCCGAGGGAGCGCGGTGAGACGGACGTGGTACCCGATGTCGAAGTGCTCGTCGTCGACCCACACCGGCCGGGCCTGGTTGTACGGCACCTCCATCACCCGTTGACGCAGGCGCGGCACCCGGTGCACCCGTCGTGCGACGTGGGCCTGGAGTTCGGCGAAGCGGATCCGTCCGCCCGCATCGCGCAGCGGGCCGCCCTCGATCACCGACAGCGAACCCACGTGTTGCGGCTCGTGCGGCGTCTCGATCCTCAGGAAGACCGTGTCGGCCGCGGTCAGTCGTTCATACCCGGCGTTGATGGACACCCTGCCAGTGTCTCGCGGGGCGTGCCGTCTGCTGACCAGGGACCTTCGGCGCAACCGCACCTGGCCGTCGCGCCGATAAGAAGGAGGCATGGAAGGTTTCGTACATCCCGACTTCGCCCCGGTCACCGAGAAGGTGCAGCAGCTCATGGCGAAGAAGTCTGCCCGCGGCGGGATGGCTGTCGCCGTCTACCACCACGGCGAACTCGTGGTCGACGCGTGGACCGGCCAGCGCAACGCAGCAGGCGATCCGTGGACGCGCGACACCATGTCGATGAGTTTCTCCACCACCAAGGGCGTCGTGGCGACGATCGTGCACCGACTCGTCGACCGTGGACTGCTCGACTACGACGCACCCGTGGCGACGTACTGGCCCGAGTTCGCGGCCGCGGGCAAGCAGTCGATCACACTGCGTCAGCTCCTCGATCACCAGGCGGCACTGCACGATGTCCGGTCGCTCGCCGCCGGCACCGAGGATCTCCTGAACTGGGAGAAGATGACCAAGCTGCTCGCCGAGGCGCCGCCGGCGTGGGAGGTCGGGACGCGCTCCGGCTACCACGCGCTCACCTACGGCTACCTGGTCGGAGAGGTCATCCGCCGCGTCACCGGACTCAGCGTCAACGAGAACCTCCAGCGAGAGATCGTCGGGCCGCTCGGTGTCGAGGGCATGTACATCGGCGCGCCGCCGGAGGTACGTGGCAACATCGCCCAACAGCTCGTCGATTCGAAGTCGCTCGCCCGCCTGTTCAAGACGACGCAGTTCCTCTCACGGTTCGACCGGTACGAGCCGCTGTACAAGGCACTCGTGGTCGACGACATCGTCGACGTCGCCACCACCGAGCACATCCACGACGGCGAGATCCCCGCGGCCAACGGCGTGTTCACCGCTCGGTCGCTCGCTCGGATGTACGCGGCGCTGGCGACACCCGACGACTTCGACGGCCCACCGCTGGTGTCGGCCGAGACGATGCGCGAAGCAACCTGCATCCAGACCACCGGCGACGGCCGAACGGGTGGGAAGGTCGGACGCGACGCCGGGGTCCTGATCAACATGCGCTGGCGGCTCGGCTACCACCTCGTCGGCACCACGAAGGGCGTGCTGCCACGGGCATTCGGTCACTTCGGGTTCGGTGGCTCCGGCGCGTGGGGCGATCCCGACTCGGGCCTCGCCGTGGCGATGATCCTCAACCAGGTCGGCGGCACACCGTTCGGCGACACCAAGATGCTCCGCATCGGCGCCGCTGCCGTCCGATCCGCCGAGCGTCGGGCGGGCTGATCCCGACTGCGCCTGTCCCGGTTCGGGTGAGCGAGCCTGTCACGACTCGTCCCACGCCCCTGCGCCGGTCGCGCATGTCGTGTGTCTAAGGTCGCGGTATGAGGCGATGGATGGTCGTGGCGCTGGTCGGTCTCGTCGTGGCGTCGTGCGGGAGCGACGACGAGCAGACTCCGGTGACACTCGACATCAGCGACTCGGGCTCGGCGATCACGTTCGAGGTCGGCGACACCTTCGAGGTGCTCCTCGAGTCGAACCCGACCACGGGATACGGCTGGACGGTTGCGGAGCAGCCCGACGGTGTCACGCTCGTGAGCAGCGACTACGAGGAGCCCGACACGTCGTTGGTCGGTGCCGGCGGCGTCGAGGTGTTCGAGTTCGAGGCCACCGCGGTGGGCTCGGGAGTGCTGCGACTCGACTACGTCCGATCGTTCGACGATCCCGTCGTTCCTGCGGACACCGTCGAGTACGACCTGACGATCACCGGCGGCTGACCGCCAACCAGCTCAAGCCCGGGTGGGCTGCGTCGGTGTCGGCACCGGCGCGGCGAGCCCACGGGTCGCGGCGACGTCGTCGTCGTCGATGAACCACGAGATCACTGCTGCAGGCGCCATGATCAGGCCGACCGCGAGGAATCCGGACTGGTACGCGGCGAGTTGGTCGGAGGCCGGGGCGGTGTCGCCGCCGACCGACGCCAGCTTCGACGCGATCACCGTCGCCGCCACCGCCACGCCGAATGCGTAGGCGATCTGTCGCTGCGTGTTGAACAACGACGTCGCCCGACCGGTGTCGGCGATCGACGTCGTGCCGTACGCCGCGGTCTGGATCGACACGAAGACCATGCCGACGGCGAGACCGCGGGCGAACGAGAGCGCGGCGATTGTCGACAGCGGGGTCTCGAGGTCGGCCAGCGCGTAACAGCACGTGATCAGCGACGTCGCTGCGGTACCGACGACCATCAGTCGACGCGGCCCCACGATTCGGTACAGACGGCGACCGAGCAGGTTCGCCACGAGGAACACGCCGACCGCCTGGGGTGCCTGAGCCAGCCCGCTCTGCAGGGCGGTGAAGCCACGCAGGCTCTGCATGTACAACGGGAGGACGAAGACCAACCCGAAGAACCCGGCGTAGATCATCGAGGATGCGATGTTGATCGTGCGGAAGAGATGGTCACGGAGCAGCCGGAGCGCAATGATCGGGTGGTCGACGCGGAGCTCGACCACGATCATCGCGATCAGACATGCCAGCCCGCTGATGCCGAACGCCAGCGTCGTGGTCGAGGTCCATCCTTTCTCCGGCCCGATCGACAGGGTGTAGAGCAGGAGCGAGACTGCGGCGGCGGACAACACGAACCCGGCCGCATCGAAGCCACCGGGATCCGGCTGCACGGTCTCGCGCAACCACACCACCGACAGCACGAGCGCCAGCGCACCGATGGGGACGTTGATGAAGAAGATCCACTGCCATGACGCCTGGTCGACGATCAGACCGCCGAGCACCGGTCCGACGGCCGGAGCGATGACGGTGACGCTGAGCACACCGATCGCTGCCTTGGCCCGGTCCTCCATCGAATACGCCCGGTAGAGCATGGCGCCGCCGACGGGCGTGAGCAGCCCGCCCCCGATGCCCTGAAGGACCCGGAACCCGACCAGCTGACCGAGCGACTGTGAGATCCCGCACAGCAGCGACGTCGACACGAAGATCACGAGGGCGATGACGAAGATCCGCTTGGTGCCGAACCGGTCGCCGAGCCAGCCTGCCGCTGGGATCACTGCGGCCAGCGCAAGGAGATACCCGAGGGCGATCCACTCGATGTCGGTCGTCGGTACCCCGAATTCCCTCGCCATCGTCGGCAGGGCGACGTTGACCATCGTGCCGTCGATGACCGTCATGAAGAGGGCGAAGATGTAGACGATCATCACCTTCGACTGATAGGCCACGGCGGCGACGCTACGCGGGCGAGCCAGCTCCCCGAGCACCCAGCTCCGCGTTCGCTCATCGCGGGAATCGGGGGTGGGAGGGGCGGTCGGAGCTGCCAGGCTGATCGGTCCGACCGCCATGACGACCATCGACCATCCTCGCCGCGCCGCAGCAGACGCGATCGTTGCCACTGGCCGGTTGACGTATCCGGACACGTTGCCGATCACCGAACGGCGCGAGGACCTCCTCGCGGCGATCCGTGACCACCAGGTGGTGATCGTCGCGGGCGAGACCGGGTCGGGCAAGAGCACCCAGTTGCCCAAGCTGTGCCTCGAGGCGGGGCGTGGCGTCGACGGGATGATCGGGCACACGCAGCCCCGACGAGTTGCCGCGCGCACCATCGCGGAGCGCATCGCCGACGAACTCGGGTCACCTCTCGGTACCGACGTCGGCTACACCGTCCGCTTCACCGACCAGGTGAGCGACGCCACGCTCGTCAAGGTGATGACCGACGGCATCCTGCTCGCCGAGATCCAGCGCGATCGGATGCTGCGCCGCTACGACACGCTGATCATCGACGAGGCCCACGAGCGCAGCCTCAACATCGACTTCATCCTCGGCTACCTGAAACAGCTGCTCCCGCAACGCCCCGATCTCAAGGTCATCGTCACCAGCGCCACGATCGACACCGACCGCTTCGCCCAGCACTTCGCCCCGCCCGGTCTTTCGGGGTCTGACCCCGAAAGACCGGACTCCGAGAGATCGGGCGCGCCGGTGATCGAGGTGACGGGGCGTACGTTCCCGGTGGAGCTGCGCTACCGCCCCCTCAGCCCCGATTCCCCGACTCCCCCGATTCCCCCGGTCCTGTGAGCGATGCACGCACCGGTCACGTACATCGCTCACAGCAGGAGCGTGGGGAGGCGCGGGACCAGGTGCAGGCGATCATCGACGCCGTCGAGGAGCTGTCGCACGAGGGGCCGGGTGACGTGCTCGTGTTCCTGTCGGGCGAGCGCGAGATCCACGACACCGCCGACGCGCTCCGGCGACTCGACCTGCGCTCCACCGAGGTGCTGCCGCTGTACGCCCGGCTCTCGTCGGCCGAGCAGCACAGGATCTTCGAACGCGCGCCGACGGGCGGACCCGGCCGTCGCATCGTCCTCGCCACCAACGTCGCCGAGACCTCGCTGACGGTGCCGGGCGTCCGGTACGTCGTCGACACCGGTGCGGCGCGCATCTCGCGCTACAGCCATCGGCTGAAGGTGCAGCGTCTGCCGATCGAGCCGATCTCGCAAGCTTCGGCCAACCAGCGCGCCGGTCGCTGTGGTCGCGTCGCTCCCGGCATCTGCATCCGGTTGTTCGCCGAGGACGACTTCGACTCGCGTCCCGAGTTCACCGATCCCGAGATCCTGCGCACGAACCTGGCATCGGTCATCCTGCAGATGACCGCGATCGGGTTGGGCGACGTCGCCCGGTTCCCGTTCCTCGACCCACCCGACCATCGGTCGATCGTCGACGGATACGCGTTGCTCGACGAGTTGGCCGCCGTGAAGCCCGCTCCCGAGGGTCTGAAGGCCGCGCCACGGCGCCTCACGAAGATCGGGCGTGACCTGGCCCGACTCCCGGTCGATCCGCGACTCGGGCGGATGGTGCTGGAGGCCGAACGGCTCGGCTGTGTGCGCGAGGTGCTGGTGATCGCGTCGGCGCTGTCGATCCAGGATCCGCGCGAACGCCCGCAGGACAAACGCGAGCAGGCCGCCGAGTTCCACAACCGGTTCAAGGTCGACGGATCCGACCTGCTGTCGATCGTCGCCCTGTGGGACCACCTGCGCACGCAGCAGCGTGAGCTGTCGGGCAACCAGTTCCGCCGGATGTGCCGCAAGGAGTACCTCAACTACCTGCGGGTGCGCGAGTGGATGGACCTCTTCAGCCAGCTCCGCCGCATCGCCGGCCAGCTGAAGATCCACCCCACCACATCATCGACCGGCATCACCGAGAGCCACCCCGACCACATCCACCAGGCGGTGCTCGCCGGCCTGCTCTCGCACGTCGGGATGCGCGATCGGGAGACACGCGAGTTCATCGGTGCGCGCCAGTCGCGGTTCGTGATCGCGCCCGGTTCGGTGCTCGCGCGACGTCCGCCGCCGTGGGTGATGGCCGCCGAGCTGGTCGAGACCAACCAGCTCTACGCCCGCCGGGTCGCGAAGATCGACCCGAGGTGGGCCGAGCGCGCCGGTGCTCACCTCGTGAAGCGCTCGTACGACAACGTGCGGTGGGACCCCAAGGCCGGGCGCGCCGTCGCCACCGAGTCGGTGACGCTGTACGGCCTGCCGATCGTCAGCGATCGCACGATCGGCTACGACCGCGTCGACGAGGCACAGGCCCGGGCCTGGTTCATCACCAAGGCGCTGATCGAACGCGACGTCGCCGACCAGGCGTGGATCGGTCGACAGAAGTTCCTCGCCCGCAACGCCGAGTTCCTCGAACGCATCCGGCGGATGGCGGCACGGGTACGGCGGCTCGAACTCGTCGACGACGAGATGCTGTTCGACTTCTACGCCGATCGAGTCGGGCGCCGAGGTCACGTCGATCCGTCACTTCGACCGTTGGTGGAAGACCGAACGTCAGCGGCACCCCGATCTGCTCGATCTCACCGAGGATCTCGTCGCCGGCGGCCGCGGTCACGGGGTCCGACTCGCCGACTATCCCGACGTGTGGACGCAACGACGAGGCGACTCGGTGATCGAGTTGCCGCTGACGTACCGGTTCGCTCCTGGCGAACCACTCGACGGGGTGACGGTGCACGTCCCACTGTCCGGACTCAACCAGGTCTCTGCCGACGGCTTCGACTGGCAGATCCCCGGCCGTCGCGCCGACCTCGTGACGGCCCTCGTGAAGTCGCTGCCCAAGGACATCCGGCGCCAGTTGATCCCGCTCGGCGAGACGATCGACGCCGTGTCGGAGCGCCTGGCCGCGGCAGACCCCGCCGGCGGTCCACTCGTCGACGCCCTCGCCGCAGCGGTGCGTGACGTCGCCCACGTGAACGTCACCGGCGCATCGTTCGACACGTCGGTGCTGCCGGACCACCTGCGTCTCCACATCGTCGTGTCCGACGACGACGGCACGGTGCACGCCGTCGGCACCGACCTCGACGCGATGAAGGCCCAACTCGCCGGGTCGGTTCGCGAGTCGATCGCCGCGGCGGCGCCGATCGAGGAACGACGGGGGATCGTGTCGTGGGACATGGGTGACATCCCGCGCGTCGTCGAGTCGACCGATCGGGCGATGGACGTGAAGGCGTACCCCGCACTGCTCGACGTCGGCGACAGCGTGGCGCTGCGGGTGGTGACGACGCCCGAGCTGCAGCAGCGGATCATGCGCGGGGGAGTGCGGCGGTTGCTGCTCCTCGACGGTGCGCCGACGCGGTCGTCGATCGTGCGCAAGCTCGACAACGCCGACCGCCTCGCGATCGCCGCCGGCGACATCGACCTCGGTGCACTGAGTGGCGACTGCGTCGCCGCCGCCGTCGACCGCGTGATGACCGAGCACGGCAAGCTCCCGTGGACCGAGGCCGAGTTCGACGAGCTGCGCCGGGCCGTCCGCGACGCCGCGCCGGGCCTCGCCGCGAACGCGCTGCACAAGGCGGCGCGGGTGGTCGCGGTGGCATCGCAGGCCCGTGACCTCCTGGCGCGGCTGCACGCCGACGCGCTGCGGCCGTCGGTCGACGACGCCAACGCGCACCTCGGACGATTGGTGCACCCGGGCTTCGTGTCGGGTGCCGGCATCGATCGCCTCGACGACATCGAGCGCTACGTGCGAGCGATCATCTATCGCCTGGAGCACCTCGCCGGCGCCCACGAGCGAGACCGTCGACGGATGGCCGAGGTGGTCCCGCTCGAGCGGCGCTACGAGGGAATCGTCGACACGGCCGGCCCGGGCAAGCTGCCGGCCGAACTCGTCGACGTCCGCTGGCAACTGGAGGAACTGCGAGTCGTCACCTTCGCCCAACCCCTCGCGGTCAAGCGCCCGGGCCGGCCGCCCGCGAGCGCCACACGCATCGCCGCCGTCCTCGCGAGATGACGCGCCGACGAGCCGACGAGTCGGTTGCCTACCATCGCCGGGTGCGTCGCAGCCCTGCGCTCCTCGGTGTCGTCGGTGCAGCGCTGCTGCTGGTGGCGGGTTGCTCCGACGACGGAACCGATTCTGCCGGTGCGACCTCCACCGCACGCCCCGGCCCGTCGACCACCCAGACGACCTCGGCCTCACCGACCTCCGACACGACCGGCCCTGCGTCGTCGTCGGACGCGTCTGCCTCCATCCCCGCGAGCACGCCCACCAGCACGGCGCCGCCGCCAACCGCTGCATCGATCGCGGCCGAGATCACGGCGACCGAACGCGGCATCCGTGACACCTCGCTGTCCGCGGAATCCGTCGCCGAGCTCGGTCGACGTCAACAGCGCGCCTACCGGCTGCTCGCCGGCAACACCGACCTGCAGGACGCCGTCACGGCGTTGGTGCCCCCGGACGTCGCCACTGCGTTCGCGTTCAACGTCGCTGCCCGTCAGGCCGTGGTCGACCAGGCCGCCCGGAACCCCCCGAGTGAGCCGCCGCCGCCGACGCTGCCGGCCTGGACGATCGTCGAACCCCGGCCGATCGACGAACTCCTCGCCTTCTACCAGGAGGCCGAGACGGCGACCGGAGTCCCGTGGCAATACCTGGCGGCGATCAACTTCGTCGAGACGCGCATGGGTCGGATCCGGGGCGAGTCGTCGGCGGGCGCTCTCGGGCCGATGCAATTCCTGCCGGAGACATGGGCGGCCTGCTGCATCGGCGACATCGAGGATCCGCGCGACGCGATCCTCGGAGCGGCCACCTACCTCGTCAGCAAGGGTGCTCCGGGCGACATGGAGGCGGCCCTGTACGGCTACAACCCCAACGAGGGGTACGTCGGCGCAGTCACCGCGTACGCATCCAACCTCATGGCCGACCCGCTCGCCTACCGCGGCTACCACGCGTGGGAGGTCTACGTGGTCAGCTCCGTCGGCACCGTCCGCCTGCCCGTCGGCTATGCCTCGGATGTGCCGGTCGATGCCCTCGAATACGTCCGTACACACCCCGACGACGCGGCCTGACCGCCGGCGTGGGCGGACGTGGAAAGCTTCCCAGATGGCGACGCCTCCGAACCTCGACGACCGGCAACTCGACGGTCTGACCGACGCGACGGTCGAACTCCTGCAGGTCCTCATCCGCAACCGCTGCGTGAACGACGGCACCGAGGCCTCCGGCGAGGAGGTGCGCAACGCCGACGTGCTCCAGCAGGTGATCGAGGGTCCCGGCGTGCAGGTCGAGCGCTACGAGGCCGCCCCCGGCCGGGTGTCGATCGTGGGTCGCATCGAGGGGACGGACCCCCGGGCGCCGAGTCTCTGCCTGATGGGTCACACCGACGTCGTGCCCGTCAACGCATCCGGCTGGAGCGAGGATCCGTTCGGCGGTGAGATCATCGACGGTCCCGACGGACCCGAGGTGTGGGGTCGCGGTGCCGTCGACATGCTCAATCTCACCGCATCGATGGCGGTGACGTTTCGCAGCCTGGCCGAGAGCCGGTTCCGGCCGACCGGCGACCTCATCTACTTCGGTGTGGCCGACGAGGAGGCCGGGAGTGCGTACGGCGCCCGATGGATGGCCGACCATCACCGTGATGCGATCAGCGCCGACTACGTGCTGACCGAGAGCGGGGGACTCCACACCGGACCCGCCGAAGCGCCGTTCATCGGTGTGAACATCGCCGAGAAGGGTGTGGCGTGGCGCCGACTGCGAGTGAAGGGCACGCCGGGCCACGGCTCGGCACCGTTCCGACGCGACAACGCGCTCGTCAAGGCGGCCGGTGTGATCCAGCGGCTGCACGACTATCGACCCGCCCCTCGCTTCCACGAGCTGTGGGGGCAGAAGGTGCAGACGCTCGGACTGCCCGAGGATCTGACGGCCGCGCTGCTCGACCCGACGGCGATCGACCAGGTGCTCGACACGCTCCCCAACGCCGGCGCGGCGTCCCATTTCCATGCCTGCACACACACGACGTTCTCGCCGAACCTGATCGACGGGAGCGAATCGGGCGGCGGTCGGATGAAGGTGAATGTGATCCCCGACACCGTCGTGATCGATGTCGACATCCGCACACTGCCGGGGGAGGGCCCCGACGAAGTGGACGCTCATCTCCGCGCGGCCCTCGGTGACCTCGCGGACGATGTGGAGGTCGAGCCGTTGATGAACGACGCGGCCTCGATCAGCCGGCTGGACACGCCGCTGTGGGACGCCCTCCAGCGTGCGGTGAACGTGCCGTTCCCGACGGCTCGGCTGACGCCGCAGTTCGTGGTCGGCTTCACCGACGCCCGCATCTACCGCGAGATGGGCGCTGTGGCCTACGGCGCCGGGCTGTTCAGCCCGTCGCTCGACTCGAGCGAGTACGGCTCACGGTTCCACGGCAACAACGAACGCATCGACATCGAATCGCTCGCGCTCACCACCCGCCTCTTCCACCACGTCACCACCGACCTCCTCTCCTGAACCCCAACCTCCGTCTTCCTGTTTGCGTGACAGTTCGGTTGGCCCGTCCCAACCGTTCTGCAACGCAAACGGGGATTTTGGGGGTGGGATGGGGCGGAATTGGTCAGCGTTGGCGGGTGGCGAGGTAGTCGCGGGCGGCCTGGCGGGCTTCGGGGTCACGCATGGCGGCGCCGAGGAGGTCGGCGTCGGCCCAGGCCCCCACCGTCGGGGCCATGTCCTCCAGTGCCTCGTTCACCTGGCGCTTGGTGGCGCGCACCACGCTGGGTGCCTTGCGGGCCAACTGACCGGCGAGCTCGTCGACGGCCGACTCCAGTTCCGCGCGCGGTACCACCCGGTTGACGAAGCCGAGCGCTTTGGCCTCGTCGGCGCCGAACGGCCGGCAGGTGAGCACCAGCTCACGGGTGAATGCCGGGCCGATCTCGCGCACCAGTCGCGGAATGCCTCCCCACGCCAACGGGATGCCGAGGTCGACCTCGGGGATCGAGAACACGGTGTCGTCGGCGGCGACCCGGAGATCGCACACACCGGCGAGCACGACGCCGCCGCCGACGCACGGACCCTTGATCGCGGCGATCGACAGCGCCGACATCCGCTCCATCGCCTCGGCCATCAGCCGGCCGAGGTCGGCCTGGTCGCGGCTCGACGCGCTCGTCGACGAGTCGGTGCCGGCGAACTCACGCAGGTCGAAGCCCGAGGAGAACGCCCGGCCCTCGCCGGTGACGATCACGACCGACGCCGCGGTCGTGTCGAACCAGCGGGCCGCCTCGGCGATCTCGCGCAACGGCACCGTCCCCAGTGGATTCAGCTTGTCGGGCTGCGTGAGGGTGAGCCGCCCGATCCGATCGTCGACCTCCACGCGGAGGGTCTCGAACATCGGTGCAGCGGTCTCGGCCATGGGCACATCGTGGCACCCTCGTCCGGCCGTGGATGAGCCGGACATCGCAGCCGGATCTCGCAGCCGGATCTCGCAGCCGGACCTCTCGGCCCGATCTCTCAGGGCGACTCGTCGACGACCGGGTTGGCCAACGTCCCGATCGAGCTGATCACCACACGGATGTCGCTGCCGGGCTCGAGCCATCGCTGTGGTGATCGGGCGAATCCGACGCCGCCGGGCGTACCCGTTGCGATGACGTCGCCCGGTTCGAGCGTCGTGAACGTCGAGCAGTACGAGACGATGGCTGCGACGTCGTGGATCATGTCGGCGGTCGAGGCGTGTTGGACCACCTCGCCGTCGACGATGGTCGACAGCACGAGCGATCCAGGGTCGGGGATCTCGTCGGCGGTGACGATCGAGGGCCCCCACGAACCGGAACGGTCGAAGTTCTTGCCGGGCGTGAACTGGCTCGTGTGGCGCTGCCAGTCGCGCAGCGTGCCGTCCATGAAGCACGAGTAACCGGCCACGTGGCCGAGGGCATCGCCGGGCGCGACGCGGTGGGTCGGCCGCCCGATCACGACCGCCAGTTCGCCCTCCCAGTCGAACTGGTGGCTGACGCTCGGTCGCACGACCGGCTGCAGGTGCCCGACGAGTGACGAGGCGAAACGGGTGAAGATCACCGGGTGCCCCGGCGTTTCGGCGGCCCGATCGGACTCGGCGGCATGGTCGGCGTAGTTGACCCCGACGCAGATGATCCGCGCCGGGTTCGGGTTCGGCGGGAGCAGGGTGAGTTCGTCGAGCGGGATCGCCTCCGACCCGACCGATGCTTCGGTGATCGCGGCGCGTCCGATCTCGTCGATCGAGTCCTCGATCATGTCCGCCGGCGTCCGCCAGCGCTCGGAGACGTCGGCGAGTCGGTCGACGACGATCGGTCCCCAGATGATCCTGCCGTCGGGCCGCCGTGCGGTCGCGAGCCTCATCCGGCCCTCCGATTCCCTGTCGGGGACGTGGTCATGTGCGCTGGAACCTCCCCGGTTCGACCTCGACCGCCTCGCCGCGTCGCACCATCCGCTGGACGTGCAGTTCGGCGCTGCGCGCTTCGACGGACTCGACGAACGCCATCTCGACGTGGGGTCGGTAGATGAACCGGTGGGCCCGCATCTCGTCGATCGAGTGCGGCTCGGCGAGGAACTCGAGCATCGCCGCGTGGCGCCGCCCGATCACCGCGGTGAAGGCGTCGACCATCTCGACGAACGTGTCGCGGCCCTCGATGACGCCCTTGTGGTGGAACGTCACGTAGAAGTCGGCCACCTCGTCGCGCACCTTCGCAAGGCTGGCCTCGAAGTCCTCGAGATCGCTCCACACGTCGCCGTAGTACGGCCCGAAGCCGGTGAGATCGATGTCGGACAGGAAGAACACGCCGTCCATCCGGAATCCGCTGTGCCCGCGCGTGTGGCCCGGCAGATGCACCGCCTCGACCGTCACCCCGCCCCCCAGATCGAAGACGTGCCCGTCGGAGAAGCCCTGTGCATCGGGTCGGGGCATGTAGTGGAACTCGTCGAGGATCACTCGCTCGAACTCGGTACGAGCCGAGCCGGTGAGTCCGTAGACCTCCATCAGCCCGTCCATCGACCGGGCCCCGGGAAGGTCCTCGTCGTGGATGTGGAGCCGGGCCGCGGCGAACAGCCCGTTGCCGGCCATGTGGTCCTCGTGCGAGTGACTGTTGATGACCGCGTCGACCGGCACCGGAGCCCCACCGCGGGCCACCACGGTCACCGACGGATCGATCACCACCGACTCGCCGGCGCCTCGGACCAGCAGCGTGTTCCCCGACGGGTACGCCCCGTTCTCGTCGCCGACGAGCACGCTCACCGACGACGTCAATCGTCGCTCGTTGTCACCCCAGTCGGCCACCATGGCCCCGACCCTACCGACGGATCGCGATGGGGGTCCGACCCCGATCGCGATCTTCAGTCGACTGGTTTCAGGTCGAGGGAGGCGGAGTTCATGCAGAAGCGGTCGCCGGTCGGGCCCGGACCGTCGGGGAAGACGTGGCCGAGGTGGGCGCCGCAGTTCGCGCACACCGTCTCCACGCGGAGCATGCCGTGTGAACGGTCCTCCTTGCGGACGACCTTGTCCGGATCGAGGGCGTCGGTGAAACTCGGCCACCCGCATCCGGCGTCGTACTTCGTCTCCGACGAGAACAACGGCTCGTCGCACACGATGCAGTGATAGATGCCCTCGTCGTCGACGTTCCAGTACGTCCCACTGAACGCGCGCTCGGTGGCGGCGTGCTGGGTCACCTCGTACTGCAGCGGCGTCAGACGTTGCTTCAACTCTTCATCGGTGGGGATGGGTCGATCTGCCATGACCACAGGATGCCGTGCGCATCCGTGGTCCGGCACACCCACCGACGAGTTTCGATGGTGTTGCGCGAGACGCTCTACCGATCGGGGTCGATCATGCAGTCGAGGCCAGGGTCACCCCGGCATCGACCAGGGCGGCGTGCAGTTCGTTCGAGTCGAGGAGTCGCTCGGCCGCAGCCAACTCCGGGGCGAGATGCCGGTCGGGTCCGGGGCCCGCCACGTCACGCCGCAGGAGCGTGCGGAGTGCATCCGTCGGGCGAGCCGGTTCGAGGGGCGCTCGGAGGTCGATGGCCCGCGCCGCACACACGTACTCCACGGCGAGGATGCGGCGCACGTTGTCGACCACACGGCGCAGCTTGCGCGCGGCCAGCCACGCCATCGAGACGTGGTCCTCCTGCATGCCCGAAGTGGGAAGCGAGTCGACCGAAGCAGGTACGGCCAGTCGCTTGTTGTCCGATGCCATGGCCGCGGCCGTGTAGTGGCCGATCATCAGACCACTGTCGACACCCACTTCGTCGGCGAGGAACGGCGGCAGGCCGTGGCTGCGCGTCCTGTCGAGCATCCGGTCGATCCGGCGTTCCGAGATGGCGCCGATCTCGGAGACCGCAATGGCGAGGAAGTCGGCGGCGAAGCCCAGCGGAGCGCCGTGGAAGTTGCCGCACGACTGCACCCGGCCGTCGGGGAAGACCATCGGGTTGTCGATGGCCGACGCGAGTTCGTTCTCGGCGACTGTCCGACAGTGGGCCAACGTGTCGCGCGCGGCCCCGTGGACCGAGGGTGTGCAGCGGATCGAGTACGCGTCCTGCACGCGAGTGTCGTCCGGTGTCGCGTGGCTGGCGACGATGGCCGAATCGGCGAGCATGATGCGGAGGTTGGCAGCCGACACGGCCTGTCCCGGCTGCGGGCGGAGCGCCTGGAGATCGGCGCCGAACGGGGCGTCGCTGGCGAGCAACCCCTCGACGGTCATCGCCATGATCATGTCGGCCTGATCCAGGAGCCGCTCGATGTCGGCGATGGCGAGGCACAGCATCCCCAGGATCGCGTCGGTGCCGTTGGTGACGGCCAAGCCCTCCTTCTCGGCGAGTTCGATCGGAGCGAGTCCGGCATCGCGGAGTGCGTCCGCCGCGGGCCGGACCTCACCGCGGTGCACGACGTCGCCCTCGCCCAGGAGCGCGAGAGCGCCGTGGGCGAGCGGTGCGAGGTCGCCGCTCGCGCCGAGCGACCCGTACTCGGGCACGATCGGCGAGATGTCGGCGTTGAGGATGTCGACCATCGCCTGCGCGACGAGTGGTCGAGCACCACTGAACCCGAGGGCCAACGTCCGCGCCCGCAGCAGCACCATCGCGCGTACCACTTCGTCCTCGACGGGGTCGCCCATGCCTGCGGCGTGCGACCTGACGAGCGCCACTTGGAGTGCCCGTCGGCGGTCGGGAGGGATCGACACGGTGGCCAGTGCGCCGAACCCCGTCGAGATGCCGTACCGGGGTTCGCCCTCGGCGAGACGTTCGACGACGTCGCGTGTTGCCTGCATCCGTTCGACGGCGTCGGCGGTGAGTTCGACCCGTTCGGCGTGCCGGGCAACGGCGACCACGTCGTCGATGGTGACGCCGGGTCCGTCCAGTTGGATGGTCACGATGTGAAGTCCTCTCCGTTGATGCGCAACTCGCGTTCGAGTTCGTCCACTGCCTCGTCGAGGGCGGCCCCGTGGCGGGCGCGTCGATCCTTCGTGAATCGATGGGCAGGCCCGACGACCGACACGGCGACGTCGAGCGTGCCGGTGGTGGTCAGCGCGCGGCACATGGCCGTGATGTCGGGCTCGACCGCACCGGTCCGTGTGACGATCGTTCCGGGCCGGTCGAGCGCGGCGCCGAGTGCCGAGCCGGCGAGCGGCACTTCCTGTCCGATCCAGCCGACGTGGCGGATTGCCCGACTGCTCTCGGCGGTTGCGACGTACGTGCCGGTCCGTCCGTCGCTGACGGCCAGGTACGCCGACTCACCCGTGCGCTCCGCGAGCCGGTCGAGGTGGGGTTGTGCCGTCGAGATCAGCCGGTCGAGGGCCGTGCCGCCGCGCAGCCCTGCCGCGAGTCGCAGCGCTGTCGGTCCGGCGGAGAAGTCGCCGCTCGAATCGCGATCGATGTAGCCACGGGTTTCCAGCGCTCGGAGGTACCGCAGCGTCGTGGTCGGTGTGAGTCCGGCGGCAGCGGCGGCGGAGGTGAGGTTGCAGCGGCCCCGTGCCAGCACGATCTCGAACAGGTCGAGCACACGTCCGACCGACCGGGGGACGTCGGCGTCGTCGAGGGCTGCGTGGCTCGGAGGGTGAGGAGGCGGTCATCGAAGGTGATCGAAGGTGATCGAAGGTGATGGACGGTGACGGGACGTGATGTCAACAGATGACAACTACTGTCGCTTATTGACACCGTAGACCTCGTGCGCGCAGACTGCAACACATGAGCAACTCATTCGGACCGATCGGCACGCCCGTCACCGGCATCGCCGCACCACGGGGCACCGAGCTGTCGTGTCGAGGCTGGCCGCAGGAAGCCGCCTACCGGATGTTGCAGAACAACCTCGACCCCGAAGTGGCCGAGAACCCCGACCAGCTGGTCGTGTACGGAGGGACGGGCCGCGCGGCGCGGTCGTGGGACGCCTACCGGGCGATGCTGCGCACCCTCGAAACGCTCGAGCGCGACGAGACGATGCTGGTGCAGTCGGGCAAGCCCGTGGGTGTGCTGCGCACCCACGAATGGGCGCCCCGAGTGCTGATCGCCAACTCGAATCTCGTGCCCGACTGGGCCAACTGGGACGAGTTCCGCCGCCTCGAACACCAGGGCCTGACGATGTACGGGCAGATGACCGCCGGATCGTGGATCTACATCGGCACGCAGGGCATCCTGCAGGGCACCTTCGAGTGCTTCGCCGAGATCGCCCGCAAACGGTTCGGCGGCACGCTCGCCGGCACGCTCACGATCACGGCGGGTGCGGGCGGCATGGGCGGAGCGCAGCCGCTCGCGGTCACGATGAACGACGGCGTCGTGCTCATCGTCGACGTCGACCAGCACATGCTCGAGCGTCGTGTCGCGCATCGCTACCTCGACGAGATCGCGCCCGACTACGCCTCGGCCGTCCGGCGGGTGAGCGAGGCCAAGGCGAACCGCACTGCGCTGTCGGTGGGACTGCTCGGAAATGCCGCCGACATCCTGCCCCGGCTTCTCGCCGACGGCGTCGACGCCGACATCGTGACCGATCAGACCAGCGCGCACGACCCGCTGAGCTACATGCCCAACGACCTGACGCGGGAGGCCGCCGACGACCTGAAGCGGACCGACCCCGCCGAATTCACGCGCCGCGGCACGCGCCGCCATGGCCGTGCACTGCGAGGCCATGGTCGGGTTCATGGATGCCGGCGCCGAGGTCTTCGACTACGGCAACAGTCTTCGGGCCGAAGCCAAGCTCGGTGGGTTCGAGCGCGCGTTCGACTATCCCGGATTCCTCCCCGCGTACATCCGCCCACTCTTCTGCGAGGGGCTCGGCCCCTTCCGCTGGGTGGCACTGTCGGGTGATCCCGCCGACATCGCCGCCACCGATCGGGCGGTCCTCGAGGAGTTCCCCGACAACGAGGGCCTGCACCGCTGGATCACCATGGCGGGCGAGCGTGTGGCGTTCCAGGGCCTTCCGGCGCGTATCTGTTGGCTCGGCTACGGCGAACGACACCGGCTCGGCCTCCGCTTCAACGAGATGGTCCGATCGGGTGAGCTGAAGGCGCCGATCGTGATCGGACGCGATCACCTCGACTCGGGCTCGGTGGCGTCTCCCTACCGCGAGACCGAATCGATGATCGACGGATCGGACGCGATCGCCGACTGGCCGCTGCTGAACGGTCTGGTCAACACGTGTTCGGGCGCCACGTGGGTGAGCATCCACCACGGTGGTGGTGTGGGCATCGGCCGGTCGATCCATGCCGGCCAGGTCAGCGTCGCCGACGGCACGGACCTCGCCGCGGAGAAGCTCGAACGGGTGCTCACGAACGATCCGGCGACGGGTGTGATCCGCCACGCCGACGCCGGATACGACCGGGCCATCGAAGTCGCCACCGAGCGTGGCGTCGCCGTCCCCATGCTGGGCATCGACGGGCGACGCGCACCATGACCATTCGGCCCGTGCTGTCGATCGGCCATCCGGCGCTGCGCGTGGTCGCCACCGAGGTGGCCCTCGACGACATCGCGAACGCGGCCACGCAGTCGCTGATCGACGACCTCGTCGACACGATGCGCCACGCCAACGGCGCGGGCCTCGCCGCCACCCAGATCGGTGAGACCGTGCGCATCGCCGTGATGGAGGTCGACGACAATCCGCGCTACCCGTACAAGCCGCGGATCCCGCTGACCGTTGCGATCAACCCGGTCATCCAGCCGCTCGACGAGGAACTCGTCGAGATCAACGAGGGATGTCTGTCGGTCCCGTTACGCGGCAACGTCTCGCGCCACGTCAACATCAGGGTCCGATATCTCGACCGCGACGGCCTCGAGCACGACGAGATCGTGCGGGGGCTCACCGCTGCCACCTGGCAGCACGAGTGCGATCATCTCGACGGCGTGCTCTTCGTCGACCGGGTCACCGACACCTCGACACTCACCACCTGGGAGTCGTTCGACGCCTTCCATCGTGACGCGTTCGTCGAGCGGATCACCGCGTTCGTCGAACGGATCGGATCGTGACGACGTCTCGCTACTGGTGCGAACTCGCGATCGTCGACGGTCGTCCTGCCGCCGGTGTGGCGATCGAGGTCGAGGCCGGACGCTTCCGGTCGATCGTGACCGATGTCGCGGCACCGGCGGACGCCCATCGCCTGTCGGGGCTGACGCTTCCCGGCCTTGCGAACGCGCACAGCCATGCGTTCCACCGGGCGCTGCGGTCGCGCACCCAGACCGAGCGCGGCACGTTCTGGACGTGGCGCGACGTGATGTACCAGGCGGCCCAACGGCTCGAGCCCGACAGCTATCACCGACTCGCCCGCGCCACCTTCGCCGAGATGGCACTGGCCGGCGTCACCTGCGTCGGCGAGTTCCACTACCTGCATCACGGCCCGGACGGGTCGCCCTACGCCAACCCGAACGAGATGGGCGATGCCCTCCTCGCAGCGGCGAGCGAGGCCGGCGTCCGCATCACCCTTCTCGATACGTTGTACCTCCACGGTGGGCTCACGGCCGACGGCTACTCGCCGCCCTCGGGCGTCCAGGTCCGCTTCGCCGACGCCGACGCGGACGCCTGGGCCGAGCGCGTCGGGATGCTGCGACCATCCGACACCCAGCGGATCGGCGCAGCGATCCACTCCGTTCGAGCAGTCGACCCGACGTCGATGGAGCGCATGGCGACGCTGGTGGGCGACGTGCCGATCCACGCCCACGTGTCCGAGCAGATCGCCGAGAACCTCGCCTGTGCCGAACATCACCACCGGACCCCGCTCGAGGTGTTCGCGGCGGCCGGCGTGCCGTCGGATCGTTTCACCGCTGTCCACGGCACGCATCTCGCGGACGGCGACATCGGACTGCTCGCCGCCGCCGGATCGACCGTGGCGATGTGTCCGACCACGGAACGAGACCTCGGTGACGGCATCGGTCCGACGGACCGGTTCGCATCATCGGGGATCGCCGTCTCGCTGGGGTCGGACTCCCACGCGGTGATCGATCTCTTCGAGGAGGCCCGCGCCGTCGAACTCGACGAACGTCTGCGCAGTCGTCGGCGAGGTATCCATTCGACCCCCGAGCTCCTCGCCATGGCGACCGTCAACGGACACCGCTGCCTCGGCTGGGACGACGCCGGCTCGATCGCCGTCGGGAACCGTGCCGACCTGGTCACCGTCGCACTCGACTCGGTGCGCACCGCCGGCGCCTCGCCCGACACGGCGCTCGAGGCGGTGGTCTTCGCGGCGCACGCCGGCGACGTCACCGACGTCGTCGTCGACGGCCGGCGCGTCGTGACCGACGGTCACCACGTCCATGTCGCCGTCGCCGAGGAACTCGGTGCCTCGATCACCGCGCTCGATGGACCGATGACCGCCCGACACGAACCCTCCGCCGGGCAGTCGCTGGTCGTCGACAACATCGGCTCGCTGATCACCAACGACCCCGCTCTCGGCCACGGGCCCCTCGGGATCATCGAGAACGCGAGCGTCGTCATCGTCGACGACGTCGTCGAGTACGTGGGCGGTGCGGGAGCGCCGGCCGATCGACGAATCGACGCCGACGGGGCGTGCGTCCTCCCCGGGTTCGTGGACTCGCACACACACCTCGTGTTCGCCGGGGACCGCGCCGAGGAGTTCACCGCTCGGATGGCAGGAGAGCCCTACGACGGCGGCGGGATCAGGGTGACGACCGATGCGACCCGCGCCACGAGCACCGACGAACTCGACCGGCTCGTACGCCGTCGGCTCGACGAGGCCCATCGTGCGGGAACCACGACGATCGAGATCAAGTCCGGCTACGGCCTCAACGTCGTCGACGAGGCGAGATCGGTGGCGATCGCTCACTCCCACACGAGCGAGTCGACGTTCCTCGGCGCCCACCTGCTGCCGGCCGAGTACGCCGGCCGGGCCGACGACTACATCCATCTCGTGTGCACCGAGATGCTGGAACGAGTCGTTCCCGATGCGAAGTGGATCGACGCGTTCTGCGAGGTGGGAGCCTTCGACGCCGACCAGTGTCGAGCCGTGCTCGATGCAGGACGAGCCGCGGGGCTCGGACTGCGGCTCCACGGCAACCAGTTGGGACACGGCCCCGGAGTCCGATTGGCCGTCGAATCCGGGTGCGCCTCGGTCGACCACTGCACCCATCTGACCGACGCCGACATCGAGGCGCTCGCCGGGAGCGACACCGTGGCGACGTTCCTGCCGGCGACCGACTTCTCCACCCGTCAGCCGTATCCCGACGCTCGGCGCGTGATCGACGCAGGGGCCACCGTCGCCATCGCATCCAACTGCAACCCCGGCTCGAGTTACACGACGTCGATCTCCTTCTGCATCGCGCTCGCCGTGCGAGACATGCACATGACGATCGACGAGGCGATCCAGGCGGTGACCACGGGGGGCGCCGCAGCGCTGCGCCGCTCGGACGTCGGCCGCCTCTCACCCGGCTCGGCCGGCCACGCCGTGATTCTCGACGCACCGACCCATCACCATCTCGCCTACCGCCCCGGTGTCCCGCTCATCCGCCACACGATCGGCCCGCTCGGCGATCACCGATGAGTTCGAGCGCGCACAGGTCGCGCTGAGACTCATCGCTGGGTCGGTCGGTGGGCGGCGATGAGTTCGAGCGCGCACAGGTCGCGCTGAGACTCATCGCTGGTCGCTCTGGCCGGTCTGGCGCAGGAACGTGAGCGAATCCCACAGGTCGGTGCGTCTGGCGATGAGGTCGTCGCGCACGTCGAACCACATCACGCCGGGGATGTCGATCGGTGTGCCCTCGTAGTCGGCTTGGAACCGATATCGGGCAACGACCTCGGTGTCGCCGAGGGCGCCGATTGCCTCGATCACGTACCGGGCGCCGGCGAACATCGCCAGGAAGCCGGGCAGTCGACGGCGGTACTCGTCACGGCCGGTGCATCCCGATCCGAGTTCGCTGAGGTGCTCGTTGACGAAGTCGTCGGTGACGACGGCGGCGATCGCATCGGGGTCAGCCGACGTGAACGCGTCGAGGTACTGCCGTACGACGGCGACACGAGACTCCATCTCGGCGACGGTATCGCCGCCGGAGTGTGGTCGAATGACCGTCGTGGACGCAGGTGACGACGACATCTCGCCGTGGGCACGCGACGACTGGACGTCGAGCAGCGAGCCGCTGACGCCGCCGACATCTCCCGCTCGGGAGGCCGTCACCTCGTCGCCCTCCCTGTCGCCCTCCCTGTCACCCGCACCCGCTCGCCCGTCGGGCCGCCGGCCCACGACGGGCCGTCGCGCACCCAGGTGCTCCTGGCGGGTGTCGTCGGCATCGGGGTCGTCGTATTCGGCGCAGTCGCCCTGCTCCGTGGAGGCGACAGCGCTGCCGATCCGGTCGCCACGATCGACACGGCCAACGAGCAGACGTCGACGACCACGCCCGTGCTGCTCCCGCCCTCGACGACCCAGATCACGACCACGACGCTTGCAGACGACGTCGGTGCCGCGCCGGCGGTGGTGGGCGAGGTTCCGGCGTGGACCGAAACGACGGTCGCCGTGCCCCCACCGCTCGACGGCCTCACAGTGCCGACCGAGGTGGTGACGTTGACCGACAACCTCGTGCTCCAACGGATCGACCTGCCGTCGGGCCGGGTCCGCAGCCTCGACCTCTCCGAGTGGGGTACGAACCTGAGGATCGCCCTGAGCGACGACTCGATCGCCGTCTACGACAGCCGCTACGTCGCCGTCATCCGCGGTGACGAAGCGATCCGTCTCTTCGAGATCCCCGACGGTGTCCTCTTCCTCGAGTCGTGGCCGGCCACCAACTCGTTCGTCGTCACGTCGGCCGGCTCACCGACCGGTGAGCCCGAGCGTTTCGTGATGAGCGCGGACGACGGCTCACTGCAACCGGTCACCCCCGACGTGACCGATGCGCTGCTCTTCGGTGCCGGCAACTTCCTGTCGAACGGCGACCTGCTGGTGAACCGGCCGGGCGGCATCTACGCGATCGGGCCCGATCAGCAGGCCCGACGAATCGACGAGGGCGCCCTGCTCGCCGTCGGCCGCAACCATTACGCCGTGGAGCGCTGTGACGAGTCACTGCAATGCACGCAGTTCGTGGTCGAAGCGGCCACGGGTGCCACGACGCCGGCCGTCCTCGATGACCTGAACGGTCTCGGCGTCGTCGATCCGTCGACGCGCATCGCTCCTGACGGTCGGTCGATCGTGGGAACCGACCCGACACGCGACACCGGCTACCGCCAGATCATCGACACCGTCACCGGATCGCGCACCGACGTCGGCCGGCTCGCAGCGCTGTACTACCCCGACCCGTGGGCCGCAGACGGTTCCGGCATCTTCACCGACGCCGCCGGCGCGCTCCGCTTCCAGGTCCGCGACACCGCCGAAACGGTGACGATCGACGGGCTCGGCATGGTCGCGTCGCTGACGGTGCGTCCGGTGATCATCGACCGCTGACCCTCACCGGTCGATGCCGCGAACGGCTCGACCTCAGCCGAGGAGTTCGTCGAGCGACTTGGCGATCGAGTCGAGATCCGGGCGGTCGTGGTGGTCGAGCCGCGTGAGATAGGAGATCGACACCTCGTCGCGTTCGACGATGCCGCCGTCGGTGTCGGCGGCGAGTTCGACCGCGTCGCCCCAGCCCATCTCGACGGTGTAGGCGTCCTCGTGCCCGGGAATCGGCTTGAGGGTCGTCGGACGACATCGACCGCGGAGGTCGGTCACCGACCCTGCCGTACTTCCACGCGCCGAACTTCTCCAGCGGAAGATCGGGAACGTTGATGTTGACGACGACCGGCTCGGCGGGCATGTCGTCGACCAGCGTCTGCGCGACCTGCCTGGCGACGGCGGCAGCGCTGTCCCAGTGCTGGGTGGCGATCGATTCGTCCCAGCCCTGGCCCTCGACACCGAAACCGGTGACCGCCTGGCTGATCGCGATGCCGGAGATGTGGCCGTTGCGGCCGGTGAGCGCGGCCCCGACGGTTCCGGAGTGGTACACCGCGCGTCCGACGTTGGCGCCCGGGTTGATGCCGGACACGACGAGGTCGAACGTTCCGCCGAACGCGCCGAGCCGAGCGAAGAACACGCACAGTGCCGGCGGTCCGCTGACCTTCCAGATCTCCGCGGCGGGGCAATCGGAGATGTTGGCCCGGCGGACCTCGGGCTGGATGAGGTGCAGTGCGCCGAGCGCCGCGCCCGCACCGGAGTACTCCTGATCGGGAGCAGCGACGACGATCTCGTGGTCGCCCTCGAGGGTGCAGATCGATCGGGCCAGGACGTGCAGGCCGATCGAGTCGATGCCGTCGTCGTTCGTCACCAGGATGCGCATTCAGGCATTCTCGCACCCCTCCGTGGATTTCGGCTGAACGCAAGATGAACCTTCACGACGCGCAGGGTGACGCACAGCCCACGTCCCGCGGTGGGTACGCTCTGCGGGCCATGTCAGCGTCGTCGGAGTCGTTCTGCGGGAGCCGAGCGTTGCGTGACCGGTGGTACGTGATCGCCGATGTCGCAGACGTCGCGGAGGCGCCGGTCGGGTTCACGCTGCTCGGCGACCGTCACGTGGTGTGGCGGGGAATCGACGGCCGACTCGCAGCGGCACCCGATCGTTGTCCCCACCGCGAAGCACCACTGTCGCTCGGTCACGTGCGCGGCGGATGTCTCGTGTGTCCGTACCACGCATGGGCCTTCGATACCGCCGGCACCTGCGTCGACGTGCCGTCCGCGGGAGCCGGCGCGCCCATCGCATCGGCGGCGAACCTCCAGATGCTGGCGGTGCGCGAGCTCTACGGACTCGTGTGGGTGTGCCCCGGGACCCCGGTGGGCGAGCCGCCGCACATCCCGCAGGATGCCGATCCCACGTTCCGCCGACTCACTGCGGGGATGGAGAGCTGGCGCGTCTCGGCGACCCGGATGGCCGACAACTTCTGCGACGTCGCTCACTTCCCGTACGTGCACGCCGGCACCATCGGGCCGGACACCGATCCCGTCGTCGCGCCGATCTCCGTCGTTCCACTCGATGCCGACTTCACCGGCTACGAGTACACCGTCGATGTCCACGATGAGCACGGCAACGAGGTTCGTCAGCGGATGTCCACGGCATTCCATCTCCCGTTCATCGTCCGCTCGAACACGTACTACGAATCCGGCCCCCGCGCCGGACACGACCGGGTCCTGCTGTTGTGCACCACCCCGATCGACGACCTCACGTCACTGTTCACGTTCGTCGTCTGGCGCAACCACGATCACGATCTGCCTGCCGACGAGGTGCTCGCATTCGATCGGGCGATCGGCGCCGAGGATCGGACGATGCTCGAACGGATCCCCGGGGTCCTCCCGCTCGACAACTCGGCGACGGTGAGTGTGCGCTCCGACCGACTGTCGGTCGAGTGGCGCCGACGGTTCGCTGCGCTCGTCGCCTGACACCCGCCGCCTGACACCCGCCGCCTGACACCCTGTCGCAGCGATCCGATTCACTACCCTCTCGGGTGACCACAGGGGGTGTTCATGCACGAGATCGAACTCATGCCGGCGCGTCTGGCTGCATTCCTGCAGCAGCATCGAGACGACGTCGAACTGATCGAAGTCACCGACTACGAGACGATGGCGGGCGGCTACAGCCGGTCGATGGCCAAGGCTCGGGTCCGTTACACGACCGACGGGGTGACGCTCGAGGAGACCGTCGTCCTACGCGGTGACCCGCCCCCCGGCCATGCGATGCTCGACACCGACCGTGACCACGAGTGGGCAGTACTGCGGACCCTGACCGAACTCGGCCTGATCCCGATTCCGTCGGCGCGCTACTACGACGCCACCGGCGAACATCTCGGCACCAAGGCCATCGTGATGGATCACGTGACCGGCGGGTCGCTGCAGTCGCTCATCGAGGAGATGACCGACTACGGCGACCACCCGACCCGTCTCGCCGAACTGTGGGGCCGGATCCACTGCATCACGGCGGACCAACTCCCCGAGGCGATGGCCCGCCCGACGAGTTGGGAAGCCCGCATCGACGACCTGATCCGATCGTGGCGCGACGCCGAGGCGTCCAGCGTCAACAGTGACCCCACCTGGCGCTACATCGCAGCTTGGCTCGCGGCGAACAAGCCGCCTCCGCTTCCCCTCCGGCTCACCCACGGCGACCCGCAGGCTCCGAACGTGATGATCGACCACGCGGGCGACTACCTGGTGGTCGACTGGGAGTTCGCCGCCATCGGCGACCCTCGGGAAGACCTCGGCTGGTACAACATCTACTCGACTGCGGCCGGCCCCAACCTCTACGAGGCCGACCCGGAGGCGTTTCTCGCTGCGTACCGCGCGGTCACCGGCTTCGGCGAGGCCGAGGTCAACCCCCTGACGGTCGGCTACTTCACGATCCTGTCGTCGATGAAGATCCTCGGTCCGATCAACGCTCAGCTCGACAAGTTCGCGCTCGGCGAGAACTCCGGAACCACGACGGCGCTGCAGGTCGGATCGATCTCCTTCGGACACGACAACTTCATCAACGCCATCGACGCGATGCAGGCTGCCATCGACGCGATGGCCCGAGCCCAGGAGGCAACGTCATGATCGTCCTTCCGACCACGCCTCAGTTGCTCCGCGACATCCGCAACGAACTGGCGCACACGGTTGCGCCGGAGGTCCACGGTGCTGTCGCGAGGGTGGCGCTCGAACAGATCGACATCATCTTGGAGCAGTGTGCGGTGCGCAGCGCCGACGAGATCGCGTGGATGGTCGAGGAGATCTCCGAGATGCTCGCCTACGCCGACGACGTGGTCGCGTCGACCGGCGACGAAGCCACCGCGGCTGCGCTCGTGGCTGCCCGCAGCAACGCGGCCGGAACGCTGCATCTCGACGACCTGGTTCACGACTACACGCTCACGTCCGAGGCGCTGTCGTGCGCGATCGAGGCGTGCATGGCCGATCCGGGTCAGTCCGACCTGCTCAGGCGCGGCGTGGAGATCCTGCGGCTGCGGCGGGCCGAACGCGAGACCGTGGTACGCGCCAACTGGCGTCTCGTCGGACGAGGCTGACCTCGTTCAGCGAGCGGCGGCTCGCAACGAGCGTTGGCTCGACAGGGTGAACAGGGCGAGGCCACCGATCACGAGCACCATGCCGACCACCTGCGGAGCGCGCACGGCCTCGCCGAGGATCAGGAACCCGAACAGCACGGCGAGCGCCGGCTGCGCGGTCTGCATGATCCCGATGGTCGCCACCGGAATGTGCTGTTGGGCGAACACGATGCAGCCGTGCGACAGCATCCCGGTCAGCAAGGTGAGGATCGCGACGACGAGCCAGCCGCGGGCGCTCAGGGCGAACACGTCCGAGCCGGCGATCAACGCCGCGATCGGTCCGGCCACGAGTACGCCGATCGGCATCATGCACGACATGAAGTCGAGCGTGCCGACCCCGGCCGTGCGGGCCCGTTTCGACGACAGCAGATAACCCGCCCAGAGTGCGAGCACGCCGATCATCAAGACGTCACCGCCGATCGACGACGTCCCCTGTCCGGGGCCGAAGAACAGCACGAGCACGACACCGAGGATCGACAGACCACCCCACCGGAGCGCGCGCCAGTTCGGCTGTTCCTCGAACATCAGCGCACCCAGCGGCAGCAGGATGAGTGGCGTCATCGCGCCGATGAACTCGGCGTGAGCGATGCTCGTCTTGGTGATCGCGGTGAAGAACAGCGCGATGTTCGCCCCGAAGAACAGTCCCGGGAGCGCGGCCGTGCGCCATGCCGTCGACGTGGGCAGCGGTCGGCCACGGTGTGCCTTCAGCACGAGTATCACCGTCCACCACCCGATCACTGCGCCGATCATCCGCCAGAACGCCACGACCGAGCCGGTCGACTCCGACCACTTGATGAGCGACGAACTCGTCGAGAAACTCACGACGGCGATCAGCATCGCGAACAGGCCGAGCGTGCGGCCGCTGAACCGTTCGGTCATGCCGGCGGTGACGTCACGACGAGGTCGTGTCGTCGGGATGGTCGGGCGTGAGGTCGGGATCGGGTCGGGAGGAGGTCGGGGTGGTCGGCGCGGACCAGGTCGGGTTCGAGGTAGATCACCGTCGCGGAGGGTGTCGTGGCTCGGATCGCGTCCTCGGTGGCGTTGATCGCGGCAACCAGTTCGTCGGCCGACAACGCCGACGAGTACTGGATCTTGGCGCCCACGAGGATCTCGTCGGGTCCGAGATGCTCGGTGCGCATGTGGATGAGTTGTTCGACGTTCGCCGTCGAGTTGACCGCCGAGGCGATCGCATCCTGGGTCTTCTCCGTCGCGGACTCGCCGATGAGGAGGCTCTTCATCTCGACGATCAGCACGATGGCGATCACGATGAGCAGCAGGCCGATCATCACCGAGCCCATCGCGTCCCAACGGGCGTTGCCGGTGACCTGGGAGAGCACGACCCCGGCCAGCGCGAACATCAGACCGACCAGGGCACCGATGTCTTCCAGGAGGACGACGGGGAGTTCCGGCTGCTTGGTGCGGCGGATGAAGGTCCACCACCCCGTTCCGGGATCTTTGACATGGTTCGATTCGCGTACGGCGGTTCGCAACGAATACGACTCCAGCGCGATCGCCACCAGCAGGATGGTGACCGCCACGCCGATGCTCTCGACCTCGTGGGGATGGCGGAGCTTCGAGATCCCCTCGTAGAGGGCGAACATGCCACCCGCCGAGAAGAGCACGAGCGCCACCGCGAACGCCCAGAAGTAGCGCTCGCGTCCGTAGCCGAAGGGGTGTGCCGCCGACGCGGACCGGCTCGCACGCTTGCCGCCCAGCAACAGCAGCAACTGGTTGCCGGTGTCGGCGAGGGAGTGCACCGTTTCGGCCAGAAGGCTCGCCGACCCCGTGATGAGGAAGCCGACGAACTTCGAGATCGCGATCCCGAGGTTGGCGAAGAACGCTGCGAAGATGGCCTTGCGGCTGCCGTCGGTCACCTCCGGGAGCGTACGCGGTGATCGCCGGAGTGCTGCGGCGCGGTGCGCTGGTCCCTGCGCTCCGGGAGGGCGATAGCCTTTTCCCGATGAGCCCCCTCGAAGCCCTTGCCGCGGAGACCGGTGGAGCAGCCGCCAGCGAACCGATCATCATGGTCACGAACGAAGCGCTCGAACACCTGCGCGAGTTGCGTGACGACGAGGTCGACGGCGACAAGCTCGGCCTGCGCCTGGCGATCGCGTCCGATCCGGGCGAGGAGTTCCGCTACGACCTCTCGTTCGAGGAGTACCTGACGGCAGCGTTCACCGATGAGGTGCGCACCCATGACGGCATGAAGGTGATCATCCCCGGCAACGACGTCGAGCTGCTCACCGGCGCCACGCTCGACTACACCTCGACCCAGGGGCTCGTGATCCGTAATCCGAACCGTCCGGCAGCACCGTCGATCGAGGGTCTCACCTCCGACGACGCGCTGTCGGCCGAGATCGAGGCGATGGTGGCCACGGAGGTCAACCCCGCACTCGCGGCGCACGGGGGTTTCGTCACCTACGTCGGCCACGACGGCGAGGGCACTGCCTTTCTCACGATGGGCGGCGGCTGCCACGGCTGTTCGATGAGCAAGATGACGATGCTCGACGGGGTGCAGACGATGCTCGTCGACGCCATCGAGGGTGTCGAGCGGGTCAAGGATCTCACCGATCACGCCACCGGTGAGAATCCCTTCTATTCGTAACGTCGGCGAGGCCTCACCGAGCGTCGGTGGTGCACGGCCGAGGTCGGCCTCGCTCCGCCTCGTCGCTGGCGCTTCCCTCGGCGGCCTGCGAGCCGTCGACGATTCGCGGTCGGCCTCGCTCCGCCTCGTCGCTGGCGCTTCCCTCGGCAGCTTGCGACCTCGGTCTCCGGCGCTCGCGCTCCGCTCAGCGGCGGGCGAGGCGGCGGAGTGGGGGTTCGGTGGTGGGGGGTTGTTTGCGGGGCGGGAGTTCGGTGAGGAGGCGGGTCGTGATCTCGGTGATCTCGGCGACGGCGCGTTCGAAGGCCTCCTCGGTGGACGCGGATGTCTTCTGGACGCCGCTGATCTTGCGGACGTACTGACGCGCACCCGCCTCGATCTCCTCGGGTGTCGCCGCGGGCTCCAGACCTCGAAGTGTGGTGATGTTGCGGCACATGGTCAGACGACCATCAGTTCATCGGCATCGGGGAGTGCCTCGACGTGTCGTCGGGCGACCCAGCAGACCGGATGGATCCGCAGCCGTCTGGCGCGTAGGTCGTCGACGACACCCTCCATCAGCACCGACGAGTAGTGGTTGCCTCGATGCTGTGGTCGGGTCTCGACGTGCGGCACGGTCACGACTCCGTCGGTCTCCGTGAAGGTCGCGAACGAGAGCAGCTCGTCACCGTCGTACAGCTCGTACTGCGCTCGATCGTCACGTCTGCTGACATGCAGTTCACCCGTGTTCGTCGCTGAGTCCATCGGCGAAGTGTCGCGCGTCGACCGGCCGCAGATCCTCCGGGAGCCGATGTGGCAACATCCGGGGATGAGCGACACCTTCCGACTCGGGGCCGGCGACATCGAAGCCCGCTACCTCTTCGCCCAGCGTTCGTTCGCCGAGATGGCTCGGGGTCTGTCGGACGACGACTGGGCGACGCCGATGCCGTGCACTCCCGAGTGGACCGTGCGCGATGTGTTGTCACACGTCGCCGGAATCCCCGACGATGCGCTCGCCGGCAGGATGGAGGGCG
Source organism: Ilumatobacteraceae bacterium (assembly GCA_963829585.1). GTDB lineage: Bacteria > Actinomycetota > Acidimicrobiia > Acidimicrobiales > Ilumatobacteraceae > Sva-07. The sequence continues at coordinate 93,335 of CAWHJD010000013.1, read as the reverse complement.
CTCCGGGTGAGGCGTGGACCGCAGCACAGATCGATCGGAACCGTTCGCTGACGGTCGACGAACTCCTCGATCGCTGGGAAGCACAGGCCCCTGCATTCGCCGTCCTGATCCAACAGTTGGGCGAGGGTCGTCCGCCGTTCGACTGCCACACCCACGAGCACGACGTCCGCCAGGCGTTGGGTCGGCCGGGTGACCGCTCCTCGCCCATCATCGAGGCCATGGCCGTCGATCTGGCGACCATCGCCGACTGCCCGGTCGCGCTGACGGTCGAGCTGGTCGACGGGCGAGTGGTTCGCAGCGGGCCGGCAGAGTCGACCGGCGCCGTCGTGCTCACCGGGATCACCGCGTTCGACCTGTTGCGTTCACGACCGGGTCGACGCAGTCGCGAGCAGGTCCGCGCGTGGGACTGGCGTGGGGCCGACGCGGACATCGACGCCGTCATCGATCGCTGGTTCATCTTCGGCCCGGCGACCGCCCCGATCATCGAATAGCCCGAAATGTGCACGCGTGGTGCGCGCTCAGCGCGCACACGCATGCATTTTTCGGGGTCAGGCGGGGGGTTCGAGGGCTCGTTCGAAGTCGGCGACGAGATCGGCGCGGTCCTCGAGGCCGACCGACACGCGCAACAGACCGGCGGTGACTCCGCACGAAGCCTGCTCGTCGGGAGTCAGGCTGGCGTGGGTCGAGGTCGCCGGGTTGCACACGAGTGTCTCGGGTCCGCCGAGCGAGGTGGCCACGCGGGCGATCTGCAGACGGCTCAGGAACGCCGCGGCCGTGTCACGATCCGCAAGTTCGAACGACAGAACGGTGCCGTACTGGCGCAACTGCTTGGTCGCCAGGCTGTGCTGGGGGTGTTCGCTCAGGCCGGGATAGTGGACCGCACGCACCTCGGGGTGGTCGGCGAGCACGATCGCGAGCGATCGAGCCGACTCGTTCTGATGTCGGCTCCGCACGCCGAGTGTGCGGATGCCGCGCAGTGCGTTGAGCGCGTCGAACGGCGACGGGGTTGCGCCGTGGAGCACGGAGTACGTCCAGATCTCGGCGAGGAGATCGGCGTCACCCGAGATGACGCCGAGCGTGGCGTCGTTGTGGCCGGCGATGCCCTTGGTGGCCGAGTGCAGCGCGATGTCGACGCCGTGGGCGAGGGGCTGTTGGCCGAGTGGTGTGGAGAAGGTCGAATCGACGACGGTGAACGGGCCCCGGATGGCGCCGAGTTCGTCGAGGTCGGCCAGCTCCAGCAGCGGGTTCGACGGCGACTCCGCGAGGACGAGCATCGTGTGGCCGGGCCTGACCGCGCTGGTGAATGCGCCGGGTTCGGCCACGTCCACGAACGTCACGTCGATCCCCATGCGTCGGCACGGTCCTTGGAGGAACGCCAGGGTGCCCGCGTAGAGCTGGCGCTGGGCGACGATGTGGCTGCCCGTCGAGCACAGCGCGAACACGGTCGACGCGAGCGCGCCCATGCCCGATGCGAACGCCAGTGATTCCTCGGCGCCCTCCAGCTCGGCCATGGCCTGCTCGAACGACCGGACGGTGGGGTTCGAATACCGGCTGTAGAAGCCTCCGTGGCGCACCGACGTGGCCCGACGATGTGCATCGTCGAGGCTCTCGGATTCCCACGTACTCGACGCCCAGAGCGCAGGCGCCAACGACGAACCACTCGCCTCGCGACCAGCAGTGATCGCCAGTGTCTCGGGTGCCACGTCGGGCTGTCTTCCGTCGTGCGGCATCGCCGAACACGGTATCCGGTGCCATTGACGGGTGACGCAACGATTCCGAGCAGATCGGCCCTGTCGTGCGACCACCGAGGAGTGGCATCATGATCGCATGACGCGTCGTCGGCTCGTCGCCGTGTTCGCCGCTCCCGTGTTGGCTGTCGGTGCTCACCCTGGCGCTGCCGGCCTGCGGTTCCGACAACACGTCGACGTCGCCGACGACGGTCGCGGCAACTCCCTCGACACCAGCGACGACGCCGGCGATCGTGCCTTCGGCTCCGGCGACGACACCCTCCTCGCCCGCGACGACGACGCTCGCCACGCCGGCATCGACGGGCGCTCCCTGCCTCGTGCCGACCAACATCGACCCGGTCGTCGTGAACTTCCCCGACACGCTGTCGTCGCTGATCGGTCGCGACATCCGGACCGGTGCGCAGCCCTGCGTCGAACGGGTCGTGCTCGAGTTGCAGGGCACCGGCACCTTCCCCGGGTATCGGGTCCAGTACGTCGACGATCCCGTCAAGCTGAGCCCGAGCGACCTCGACGTCGACATCTCCGGCGACGCCACCCTCGTGCTGTCGGTCGGCGCCTGGATGACCACGATGGAGGGCGAGGGCTACGACGGCCCGGACCAGATCGAGCCGACGAACGTCGAGCACGTCCGCGAACTCCGGCTCATCGAGAACTTCGAGGGCATGCACCAGTGGGCGATCGGGCTCGATCGACAACGTCCGTTCGAGGTGACGACGCTCAGCGACCCGCCCCGCATCGTGATCGACATCGCGAACTGAGATCAGTCGCCGAGTTCGGCGAGCACGGCGTCGTGGAGGAGACGGTTCGTGCTGATCGCGGTGTTGTGCAGGTGGGTCGGCACGCCGAAGCGGTCGGTGAGGCTTCCGCCGGCGGCCTCGACGATCGGCTTGACCGCGGCGATGTCGTAGGGCGCCACGCCCACTGCGTCGACGGCCACATCCATGGCCCCCTCGGCCACCAGCATGTGTTGCCAGAAGTCGCCGATCCCGCGTGACCGGCGGGCACGCTGCTGGAGTCGGACGAGAGCGGGCGTGAGCCCCAGCGCGTCCCATCCGGCATTGTGCGTGATGCTCACCTGGGCCTCGGCGAGATCGTCGACGGTCGACACGACGATCGGACGCTCGTCGTCGAACACGGACATCGTCGCGCCCAACCCGAGCCCTCCCCACCAGCGCCGACCGAGTGACGGTGCCGATACCACGCCGAGCACGGCGCCGCGCTCGGCGTGCACCAGGGCGATGAGGGTCGCCCAGATCGGGATGCCGCGCACGAACCCGGACGTCCCGTCGATCGGGTCGATCACCCACTGCCAGGGTGAGTCGACATCACCCCTGGGTCCGTGCTCCTCGCCGAAGGCGCCATGCCGTGGGCGTTCGTGGAGGAGCTGATCGACGATCAGCGTCTCCGCTCGGCGGTCGATCTCGGTGACCTCCGTCCGGTTGCGCTTCCAGTCGACGTCGAAGTCGGCTTCGTGGAAGTGGGGCAACGTGAAGGCGTCGGCCGCGTCGGCCACGTCGAGGGCGAGGGCGAGTTCGTGGGTCAGATCGGGTGTCTCGCCGAGGTCCATCGTCAACGTCCCACGTTCGAGGCGGAGGGGAAGTCCGGCCGGCGCTTCTCCTGGAGGGCAGCGAGGCCTTCGGCGGCATCGGGGCCGAGGAAGTTGATCATCTCGTACGCCAGTGACGCCTCGAAGTTGGGGAGCGCCTGGCGGAGCCAGTGGTTGAGCGCCCGTTTCGTCATTCGGGTCGCATCCACGGGTCCTGAAGCGAGCTTCTCGGCCACACCGAGCGCCGTCGGCAGTACCTCGTCAGCCGGCACCGCCTTGGAGACGAGACCGATCCGCTCGGCTTCCCGCCCGTCGAGGAAGTCGGCGGTGAGCAGGTAGTACTTCGCCTTGGCCATGCCGCACAGCAGCGGCCAGATCGCGACGGCGTGGTCCCCACCCGCCACGCCGAGGCGGATGTGGCCGTCGGTGAGCCGGGCGTCCTCGTTGATCACGCTGATGTCCGCGAGCAGCGCGACGGCGAGCCCGGCTCCGACCGCGACGCCGTTGATGGCCGACACGATCGGCGTGTCGCAGTCGATCATCGTGCGCACGATGTCGCCGGCTTCCTTCATCACTCGGATCGTCTGGGCGTAGTCACCCACCTGCTCGGCGATCCAGTCGAGATCACCACCGGCGGAGAATGCCCGACCGGCACCGGTGACGACGACGGCGCGCACCGACGGATCGTCGTCGATCGTGCGGAACACGCGGGACAGCTGCAGGTGCATCTCGGCGCCGGTGGCGTTCAACCGGTCGGGATCGTCGAGCGTGACGAGGAGCACCCCGTCGCTCGGGCGCTCGAACCGCAGGCGGGTGTAGGCGCTGTAGGCGTCGATGGGATTCTCCGTCACGTCGCGAACCCTACGCAATGAGACGCGTCTCAGTGCCTGCTCGGTCGGAGGTCGAGACGCGCGTCGACCTGGCCGTGGCGGATCACCCCGGTGGGGACGAATCCGCGAGCGAGGTACATCGGCTCCGGCGAGCCCTTGCCCTGATCCCACGAGACGACCAGGGTGTCGTCGCCCCAGGCGCGACACTGTTCGACGACGAGGTCGATCACGCGGCTGCCGATGCCACGCCGCTGGTGCAGACGATCGACGAGGAGGCGCCAGAGGTACGGCTCCGATTGTCCGGGTTGCGAACGGTCCACCATGACGAAGCCGACCAACTCGCCGTCGGCGCGCACTGCGCGGTACCACACGGGGTGGGAGATGCTGCTGCTCTCCTGCAGGATCAGGGCCTCGGCGAGCGAGTTCGCGACGGGAGCGACGAATCGTTGCTGTGAGCGATGGGTGGTCAGTCGCAGCACCTGGGGCAGGATCTCGCTGGTGATCTCGACGAGCTCGACCGACTCGGGCCGCCGGCGCGGACGATCACACCACGACGTCCAGTCGTCGCGGGTCATGCCGTAGAGCCAGTCGTCGGAATTGTCGTCGCCGAGCCAGAACGACGAGCGCGTGTGGCCCTCGAAGAGCATGCCGATCCGCTCGAGCACCATGGCCGACGCCGTGTTGTCGGGGTGCAGGCCCGCCTCGACGCGGGTCACACCGAGCGTCTCGAACAGATGGGCGACGAGCGCCGTCGCCGCTTCGACTGCGTAGCCACGGCCCCACGCGCTCCGCGCGAGCGTGTACCCGATCTCGGCGGTGCGGCCCTCCCACGTGAGGTGCACGACGAGGTCGCCGAACACCTCGGTGTCGGCGGAGTCGGCGATGGTCGCCATCCACCAGTCGTCGACGGTCGGGCCGTCCAGCGCCATCGACTCGGCGACGGTGGTCTCGGCCTGCTGCAGCGGATACGGCGCGATCCAGTTCTGGTACCTCGCGACCTGCGGATCGCTGCGACGTTCGGCGAGCGGCCCGGCGTCGGTGGTCCGCATCGGGCGCAGCAACAGCCGATCCGTTCGGATTGGCTCGAAGGCCGCCACGTTGTTCAGGCGCTGCGGGCTGCGGCGACGACGCCGTCGACGTCCAGCCCGAACCGGGCGAGGATGGCGCTCGACTTCGGGTCGTGCGGGATGAACTTCGTCGGGAGGCCGAGGACGTGAACCTGGGTCTCGGTGCGCAGCGAACAGATCGCATCAGCGATCGACATGCCGATCCCGCCGTCCCTGATCCCGTCCTCGATGGTCACGACCCGGCTGTGGGTGGCTGCATCGGCGATCATCTCGGGGTCGAGCGGTGAGCAGCAGCGCGCATCCCACACGGTCACCTCGATGCCGTCGGCGGCGAGCTCGTCGGCAGCCTTCTCGGCCGTCTCCAGCATCTTGCCGACCGCGATGATGCACGTCCCGGTGCCGGAGCGCACCGAGCGGGCGGTCAGGCCCGAACCGACTTCGGCCTCGGTGACCTGACGCGCCGCCCCGCGTGGATAGCGGATGGCGACTGGACCCGACTCGACCAGCTCCACCGCGTCGTGGAACATCTGGGCCAACTCCTGGGCGCTCGACGGGGCGAGCACGCGCATGCCCGGAACCTTCGACAGCAGTGCCATGTCGTACACGCCGTGGTGGCTGGCTCCGTCCGGGCCGGTGACACCGGCTCGATCGAGGCAGAAGATGACCGGGAGCCGGTGGAGCGCCACGTCGTACACGACCTGATCCCATGCCCGGTTGAGGAACGTCGAATAGACCGCGACGACCGGGCGCAGCCCTCCCATCGCCATGCCGGCAGCACCGGTCACTGCGTGCTGCTCGGCGATGCCGACGTCGAAGAAGCGATCGGGGAACCGGTCCTGGAAGGGCAGCAGGCCGGTCGGGCCGGGCATGGCCGCCGTGATCGCGACGATGCGCTCGTCGGCCTCGGCCTCCTTGACGATCGCCTCGGCGAAGGCTTGCGTGTAACCCGTGGAGACGGCCTTCGGCGGGCCGACCAGCGGATCGAACACCGGAGCGTCGTGCAGGTGCTTCTCGTCGTCGTCCTCGGCGGGCGAGTACCCGCGTCCCTTCTGGGTGAGTACGTGGACGAGGATCGGCCCGTCGGCCGACAGCTCGATGGCGTTGTGGAGCGCGTGCTCCATCTCCTCGATGTTGTGGCCGTCGAACGGGCCGACGTAGCGGACTCCGAGCGCCTCGAAGAACGAAGGCGGCTGCAGGAACTCACGGACACCGGCCTTGAACGCGTCCATCGCCGAGCCGGCCTGATGGCCCACGACGGGCAGGTGTTGGAGAAAATCCTCGAGCCGACGCTGTCGTCGCACGTAGACGGGATTGAGGCGGATGTCGGTGAGCGCGTGCGACAGCTTCCCGGTGATCACGTCGGTGACGCTCGGATGGTTCGCCCGCTCGTCGCGGCTCTGGACGCTCGCCGAGAGCATCGAGACCGTCGGCGCGTACGAGCGGCCGTTGTCGTTCAGCACGACGATGACCCGCTTGTCGCCGTGGCCGATGTTGTTGATCGCCTCGTAGGCCATTCCGCCGGTCATCGAGCCGTCACCGAGCACCGCGACGATGTGACGGTGGTGGTCGGCGCCGAGATCGCGGGCAACGGCCATGCCGTAGGCGTAGGAGAGGATGGTCGAGGCGTGGCTGTTCTCGACGTAGTCGTGGACCGATTCCTCACGGGACGGATAGCCGGAGAGACCGCCCTGCTGGCGCAACTGCTCGAACTGCTTCTGGCGGCCGGTGACGATCTTGTGGATGTACGCCTGGTGACCCGTGTCCCAGAGGATCGCGTCGGTGGGCGATTCGAACACGCGATGCAGCGCGAGGGTGAGCTCCACGGCTCCGAGGTTCGAGCCGAGATGGCCGCCGGTGTCGGACACGGCCGACACCACGAAGTCGCGAATCTCGCCGGCGAGATCGTTCAGTTCGTCGTACGACAGGTCCCGCAGGTCGGCGGGCTGGCGAACACGCTCCAGATACATGCAGGGATGACGCTATCTCCACTGCCGAGTCGGTGCGTGACGGACCCGTACAGTCGGGTGCATGGCCCTCCCATCAGGATCCCCGTTCGACCTCTCCGGCCACGTCGCCCTGGTGACGGGCGGCAACGGTGGCATCGGGCTCGGCATGGCGGATGCGCTCGCCGCTCATGGAGCCGACGTCGCGATCTGGGGGACCAATCCCGACAAGAACGAGTCAGCGATCGAGCAGCTCGGTCGACACGATGTGGAACTGCTGTCGATCGTCTGCGACGTCGGTGACGAGGACGCGGTCGTGGAGGCCATGGCCGACACGATCACCGAGCTCGGCCGGATCGATTCGTGCTTCGTCAACGCCGGCATCGGCGGGCAGGCGCCGAGCTTCATCGGGATGACGTCGGACGAGTGGCGGCGCGTGATGCGGGTGAACCTCGACGGAGCGTTCTTCACGGCCCGCGAGGCGGCGCGGCACATGGTCGATCGCGCCGAGGCGGGTGACGAGGCCGGCGGCTCGATCGTGTTCACGACGTCGGGTTCGGCGTTCTTCGGGCAGCAGTCCGGACAGCACTACGGCGCCTCGAAGGCCGGGGTGAACTCGATGATGAAGGCGATCGCCGTGCAACACGCCCGCCATGGTGTGCGCTGCAACTCGATCCTGCCGGGCTGGATCGAGAGCGACATGACCGCCGGCGCGTTCGGTTGGGACCGCTTCGTCGACAAGGTCCTGCCACGGGTGCCGGCGCGTCGGTGGGGAGTCCCGGCCGACTTCGGCGGCCTCGCCGTCTACCTCGCCAGCCAGGCGTCGAGCTATCACACCGGCGACGTCATCACCATCGACGGCGGCTACCACTCCTTCTGAAACGACCTCCTAAACTCCGAAATTCTCCTCCGGGTGCGCGCTCAGCGCGCACCCAGAGGAGAATTTCGGAGGTGAGGTGAGGTGGGTGGGTCAGGTCGGGGGGCCGGCCAGGACTCGGCGGCGGTGTTGTTCGAAGGGGACGGCGGGGTCGTCGAGGGAATCGATCCACCAGGTCATGCCGACCTGGGCAAGACGGGCGACCTTGTCGTGGGTCTCGGCGTCGGTCGGCCACGGGCTGCGGTCGACGAAGCACGCGTCGAACGGGCCGTCGACGGCCGCCTCCGATCGATGGCCGCGCACCGCCTCCACGCACTCGGCGAACTCGTCGACGCTCAGGTAGCCGCCGGCGCTCGCGACCGGCCAGACGCCGTCGAAGCGTGCCGCTCGACGAAAGGGCGCACTGCCCGGCCAACCGCCTGCCACCCAGATCGGCACGCGGCCGTGTACGGGCGTCGGGCGGAACTCCACGTCGTCGATCGTCACGTGTTCGCCCCGGAACGTCACCGGTTCGCCGGACCACAGCTGCACCAGCGCGTCCAACGACTCGTCGAGGATGCGGGCCCGTCGTCGCGGCTCGGCGTCCTCACCGAACCGTGTGAACTCGTCATCGGGTGCGCCGAGACCGACGCCGAACCGGAGTCGTCCCTGTGACAGCAGATCGAGGGTCACCGTCTGACGTGCCACGACCGACACGCGTCGTCGTGCGAGTGGAGTCACCATCGGGCCGATCACGATTCGTCCGGTCGACGCGGCGACCGCGGCGAGTGTCACCCACGGGTCGACCATCGGCTGCCACGGACGGCGGCGGATGACGTGGTCCCACAGGAAGAAGCCGTCCCAGCCGGCAACCTCGGCGTCGGCGGCGAGCCGTGCCAGCTTGATCGGATCGGCGAAGTCACCACCGTTGGGGACCCCGAGTCCGAAGTTGACGGACGCGTCACTGCCCATCGGCGGCCCCTGGTTTCGTGTAGACCGACACGTGCTGTGCACTGTCGTCGTCGAATCCGGCGCCTGCCATGTCGCTGCACCGTTCGGCCAGCGTCAGCCCGGCGCGTGCTGCCATCTCGTCGAGCTGACCGGGAGTCGCCCAGCGGATCGCCCACGGCCGCAGCCGCACACCACCCGCCTCGCTGAACTGCACGAACTGCCCCTCGGCGCGCTGGTTGTCGGGATCATCGACCGACACCGAGAGCACGACGTGGTCGACGGCCAGTGTCCGCAGGGAGACGTCGGACGTGGACCGCCTTCGGCGTTCGACGTCGGGGACGAACGCCTCGACCACGAACGATCCACCCGGTCGGAGTCGCCCGGCAACCTCGACGAAGCACCGTTGCTGCGTGATCTCGTCGAGCAGGTTGAAGATCGTGTTGTACGCCACCAGCGCCACGTCGAACGGCCCGTCGGGGAGGTCGTCGACCATGTCGCCGCGGATGGCGGCCACCCCACTCGTGGCATCACGGTCGGCGAGCCGGTCGAGCATGGCCTGGCTGCTGTCGACGCCGACCACCCGCAGCCCGGCCGCGGCCATCGGCACTGCCAGCCGCCCGGTCCCGACGCCGAGTTCGAGCACGCGTCCGCCCGGTCCCGCCAGCGACAGCATCCGCGTCACCGTCGCGTCCACATCGGTGACGTCGGCGTACCACTCGTCGTACACGTCGGCGAATCCGTCGCCGTACGAACGCTCGTCGTAGCCCCGCATCGCCCCGAGGTTACGTACACGGCGTGCCCGACGCCTCGGGGACGTGGATCACGGGTGGGCGCGCAGCGGTAGCGTGGGATGGGTGAGCGAGCCGGCGATCACCTACCTCGACCACGCGGCGTCCACGCCGATGCGCGCCGAGGCGATCGAGGCGATGATGCCCTACCTCGCCCACACCTACGCCAACCCGTCCGGCTCGCACCGCTTCGCCCGTCGGGCCCGTCAGGCCATCGACGAGTCCCGCGACACCGTGGCCGCAACGGTCGGCTGTCGGCCGAACGAGGTGGTGTTCACCGGGTGTGGCACCGAGAGCGACAACACCGCGATCGCCGGTGCCGTCTCACGGTACGGCGGCATCGCGGTCTGTCCGGCAGTGGAGCATCACGCGGTGCTCCACGTCGTCGAGCGTCTCGGCGGTCGTGTCGTCGGCGTCGATGCTGCCGGCAGCGTGGATCTCGGCGAACTTGCGGCGGTGCTCGACGAGGAAGCCGACGTCGCCGTCGTCAGTGTGATGGCCGTCAACAACGAGGTCGGCACGATCACCGACATCGCCGAGGTGTCGAAGCTCGTTCGTCGGCTCGCGCCCGGCGCGCTCCTCCACACCGACGCGGTGCAGGCCGCGTGTTGGCTCGACCTGCGCGAGGTGACGCCGCACGTCGACCTGCTGTCGCTCAGCGCCCACAAGTTCGGTGGCCCGAAGGGGGTCGGCGTGCTGATCGAACGCGGCGGGCCACGCATCGACCCGCTGATCATCGGCGGCGGACAGGAGCGCGAGCGCCGCAGCGGCACGCAGAACACCGCCGGCATCGTCGCCACCGCGGTCGCCCTGCAACTCGCCGACGCCGAGCGCGACACCGAGTCCGTGCGACTCGCGGATCTGCGCGACCGGCTCGTGAAGGGGCTCCAGAGCCGTCTCGACGGCGTCGTCGAGACGGTGCCACCGGCCCGCAAGGTCGCCGGGTCGGCCCATGTGTGCATCGCCGGCGTCGAGTCGGAGGCACTGCTCTACCTGCTCGACGAGGACAACGTCTGCGCGTCGGCAGCATCGGCGTGTGCGAGCGGTGCGATGGAACCGTCGCACGTGCTCGCGGCGATGGGCGTCGACCGCTCGACAGCCCTCGGGTCGTTGCGGTTGACGCTCGGTCACACGACCACCGAAGCCGACGTCGACCGTGCCCTCGAGGTACTCGTCGCCGCAGTGGATCGGCTGCGGCGATGAAGGTCATGTGCGCCATGAGCGGTGGCGTCGACTCGTCGGTCGCGGCGCTCCTGCTCCAGCAGGCCGGCCACGACGTGGTGGGTGTGACGATGAAGCTCTGGGGCGGTGACAGCGACACCGGGTGCTGTTCGGTGTCCGACGTCGACGACGCCCGCCGCGTGGCCCAGCAGCTCGGTATCGACCATCTCGTCTTCAACTTCGGCGACGACTTCGACGAGCACGTCGTCGCACCGTACGTCGACGCTCACACACGCGGCATCACGCCGAATCCGTGCATCGAGTGCAATCGCTCGGTCAAGTTCGCCCGCCTCGCCGAGCGCGCCGACCTGCTCGGGTTCGATGCCGTGGCCACGGGGCATCACGCCAACATCGGGTGCACATCCGACGGTCGCCACACCCTCGAACGCGGTGCCGATCCGGCCAAGGACCAGAGTTACGTGGTCCACATGCTCGACCAGGCACAGCTGGCACGCACGATGTTTCCCGTCGGCGGCATGCAGAAGGCCGAGGTGCGTGCCCTCGCGGCGTCGCTCGACCTGCGCACGGCCGACAAGCCCGACAGCCAGGACGTCTGCTTCATCACCTCCACTGGCGGACGTACCGCGTTCCTCGGCGAACGCATCCCGTTCCGGGCCGGGAGCGTCGTCGACACCGCCGGCCGACGCATCGGCGCGGTCGAGTCGGTCGAACTCGTCACGATCGGCCAGCGCAAGGGTCTCGGGTTACCCGGTGGCGGACCCAAGCGCTACGTCGTCGACGTCGACACCGCGACGAACACCGTGACCGTCGGCGACGAGGCCGACCTGCTGCGCGACGACCTCGTCGTCGACGGTGTCACGTGGGTCGACGAACCGGTCGTCGGCGCCGTCCTGGTGCAGTGCAGCGCGCACGGCCGGCCGCGCTCGGCATCGATCGGCGCTCTCGGTGACGCCGATGACGGCACGATCTCGGTGACCTGGGACGACGCACAACGCCGCGTCGCTCCCGGCCAGAGCGTCGTGTTCTACGACCCGACCGACACTCGCGTGCTCGGCGGCGGCATCTGCCGCTGACCGCTCCCCGAGACAACCCCACTCCCAACCCGAAATTCTCCTCCCACTGCGCGCTCGAGCGCGCACTGCCAGGAGAATTTCGGATGTGGAGGGCGGTTGGGGGGAGCGAGGGGTCAGGCGACGGGGAGACCGCGACGCTTGGCGGCTCGGAGGACGGCTCCCGGGCGGCTCGGTGCCGTGAGGAACGACGTCAGGTGGATGGCTCGGCCGTTGGGTTCGGCAGGTGTGAAGGCGAACACCGCTGTGACCGGCTCGATCGTGGCCACCTCGATCGCATAGCCACTCGCCGGCCCCGTGAGATCGGCAGCCTCGGTGTCGGCAGGTGCCAATCCCACGTGAGCGATCTGCCGGGTGCGCAACGGGAACGTGTCGGCGAGCACCACGGGATCACGCAGCACGATGCCGGCCGGGACGAGCACGAACCATCGCTGCGACAAGCGGTCCCATCGCGGCCCGAGAAACACGCCGCCGGCCACGGCACCGACCGCGAGCACCGCGCCGACGATCCACTGTTCGGCCGCGAGCAGCAGCGGTCCCGAAATCAGCGCGGGGGCCCAGATCAGCCAGCTGACCACGGCCGCGGCGCCGGCGGCCACCGGCATGCGCAGCGGGAACCGTTCCTCGTCGCCGTATGCCGATGCCTGGACGAACTGGCGTCCGAACTCGGCTGCGAATGCCGCACCGAGGGTGACGATGGTCGGGATGCCCAGGCCGAGCAGATCGACCGCCGGCGCCCCGCCGATCGCGGCGGCGGCGGTGGCGACCACGGCGAGGGGCACCCCTACTCGTACCACCGTCAGCGATCGGACCGACGCGACCGCCAGCGCGAGTGCAACGACTCCCCACAGCAACCATGCGCCGATCGCCGTCGTCCAGACCACCGCGGAACTGCGCCCTTCGACGGCCGCCTGGACGGCGGATCCGCCGACGACAGCCACGACGATCCAGCCGGCTCGGGCGACCCACGGCATCGCCCGAGCTGCCATGGTCATGGTCGAGGCGTCGGCCGCGAGCTCGGAGCGTTGTTCGTGTGTCGCGGGCATCTCTCCATGTTGCCGCGTAACTCGCATGAACACGACGTGAATTCCTTGAGTGCCTCGGTCCAGGATTCGGTCGAGGCGGGCGTCGCGTGGGACGATGACAGATCCCGGAATTCCACATGCCCGGGGTGACAGAGTGGTTCCGACAATGATGGGGAGGTGACGACATGACCAGCATCCGACCGACGATTCCTCTTCGCCGCATGGAGTCGTCACCCTTCGCCGATGGTGCCCTCGTCGGGTGTGGCAGTCTCCCGCATCGAGATCCGACGGCTGCTGCGGCATTCGCGATCGGTGAGTTCGACATCTCCACGATCCCGTCCCTCCCGGGCCGCTCGATCGTCGAGACCATGCTCGGGCAGGCGACGGTGGCACTCGCCGGCGTCGCCGTCGACGCATCGGGACGCATTGCCATCGACGACCGCAACGCTCCGGGTGTCGCGTCGAGCGACGTCGCCGGCGGCGCCCTGCTCGACACCGACGGCTTCACCGGGTTCCGGGCGTTCCTCGACCTCGCGGGCAAGATCCGACTCGACGGTGCCGCCGTGAAGTGGCAGTTCGTGGGCCCGGTGACGCTGGGTGTCGCGTTGGAGCGCGCCGGGCTCGATCGTCGATCGGCGTTCGATCTCGCGTCCGCGACCGTGCGTTCGTCGTTGATCGAGTTGTCCGCCGCCGTCACCGCCGTCCTGCCCAACTCGCCGCAGATGGTGGTGCTCGACGAGCCATGGCTCGGCGAACTGATGTCGCCCGGGTTCCCGATCCCACCCGACGAGGCCGTCGACCGGATGTCGAACGCGATGGCCGCGCTCCCGGCAGCCACGCTCACGGGGATCCACTGCTGCGCTCCGTGCGACGTGGCGACGTTGCTGGCGTCGGGCCCCGGCGTCATCTCGGTGCCGGTGTCACCCGAGCTGCTCGACTGGGCGGGATATCTGACCCGGTTCATCGACGACGGCGGCGTCGTCGCGTGGGGCGTGGTGCCGACCGACGGCCCCATCCGGTCCCAGTCCGACCGTCCGTGGCGCGAGCTCAGTGACCTGTGGTGCGGTCTCGTGCAACGAGGGTGCGATCCGGTGCAGCTCCGCCGACGCAGTCTGGTGTCGCCGCAGTGCGGTCTCGCGTCGCACTCGGTCTCGGTGGCACGTGGGATCGCCCGACTCAGCGGCGAGGTCGGCAAACGCGTCAAGGATCAAGCGTCGGCGACCCGGTTCGCGCTCGGCGCCTGACGTTCACGACGCGTCCACGCCCGGAACCGATCGGCCGGTCCGACTGCCGGGCGCGAGGCCGTAACCTCAGCGGACGATGACTGCGAACGACTCGGCGGACGAGATCGATCCCGCATTGCGGGTCGACGCGCTGCGGGCGGAGATCGCCCACCACAACGAGCGCTATCACACGCTCGACGATCCCGAGATCAGCGACGCCGAGTACGACGCACTCGTTCGCGAGTTGCGTCGTCTCGAGGCGGAACATCCGGAGCTGGAGGACGAGACGTCGCCGAGCCATCAGGTCGGCGGAGCGATCAGCACGACGTTCTCGTCGGTGACCCATCGGGTACCGATGATGAGCCTCGACAATGCGATGGACGCCGGCGAGTTGCGGGCCTGGGCGGATCGTGTGGTCAAGGGGCTCGACGGCGAGACCCCGAGATTCGTCTGCGAATTGAAGTTCGACGGTCTCGCCATCAGCTTGCGCTACGAGGACGGCCGCTTCGTCCAGGCAGCGACGCGAGGCGATGGACGAGTCGGCGAGGACGTCACGGCCAACGTGGCGACGATCGCGGATGTGCCGGCCCGGCTGACGGCCGGTGCGGGAACGGCCACCTTGCCGTCGGTGTTCGAGATGCGCGGCGAGGTCTACATGACCCGTTCGAGCTTCGAGCAGCTCAACGAGCGGGCCATGGTGGCGGGCGAGAAGGCCTTCGTCAATCCGAGGAACTCTGCCGCCGGAAGTCTGCGTCAGAAGGACCCCGCCGTGACGGCGAGCCGCAACCTCTCGTTCTGGGGCTATCAACTCGGCGAGGTCGTCGGCGGTCCCGCCTTCACCAGCCATGTTGCCGCTCTCGAGTACGCCGAGGCACTGGGATTCCCCGTGAACGATCACCTGCGGACGTTCACGACGATCGACGACGTGGTCGAACACTGCGCGTACTGGCAGGAGCATCGCCACGACCTCGACTACGAGATCGACGGCGTGGTCGTGAAGGTTGACGATGCCGCTCAGCGAGACCGCCTCGGTGTCACCTCGCGGGCCCCACGCTGGGCGATCGCCTTCAAGTTCCCACCCGAGGAACGCACGACGATACTGCTCGACATCATGGTCTCGGTCGGGCGTACGGGCCGCGCGACGCCGTTCGCCGTACTGGAGCCGGTGTTCGTCGGTGGGTCGACCGTCGCCATGGCGACGCTGCACAACCAGGACCAAGTGGCGCTCAAGGATGTGCGTCCCGGCGACACGGTCGTGGTTCGCAAGGCCGGCGACGTGATTCCCGAGGTCGTCGGCCCGGTGCTGTCGCTTCGTCCCGGCGACAGCGAGCCATGGGTGTTCCCCACGCACTGCCCTCGCTGCGCCAACCCGCTGGTGCGCCCCGAGGGTGAGGCCGACACCCGGTGTGTCGCGCCGGACTGTCCGGCCCAACGAGATCAGAAGATCGCCTACTTCGCATCACGCGGCGCGATGGACATCGAGGGGCTGGGCGAGCAGATGGTGGAGAAGCTCACCGCTGCCGATCTGGTGCACGATCCGGCCGATCTCTACGCACTGACCGTCGAGCAGTTGGTGTCGCTCGACCGTGTCGGGCCCACGAGTGCACAGAACCTCGTCGACGAGATCGAGGCATCGAAGACACGGCCCCTGCCGAAGCTGCTGACGGCGCTCGGTATCCGTCACCTCGGCCCGGCTGCGTCACTCGCGCTCACGAACGCGTTCCACACCCTCGACGAGATCATGTCGAAGTCGCAGGAGGAACTCGCCGCCGTCGAAGGCGTCGGTGCGGTCATCGCCGGCACGATCGTGACATGGTTCGGCCAGGACGTGAACCGGGCCTACATCGAGCGCCTCCGAGCAGCCGGCGTCAGCTTCGGCGATCCCGGTGCTGCCGAAGCCGCTGCGGCTGCGCGCGCCGCGACACCCCAGACGCTCGAGGGGAAGGCGGTCGTGGTCACCGGCACGCTCGCCGGCTACAACCGCGAGGCGGCGGAGGAGGCAATCACGTCTCGTGGGGGAAAGAGCCCCGGCAGCGTCAGCAAGAAGACGCTCGCGCTGGTGGTCGGTGACTCGCCCGGCGCGAGCAAGTTGACCAAGGCCGAATCGCTCGGCGTGCCGATCCTCGACGAGGCGGGCTTCGAACACCTTCTCGCCACCGGTGAACTCCCGTGACGGCCGCGGGTATCAGATGACTTCGAACGTCCAGGTGTAGGCGCTGGCCTGGTCGGGGCCTTCCTCGGTTCGCCAGAAGTAGACGGTGGCCTCGTGCTTGCCCTCGGTGAGCGTCTCGATGAGTGCGCCCTCGACCGGTTGGAACGAGATGACGGCGTTGCCCGGGTCGAACACTGCGGTGGTCGGCATGTCGATCTGCTGTCCCGGTTGGGCCTGCACGTCGGGGTCGACGTCGGACTGGCCGATGACCGTGGTGGGCAGCTCGACGCCGTCGAGTACCAGTCGGGCCTCGTATCCGGCGAGCAGGTCGACGATGATCTGATCCTGCTGGAGCACCTGGACGGCGTTCTCGACCGGCTGCACCGACTCGATGGCCTCGGGCCGGTCGATGCCGTCGGTTCCGGTGATCGCCGAGGTGAGCCCGAAGATGACCAGCATCAACCCGCACGCGATCACCACGCTCGCGATGAACAGTCCCCGGTCGAATTTGCGCTTGGGACGTGGCTCGGCGTCGGCGACGACGGTGTCGACGGCGGTCTCGACGGCGGTGTCGTGTTGCTCGCTCACCACTCCATGATGCCTGCCGTCAGCGCCAGATGCGCAGGCGGTAGCGTTTCGACGCTGTGAACGACGAGATGCCGGACCCAACCGAGACGCGTGGCGACCGTCTCGTCGGCCGAGTGGTCGCTGATCGGTACCGCATCGAGAATGTCGTGTCGTCCGGTGCGAACACGATCATCGTCGAGGCCATCGACGTCATCGGCGACGTCCCGGTCACGTTGAAGATCGTCAGGCCGGAACGCGCGCTGCATGCCGCATTCCGTGACGATTTCCGCCGCCAGGTCGAGATCGCCATGTCGTTGTCGCATCCGAACATCGCCAAGGTGCTCGACTGGGGCGAGATCGAGCTGTACGGCGAGACCACGGTGTTCTGGGTGGTCGAGTACCTCGGCGGCGGCAGCCTGCGCGACCTCTTCGACCGGGGACGTCTCCTCGAGCCCTCGCAGGCGCTCGTGGTCGGTCTCGAGGCGTGCCGGGCGCTCGATGCCGCGCACTCCCGCGGCGTGATCCACACCGAACTGACCCCGTCGAAACTCGTGTTCGGCGACGATGCCCGTCTCCGGATCGTCGACTTCGCGATGGCGGAACTGCTCGGTGCCGAATCGTGGGCAGAGCCGGCCACGCTCGCGACGCACGTCGCCCGCTACGCGTCACCCGAGCAGGCGCTGCGCCTGGAGGTCGACGACAAGACCGATGTGTATGCACTGTCGCTGTGCCTGATCGAGGCGATCACGGGCAAGGTGCCCTTCGCTGGTGATTCGACGGTGTCCACCCTGTCGGCACGCGTCGGCAAGCTCATGCCGGTCACCGCCGACATGGGTTCGCTCGCCGCGGTGCTCGAACGTGCAGGGCGTCCGGAAGGCGAGGACCGCTGGACGGCGGCCGAGTTCGCGAGTGCGCTCGTGCAGGCGGCGGAGAAGCTGCCACGCCCCGATCCGATTCCGATCATGGCGTCGAGCCTCTTCGGCGCATCGATGCTGCGGCGTCAGGCCGAGCGCGATGTCGATGCGTCCGACGCCGCCGATGTCGAGGTGGTCACCGGGGAGGTCGACGCCGCGATCGATCCGTCCGGCGACGATCCGTCCGGCACCGTCGCCGATGCTCCGGTGACGGACGACTCGTCGGCCGAGGCCGTCGACACGACGGTCGCGCCGCTCATCGTGCTCACCGACATCGCCGATCGTTCCGACGACGTTGGGGCCGGCGACGCGGCCGAGTCCGATGACAAAGCCGATGGCCGAGGCCGACGTCGTGGCCCCGACCGAACAGCTGCCGGCTGCTGCTGCGGCCGCGGCGGCAGTTGCCACCACACCACCGACCATTCAGATGGCGGTGACCGAACCGACGTCGCCGGGAACGATCTACGACGAGGAGAAGCAGTCGCGCCCGTGGGGCAAGTACATCGCGATCGCTCTGCTCGTCGTCGCGGGGATCGCGGCGTTGAGTGTCGCCGGGTTCCTGCTGTTGCGGACCAAGTCCTACGAGGTGCCCGACCTCGTCGGTGTCGAGCAGGCCGTTGCGCTCAACGAGGTCTCGGGCAACGACTGGGTGATCGAGACGAATCGCGAACGCAGCGACGAGGTGCCCGAGGTCGACCACGTGGTGCGAACGGTTCCGGCTGCCGGCGAAATGCTCGACGAGGGTGCGACCCTCGTCGTCTACGTCAGCGACGGCCCCGAACTCCGCACGATCCCGGAACTCGCCGGCATGACGCTCGCCGACGCGCAGGCCACGCTCACCGATCTGCGGCTCGTGCTCGTGGAGGTGACACCCGAGTTCTCCGAGGATGTCGCGCCCGGGTCGATCATCAGGTGGCAGGTCCAGGAGAATCCTTCGCTGATCGCCGGCGCGCAGGTGCTCCCCGACACGGTCATCGAGGTGACGGTCTCGCTCGGCCCGGCCCCGCGGCCCGCACCGGACCTCACCAACCTCACACTGGACGAGGCGACGGCTGCCCTCGGCGGAGTGCAGTTGGTCCTCGCCCGCGGCGAGGACGAGTTCAGCGACACCATCGAGGTGGGTCGAGTCGTCTCGCAGGATCCGCCCCCGACCACGCCGGTCGAGCGCGGCGGCACCGTGACGGTGCGGATCTCCAAGGGCCCCGACCTCGTGGCGTTCCCCGACCTGACCGGCCAGACGTACCCGCAGGCGCAGGAGACACTCGCCGCCGCCGGCTACACCGTGAACAGCCTGCTGGGCACGACCGAGGGAACGTTCGTGTCGGCCTCGGTCGACGGCGCCGAGGTCCAGGCCGGAGCCACCTTCCCCCGCGGCACCGGCGTCGACCTCATCTTCCTCTGAGCCGTGCCGATCGGCCCGCGTAGCTGTCGCGGCCATGACGACCGGGCCGGCGTGCGTCCGTCTGCTGGAGCATGACGGTCGCGTTCCACTCCGGAGAGCTTCAGTCGTGCGGCAGTTCGGAGCCAGACTGTCGGCGGAGCACTGCGAACAGACGGGGGCGCTATGGCCAATTCGGAATCGGTCGCTTCTCGGAGGCCTGGTCCACGTCGTGAGCCAGGGGAACCATCGGGTCGCGATGAGGTACGGCGAGCGGTACTCGACGCCGCGGCGACACTGTTCGCAGCGCGTGGAGTCGGTCGAGTGTCGCTGCGCGATGTGTCCGCGGCGTCGCACACACACCTCGCACTCATCAAGCGCTACATCGGAAACCGCGCCGATCTCGAGCTGGCCGTGTTCGACGACCTGTCCGCGCAGCTCGCGGAGAGTGTCCTGGAACACCCGTTGTCGGGCCAGGGATTCGGTGCCGACACGGTGATGGGCAAGTGGTCCCGAGTGACGAGCGCGCTGATCATCAGCGGTCGACAACTCGCAGGTCGCCCCGGGTTCAATCCGGTGATCGCCATGGCCGACACGCTCGCCGAGGGGTACGGGCTGGACCCGCTCGCGGCGCGTGTCCGCGCTGCCCAGATCGTTGCGACCGCGGTCGGCTGGCGGGTCTTCGAGGACTACCTCGTGACGGCCGGCGAACTCGGCGCTCTGCCGCTCGAGACGCTTCGGGAGGAGCTGGTGCACTCGGCTCGTCGCCTGGGAGCGACTCCGTGGCCGTCACCGGCGGATCCCGTGCCGCGCTCGCGCTGAGTGAGTGCACACGTGCAATGGACGTTCGGCCCTGGTGACGATGTTCGGTTCGGGCGACGATGTGTACAGTCGTACACAACGTCGCTCCCGGTTCGACCACCATCGAGCCGAGCGTCGAAACCCCGAGGAGCGCAGAAGACATGCCCGAGCACGAGAGAGTGTCCACCACGGTTCCGTTGAGTTGGGACGAGGTGTGGTTCACGAACTGTCCGATGGTGTCGGCCAACAACGTCGATCAGGAGTTGGGCTGGTGTCGTGAGGAATTCAAGAAGATCGGCGTCGAGTACGCCTACTTCCGTTCGACACCCGAGAACAACTGGTACCCGCACTACATCCACAACCTCGACAACCTGATCCGCTTCGGCGGTCTCTATCCGACGATCCACGTCAACGCCGACATCCGCAGAACTCGGCTGCTCGGCGCCACGCAGGTCTACGAAGGCGGCGCCATGTTGGTGCGTGCCCGCGACGACATCTTCCGGATGGAGGACCTGCGCGGCAAGAAGATCGGCCTCACCAAGAGCCTGAACACCATCAAGAACGACTGGTGGCGCATCCAGGAGCACGCCGGCATCGAGCTCATGTTGAAGATCCACGGCATGACCACCGACGACGTCGAGATCGTCGAGTTCCCGTATCCGGACGACTGGTACGACAAGCCCGAAATGCTCCAGGTCGACATGAACAACCCCTCGGAGCTGTGGCTGCGACGTGACCACAAGCACGACCTGGCGTTCCGGCCGTTGGAGACCGGTCTCGAGGAGGGCGTCGTCGACGCGATCTACACCCAGAGCAAGGTGTTCCAACACCTCCAGGAGGACACCGGCAAGTTCAAGGCCATCGAGGACCTGTCCGCGGTACCCGGACTGGACGTTGCAGATGGCCAACTGTCCCGCCGTGATCACGTGCACCGACGTCATGGCCGACGAGCACCCCGAGCTGGTCGTGGCCTACATGAAGGCGATGATCAAGGTCGGCCGCTGGGCAAACGAGAACAAGTACGCCGCGTCTGGCATCTTGAATCGCCAGACCTTCTACCGCGACGTCGACGACACCTACCAGGGCATCAAGGACGTCGACATGGTCCCCAACCTGTCGCCGAAGAACCTCGTGTCGATCGACATCGCCAAGGACTTCATGCTGAGTCACGGCTACATCCACAACGACTACGACGTCCACGAGTGGGCCGCACCGCAGTTCCTCGAGCAGGCAGCACGAGAACTCCTCGAGGAGGAATGGACGCGACGGTCCACATCGAAGCTCCCCGAACCCACCGAACTCGGCGCCCCGGACGCTCGGCAACGATCACGTTCCCCCGTTCGTGGAACAATCGGTCGATGCCGCACCTGCAACCGCTCGACAACCCGCTCCGCTTCGGGATCTTCCTGCCACCGATGCACAAGACGGGTGTCAACCCGACACTGGCGCTGCACCGCGACCTCGAACTCATGGAGCACCTCGACTCGTTGGGGTATGCCGAGGCGTGGATCGGCGAACACCACTCCGCCGGATCCGAGCTGATCGCCAGCCCCGAGGTGTTCATCGCTGCCGCCGCCGAGCGCACCAAGCACATCAAGCTCGGCACCGGTGTGAACTCGCTGCCGTACCACCACCCGTTCGTCCTCGCCGACCGCATCGTGATGCTCGACCATCTCACCCGAGGGCGGATGATGTTCGGCGCCGGGCCCGGCCAGCTCACCTCCGACGCGATGATGCTCGGCATCGACCCGATGAAGCAGCGGCCGCGCATGGAGGAATCGCTCGACGTGATGATGCGGCTGTTCGCCGGCGAGACCGTCACCGAGAAGACGGAGTGGTTCACCTGTGACCAAGCGGTGCTCCAGATGCGTCCGTACAGCAACTTCGACATCGCCGTGGCGTCGAGCATCTCGCCGTCGGGTTCCAAGCTCGCCGGCCGCTACGGCACCGGGATGCTGTCGATCGCCGCCACCGAACCCGCAGCCTTCGGGGTGCTCGACTACAACTTCACGGTCTGGAACGAGGAAGCGGCCCGCCACGGCCACGTTGCCGACCGCTCGAAGTGGCGTCTGATGGGCCCGATGCACATCGCGCCCACGCTCGAGGAGGCCAAGGAGAACTGCCGCTACGGGCTGCAGTGGGTGTTCGAGTACCTGAGCCACATCATCCCGATGGGCGACCCCAACGATCCGCCTCCGCCGTCGGACTACGACGACTTCGTCGACTTCGCGAACGAGACGGGCCGCATGGTGATCGGTACGCCTGAGATGGCGATCGAGCAGATCTCGCGTCTGCAGGAGAAGACCGGCGGATTCGGTGCCTACCTGTTCCTCGGTGCCGACCTGGCCAACTGGCAGGCCACCAAGGACAGCTACGAACTCTTCGCCTACGAGGTGATGCCCCACTTCACCGGTCAGGCCGCACCCGTCCAGGCCAGCTACGACCACGTGGTCGGCGCCGGCTCCAAGTGGGTCGATGCCACCCTCGGGGCCCAGCTCACGGCCATCGCCGACTACGAGACCGAACGAGCCACCCGAGCCGAGTGACTCGTCACGAGCCGTGCCCCTTCTGAGGTCTCGTCGGAGGAGGATTCCCTTGGGGAATCGACGGGGACGCACGCCGATCGCTACGGTTCCGGGACTGTGCCGGCACCCTGTCGGCACGAGGTCGACAAGGAGCCACTCATGACTTCGCTCGAAGGACGCGTTGCGATCATCACCGGTGCCGGTCGGGGCATCGGGCGCGAGCACGCGCTGTTCTTCGCGAACGAGGGCGCCAAGGTCGTCGTCAACGACCTCGGTGGCGCCAACGACGGTGAGGGAAGCGACCGGACCCCGGCCGAGGAGGTCGCCGCGGAGATCCGGGCGCTCGGCGGCGAGGCGATCGCGAATGCCGACAACGTCGCCGATTGGGAGGGCGCCCAGCACCTCGTGAACACCGCCATCGAAGCGTTCGGCGATCTCGACATCCTGGTGAACAACGCCGGAATCCTGCGAGATCGCGTGATCGTCAACATGACCGAAGCCGAGTGGGACGCCGTCATCGCCGTGCACCTCAAAGGGCACTTCGCTCCGACGCGTTGGGCGGCGGCGTACTGGCGCGAGGAGCACAAGGCCGGTCGCGGCAAGCGTCGCAACCTCGTGCACACCTCGAGCACGTCCGGGCTGTTCTCGAACCCCGGACAGGCGAACTACGGCGCCGCGAAATCGGGCATCGCCACGTTCAGCCAGATCGCTGCGAAGGAGCTGTCACGGTACGACGTCGTCAGCAACTGCATCGCTCCCGGGGCTCGCACACGCCTGACGCTCGCCACGCCCGGTCTCGAGGAGATCATGACGCCTCGTGACGGCGCCTTCGACGAGTGGGATCCGGCCAACATCTCGCCGCTCGTGGCGTATCTCAGCACCGCGGGCTGCCGGTTCAGCGGTGAGACCTTCTTCGCCCAGGGTGGCGTGGTGAAGCGGGTGAAGTCGTGGGAGATGGGCGACACCGTCGAGCAGCCCTCGAAGTGGACGGTCGCCGATCTCGCCGAAGCGCTCGCCCCGCTCGCCGAACCGACCTGACCCGCTCGAACTCGGGCGTGGTGCGGGGGAGAACTCAGTCCGCGGTGATGGCCTTGATCTCGTCGGCGATGGTGTCGGTGAACTCGTTCGACGGGATGGCGGTCTGCATCGCCATCATCTTCATCATGTCGCCCTGGACCTTGATCTTGCCCGACATGAACGCCTGCATGGCGATCGCCTGATCCTGGTCGACGAACATCGCCTTGGCGGTCGCGTAGTCCGTGGTGATCGTGGCATCGGCGTCGTCGAGCTCGCCGAGTTCCATCACGAGATGACCCGACGAGGTGTCGAGGTAGCTCCTCACCTCGCCGTCGCCGAACGGCACATCGACGATCACCTGGTTGATCTTGATGACGGTGGAGACGGGGGGAACCTGGTCGGCGTACTTCTCGCGGATGCCGTGCGCGGCTTCCATCCACTCTTCTGACAGGAACGGGTGTGTCATAGGTTCGTGACTGTACCGCGCCGGTCGATGGCGAGACGGCTCGTCGTCACCTCGTCGAGGAACGCCCGGTCGAGTTCGAATCCGAGACCTGGCGTGGTGGGCACAGTCACCTGGCCGTCGGTGATCGTGATCGGATCGGTGACGATGTCCTGCGCGTAGAAGCGCGTGGAAGCGCTGATGTCGCCGGGGAGCGTGAATCCGGGCAGGGCGGCGAGGGCCGCGTTGGCCGCTCGCCCGATGCCGGTCTCGAGCATCCCGCCGCACCACACGGGGACTCCCTTGGCGAGGCACAGGTCGTGGATGCGGACGGCTTCGAGGTACCCGCCGACCCGCCCGGGCTTGATGTTGGCGATCTCGCACGCACCGAGCTCGATCGCATCGGCTGTCCCCGCAGCCGAGACCAGCGATTCGTCCAGACAGATGGGAGTCTCGATCTCGGCGGCGAGGCGGGCATGGCCGATGATGTCGTCCTCGGGGAGTGGCTGTTCGATGAGGAGCAGACCGAACTCGTCGAGGCGAGCGAGGTGGGCGCCGTCGGTACGCCGGTAGGCGGTGTTGGCATCGACCTGGAATGGCGTGTCGGGCCCGATCAGTTCACGAACCGCGGCGACCTGCTCGATGTCCGAGCCGGGCTCGATCTTGAGCTTGATGCGGACGTAGCCGTCGTCGACGTAGCCCTGCACGGCAGCCAGGAGTTCATCGATCGTGTCGTGGATTCCGACGCTCACCCCGCTCGGGATCGTGGTCCGCTCGGCACCGAGGAACGACGCGAGTGACTGGTCGGTCGCGCGGAGCTGGGCATCGAGGACCGCCATCTCGAGCGCGGCCTTGGCCATGGGGTGGCCGTGCAGTTTGGCGAGGGTCGGTGCGACGTCGGCGGCGTCGATCGGGCCGGCCGCGAACAGTCGAGGGAGGAGGTGATGGATCATCACGTGCTGCGCCCCGTCGACGTACTCGGGTGAATAGCTCGGTTCCGACAGCGCAACGCACTCGCCCCAACCCTCGACGGTGTCGCTGCGGCCGCCGGACGCGTCGGAGAGGTCGACACGCACGAGCAGGATGTCGCGTTCGGTCTGGCTGCCGAAGCTGGTGCGGAAGGGCGTGACGAGCGGCATCGCGATCCGGCGCAGCTCGACGCGCTCGATGGTCCACCGGGGTGTGCTCATGGTGCAGATCCGATCACGTAGTTGCCGTCGCGGGTGAATCCGACGACGCGGTGGCCGGCACCGAGCGCGTCGAGCAGGGCGTTCCTGGTCGACCGGCGCCAACGAGCCACCGCCGCCGGGTCGCGACGTCGGAGATCGACGACGTCCTCCGGCGTCGGGACCAGGGCGAGCGCGTCGACGTCGTGACCGTCACGTGGCTGTTGCGGCAGTGGTGTGCTCACCCTCCAGGCGACGTGCAACCGATCCGAGTCGTCGCCGGCGTTGATGGCGTCGGTCATCTCGCCGTAGAACGACGGGAGGTACTCGTCGACCTCGGCGCCGAGCACCGCGATGTTGAACCAGGCATTGCGTCGCACCAAGGGATCGAAGGTCCAGGTGATCCAGTCGATGTCACGCGCTGCGGCCCAGGCTCGTTGGTGCAGCTTCATGGCGCGTCCGATACCGGCGTGACGAGCGACGGGGAGCAGACCGGTCACGTGGCTGTGCAGGGCCGGTGCGTCGCCGTGTCGGGCCAGGATCCCCACCGACGCCCCGACGACGGATCCCGTCGCGTCGAACGCTGCGGCCACGTAGCCGCCACTGTGGCCGATCGCCCGCGCCAGCTCGAGGGTCACGAGCGGTGCCGCCGTGCCCCACACCTGGGCCAGGACGTCACCCACCTCGATGAGTTCGGCGATGTCCCACACCGTCCGGATCTCGATGCCGCTCGTGATCACGACGGGTCGCGTCCTTCGGCGCCCGGGTGCGTGCCGAGCGCGACGTGGTATGCGGCGCGGACCGCGAGGATCTGATGGATCTCCGGGCCGACGTCGTTGGCGAACTCGGTGCGGTAGGTCTCGTCGGTGGTCAACACGACGGTGAAGTACATCCCCGTGAACGCGCCGAGGAACACGGCCACACGGATCAGCGGTTCGGACAACACGAGCGTTCTGCCGCCGAACGACGTCTCGAAGATGATCGGCAACTCGTCGAGGCTGGTCCACCCGATGGCGGTGTCCGCGGTGATCGACATGAACCCGAAGAAGACGAAGAACGCCGTGAGCGCCACGACGACCAGGGTGATCTGCATCGCCTGGCCGAACAGCACGATGAGGCCGATGTTGAACCGTTGGCGCGGTCGCATGGGGTCGTCGGGCGAGCCGGAGCTGGGGAGCACGATCTCATCGGCGGGCGTGTCGATCACATGGGTCCTCACGTCGGCCCACGAGTCGAAGTGATTCTCCGCCCGGAGGTATCCGGGGACGCGACTGAGGACGAACCCGGCTCCCAGCAGGAAGAACGTGAGGATGACGACCACGTAGGCCGCACCGTCGAGGGTGCCGGCGAGCTCCCAGACCTCGGCGTTGATGAACAGGAACGTGTTGAACAGCAAGAGCAGTGGGAGCGCCTTCGCGACGAGCGGGCCCAGACCGGACAGCTGGCCTCCCGACCGATGGACTCCCCAGCGGATCAGTGCCCCGATGCCGTACGACGACCAGAGGTAGATCGCGAGCAGCAGGATCACGCCGAGCGCGAACGCCTCCAGCGCGTCGCCGTACTGTCCGAAGACGACAGCCGGCACGAGGGGGGCGAGCAGGAGGAGGGCGAGTTCGGGTGTGTCGATCTTCGTCGGGCGATCGAACGACGCGACCCCGCGCAGCCGGTTCGACACCACCCACGCCGCGAGCAACATGGCGAGTACTGCCGCTGCGGCCGCGATGTTGCGAGCCACCGACCAGTTCTGGAGGTCGAGGGCGTTCAATCCGAGGACGAGGTAGGCGGCGACCAGGAGCGGGAGGGCTCGGGTCCACGCATCGCGCACCGCACTGTGCGAGCGGACCTCGACGAGATGCGGCACGCCGCGATCCACCAGCCAGCGCTCGATCCGGGCGATCTGTTCGATGTCCTGACCGCGTGAGTCATCGGTCACGGTCGGTCGTCCCGATCCCAGTTCATCGCCGTGATCACCGTGGAGAACGTACTTCGGCCGGGTGAACGGTTCGTCAAACCTCGTGGAAGTCCGGCCCTCGATCAGATAGGCATGACACCCATGGCTCGCATCCTGGTCACCGAAGAAATCGCCGACGGGGGCCTCGATCGCCTCCGAGCCCTCGGTCACGAGGTCGACGTGCGGCTCGGGCTGTCCGCCGACGAACTCCTCACGGTGGTTCCCGGGGCGCACGCGCTGATCATCCGCTCGGCCACCGACGTCACCGACGCCGTGCTGGCTGCCGGCACCGACCTGATGGTCGTCGGGCGTGCGGGGATCGGCCTCGACAACGTCGACGTCGACTCGGCCACGAAGCGTGGCGTCATGGTGGTCAACGCGCCCCAGAGCAACATCGTTTCTGCCGCCGAGCACACGATGGCACTGCTGCTGGCCTCCGCCCGGAATGTGCCACAGGCGCACGCCGCACTGGTGCAGGGTCGCTGGGAACGCAGCCGGTGGGAGGGCGTCGAGTTGTGCGACAAGACGCTCGGCATCGTCGGACTGGGCCGCATCGGCAAGCTCGTCGCAGATCGGGCGAAGGGCTTCGGGATGCGTCTGGTGGCGTACGACCCCTTCGTGTCGGAGGAGCGGGCGAAGAAGATGGGTGTGGAGTTGATGGCGATCGACCAGGTGGTCGCCGAGTCCGACTTCCTCACCGTGCACCTGCCCAAGACTCCCGAGACGATCGGGATCGTCAACCGTGATCTCCTGTTGAAGGCCAAGCCGAGCCTGCGCGTGATCAACGTCGCCCGTGGCGGCATCGTCGACGAGGCCGACCTGGCCGAATGCCTGCGCGACGGCGTCATCGCCGGAGCAGCCCTCGACGTGTTCTCGACCGAACCGATGACCGACTCACCCCTGTTCCAGATCGACTCGGTGATCGTCACCCCGCACCTCGGTGCCAGTACGCGCGAGGCGCAGGACAAGGCCGGCGACACGATCGCCTCGATGGTCGAACTCGCCCTTGCGGGTGAGTTCGTGCCGTTCGCCGTCAACGTCAACGCCGCCGAGGCCAGCGAGACCATCCGGCCGTACCTTCCGCTCGCCGAACGTCTCGGCGGGCTGTTCGTGTCGCTCGTCGGTGCGGTGCCGAGTGAGATCGAGATCTGCACCGAGGGCGAGATCGCCGGCTACGACACCAGGATCCTCGAACTCGCCGTGCTCAAGGGGTTCTTCGGGCTGATCTCCGACGAGCCGGTCACCTACGTCAACGCGCCGCAGCTGGCGACCCAACACGGCGTGACGGTGCGTGAGGTCAGCTCGTCGAGTTCGGCCGACTTCGTCAACCTCCTCACCGTGCGCGGCGGCGGACACTCGATCAGCGGAACGCTCGCCGGGGCCAAGGGTGCACAGCGCATCGTCAACATCGACGACACGCCGTTCGACGTGCCGCCCGTCGACAACATGGTCGTCGTCGAGAACGACGACCGTCCCGGGCGTGATCGGTACCGTCGGCACGTTGCTCGGCAACGCCGGCGTCAACATCTCGGACATGGACGTCAGCCGGGTCAGCGGCTCCGACACCGCCGTGATGCTCATCGCGCCGAGTGCTCCGGTCCCCGCCGAAGTGCTCGACGCCCTGCGCGCCGCCCCCGGCGTCCTCCGCGTCACCAGCCTCTCCGCCTGACCCGCCACTCCCGCCGCCCGAGAACCCCCGAAAAATGCCTCCGGATGCGCGCACAGCGCGCATTCCCATGCATTTTCGGATCGCAGCGATCAGGTGGTCGGGATGCGGAGGGACGATGCGGTGCGTTGCGCTTCGGTCCGGGCGGCGTCGGCGAAGTCGTTGCCGCTGCTCGCGTAGAGGATCGCCCGCGACGAGTTGACGATCAAGCCCCGTCCGGTCGCGTCCGCGCCGTGCTCGACGACCGTTGCCGCATCGCCACCCTGGGCGCCGACGCCGGGCACGAGGATCGGCAGATCGGGTGCGATTGCTCGCACGTCGGCGAGTTCCTGCGGGTAGGTGGCACCGACCACGAGGCCGCAGTCACCACGTGTCGACCAGTCGCGTGCGACCATCTCGGCCACGTGGGCGTACACCGGCCTGCCGTCGGCGACGAGCATCTGGATGTCGTCGCCGCCCGGATTGCTGGTGCGGCACAGGGCGATCACGCCGCCGCCGTGCTCGAAGTACGGCGCCACCGAGTCGGTGCCGAGGTACGGATTCACGGTGACGGCATGGGCCCCGTACCGCCCGAACGCTTCGCGGGCGTAGTGCTCGGCGGTCGAGCCGATGTCGCCGCGCTTGGCGTCGAGGATCAGCGTCACGTCCGGGTACGTCTCGCGGACGTACCGGCAGATGCGCTCGAGCGCCTGTTCTTCACCCTGGCTCGAGAAGTAGGCGATCTGCGGCTTGAACGCGCAGACGAGGTCCGCGGTGGCATCGATGATCGCCCGGCAGAACGCTTCCGTTGCCCCGTGCACACCGTCGAGTGGGAACGGCATGCGGGCCGGGTCCGGATCGAGACCGACGCACAGCATCGACGACGATGCCGTCCACGACGTTTCCAGTTGACGGAGGAACGTCACCTGATCAGTCTTCGACGGTGATCGCCGCGGTCGGGCACAGGTCGGCTGCCTCCCTGACCTTCTCGGCGACGTCGTCGCCGGGGTTCTCCTGGAGGATGTACAAGTAGCCGTCGCTGCGCACTTCGAACACCTCGGGGCACACCTGCATGCAGGCCCCGGTCGATGCACACACGTCGTAATCAACGCTCACCTTCATGTCGTTCCCCTTGTCGTGGTCAGGTCTTCGTCGTGGTCAGGTCTTCGACCGACGGTAGCCGTCGGCCTCGGCTGCACCGGTAGTCGCGTACCACCGGTCGGCCTTCGTGCGCTCGTAGAAGCGCCCGCCGGGCACGTGGAAGATGCCGGACGACAGCTTGACCTTCACGGGAAATCCGTCGGGAACGACGTCGTCGCCCACCGCGGGCATCCACGTCGCCGTCGGCGCACCCACCTCGATCTCGTCGAACTCCGGCCATTCCGGCGCGGCGACCGGCACGGCGAGATCGCCGCGTCGTCGCAGCGACCGGACCGTGGCCACCACTGTCAGGCCCAGCAGCGCCAGCAGCACAGTCCTGCGCAGGATCGTCGCAGTCGTCGACATCGTCGAGACTGTAGTGCGAGCCGTCACCCGTGGAGCCCGACACCACGGACGACGGTCAGCGGTGGTGGCGTTCGAATGCGCTGAGCACGGCGCGCAGCGACGCCGTGGTGATGTTGGGATCGGTGCCGAGACCCCATCTGACCGCATTCGTGCCACTGACGGTCTCGACGTAGGCGGCGGCCTGGGCATTCGCACCCTTGCCGATCGCGTGCTCGGCGTAGTCGAGCACGTCGAACGATCCGCCGACGCGGTCGCCGAACTCCTCGACCAGCGCGGCCACGAACGCCTCGACGGGCCCGTCGCCCTGACCCCGGATCGAGTGCGCATCGCCGTCGACCTCGAGTTGTGCCTGGATCGTGGTGATCCCACCGTCGTCGCCGGTGTGGGTGTGGAGCTCGTGGCTGCGCAGACGGAATCGGGGTTCGGTGGGGATGTACTCGGCCTGGAACGCATCCCACATCACGCCGGGGCTGATCTCGGTTCCCGAGTCCTCCGTGATGTGCTGGATCGTGCGGGAGAACTCGATCTGGAGCCGACGCGGCAGGTCGAAGCCGTGCTCGGTCTTCATCACGTAGGCGACGCCGCCCTTGCCCGACTGGCTGTTGACCCGGATGACGGCCTCGTACGACCGGCCGACGTGGGCCGGATCGATGGGCAGGTAGGGCACGCCCCACTGCGGGTACTCGCCGTGCTCGTCGCGCCGGGCGTCGAGGGCGTCGAAGCCCTTCTTGATCGCGTCCTGATGGCTCCCCGAGAACGCGGTGTACACGAGGTCACCCGCGTAGGGGTGGCGGGGATGCACCGGCAGGCGGTTGCAGTACTCGGCCGTACGACGCAGCTTGTCGATGTCGGTGATGTCCAGTTCGGGGTCGACGCCGTTCATGAACAGATTCATCGCCAACGTGACGATGTCGACGTTGCCGGTGCGTTCACCGTTGCCGAACAGCGTGCCCTCGACACGGTCGGCGCCGGCCATCACGCCGAACTCGGCAGCGGCGACGGCGCAGCCGCGGTCGTTGTGGGGATGCAGCGAGATCACCACCGAGTCGCGGTTCTTGATCGTGCGTCCGAACCACTCGATGACGTCGCCGTACACGTTGGGGGAGTAGCACTCGACGGTCGCCGGCAGGTTGAGCACGATCGGATTGTCGGGCGTCGGCTCCACCACGTCCATCACCGCCTCACACACCTGGATGGCGAACTCGGGCTCGGTGAGCGTGAAGCTCTCGGGTGAGTACTCGTAACGGATGATCGTGTCGCCGGCGGCGTGTTCCAGCTTGCGGCACAGCTTGGCGCCGTTGACGGCGACGTCGATGATCCCCTCCTTGTCGAGCCCGAACACGACCTCACGCTGCAGCGGGTTGGTCGAGTTGTAGAAGTGCACGATCGCCCTCGGCGCGCCCTGCAGACACTCGTAGGTGCGCTCGATCAGCTCCTGACGGCACTGCACCAGGACCTGGATGGTCACGTCGTCGGGGATCCGGTCCTCCTCGATCAGCTGGCGCACGAAGTCGAAGTCGGGCTGGCTCGCCGAGGGGAACCCGACCTCGATCTCCTTGAACCCCATGGCGACGAGTTCCTGGAACATCCGCATCTTGCGCGTCGGATCCATCGGATCGATGAGCGCCTGATTCCCGTCGCGCAGGTCGACCGAGCACCACTGCGGCGCCGTCGTGATCGTGACGTTCGGCCACGTGCGGTCGGTGAGCACGACCGGGACGAACGGTGCGTACTTCTCGAAGGGCATCTTCTTCGGGGTGACGTTCTGGGGAGGCATCGGTTTCTCCTGGTGTCGGTGATCTGGTGTGCGGTCTGTCGGGGTCGGGTCCGGAAAGACCGGCGGAGGGGAACTGGCTCGAAAAAGCAAGAACCCCCCGGCCGGTGGGGCGGGGGGTGCGGGCGAACGCGGATATGTGGCGCTCGCCCTACAGAAGCAGAAGGAGGTCGCTGCGCAACATCGCCGACAACACTAGCACACTCGGCCACGTCTCGCGCTCGCCCCGGCCCCGGCGGTACGCTTGCGCCAACATGACTGATTCAACTACGCGACGAGGAGCGCCTCGTCGCCAGCGTTCGCGCCCCTCGGACAAGCCGTACGACGGTGGCCACGTCAACACCTCGAACCTCACCTCCTTCAACATCCTGCCTCCCGTGGAGGCCCCGACCGGCTTCTTCGCGCTCGGCGTTCCCGCTCGGATCGACGATGGGCTGGCGGCGTGCGGGTTCGCACAGCCGTTCAGCATCCAGACCGAGGCGATTCCGGTCGCCATCCTCGGCAAGGACGTCTGCGGACGCGCGAAGACCGGCTCCGGCAAGACCCTCGCATTCGGCGTCCCGATGCTGTCGCGGATCACCGACAAGGCCGAGCCGTCGCGTCCGCTCGGCCTCGTGCTCGTGCCGACGCGGGAACTCGCCGTGCAGGTCGCCGAAGTGCTCGAACCGGTTGCCCACCACGCCGGCATGCGGGTGTTGCCCGTCTACGGCGGCGCATCGCGTCACCACCAGGTCGACGAGTTGGCCAAGGGTGTCGAGATCGTGATCGCCACGCCGTTGCGCCTGATCGATCTCATCAAGTCCAACGAGGTGTCGCTCGACGACATGCAGATCGTCACGCTCGACGAGGCCGACCGGATGGCCGACGACGGCTTCACCCCCCAGGTCGAGTGGATCCTGCGCCACTGCGACAGCCGCAACCAGACGATGCTCTTCTCGGCGACGCTCGACGGCGACGTCGGCCACCTCATCCGTCACTACCAGACCGATCCGGTCACGGTCGCGATCGACGAAGCCACCGACACGGTCGGCACCATGCACCACCTGTTCCTCGCCGTGCACCACATGGACAAGGACAAGGTGATCGGCTCGATCTCCAAGTCGATCCCGAAGGTGCTCGTGTTCTGCCAGACCAAGCGCACCTGCGACCGCGTCGCCCACAACCTCGCGGAACTCGGTGTCGACGCCGGACCACTGCACGGCGACATGCAGCAGAGCGCGCGCGAACGCGTGCTCCGCTCGTTCGCCGAAGGCAAGCTGTCGGTGCTCGTGGCGACCGACGTCGCCGCGCGCGGCATCGACATCGACGACATCGGCGCGGTGATCCACTACGAGCCGGCCAAGGACGTCAAGGACTACCTCCACCGCTCCGGGCGCACCGCTCGGGCCGGACGCGACGGTTGGGCCGTCACCCTCGTCGAGTACAACCAGCACACCCAGATGCGAATCCTGCAGCGCGGTATGCGCCTGCCGCTCGAGAAGCCGATCGAGGTCTTCTCCAACGATTCGCGCCTGCTGCATCTTCCCGAGTTCGAAGCCGACTGAACGCGTGGCGTCGATCTGATGGTGGTGCAGAACATGCCTGCCGCCGAGGTCGACGTCACCGAAGACCTCGTCCGCCGGCTCCTCGCCGAGCAGCATCCCGACCTCGCCGAACGTCGGCTCGTGCCGGTCGCGAACGGTTGGGACAACGCGATCTTCCGCCTCGAGGGAGGTGACGACGCGCCGCTCGCGGTCCGCGTGCCGCGCCGCCGGCTCGGTGCCGACCTCGTCGCCAACGAGCATCGATGGCTGCCGGAACTCGCGCTCCGCCTCCCCATCCCGATTCCGGCTCCGGTGCGCTTCGGCGAACCGAACGACCGGTACCCGTGGAAGTGGAGCATCTGCCCCTGGTTCGACGGTGACGTTGCTGCCGACGTTCGTCTCGACGATCCGGGCCGGGAAGCCCGGCGCCTCGGAGCCTTCCTCGCTGCCCTGCACACCCCCGCTCCGCCCGATGCGCCGCACAATGCCTATCGCTGCGGTCCCGTGACCGAGCCTCGACAGAGGTTCGAAGGAGCAGTGGAACGTCTGGGCGCGCTGGTCGACGGACCACGCGTTCGGGCGCGCTGGGAGGAACTCGTCAGCGTGGAGGAGTGGGATCGTGATCCGGTGTGGCTGCACGGCGACCTGCACACGGCGAACGTGATCGTGCGTGACGGTGCGATCAGCGCCGTCATCGACCTCGGCGACGTCACCGCCGGCGATCCGGCGGTCGACTTCGCGATCGGCTGGATGCTGTTCGGCGACGAGGATCGTGGTTCGTTCCGCACTGCTGCGGGTGGCGTGGACGATGCGACGTGGAGCAGGGCCGAGGCGTGGGCGCTCCACTTCGCGATGATGTACCTGCTGCACTCCGCCGACAGTGAGCGGTTCGAGCGGATGGGGACCTCGCTGTTGGCTCGCGTGCTCGCCGACTGATCCCCACGTCGGATTCGATCTGTCGTTACGGTGGCGGCCGAGCGGTCCGCAACGGGCCGGAGAGGAGCATTCCCCGATGATCACGTCCGATTCCCGAGCACTCGCCGAGCGGAAGGCGGTCGTCTGGATCGTTCGGGCCCTCAGTTACCTCGTCTACTTCTACCTGATCGTCGTCGAGATCATCTTGTTCATCGGCTTCTTCCTCCTGCTGTTCGGCGCCAATCCGACGGCAGGGTTCACGCAGTGGGCGTATCGCAACCTCGAGAAGGTCATGGAACCCTTCCGAGGCATCTTCGCGCCCGTCCAGTTGGGTACGACGAGCGCCGACGTCCCGGCAGTCTTCGACACCTCGGTGCTCTTCGCCATGATCGTCTACGGGATCGTCGCCCTGGTGTTGAGCGCCCTGATCGGCTGGTTGTCGAGCCGCTTGAACCAGATCCACGCCGCCGAGGACGAGGCCGAGCGCGAGGCGGAGTACGCCCAACAGCAGGCCGACGCCGAGGCGCGACGAGTTGCAGCCCAGCAGGCCGCTGCGGCGCAGATGGCTGCCCAGCAGGCGACAGCCGAGCAGGCGGCAGCGGCACAGGCGACAGCGGAGCAGGCGGCGCGTCCGGTTCCGTCGAGTGCGCCCGTTGCGCCGACTCCGACCGCGCCGCTGCCTCCGTCGACACCCACCCCGGGGACCTGATCTAGCGTTCGGGTCGTGACGATCACCGACTCGACGATTGCCGACCGCTGCAACGAGGCGTGGGACGGGCTGCTCCCCGTGCTGCACGACTACATCGCGATTCCGAATGTCTCGCCGGTGTTCGACCCGGACTGGCGGGCCAACGGTCACATGGCGAACGCCGTCGACCTGATCAGCGACTGGTGTCGGGCCAGGGCGATTCCGGGACTGACCGTCGAGGTCGTCGAGATCGACGGACGCACCCCCGTCATCCTGATGGAGGTGCCGGCGGTGGGCGTCGGTTCGTCGACCGACACGGTGCTGCTCTACGGGCATCTCGACAAGCAGCCCGAGATGGAGGGCTGGCGCGACGGCCTCGGCCCGTGGACGCCGGTCAGGGAAGGCGACCGACTCTACGGACGCGGCGGAGCCGACGACGGCTACTCGGCGTTCGCCGCGCTGACGGCGATCGAGGCGGTACACGCCGCGGGCGGGTCGCACACTCGGTGTGTGGTGCTGATCGAGGCGAGCGAGGAGTCGGGGTCACCGGACCTCCCGGCGTACGTCGAGGCGCTCGCCGATCGCATCGGCACGCCGAGCCTGGTCGTCTGTCTCGACTCGGGCTGCCTGGATTACGACCGCTTGTGGGTGACCACGTCGTTGAGGGGTCTGGTGTCGGGCACGCTCACGGTCGACATCGTCACTGCCGGCCTGCACTCCGGTGACGTGGGCGGCATGGTGCCCTCGACGTTCCGGATCGCCCGGATGCTCCTCGATCGCGTCGAGGACGCGGCAACCGGTGAGATCCTGCTCTCCGAACTGAACGTCACGATCCCGAGCGATCGGATGGACGAAGCCGCGAAGACCGCAGCAGAGATCGGCCGGATCGGCGATCACTATCCGTTCGTCGACGGGGCCCGACCGACGACCGACGACCCTGTCGAACAGCTGCTCGTACGCACCTGGCGTCCGAGCCTCGGCGTGGTGGGTGCTGACGGCCTCCCGCCGATCGCCCGGGCCGGCAACGTGTTGCGTCCACGCACCTCGCTGAAGCTCTCCTTCCGACTCCCGCCGACGTGCGATTCGGCGGTTGCCGCGGCAGCGATCAAGGGCGCACTCGAGGCCGATCCGCCGTACGGCGCTCACGTGTCGTTCGGTGCCGTCGAGTTCGGTCCGGGCTGGAACGCACCGGCGACGGCGCCCTGGCTGGCGACCGCACTCGACGATGCGTCGACGAGTGCGTTCGGTGCGCCGGCGCGGACGTTCGGAGAGGGTGGATCGATCCCGTTCATGGGGATGCTCGGTGAGAAGTTCCCCGAGGCCCAGTTCGTGATCACCGGGGTACTCGGCCCCGACGCCAACGCCCACGGCCCGAACGAGTACCTCCACCTCCCGACCGCCCGTCGCGTCACGATGGCGATGGCCCACCTCCTCGACGCCCACGCCACCCGCTGAAACGTCACATTTGGCCCGGCACCGTGTGACGCGAACGTCACACCGTGCCGGGCCCGATGTGACGGGTGGCCGGCGGCTCAGCTGTTCACGGCGTCGACGGAACCCTCGAGGCCCGGCGCGACCGGCGAGGTGTTCGCCTTGGCGTCGATCCAGGAGCGCACCTGGGGCGCCAGCGTGACGAGCCCGATCACGCCGGCGATGGCGACGGAGACGCCCACGACGAGCAGATTCTCGACGAGCACGGCGACCAGGATTCCGCCGACGATCATTGCGATCCCCGAGAACGCCAGCGCCGCCCGACCCTTGCCGTTGTCGGTCAACTTGCTGGCGGCACCTGCCGCCGTGCTCGTCGTACGGTCCAGGACTCGCTCGGCCCAGGCGAACTCGGTGGCGAGGATCACGAGACCGAGGATGATCACGAGGACGCCGGGCCCGGGAAGTGCCAGCATCGCGAGGCCTGCCAGGAGCACGGCCGCACCGGCGATGAAGACCATGAGCCGCTTGGCGTTGCGAGCGATGACCCGTATCCAGGCGGCGGGTGAGTGCAGTTGCATGCTCCAGTATCGGTGATTCCCAGTCGTTTGGAACCCCGAAACCTGCGCGGCGCCTCGTCGCGTGTCTGGCTACGGTCGTCGCCGTGACACGTATCGATCCTCCATTGATCGCCGCCGAGCGTGAGTCGCTCATCGCCTGGCTCGAGTATCACCGCGAGACCCTCGCCATGAAGTGCGACGGCCTGACCGCCGAACAGCTCTGTCAGCGCTCCGTGCCGACGACGACCATGACGCTCATCGGGTTGGTGCGCCACATGGCCGAGGTCGAGCGCGGCTGGTTCGGGCGGTGCATCGGCGGCGTGTCGGAGGCCGACGCCCCACCGATCTTCTATGACGCCGAGACGAACATCGACGGCGATTTCGACGATGTCGATCCGGCGACGGTCGATGGCGACATGGCGACGTGGCGGGCCGAGATCGCACGGTCCGACGAGATGCTGGCGGAGGTGGATCTCGACGACGTCAGGCACCACGACCGGTGGGACGAGGACCTCGACGTCCGCTGGGTCGTGGTGCACATGATCGAGGAGTACGCCCGACACAACGGACACGCCGACCTGCTCCGCGAAGCGATCGACGGCACCACCGGCGAATGACCGTTACGCCAAGGATCTGACCCAGCCGTAACGGTCAGGAGAGCCAGGCGGGGCGGGCTGCTTCGTATGTGTCGATGGCATCGGCGTGGGTGAGGGTGATGCCGACGTCGTCGAGTCCGTCGAGGAAGCGGTGCTGCGTCTGAGGATCCATCGGGAAGCTCTCGTCGATCCCGGCGGCGGGCACCTCGACCTTGAGCCGTTCCACGTCGACGACGATCTGTGTCTCGGCGTCGGCCTCGATCGCCGCCCAGATCGCCTCGACGGTCGCCTCGGGCACGACCACCGGGACGAGACCGTTCTTCGTGCAGTTGTTGCGGAAGATGTCGGAGAAGCTCGGCGCGATCACGGCGTCGAACCCGTACTGCTGGATCGCCCACACGGCGTGCTCCCGTGACGACCCCACGCCGAACGCGGGGCCGGCGACGAGGATGTTCGCCTGCGCGTACCGCTCGTCGTTGAGCACGAAGTCGCGGTCGTCGCGCCAGGTGGAGAACAGCCCCTTCTCGAAGCCGGTGCGCTCGACGCGCTTGAGCCAGTCGGCGGGGATGATCTGGTCG
This sequence comes from Ilumatobacteraceae bacterium, assembly GCA_963829585.1. Lineage (GTDB taxonomy): Bacteria > Actinomycetota > Acidimicrobiia > Acidimicrobiales > Ilumatobacteraceae > Sva-07. Next base: position 54,980 of record CAWHJD010000013.1, on the reverse strand, counting down.
GTGTCGACGTCGGACCGCTTGAGCGGCACGCCCGTACCGGTGATCACGTGAACGGCCTTCATGACGACGCTCCTTGCATGATTTCGGCCAGGTCGGCAGGTGTACACAACGTGCCCTTGACCGCTGTGGCGGCCGCGACTGCCGGCGACACCAGATGGGTGCGACCGCCGCGCCCCTGACGTCCCTCGAAGTTGCGGTTGCTCGTGCTCGCCGCCCGTTCGCCGGGGGCCAGCTTGTCGGGGTTCATGGCGAGACACATCGAGCAGCCCGGCTCGCGCCAGTCGGCTCCCGCGGCGATGAACACCTGATCGAGGCCTTCGGCGATTGCCTGCGCCTTCACGGCGTGGCTCCCGGGCACCACCATGACCCGCTTCACCGTCACGGTTCGACCCTCCATCACCGCTGCCGCGGCACGGAGATCTTCGATGCGGCTGTTCGTGCACGATCCGATGAACACGGTGTCGACGGCGACGTCGCGCAGCGGTGTCCCCGGCTCGAGGCCCATGTACTCGAGGGCGCGGGCGGCGGATTCCTTGGCGGCGGGGTTGTCGTAGTCGTCGGGCGACGGCACGACCGAGTCGATCGGGGCGACCTGGCCCGGGTTCGTGCCCCAGGTGACGTGCGGTCGGATCGCCGAGGCGTCGAGAACGACCTCCTTGTCCCACACGGCGTCGTCGTCTGAGTGCAGCGTCGCCCAGTCGGCGATGGCGGCCTCCCAGGCGTCGCCACTCGGAGCGTTGGCGCGGCCCTGCAGGTACTCGAACGTCGTCGCGTCGGGCGCGACGAGACCGGCCTTCGCCCCGGCCTCGATCGACATGTTGCAGACCGTCATGCGACCCTCCATCGAGAGGGCCCGGATGGCCGAACCGCGGTACTCGATGACGTGGCCGATGCCGCCGCCCGTCCCGATCTCGCCCAGGATGGCGAGGATCACGTCCTTCGCGGTCACTCCCGGCTGGAGGTCACCCTCGACGGTGACCGACATCCACTTGGGCCGCTGCTGGGGGAGCGTCTGGGTGGCGAGGACGTGTTCGACCTCGCTGGTGCCGATGCCGAACGCCAACGCTCCGAACGCGCCGTGGGTGGCGGTGTGCGAATCGCCGCAGACGATGGTCATGCCGGGGAGCGTGCGGCCCTGCTCGGGGCCGATCACGTGCACGATGCCCTGGTTCGGATCACCCATCGGGAAGTTGGTGATGCCGAACTCTGCCGTGTTCGCCCGCAGTGTGTCGATCTGCTTGGCGGAGATCGGATCGGCGATGGGCTGGTCGATGTTCTCCGTCGGGACGTTGTGGTCCTCGGTCGCGATGGTGAGGTCGGGGCGGCGCACGGTCCGGCCGTTCAGCCGTAGGCCGTCGAACGCCTGCGGGCTGGTCACCTCGTGGACGAGGTGCAGGTCGATGTACAGCAGGTCCGGCTCATCGGGTGCCGAGTGCACCAGGTGTCGGTCCCAGACCTTCTCCGGCAGTGTCTTGCCCATGTCGTCTCCTCGTCGTCCTTGCATCCGTCTCAACATGTGAGATACGATTCTTGCGATATGGACATCGTAACGGGCGTCGGCGTGCTCGACAAGGCCATGTCGGTGATGTGGGCGGTGGCGGATGCGCCGCGAACCCTCGCCGAGCTGCACGCCGAGACGCAGCTCCCTCGGGCAACCGCTCACCGCTTGGCGACGGCGCTCGAAGCGCACGGCATGCTGCGGCGTGACGCCGATGGTCGGTTCGACCTCGGCCAGGGCCTCGTGCCGCTCGGCCGGACCGCCGCGGAACGGTTCTCGCTCGTGGACGTGGCTCGTCCGGTGCTCGAACAGCTTCGCGACGAGACGGGGGAGAGCGTGCAGCTCTTCGTGCGCGAGGGCGATCAGCGCCGCTGTGTGCTGTCGCTCGAGTCGACCCATGGGCTGCGCTGGATCGTTCCGCAAGGCGCCCTGCTGCCGCTCGATGTCGGCTCGGCGGGCCGTGTGCTGGCAGGGGAGACCGGCCGCCACGGATGGATCGAGAGCATCGGTGAACGCGAGGCGGGCGTCGCATCGGTCAGTGCGCCGATCGTTGCCACGGATGGCTCGGTCGTCGCGGCACTGTCGGTGAGCGGTCCGATCGAGCGCCTGACCCGACAGCCCGGCAAGCGGTTCGGCTCGGTCAGTCGTCGCTGCCGCCGAGCGCGTCCTGCTCTGACCGGCCGGTCAGCCCGGGTGATCCGGGGACACGAAGATGCAGAACGGGTGACCGGCCGGATCGGCGAGCACATGGAGAGGTTCATCGGCGTCGGTCGAGCGATCGAGAAGCTCGGATGCGCCGAGAGCAACCGCCCGGTCGCGTTGCTCGGTGAGTTCCTGCACGGTTCCGACGGTCAGGTCGAGATGGAGTTGCTGGGGAACCAGAGGATCCGGCCACGTCGCCCTCGGCAACTCGGGGACCTGTTGCACCGCGAGGCGGGCTTCACCGCTGCCATCCCGCAACACCAGCCAGTCGTTACCGCGCGGATCTGGCTCGCCCGGCGGCGGCGGCTCGTCGCCGGTCCGGTACACATAGCCCAACAGGCTCCGGTAGAACTCGGCGACGACGCGTGCGTCGGTCGCATCGAGCACCGTCGCTCGGAGCACTGGAAATCCCTCGGCCACGAACTCCAGTGTTCCACGCCGGCTCCACCGATCGTCCCCGGGCGATCAGGTTGCGTCAGACCACGCGACGGGTGTCCCGAACCTCGATGAGCAGATGGTGCGGACGATCCTGTGGTCGCCATCGACGTCGAACGTGATGGATTGCTCGTAGCCGCTGAAGGTGATCACCACGCGTCCCGGCGTCGAGGCGGTGACCTCGAACGTCGCCTCGGTGAACTCGATCGACTCGGTGGCTGGCACCACGCTGTCGTAGCGGAACGTGGCCGTGGTCCCGTCGGATTCCGTCGACACCGTGACCTCGGGTTCGGTCGGAGGAGCCGATCGGACGGACGCCGGATCGATCGAGCCTCCTTCCACGGTGAACGAACGCACGAACGAGCTGCCTTCGACCACCGTGAAGCCGTAGAGCTTCGGCGGCATGGTCAACGTGTACGGGCGAATCGTCACGACGAACGGCGTCCCGACCGTCGACGTGGGCGGGGCGGCCCCTTCGACGGTGATCAGCTGCTCGAGGCCGGTGCGGATGGGTGACGTCTCCATCGTCCCGTCATCGCCGACGCGGAAGGCGTCACACAACAGGAGCCCGGCTCCCGAAGACGCCGTCCCGGTGCAGAACGCCTGTGCCTGCCCATACTGGGCGGCGTCCGTGTCGGGAGACGGGAAGGGTTCGATGAACCCCTGGTCGGCCATGCATTCGAACCCCGCCATCACTGTGTCGACAGGCTCCGGACTCGGCGGCGCCATCTCGAGGTACGTGGCGATCTCCGGGCGGCACTGCCGCCACGCGGGACCGGAGATCGTCGGGTCGAACGGCTGGCTCGTCGGCCTCACGTCGTCAGCTCCCGGGAACCCGGACGGCAGTGCAACCGTCAACCCCTCGGCTCGCAGGCAGTCGAGGGCATCCTTCGCTGCGAACTCCCGAGGCGCTCGTTCCCGCTCCGTGAACGTGAGTGGCGGCGGTTGCGGCACGGAGCTGGGCGGGCTCGTCGACGCCAGCGTCGTGCCGGCGTCGCCCGTCGACGACGACGCGCTGCAGCCGACGAGCACGATGGTCGTCAGGATCGCCACCACGGTGCGTGGGGTCCACACGTTCGTCACCTCGTCGCCCCCTCAGTCCCCACTCCCGAAACCGGAAGCGAACGACACGAACACCGACGTGTCGTTCGTGACAACGGCGCGGGGAGCGGGGAATCCGGTTTCCGTCTGCGGGTAGTCCGAGGTCCAGATCACGGATCCGTCGTCGGTGCGCATCCCCGTCACGTTCGTCCACGACGAGAAGACCCGCTCGCCGTCGACCCACCACGGGTACGACTCCTCGCCGAGCGCCCGTTCCCACCGAACGTCCCCGGTGGTCGACTCGTAGGCAACCACGGTCGACTCCGAACCGGTCTGGTGATTCATGTACACGGCGCCGTCGCCGACCGCCCAGACATCGTCGTAGACCAGATGGTCGTCGTTGCGCCACAGCTCGGAGCTGGTGGCGGTGTCGGTTGCCACGAGTGGGTCGTCCTGACCTCCGCTCAGTGCGATCCCGTCGATCGTCGGGGGATCGGAGATCGGGCGCGCTGCGTCGTCGGGGAGCTCGTCGTTCATGCGGTCGAGATCACCGCGCCACTGCTCCACTCCGGTCGCCGTGTCGAGCGCGATCACGATCGGTTCGGCGAGTTCGAACGACGCTCCCACGTACACCGTGTCGTCCGTGGCCGCCTCGAGCGAGTACCAGGGTTCAGGGTCACCGCACACGTGCCACCTGTGGCTGCCGCTCACCGCGTCGTACGACGCGAGGACCGGCACCAGCGGGGCGGTGCACATCTCGCCCGGTGCGGGGCCGTCTGCCGTCGGAACGTCGTCGTCGGTCGCGTCGCCCCCGTTGCTGCAGGCGGTCAGCATGACTGCCGACAGCGCGGCGAGTGCTCCGACGACCCGACGACGCCACGTGACCATTTCCGTCACCTCCTCGATTCAGCCACCGAGAACGATCCCCTCTGCCTGGATCGTGTGCTCCGTGGGATCGCACGATCAGAGGCGAACGTCCCACGGGCAACTCGCACAAGTCACGAGAACCGGTCGCGGAACGGTCTCAGGCGGCGCGGGCCTCGCGCCAGAGCCACCACGCGAGCGGGGCCTGCAGAGGGAGCCGGATCCAGTTCTGCGGGCCGGTCGCAGTTCCCACGCTGCGAGTCATCTTGCCGTCGACCGGCTTCAGCTCGACCCGATTCGTCGCCATGTCGACGTTGGCGGGGAACACGATCGCGACCAACGCCACCAGGCCGAGTGCGGACACCCGACGTGTTCGTGGCGACAGCATGCCGAGACCGAGTGCGATTTCGGCGGCGCCGCTGATCTGATTGGCGCGCCGTGGATTCGGGAACCAGTCGGGCACGATCGACTCGAAGAAGTCCGGCTTGACGAAGTGCATCACCCCGGCGGAGGTGAAGAACGCGGCGGCGACGTACGGAGAGATGCGCGACATCACCCCAGTCAAGCGCGGTGGCAACCGCTGGTCGCAGCCGGGTGGGAGCCGCGTACGCTGTCGGATGTGACCGATACGGCAGTGAACGTCGAGGTGTTGCCGAGCGACTGGCAGGAGCAGGTGTTGGCACTCGCGAAGGAACGCGACGCGGTCATCCTGGCCCACAACTACCAGGTGCCCGAGATCCAGGACATCGCTCATCACGTGGGCGACTCGCTCGGGTTGTCACGGATCGCCGCACAGGTCGACGCCTCCACGATCGTGTTCTGTGGCGTGCACTTCATGGCCGAGTCCGCCAAGATCCTCGCCTACGACAAGACCGTCCTGATCCCCGACGCCGCGGCGGGTTGTTCGCTGGCCGAGACGATCAACGGCGAACAGCTCCGAGCGTGGAAGGCGGAGCATCCGGGTGCCGTCGTCGTGAGCTATGTGAACACCACGGCCGAGGTGAAGGCCGAGACCGACATCTGCTGTACGTCCTCGAACGCCGTCGAGGTCGTCGAGTCCATCCCCCGCGATCAGGAGGTGCTGTTCTGCCCCGACCAGTTCCTCGGCGCGCACGTGCAGCGGTTGACCGGTCGCGACAACATGCACATCTGGATGGGTGAGTGCCACGTCCACGCCGGCATCAACGGTGCCGACCTGAAGGCTCGGGTCGAGGCCGAACCCGACGCCGAGCTCTTCATCCACCCCGAGTGCGGCTGCGCCACGAGCGCGCTGTACCTCGTGACCGCGGGCGTGGTTCCCGCCGATCGCGTCAGGGTGCTGTCCACGGGTGGCATGGTCGACGCCGCTCGGGAGACCACAGCGGCGAGGGTGCTCGTGGCCACCGAGACCGGAATGATCCATCAGCTCCACAAGGTGAACTCCACCACCGACTTCGTGCCGGTCAACCGGGCCGCGGTGTGCAAGTACATGAAGATGATCACGCCGGCCAAGCTGCTGCGCTCGTTGCGTGAGGGCACCGACGAGGTGTTCGTCGACCGCGACATCGCCGACCGGGCCCGCGTGTCGGTCGAGCGGATGATCGCCATCGGCACCCCCTCGGCAACGGCTGAATGAGGTGAGCCTGCCGAGGCGCCTCGCCGCGCCGCCAGCCACGTGGGAACGCGACGTCGACGTCGTCGTGCTGGGTTCGGGCGCCGCCGGGCTGTCGGCCGCACTGGCGGTGCGGCCCGTGCGCAGCGTGCTCGTGGTGACCAAGGACATCCTCTCGGCGGGATCCACCCAGTGGGCTCAGGGCGGACTCGCCGGCGTGCTCCATCCCAGCGACACCATCGAGGACCACGTGCGTGACACGCTCGAGGCCGGTGCGGGCCTCTGCGACGAGGAGGTCGTGAGGGAACTGGTCACCGAGGCTCCCAAATCGATTCGGTATCTCATGCGCCTCGGCGCCGCGTTCGATCCCGAACAGGGCGGCACCGACATCGCCTTGACCCGCGAGGGTGGCCACAGCCACAACCGCATCGTGCACTCGGGTGGTGATCGCTCGGGGGCCGAAGTGCAGCGCACGCTCGACGAGTCGGCGATCGGCGCCGGCGTCGAGGTGCTCGGTCACGCCTTCGCACTCGATCTCGTACTCGGGACTGCGGTCGACGGCGAACGTCAGGTCGTCGGTGTGCGCATCGGCAAGACCGACGACGACGGGGTGCTCGTCTCGGTCGGCATCGTGACGGCACGCGCCGTCGTGATCGCATCGGGCGGCTTCGGCCAGGTCTTCGCGTCCACGTCGAATCCTCCTGCCGTCACCGGCGACGGCGTGGCGATGGCGCTTCGGGCAGGTCTCGTGGCCACCGACATGGAGTTCGTGCAGTTCCACCCGACCGTGATGTGGCGTGGCCCGGACGCGCGCGGTCAGCAGGCGCTGGTGTCGGAGGCCGTGCGTGGCGAGGGTGCGATCCTCTTCGACGGCGCCGGTGAACGGGTGATGGTGGGCGTGCACCCGCTCGAAGACCTCGCCCCCCGCGATGTCGTGGCTGCTGCGATCAGTCGACGGATGGCCGAGGCACCGGGTGGGATCGACGATCACGTGTACCTCGACGCCACGCACATGGGCGAACGCTTCCATGCGCGTTTCCCCTCGATCACCGAGGCCTGCCGTGAGATCGGGCTCGATCCGGCGGTCGATCGGATTCCGGTGGCGCCGGCAGCGCACTATGCGTGCGGCGGGATCCGCGCCGGTCTCGACGGTCGTACCTCGTTGCGCGGGCTGTACGCCGTGGGTGAGGTGTCGGCGACCGGCGTGCACGGTGCGAACCGTCTGGCGTCCAACAGCCTCACCGAGTCGGTGGTGGCCGGCACCCGGGTGGGTCGTGACCTCGCGTGGGAGCTGCCCGATCGCGTCCCGATCGACGTCGACGTCGACGACCCCATGGATCATCTGCTGCTCGATCCCGCCCGCCTGCGCGAGGTGCGTGCGGTGATGTCGCGCCATGTCGGCGTGCTCCGCGACGAGATGTCGTTGGCGTCGGCAACCGGTGCCCTGGGATCGATCGCCCACGCCATGCGTTCCGCGAAGCGCACCGGCGAGATCGACGACCACGCGATCGAACCGTCGCGTCGGACGTGGGAAGGGACGAACATCCTCACCGTCGCCTCGGCGATCGTCGCCGCGGCGCGCACGCGCCACGAGAGTCGTGGCTGTCACCGGCGATCCGACTACCCGGAACCCCGCGACGTGTGGCTGCGCCATCTCGACGTCACGCTCGACGCGTCGGGTGCGCTCGACGTGGCCGATCGATCCGACGTCCACGACCATCTACCGTTCGTGACCATGAGCGCAACCCTGACGTGCGACGTGTGCGGATTCGACGCCTCGCGGTGGAGTGACGACGACCTGGAGCGCACGTTGGCTCATGCCGACGACCTGATCGGCTACGTCGTCGACGAGCCGCCGGTCGGCGTCCCTGCCGTCGCAGATGCCGATCCGGTGGTCGCGACGCATGCGCTGATGCACCGTCTCCACGAACTTGCGGCGACCCGACGCGTCGCCGAGGTGTTCGAACCGATGGTCGGTGCGGTGGTGTCGCTGCACGCCTCGACCGGTGGCGTACCCAAACTTCCGATCGCCGAGGCCGTCGTGGGTCGCGGCGGAATCGAGGGCGATCGCCAGAACAACCGACGCAACCACGGCCGCCCGTGGCAGGCGCTCTGCCTCTACAGCTCGGATCTGTTGGACGTCCTCGCAGCCGAAGGCCATCCGATCGCCCCCGGCGCCGCCGGTGAGAACCTGACGGTCTCCGGCATCGACTGGGCGCGGATGCGTGGTGGCCTCACGATCGAGATCGGTGACGTGCGCCTCCGCACGAGCAGCCCGGCCGCTCCGTGCCACAAGATCGGCGACTGCTTCGTCGAGCGCGACTGGAGCCGCATCGACCACGTGGAGCACCCCGGATGGGCCCGTTGGTACGCGTCCGTGCTCGTCGGCGGCACCATCCGCCCGGGCGACCCACTCCGCGTCACCGCCTGAGGTCTCACCGATGGGCCCGAGCAGGCACCGTGGGTGACGCCGCTCGTACACTCGGCGCATGTTCGTGTTCCACCCGCTGTCGGAGTCAACGCGGCGTGAGCTGATCGCCGGCGGCCTCGATCCCGATGCGGTGGCCGGCATCGTTCGCAACGCGATCCTCGAGGATCTGATGGGTGGCGTCGACGTCACCTCGGTGGCCACGATCGATGCCGATCAGCGCAGCACGGCGACGTTCGGGGCGCGCGAGGCCGGCGTGATCGCCGGACTCCCGATCGTCGCCGCCGTGATCGAGGCCGTGTGCGGGGACGAAGCCAGCGACTTCACCCGGATGGTCCCCGACGGAGCCTCGGTGCAACGAGGCACGAAGGTCGCCGAGGTGACGGCACCGACCCGATTGTTGCTGACGGCCGAACGAACGGCACTGAACCTGCTCTGCCACCTGTCCGGTGTTGCGTCGGCGACGCGGAGATGGGCCGATGCGCTGGAGGGCACCTCGGCGGTGGTACGTGACACCCGCAAGACCACACCCGGTCTCCGGGCTCTCGAGAAGTACGCCGTACGGTGCGGCGGTGGTGTGAACCACCGGATGGGGCTGTCCGACATGGCGCTCGTCAAGGACAACCACATCGCGGCTGCCGGAGGAATCACCGAGGCCTACCGGCGAGTTCGTGACCTCGAAGCGACGATCCCGGTCGAGATCGAAGTCGACTCACTCGACGGGCTCCGTGAGGCGATCGCGGCGGGGGCCGACGAGGTGTTGATCGACAACTTCACGCCCGAGCAGATGCGCGAGGCCGTCGCGATTCGCAATGAGTCGAACGTCGCCGTCCGCCTGGAGGCCAGCGGTGGACTCACGCTCGAATCGGCCCGAGCCGTGGCGGCGACAGGCGTCGATTTCATCGCCGTCGGCGAGCTGACCCACTCGGCGCGGGTCCTCGACCTCGGCCTCGATCTCCAGTCCGCCTGACGCTGGTCACGATCTGGTCCGCGACGTGTCGGACACGTCGTGGACGGGCTCACTCGTCGGGGGTGCCGTAGATCCCGAGCAGGTCGACGACGACGATCATGTCGGATCCGGCGGGAAGGCCGAGCTGCGGGTTGCCGTCCGGGCCGAACCCGTCGGCCGGGGGAATGATGATGGCGCGGCGACCGCCGACCTTCATTCCGGGCAGTCCCTTCACGAAGCCCGGGAAGCCACTGCCGGCAGCCGTACCGATCTGCACCGGCTCGGCCGCCCAGCTGCTCTCGAGTTCCACGAGGTTGTCACCGCGGTACACGACGTAGTTGACGACGCCGGTCTGACCGGGCTGCATCTCGGCACCCTCGCCCTCGCGCAGATCGACGGTGGTGGTCTCGACGGCGCCCTCGGATTCGGGAACGCCTGCTTCGGTCGGAGCGTCGGCGGGGTCCGGCGGCTGGATGACCGCGCGCACTTCGATGAGGAAGGTCAACGCCTCGTTTTCGCCGATGATGTCGCCTCTGGCCTCGGCGCCGTACGCGAGGTCACTCGGGATGTCGAGTCGGATCTTGGCGCCGGCCTGCGCTCCGACGAGCCCGTCGTCCCAGCCCTTGATGACGCTGCCCTGGCCGAGCACGACCGGGAACGGCTCGAAACGGTCGTAGCTGTTGTCGAACTCGACGCCGTCGCTGCTGCGAACGCCGACGTAGTCGACGACCACGGTGTCGCCGGTCTGGGCCTCGGGACCCGAACCCTCTTCGAGCACCGTGATCTGCAGCTCCGTCGGGATCTCCTCGGGGATCTCGACCTCGGGCTTGTCGGGGTTGGTGGCGGGCGGCGCCGGCTCGCTCGACCCGGTCGCCGAATCCGTGGTGGCGGTGCTGTCGACCGTCGCCTCGGCTGTGCTCGTGTCGGTGGCCGCATCTCCGTCGCTCCCGCACGCAGCGAGCAGCAAGGTGGCGGTGAGCAATACAGGCAGTGTCCGGCGCATCGGAACGACGCTACTTGCGAACTCCGCCGCCCCCACGTCAGCCCTCAAACCCCCACCCAACTCTCACCCACCTCCCACACAACTCCGAAAATGCCTCTGGGTGCGCGCTCGAGCGCGCACCCAGAGGAGAATTTCGGCGGTGGTGGGGTGTGTGGGGGCGGTCAGGGATGGGGGTGCGTCGCGAGCCAGGCGGCCTCGGCGCGTCCGAGGTCGGTGGACGGCTCTGCGTCGACGAAGGGCCACAACTCGGAGGCGATGCGGCGGTAGTTGCCGCTGGCGCCGAGTTGGCCGAGCAGCGCATACAGCCCGAGGTTGATCCGCTGGATGAAGACGAATGCTCTCGGGACCGTTGCGTACTGGCTGATCGGACTCGTGCGGTCGAACGTGTGCCGCACGATCGAGTTCGCGTACTCGCGCGTCCAGGTCATGTCGGTATCGCTTCGCACCGTGTCGTAGAAGTGCGAGAAGTACTCGCCGACCTCCTCGGTCGACACCGGCGCTCCCGGCTGCAACATTCCGGCGCACTCCAGGATCGAACGGAACTCGGCGTGATCGTGGTCGACCGCCGCTGCCTTCACCATCGACCCGAACGTCGACAACTCCTCGACGGAGAAGTGCTTGACGAGTCCGAAGTCGAGGAACGTGACCGTGCCGTCGTCGTGGAACAGGTAGTTCCCCGGATGAGGATCACCATTGAAGGCACCCATCCGATAGAGGCTGCGGAACACGAACCGGAAGATGACCTCGCCGGCCCGATCGCGAGTGGCCCGGTCGCGCTGCAGCAGCTCGGCCCAGGTGAACCCCTCGACGAGTTCGGTGGTCAGGACGCAACGTGTCGACAGCTCGGGCACCACCTCGGGGATCTTGATGAACGGATGATCCCGGTAGTAGTCGACGAACAGTTGTTGATTTCGAGCCTCGAGCTCGTAGTCCGTTTCCTCGGCGATGCGCAGCTTGATCTCGTCGACCATCTCCGCCGGGTCGAGCCCGCCGAACCCCTGTCGGAGCACGGCGCCGAGCAGGTCTGCGTTGCGCAGGTCGGCGACGATCGCCTCGGCGACACCCGGGTACTGGACCTTGACGGCCACGGCGCGCTCGACACCGGCCGAGTCGCGGATCAACGCCCGGTGCACCTGGCCGATCGACGCGGCCGCGATGGGATCGGGATCGAACTCGACGAAGAGCTCCTCGACCGGACGCCCGAGCTCACGCTCGATCGTGGCGATCGACAGCTCGATCGACATGGGCGGAGCGTTCGACTGCAGCTGCGACAGTGCGAGGCGCAGCGGCTCGGGCAGTCCGTCGTCGAGGTAACTGGCCATCTGGCCGAGCTTCATCAGGGCGCCCTTCATGTGCCCGAGTTCGTCCGCGACCTGCTGCGCCGATCGCAGCTCTCGGTGGCGATCCAGTTCCTCGCGACGTTCGGCCGACGCGAACGTCTTGCGGGCCGCAGTGGTGGCGTACGTGGTTCCGACCCTGGCGCCCATTCGGGCGAGGCGCGTGTTGCGACCCAGCCGCGATCGATGAACGGCATGACCCGGACTGCTCGTTCGCCCAACGGCGCGCACGGTCAGAACAGCGAGCGCGAGCAGCGAGCCCGTGATGCCGACTGCCAGCATCCCGCGGTGACGCCTCGAACCCGTCACGAACGCTGCTCGATCGAACCGATCGCTCTGATCAGCGTCGGCACGAACCGGTCGGCGTTGGCAACGGCGGCGTCGTGCATCCCGTCGATGCGGAAGGCGTGGGTGTCCGGGATCTGCTCGAACAGCTTGACCTGTCGGCGCAGCGGGACCACCTGGTCGCGCATCGTCAGCACGTTGGACACGGGGACATCGATGTCCGCCAACCAGTCGGTCGACGAGAAGTTGCCGAGCGCCCGGCCGGCCTCGAGCACCATTCGCCAGTCGTGCGTGGCCGCCTGTTGGATGGCCCAGGGTTCCCACTGCATCGTCTTGCGCTGGAGGTAGAGCTGTTCGGTCAGCCAGATCTTGGCGCTCTCGGGGGCGACGCGGGCCATGGTCGCGAGGCCCGTCAAGCCGAGCAGCATCCTGCGCTCGTTGCGCCGCGCCGCGAAGTAGGGAGCAGTCGCGCACAGGACGAGTCCTCTGACCCGTTCGCGGTGTCGTTTCCACACGAGTTGGGCGATCGGGCCGCCCATCGAGTAGCCGACCGGGATGAACGTGTCGACGCCCAACGCGGCTGTCACGTCGGCGACGTCGTCGGCGCAGTCCTCCAGTCGGAACGGCTGCTTCGTCCGTACGCCGGTGCCGTGTCCGCGATGATCGAACGCGATCACGCGGAAGTGTTCACCGAGTCCCTCGTAGCACTTGAACCAGTTGAGGTCGGCCGTCGCGGTCCACCCGTGCAGCAGGGCGAGGACGGGTGCTCCCGGGCCGTCCACCGAAGTCACGCACGATGATCGTGCCGCGCTCGCCGAGGTCGACGAATCGCCCCGTGGGCAGCCTGGGTGTCAGGATCGTCACCTGACTCACGGCGTCGGCCTCAGGCTTGCTCGACACGCAGCACGGTCACGGTGAGCGCGCCGTTGGGCGCCTCGTAGGTGATGGTCGCACCGGCCTCGGCGCCGTCGAGGACCTTGCCGAGCGGTGACGTGCGACTGATCACATCGGCGCCGTCGACCTGCTCTTCCATGTTGCCGATGAGATAGCGCTCGGCGTCGTCCTCCGAGTCGCCCTCGTACACCACGGTGTAGATCTTCGAACCCTCGACGATCTGGGCGTTCTCCAACAGGTGTTCCAGCTGGCGGATGCGGCCCTCCATGTGGCCCTGCTCGTCCTTCGCGGCGTGATAGCCGGCGTTCTCCTTGAGGTCGCCTTCTTCCCGGGCACGCTCGATCTTGTTGGCGACCTCGATCCGACCGCGTGTGGTCAGATCGTCGAACTCGGCCTTGAGGCGTTCGTACGCTGCGGGAGACAACTGGACTTCGGCCATGGTCATCCGAGGATACCCGGAGCCCCGTCGGCCACGCCCGACGTGCCATGTGATGGGGACCCGTCGCCGCCGTAGGATCGCCGCCCATGACGCACAACATCGCAGTGATCGGCGGCGACGGCATCGGCCCCGAAGTGACCGCCGAGGCCATCAAGGTGGTTCGGGCAGCAGGAGTCGACATCGCCACGACCGACTTCGATCTCGGCGGGTCGCGGTACCTGCGCGACGGTGAGATCCTCTCCGACGAGGTCCTGGACGAACTCCGAACCTTCGACTGCATCCTGCTGGGCGCCGTCGGGACGCCGGAGGTCCCTCCGGGGGTCATCGAGCGCGGCCTGCTCCTGAAGATGCGCTTCGAGCTCGATCTCTACATCAACCAGCGGCCCTTCGTCGGCACGGCGCCCGGCGGCGACGCGCCCCACGATTTCGTGGTGATCCGCGAGAACACCGAAGGCCCGTACGTCGGCGAAGGTGGTGTGCTGCGGCGGGGCACGCCGCTCGAAGTGGCGACACAGGGATCGGTGAACACCCGTCATGGCGTCGAGCGCTGCATCCGCTATGCGTTCGAGTTGGCGGCGGGTCGTCCGCGCAAGCACCTCACGCTCGTGCACAAGACCAACGTCCTCACGTTCTCGGGCAATCTGTGGGAGCGCACGTTCGACGAGGTCGCCGCCGAGTACCCCGACGTCACCACTGCGTACAACCACGTCGACGCCGCCTGTATCTACTTCGTGCAGGATCCCCACCGGTACGACGTGATCGTGACCGACAACCTGTTCGGCGACATCCTCACCGATCTGGGTGGTGCCGTGTCGGGCGGGATCGGACTCGCGTCGTCGGCCAATCTCAACCCGGCTCGCACGGGCCCGTCGATGTTCGAGCCGGTGCACGGTTCTGCGCCCGACATCGTCGGCACCGGGAAGGCCAACCCCACGGCGGCGATCCTCAGCGCAGCGCTGATGCTCGACTTCCTCGGCGAGAGCGCTGCGGCCGATCGGATCCGCGCCGCGTGCGCCGATCCTGTCACCGGCAGCACCACCGACGTCGGTGACGCCGTCGCTGCGCGCGTGGGAAGCTGACGACATGCCCATCGCACCGACCCCCAAGATCTGGATGAACGGCGAGCTCGTCGACTGGGACAAGGCCCAGGTCCACGTGCTCACCCACACGCTGCACTACGGCACCGGCGTGTTCGAGGGCATCCGGGCGTACGAGACCGATCAGGGTCCGGCCGTCTTCCGTCTGACCGAGCACATCGAGCGTCTGTTCAGCTCGGCGCAGATCATGGGCATGGAGATCCCGTACACCGTCGACGAGTTGATCGCCGCGACCAAGGAGACCGTTGCCTCGACGGGGCTCGAGTCCTGCTACATCCGGCCCATCGCCTACTACGGGTACGGCGAGATGGGCCTCAACACGTTGCCGTGTTCGGTCGACGTGTCGATCGCCTGCTGGCCGTGGGGTGCGTACCTCGGCGATGACGCCGTCGAGAAGGGCGTGCGGATGAAGATCTCGTCGTGGACGCGTCACGACCACAACACGATGCCGCCCGCATCGAAGACCACCGGCAACTACGTGAACTCGTCACTCGCGAAGGTCGAGGCGTTGAAGGCCGGCTACGACGAGGCGATCATGCTCGCCCCGAACGGCCTCATCGCCGAGTGCACCGGCGAGAACATCTTCGTCGCCCGCCACGGCAAGCTGCTCACGCCGCCGCTGTCGGCCGGGGCGCTCGAGGGGATCACCCAGAATTCGGTGTCGAGGATTGCCGCCGATCTCGGCTTCGAGGTGGTCGTCGACAACATCGCCCGCAGCGATCTGTACATCGCGGAGGAGGCATTCGTGTGCGGCACGGCCGCCGAGGTCAGCTCGATCAACTCGGTCGACGACCGCATGATCCCGTGTCCCGGTCCGATGACGTCGGCCATCGCCGAGGTCTACCACCAGGCCATCCGCGGCCAGGATCCCCGCTACAAGGATTGGTGCGAACTCGTCCGCTGACCCGGGGTACGGTCCCGCGATGGGGATGAACGTGGGGATGTGCTTCGATCGGAGCCTTCCGGCGCCGTTCGTGGTCGAGGTGGCCGAGGCCCTCGAGGCCGCGAACGTCGATCAGCTCTGGCTGATCGAAGACTGCTTCTACACCGCCGCGGTCAGCCTGGCAGCGACGGCGTTGGCCCGCACCGAGTCGCTCACGGTCGGGATCGGCATCCTGCCGGCGGTCGCACGTAATCCGGCCGTGACGGCAATGGAACTGGCGACGCTCGCCAACCTGGCGCCGGGGCGCCTGATCGCCGGAATCGGCCATGGGATACAGGAGTGGATGGACCAGATGGGCGTCCGCACGTCGTCTCCGCTCACGACGCTCGAGGAGGCGATCACCATCGTGCGCCGACTGCTGCACGGTGAGACGGTCACGTTCGAGGGATCCGAGTACACGATGCGCGACGTGGCGCTCCATGCGCCACCCGAGTCCGCTCCGCCGTTGCTCGCCGGTGTGCGGGGCCCGAAGTCGTTGGCGCTGGCCGGTCGGGTGGCCGATGGCGTCGTGCTCGCCGAAGGCGCGGGTCCGACCTACGTCGCGCAGTCGATCGCCCTGGCGGCGAGCCCCGGTCCGTTCCGGGTGTCGGTGTTCACCGCGCTGGCCATCGACGACGACGCGCGCGTTGCCCGTCGGGTCATGGCGCCGTTCGTCGCCGGATTGCTCGACGGCACCAATCCGGCGTTGCTCGCCCACCCGCACGTCGACGAGATCATGGAGCGTCACGACGCGCGAGGTGTCGACGGGATCGCCGAGATGCCGGCGGAGTGGTGGATCGAGCTCGGAGCGATCGGCTCCTTCGACGACGCCGTTCGTCACGCGGAAGCACTCGCCGACGCAGGAGCCGATGACGTCACGTTCTTCCCCGGCCCCACCGTCGAACTCGCCCGCGACGACCTCCAGCACGTCACCCGTCTCGCCGCGGCGCTCCACTGACACCCACCCGGCCCCTCGCCCAGCACCGAAATTCTCCTCCCCGTGCGCGCTCAGCGCGCACGGCGAGGAGAATTTCGGAGGTTTGTGGGTTGGTGGTGCGGAGGAGGGGTGGGAAAAACGAAAGCGCCCCGTCGGGTGACCGGCTTTCGCCGGCGCACCCTTCGGGGCTGCTCGATGGACAGGTCCACCACTGGTCGAACGTCGGGCGTTAGCCTTCGACTCGACCTGTTCACATCGCCCGTCTCGCCTTCCGGCGTGGCGGGCGATGCCGCGTTTCGGACTCGACACCGGTTTCCCGGCCTCGAACCCGTTGGCACCGCTTCACGCTGACCCGGTTGCCCGTGCCATCGGTCCTGGCGCCAATCGGAACCGACCTCGCTGAGTCCAGTTGGGGTGGCCCCAGTTCCTTCGGCTCCTCAACCACAGCTCCGTTGCCCACCGACCGTCCGAAGACGCCCCGCGAACCCGATCGCCTCGCCGCACCATCCGCCGGTCACGAGTCTCCCCGCACCCTTCGAACGGTCCAGCAGGTCTCCGTTTCCGTCGGTCACCCGAAGGCGACCATCGGTCCGGTCTGACCCGACTCCCGCTCCGGTCTCCCGTCGCAGTCGCCGACTCGTCGGTCGCCGTCGAGCTCCCGAGGGAGTCCGGCGGCCCGTTCGAGGTGGCCGTGAACACTGTCCATGCTCCGATTCCGCTTTCGCCTCGTGAGCGGTGCGGGCTGGGCCGAAGCCCCCTCCTCACCGCTCCGGTGGGCGTGCGCTCTCCGGAACAAGCATCAGTCAATAGGCTGCAAAAGGCCTGGTCAAGAGGTATTTCGAAAAACACAGGGTTATCCCCGAAACTTCCTCGTTACCCCCAGGAATTCTCCCGTCGTCCACGTGTTGCCCACTGTTCATGCACAACCACGTGCACAGGTTCGGCGCCTTTCTCGCCCGCCCGGTTGAATCCGCCTCCTGTTCAGGCTTCAATGGAGCCCGATGACGAACCACCAGTGCGCCGCCATCATCATCATTCTGTAGAACACGTGGACCCCCACGTGTTCGTCGAGCCGCCCCTCCGGGCGGCTCTTTCAGTTCTCGGGAGCAATTCATGCGACACGTCGAAGTCTTCGACACCACACTGCGCGACGGCCTCCAGGTGGAGGGTGTGTCGGCGACGGTCGACGACAAGCTGCGTATTGCGGAGCAGCTCGACCTCCTCGGCGTGCACTTCATCGAGGGCGGCTGGCCGGGTGCCAATCCGAAGGACATCGAGTTCTTCACCCGCGCCCAGAGCGAATTGCATCTCGGCACCTCGACGCTGGTCGCCTTCGGCTCGACGCGTCGTCCTCGCGGCAAGGTCGACGACGACACCACGCTGCGCAACCTGATCGAGGCGAACACTGCAGCGGTGTGCATCGTCGCCAAGAGCTCCGAGTACCAGGTCGTCGAGGCGCTCCAGACCACCCTGGACGAAGGCGCCGCGATGATCGCCGACTCGGTCAGGTACCTGCACGGCGAGGGCCGGATGGTGCTCGTCGACCTCGAGCACTTCTTCGACGGCTACAAGGACAATCCGGAGTTCTCGCTCCGAGCGATCGAGGCGGCCGTCGTGAACGGCGCCTCGCATCTCGTGTTGTGCGACACCAACGGCGGCACGTTGCCGACCGAGGTGGGTCGAATCGTCGCCGACGTCAAGGCGCACGTCGGCGGCGACGCCGTCATCGGCATCCACTGCCACGACGACACCGGTTGCGCCGTGGCGAACTCGATGGCGGCCGTCGAGGCCGGCGCCGGACACGTGCAGGGCACGCTCAACGGCCTCGGCGAGCGCACCGGCAACACGAATCTCTCGACGGTCATCCCGAACCTGCAGCTGAAGCTCGGCTACCAGTGTCTGCCCGAGGGTCGCATCGAGCGGCTCACCGTGGTGAGTCATCACGTCGCGGAGACCCTCAACCGGGCCGTGAACCCGCAGGCTCCGTACGTCGGGTCGTCGGCGTTCGCCCACAAGGCCGGGCTCCACGTGTCGGCGATCGTTCGAGCGAAGGACGCTTACGAACACGTCAACCCCGAACTGGTCGGCAACGGCACACGGTTCGTCGTGTCCGAGATGGCGGGCCGCGCAACGATCCAGATGAAGGCCGACGAGATCGGCATCGAACTCGACGGCGCGCAGATCAACGACGTCGTCGACGATCTGAAGCGACTCGAACACGAGGGCTACCACTTCGAAGCAGCCGACGCGTCGCTCGAGCTGCTGATGCGTCGGGCGGCCGGCCAGGTCCCCGAGTTCTTCCGCGTCGAGTCGATGCGCGTGATCACCGACGAGCTGCCCGGCGGTGAGTTCTCCACCGAAGCGACGGTCAAGGTGTGGGTCGGCAGCGGCGACGACGCAGAGCGTCGCGTGTGGGTGGCCGAGGGCAACGGGCCGGTGAACGCCATCGACGTGGCGCTCCGCAAGGCGGTCGGCACCATGCTGCCCGAACTCGCCGACATCCACCTCACCGACTACAAGGTCCGCATCCTCGACGGCACCAGCGCCACGGGGTCGACCACCCGGGTGCTGTTGTCGGCGACCGATGGCACACGTGACTGGACCACGATCGGGGTCAGCCCGAACATCATCGAGGCCTCGTGGCGCGCACTCGAGGACAGCCTCGTGTACGGGCTGCTGCACCGCTCGCTGCGCAACGCCGGCTGAACGTTCGGCACCCGAGCGGTCTGCTGCTAGAAAGACAGCGATGTCCGCCCCCAGATTCAGCCCGGTACCGCCGACCGACCGACCCCGTCACTACGAGTCGCCCGATCACGTGCCCGAGTCGTGGACGCCCGACCGGCCCGGCGACATCGAGGGATTCCAGCCGGAGGGCCCGCAGCTCGGCTCGCAAGGGCCCGACCAGGGCTTCGCCCTCCGCATCGCCAGCCAGCTCCGCCCCACACTGGAACTACAGCCGGGTGAGAACGTCGACGACGTCGTCCAAGGGTGCCTCGGCATCGCGCTGCGTCGGGCGTCGATCTTCTCGCGGGCGCCGGTCGTCCACGACCTCACGATCGCATTCACGATGTGGGGTTTCCTCGACGCCACGCCGCCGGCCGAACTCGTCGAACTCCGCATGCCGCTCTTCGAGGGACTGCGACTCGTGGCCCACCACTACACCGAGGGTCGCGTCGTCGCCGACATGGCTCCGGAGTCGACGTTGCGGATGTCGCCGGCCCAGGTCGCCGACGCGTACCCGGCCGACTGGCGCGCGCTCGTCGGCGCCTGACCGCCGATCGTCGTGACGGCTCGACGCACGCTCGCGACGGGCGACATCGATCTGCGTTCCACGATGAAGCCCATCGGGACGTACCCGCGTGACCCGACGACTCGGTGGACGACGAACAGCTTCGCCAAGGCGGTGCTCACGCCCGAGGGCCCGGGCACGATGCAGCTCACCTGGGACCGTTCGGGCCACACGACCGCGGTGTCCTGGGGGAGTGGCGCCGATTGGCTGCTCGATCGGGCACCGCACTGGGTGGGTCTGCACGACGACGTCGGTGGCTTCGACCCGACACTCGATGCGCGGGTCGCCGAATGGTGGCGGCGACATCCGGGCCTCCGCCTCGCGGCGGCGGGCGTGATCTGGCAGGAGTTGCTCCTGGTGCTGCTCGGCCAGCGAGTGACCGTCGAGGAGGCCCTGAAGAGCTGGACGCGGATCGTGTACGCGTGGGGCGAGCCGGCGCCGGGACCGTGCGATCTCCGACTGCCCCCGACACCCGACGTGGTTGCGTCGAAGTCGTACGTCGACCTGCACCGGTTCAACGTCGAACGCCGACGGGCGGATGCGATCGTCCTCGCCGCCAAGCGCGCCAGCCGACTGGAGGAGGCTGCGACGATGAGCACGCCCGACGCCCTCACGCGGCTCACGGCGCTGCCGGGGATGGGAGCCTGGACGGCGACGTCGGTGATCACCGCCAGCCACGGTGACCCCGACACGATCGTGCTGCGCGACTTCGGCCTGCCGACGATGGTCAACTACGCGTTCACGGGTGACGCCGCCCGTGTGCCGCCCGACCAGGGCGGCGACGACCTGATGGGTCGTCATCTCGCACCGTGGTCGGGTCATCGCCAACGGATCATCCGGCTGCTGTTCACCGTGGGCGTCTCGGTTCCCCGGCGCGGACCACGGGCGTTCAATCCCGACATCCGCAGGCTGTGACATCGGGCCTGACAACTGACCGGGCCGACGAGGAGTGCGAGACTGTGTCGATGCGTCGGTCGCTCGCGCTGCTGGTCCTCGTGGCGGTGCTGCTCGGTGTCGGCCTCGGGGAGACGTCGCGGCCGTCGAGTGTCGACGCGGCCGGAACCTACGCGGCAGGATCCGTCTGCCTGGCACGTATCACACCCGATCAGCTCGACCAACTGTTCGTTGCCGAACCGGGCGGTGTCGTCGGTGCTGATTATCAGCGCGCGACGCCACTGTCGAACGGAACGGTGCTGTGGACGTTCCAGGATGCCGAGGTCAGGCTTCCGAACGGATCCACGACGCTGGTGCACAACATCGGGATGATCCAACGAGGCACCTGTTTCACGGTCTTGATGAGCGGGACGGCGGCTGACCCGCAGCCCTGGCTGTATGCATCGAGCACGACGAAGTTCGCCCACTGGTACTGGCCGCTGGGAGCGGAGATGGGTGCCGACGGCCGCGTGTACGTGTTCATGGCGGAGATGGTCGAGCGAGGGCCCGGGTATCTGTCGCGAGTCGAGCCGATCTCGACGGTCGTGGCCGGGGTCGACATCGACAGCCTCGACATCGAGGTGTACGGCGCACCGGCGAATGCGAGCCCGGCGCTGTACGGATGGTCGATCGAGTCGGACAGCACGTGGACCTATCTCTACGCGCAGTGTCACCGCCAGTTCGGCTTCGATCCCTACATCTACGTCTATGCACACGACAGGCAGTGCGCCCCGATCGTCACGGTCGCTCGAGTTCCGCGGGGGCAGCTCCTGGCCGCGCCGAGATACTGGACCGGTGCGCGCTGGGTGTCGGATCCCGCGGCAGCAGTCCCGGTGATGGACGTCGCCGGCCGGATGGTCAACGCCACCCAGATCGTGCGATCGAACGGCAGTTGGATGGCCATCACGAAGGTCGGTGACTGGTGGGGCGACCGGATTCTCGTCGAACGTGCGACCCGAGCGGTCGGACCGTTCAGCATCGTCGCCGACATCGCCGCAGTCCCGAAGTGCGCGGTCGACTGCAACACCTACTTCGCGAGTTGGATCCCGTCGCCCGATCCGATGCGACTCGTGTTCGGGCTGTCACACAACCGCTGGGACGGCATCGCCACCGACGTCTACCGTCCGACGTTCGGGTCCGTTCCGGCGCCCGCGCCCACGATGTCGACGGCCGATCGTTGCTCGCTCGGATACTGCGGCTGACCGCGACGGCGTGGCGAGCGCACTTCGATCGGCGAGCGCGTGCGCGGTAACGTCGATCCCGAATGTCTGGCAACGCAAAACTCGATCGTCGCACCTACGAGAGCGAACTGGAGCGGCTCCAACTCGAACTGGTCCAGATGCTCGAGTGGATCAGGCACAGCGGGCATCGCCTGGTGGTGATCTTCGAAGGTCGCGATGCGGCTGGCAAGGGGAGCACGATCAGCCGCCTCACCGGTCCGCTGAATCCACGTGCCTGTCGGGTCGTCGCACTGCCGAAGCCGAGCGAACGTGAGCGCACCGAGTGGTATTTCCAACGGTACGTGGCCCACTTGCCGGCGGCGGGCGAGATGGTCGTGTTCGACCGGTCCTGGTACAACCGTGCCGGCGTCGAGCGGGTCCTGGGATTCTGCAGCGACGCCGAATACTGGGAGTTCATCCGGTCGGTCCCCGAGTTCGAGCGGATGCTGGTGCGCTCCGGCGTCCAGATCGTGAAGTACTGGTTCTCGGTGTCGAACGAGGTGCAGACGCAACGCTTCGAGGAACGCCTCGCCGATCCGGCCAAGCGCTGGAAGTTCTCCGACATCGATGCGCGCTCGCAGACCAAGTGGAACGAGTACTCACGCGCCAAGGACATCATGGTGGAGCACACCTCGATTCCCGAGGCGGTCTGGTGGGAGGTCAACGGTGACGACAAACGTCGTGCCCGACTCAACACCATGAGTCACCTGTTGTCGTTGGTGCCGCACGAGAAGGTGTCGTACCCGAAGGTGAAGTTGAGGGACGTGCGCCCCGACGAGGGGTACGAACGGCCACCGGTCGATCAGCTCAACTACATCCCGCAGATCTACTGAGGCCGGTGCAGTTCGATCCGGCCCGTGACCCACATCGTCGGTTCAATCCCCTGACCGGCGAGTGGGTCGTCGTGTCACCGCAACGGACGCAGCGTCCGTGGAACGGCCAGACCGGACCGACGGTCGATCCGGCACCCACCTTCGACCCGGGCTGCTACCTGTGTCCCGGGAACGAGCGTGCAGGTGGCGTGCGGAATCCGGCGTACGAGACGACGTTCGTGTTCGAGAACGACTTCGCCGCGCTCGTCCCCGACGCCCCGACTCCGGCGACGTCGCCCGACGAGTTGTTCCAGGTCGACACCGGCGCAGGCGAGTGTCGGGTGATCTGCTTCTCGCCCCGACACGATCTGACCCTGGCCGACATGGACAGGGCCGACGTCGTGCGGGTCATCGAACTCTGGCAGTCGCAGCTCGACGAACTTCACGCCACCCACCGGTGGGTGCAGATCTTCGAGACGAGGGGAGCGATCTCGGGCGCATCGAATCCTCATCCGCACGGGCAGATCTGGGCATCGGACTTCCTGCCCGACGAAGCCGAACGGGAGCTCGCGTCTCAGCGCAGATATCGCGCTGCCCACGGGCGCCGCATGCTGATGGACTACCTGGAGCGCGAGTTGGAGGTCGGCGATCGAGTCGTCGCAACCAACGAGTCGTGGGTCGTCGTCGTGCCGTACTGGGCCTACTGGCCGTACGAGACCATGGTGTTGCCGCGTCGAGCGATCGGGTCGTTGGCCGATCTCGGCGCCGACGACTGTGAATCGCTCGCCGACATCCTGCAGTCGATGTTGCGTGCCTTCGATGCGCTCTTCGGCGCGCCGTTCCCCTACTGCTCGGGCTGGCACGGGGCACCTCGGGGCGTCGCCGATCGCCACGACGCCGACGGCTGGCAACTTCACGCGCACTACTACCCCCCGCTGCTGCGGTCGGCCGACGTGGCGAAGATCCCGGCGAGCTACGAACTGCTCGCGAATCGTCAACGCGACCTCACCGCCGAGTTCGCCGCCGCGAACTTGCGGGCGGCGCTCTGACAACATTCCAGTTGGATGGAATGTACCGATAGCATGATGACATGCGCATCGGGATGCTCGCCGACCAGGCCGGGGTGACCACCAAGACGATCCGGTACTACGAGTCGATCCATCTGCTCGCCGAGCCGGTCAGGACGCCGTCGGGATATCGCGAGTACGGCGACGATGCGGTCGAGCGTCTCCGGTTCATCCGCGACGCGCAGTCGTCCGGCCTGTCGCTGGCGGAGATCCAGTCGGTGCTGGAACTGAAGGACGCGGGGCGCGGAGTTGCGGCCACACGATGGCCCTGCTCGATCGGCACCTCGCGGAGATCGACGAACAGATCGCGCGGCTCGAGGTGGCCCGCACCGAACTGCTCGACCTCGCCGGTCGCGCACGCGGATTGGACCCGTCGGCCTGCACCGATCCCCACCGCTGTCAAGTCATCGCAGGTGCGCCGGAATGTTGACGGGAATCTCCAGGACGGGGCTTGACCTTCCAGTCGAATGGAAGGTCTACGGTGGTCGACATGAGTGAGGCGCCGACACGTTCCGACATCGCCGTCGAGGGGATGACCTGTGCCGCGTGCGCGAACCGCATCCAGCGCACGCTGACCAAGCTCGACGGTGTCACCGACGCGCGGGTCAACTTCGCCAACGGCCGCGCCACCGTGATGCACGACGCCACCGTCGAGGACGATCAACTCCGCGCCGCCATCGAACGACTCGGCTACGAGGCGCCGGTGACGGCTGACCACGACGAGGCCGAACAACGCCGTGAGGCCGATCTTCGGCGTCGATGGATCGTCGCGCTCGTTCTCGGCATTCCCGTCGTCGCCATCTCGATGGTGCCGCCGCTGATGTTCGACGGTTGGGAATGGGTCGCCGCGATCCTCGCGACGCCGGTCGTGTTCTGGTGCGGTTGGGGATTCCACCGCGCCGCATGGATGAACCTGCGCCACGGCACCACCACCATGGACACGCTCGTCTCGATGGGAACGCTGTCGGCATGGACGTGGTCGACGGTCGTGCTGCTCGGCAGCGTCGGCGACGAATCGGCGGCCGCACATTCGATGGAGGGAATGGGCACTGACGGCGGACACGTCTACTACGAGACGGCGACGGTCATCATCGCGCTGATCCTCATCGGCAAGTGGCTGGAGATCAGGGCCAAACGGCGCTCGGGCGATGCGCTGCGAGCGCTCGCCGACCTGGGTGTACGCAGTGCCCGACTCGTCGACGGGACCGAGGTGGCGATCGAGTCGTTGACGCCCGGTATGCAGTTCGTCGTCCGCCCGGGCGAGAAGATCGCGACCGACGGGGTGGTCGTCGACGGACACTCCGCCGTCGACGCATCGATGATCACCGGTGAGCCCGTGCCGGTCGAGGTCGGTCCGGGCGACGAGGTGATCGGTTCCACCGTGAATGCGAACGGATCGCTCGTCGTGGAGGCGACACGGGTGGGCTCCGACACGGCGCTGGCCCAGATCGTGCGTCTCGTCGACGAGGCACAGGGGAGCCGCGCCGAGGTCCAGCGCCTCGCCGACCGGGTGTCGTCGGTGTTCGTGCCGCGTCGCGATCGGCATCGCGCTCGTGACCCTGGCGGCATGGTTCGCGATCACGGGCGACGTGAACGATGCGTTCACCGCGGCGGTCGCGGTGCTGATCGTGGCGTGCCCCTGCGCCCTCGGCCTCGCCACGCCGCTCGCCATCATGGTCGGCACCGGACGTGCCGCCCAGCTCGGCGTGATCATCAAGGGTGGCGAGGTCCTCGAGGACACGCGCCGCATCGACACGATCGTGCTCGACAAGACGGGCACCGTCACCGAGGGTCGGATGTCGCTCGTCGACGTGCTGGCACCCGACGGCGATCGCGATCACCTGCTCGCCCTCGCGGCCGCCGTCGAGGCGAAGTCGGAACACCCGATCGCACAGGCCATCGCCGCTGCCGGCCGCACCGACGGCCGAATCGTCGACACCTTCGTCAACCGACCTGGCATCGGTGTGACCGCCAACGTCGACGGCGAAGAGGTGCGCGTCGGTCGTCGCCGGTTGTTCGACACCGTTCCGACCGCAGTCGCGCAGGCCGCCTCGTCTGCCGAGGCGCAGGGTCGCACCGCCGTCCTCGCCGGGCGTGGGGCGACGGCCGAGGCGGTACTGGTCGTCGCCGACACCGTCAAGGCCACATCGGCCGAGGCCATCGCGGCATTCCACGACCTCGGTCTCACGGTCACGTTGCTGACGGGCGACAACGCCAGGACCGCACGATCGGTGGGCGACGCCGTGAACGTCGATCACGTCATCGCCGACGTCCTTCCCGATGCGAAGGCCGCCGAGATCTCACGACTCCAGGCCGAAGGCCATCGCGTCGCCATGGTCGGCGACGGGATCAACGATGCCCCGGCGCTCGCACAGGCCGACCTCGGTATCGCGCTCGGCACGGGGACCGATGTCGCGATCGAGGCATCCGACCTGACGATCGTGTCCGGCGACCTCCGAGCAGCGGCCGACGCCGTGGCGTTGTCACGACGAACGCTCGCGACCATCAAGGGCAACCTGTTCTGGGCGTTCGCCTACAACTCGGCCGCCATCCCACTGGCGGCGTTCGGTTTCCTCAATCCGATGTTGGCTGCCGCGGCGATGGGCATGTCGTCGCTGTTCGTGGTCACCAACAGCCTGCGCCTCCGTCGTTTCGACGGCTACCGGGCCAAGGACCGCACCGCCATCCCGACGTCCACCGCCCCGACCCACGCACCGAACCTGGAGACCA
The DNA here is from genome assembly GCA_963829585.1 of Ilumatobacteraceae bacterium. GTDB lineage: Bacteria > Actinomycetota > Acidimicrobiia > Acidimicrobiales > Ilumatobacteraceae > Sva-07. The sequence continues at coordinate 28,507 of CAWHJD010000013.1, read as the reverse complement.
TTTCATGACCGACGACACGACCACCCGTACCTACTCCGTTCCCGGCATCAGCTGTGACCACTGCAAGCACGCCATCGAGTCCGAGGTGTCGACAGTCGACGGCGTCGCCGTCGTCGTCGTCGACGTCGACGCGAAGCTCGTCACCGTGTCGGGCGGCGACGATGCTGCGATCCGTGCGGCGATCGACGAAGCCGGTTACGACGTCGCCTGACGTCCCACCACCCGACCGTCACACGGTGCCGGGTCAAATGTGACGTTTCACGCTGCCGAACCGAAGAGTGATGACATCACATGCCCGCGCAGCTGTGCGAAGTCCGCATCGTCGACCAGCCGAACTCTGGCGCGCCGCGCAGTGGCCCTCACGGCCGCTGCGCTCGAGATCCCGTATTTCGTGGCGAGGCGTTCGGCAGGCGCGGCTCGAAGCTCGACAGCGAGCATCAGCACCAGCGCCAACGGTTCACCACGACGAGTCCCGACGAACGACTTCGGTTCGAGATGGGTCACGTTGCCGACCGCTCGTTCGATCTCGGCGAGGTCGACCGGTCGCCGCATGCTCTGCCAGAGCGAGTGATCGTCGTCCGACGGGTGTGTCTGCTCGACGAACATTCTGTGAGTGTCGACGTCGCCGAGCAAGGGACCGACCACGTCGAGGTGGAGCCAATCGGGTGACGTGCGGTGTCCGAGGTAGGCGCCGAGACTCGACCATCGGTAGGCCGGTAGCGCCTCGAGCGGCACGAACGCGAGAGGGTTGCGATGGATGTAGCGGCTCGTCACGAGCAGTTGTTCCTCGCTGGTGACGGGGATCGAGACGAACCGGTTTCGGAACAAGGGTCCGTCGCGGCCGTGTTCGTTGTTGTACCAACGGGCGTACTCGCAACCGAGTCGGTGCATCGCGTCGGACAACGAGCCCGGTGATCGCACGAGGGTGTGGAAGTGGTTGTCCATGAGCGCGTACGCGTGTGTTTCGAGGAGGCCTCGCTTGTCGAGGTCACCGAGGTGATGCTCGAAGAAGAGCCGATCGTGGTCTGAGCTGAAGATGTCCTGGCGGTCGGCCCCCCGGTTCATCACGTGGTGCCATGCGCCGGCTTCGTCGTATCGATGTGGTCGTCCCATGATGTCGAGTGTGAATGAGGGGTGTGACATCGCGAAACGTCACGTTTGACCCGGCACCGTGTGACGGCACCGTGTGAGCATGGCCTGACCTCGGACGAGGCATGATGGGGACATGCAGACACAGGTCTTGATCGGTGGCGAATGGCGGGACGGATCGGGTTCGGAGCGGTTCGACGTCGAGAACCCCGCGACGGAGGAGGTCATCGCCTCCGTCGCCGCAGGAACTCCTCGCGATGCGACGCTCGCGTGCGAAGCCGCCGCCGACGCGCAGATCGCGTGGGCGGCAACGGCGCCACGCGAGCGCGGCGAGATCCTCCGGCGTACGTGGCAGCTGATGGTCGACCACACCGAGGAGTTGGCCCGTCTGATCACGCTGGAACACGGCAAGCCGCTCGCCGACGCGCGCGGCGAGGTCGCCTACGCGGCGGAGTTCTTCCGCTGGAACTCCGAGGAGGCGGTCCGGATCCACGGCTCGCTCGGCAGGGCGCCCAGCGGTGCGAACCGGATCGTCGTGCACCATCCACCCGTCGGTGTCGTCGTGATCGTCACCCCGTGGAACTTCCCGGCGGCGATGATCACCCGCAAGCTCGCACCCGCGCTCGCGGCCGGCAATGCCGCCGTGATCAAGCCGCCGCGTGAGACGCCGCTCACCGCCTTGCGCATCGGTGAACTGCTGCACCAGGCCGGGGTGCCCGCCGGAGTCGTCAACATCGTTCCGACGTTGACATCGGGCGACTGGTTCGACGCCGCGGTCGACCATCCGGCGACCCGCATGGTGTCGTTCACCGGCTCGACCGAGGTGGGCATCGTGCTGCTCAAGCGGGCTGCCGATCGCGTCTTGAAGACGGTGATGGAACTCGGCGGCAACGCGCCGTTCATCGTCTTCGACGACGCCGATCTCGAGGCGGCCGTCCAGGGCGCCATGGTCGCCAAGATGCGGCATTCCGCCGAGACCTGTACCGCGGCCAACCGATTCTTCGTCCATGCTGCAGTGGCCGACGACTTCACGAAGATGTTCGCTGCCGCGATGGCCGACGTGCGCATCGGGAGTGGATTCGACGATGGCGTCACCTGCGGCCCGATGATCAACGCCAAGGCGGTCGCGTCGATCAACGAGCTCGTGACGGCGGCGGCCGATCACGGTGCGACCATCGCGACAGGCGGTGGATCAGTCGACGGCCCGGGGCACTTCTACCCCCCGACGGTGCTGGGCAACGTTCGTTCGGGCGACGAGATCACACGTCATGAGATCTTCGGTCCGGTCGCACCGGTGATCACATTCGACGACACCGATCAGATGATCGCCGACGCGAACGACACCGAGATGGGTCTCACCGGCTACGTGTTCACCAGCGACCTGCGGCGAGGACTCGCGGTGAGCGAGCGGATACAGGCCGGCATGATCGGCCTCAACCGGGGAGCGGTGTCGGATCCGGCTGCGCCCTTCGGTGGCATGAAGCAGTCGGGTCTCGGGCGCGAAGGTGCCAGCGAGGGAATCTACGAATTCTGCGAGACCCAGTACATCGCTGCAGACTGGTAGGAACGGAAACGTCACGTTTGACCCGGCACCGTGTGACGGTGTGTGGAGCGGACGTCCTGATCGACGCTCGCCGGCGCGTCGAACCCGCGCCGTGCTTCGACCATTGCGTCCCCGACCCGCCAGACTGCCCGGATGAACGTCACCGATGCCGTACTCGCCCGCAAGTCGGTTCGAGCGTTCCTGCCCGACCCGGTCAGCGACGACACGATCGCGGAGCTGCTCACCACGGCGTCGCGTGCGCCGTCGGGTGGCAACGTCCAGCCGTGGCGCATCTACGTCGTCAACGGTGAGTCGATGACCCGGTTCCGAGCGTTCCTCGCCGACCGACCGGTCGAGGCACCGGCCTACGACATCTACCCGTCGCCGCTCCACGAGCCGTACCGCTCGTCGCGCTACAAGATCGGCGAGGACATGTACGCGACCCTCGGCATCGAGCGCGACGACAAGGCGGGCCGCCTCGGGCAGTTCGCCAAGAATCTCGACTTCTTCGGTGCTCCCGCGGCGATCTTCTGCTTCATCGACCGGATCATGGGACCGCCGCAGTGGTCCGATCTCGGCATGTTCCTCCAGACGTTCATGCTGCTCGCCCAGGAGGCCGGCATCGACACGTGCCCCCAGGAGGCCTGGGCGGTCTACGAACAGGCGGTGTCGGAGTTCGTCGGCGCGCCGCCCGAGGAGCGCATCTTCTGCGGTGTCGCCATCGGCCACGCCGACACTGACGCGCCGATCAATTCGCTCACCACCGACCGTGAGCCCCTCGAGGTCTTCGCCAAGTTCGTCTGACCCCACCATTGTGTGAAGCCGAACCGCACCGAGCATGATCGTCGCGTGAGCACACCGTGGTGGCGCGAGGCGGTCGTCTATCAGATCTACCCGCGGTCGTTCGCCGACTCGAACGGCGACGGCATCGGTGACCTGCCCGGCATCACCGGCAAGCTCGACTATCTGGCCGACCTCGGCGTGGACGCACTCTGGTTGTCGCCGATCTTCACCTCACCGATGCGTGACTTCGGCTACGACGTTGCCGACTACTGCGGCATCGACCCGGTGTTCGGTACCGATGCTGACTTCGACGACCTGGTTGCCGGGTGCCATCGAGCGCGGTCTGCGACTCCTGCTCGACTGGGTTCCCAACCACACGTCCGATCAGCATCCGTGGTTCGTCGAGTCCAGATCGTCGCGCGACAACCCCAGGCGTGACTGGTACGTCTGGAAGGACCGCCGGCCCGACGGCTCGCCCCCGAACAACTGGAACTCGATGTTCAACCAGGTGCCGGCGTGGACACACGACGCGACGACGGACCAGTCGTACCTGCACCTGTTCCTCGCCGAGCAACCCGATCTCAACTGGGCGAACCCCGAGGTCGAGGCGGCCATGAACGCCACGCTGCGGTACTGGCTCGACCGGGGCGTCGACGGATTCAGGGCCGACGTGGTCAACCTGATCGGCAAGGGCACCGACGTTCCCGACCTCGCCGACCCGTTCTGGAGGTTCCCGTTGCTCGCGACGGACCGTCCGTTCGGCCACGAACTGCTGCGGCGGATCAGGACGTTGCTCGACAGCTACCAGCACGAACCGATGATGGTGGGGGAGGTGTACCTGCTGCGAGACGGGGAAAGCGCGTCGTACGTCGGTGACCCGGATCGGCCGGAGCTGCACCTGTCGTTCGACTTCCGCCCGTTGCACTCCCCGTGGCAGATCGGCGAGATGCACGCGGCCCTGTCGAAGATGGAGGCCGACTTCGCCGAACCGCGCTGGCCGACGTTCGTGCTGTCGAACCACGATCGACCCCGTCACCGCACGCGCTACGGCTCCGAGGCACGTGCTCGGGCGGCGGCCGTTCTCGCACTGACGTCCCGTGGCACGCCGTTCCTGTACGCCGGCGAGGAACTGGGTCTCGAGGACGCCGTCGTCCCCGACGAACGCATCGTCGATCCGGACGGGCGCGACGGTTGTCGGGCTCCGATCCCGTGGCTGGCGGACGGTGACGACGAGACCGGTCACGGCTGGCCCGTTCGACCGTGGCTGCCATTCCCCGCCAATGCGGCGACGCACTCGGCGGAGTCCCAGGTCGGTGATCCGTCGTCTCTGCACTCGTTGTACCGGGAGCTGCTCACACTGCGCCGCGACCACGAGGCGTTGCGCCGCGGCTCGATGCGCATCGTGGATCCCGATGGTGCACTCATGCGCTTCGAGCGGCGAGGTGACGACGAGGTCATCACCGTGCTCGTCAACTTCTCCGACGACGCCCAACGGTGGCCCAGTGATGTGGGCGAGGTCGACGTCCTGTTCTCGACCGCCGATGACCGAAGGTCGCGGGAGGTGCTCGAGCCCAACGAAGCGGTCGTACTGCGCGCCCGAGCTGATCTCGCCGAGTTGACCTCGGCGCGCTGAGCCTGTCGCGCGGAGCTCGCGACGCGGGCCCTGTCGAAGCGGTCTGGCATGCTCGCTGCATGAGGAGCGCATCATGACCGTCCCGTTCGTCCGCACCCCCGACCACCGCTTCGCCGATCTGTTCGAGTTTCCCTACGAGCCGAAGTACGTCGAGGTGGAAGGTCTCCGCATGGCCTACGTGGAGGAGGGGTCGGGCGAACGGGGCACGTTCCTGTTGCTGCACGGCGAGCCGACCTGGAGCTATCTGTACCGGCGCATGATCCCGCCGCTCGTCGAGGCCGGGTATCGCATCGTCGCACCCGACCTCATCGGGTTCGGTCGGTCCGACAAACCGACCGACCGCAATGACTACACCTACGCCAACCATGTCCGCTGGCTGACCACGTTCGTCGGCGGCATCGATCGATCGGGCACCTCGCCGGGGATCTCGGTGTTCGTCCAGGACTGGGGTGGCCTGCTCGGGTTGCGGATGATCGCCGAGAACCCCGACTGGTTCGACCGGGTGGTCATCGGCAACACGGCACTGCCCGAGGGCGAGCCGATGGGCGACGGGTTCATGTTGTGGCAGCAGGTCTCGCAGACGATGGATCCGCTGGACTGCGGAGCGCTGTTGCAGCGAGCGTGCCTCGCTCGCGAACTCAACGATCCCGAGGCCGACGCCTACCGCGCTCCGTTTCCCGACGAGTCGTTCATGGCCGGCGCCCGCCAGTTCCCGCTCCTCGTTCCGACGGGCCCCGACGATCCGGCCGTCCCGGCGAACCGAGCGGCTTGGCGTGTGTGGGAGCAGTGGACGAAGCCGGTGCTCACGCTGTGGGCGCCCGGTGACATGGTGCTCGGCCACCTCCAGCACATGTTCGTCGATCGCATCCCCGGCGCCGCTGGACAACCGCACCAGACGTTCGAACCCGGCGGTCATTTCCTCCAGGACGACCGCGGCGAAGACGTGGTCGCCGCCGTCCTCGCCTGGATGCCCTGAGGTCGGGACGCGAGCGGGGTCTCGCGATTGGGGTCTGACCCCAATCGCGCAGCCGATGGAATGTCAGCCTTCGGTGGCGATCGTGAGAACGGCGTCGGCGTGGGTGGCGGCCTCTTGTGCGGACAGCGTCGGGCCGAGTTCCACGATGAAGGCGACGCCATCGGCCGGGCGGAACTCGTTGCGCGCCCATGTGGCGGCGATGCCGGTGTAGGTGCCACCCGTGATCTCGCCCATCGGCAGACCGGTGAGTTCGGCGTAGCGGGCGCGGATCCGCCCGTCGCGACCCTGGGCAGGATTCACGACGAACAGGTCCTGGTGGTACCACGTCGTGATGTCGGGTTGCAGCTGAACCATGAAGTTGACCAAGGCCTGCGTTTCGGGTTCGCTCGCAGGGCCGGTGCCCGCGTACTGGCTGTCGCCCGGAACGCCGATCGGACCCCACTTGTAGGGGAAGTTGCGGTTGAGGTCGACGCCGTTGCCGTTGTACCGGACCTGGTTGGCCACTCCGTCGGGATTCATCGACTCGACCAACCACAACTCCACCCCGTCGGGAATCGGTCGACGACGCAGTTCCTCCACGATGGCGATGCCGTCGTCCTCGTCGCCGTGGATGGCCCCGATCACGAGTACTCGGCGTCCACCAGGCGTGCCGAGGCGTTCGGCGAAGATCGGGCGGCCCTCGACCGAGTACCCGAGGCCCACGACGTCCTGGGTGAGGTCGAGTGGGCCGGGTGGCGACGCAATGGTCGTCGTCGTGGTGGACGTGGTGGTCGTCGTGGTGCTCGTCGTGGTGGGTGGCGTCGTGGTGGGTGGTGTCGTGGTGGAACTCGTGGTCGAGGTCGAGTCGGCCGTGGTCGGCGTGGACTCGACGTCGGTGCTCACCGCCGCAGCGTCGACGGCGTCGACCGTCGTGGCCGAGTCGTCAGTGCACGAGACCACTGCGACCGCCATCATCCCGATTGCCAGCACGGTCCGGTGAAGCACGTGTCGAAGGTATCTCACGATCCCAGCGGCTCGGCGTTCACCATCCGGCGCTATTGATGGCCGGCTGCCTGCATTCGCGTGAGCGCAGATCGTGGACGTGTGCGTTGTTGCTCACTCAAATTCGGCGCGGGGCGGGATACTGGAGCGATGAGCGCGCATCAGGACGCCGGCAGTCGGGTGGGGCAGTGGTCGATGGCGCTCGCGGTCACCGCTGCGCTCGCCGTGTTGGCGAGCGCATGCGGCGCCGACGTCAACGACGATGTCGCCGGTGGACGCGGCGGGGCGATCTTCGGGGCGAACTGTGCGTCGTGTCACGGTGCCGCCCTGGAGGGCACCGATCTCGGCCCGTCGCTGCTCGATCCGATGTACGCGTCCGGTCAGTTGAGCGACGACCGGTTCCGCAGTGCCGTTCGCAACGGCGTGGAGCAGACGCGATGGGAGTTCGGTCCGATGCCGGCGATGGGTGGTCTCGGCGACGCGCAGCTCGACGAGCTTCTCGAGTTCGTCCGCGCCTCGCAGGAGGCCGGCACGACGGTCACGATGCCGTGACGGCGTACGCCTGCAGGTCGGCGAGGTCGACGTACTCGAGCGTCGACATGTGCGTCGACTCGAGGATCACGCCGCAGGCCCGGCCCGCGTCGAGTGCCTGCTTCCAACGGTCGGCGCACACACACCACTGATCGCCCGGCGCCAGCCCGGCGAACCCGTACTGCGGCATCGGTGTGCTCAGGTCGTTGCCCTGTTCACGGGAGTACTCGAGGAAGTCGGCGGTCACCCGACAACACACGGTGTGCATCCCCGGGTCGTCGCCATGGTTCTCGCAGCAGCCGTTGCGGCGGTATCCCGTCATCGGCTCGTACGAACAGGGTTGGAGTTCGGTTCCCAACACGTTCAGTTGCATGGTGGAGCTCCAGACTCAGACATTGACACCGACGAGTTCGCCGATGCTGTAGGTGACGGCGCACGCCACCAACAAGATGGCGATCTGTCGAACGATGGACGCAGGAATCGACCGTTCCGCGAATCGACCGATCGCAGCACCGACGAAGGCGGCGGCGACGACGCCGATGGCGACCGAGACGGCGGCCGGCGCGAACCCGCTGGCACCCGTGAACCACGGGATGACGGGCAGCAGCGCCCCGAACATGAAGCACACGAACGAGACGGCCGCCGCCTGGAACGCCGACGGGAGGTCCTGCGGGTCGATGCCCATCTCCTCGCGGGTGTGCACCCGCAGTGCCGTCTCAGGTGAGGCCATCACATCTTCGGCGGCGGCTCTGGCGGTGTCCGGCGAGATGCCGTGCGACTCGTACATGGCAGCGAGTTCGGCGGTCTCCGCAACGGTGTTGCCCGCCAACTCGCGTCGCTCGACGGCAACTTCACGCTCGACGAGTTCGTTCTGTGCCGAGATGCTGATCCACTCGCCGGCGGCCATCGAGATGCCTCCTGCGATCGCTCCGGCGAGGCCGGCGAGACGCACGACCGAGGAGTCGACGCCCGAGCCGGCGAATCCGAGGATGAGCGACACGTTCGACACGAGGCCGTCGTTGATTCCGAACACAGCCGCTCGTGCCAGGCCACCTGCCACCGGACGATGGCCTCCGTGGAGCTCGTCGCGCTTCATCCAGCTGCACGCTAGCGGTGTCGCCGCCGTCGACGGCCGAGGTGATCACAAGTCCACTCGGCCGGGGCTACGTTGGAGGTACGGCGTTTCCGACCGGAGTCTGGACCCCTATGAGCGCTCACAACGATGTGGCCCACATCATCGACCGGTTGCAGGCGATGGCCGTCGAGCGCCGACCGGACGAACCGCTCCTCGCCTCGTTCATCGGCGAGTACTTCCGCGAGATGCCGAACGACGACGCCGGCGCCCGGCGCCTGGAACTCGCCTACGCCGCCGCTGTCGCCCACCTGCACCTGGGTCGGGTGCGCCAACGCGGCGAGACGCTCGTGCAGGTCCTGTCGCCCGAACTCGAACGCGACGGCTGGGAGTCCGATCGCTCGGTGCTCCTGTTCGTGACCGACGACGCGCCGTTCCTCGTCGACTCGGTCCGGATGGTGCTCGATCGCAACGAACTCGGAATCCACCTGCTCGTGCATCCGATGTTGCGTGTACGTCGTGATGACCGTCGCGTGCTGGTCGATGTCGCTGCCGCCGACGGCCCGGTCGAGGCGTGGACACTGATCGTGATCGACCGGTGCGGACCCGAGATCCGTGCGCTCCTCGAAGACGAGATCCGACGGGCCATCGAGAGTGTGCAGCGAGCGGTCACCGACTTCGGGCCCATGCAGCAGCGGATGCGTTCGGTTGCCGGTGGCGATCCGCTCCTGATGTGGTTGGCCGACGAGAACTTCGTGTTCCTCGGCGCTGCGACCTACAGGAAGTCGGTGTCCGGACTCGTCGTCGATGATGACAGCCTGCTCGGTGAGTATCGATCAGGGCGCCTCGACGCCGGCCACGTCGACCAGCCGTCGTTCGTCGGTGGAGCGTCGTACGTGATCTGGCGAACCGAGGAAGTCTCCGACATCCACCGGCCGGCTCGAATGACCGCGATCGCCGTGCGTCCCGGCGGGATCCGACGACGAGGTCCGCTTCGTCGGGTTGCTCGGCAGCGCCGCGTACCGTCACAGCGCGTTCGCGATCCCGGTCATCGCGAGGCACGCCGACGACGTCGTGAACCGGGTGGCCGGGCCGGTCGAGAACCACACGAGCCGGGCGGTCAGGAACGTGATCGAGACGCTGCCGCGCGACGTGCTGTTCGAGATCGACGTCGACGACCTGACGCGCCTCGTCGAGGAGATCGTCGGTCTCCAGGAACGACGCATCGTGCGGGTCTTCGACGTCGCCGAACCCGTCGGGCCGTGGACCACGGTGTTCGTGTACGTCCCCCGGTCACGATTCACGGCCGCACTGCCGGAGCAGGTGGCGGCGCTCGTCGCGCGAGCATTACGGCGGCGACACACGCGACCTCGAAACGTTCGTCGGGACGAGTTCGCTCGCCCGCATCTCGATGACGGTGCATGCCGCTCCATCCTCTGATCCCTCGCCGCTGGCCGAGAGCGTCGACGACGTGTCGAGAACGTGGGGTGAGCGTGCCCGCGAGGCGCTCGCCGACGTCCTCGGTGAGGTCGAGGGTCACCGCGTCTGGTCGGTGGTCGGTCCGTCGGTACCCGCTGATTACCGAGCCCGTGTCCGCCCGAGCGCCGCGGTCGGCGATCTCGTCCACGTCGAGGCGATGCTGTCGGGCCACGACGAGATGTCGACCTCGTTCAGTCGATCGATCGATGCGCTGGACGACTTCTGGCGCTTCCGGGTGTTCCTGCGCAACCGGGCGGCCACGATCGCCGAGCTGATTCCGCTCCTCGAGCACCTCGGGCTCTCGCCGGTCGAGGAGCACCCGTACGTGTTCGCCGGTGAACACACCACCGTCCATCTCGACGACATCGGCGTCGTGATGGACGTTCCGACGATCTCCGACGATCAGCACGCCGAGGTCCAACGAGCATTTGCCGGCTTGATGCGGGGCGACATCGAAGCTGACGCCCTCAACCGGCTCGTGCTCGCCGGCGGACTCGACCGGCGACAGATTGCCGTGTTGCGCACCTACATCCGGTACCTCCGCCAGGCGACGTTCCCCTTCAGCGCGGTGTACGTCGCCGCGGCAATCGTCCGGCATCCGGCGATCGCCCGGGGGCTCGCCGAGGTGTTCGATGCGAGGTTCGACCCGCTGCTCGACCTCGACGCTGACGCCCGAACCGCCTACGTCGACACGGCACGAGCACGAGTGCTCGAACAACTCGACGCGGTTCCGTCCCTCGACGACGACCGGATCTGTCGGGCACTGCTGACTCTCATCGATGCCACCGACCGCACCACTGCCTTCCTCGGCCGCGACGAGATCGCCGTCAAGTTGCGCCCGAGCGAGATCCCGTTCGTCCCGCTCCCGCGGCCCGAGTTCGAGATCTTCGTGTGTTCGGCCAAGGTCGAGGGCGTTCATCTGCGCGGCGGCCGCATCGCGCGCGGAGGGATTCGTTGGAGTGACCGTCCCGAGGACTTCCGCACCGAGGTGCTCGGTCTGGTGAAGGCCCAGATGGTGAAGAACGCCGTCATCGTGCCGACCGGAGCCAAGGGTGGATTCGTGATCAAGGGATCGACCGCTCGATCAGGCCGACCGCGACGCGGTGCGGTCCGAGGGCATCGATCGCTACCGCAGGTTCGTGCAGGCTCTCCTCGATCTCACCGACAACGTCGTCGGTGACCAGGTCGTACATCCGCCCGGCATGGTGATCTACGACGGCAACGATCCGTATCTCGTGGTCGCCGCCGACAAGGGCACCGCGACGTTCAGCGACATCGCCAACGAGATCGCCATCGCCCACGACTTCTGGCTCGGTGATGCGTTCGCCTCAGGCGGCAGTCACGGCTACGACCACAAGGCGATGGGAATCACGGCGCGTGGTGCATGGGAGAGTGTTCGACGCCATGCCCGTGTGATCGGCAAGGACGTCGACACCGACCGACTGACGGTCGTGGGCATCGGCGACATGTCGGGTGATGTCTTCGGCAACGGGATGCTGCTCTCGAATCACCTCCAGCTCGTGGCGGCGTTCGATCATCGGCACGTGTTCATCGACCCCGATCCGGACCCGGCGGTGTCGTACGCCGAACGCCGCCGCCTCTTCGAGCTGCCGCGATCGAGCTGGGCCGACTACGACGGCACGTTGATCTCTGCCGGCGGAGGCGTCTACTCCCGCGGACTCAAGTCGATCCCGATCGGCGACGAGGTCCGCCGCGTGATCGCGATCGACGACACGGTGACCGCGATGCGTCCCGACGAACTGATCTCGGCGATCCTGCGTGCACCGGTCGACCTGCTGTGGAACGGAGGTATCGGCACGTATGTCAAGGCCTCGTCGGAGAGCCACGCCGATGTCGGCGACAGGGCCAACGATGCCGTGCGAGTGAACGGTCGCGAGCTGCGCGCCCGAATCGTCGGCGAAGGCGGCAACCTCGGCCTGACGCAGCTGGGTCGTGTGGAGTACGCGATCAACGGCGGGCTGATCTACACCGACGCGATCGACAACTCGGCCGGCGTCGACTGCAGCGACCACGAGGTGAACCTCAAGGTGCTGCTCGACCAACTCGTCCGCGACGGCGAGCTGACCGCGAAGCAGCGCAACGAATTCCTGGTCGAGATGACCGACGACGTCGTCGAACTCGTGCTCGACGACAACCGTGCGCAGACGCTGGCGCTCATGATCGCGCGCACACAGTCGTTGTCGATGGTGAACGTGCACGCCCGGTACCTCGCCACCCTCGAAGCCGAGGGTTATCTCGATCGTCGCCTCGAGTTCCTCCCGACCGACAAGCAGATCGCCGAACGTCAGGCGATCGGCAGTGGGCTGCGCGCGCCGGAGTTCGCCGTGATGATCGCGTACACGAAGAACGCCGACGTCGTCGAGGTGCTCGACTCCGACCTCCCCGACGACCCCGCGTTGGAGTCGGACCTGATGGCGTACTTCCCACGCAGCGTCCGCGAGCGCTTCCCCGACGCCATCCGCTCCCATCGTCTCCGCCGCGAGATCGTGGCGACGAGCATCGTGAACAACATGGTGAACCTCGCCGGGATCTCGTTCGATCATCGCATGACCGAGGATTCCGGTGCGTCGGTGTCCGATGTGACCCGTGCGTTCATCGCCTCCCGCGACATCTTCGGATTCGCCGACCTGTGGCGCGAGATCGACGACCTGGGGAGTTCGATCAGCCTCGACACGCAGATTTCGCTGTTCCTCGATGCTCGACGAATGACGGAGCGCGGGACGTTCTGGCTGCTCTGTCATCGTCGCCCACCGCTCGACATCGGCGAGGCCGTCGACACCTTCTCCGCCGGCATGGCGTTCCTCTGCGACTCACTCGACCACGTCGTGAGTGGCCGGGTCCGTGACGACGTCGACCGGCTCCGCAACGAGCGCGTCGCAGCAGGTGTGCCGTCGGCCCTCGCCGAGCGTTCGGCGAGATGGCCATGGATCCACACGGGTTTCGACATCGTCGAGATCGCCCACACCGAGGCGTGCAATGTCGCCGATGCCGCCACTGCGTACTGGGCGGTGTTCGACGCGTTCGACCTCGGCTGGCTGTGGGACGGTGTGGGCGCGCTTCCTCGATCCGACCGGTGGAAGGAGCAGGCGCGATCAGCGCTGAGCGACGACCTGTTGACGGTGCTCGCGGATCTCACGCGCAATGTGATGCGGTTGGGAGGCTCGCCGGCGACATGGATCGCCGCCAACGAACGAGCCGTTGCGCGGGCGTTGGCCATGCACACCGAGATCAGGCGCGCCGAGAGCTTCGACCTGACCACCTTGTCGGTGGCGTTGCGCCAGCTGCGCAACCTGACCCTGACTGCAGTGGCCCCTCCGTCGACCTGAACGTGGAGGGCGGCCCCGACCCGGATCGACCGGCGGCGGCGCCGGCCGCCGGGTAGCGTCGTACCATCATGACGAGCGGCCCCCGATTCCGTTTCGCCCCGTCTCCGACCGGCTCGTTCCACGTCGGTGGAGCCCGCACGGCGTTGTACAACTGGGCGCTCGCTCGCCACCTCGGCGGCACGTTCGTGCTGCGCATCGAGGACACCGACGAGGCCCGCAATCGCCCGGAATGGACCCAGGGGATCATCGACGCGCTGGCTTGGATCGGGATCTCCGCGGATGATCCCCACTTCGAGGGCCCACACTTCCAGAGCGAGTTCGCCGCCGCTCACGTCGCCGCCGCCAGGCAACTGTTCGAACAGGGCGACGCCTACTACTGCGACCTGACCGGCGAGCAGATCCAGGAGCGCGCCAAGAGCCTCGGTCTCTCCGGCTACGACGGACACTCACGCGACCGCGGGCTCGGCCCGGCGCCCGGACACGTACTGCGGTTCCGTGTTCCTGCGGGCGTCACCGTGGTCGACGACCTCGTGCGTGGGCCGGTGTCGTTCGACAACTCCACCATCGAGGACTTCGTCCTCCTGAGGAGCAACGGCTCGCCGGTGTTCCTGATCGCGAACGTGGTCGACGACATCGAGATGGCGATCACCCACGTGGTGCGGGCGGAGGAGCATCTTCCGAACACGCCGAAGCAGCAGATGCTGTGGCAGGCGCTGGGCCATGAGCCCCCGCAGTGGGCGCACGTACCGGTGCTCGTGAACGAGCAACGAAAGAAGCTGTCGAAACGTCGGGACAAGGTGGCGCTCGAGCAGTACCGCGACGAGGGGTATCTCCCCGAGGCCATGGTCAACTACCTGATGACGCTCGGGTGGACGCCACCTGGAGCCGAGGAGTCGGGCTCCGAGATCGCATCGTGGAGCGAGATGGAAGCGGCGTTCCGGCTCGAGGACGTCACCCACTCACCGGCGTTCTTCGACCTCAAGAAGCTCGCCGCGTTCAACGGCGACTACATCCGGATGCTGCCGCTCGACGAGTTCGTCGAGCGGGCCGGCGCGGTGTTGCCGGATGACTGGGACCGGTCACGTTTCGCGGCGATCGCCCCGCACATCCAGGAACGATTGACGACGCTCGCGGACGTGCCCGAGAAGATCGACTTCCTGTTCTGGCCCGACGGGGTGCTGATCGACTACGACGAGTCGTCGTGGGACAAGGCGTTCGCGCCGGATTGGGCGAATCCCCTGCTCGACGACGTGATCCGTGCGTACGAAGCGCTGGCCGAGTGGACAGCGGACGGTCTGAAGCTCGCACTCGAGGACGCGATGCTCCGGTACGAGTTGAAGCTCGGCAAGGCGCAGGCACCGGTCAGGGTGGCGGTCACGGGGCGCTCGGTCGGCCCGCCGTTGTTCGAATCGTTGGAAGTCCTGGGACGCTCCGAGACGATCCGCCGCCTCGTCGCCGCACGTGAACGAGCCGCCCGAAGCGAGTGAGCCATGTCGGACCCGATCCGAAGGCCGCGGTGGTGATTGATCCCACGCCGGTGCAGTCGCCGTCGCAGCCGCGCCGCCGGATCGGTCGACGCATCGCACAGATCGCCGGTGTGCTCCTTGCTCTCGGACTCGCCTATCTGGCGTTCTCGTACTGGCAGGTGTGGTCGACCGGGCGTTCCGACGAGGCGCGTCCGGTCGATGCGATCGTGGTGATGGGCGCGGCACAGTACGACGGTCGACCGTCACCGCAGCTCGCAGCCCGCCTCGATCACGCCGTCGATCTCTGGCCCCAGGGCCTTGCTCCGCTCGTCGTCGTCACCGGCGGCAATCAACCCGGCGATCGCTTCACCGAGGCCGACGCGTCGGCCGCGTATCTCGTCGAACGTGGCATCCCCGCCGACGTGATCGTGTCGGAGGGTGAGGGATCGACCACGTGGGAATCGTTGAGGAATGTCGAAGCTCAGATGGGTGAGGAGATCGAGTCGGTGCTGATCGTGACCGATCCCTATCACGCCTTGCGCAGTCGACTGATCGCCGAGAGCGTGGGGTTCGAGGCCTACGTGTCACCCACTCCGACATCCGTGGTCTCGGGATCTCGGGAACTCCGCCGAGAGTTGGGCGAGGCAGCCGGCGTGGCCATCGGGCGGATCATCGGCTTCGATCGTCTGAGCGAGCTGACGGATTGAGTGGCCCGACCCATCGATGCCGCTACAATTCCGTGCCGCACCGGTCGTGAGACCGTCACGCTTTGGGGCGTGGTGTAATTGGTAACACTGCAGTTTCTGGTACTGTCATTAGGGGTTCAAGTCCTCTCGCCCCAGCTCTGATCGATCGCCGACCCGCTCGCACGCAGCGAGCACCAGGGTCGGCGCTCGTCGTTTTCCGCTCGAGTCGGCAATCAGTCGCGCCGTGAGCGGGTGGGATCACGACCCCGGCTGATAACGTTGCCGATCGCTACTTGGCCCGTTCGTCTAGTGGCCTAGGACACCACCCTCTCAAGGTGGCGGCACGGGTTCGAAT
The DNA here is from genome assembly GCA_963829585.1 of Ilumatobacteraceae bacterium. Lineage (GTDB taxonomy): Bacteria > Actinomycetota > Acidimicrobiia > Acidimicrobiales > Ilumatobacteraceae > Sva-07. The sequence goes on along the minus strand of CAWHJD010000013.1, from coordinate 12,566 downwards.
CCCGTACGGGCTGCCAAGCAAGTACCAGGTCAGAGGCCCTCTCCGGAGGGTCTCTTTCCGTTTTCCGGTTCCTCTTGCCAATGGATTGCCAATGGATGAGACTGGAGAAGTCGATGAAGGGATTCATGCGCCAACGGGGGGCGGCATGGGAGCTCAGGGTGTATCTGGGTGCCGACCCGGTCAGTGGGAAGCAGCGCTATGCGACAAAGTCCGTGCGCGGCGTCGGGAAGCGCGAAGCGCAGCGCTTGCTCAACGAGATGGTCGTCAGTGCAGAGCGCGGGCTCGAGGCGAGGACCACGACGACTGTGGGGGATCTGCTCGACCGATGGTTCGAGGCGGCCCGGAACGACTTCTCGCCGAAGACCGTGCGGGAGGTATCTGGCTTCATCGAGCGGAACCTGCGCCCGACGCTTGGTGACGTTCGATTGACCAAGCTCACCGCCGCATCCTTGGATCGCTACTACCAGCGCCTCCTGAAGGACGGTGGACAGGGTGGTCGCCCGTTGGCGCCCTCCACGATCCGTCGTATTCACGGAATCCTCCGTCGTGCACTGGCTCAGGGCGTTCGATGGGGCTGGCTCGGTGTGAACCCTGCCGCCTCGGCGACGCCGCCGCGGGTGCAATCGCCCGACATCAAGCCACCGACTCCAGATGAGGTTGGACGGCTTCAGGCCGCCATCGCCGAGAGCGACCCCGAGCTGTTGATGTTCGTTCGGCTGTCGGCGATGACCGGTGCTCGGCGTAGCGAGGTCATCGCGATTCGGTGGCCGGATCTCGATCTCGACGAGGCGGTCGTCACGATCAGCCGAGGTGTCGTGATGGGGCCGAGCGGTCTCGTCGAGAAGGACACCAAGACCCATCAGGCGCGGCGGGTAGCGCTCGATCCGGAGACGGTCCGGATGCTGGTCGCTCACCAGGCTGTCGTCGAAGAGCGCGCTCAGGCATGTGGCACGAAGCTGGCCGGCAACGGTTTCGTCTTCAGCGCGGATATCGAAGGTCGTACCCCTTGGTATCCAGACTCGGTGTCACGTCGTTTCCGTAGGGCCTGCAAGCGCATCGGGCTTGAGGGCGTGAGGCTGCACGATCTTCGGCACTACGTCGCGACACGGTTGTTGAGCGCAGGAGTCGACGTGCGGACTGTCGCAGGCCGCCTGGGACACCGCAACGCGGCCACGACACTGAACGTCTACTCGCACTTCGTGCCAGAGGCGGATCGCCATGCAGCCGCAGTCATTGCCGCTCTCGGAACGAACCTCGAGCCCGGAGCGGAGTGACGTTCGGAAGCTGCTGGGCGTCACCGCCTGCGGCGAGGAGCATTGACGAGCAGTTGAACAGCGCGTGTGCAAGCTCGTGCACAATCATGAAAGTGAACGAGCTTGCGCATTCATGATTGTGCAGGTACGCTCTCAATCATGAAGGTCCGAACGGTGAACGAGCTCGGAGCAATGATTCGACGAGCCGCGCAAGGAGCGGGGCTGGACGCAGGACGATCTCGCTGTGCGCGCCGGCATCAGCCGACGGACGTTGGTGGCACTCGAGGGTGGCAATCCGCGCGGCGAGATCGGCATCGTCGTCCGTGTGATCGCTGCCCTGGATGGTGAACTGGCGATCACCGAGCGCTCCAGCGGGGGAGGCGACGACCTGCTCGGCCACATTCAAGGATCCGGCGAGTGATCCGCGACCTCGCCACGTTCATCGACGGGCGCCGCGCCGGAACGCTCTCCCAAGACCGCAACGGTCGGCTGCGGTACACGTACGACACGGAGTACCCGGCCGATGCGACGCCACTGTCGCCCAGGCTGACCGTTCCCGGCGGCGAGTACACCCATGCGGAGGTGGCACCGTTCATCGCCGGCCTTCTGCCGGACAATGACCAGGTGCTCGATCGTTGGGGTCGGCTCTTCGGGGTGTCGCCGCGCAATGCATTCGCCATCCTTGCTCATGTCGGTTCCGACTGTGCTGGAGCGGTGCAGTTCGTCCCAGCTGAGGCCGTCGGCGAACTCGACACCGGGAACCTCGAGGCGCTGACCACCTCCGACATCGCCCAGATGCTCCGCGACCTGCGCGCCGATCCCTACACCTGGCAACAACCTGGGGGAGCACGAGGAGGACACTTCTCTCTCGCCGGCGCCCAGACCAAGTTCGCGCTGCACCGAACGGCTGATGGATGGGCACGACCGTCGGGGCGCATCCCAACCACGCACATCTTCAAGCCGGCGATCCCCGGGATCGCACATCACGACCTCAACGAGCACCTGTGTCTGCAGGCCGCGCAGCGACTGGGGCTGCTCGCCGCCTCGTCCGAACTTGCCCGGTTCGACGACGAGCGGGTATTCGTCGTCGAGCGGTACGACCGACGTCGCGTCGACGGTGAGCTGCGTCGGCTGCACCAGGTCGACATGTGCCAGGCCCTCGGCGTGATGCCCGACCTCAAGTATCAGCGAGACGGCGGCCCCGGCCCGGCCGACATCATCACCTCGATCCGCTCGGTGTTCGCCGGCGAGGCTGACGTCGACCGGTTCGTGCAGGCGCTGGTGTTCAACTGGCTGATCGCCGGCACCGACGCGCACGCCAAGAACTTCGGACTGGTGCTCAGTGGTACCAACGCCCGCCTGGCGCCGCTCTATGACGTGGCGTCGGCCCTCATGATGCCCGAATGGAACTGGCACAAGTGGGAGCTCGCGATGCGCATCAACAAGAAGGGCAAGTTCAAGTACTTGGGCGTCGAGGACTGGCAGAGGTTCGCCGCTTCGGCGTACATCGACTTCGGCGTCATCGAGACGGCCATCGCCAGGTATTCGCCGGCACTCGTCGACGCAATCGCCGACTCGGCCCGCCCAATGGACCTCGACGCCGACGAGCAAGCGTTCGCAGCTCGCTTCACCGACCTTCTCGCCGAGCACCTCTCGCGGATCATCGGCCGCTGAACGTGCTCGCTGTCGTCGGTCAAGCTGTGTTGTTCGTCGTCCCCGCCTCGATGTCCATCTGAACGGTGGGCGCTCCGGTGTCCCCGAGCATCCGTTCGAGTTCGTGGTGGAACACGACAATTCGTCGGCCGAAGCGCCGGGACGGTATCTCGCCCCGGCGCACACATTCGTAGGCCGTGGACCGGGAGATGCCGACGATGTCGGCGACCTCTGCGACGGTGTAGGTCCGGCGGCGGTTGGCCACCGGTTCCGGTCGGGTCGGCGGACTCCCGAGGTCACCGAGGGCCCTGCGATGCGGTCGGGCCGTTGGGGGTACTGCTCGAATAATCGATGTGCGGTTCATGGTGCCGATCGTGCGCAAAGAGGACTCATCGAATCACTCCCACGACCACACACACGATCGCTACCACCTCGGCCGGCAATGTCGGAATGACTACCCGGATCACTCCCTTCCCCAGGTCAGCGCCTCCGAGCACACACACGACCACTCACACGCCGTGCGTATCGCTGTTTGGGTTGGATCGACGTCGTCTGCCTTCAAGCCGCTTGAACGACGCGACCATGACGCGACTCGACCGTGTTCGGTCGACGATGCCACCGGGCTGTCCGCCATGTTGATGGCGCGGGTCCGGGTAGGAGTCGACGATCGCTTGGCCATCAAGGCTCGCTCGGGAGTTCATCGCGGGGCGACGTACGCAACCCGCGTGCTTCCGCGGGCAGCCGGGTGGGCTGGAGCCGGCTTCGAACCTCTCGCAGGCTGCGACCGTGCCGACTTGTTCGATCATTCAACAACCGAGTCGAACTCCGGCGCCCGGCTACGTAAACCGACGTGGTTGAAACCCGTCAGCAACCGAAGTCGACTTTCGGTGGGCGAGGTCCAGCATGTTGGCGGGGAGTGGCGGCGGGACCGTAGGGGAGCCCTTCACATATCATTACCCGGAGGGGTGCGCGGTTACGTATCGTTCCGTAACAGCGGGTCTCGGTCGCAGGCTGCTGCAGGTCAGTCCTTGTATCGGTCTCGCTTTGCGGCTCGGCGCCGATCAGCGCGATTGAGTCCTTGGGGTTGAGCGGCCGGGGCGGTGAGGGCGATCCGCGCCCGTAAGGCTGCGTTCTCGGCCCTGAGTTCAGCGAAGCCTTCTCGCAGCAACTCGAGCTCTTCTTCGCGGCGAGCACCGGCGCTGCGCAGGCCGTCCAGTTCCGCCCTGACCCGATCGAGCCTGCGCAGTGTCGATTGATGTCGTCGACGCTCGGTCTGTAGCGCCACATTCGACTCGGACAGCGCGGCCATGGCTGCGACGAGATCTGCCTGCAGATGCCGGGAGCGTTCGACTGCCCGAGCGAGATCGTCGCCGTCGACGAGCGCCTCTTCGAACGTCGCGGGCTCTTCCTCGCCGCGGTGCCGAGCACGGAACGCCCGCACACGGTCGGCGTCCGACCGCCACTTGCGTGGCCGTCCACCTTTGCCGGGAACCGTCATGGTGGGAGCGTAACGAAACGCAACGATTGGGTACACCCACCGGGTAATAATCTGTGAGGGTGCTGCTTGGCCGTGGTCGCAGTGATTAGGCGGCGAGCCGATCGAGCCAAGAGGCGACCGACTTCGCCGGAACCTGAGCAGGTGATGGTGCGGAGTCGAGTTCGGATTACCGGCGAGCCGGCATCACCGCGTGGTCCACGATCGGGCTCGTCGGTGTGACCGCAATCGTGCTGACGCTGCTGTCCGCCATCAGTGCGGTGGTGCTGCCGTTGATCTTCGCAGCGTTGCTCGCCGTGATCTTCCGTCCGGTGGCCGCCTGGCTCGAGGCGCGGGGCCTGCGCCCTACGCTGGCGCCAGCGCCATAGTGATCGGCTGCGTCGTCGCAGTTGCCGCCGTCGTAGTGCTCCGGCACCCGATGGACCGTTCACGGTGGCGTTGCGTATTTGCCTCGCCGAGCCGGAGGTTCTCGACGGACGGTGGGTTCCACCGCCGCTGCACCCTGCGACGGATTGATCGCGCGTTGGGCCCAGGAGCGGCCGACTCGGCCGTGGGGGGGCACAGAGCGATCAGTCGCGTCGCAGCTCAGCGAGATTGACGACGAGCGATGGCGTCCACCGTGAGGATCACCAACAGCGCTCCGATCGACAGCCCGACGATCGAGGCGCCGAGGGGTAGTACCAGCGGGATCAGCCAGGATGGCGACACCCGGCTCGCCATGCGAGCCGGCCGCGACATTCAGCCCGTGCATAGGGGTCCTCATCGCACCCGATCTGCACCGGTGAGGCGCCCGTCCATCGTTCGTTTGCGCACGAGACTCGTCTTCGTGATGAGACTGTGCGCTCCGCGGGACGCTGGAGATCGACAAGCGCAGGATGACGGCACTCCTGCCCGCCCTGTTCGCTGTGTCCCGAGTGGTCAGTGCTGGACGACCATCGCTGCCAGTGCGCGACGATCGGCGAGGTGAGGCTCGACCGTGAAGAGAGCGCGGGATATCCGGAATGGCCCGACCGATGGTGCCGGTGACTCGTCCTCATGCCGGGGGATCGCCGGCAGCCGATCGGCCTGTCGCTCACGGGACATCGGCTGATGGAGAGGTGACACCGACGCACTTGCGTCAGCGCCTGACGGCGCCTCCCTCGGTCGGCGCATGGATCGGGATGCTAGTCCTGTGGTGGTTGTCGTTGAGGCCGTCGATGCTGCCGCGATCTGCCCTGATCCAGGCCGTCATCAGCGCGATCTGCGTCGCCGTCGGCTACGGACTCGGAGGCTTCGTCGGCCGGGTCGTCGAGCGGTCGGCTCGGCGTCGGGATCGTCTGCCGTCTCGAGCTGCGCGTCGATACATCGTCGTAGCGTTGGCGGTCGTCACGATCGTCGTGGTCGGCCTCGGTTCGACTCGCTGGATCCAGTGGCAACGAGACCAGCGCGCGTTAGTCCAACTCGGCAGCCTGTCGTGGACGTCGGTGCCGGTGATGCTGGTCCTCACGGCGCTCGTGAGCGCACTGATCATCGAGATCGCACGACTCCTGCGCCACCTGGTGGCGCGCATCGACCGCGCCGTGGCGACGCGAATGCCGCAGCGAGCAGCGCGGCTGGACCGTCGCCGCGATCGTGACCGCCAGCCTGTTGATCGTCTCGAGCTTCGCTGCGCAACGTTTCGCCAACTGGGCCGACACGAACTTCGGCACCTTCGACGAGACCACGGCCGACGGCGTCGAGCCGCCCACATCGCCGACCTCGTCGGGAAGCCCGGCGTCGCTCGTCGACTGGGACACGTTGGGATTCGAGGGGCGCAATTTCGTCGCTGGCGCTCCGACGACCCGTGACATCGAGTCGTTCGACCGAGACGTCCCGGCGCTCGAACCGATCCGGGTGTATGTGGGACTCGATTCCGCCGACTCGGTGGAGGAACGAGTCGATCTGGCCATCGCGGAGTTGGAACGGACCGGAGCGTTCGATCGGGCGGTGCTCGTCGCCGTGACACCGACCGGCACCGGTTGGGTGGACCCAGACGCGGCGCGCACGATCGAGTACATGTACGGCGGCGACACCGCCATCGTGTCGGTCCAGTACTCGTTCCTGCCGAGCTGGATCGCCTTTCTGCTCGACACGACCAGCCCGAAGGTGCTCGGAACAGCGCTCTTCGACGGGATCTACGAGGCGTGGGCGGCGCTTCCGGAGGATCATCGACCCGTCCTCCTCGCCTTCGGTCAGAGTCTCGGGTCGATGGGCGGGGAGACCGCGTTCGCCGAACCCAGCCTCTCCGGCTCGATCGATTCGATCACGTCTCGATACGACGGTGCTCTGTTCACCGGCCCGACGCGCAACAACGCCATCTATGGAACGCTCGTCGACGACCGCGATCCCGGGAGCCCGTCGTGGAAGCCGGCGGTTGCGGCGGAACCGAATGTCCGTGTGGCGAATCGGATCGCCGACATCGACGCCACGGACGCATCCTGGGAGTCTCCGAGGGTGCTGTGGGTCCACCACCCGTCGGACGCCATCGGCACCTGGAGGCTGGCCAACCTGTGGAGTCCCCCCGGGTGGGCCGACGATCCCGCTCCGTACGACATTCCGCCTGCTGCCACCTGGGTGCCGTTCGTGACGTTCGTCCAGGAGTCGTTCGACCTGATGGCCGGCTTCTCGGCCACACCCGGGTTCGGTCACGACTATCGAACCGATTTCGTGCACTCGTGGGCGGCGATCGCTCCACCGGTGGGGTGGACGGCGGCGGACTCGGATCGACTGAGAACGCACCTGGACTTGGATGGGGGCCCGTGACGCGAGTGGCGGATGGGCCGGCGATCGGCATCACCATCGTCGCGCTCTCGGGCTACGGCATCGCCCGCAGCACGGTCGTGCCGGACTCCATCCACTTCGCGACGAACACCGCCGCCATCGCGGTCATCGCCGCCATCGCGGTCGTTGCGGGGCTGTCGCGCGACGACGTCGGTCTCTCCCGTGACGCGGTGCCCGCAGGCATGCGCGTCGGAGGTCTGACCGTGCTCGCGGTCGGCGTTGCCGTCGCAGCCGGCGTCACGGTGGTCGGCAGTGGTTCGCCGCTCATCCGTGACCACGTCGGACGGTCGACCGGAGACGTCCTGATGCAGACCTTCGTCGAAATTCCCGTCGCCACGGTCCTGCTGGAGGAGTTCGCATTCCGTGGAGTGCTCGCAGCGCTGTTCCATCGCGTCGTGAGCCCATGGCGAGCCGTGGCTGCGACGTCGTTCCTGTTCGGACTGTGGCACGTGCCGGAGCATGGTCCGGGTTGGATCTCGATGCCGTCGCCGGCGTGCTCGCCGTCATCGCCGCGACCACGGTGGCAGGAATCGTGTTCCAGCTGATGAAGGACCGCACCCGGAGCCTGGTCGCCCCGGGGCTCACGCACTGGGCAACCAATGGCCTCTCCCTGCTGATCGTGTGGTTCATGGTCGGAAGCGGCTGAGCGCAGGAGCCCCGATGCGGAGCAGTTCCGGAGCAACTCCGGTGCGCCCGAGCCAGAAGCGACGACAAGGTCACTCCGACGGGGAAGACTGCGATGGGCGGCCGTGGCGACAGCCGGCTCCGGCCCCGCTGCAGAGGAAGGACGCCGTGATCGCAGTCTCCACATCCATCATCGTCTTCATCCTCGTCGTCTTGCCGGTTGCGCTCTTCTTCGCCGGCGTCGCCCGTCGTTCGAGTCCCGGGGACCGAACATCGTTCTGCTCACGATGTCCATGGTGATGCTCGCCGCCGGCGCAGCCCGCCTCGTCGAACTCTCGGTCGGTTGATCGGGTGCGGTCATCCTCGTTTCCCGTGCTCCGGCCACGTTCACTGTTCCGGCGCGGGCACGTTCGCGACGATGCGACGGCAGGGCTCGTCCTCGGTATCGAGAGCGTCCCTGACGGCCTCGCGAGTGGCCTGCTCGCCGGGGTCAATCCGCTCGCCGGGATCTACGGGTACCTGTTCGGCATGGTCGGAGCCACGCTGTTCACCAGCACCGCGTTCATGGCGGTGCAGGGCACCGGGGCAATGGCGATCATCATCGCCGACGTCGACCTGGCAGGTCGTGAGGACCCGGCCCGATCGCTGTTCACCCTGTCGATCGTCACCGGTGCGGTCATGATCCTGGCGGGGGTGCTGCACTTCGGCTCATTTCTCCGGTTCGTGTCGAACGCAGTCATGACCGGCTTCATCACGGCCGTCGGCATCAGCATCGTGCTCGGGCAGCTCGACAACTTCACCGGCTACTCGGCTGACGGGGGCAACCGCGTCCGCGCGCCTTCGACCTGTTGCTGAACCTCGGCAAGATCGACCCAGCGACCATCACGATCGGCGTGAGCACCGTGGTCTTGATCGTCGTGCTGCAGCAGACGAGGCTCGGAGCGCTCGGGATGGTCGTCGCGATCGCCGTCTCGTCCGCGCTCGCTGCGGTGTTCGCGTCGTTCGACCGTGACGTCGCGCTCGTCGGTGACATCGCCGACGTTCCCGGCACGCTCCCGTTCATCACGATGCCGGCGTTCGCCGAGATCCCCTTCCTGCTGATCCCCGCGGCGTCGTTGGCGTTCGTCGGGCTGGTGCAGGGTGCCGGATCGCGGCCGCCGTCCCGAACGAGGACGGCAACCCGTCGGACGAAGCGGCGGACTTCATCGGCCAGGGCGCCGGCAACGTGGTCGCCGGCCTGTTCCAGGGCATGCCGGTCGGTGGGTCCATGTCGGCCAGCTCGCTCACCGCAGCGGCCGGTGCGAAGTCGCGCACCTCCCTGCTCTTCGCTGGTCTGACGATGACATTGGTCATCCTCGTGTTCAGCGACCTGGTGGAGCTGATCGCGATGCCGGCACTCGCCGGATTGCTGATGGTGGTCGGCGTCGGCACGATCAAGCCGTCGCAGGTTGAGTCGGTCGCGAAGACCGGCCCGGTTCCCCTCACCGTGATGGCCACCACGTTCACCCTCACCTTGATCATCCCGTTGCAGTACGCCGTCCTGGTCGGCGTCGGCATGTCGATCATCCTGTTCGTGGCGAACCAGTCGACGCACCTGACGGCGAGGCGCATGGTCCTCCACGACGACGGCCGCGTGGAGGAGGTCGAGCCGCCGGAGGTGGTCCCCGCTGGCGAGGTCATCGTGCTCCAGCCGTACGGTGCGATCTTCTTCGCCTCGGTGCCCGAACTGATGGAGCAGATGCCGACGGTGATCGAGTCCTCGCAGCACTCGGTCGTGATCCTGCGGATGCGCGGCGCCGACGACGCCGGCTCCACCATGATCGACATGCTCGCCAACTACGCCCAGCAACTGCGAGCGGTCGGGAGCAAGCTGGTGGTCGTGACCGACAACGAGCGGGTGATCCGCCAGCTCCGGGTGACCGGGATCACCGACATCATCGGCGCCGAGAACATCTACCAGGGCACCGTGTTCGTCGGCGACACGGTCAAGCGTGCGTACGCCGACGCACGTGCATGGGTCGACGAACGTTCGATCGGATCCGATCAGGCCTGATGGCAGTGCTTGGCCTTGCGGCCGCTGCCGCATCGAGGTGGTCCTTGGCAGACGCAACACCGGCCGAACACCACCTCGACCTCGTCGCCGGTTACGGCGCGTAGACGTTAAAACCGTCGGGGCGAACGAAGCCGGCCAAGACCAGGCCGGCTCGGCGGGCTGCCTCGACTGCGAGCGCCGTTGGCGCGCTGACGGCCAGCAGCGTCGAGAACCCGGCGGCCCAGGCCTTCTGCACCATCTCGATGCTCGCCCGCCCGCTCACGAACAGCCCGAGGCCGGTGCCCGGCAGTGCCGCCTGGCCGCTGAGCACCATCGATCCGATCACCTTGTCCACCGCGTTGTGCCTGCCTACGTCGTCTCTTGTCACGAGCACCTCGCCGCACCGATCGAACGCCGCCGCGGCGTGGGCTGCCCCGGTTGCGGCGAACAAGCTCTGGGTCGAGGACATCCGGTCGGGGATCGACGCCAGCACCTCGAGCTCGATGGGCGCCGTCGGCGGCAAGGGTGCGAGCCGCTCGTACAGTGCGTCGAGCTGCTCACTACCGCACCACCCGCAACTGGACGAGACGGTGCCCAGCCGGACACTCGGGACCGCGGCGCGCCCGCCCGTATCCACGGTCACGACGTTGAACCTGGTCTCGACGGCGCTCCCGGTCGCGCAGTAGCGGACCTGTCTCACCTTCGCCGCGTCAAGCAACCCCTCGGTGAAACAAAAGCCGGTGGCGAGTTCGAAGTCGTGACCCGGCGTGCGCATGGTCGTGGACACGGTGTGGCCGTCGAGCCGGATGGTCATGGGCTCCTCGACGATGAGTTCGTCGTGCACCGACCGCGTCAGCCATTCGTCGTCGAACGCCTCGACTCGCTGAACCCGCATCCGCTCCTTGCGACGTCGGGAGATCATCCGCACCCAGCGCCTTGTCTCATTCTCCGACTTCGGCACAGGCCGGGCCCACAGCGCCGGCGGCGCATCGGCTTTCCAGGTATGTCTCCGCATCGGTCCCATTGACGCGCTCGGGTACTTCTCGGTCGCGTCTCGGAACGAGGCAAGGTCCTGGCAGTTCTGGATCGCCGGGTCGAGAGCAGTGGGAGCGGCGGTTTCACCAGATTCCTGCGCGGCGTTCTGGACCATGGTCTCGCAGTTGTCGCCACCCACGTTGCTGCCGCCGTTGGAGCCGCAGCCGGCGAGGCCGACCGAGACCACACCGACCACCAGCGTTGCACTCAGCCATCTGCCCATCACCTGACGTCCATGAGGTCGCCGATGAACGCCGCTCAACGAGGGGTTCGCTTCCACTGTCGTCGTCTGGGTTGTACTCACGGATTGCTCCTTGTGGTCGGTGTGCCGGGCCCGGTCGCGGGCGGTCACAGGTCCGATCGGGCCTCGATGCGTCCGTCGGCGATCGCCTGCACGAGTGCCTCGTAGTCCAGTTGGTTCTGCACCGAGTACGTCACCGCAAACTCGGCCAGGGCGCGGTCGGCGCGGTCGCTGTTGCCGAGGTAGCCAGCGATCGCTGATGCATCGCCCGAGCGGGCGTGGGCGCGGGCGAGTACGGCCCCGCACAAGGCGCCGTACGCGGTCAGTCCCCTTCGGTCGAGCCTGTCGATGTCGATCGATGCCTTGCCATCGCGTAACTGGCGTACGTAGAAGTCGATCGACCGGGCCCCTCGGCTGGCCGTCGTCCAGCCGAGGAGGATGTCGGGTGAGCCTTGGATGAGTTGTTGGCCTTCGACGACTCGTCGACCTTCCTGCTTCACCGTCGCGCTCGGTACGTGGTCGGCGAGCACCGATGGCCCGGCCTCTTTCACCTGGAGCAGCAGCGGCTGGCCGTCACCGTCGACGAGGAGCACGAGCAGAGTCTGCGTGCCGACGCTTCCCACGCCGACGACCTTGCGGGCGATGTCGACGGTGCGGAATCCGTCGAGCAGGTGTCGACTGGCAGCGGGCAGCGACGTTCGGTAGCGGGTGAGGATGGAATGCAGCAGTCGCGCCTCGGCATCGGCGATGTGATCGGAATCGGCACGAGGAGAGGCGGGTCGGCAACGAACCGGCGTCGGCCTTCCCGAACCTCCGTCAGTCGCTTCACCGAACGCAGCTGGGTTCTTCGACTCGCCTGTGCTTCGGCCGATCGAGCGGCTTGGCGCATCGACCCCTTCCGCAAACCGGAGATGACGTCTTCGAACTCGACCCTGAAGTACCACACGTCCATCCGTGGGGTGTCGGCGAGCCCGGCGATCATGCTGCGGTACGTGCCGATGGCCTGTCGGACCGCAGTTGCTGCGTCCGCAGGCCTGGCTCCGTTCGCGGTCGCCGCAACGACGATGCTCACCGCAAGTCGGGCCAGGTCCCATTCGAAGGGTCCGGGGTGTGTCTCGTCGAAGTCGTTCAGATCGAACAGCAATCGTCGATCGGGGGCGAAGAACAGGCCGAAGTTGGCGAGGTGCGCGTCGCCCGACAACTGGGCGAACAATGGCGTGTGGGCGCGCGACCCGAGGTCGGCCGCCATGATTGCCGCAGCGCCGCGAAGGAACGTCCACGGCGACTGGATCATGCGCCCGTACCGGATCGGTACGAGTTCGGCGACACGACCGCTGTCCTGGCTGCGGAGGACCTCCACCGGATCGCGCCGCGTGGGGAGTGGATCCCAGTCAGCCAACGATCGCCGGGGAACCTGGCGGCGCACCTCGCGCC
>CAWHJD010000012.1:0-124010 GCA_963829585.1 Ilumatobacteraceae bacterium | reverse complement strand
CGGTGGTCTCGTAGTGCGCTCTTGCGTGGAATCGCCACCGACGTGCGATGACGCTCGTCAGGTAGGGTCGCCGCAACACAGAGAGAGGTCGTTTCGTGATCTGGATCCTGCTTGCAGCGCTCGGCATTCCACTCTGGATGGTGGTCGGAGCGCTCGCGGCGACGCTCATCTCGCGTCGAGCTTTCAAACGAGCGCCAGGAGTGTTCCCCGTCAAGCTGCGGATCGTCTCCGGCGAGTTCGCCACGTTGAAGGACTCCTGGCCCCGCCGACCCGGCTATGCCCGATGGGTCCACGATGTGCTGCTCCTGCAGCATGGACTCGCCCTCGTGCAAACGGAGGCCTTGCCGGTTGCCGAGGTGACGAGTTCCAGCTCGGACGGAAGCGATGGGCTCGGGGACGACCCGCTGGTGATGATCCTCGGGCTCGACGACGGCTCGTCCGTGGAACTCGCCGCCCCGGCGAGCGCCGGCGCCACCGTGAGCGGGCCGTTCGGCGAGATTCGTTCGTAGCCCGACGACGGATCACGAAGTAGGCGCGGGCCCCACGACCACACGGTCGACCCTGCACCGGGCCTATGGGTCGATGAACAGAAGTGCCGGGGTCTCGAGCAGGGCCTTGAGGCGTTGTACGAACACCGCAGCGTCCCAACCGTCGACGATCCGGTGGTCGAAGCTCGACGACAGGTTGAACATCTGGCGTGGTTCGAAGGCGTTGTGGCGCCACACGGGCCGGACCTCCATCTTGTTCACACCGATGATTGCCACCTCGGGCCGGTTCAGGATCGGCGTCGTGACGAGACCCCCCATCGCACCCAATGACGTGATGGTGATCGTCGAACCGGACAAGACGTCTCGTGCCGCTGTCCCGCTGCGGGCCAGATCCGACACACGAGCGATCTCTGCCGCGATCCCGCGCAAGTCTCTGCCTTCGGCATGCCGGACGACCGGAACTCGCAACCCGTCGTCGGTCTGGGTGGCGATGCCGAGATGCACCGCGTCGAACACGGTCAGTTCCTCGGCCCCGCGGTCGTAGTGGGCGTTCAAGCGAGGCTGTTCGGACGCAGCGACGACGATGGCTCGGGCCAGGAACGGGAGCAGAGTGAGACGAGTCGTCCCGTCGTCGGAGCGAGCGTTCAGTTCCGCACGCAATCGTTCCAGTTCGGTTGCATCCACCGCGTCCACATAGGTGATGTGCGGGATCTCGCTCCAGGCCTCGCTCAACCGGTCGGCGATGCGTCGCCGGACACCGCGCACGGGCTCGACGCGACCTTCGCCCGAGGCCACCGGACCGGTATGTGCAGTACCGGTCGTGAGGAGGCGGTCGAGGTCGGCGTGGACGACCCGCCCATCGGGCCCGGTTCCCCGCACGCTTCCCAATTCGATCCGCAGCTCCTCGGCACGCGCCCGTACTGCCGGGGAAGCGAGAGAGCGCATGTTGCCGCTCCCCTCTCCGGTGACCAGTTGTGGGCGTCGACGAAGCGGCTCGACGTTCGAACTCCGCTCGGTGGGCGATGTGGGCTCCTCTCCCGACGGCGTGTCGGCGGTGTCGATCTCGATCAGATCACTCCCAACGGCGAGCATGTCACCCGGCTCGCCGTGCAAGTCGACGACCGTGCCCGACACCGGCGAGGAGATCTCGACCGTGGTCTTGTCGGTCAGCAACTCGACCAGGGCAGTCTCTGGTGTCACCTCGTCGCCCACGTCGACCCTCCAGGACACGAGTTCCGCCTCGGCCACCCCTTCACCGACATCGGGCAACTTCATCGTGAAGCGACTCACGTCCGCACCATCGCTCGCATCGCAGCCCCGACCCGCTCGGGGCCCGGGAAGTAGGACCATTCGTGGGCATGGGGATACGGGGTGTCCCACCCGCACACGCGCACGATGGGCGCCTCGAGGTGGAAGAAGCAGCGCTCCTGCACTTCGGCGCAGAGTTCGGCACCGTAACCCGACGTCAGCGTGGCCTCGTGGACGACGAGGCAGCGTCCGGTCTTGCAGACTGATTCGACGATCGTGTCCACGTCGAGCGGTACCAGTGTGCGCAGGTCGATGATCTCGGCGTCGACGCCCTGCTCCTCGGCCGCTGCCTGGGCAACGTGGACCAGCGTGCCGTATGTGAGCACGGTCAACTCCGATCCGGCGCGGTGGATTCGGGCGGTCCCGATCTCGATCTTGTAGTAGCCGTCGGGAACTTCACCGAGTGGATGCTTCGACCACGGAACGATCGGCTGGTCGTGGTGGCCATCGAACGGGCCGTTGTACACCCGTTTCGGTTCCAGGAACACGACCGGATCGTCATCCTCGATCGCCGCGATCAGAAGCCCCTTGGCGTCGTACGGATTCGAGACGACGATCGTGGTCAACCCGGCCACGTGGGTGAACAGAGCTTCGGGGCTCTGGGAATGGGTCTGGCCCCCGTAGATGCCGCCACCGGCCGGCATGCGGACCACGAGCGGTGCGCTGAAGTCACCAGCGGAACGATGCCGGAGCCGTGCCGCTTCGGACACGAGCTGGTCGTAGGCGGGGTACACGTAGTCGGCGAACTGGATCTCGACGCACGGTCTCAGCCCATAGGCAGCCATGCCGACTGCGGCACCGACGATTCCGGCTTCACTGATCGGCGAGTCGAAGCAGCGGTGGTTGCCGAACTTCTTCTGCAGACCCTGGGTGCAGCGGAACACCCCGCCGAAGTACCCCACGTCTTGGCCGAACACGACCACCCGATCGTCGCGTTCCATCGCGATCTCGTGTGCGCTGCGGATGGCTTCGATCATCGACATGTTGCTCATCTCAGCCCTCCACCTGTGCGCGCTGTTCACGCAGGTGCCGAGGGAGGTCCGCGAAGACATCGTCGAACATCGTCTTCGGGCTTCCGACGACGCCCGACTTCACCGACCCGTGCGAGTCGGCTTCCGAAAACGCTGCCTCGACTTCACTGTCGACCGCTTCCTGCAACGACTGTTGACGATCGTCGTCCCACGCACCGGTCGCAACGAGATGCTGGCGCAAACGGTCGATCGGATCACCCAGTGGGAAGCGCTCGGCCTCGTCCGCCGGCCGATAGACCGACGGGTCGTCAGACGTCGAATGCGCGCCACGACGCAGCGTGATCCACTCGATCAGGGTCGGACCGAGATTCGTGCGAGCCCGCTCAGCCGCCCAACGCGAGGCCGCGAAGACGGCGAGATAGTCGTTCCCGTCGACACGGATGGCGGGAATGCTGAACCCGTATCCCCGGTCCGCGAACGTCGCGGACGCCCCACGCGCGAAATCTTCCGGAGTGGAGATGGCCCAGTGGTTGTTCACGATGTTGAGCACGACCGGCGCCTGATAGGTCGACGCGAAGACCAGCGCCGCGTGGAAATCCGACTCGGCGGTGGCGCCTTCGCCGATCCACGCCGACGCGATCTCGGTCCCACCCCGCAACGCCGAGGCCATGGCCCAACCGACAGCCTGGATGTACTGGGTGGCGAGGTTGCCGGAGATGGAGAAGAAGCCATGCTCCTTGGAGGAGTACATCACAGGAAGCTGACGACCATGGAGGGGGTCATGCTCGTTGGACAGCACCTGGTTCATCATGTGGACGAGTGGGTAGCCGGACGAGATCAACAGACCCTGCTGGCGATAGGTCGGAAAGTGCATGTCGCCGGGCTCCAACGCCCGACGTTGTGCGCACGCAATGGCCTCTTCGCCGAGTGATTGCATGTAGAACGACGTCTTGCCTTGGCGGTGGGCGCGCAACATGCGGGCATCGAAGGCGCGCGTCAGCATCATGTCGCGAAGTCCGCGGCGCTTGTCGTCGTGCGACAGGTCCGGCACCCACTCCCCGACTGCGTTGCCGTCGTCGTCCAGGACGCGAACCAACTGCTTACGCATGAGTGCGACGCGTTCGACCTTCTCGTCGAGCGCAGGCTTCGCCATCTCGCCGGCAGCGCTGATGAAGCGGAACTGTTCGGCCGGCGTCTCGCCTCGCGCGGGCTCGGGAATGCGCAAACGGAGCGACTCGCGGGTCGAGTCGTTCGAATCTCGTCTCATCGACTCCTCCTGACTCCTCGCTCGTCGCCGTCACCATCGTCGCGCAGATCGACAGCGATCATGTACAACCCCGTTGCCCAGTACCCGTCGACCCAAACCTCCCGGATGGCAACGGATGGTCGGGTCACCGGGGCACCGCGCTGCTCATCACCTGGTGAGGTGGGCTTGCACGACCCCGCTACGGGATCCGTTGGGTCGGAGAGGGACTTGAACTCCGGACAGGCGAATGTCCGTTGGTGTCCGCATGTGGCGGTGAGCAATGCCGTCAAGCATCGTCGACCACGCCGTCGGGCCCCAATCCAGTGCCGTGATCAGCCGAGTCCAACAGGTCCAGCGCGGCTACTACCGGGTGCCCAGCCCGGTGGGCGCCGGCTACACGTCTTTCGACCCACCCGGCTTCGACTTCCTGGTCCAGGACGACCCGATCGGCTTCGCCTGACGAGGGCAGAGCCGGCCCTGTCGACGAGACGTCCGCCGAGATCAGTAGAGGAACATCGGCTTGCCGAGCATGCGCGTGACGTGTGCCCGATACTGGTCGGGGTCGTAGAGCTCCTCGACATCGACCCGCTTGAGACCCGAGGTGCAGGTGTCGATCGGCACGGTCGTGTACATGCCGTTCTGCAGCGCAACCATCACCCCGGTGTTTCCACGGGCAAGCTGTTGGACAGCGAGGCTGCCGTACGACAGCGCGACCATGCGGTCGAGGGAGTCGGGTGAACCCGCTCGCATGAGGTAGGCGAGCTGCTGGTTGACGACGTCGATGCCGGTGATCTGCTTGAGTGCCTCGCCCACGATGGTGCCGATGCCGCCGAGCTTGCGGTGGCCGAAGGCATCCTCCTGGCCGTACTCGACGATCTGCCCGCCGGCCATGCTGGCACCTTCCGACACGACGAGGATGGCGTAGTTGCTCGGATTGGCGGCTCGGTCCTGGAGGAGCAGCTCGGCCACCCGTTCGATGTCGAACGGCACCTCGCTGATCAACACCCGATCGGCATCGGACAGGTAGGCCGAGACCAGCGCCGTCTCGCCGCTGTTGCGGCCGAACAGTTCGACCACCGCGATCCGTTCGTGGCTGCCGGCAGGTGTTCGCAGCTGGTGGACGCACTCGACGCTGCGCGTGACGGCGGTGGAGAAGCCGATGCAGTAGTCGGTGCCGAACACGTCGTTGTCCATCGTCTTGGGGATGCCGACGACCCGCACGCCCTCGTGGTGCAGCCGCACCGCGAACGACAACGTGTCGTCGCCACCGATGGCGATCAGCGCGTCGATGCCGAGATGCTGAAGCACGGACAACACATGGGGCGTGCAATCGACGCGCTCCTCGCCGTTGAACGGGTAGGAACTGGTGAGGAAAGACGGCAGGTCGGCCTGGCGCACCTTCTGCGGGTTCGTCCGCGAGGTGTGCAGGTGGGTTCCGCCGTAGCGGTCGATGGTGCGCACGCCCTGCGTGGTGAGCGGCTCCAACCACTCGCCCTGCGCGCCGGGGTCGGCCAGGTCGTAGTGCAGCAGCCCGGCCCACCCCTTGCGGATGCCGAGCACCTCCCATCCGTTGACGTCAGCCTGGTTGACCACCGCCTTGATGCACGGGTTGAGTCCGGGGACGTCGCCGCCCCCGGTCAGGATTCCGATGCGCACGGTCCCTCCTTGTTGTTGGGCTGTTGGCCAGCCGGCGAAGTGCAACGGCACAGTAGCTGCGGCGCGTTCCGCCCGCCCAAGGTCCGAAGACCCGAATCGATCAGCACGAGCACCGCCTGAACGAACTGTACGAGCCCCCGACGCACGCATCCACCCAGGAGGTACCAGGGGTCGAGGGTGCGGTCCCTGAACTGTGATCCGGGCGCGTGGGGTGATCGATGACAATTTCGGACTCAACTCGTGAACTGGTTGCGCATCTATTCCGCAACCAGTTCACGAGAACAGCGAAAAGCACAATGACCAGGGCATTCGCCCTGGTCATCTGGTGTCGGAGGTTTGAGTCGCACCATCACCCCACGACGGGAGTGAGTGAGCTTCGGGGGACGCACCCGCCGGCGCTCGCCCATGCCGAAGGCGGCAGTGCGAGTTCAGCGGTTCACCGAAGCTCGATGAGTCGGTTGCCTGATTCAACCATGGCGACAACCTGCTCGATGAGCGGTTCGAACCACGCGACCAACGAGGCACGCCGGGTGTTGCCGACGCGCACCCACACGACAAACGGCGCTTCGCCGCCCATTGCGACCATGTCGGCGAAGTCCTCATCCTTGGTGACGATCACCGCCTGATGGACAAGGGCGTAACGCCACAGATCACGGTCGGGTGCATCGCCCGGTCCGATGTCCGTGACGTGCTCGGCAACATGGCCGCGTTCAGCGAGGAGACGTGCCAGCGCCTGGCGGCAGTTGGGCATCGACGAGAAATCGCACGCCCTCAGGACGCGATCACGACAGCGTGGTCGGCTTGGGCCGCTGCGTAGGCGAGGCACGCCTTGATGTCCTCGGAGGTGAGGTACGGGTAGTCCTCGAGAATCTCGTCCTCGCCGGCTCCCGCGGCAAGCAAAGAGAGCACGTCGGCAACCCTCATGCGGGTACCGCGCACTGCGGGACGGCCGTGAACCACGTCGGGATCGATCACGATCCGCTCCAGCAACGACATGCCGGTCAGCCAACCGAACGTCAGCGCTGCCGCTGAGGTGTCAAGCGCAGGACTCGCCCTCCTCGACGCCGGAGTCGCACGACGTTCTCGTGAACAACTTCACGTCTCAGAGGTGCAATTGTTCACGAGAACGGGAGGGAATCGTGTCGAAGGGATGAGTCGCACCATCACCCCACGGCGCGAATGACCAGGTCAGAGGTACCCCGTGGCACTGACGGTGGTCTTCAGCGTGGTGCTCCACGGCATCACCGCTCTCCCGGGCGGCCGGGAGTACGTCCAGAGCGAGTGACCTGCGCAGGGTGGGCCGACCCTCCGTAGCCGACATAGCTTCGCTGCGTGTCGCCGGCTCCACCGCCGGTAGAAGAACTCCGGGGCACCCGGCCGTTCTCGTGAACAAGTCGACCTTTGGGAGGTGAGGATGTTCACGAGAACGACCAGGACTTGGTGTCGTAAGGATGAGTCACGCCATCACCCCCACGACGTCATTGACCAGCGCAAGGCGCCGACTACGAGTCATCCACCCCCCGTGGTGAGTCCGACGGTGATGTCGTGCTCACTCGCGGGTGATCGTCGATCAGTCGGAGGTGAGGAGTTCGGTGATTTCCTTGACGCCGAGATTGCCGAGGCGCTTGGCCTCGAGCTCGACGGACACATCGTGCTCGGTGTCGGTCAAGGTGATCTCGAGTGTCACGGCACGCTGATGGACAGAAGTTCGCAACGTACTGCGGTCGAACTTCACCATCTTGGTGAGCTTGTCCCAGCCGCCCACCAGACCCATCTTGTTCCGGCCGAGCGTGTACACGGCGGTCTCGGAGACCGCAATCACGATCGTCGGAGGAAGCTCTTTCAGATTGGTGAAGATCTTGCCGCCGACCGCGGAGCCCACGACGGCACCCACACCGACGAAGTCACTCCCGCCGATCAACCCGCCGGCCGCCATACCGAACGCCTCCGACTTCGTGTACCCGCGGGTAGGTCGAGCGCGACGTCGAGAATGGTGTCGTCGGGGATCAGCGCCTGGACGGCATCTCGAGCCGACTGTTCACGGGACATGTGTGCTCGGGCCCTCAGCCACGCACTCGGGCGACTTCGGCGCGGGCGTGGTCGACCTCGGGGGTGTCGACGGCATAGGCGCTGGCGATCTCGTCGGCGAGGTCGTTGGTCGCCTCGAGCACGTGCTTCGCGTTGCGACGATTCGGCTGCGACTTGACGAAGTGCTTCCGGTTCTTGCGCGTGCCGACCGCAGCGTCGAGTTCGTCGGCGGTGATGACACCACGGTCGACCTCGGCCGCGAGGAGTGCCCGCGCCCAGTTGCGCTCCTTGACCACGGTGTGGCGGTAGATCCAGATGAAGCTCGCCAGGCAGACGAGAGTGAGCGGGATGTAGATCCCGATCGACCAGGTGGCACCGCCGGTGATCCCGCCGATCGAGTCCCAGAACCAGTGCAGGAACATCGCCCAGAGGATCAGCGCGATGCCGAAAGCCCGGCGCGGCGCTTCGCCCGGTCGGCCGATGAGATAGATCAGCCCGGCACCGCACAATGCCGACCACGTCCAGTGGCCGGTCGAGAGCACCGTGCGGATGAAGAGCGTCTTCGTGCCGTACTCGGCCTGACCAAAGTTGGCGGCCGCCGATCCGTAGGTGTACGCCACGTCCTCGAACACCTGGAACGCCAGGCCCGAGATCGCGCCGATGATCAATCCGTCGAAGGCGCAGCGCATGACCTTCGGCGCCAGCCCGATCAACACGATGACCGGCAACATCTTGACGATCTCCTCCGACCACGGCGCCGTCGCTCCGGCGCTCCAAACCTGCATGAACTCCAGGCTGACCGTTTTGGCCAGGATCGACCGGAAGGCGTCGTTGTTGACCGCTGCCATCGCGAACGTGGACACGAACCCGCTGAACAGGAACGCGACGACTTTCGCCTTGGCCGGAATCGACGAGTAGCGGTCCAGTCTCGCGAACAACCAGAGGAACAGGATCGCGAAGAGGCCGAACCAGACAACTCCCTGGGTGAACGACTGGCTGTACGCCGAGGCCGCCGAACTGAAGCCCTGGTAGGTCTGCGATGCTCCGGCGATGAAGAGCAGCACCACCACCCAGAAGGTGAAGTTGTGAACCTGGATGAACCGGAACGTTGCACCCCAGCCGCTCTCGTCGATCACCGCCCGACGGGCAGCAACGACCGAGTCGTCGACGGTGCGCGATGCGGTGTCGGTCATCAGTTCGCCTCCTGGCCCGCAAGCCGATACGTGGTGGTCTCGATCATGGGGGCGAATTCCTCGACGAGTTCTTGCAGGCTCCCGGGCTCGCCTCGCACCTCGATCTCGACCCCGATCTTCGTGCCGCCACCCTCGGGTTCGAACACGAACGTGGCGATGAGCGCCACCTGATCCACTCCGACGAGGTACGCCACCTCGCCAGGAACGCCGTCGGCATTCTGGATCGACGACCGGCCCTGCTCGTTCTTGACGCCCAAACTGTCGAAGCTGTCGTTGACCTTGATCATCCGGTCGAGCAACTCCTCGGGCGTCCCGTCGAAGTTGCCCGACTTTGCGCTGTAGGACACCGTTTCGGACAACAACGTGGCGCTCGCCGGAACGGCGGCTGCATCCTCGTCGCCCTCGACAAGCAGGGTGCCCGAGAGGAGATCCCAGCCAACGGCAGGGACGAACGTGACCTCACCGAAGCCGAGATTGATCACATCACCGGCAACGATCGGGTTGTCGAGTTCGATCTGGTCGTTGATCCACGGCATCGCCTGTGACCACAGGGCCCACACGATGAGCAGGACCACGCCGGGCCAGATCGTTCGCTTGTCAATCCCCAGGATCCGCTGATCGGCCGGCACCCGCTCGCTCGGGACACGGCCATCCGGCACCGGTTTCGGGAGGGTCATGGTCGACCCACTGTTGGACGTCTCACTCGCTTCGGTCACGTTCGATCCTGTCTGTTTGTCGCCGACGAGCGTCAGTCTGTTGGGGGGGATGAACCGACACGAGCTGCCGGGGACTGTCCTGTGCTCATGCTCGAGCACTTAGTGCGAAATGTAATCTGAACCGTACGGTTAGCACAACCATTCGGTTTGTATTCCTCCCGCACTCCGGCTTCAAAGATGAACGCCGACCTACAATCATGAGATGAGTGTCGTCGAGGACAAGATCGACGGCCGGACGCTTCGCCATCAGCATCGCCGGCCCGAGCTCCTCGACGCCGCTGTGGAGTACGTCCTCGAACATGGATTCACCGAACTCTCACTGCGACCCATGGCCGAAGAACTAGGTGTGTCGCATTCGACGCTGCTCCGCCACTTCGGCACGAAAGAGGACCTCGTCACCGAGGTGATCGAGCGCATCCGGTCGAAGATCTTCAGTGCGCCACGTGCGTCGGCCGACGACGCCCCGCTTGCGCAGTCGTTCCGAGCCGTGTGGAAACGTTTCTGCGACCCAGCAGAACGCCGACAGTTCCTCCTGCTGTTCGAAGTCGTCGCCGTGCAGGGACGCGATCCCGACCGGTTCACCTCACTGGAGCAGACCCTGATCAACGAATTCCTGGGGCCGGTGGAGGCTCGCCTGCGCAAGCAAGGCCTGTCCAGGTCCGAAGCGCGCGACGTTGCCACCGGCTTCATCGCAATGGTGCGCGGCCTCCAAGTCGATCTCGCCCTGTCGGGCGATCAGCGCAGGGTCGACGCAGCGATGCACCGCTACATCGACACGATCGCCCGAACTGAGGAGTGACCGAACGCCTGACGGTCGGCCCGGACGACGAAGACCGCAACGAGGCTGAGGTGCCTCTGATCGGGATTCGCCCCGAGTAACTCTGCGCCGTGATCCACGACAGTGACGCTGGCGACAAGCCGCAGCAGATCACACCGGTGTTTCGCGATGGCGGCCGGCACGGCAACCGGCTGGGCGGCCACCGACTGGGTCGAAGACGTCGTGCTGCATCAGGCGGGCCCCGACGCGTACGACCAGTGGACTGCAGGCACGCTCGCGTGGGACGACCCCACGATCCGGCAGGCGCTGACGACGGTCGACGACCTGGTCGTCGCGGCGGGACGAAGCGTCGGCGGGCTGCGACGCGTTCTCCAGGGAGACGTCACCGAGGCGGGCGCACCGATGTTCACCGACCCGCCCGGGTGCGCGATGTATAAGCAGGCAAGCTTCGCTCAGTCGTGGTTCCCCGATGGCGGACGCGTGGCCGAGACGAGGCGGCTATCTCAGCGCCCGCACCTCAGTCGACCTCGACACCTACTACACCTACTACACCGACACCGACCGTCAGTTCGCCGAGGTGCTGCTGGACGGTCGCGAAATCCGGTTCGACGCATCCGACCTGATGCCGCCCGGGATCGGTTCCGGCCTGCTCTGGAGGGAGATCACCGCCTGGGTTGCCGGTACCTCGAGCCTCGACAGTTTCGTCACGACGATCGACGACGCCGTCGCGGCCTCCGACACGCCGTGACCGACGAGCCCAGGGTCAGGCCCGAACACGCCGTTCGCCCTGGTCGGGCCGACGCCCGCAACCTCCTCGCCGTCTGGTTCGTCCGCAAGTCCTTCTACGCACTGATCGCGATCGGCCTGATCGGCGCCGTGGTCTCACGACGCGTCGACGACATCGGCATCGATCTCACGTCGTGGGAGTCGGTGACGTCCGAGATCGCCTCGCCGATGATCGGTCTCGCGCTCGGACTCCTGGCCCGCCTCGGATCCGGATTCGTGGCCCTATGGCTTGCCTATCCGCTCGCTCACTCGTACGAGGCCGGGCTGTCCGACCGGACCGGTTTCGGGAGCGGCATCGGGAAGTGGCTGGACCGCCTCCAACTCGCGCTGGCGTTCCGGGCGTTGCGATGGACCCACCATGCACCAACATCTCCCTCTGGGTCATCGCAATTCTGGGGCTCGTGGCCTCGACATCCGGCGCCCCCGGCTGATCACCTCAGGTGGCGTTGATCGCGTCGAGGACCTCGAGGCTCGTCGACCGTTGCGCCGGAATCAGCGAGGCGAGGAAGCCCAAGGCAACACCGAGGACGAGGACGAGCACCATCATTCCCGCGGGGAACGAGAATGCGATGCCCGCTTCGGACAGCCGGTCGATGCCGTAGATCAGTGCCCATCCGGTGAAGATGCCGAGCACCATCCCGCTGACCGTTCCCAGGGCCGAGATCAACACCGATTCGAAGCGCACCATGCGTCGGACCCGTCGATCCTCCATCCCGATCACCCGGAGCAGCCCCAGCTCCCGTCGTCGCTCCAGGATCGACAACGACAACGTGTTGACGATCCCGATCAGCGCCACAACGACACTCATCAGCAGCAACCCGTTGACCGCGTTGATCAGAAAGTCGAACACCGTCCCGATGAGCTTTCCGACCGCGTTGCCCTGGGTGAGGGTGATGTCCGGTCGCAGGGATGTGATCTCGCCGATCGCGTCCTCGGTGTCGGTTTGGGCGCCCGTCTGCACGTCGATGAACGCCACCGTCGGCGCAGTCGCACCCACGAACGAGTCGAACGTCGCGGCGTCGACGAAACTGCCGACCAGGTACGAGTCGAGCGAGGTCTTGATGATGCCGACGACCTCCAGATCGAGGCTCTTGCCGGAGCTGTTCGTCATCGTGACGGACTGTCCCATCGCGTTCTCGCCCGCGCTCTCGCCGAACAGCAACACCTGGCCGGGTCCGAGATCGTCGATCGAGCCCTGTTCGAGATCGAGGTCCGCCACTTCGGCGAGCGCAGCGAAATCACCCGTCGACAGCGCCGCCGGTGCCGCAGCACCCGTTGTGGTCGCCGCGCCAGGTCCCCCGACGGATACGGCCTCGCGTCGGAAGGCGATGACCGCATCGACACCGTCCACGGCTTCGAGATCGGTGATGAGTCCATCGTCGATCGTGCCACCATCGCTCTGGATGATGTAGTCGGCGCTCGAGAGTTCATTGATCTTGGCAACTGCGAAGTCCTTGACGCTCGTGCCCGCCACCGTCACGAGCGTCACGAGGAACACACCGATCAGCAGCGCATTCGAGGTGGTGGCGGTGCGTTGCGGGTTCCGAGCGATGTTGTCGCCGGCCAATCGACCTTCGAGGCCCAGCCGCCCGAGCACGGGGCGCGAGGCTTTGCTGCCCAACACTGCGATGATCGGCCCGGCCACGATGACACCGATGAACAGCGCCAGCGCGCCGAACCCCATGACGGGTGCCGTGCCGAACAGCATGCCGGCCGCACCGAGCCCGACGAGCACACCGGCAGCGATCATTCGTCGACGCGTGAGCGCCGACGACTCGACGGCAGCCTGGCGGAGCGCCTCGATCGGCTCGGTTCGTGCCGCACGACGCGCGGGAATCATCACGGAGAAGAAGGTGATCAACGTCCCGACGATCAGCCCCTGTACCACCACATTCGGCGACACCGTGATCCCGCTGCCGGGCAGGGCGACGCCGATGGCATTGAGCACGGCCATCAGGACGAACGCAAGGCCGAACCCGGCGACCACACCGAGCGCGGAGCCGATGACTCCGATGACGAGGCCCTCGAGACGCAACGACCGTTTGATCTGCTTGGGTGTGGCGCCGATCGCGGCAAGCACGGCAAGCTCCCGGAGACGTTGTGCGACGATCACACTGAAGGTGTTGTAGATGACGAACCCGCCCACGAACAGCGCGAGCAGCGCGAAGCCTTGGAGGGCGGTCTTGAGCACCTTGCCGAAGCCACTGACCTCTGCCTGCTTGTCCTTGAGGAACTCCGCGCCGGTCTGCACACGGAAGCCGGATGGGACGAGCGGATCGACCGCGTTCACGAGCTCGGTCTCGCTCCCGGTCCCGCGCAGGTACAGATCCTCGTACTCGCGTTGTCCCGAGTTCAGCCAGTCGAACGCGGTGGCCGCCGGTATCGACACCGTGCCACCCGAATCCTGCGCGTCGGCGTTGCCGAACGACGTGATGCCCACAATGGTCGTGTCGAACTGACCGGCGAGCGTGAGGATGGTGACCTGGTCGCCGAGGTTCAGGCCCTCGTCACTGGCGACACCTTTGTCGATTGCGATCTCGCCGGCAGCAACGGGAGCGGCGCCTTCGTCCAGGTCGATCGGGTTGAGCTCCTCGTCCTCGATCCACAATCGACCAGTGGCGCCGTCGGCGAAGGTCGAACCATCGGCGGCGAGAAAGGCCACCTGACCGCTGAGGTCACCACCAGTTGCGGCAACCTCGGGCAGGGCTGCGATCTGATCGACCACCTCCTGACCGATGCGGAGGTCACCGGCGAACTGCGACGCGTCGCTGCTGTCGTCGACGACGACCGCCGCGTCGACTGCTCCGAACTGGCGGACCGCATCGCCTTCGAGCGCTCCGATCACGCGATCGGAGAGAAAGCCGGTCGCCGTGAAGAACGCGACACCGGTCATGATCGCGATCAGCGTGGCAACGTACCGACCGGTGTTGTGGCGCACACCGCGCCAAGCGAGCTGGAACACGTGATCAGCCCTCGAACCGCTTCATCCGGTCCAGCACACGTTCGGTCGTGGGATTCGGCATCTCGTCGATGATCTGGCCGTCGGCGAGAAAGAGCACATTGTCGGCATACGACGCCGCGTGAGGGTCATGGGTGACCATGACGATCGTCTGGCCCGACTCATCGACCGCATTGCGCATGAACGACAGGATCTCCATACCCGTGCGCGAGTCGAGCGCTCCGGTCGGCTCGTCGGCGAAGACGATGTCAGGCCGCGGCACCAGTGCACGCGCCACGGCGACACGCTGCTGCTGGCCGCCCGAGAGCTGGCTCGGGAGATTGCCGAGGCGAGCGGCCATCCCGACGGTTTGCACGACCGTGTCGAACCAACCCTGATCAGGGTCCGCTCCCGCGAGGGTGAGCGGGAGCAGGATGTTCTCCTTGGCCGACAGCGTCGGGATCAGGTTGTACTGCTGGAAGATGAACCCCAGCCGGTCACGGCGCAGCAGGGTGAGGGCCGTCTTGTCGAGCCCGGACAGCGCCGTCTCACCGATGAATGTCTCTCCGGACGTCAGCCGGTCGAGCCCCGCCACGCACTGCATCAGCGTGCTCTTTCCCGAACCCGAGGGTCCCATGATCGCCGTGAACCGCTGGACCGGGAACGTGACGGTGACGCCGGCGAGCGCGTGGACGGCAGCGTCGCCGACCCCGTAGGTCTTCACGGCGTCAACGGCGCGCGCAGCGCCCGTCTCGACGATGGTGTCGGTCATCTGCCTTGTCTCCCTACAGGTGAATTTGCGCCGGGGCGCCGGTCAGGTCATCAGTGGCGCCGGAAGCTACACGAGCGAAGCCGGCGGGGAACTGTCGTGCCAGATGATTCTAGGACCGCAACCGGGAGGTCGGACCGATCGGTTCGTGTAGATTCCTCCGAACCGTCCGACCTACCGAACCGCGAGGCCCAAGCGTGCGTGTGAAACCTTCTGCCCTCTCGTCCATCGTGGCGATCCTCGGCTACATGGTCGTCGTCTTCAGCGTGTGGGCCGCGGTCGGCATGGAGTACGACGAGGTCGGCGACACCGTCGAGAACGTCCGCGAGGGCATTGTTCTCGCGGTTACCCTGGGCGCCGTGTACCTGGTCGTCGTGACCACGGTGCTCGGTTGGTGGAAGCCGGCCATCCACGAGCCCCGACGCGTGGGGAGCCGGTGGATGTGGACCATCCCCGTGCTGCTCCTCCTGGGTGCCATCGGCAACCTGGCGACCACGAAGTGGGGCGAGATCGATGGCGTCGGTGAATACGTCGTGTGGCTGGCGATCGGCACGCTCCTCGTCGGCTTCTCGGAAGAGCTCCTGACCCGCGGTCTCGCGATCGTCGGCGGTCGCGGATCGATGCACGAGAAGTGGGTGTGGGTGTTCTCCGGGGTCATCTTCGGTCTGCTTCACGTGCCCAACGCGTTCTTCGGGCAGAGTGCGAGCAGCACGGCGCAACAGGTGGTGTTCGCCTTCGCCGTCGGGTTGATGTACTACGTCACCCGCCGCCTCACCGGCACCCTGATCGTCACGATGGGGTTGCACGCCATCTGGGATTTCTCGGTGTTCATCCAGGACCACTCCGGGTTGAACCTCGAGGACAAGCCCGTCGCTGCAGGCGCCCCTGTTCTGTACATCACCGTCGTTCTCGGCATCGTCGCCCTCGTGAAGATCCTCAAGACCGGCGACGTCGTCGAACCAGGAGGAGACCAGCTCGCCGAGTTCGACAAGGTGGCGTGACGCTTCAGTCCCGCGAACCTTCGATGTCTGAATTCTCGTGAGCTCAGATCACAATTCGGCTGCCTCCCGAAAGATGCAACGACCAGGGCGACTGCCCTGGTCAAGCTGGTGTCGGAGGACCGACTCACCGATTCACGTACCGGCCACTGGCGTCTCACCGCGAACTCGTGAACAAGTAGACGTTCCGACCGTGGACTTGTTCACGAGAACGACGATTGCTGGTGTCGGAGGGGGGACTTGAACCCCCACGCCCATTAGTAGGGCACTAGCACCTCAAGCTAGCGCGTCTGCCATTCCGCCACTCCGACGTGGTTTGGGTCTGTGACCCTATCTCGCTGTTCGGGCAGCGCCACCAATTCCTGACGACTAGTCGTAGAGGAACGGAAGCGCCATCACCGTGAACAGCCAGATCAATGCGAACACGAACGTGATCCGGTTCAGGTTGCGCTCGGCCGCGGTCGACCCGAGTGCTGCTCCGCCGCCACCACCGAACATGTCCGACAAGCCACCGCCACGGCCGCTGTGCATCAGGATGCCGGCGATCAGGGCGCCCATCGAGACCACGTTGAGGGTCAGAGTGATGTAGAGCATGACGTCGCGCACGGTCGGCAATCCTATCCGTCAGACAGAAGGTTCGAAGCCCACCGAGGGCGTGATCTCGACCGACACGTCCTCGGGATAATGGCATGCGACGGGGTGCCCGGCGCCGCGATCGATCAACAACGGTTCCTCTTGGGCGCAGAGTTCCTGCGCCTTGGGGCACCGGGTGCGGAACCTGCAGCCGCTCGGCGGGTCGATCGGCGACGGCACTTCACCTTCGAGCATGATGCGATGCCGGGATCGTGCGGTGGTTGGATCCGCCTCTGGCACGGCCGACAGCAACGCCCGGGTGTACGGGTGTGAGGGGCGCTCGTACAACGCGTCGGAATCGGCGATCTCCACGATCTTCCCGAGATACATCACCGCGACCCGACGGCTGATGTGACGAACCACCGAGAGGTCGTGGGCGATGAAGAGATAACTGAGACCAAGGCGCTCCTGCAGATCCTGCAGCAGGTTCACGACACCTGCCTGGATGCTCACGTCGAGCGCCGACACCGGTTCGTCGAGCACGACGAACTCCGGATCGAGCGCGAGTGCCCGAGCGATGCCGATGCGCTGGCGCTGTCCGCCGGAGAACTCGTGCGGGAATCGCCCTGCGTGGTCGGGTGAGAGACCGACGAGTTCGAGCAACTCCGCGACCTTCTTGCGGTGATCGCCCTCGATCTTCTGGATGCGCAGTGGTTCCGAGATCGCCGAACCGACCGTCAGGCGCGGATCGAGCGACGCCTGCGGATCCTGGAAGACGATCTGCATCTCACGGCGCACGGGCAGCATCTGTTTGCGGTTGAGGCTGGCGATGTCGATGCCCTTGAACTCGACCGAGCCCGAACTCGGCTCGATCAGACGGAGCAGGCACCGGCCGACGGTGGTCTTGCCACTGCCGCTCTCCCCGACGAGCCCGAATGTCTCCCCGGCCTGGATGTCGAACGAAACGTTCGCGACCGCCGACACCGGCAGCTTCACCGCGCGCAAACCCTTTGTCGTCTTGACCTCGAACGTCTTGGTGAGATCGGTCACCTTCAACAACGGCGATTCCGGCGCGACCGTCACGTCAGCACCCCCAGCGTCAACTCCTGAGCGCGGATACAGGCGGATTGGGCATCACCGACCGGTTCGAGTTCAGGGATCACTTCGGCGCACGCATCCAACGCATACGGACACCGCGGCCGGAACGCGCAGCCCGACGGAGGCCGCAGCATGTTCGGGGGCGACCCGGGAATCGGCAGCAGTCGCTGGTGACCGAGCAGTGGGATCGACCGCAGCAGGCCCTCGGTGTACGGATGCGTGGGGTTGACGAACAGCGCATCGATCTCCGTCTTCTCGACGGCGCGGCCTGCATACATGACCTGCACGCGGTCGGCGACCCGAGCGATGACGCCGAGGTCGTGGGTGATCATGACGACGGCCATACCCATGTCCTGGCGGAGGCGATCGATCAGCTCGAGGATCTGCGCCTGCACCGTCACGTCGAGCGCCGTCGTGGGTTCATCGGCGATGAGCACCTGGGGATCGTTGGAGATCGCCATGGCGATCATCACCCGCTGGCGCATACCACCTGAGAACTCGTGGGGGTACTGATTCGCTCGGTCACGAGGCTGGGGAATGCCGACCGCGCCGAGCAGATCCACGGCCGTGGAGGCAGCCGACTTCTTCGACACGTCCTGATGCGAGCGGATCATCTCCACGATCTGGTCACCCACACGGTGAACCGGATTCAATGCCGACAGCGGATCCTGGAAGATCATCGCGACCTGCCGACCGCGGACCGCTCGCATGGACTTCGTCGATGCACCGACCAACTGCGTGTCGTTGACCTTGGCGGATCCGGTGATCTGAGCCGACTTGGGGAGCAACCCCAGCATCCCGAGGAATGTGACCGACTTGCCCGAGCCGCTCTCGCCCACCACGCCGAGGATCTCGCCGGGAGCGAGATCGAGGTCGATGCCGCGAACGGCCTGCACCATGCCGTTGGGCGTGGCGAACTCGACGCGCAGGTCGCGTAGCGACAGCACCGACTGCTTGCGTTCGCTCACTTCCCGGCGTCCATCTTCGGGTCGAATGCGTCGCGCAGCCCGTCGCCGATGAAGTTGATGCAGATCGCCAGCAGCACCAACGCCCCACACGGGAACACCACCAACCACCAGTTGCCCTGTGTGGCGCCGCCGCGCGACAGCAGGACGAGCAGTCCCAGCGACGTGCCTCCGGCTCCAGGTTGTGGGCCGAACCCGAAGAATGCCAGGGTGGACTCGGCGACGATGGCGCCGATCACGGTCAGGGTCAGCGCCACGAGAATGGGGCCGATCGAGTTGGGCAGCAGGTGCGACATGATGATGCGGCGCTCCGAGGCCCCCACCGCTCGGGCGGCCTCGATGAACTCGCGCTCCTTGAGCGACAGCACCTGTCCGCGCACCAAGCGGGCGACGCCCATCCAGGCGAAGATCGCGAGCAGGAAGATGATGAACCGGATCGACGTCTTGGGGCCGATGATCGGCTCGAGGAACGACAGCCCGCCGATGAACTCGCGCACGACGATCACGGCGACGAGGAACGGGAAGGCGAGGAACACGTCGGTGACGCGCATCATCCGGTCGTCGAGCCGTCCGCCGCGCAGGCCGGCGAAGGCGCCGACGGCGGCGCCGATCACCACGGCGATGAGCCCGGTGACGATTCCGATGAAGATCGACGTCCGCATGCCGTAGAGCAGGCGCGAGTAGATGTCGCGGCCGATGTCGTCGGTGCCGAACCAGGCCACCGAACGCGGCGACAGAAACTGATTGGGCCCCTCGGAAATGGGGAACACCGCCTCGTTGACGCCGTAGCGGGCGAACAGCGGAGCGAGGATCACCATCACGACGAGTCCGCCGAAGATCACCGTGGAGATCATCGCCGCCGTGTGACGCCGGTAGCGGTGCCAGGCGAGCTGACGCGGCGTCAGCGTCTTGACGTCGAGGCCCTCCTGTTCGGAGACGTCGTACAACTCGTCGAAAGTCTCGAAATGCTGGCTCTCGTGGACGGGCTGGTAGCTAGTCAAGTTTGATCCTCGGGTCGAGATATGCGTAGGAGAGATCAGCGAGCAGGTTGAATATCAGGACCGACACCGTGATGATCACGAGGAACGGCATCAGCCGAGGAAAGTCGCCGTCGTTCGCAGCATCGATGAAGAAGACGCCCATGCCCGGATAGTTGAAGATGTTCTCGGTGATGATGAGACCGCCGAGCAGGGCACCGATGTCGATCGCGACGACCGTGGCGATCGGGATCAGCGAGTTGCGAATCGTGTGACGACGAAGCACTTCACGCTCGCTCAGACCCTTCGCCCGAGCGGTCCGGAGGTAGTCGGCCGACGACACGTCGAGCAGTGATGCCCGCATGTAGCGGGTGTACCCGGCGATGGTCTGGATGGCCACCACGAACACGGGGAGCACCATGTGCTTGGACATCAGCCACGGATCGAACCCTTGCTGTCCGGGTGGATACACACCGGCGGCGGGGAGCCATCCGAGTTGGACGGCGAAGGCGAGCTGCAGGATCACGGCGGACACGAAGGGCGGGATCGAACCGACGAAGAACGCCGTCGTGTTCACGAGGCTGTCGATCCAGGTTCCGGGGCGCTTGCCGGCGACCACGCCGAAGAACAGCCCGATCCCGATCCCGATGACGGCGGCGGTGCCGGCCAACCGCAAGGTGTTGAACAGCGAGTAGCGCAGCGTCGGCCAGACCTCGCTGCTGCCCTTGATGGAGCGCGGCCACTGGTCGGGACCCTGCACGAAGGCCCACAACCATTCGAAGTAACCACGGATGTACCCGGTGAACCCGTCGTACAGACCGTTGACCTCCTTGTACTGCTCGACCTTCTCATCGCTCGCGCGTGGGTTGGCCCGCAGGTAGGACGCCACCGGATTCCAGCCGATACGAACGGCGACGTACACGAGGAACGTGACGAAGATGACCGTCGGTATCAGCCAGAGCAGACGTCTGACGATGAAGCGGAGCACGTGCTTTCTCCCGGGGATCGGCGTGACGGATGTGAAGGGTAGGGGCCGGCACGGTGCCGGCCCCTACCCAGGTTCACATCAGGACTTCAGACTCCGATCAGAGCTCTTCGATGACCGGCTCGCCGGCGAGGATCTCGGAGGGGACGTAGGCGAGGTCGTTCGTCGTCCGGAACGCACCGGGCAGCACGACGAAGCCGGCTGACCCACTGGTACCACGACGAGTTCGCGCACTCGGTGACCGGGTTCGGGCACTCGGCCGTCGGGAACTGCTCGGCGCCGATGACGATCTGGCCGTCACCGTCGACGTCTTCCCACTGGTACCAGTCGTTGATCGCCTGGTAGTTGGCGAGCTCGCCCTGGCGTGTTCGCCAGCTTGTCGGTGCGGTAGGCGCCGATGTTCGGGAACTGCAGCGTGGGCAGCAGCACCCAGTCGTCACGCATCAGCTGGATGGCCGTCTTGACCTCTTCGGCGCGCTGGTCCTCGTCGAGTGTCGACGTCGGCGAGCTTGAGCTGCTGCGGAGGCCTCCTCGTTGCACCAGCCGGTGCTGTTCTGGCCCTGGAAGTCGTTCGCCTCGGTCGGGATCTGGTCACAGACGTTGGTCTGCGTCAGGTAGGCCGGGTCCGGCGCGACGGTGCTGATGTACATGGCCGAGGTCGTAGTCGAGCGACGGGAGTCGGGTCTCGAACACGCAGGGCAGCGCTTCGCAGTTGTCGGCGACGACGTCGAAGCCGGCTTCACGCATCAGCGGGATGAGGTACGCCTGGGCGCTCTCACGGCGGGTGTTGCCGGTGTTGACCATCCAGCGGACCTGCGGGACTTCCCCATCGGGGTTCGTCCACAGACCTTCGCCGTTCTTCGTCCAACCTGCGTCGGTGAGGATCTGCTCGGCAGCGGCCGGGTCGTAGGTGTCGGCGAAGACGTCCTCGTCGCAGTACGGGCCGGGACCGATCGGACCACACGTCAGCAGCGGGGTGCCCTGGGCGAACGGTGCGTAGATCTGGTCGTACAGACCCTGCAGGTCGATCGACTGGGCGAACGCCGCGCGGTAGTCGTCATCGGAGAACGGTCCACCGATCTCGTCGGACTGCTGGAAGTACAGCGCCTCGAACGATGCCGCCGAGCGCCGAATCGAACGGCCACGTTCGGGTCGTCGAGTTCGTGCGTCGATGCCGGTGTAGGCCTGCGGGAAGATGAAGTCGACGGCGCCGGACTTGAGCAACGTCGTGCCGTCCTCGGCCGGGACCATGACGACGCGGTCGACGCCGGGCTGGCGCGGGCCATTGTAGCTCGGGGTTCGGCGTGTAGACGATCTGCTCCTCGGTCCACGACTGTCCTGCACCCACTCGGTTCCGGAGAACGGGATGCCGCCGTCGAAGTCGGTCGACACGTCGTTGCAGTCCGCGAACTGGTCGGCCTTGAGCAGGACGAAGAACAGGCCCTTCCACGGGGCGTAGGTGGTCGGACATCTCGACGACGACCTGCTTGTCGCTCTCGCCGGCCTCGACCGAGGTGATCTGGTCGTAGCCGGTGGTCGAGAGCGAGCCGGGCGTGTTCAGCGTCGGCGTCGTAGGTGCACTGGAAGTCGGCGGCCGTGATCGGCGAGCCGTCGTTCCAGTACGGCATCGTCGGCGATGTCGTAGGTGATACGGAAGACAGCCTCCCCAGCTGCCTCGCCACCCTCGGTGGTCTCGGTCGTTGCATCGGTGGTGTCCGGCGCTTCGGTGGCCTCGGTCGTAGCGTCCGTGGCGGTTGGTGTCGAATCGCTGGAGCCGCTGTCGTCGTCACTGCCACAGGCAGCGAAGATGATGGCGGAGGCAGCGGCGAGCGCAAGGATCTTGCGACCTCGTCGTGTGGTGTTCACGTGGTGTCCTCCTGGATTGGGGTCAGAACGGGAGGTATGGCTGGCTACGGGAACCGCCTGGCGCTGCCAGCGTTCGACCATGACCGGACACGCAGACCCCCTCCCTGTGGATCAACGATCGCACGACCATAGCAGTGCTCCCTGACGAGCGGTAGCCAACCGGGTTTCGGTCATGTGAAGAGTCGACCTGAAACGCCGGGGTCAGACCCCGGCGTTTCAGGTGTCGAACTGGACGATCTTGGCGAACTCGTCGGGGTCGAGGCTCGCCCCGCCGACGAGCGCGCCGTCGATGTCGGGCTGCGCCATCAGCTCGGTGGCGTTGGCCGCCTTGACCGATCCGCCGTACTGGATGCGCACGGCGTCGGCGCGTCGCGTCGTCCGTCAGCTCGCGCGATCTTGACGCGGATGGCGGCGCACACGGCTTGCGCATCGTCGGAGGTGGCCGTCCTGCCCGTACCGATCGCCCAGATGGGTTCGTAGGCGATCACGAGCGAGCGCGATCTGCTCGGCCGTGCGTCCGGCGAGGCCCGGCCTCGACCTGGCCGAGCACCTTGACTCGGTCTCCCCCGCCTCGCGCTCGGCGAGCGTCTCGCCGACAGCACATGATCGGCGTCATGCCGTGCTGCCTGGATGGCGGCGACCTTGCGGTTCACCATCTCGTCGGTCTCGCCGAAGATCTCGCGCCGCTCGCAGTGTCCGACGATGACGTACTGCCACGTTGAGCTTGGCGAGGAACGCCGGCGACACCTCGCCCGTGAACGCTCCCGATTCCTCCCAGTGACAGTGCTGGGCGCCGAGTGGAAGTCGAAGTCCTCGCTCTCGATCACGGTCTGGACGCTGCGGATGTCGGTGAACGGCGGATGGATGCTGACGTCGACCGCCTCGAGCGTCGTCCTTCGGCACGAGATACGCCAGCTTCTGGACGGTCTGGATCGCCTCGAAGTGGTTGAGGTTCATCTTCCAGTTGCCGGAGATGAGCGGACGTCGTGTCATCGGATTCCTCTCATGATCTGCCGGCTCGGAGAGCCTGGAGCCCTGGTAGGTCGCCGTTCTCGAGGAGTTCGAGGCTGGCGCCACCGCCGGTGGAGACGTGGTCGACCTCGTCGTCGAGCCTGAACTGGGCGAGCGCCGCTGCGGAGTCACCGCCGCCGACCACGGTGAACGCCTTGGTGTCGGCCATCGCCTGGGCGACGGTCCGCGTGCCGGTGGCGAAGCGCTCGTCCTCGAACATGCCCATCGGGCCGTTCCAGAACACCATGCGGGCATCCATGATCACGTCGCTGAACGCGGCGGCCGAGCCCGGCCCGATGTCGAAGCCCTTCGCGCCGTCGGGCAGGCGGGTACCGAAGGTGGCGTACTCGCCTCGTGCGTCGACGCCCGTGATGTCCTCCGGCAGATGGATCGTCTTGCCCTTGGCGCCGGCTTCCGCGAGCAGTCGCCTGCACGTGTCGACCTGGTCGGGCTCGAACAGCGAGTCGCCGATCGGGTTGCCCTGCGCGGCGAAGAACGTGAAGCACATCGCCCCGCCGATCACGAGCGAGTCGACGACCTCGAGCAGCGCCTCGACCACGCCGAGCTTGTCGGAGATCTTCGCGCCACCGAGCACGGCCACGAACGGGTGCTTCGGGTTGTTGCGCAGGCCGAGGAGCACCTCGACCTCCTTCTGCAGGAGGCGGCCCATGGCGGACGGCAACGTACTGCGGCGGCCCGACGATCGAGGCGTGGGCCCGGTGCGACGCGCCGAAGGCGTCGTTGACGTAGGCGTCGATGCCGTCGACGAGCGTCGCCACGAACGCCGGATCGTTGGCCGTCTTCACCCGGGTCGAAGCGCAGGTTCTCGAGGAGTTCGACGCCGGGCGCGAGTTCGGCGAGTCGGGCGCGCACGGGATCCATCGAGTACTTCGGGTCGGGCTGCCCCTTCGGACGCCCGAGGTGGCTGGCAGTGACGACGGTGGCCCCGCGTTCGGTCAGCCACTGGATGGTCGGCAGCGCGGCGCGGATGCGGAAGTCGTCGGTGATCCGGCCGTCGTCGTCCAGCGGCACGTTGAAGTCGGTGCGCACCAGCACCCGCTTGCCGGTCAGGTCGCCGAGGTCGCCTCCAGATCCTCGAGTGTCGGGATGGCGGAGGTCTCGGTCATCGCGTTCAGCGCTTGACCTTGGCGCCGGTGAACAGCGGTCAGGTCGACGAGGCGGTTCGAGTAGCCCCATTCGTTGTCGTACCAGCCGTTGCATCTTCACCAGCTTGCCCATGCTCATCGTGAGGCCGGCGTCGAACACGCACGAGTGCGGGTCGGTGACGATGTCGCTCGACACGATCGGGTCCTCGGTGTACTTGAGCACGCCCTTGAGCGACTTCTTGGCGGCAGCGGCGAAGGCGGCGTTGATCTCGCTCGACCGTGGCCGACTTCTTCAGCGTTCGCCGTGAAGTCGGTGATCGAGCCCGTCGGCACGGGCACGCGCAGCGAGGTGCCGTCGAGCTTGCCCTTCATCGACTCCAGCACGAGCGACGTGGCGCGGGCCGCGCCGGTCGACGTGGGCACGATGTTGATCGCCGCGCCGCGGGCACGACGCAGATCGCTGTGCGGGCCGTCGACGAGCTGCTGGTCGCCGGTGTACGAGTGCACCGTGGTCATCAGGCCCTGCTCGACGCCGAAGTTGTCGTCGAGCACCTTCACCATCGGCACGAAGCAGTTGGTGGTGCAGCTGGCGTTGGAGATCACCTTGTGCTGGTCTTGATGTCGGAAGTCCTTGTGGTTCACGCCGTAGACGAACGTTGCGTCGGCATTGGTGCACGGCGCCGACACGATCACCAGCGGGGCACCACCGTCGAGGTGGGCAGCTGGCGGCGTCGCGGTTGTTGAAGAACCCGGTCGACTCGATCACCACGTCGACGCCGAGTTCACCCCACGGGAGGTCAGCCGGGTTGCGCTCGCTGAGCACGCGCAGCTGTCGCCGCCGACCTTGATGCTCGACTTGGTCGCCTTGACACCTTCTCCGGATAGCCGCCCGAGCACCGAGTCGTACTGGAGGAGATGGGCCATCGTGTCGATCGACCCGAGGTCGTTCACCGCCACGAAGTCGAAGTCGGCGCCGCTCGCCTTGGCGGCACGGAAGAAGTTGCGTCCGATGCGTCCGAAACCGTTGATGCCGACTCTGATCGTCATGACTGGTGCCTCCTGGGGCGGGTGGGGGAACGACGTTGTCCGATCTCGACTGTAGTTCGCGGTCGATTCCGCGCCGGAAACGGCTCAGCGCGACACGTCGCGGTGCGTGGCGCGCACGGCGACACCACGTTGTCGCAGGCGGGCGGCCAGCTCCTCGGCGACGGCAACCGATCGGTGGCGGCCACCGGTGCAGCCGACGGCCACCGTCAGGTAGCTGCGCCCCTCGGCCTGGTACTGCGGCACGAGTGTCGCGAGCAGGGCGTCGAACTGATCGACGAACTCAGAGCCCGCAGCGGTCTCCAACACGTAGTCACGCACCTTGGGGTCGTGGCCGGTCAGCGGGCGCAGGTCGTCCTCCCAGTGCGGGTTCGGCAGGAACCGGACGTCCATCACGATGTCGGCGTCGAGCGGCAGGCCGTGCTTGAAGCCGAAGCTCTCGACCGCGACCTGCAGGCGCGATCCGCTGGTGGTGTCGAAGGCGTGATCGATGCGCTCCTTGAGTTGGTGCACGTTGAGATCGCTGGTGTCGATGACGAGATCGGCGGCGGCCCGCACCGGCTCCAGCATCGATCGTTCGAGCTCGATCGACTCGACGAGGCCTTCGGTGTCGTCGGCGAGCGGATGTCGCCGTCGGGTGGCGTCGTACCGGCGAACCAGCTCCGGAGTGGAGGCATCGAGGAACACCATCCGCACGTCGTGGCCGTCGGCTCGCAGCTCGCCGACCTTGGTGAGCACCTCGGCGTGCTGGCGGCCGGCGACCAGCGCCAGCCGTTCGATGTCGCTGGTGGGCTTGGCGGCGAGCTCGACGATCGTGCCGATGAGCGGCGGTCGGAAGATTGTCGACCACGAACCATCCGAGGTCCTCGAGCACATCGCGCGACACCCGAGCGACCGGCCCCGGACAGTCCGGTGATCAGCACGATGTCGGCCACGCCGTCACCCTACTGATCACCACACCAGCGACTCGAGCGATGAGCGAGACCCCGGCATCCGGGGCTCTCGCTCATCGCTCAGGTGTGGCGCAGGCGGAGGTAGAGCAGGCGCGGGATGGCGGCGGCCGCGGCGTACTCCTCGGCGCGGGCGAGGAAACCGGCGGGCGGCACCGGCTCGATCATGTGCTCGAGAACGAGGCCGTGGTCGGCGAGCGCGTTCAGGTACCGCGACAACGGCCGATGCACGAACCGGATGAACACGCCCTGCTCGACCTGCTCGACGAAGGCCTGCTCGGCCAGGTACGGCCCGACGCGCCAGTACTGCTCGGGGGGCTCGACCGTGTGGTCGTCGATCCAGTAGCTGCCCGGCGTCTGCAGCAACGGGTGGTTGAGGAAGAAGGAGAACCGCCCGCCGGGCCGAACCACTCGGGCGACCTCGGCGATCGCGCCGTCGACGTCGTCGATGTGTTCGAACACGAGACACGCAACTGCGGCATCGAAGCTCGCGTCGGCGAAGGGCAGTTCGGCTGCGCCGGATCGAGCGAACGCCGCTCCCCCGCCGCGCTCGTGGGCGATGCGGATCTGGTTCCACGTCGGGTCGATGCCCACCACTCGCGATCCGGCCGGCCGCCATCATCCGGCTGATCTGGCCGTCACCGCAGCCGATGTCGAGGATCCGATCGAAGCCGGACAGTTCGTCGAACGCCATCGGCAGGATCTGCTCCACGTACTCGGGGTCGGCGCCCTCGGTGAATCCGTCGATCCACCAGTCGGCATGGGCTTCCCACAAGTCGTCCGTCACACCCATGAGGGTACGGTCACACCATGAAGTTCTCCGTGTGGCCCAACCCCGCCCGACCCGCCGGCGAGATCCTCGACCTCGCCCGCTTCGCCGACGCCGAGGGCTGGTACGGCATGTGGTTCGCCGACCACTACATGCCGAACACCGGCAGCGAGGCGATCGAGCCGGGCGACGTGCACGAGTGCTGGGCGATGCTCCCGGCGATCGCCGCGGTCACCGAACGCATCCGGCTCGGTTCGCTCGTCGCTCCCACATCTGTCCACCATCCCGCCGTGCTCGCCAACCGGGCGGCCACGATCGACCACGTCTCGAACGGTCGCATGGTCCTCGGGATCGGCGCCGGCTGGCAGATCAACGAGCACAAGGCGTACGGCATCGACCTGGAGGAACCGGGGCCCCGTGTCTCCCGGTTCGAGGAGGCGATCCAGGTCATCCGGTCACTGCTCGACAACGAGCGCACCGACTTCCACGGCCAGTTCTACGACATCACCGACGCGCCCGCGGACCCGAAGCCGGTGCAGTCACCACTGCCGATCCTCGTCGGCACCGGCAGCCCACGCATGCTGCGCATCACCGCCCGCCACGCCGACGAGTGGAACACCTGGGGTGCTCCCGACATGGCCGGCGGCGCCCTCACCAAGTTGCTGACCGCCTGCGAGCAGGTCGACCGTGACCCTGCCACGATGTGGAAGTCGGCTCAGGCGCTCGTGTTCATGTCCGACAACGTCGAATTCGCCGAGAACATCCGCGCCGGCGACATGGGCGAGCGCTCGATCATCGGGTCGAACGACCAACTGGTCGACGAGTTGGGTCGCTACGTCGAACTGGGCTTCGACGAGTTGATCATCCCCGACTTCACGCTCGGCGGCACCGCCGAGGAGCGCTTCGCGAAGTACGGCGAGTTCCGCACCGAGGTGATCTCACAGCTCGGCTGACGGGCGTCAGCCGGTGTGGAACTTGGCGAACACCGCCTCGGCGACGGCATCCGGCAGGAACGTCA
Source organism: Ilumatobacteraceae bacterium (assembly GCA_963829585.1). Taxonomy (GTDB): domain Bacteria; phylum Actinomycetota; class Acidimicrobiia; order Acidimicrobiales; family Ilumatobacteraceae; genus Sva-07. The sequence continues at coordinate 95,773 of CAWHJD010000012.1, read as the reverse complement.
ACGACTTGAGTTCGTCGAGCTCGGCCCGCTTCACCGCGTTGACGCCGCCGAGCGCCTTCACCAGCCTCTTCTGACGGACCTCACCGAGGCCCGGGATGCCGTCGAGTGCACTGGTGGTCATCCGCTTGCTGCGTCGCTCGCCGTGGAACGTGTTCGCGAACCGGTGCGCCTCGTCGCGGATGCGCTGGAGCATGAACAGCGCCTCGCTCCCCCGCGGGATCTCCACCGGCTGGCTGCGTCCGGGGATGAAGACCTCCTCGAACCGCTTGGCCAGACCCGCCGACCGGGATCTCGTCGGTGAGGTCGAGTTCGTCGATCACCCGCTTGGCGGCGCTGAGTTGGCCCTTGCCGCCGTCGACGAGCAGCAGCTGCGGCGGGTAGGCGAACCTGCCGGGCTTGTCGCCCCGCTCGTCGACCGGGCGGTCACGCTCGTCGAGGTAGGCCTGGAGACGGCGACGCACCACCTCCGCCATCGCCGCATAGTCGTCGTTGCCGTCGACGTCGTTGACCTTGAAGCGGCGGTACTCACGCTTGTTCGGGAGCCCGTCCTCCAGCACGACCATCGACCCGACGTAGTCCGTTCCCTGGAGGTGGGCCATGTCGTAACACTCGATGCGAAGCGGCGCCTCGGGCAGGCCGAGATGGTCCTGGAGTTCGGTCAGTGCCCGACTGCGGGAGTTGTGATCGCTCGCCCGACGCATCCGATGGCGGGTGAACTCCCCCTCGGCGTTGCGGGTGACGGTCTCGAGCAACGAACGCTTGTCGCCGCGTTGGGGCACACGCACCTGGACGCGTGAGCCTCGACCCATCGAGAGCCACTCCTCGTAGGTGGCGAGTTCCTCGGCTTCGTACGGCACCAGCACCTGCTTGGGGACGCCGAGGATCGGGTCGTCGCCGTACATCGACTCCAGGATGCGATCGACGAGGCGTCCGGGCGTGAGTTCCTCCACCTTGTCGAGGATGAACCCCTTGCGGCCGACGACGCGCCCCTTGCGGACGTAGAAGACCTGGACGGCGGCTTCGAGTTCGTCCTCCGCGATGCCGATCACGTCGAGGTCCTCGCTGCGCTCGGCGACCATCTGCTGCTTCTCGATCGCCTTGCGCACCGCCAGCAACCGGTCGCGGAGGCGGGCCGCCCGCTCGAAGTCCAGTTCGGTGGCCGCCGACTGCATGTCGGATTCGAGGCGGTCGACGATCTCGTCGGTGTCGCCGTCGAGGAACTCGCACAGGTCGGTGACGAGCTGGCGGTACGGCATCTCGTCGATCTCGCCGACGCACGGCCCTGCGCACTTCTCGATGTGGAACAGCAGGCACGGCCGCCCGAGTCGCTCGTGCTGATTGAACTTCGACTGGCTGCAGGTGCGCACCGGGAACGACCTCAACAGGAGGTCGAGGGTGTCGCGGATCGCATAGGCGTGGGCATACGGGCCGAAGTACCGGGTGCCCTTGCGTTTGCGACCTCGCATCACCAGCGCGCGCGGCCACTGCTCGTCGATCGTGACGGCGAGGAAGGGGTAGCTCTTGTCGTCGCGCAGGCGCACGTTGAAGCGCGGGTCGTGCTGCTTGATGAGCGAGTGCTCGAGCATCAAGGCCTCGACCTCGTTGCGCACGATCGTCCACTCGACCGACTCGGCGGTCTCGACCATCTGGGCCGTTCGCGGGTGCAGGTTGGCGGGCGACTGGAAGTAGTTCGAGAGCCGCTGGCGCAGGTTCGACGCCTTGCCGACGTAGATCACACGGCCGTGGGCATCCTTGAACTGGTACGAACCGGGTGCCTCCGGGATGGTGCCGGCGGGGGGACGTTTCACCATCGCTGACCGGGCCTGATCCTGGACACGATCATCTGCATGACGCCTCAAGCATACGGAGCGCCGGATACCGTGATGGCCGATGTCCGACCAGTTCGCCGCCATCTTCCGCCGACGACCGAACGATGGTTGGTTCCGCGCCGGGCGCTTCGACGTCACCACGACCGACATCGTCTGCGTCCTCAGCCGTCGCGTCGATGTTCGTCTACGGCTTCGGCGTCGAACGCTTCGAGCAAGCTCGACGTTCGTTCCGGCCCTGGTACGCGACTTCGAGATCTGGCGCATCTTCACCTGGCCGATCGCGACCGAGCCGGCGATCTGGCCACTGCTCGGGCGTCGTGTTCTTCTGGTTGTTCGGCCAGCAGCTCGAATCGCTGTTCGGTCGCGGCAAGTTCCTGGCCTGGGTCTTGACGATGACCATCGTGCCGGCAGTCATCCTGACCTTCCTCGGCCCACTTGCCGACAGCATCGACTTCATGTCGTCAGTTCGGGTTGAGCAACCTGTTCCTGGGCGGCATCTGGGTCTACGCGGCGACGTATCCGGGCGTGAAGTGGTTCGAGGTCATCCCGCTGTGGGCGCTCGCTGCGGTGTTCACCGTGCTGAACCTGCTGCAGTTCACCGGACCGAACGCAGACCGGCCAGACGATCTTCCTGCTGGTTTCCATCGGCGTCGCGCTCGTCGCCGGCCGCTCGCTCGGCCTGGCCACCGGTTGGCCGATCCCGCATCTCCCGCTCGACGGCTCGGGGCACCGCAAGCCGAAGAAGACCAAGTCGAAGAAGCAGGCACAGGGTTCGTCGTCGGGCTCGAAGGTCGTCTCGGGCCCGTGGAAGAACGCTCCGGCACCCATGCCTCCCCCGTCGGGACCGTCGCCTGCCGACCAGATCGAACTCGACGCACTGCTCGACAAGATCGGCGCCAATGGCATGGATTCGCTGACCGGCGCGGAGAAGCAGCGCCTCAACGACCTCAGCAAGCGCCTCCGCAACCGCTGACGTTCCCACCCTCCCCCTGCCCTCGCCCGTCGCCCGTCGCCCGTCGCCCGTCGCCCGCGATGAGCGAACCCCCGATATCTGGGGATCTCGCTCATCGCACGGCTCGCCACCACGAGATTCCCGGGTCGCGATGAGCGAGTCCCCGACATCTGGGGGTTTGGCTCATCGGACGGCGTGATCGCGGGTCGGTGTGAGACTGGTGTAGCGCCCGTAACGTGGCGGCGCCGACTTCCTCCGCTCACCAGCGTCCTGTAGGAGTCGTCATGACACATCTCACCGATGCGGCCCACGCCGCCTTCGCCCGACAGCACGGTGTCGCTTCCGTGCAGCAGCTGCTCGATTCGGGCCTCACCGCGCGCCACGTCGAACGCCTCGAGCAGGTCGGCGCCATCGAACTCGTGCTCCGCGGTGTCTACCGCAGCAGGAGTACCCGACTCGACGAGCTCGCCCGATGCGCAGCGCTCTGTCTCACACGACGAGATCTCGCCATCGCCGGCCCGACCGCGGGGCGACTGTGGAACTTCCGTCGACTCCCCCGGGACCGGCGAATTCACATCCTCGCCCCACCGGCGAGTCAGCCGTCAATCGCCTCGTGGGTGAAGCCCTACAGGACGGCCGCCGTGCACGACGACGACATCGTCGAACGCCAGGATGGGATCCGCCTGACGTCGCGGGCACGCACGGCATTCGATCTCGCTCGACATCTCCGTCCCGACGACCTGCTCTCCGTCATGGAACAGGCAATGCGCGACGGAGGCATCGACGACGACGCTCTCCGTCGGGTTGCCATCGACTGGCTGTCACCGCAGCGACCGTGGGCGCGGCAGTTCCTACTCCAACTCGACCGTCGGGTGACCGGCGGCGCCGCCGAGTCCCACCCCGAGGTGCTGGTTGGACAGGCGCTCACCGCCGCAGGAGTACGCGGGCTCGTACGCCAGTACGAGTTGACCATCCCGGGGTACGGGCCTGCACGATTCGATCTTGCACTGCCCGAGGTGCGCTGGGCCATCGAGGTCGACATCCACCCCGTACACGACGAGACGATCGGACGACTGCGCGACCGGCGCCGAGATGCGGCCGCGATCGACGCGGGTTGGACCACCTCACGTCTGGATCGGCAGACATTCGACAGCCATCTCGCCGGCTGGGCCGCGCAGATCGCCGAGCAGTATCAACTCCTGCGAGCGACGCGCGCCGCCTGACGACCAGCTTCGATGAGCCAGACCCCAGCATGCGGAGCTTTCGCTCATCGCTCGACGGGGGGGATCGCTCAGGCGAGGACGTCGCGGAGGAAGCGGCCGGTGTGGCTGGCTTCGAGTGTCGCGATGTACTCGGGGGTGCCTTCGCCGACGACGGTGCCGCCGCCGTTGCCGCCGTTCGGGCCGAGGTCGATCACCCAGTCGGCGGTCTTGATCACGTCGAGGCTGTGCTCGATCACGAGCACCGTGTTGCCCTGGTCGACGAGCCGCTGGAGCACGGTGAGCAGCCGCCGCACGTCGTCGAAGTGCAGGCCGGTGGTCGGCTCGTCGAGCAGATAGATCGTGTGGCCCGTGGACCGCTTGGCGAGTTCGGCGGAGAGCTTCACCCGCTGCGCCTCACCGCCCGACAGCGTCGGCGCCGACTGCCCGAGGCGCACGTAGCCGAGCCCGACGTCGACGAGGGTCTGCATGTACCGGGCGATCCCCGGCTGGTTCGCGAAGAAGTCGACCGCCTCGTCGACCGGCATGTCGAGCACCTCGGCGATGTTCTTGCCCTTGAACTCGATGTCGAGCGTGTCGCGGTTGTAGCGAGCGCCCTTGCACACCTCGCACGGCACGTACACGTCGGGCAGGAAGTGCATCTCGATCTTCAACGTGCCGTCGCCGGAGCATGCCTCGCAGCGCCCGCCCTTGACGTTGAAGCTGAACCGGCCCGGCATGTACCCGCGCACCTTCGCCTCGTTCGTGGAGGCGAACAGCTTGCGGATGCTGTCGAACACGCCGGTGTACGTCGCCGGGTTCGAGCGTGGCGTGCGACCGATCGGCGACTGGTCCATGTCGATCACCTTGTCGAGGTACTCGATGCCGGTGATCCGCTTGTGCTTGCCCGCCGACATCTTCGACTTGTAGATGCGCTGCATCAGCACCGGGAGCAGGATGTCGCGCACCAGCGACGACTTGCCCGAACCCGACACGCCGGTGATCGCCACGAAGTTGCCGAGCGGGATGTCGACGTCGATGTTGGCCAGGTTGTGCTCGCGAGCGCCTTCGATGCGCAGCGACTCGAGCCCCTGCGGTCGGCGGACCTCGGGCACCGGGATCGACTTGCGGCCCGACAGGTACTGTCCGGTGATGGATTCCTTGACCTTGAGGATCCCCGGCACCTCGCCGGAGTAGACGACCTCTCCCCCGTGCTCGCCGGCACCCGGGCCGATGTCGACGATCCAGTCGCTCTCGCGGATCGTCTCCTCGTCGTGCTCGACCACGATGACGGTGTTGCCGAGATCGCGCAGGCGGGTGAGCGTGTCGATCAGACGACGGTTGTCGCGCTGGTGCAGCCCGATCGACGGCTCGTCGAGCACGTACAGCGTGCCCACCAGACCGGAACCGATCTGCGAGGCGAGCCGGATGCGCTGCGCCTCACCGCCGGCCAGCGTGCCGGCGGAGCGTGAGAGCGTGAGATAGTCGAGACCGACGTCGAGCAGGAACCCGAGTCGGGCGTTGATCTCCTTCGTCACCCGCTCGGCGATCAGCCGATCGCGCTCGGACAGCTCCAGCGCCGCGAGGAACTTCGCCGATTCGCCGATCGGCATGTCGGAGACCTCGGAGATGTGCTTGCCCTCGATGGTGACCGCCAGCGTCGACGGCTTGAGCCGCGCGCCGTTGCACGACGTGCACGCGACGAGGCGCATGTAGCCCTCGTACTGCTCCCGCGCCCAGTCGCTGTCGCTGCCCTCGTGGCGGCGCTTGATCCACGGGATCACGCCCTCGTACTCGGTGGCGTACGACCGCGACCGCCCGTAGCGGTTCTTGTACTTGACGGTCATCTTGCCCTTCACACCGTGCAGGACGACCTTCTGCTGCTTGGCGGTGAGCTTCTCCCACGGCGCGTTCATGTCGATCTCGTGCACCTCGGCGACCGACTCGAGCATCCGTGTGAAGTACTGCGTGTTGGCGCTTCGCCACGGAGCGATCGCACCGTCGGCGAGCGACAGTTCCGGGTCGGGAATGAGCAGCTCCGGGTCGACCTCGAAGGTGGTGCCCAGCCCGTCGCAAGCGACGCAGGCGCCGTACGGCGAGTTGAACGAGAAGTTGCGGGGCGCCGGCTCGTCGTAGCTCGTGCCGCAGATCGGGCACGCGAGGTGCTGGCTGAACGTCAACGTCTCGGCAGGGCCCTCGCCCTCGCGCGGCACGACCTCGATCTCGGCCACACCGTCGGCGAGCCCGAGCGCCTGTCTCGAGCGAGTCGGTCAGGCGCCGCTCGATGCCTTCCTTCAGCACGAGCCGGTCGACGACGATCTCGATCTTGTGGTTCTCGTACTTCGCGAGCCGCTCGTCGCGCTTCAGGAACTCGTCGATGTCGACGGTCTCGCCGTCGATGCGCGCCCGCACGTACCCCTGTCCGGACAGGTCCGCGAGCAGCGTGTCGTACTCACCCTTGCGCCCGCGCACGACCGGCGCGAGCACCTGGAAGCGGATGCCGTCGTCCATGTCGAGGATGCGGTCGACGATCTGTTGCGGGGTCTGGCGCTGCAGCCGGGTGCCGTCGTTCGGGCAGTGCTGGATGCCGATGCGGGCGTACAGCAGACGCAGGTAGTCGTAGACCTCGGTGATGGTGCCGACGGTGGAGCGCGGGTTGCGGCTCGCCGACTTCTGGTCGATGGAGATCGCCGGCGACAACCCTTCGATCACGTCGACGTCGGGCTTGTCCATCTGGCCGAGGAACTGGCGGGCGTAGGAACTCAACGACTCGACGTACCGGCGCTGTCCCTCGGCGTAGATCGTGTCGAACGCCAGGCTGGACTTGCCGGAACCGGACAGCCCGGTGAACACGATGAGCTTGTCGCGTGGCAGCTCGACGTTGACGTTCTTGAGGTTGTGCTCACGAGCACCCCGAACGATGATCTGCGGTTCGGCGGGCTTCGCGGCGCGGCGGGCTCGAGAAGGCGTGGTTGCCGGCTCGGCGGCAGAGGTGCGGGCGGCCATCGCCAGCCGATCCTACCGTGCGAACATGTGTACTGCCACTCGATCGTCGTGGCGACGACACCGGCCTACTGGGCGTCGCGCAGCTCGCGGCGCAGGTCGTTGATCTCGTCGCGCAGCTTGGCGGCGTACTCGAACTTCAGCTCGGCCGACGCCTCGTGCATCTCCTCCTCGAGCGTCTGGATGAGCCGCGCCAATTCCTGTTGGGGCAGCGACTTGAGGTCACGCTGGACCTTGTCGCGCTCGCGCTGACGACGCTTGTCCTTGCCGGGAAACGGCGCCGTGTCGTCCGGTCGCAGCAGCGACAGGATGTCGCCGACCGCCTTGCGGATCGTCTGCGGGTTGATCCCGTGTTCCTCGTTGTACGCGAGCTGTACCTGCCGGCGCCGTTGCGTCTCGCCGATGGCGGCCTCCATCGATCGGTGATCGTGTCGGCGTACATCACCACCTGGCCGTCGACGTTCCGGGCGGCGCGACCCATGGTCTGGATCAGCGACGTCTCCGACCGCAGGAACCCCTCCTTGTCGGCGTCGAGGATGCACACGAGCGACACCTCGGGAAGGTCGAGGCCCTCGCGGAGGAGGTTGATGCCGACGAGCACGTCGAAGTCGCCGAGCCGCAGCCCGCGCAGGATCTCGATGCGCTGGATCGTGTCGATGTTCGAGTGCAGGTACCGGACGCGGAGACCCTGCTCGAGGAGGTAGTCGGTGAGGTCCTCGGCCATCTTCTTCGTCAGTGTGGTGACGAGGACACGATCGCCGCGGGCGACGCGATCGTTGACCATCTCCATGAGGTCGTCGATCTGTCCCTTGGTGGGCTTGACGATCGCCTCGGGGTCGACCAGACCGGTCGGGCGGACGATCTGCTCGACGATGTTGGTCGACACCCGCAGCTCGTAGGGGCTCGGGGTCGCCGACAGGAACACACACTGGTTGACGCGTTCGAGCACTTCTTCGAACGTGAGCGGGCGGTTGTCGCGTGCGGACGGGAGACGGAAGCCGTGTTCGACGAGCATGTCCTTGCGGCTGCGGTCGCCGGCGAACTGGCCGTGCAACTGCGGCACCGCGACGTGGCTCTCGTCGATGACGAGCAGATAATCGTCGGGGAAGTAGTCGAGCAGGGTGAACGGCGGCTCGCCGGGGACTCGGCCGTCCATGTGCATCGAGTAGTTCTCGATCCCGTTGCAGTAGCCGACCTCACTCATCATCTCGAGGTCGTACTGCGTGCGCATCCGCAGCCGCTGCGCTTCGAGCAGCTTGTCGTTCTCCTCGAACCACTTCAGCCGCTCCTGCAGCTCCACCTCGATGCCGGCCATCGCGGTTCGCAGCCGCTCGGGGCCGGTCACGTAGTGCGTGGCGGGGAACACGTGGGCGCGTGGCAGCTCGCTGAGCTGCTCGCCGGTGAGCGGGTCGATCGTGGTGATGCGATCGACGGTGTCGCCGAACATCTCGATGCGCAGCACCGACTCCTCGTACGCCGGGTGCACTTCGATCGTGTCGCCCCGAACCCGGAAGTTGCCCCGCCCGAGCGTCATGTCGTTGCGCCCGTACTGCATGTCGACCAGCCGGCGCAGGATGTTGCGCATGTCGTAGTCGACGCCGACGCTCAGGTCGAGCAGGTTGCCCCGGTACTCCTCGGGGTTGCCCATGCCGTAGATGCACGACACCGACGCGACCACGATCACGTCACGGCGCGTCAGCAGCGCAGCCGTTGCGGAGTGCCGGAGCCGGTCGATCTCGTCGTTGATCGAGCTGTCCTTCTCGATGTAGGTGTCGCTGCTCGGGATGTACGCCTCGGGCTGGTAGTAGTCGTAGTAGCTGACGAAGTACTCGACCCGGTTGTCGGGGAAGAACTCGCGCATCTCCTGTGCGAGCTGCGCGGCGAGCGACTTGTTGGGCGCCAGGATCAGCGTCGGGCGCTGGGTCTGCTCGATGGTCCACGCGATGGTGGCCGACTTGCCCGAGCCGGTGATGCCGAGCAGTGTCTGGAACCGCTCGCCCTCGTCGATCCCCTTCGTGAGCGCCGCGATCGCGGCAGGCTGGTCGCCGGCGGGCTGGAAGTCGGAGACGACGCGGAACTTCGCGTCGTCGAGGGCGGCGTAGTTGCTGGCCGGAGCGGTTTCCAGCAGCAGTTCATCGGGTGCCATGGCGGGGCTGGCGGGCGGCGTGACGGTCTCGGCCATCGCACCATTCTACCGACGGAACACCTGTTCGCCGACAGCCCCGACCCACCAAGCGATGAGCGAGGCGACCCACGTCCGGTCGCTTGGCTCATCGCGGCACCGTCAACCGCCAGAGCGATGAGCGAGACGACCGACGTCCGGTCGCTTGGCTCATCGCGGCGGTGGCGACGAGTCGGGCGTCGTACAGTTGCGGGGTGGATCCGGAAGGGCTGATCGCCGACCTCGACGCCGACCAGCGCGCCGCGGTCACCACCGAATCGCACCTCGTCGCCGTCATCGCAGGTGCCGGGTCGGGCAAGACCAGGGTGCTCACCCGACGGATCGCCTATCGGATCGCCATCGGCACGGCCGAGCCCCGCCACACGCTCGCGTTGACCTTCACACGGGAGGCCGCCGGCGAGATGCGCCGACGACTCCAGCGCCTCGGACTGCGCGACCACGTGGAAGCGGGCACGTTCCACTCGGTGATGCTCGGCGTGCTCAAGCAGCGCTGGGCCGACACCGAACAGCAAGCGCTCACCGTGGTCTCCGATCGCCGACGACTCCTCGGTGACTCGATCGACGCAAGTGACCGTCGGAGCCTGTCGGCCTACCTGGCCGAGATCGACTGGGCATCGGCTCGCGGTATCGATGCCGGGCTCTATCCCTCGGCGGCGCGCCGTGCGCAGCGACATCCGGCTCCGGGAATCGACCGATGTGCCGCGGTCTACACGAGCTTCCAGACACTCAAGCGTCGGCGCGGTGTGATCGACTTCGACGACGTGCTGGCGCACACGATTCGCGATCTGCGACGCGACGAGGAGTTCGCCGACACCGTCCGCTGGCGGTTCCGGCACCTGCTGGTCGACGAGGCGCAGGACCTCAACCCGCTCCAGCACACGCTCGTCGACCTCCTGCGGGCCGGGCGGGACGACCTCTTCCTGGTCGGCGATCCGTCGCAGGCCGTCTACGGCTTCAACGGTGCCGATCCGACGCTGCTGGTCGACGTCGAGACGCGGTTCCCCGGCGTCGAGATCGTCCGCCTGCCGGTGAATCACCGCAGTACCCCGCAGGTCGTGGCCGCCGGGGTCCACGTCCTGACGACGAGCGGCCAGCCGAGCCCGCTGGTGTCGAACCGGGCCGACGGGCCCACGGTGGAGCAGATCGTCGCCGACGACGAGCTCGACGAAGCGAAGCGAACGGCACAGTTCATCCTGCGCTGCGATCCGAACCTCGTGCGCACGGGAGAGGTCGCCGTGCTCGCCCGGACCAATGCGCAGCTGACCGGGTTCGCCGATGTGCTCCAGCGTGCCGGCATCGCCGTGCGACGCTCGGCGAACGCTACGGGCTCGCCGCTCCAGGCCGCGGTGCGCCAGGCCTCCGCCCTCGGTTCGGCATCACGGCTGCGCGGTTGGGCACACGATGTGCTCGACGCACCGGACTCGCACGCGGCGAACACTGCCACCTCCGACGAGCCCGATCCCGAGCGGCGCGTCGCTGCGGCGGCGCTCGAGTTCCTGCGGGAACAGCCGCTCGGCGACGGCGCCACCTTCCGAGCGTGGGTCGCAACGACGAACCCCTTCGACGACGCCACCACCGACGGGGTCGATCTCCTCACGTTCCACGCCGCCAAGGGGCGCGAATGGCATACCGTGGCGGTGACCGGCGTCGAGAGCAGCCTCGTGCCACACAAGTCCGCGAGCACGGCCGCGGCGAAGGCCGAGGAGGCTCGCCTGCTCTACGTTGCGCTCACCCGCGCGACCGATCGGCTCGTCGTCACCAGGGCGACCCGCCGTGGCGGTTACGCCCGCACAGCCAGTCCGCTCATCAGCGACATCGACCTGAGCGACGCGCCGCCCGCTCCGCCGCCTCGGCGAACTCGCGCGTACGTCGACCCTCTCGTCGGCGCCATTCGCACCTGGCGAGACGACACCGCCCGACGCGCCGGCATCCTGCCCTCGCAGCTGTGCAGCGACCGCGACCTCGATGCGATCGTCCGCGTCCGCCCCACGTCGGTCGACGAACTGGCCGCGTCGACCTCGTTCGGCGTCATCACCGCCGAGAAACTCGCCCCGCAGATCCTCGAGGTCGTGCGGTCGGTGGACGATCAGTCGGCCAGGTCGACGATGACCGGGGCATGATCGCTCGGTTGCTTGCCCTTGCGGGCATTGCGATCGACGACACAGAACTCGACCCGATCGGCCACTGACGCCGAACACATCAACAGGTCGATGCGCATGCCGCGGCCCTGGTGGAAGTCGCCCGCGCGGTAGTCCCACCACGAGTACACACGATCCTCGACATGCTGGCGGCGGAACACGTCGACGAGTCCCCACTGCTCGAGAGCGCTCAACCGATCGCGCTCGGCCTGGCTGACATGAGTCGCGCCGACGAGCTTCGCCGGGTCGTACACGTCACGATCGTCCGGTGCGATGTTGTAGTCGCCGCCGACGATCACGGCCTGGCTCGGGTCGGTGTCGGCATCGAGGTGGGCCACGAGCCGGTCCAGCCACGACAGCTTGTACGTGTAGTGGTCGTCGTCGAGTGATCGGCCGTTGGGCACGTACACGCTGCTCACCCGCACGCCACCGCACGTGGCGGTGATGATGCGGGCGTCCGGGTCGGGCTCGACGTCGCCGGCGAAGTTCGTCACGACGTTGTCGATCCCGACCTTCGAGAGGATCGCGACGCCGTTCCACTGGCCCTGGCCGTAGTGCGCGCTCGAATAGCCGAGGGCTGCGAACGACAACGCGGGGAACGCATCGTCGGCGAGCTTGGTCTCCTGCAGCAGGACGACGTCGGGCTGCACCTCGCCGAGCCACTCCTCCACTCGCTCCTGGCGCGCCCGCAGCGAGTTGATGTTCCAGGTGACCACGCGCATGTCAGCTGCCGTTCACTGCCGACGTCGACGCAGCCTTCTTGGCGGGGGCCTTCTTGGCCGGCGCCTTCTTGGCGGGAGCCTGCTTGGCCGGCGCCTTCTTGGCCGGAGCCTGCTTCGCCGGCGCCTTCTTCGCCGGAGCCTGCTTTGCCGGCGCCTTCTTCGCGGGAGGCTTGCTTCGCCGGCGCCTTCTTCGCAGGAGCCTGCGGTGCGGGCGTCTTCGTCACCGAAGCCTTCTTGGCCGGCGCCTTCTTGGCGGGCGCCTTCTTCGCAGGAGCCTGCTTCACGGGAGCCCCTGGTGCCGTCTCCTGTGTGGCAGGCGCGGCCTTCTTCGCCGCCGGCTTGCCCGCGGGCTTCCTGGGTGCACGCTTCTCGGCCGGCGCCTGGCCGGCGGGGACCGGTGATGCTGCCGCTTCCGGCTGCGCTTCGACCGACGGTTGCTTCGCAGCCGACTTCCTCGGGGCGCGCTTGGGGGCGGCCGCTGCTTGCGCGGCGCGCTCTTCGGCCTGCTCCTCACGGGCCGCCGCGATGGCAGCCTGCGCCATGTCGGGCACGGCACAGTCGATGCTGCGCCGCAGCGGCGCGAAGCTCACCACGACGACCGTGACCGACTCGCCGAGCTTCATCACCTTGCGGGCGCTGGGCGGCGCGGGGTCGGCCATCAGGCGCAGCGGCACGTACCCGCGCACGCCGTTCTCGCCGATCGAGATGTAGGCGCCGTGCGACGAGTACGACTCGACGGTTCCGTTCACGCTCGTGCCGACCGGGTGATGCTCGACGAATTCGAGGAACGGCATCAGCTCGTTGACGGTTTCGCCGGCCTTGGGAACACTCGGGCGTTCCGCGACAGCGGTCACCTCGACCTCGTCGGCCACCGGGGTCGCGGGCTTCGGCGACCGGCCGGGCGGCGGCGTCTTCGGCACCGGCATCGGCTGGCTGGCGGCATCGCTGGCCTTGCGTCCGCTACGACGCTCCGAGTCGCCACCTTCCTTCTTCGCGCCGCGCCGTGCCCCGCCCTTGGATCCCGTCGCCTTGCGGCTCACGGGGCCGCGCACGGGTACCCGGTCGACGAACACCCAACCCACGTGGGGCACCGGCTTGCCACCGATCAGGCGGCCCTCGTCGAAGAGCCACTCGTAGTCGGCGTGGAACTCCTGGAACGAGTCGTTCGACAGGATCGAGGCCTTCGACTTCTGGGCGATGGCGAGCACGAAGGCATCACCTCGGCCGACTGCACCGGCGGGAGGCGCGACGAGTTCGTTGTTGGCGATGCCCTCCTCGAACTCCTTCACCTCCTTCTTGTCGATGCGATGGCCGAAGGTGGCGTCGACGACGACGGTGATGGCGGTGTCGGGATGCTCCTCCATGAAGCTCATCACCGCCTCGTTGAGCTGCGCGAGGCTGGGCAGCGAACGGCCCTCCGTGGCGATGTTGGAGCCGTCGACCACCACGTGGGCCGGTCCTCTTCCTGATGTCATTACTTCTCGTTCCTGAGTCGGTTGGGGCACGCCGCACGTCATCGTGAGTTCGATGAGGTCGGCTGCCGCTGAGCCATCGTAGGCTCGCCCGTCATGATCCGAGCAGTGCTCTGGGATTTCGGCGGCGTGATCCTCTCCAGTCCCTTCGAAGCGTTCAACCGGTACGAGGCCGCTCACGGCCTCCCGCTGGACTTCATCCGGTCGGTGAACGCGACCAATCCCGACACGAACGCGTGGGCGCTCCTCGAGCGCAGCGACGTGTCGCCGCTCGAGTTCGATGCGCTGTTCGCCGCCGAATCCGAGGCCCTCGGCAACCGCGTTCCCGGTGCCGATGTACTGGGTCTGCTGTCGGGCGAGATCCGACCCGAGATGGTGACCGCTCTCGATCGCGTCATCCGTGCCGGCTATCGCACCGCCTGCCTCACGAACAACGTGGTGGGCGGCGAGCAGCGCATGGACGTGGGCGACGTGATGGTGATGTTCGACCACATCGTCGAATCGAGCAAGGTCGGCTGCCGCAAGCCCGAGCCGCGTTTCTACGAGATCGCCTGCGAACTCGTCGGCGTGGAACCGAGCGAGTGCGTGTTCCTCGACGATCTCGGCATCAACCTCAAGCCTGCGGCGGCCATGGGCATGACAACGATCAAAGTCGCCGGCGCCGAGCCAGGCCATCACCGACCTCGAAGCGCGCGCTCGGCATCACCCTGCGCTGACCCGACGCCCGAGCGATGAGTCTCGGCGCGACCCGTCCGCGCCAGAACTCATCGCAGCGGGAGAACTCACCCGAGCGATGAGTCTCGGCGCGACCCGTCCGCGCTCAGACTCATCGCACCGGTCTGCTGGCGAGCGGGCGAACCGGACCGCCTCAGCCTCAGAGGCCGCGGAAGGTGCGCTCCATGAGATCGGCGAGCTCCTGGTCGTGGATCGCCTTCGAGCCGGTGGCGGGGCTCCCCGACTCGACGCGCGCCACGTGCTGCAGGTCGTAGCCGCGCTCCTTGATCCTCCACGTGTGGTGCTCGATGAAGTTCCAGGCGCCCATGTTCTCGGGCTCCTCCTGCAACCAACGGAGTTCGCGTGCGTTCGGGTACTTCTCGAGCACCGCCGTCATCTGCTCGGTCGGCAGCGGATAGAGCTGCTCGACACGTACGACGGCGACGGGAGCACCCAGGCGGTCGCGCTCGTCGATGGCGTCCCATGCCACCTTGCCCGAGCAGAACACGATGCGCGTCACGGCGTCGGCGTCGATGTCGCCGGGATCGTCGAGGATCTCCTGGAACGAACCTGTCGTGAGCAGATCGATCGACGAGCGCGTCTGCTTCATCCGCAGACCCTGCTTCGGAGTGAACACGATGAGCGGCGTGCGACGCTCGGAGTGGACCTGGCGACGCAGGAGATGGAAGTAGTTCGCCGCGGTCGTGGTGTTGACGATCTGCATGTTGTCCTCGGCGGCGAGGGTCATGAAGCGCTCGATGCGCGCCGAGCTGTGCTCGGGGCCCTGGCCCTCGTAACCGTGCGGCAGCAGCAGCACCACACCGTTCTGCTGGTCCCACTTGTCCTCGGCGGCGACGATGTACTGGTCGATGACGATCTGGGCGCCGTTGATGAAGTCGCCGAACTGCGCCTCCCACATCACGAGCGCGTCACGGTTGGCGTGGGCGTAGCCGTATTCGAAGCCGAGGGCGGCGTACTCCGACAGCAGCGAGTCGAACACCCAGAAGTGGGCCTCGGTGTCGAGGTCGTCGAGCGGAATCCACGGTTCCCCCGTCTCGAAGTCGATCAGTGCCGCGTGTCGCTGGCTGAACGTACCGCGACGCGAATCCTGCCCGGCCAGGCGAACCGGATGACCTTCCAGCACGAGGGACCCGACAGCGAGCGCTTCGGCGGTCGCCCAGTCGACCTCGCCCTCGGCGTAGATACCGGCACGGACCTCGAACTGGCGGCCGAGCTTCGGATGGATCGTGAACCCCTCCGGATAGTCGGTCAGCTTGGCGAAGATCCGGTCGAGCGTCGCCCGGTCGACACCTGTGGCGATGTGCGGCAGCACTCCCAACGGTCGTGGCGGCTTGGGCACGGTGATCGCGGCCGGCGCCTGCGAGCGGGTCTCGTCGAGCGCGACCTGCAGCTTGCCCTGGTAGTCGGCGAGCGCCTCCTCGGCCTCCTCCACGGTGATGTCGCCACGGCGGACCAGGGTCTCGACGTACAGCTTGCGCACGCTGCGGCGCTCGGAGATCGCCTTGTACATCAGCGGCTGGGTGTAGCTCGGATCGTCACCCTCGTTGTGGCCGTGGCGGCGGTAACACACCATGTCGATCACGACGTCCTTGTGGAACCGCTGGCGGTACTCCCATGCCAACTCGGCCACGTGGACGCATGCCTCGGGGTCGTCACCGTTGACGTGGAAGATCGGCGCCTGGATCGTCTTGGCGACGTCGGAGCAGTACAGCGACGACCGTGCGTACTGCGGTGCGGTCGTGAACCCGATCTGGTTGTTGATGATCAGGTGGATCGTGCCGCCGATGCGGTAGCCGCCGATGTCGCTCATGGCGAGCGACTCGGCCACGACACCCTGGCCGGCGAATGCGGCGTCGCCGTGGATCAGCAGTGGGAGCACGCTGAACGAACCGGCCGGTTCGATCTGATCCTGCATCGAGCGGACCATGCCCATGACGATCGGCCCGACCGTTTCGAGGTGGCTGGGGTTGGCGGCGAGTTCGATCGCGACGTCGGCTCCCGAGGGGCTGACGTACTTGCCCTTCATGCCGAGGTGGTACTTGACGTCACCGGAACCCTGCACCGAGGAAGGATCGATGTGGCCCTCGAACTCGGAGAAGATCGCCTCGTAGCTCTTGCCCATGATGTTCGAGAGCACGTTGAGGCGGCCGCGGTGCGCCATGCCCAGCACGGCGCCGTCGAAGCCGGCGTCGGCGGCATTCGAGAGGACCGAATCGAGCACCGGAATGGCGGACTCGGCGCCCTCGATGCCGAACCGCTTCGTGCCCACGTACTTCGTGGCGAGGAACTTCTCGAACGACTCGGCGGCGTTCAGGCGCTCGAGGATCCTGTCCTGTTGTGCCTTCGACGTCGGTGCCTGGGGACCCTCGAACTTCTCCTGGATCCACTGCTGTTCGTCGGTGTTCTGGATGTGCATGTACTCGACGCCGATCGTGCGGCAGTACGCGTCACGCAGCACGCCGAGCAGGTCGCCGAGGCGCATCTTCGCCACGCCGCCGACGCCGTCGGTGAGGAACTCGCGGTCGAGATCCCAGATGGTCAGACCGTAGGTGGCGGGGTCGAGCTCGCGGGGCGTCGCCGGTTCCTTCCAGCGCAGTGGATCGAGGTCGGCGATCAGGTGGCCCCGCACGCGGTGCACCCGGATCAGCTTGGCGACCGCCATCTGCTTGACGAGCATCGCTTCTTCACGGTCGATCGGATTGGTGTCGGGCCGCCACCTGACTGCCTCGTAGGGCATGCCGAGCGAGTGGAAGATGTCCTCGTAGAAGTCGTGCTCGCCGAGGAGCAGTTCGTGGACGTGCTTGAGGAACATGCCCGACTCGGCGCCCTGGATGATCCGGTGGTCGTAGGTGCTCGTGACGGTGACGACCTTGCTGACACCGATCGAGCTGAGGTTCGACCGGTCGGCGCCTTCGAACTCTGCCGGGTAGTCGATGCTGCCGACGCCGACGATGACGGCCTGGCCGGGCATGAGCCGCGGCACGGACTGCACGGTGCCGATGGTGCCCGGGTTGGTGAGGCTGACGTTCGCACCCACGAAGTCCTCGACGGTCAGCTTGTTCGTCTTGACCTTGCGGATGATCTCCTCGTACGCCGCGAGGAAGCCGGCGAAGTCGAGGGTGTCGGCCTTGCGCAACACCGGAACGACGAGTGTGCGGCTGCCATCGGACTTCTGCACGTCGACGGCGAGGCCCATGTCGACGTGCTCGTTGACGACGAGGCGCGGCTTGCCGTCGGCGCCCTCGGCGTACGTGTTCTTCATCGCCGGCACCTGATCGGCGATCGCGCGCACGACGGCATAGCCGATGAGGTGGGTGAAGCTGATCTTGGTCTGGCCGGTGCGCGCCCGGTATCCGTTGACGACCTTGCGGTTCACCTCGAGCAACTTGGCCGGCACGTTGCGGAAGCTGGTGGCCGTCGGCACCGTGAGGCTGCGCTCCATGTTCGCAGCGATCGCGGCTCCGGCCCCACGGATGGGCTTGCCGGGTTCGTCCTCGGTCGCAGTCGCCGTCGTCGGCGGTCGCCGGGCGGGCTCGCCGGGGCGGTGCTCGCCGGGGAAGCCGTCGCATTCGGGGTCGGCGTCGGGACCGCGGTCGGTGCGGGGGTGGAACCGTTGCCGTTGGTCGCTGCGGGAATCGCGACGTCGGACGGCCCCCGGTACGACTCGACGACTGCCTGCACCTGCGTCGACACCGCGGCAGCTGCGGCGACGCTCGGCGCCTGCGACTGGTAGTCGGCGAAGAACTCCCTCCACGACTCGCTCACGGATGCGGGATCAGCGACGAACTGCTCGTACATCTCCTCGACGAGCCACGAGTTCGCCCCGAAACCTGAACCCGACCCCTGACCATCTGGTGCTGCCACGGGCGCCAGCGTACCGCCGGGCCCCGTCGGCGGCCGGTGTTCTAGAACCCCGGCTTGAAGACCATCAGGTACACCATGACGGCCAGCATCACCGTGAGGATGATGCCCCCGGTGTCGACCTTCTTCGCCGCCGTCTCGTCGCCACCGGCAACCGCACGCTCGGCGGGCAGCAGCATTCCGTGCAGCACACCGTTCATCGCCAGCCACAGCACGAGCGCCAACCAGAACCACGTCTGGCTGAACTCGATGACACCATCGGACATGCCCTGCATCGCGAAGCCGAACAGGCCGGTGAGGATCAGTGCCGGGGCATAGATCCGTCGACCGTTTCCGGCCATCATGCCGATCACCTTGCCGCGATTGTCGGCGTCGAGCGCCTTGGTCTGGCCGGCCAGCAGCGGGTGCACGAAGGCCGGGGCGAACGCAACCAGCGCCGTGACGATGTGGAGGAAGAGCATGACGTTGTAACCGGTCTCCCGGTAGGCGGCGATCATGCGGCGACCTTAGATCGCACGCGTGGGGCCGAGCGACCACACACGATCTTGACCAAGCCTTGACCGGCAGACCTTGACCACTGTCCGTGCGGTCGGGCTACGTTCGGTGAGTACCAACGAGACGTCGATCGCAGCCTCCCGAGCGGCATCGCAGCGGCGTCACAGCAGACAGGGGAACCGGATGGAACTGGCACGACTGAGCACCGGCGAGATGTTGAGCGGCAAGGACATCGACGCCAACGCCAACCGCGAACGGACCCGTCAGAAGCGGCTCCGCAAGACACTGGTGCTCCTCGCCACGGTGTTCGCGTACCTCATGTGGCGACTCGTGAACGACAACCCGATCCGTCTCGGCATCCCCGGCTGGCTGATGGGCAACCCCGAGATCATCATCGCGCTCGGTCTCATCGTGATCCTCGGCACGGTCATCTTCATCCCGTTCCTCACCGCGGGAAAGTCGCCGCACACGTTGCTGCGGGCGTCGGACTCGAACATCCGCCTCGACGACGTGGTGGGTGCCGACCAGACCAAGCGCGAAGCGATCGACAGCATGAACCTGTTCCTCGCGTCGGAAACCTTCCAGCGGGAGATGGGCGGCAACGCCCGACGCGGCGTGTTGTTCGAAGGCCCCCCGGGCACCGGCAAGACGTACCTCGCCAAGGCGATGGCCGCCGAGGCCGGCGTGCCGTTCCTGTTCGTGTCGGCGAGCGAGTTCCAGTCGATGTACTACGGCCAGACGAACAAGAAGATCCGCTCGTTCTTCAAGGCGCTGCGCAAGGCCGCACGTGACGAGGGCGGCGCGATCGGCTACATCGAGGAGTTCGACGCCATCGGTGGTGCCCGCAGCGGCATGAACAGCGGATCGATGCGCGAGGGCATCGTCGGCGTGGTCAACGAGCTGCTGGTGCAGATGCAGAGCTTCGACCTCCCGACCGGCCGCCAGAAGTTCAAGGCGAGCTTCATCGACTGGTTCAACAGCTTCCTGCCGGCCGACAAGCGACGCCCGCGCCCCTCGCGCAGCGAGGCCAACATCCTCATCGTCGCCTCCACCAACCGCGCCGCCGACCTCGACCCGGCGCTGCTCCGCCCCGGTCGCTTCGATCGCATCATCGGCTTCAATCTGCCGCCTCGGGCCGACCGCCTGGAGATCGCTCAGTACTACCTGAACAAGAAGAACCACGAGCCCGCAGGTCACCCCTGCGTTGATCGCCGACCTCTCGGCCGGTTACACCCCGGTGAAGATCGAGAAGCTCCTCGACGAGGCACTGATCATCGCGTTGCGGTACAGCCGCACCTCGATGAACGTGACCGACGTGCTGCAGGCGCAGCTCGTGACCGAGGTGGGAGTTGCCCACGAGATGGGCTACCACCCCGACGAGCGTCGTCGCATCGCGATCCACGAGGCAGGCCATGCGCTCACTGCGATTCTCACGCGTCGTGACGTGAAGATGGCGTCGATCCTGCGCCGCTCCTCGGCGCTGGGCCTCGTTGCCCACGGTGACGTGGAGGAACGGTTCCTCAAGACACCGAGCGACGCTCGCGACCTGATCTGTGTGGCGCTGGCCGGTCGGGCCGCCGAACTCCAGGAGTACGGCGAGGCGTCGAGCGGCATCTCGTCCGACCTCACGGTGGCGACGAGCATCGCCTCGCAGCTCGTCGGTCAGCTCGGGAACGGGCCCGGCCTGCTGAGCCTCGAAGCAGCGGCGATCCCCACGGCCGCGAACCTCGTGGCCAAGGTGTTGTCGGACGAGCGGAGCCGCGAAGCCGCCGAGGCGTTGCTGACC
This sequence comes from Ilumatobacteraceae bacterium, assembly GCA_963829585.1. Classification (GTDB taxonomy): domain Bacteria; phylum Actinomycetota; class Acidimicrobiia; order Acidimicrobiales; family Ilumatobacteraceae; genus Sva-07. Next base: position 75,399 of record CAWHJD010000012.1, on the reverse strand, counting down.
GAGGGCGCCGAGCGTGCCGCGCTGATGACGTCGAAGTATCGCGAGGCCCTGCTGCGCATCGCCGACGGGCTGTGCGAGAGCGACGAACTCGAGGGCGACCAGATCAAGGCGATCGTGGCCGAGTACACCGACGTCACCGAGCGCCGTGGCCCCGTCCGCATCGCCCCCGCCGACCGCCACCTGCATCCAACGGTGCCGGGTCAAACGTGACGTCCGCCGACGCTGCGATCAGATCCGTTCGAGCGCGCCGCCGTCGAACAGCGGGGTGATGCCCTGCTCGTCGACGTCGGCACGCATCTCGTCGTCGGTCGGGCGGGACAGATCGCCACTCGCAGCCTCGACGACCATCGGCAGCAGCCGGGCGTCGCTCGTCGTGTTGAGGAACATCTGCGGATTCGACAGCACGAACCGCACCGCCCGACCGATCGCGGCGGGATCGGTGAGCGGTTCGTACCAGCTGAAGTGCGGCGAGAGCGCGTCGGACCACCGGCAGCGGGCGATCGACTTGATCGTCTGCACCGCGACACCACGTTCGGCACACACGCCGAGCAGCTCGTCGACGTCGGATCGATAGCCGGGATTGTCGAGCAGGACGAAGTTCACCGGGAGCAGCACCGACGCGAAGTCGAATCGTTCGAGGCTGCGAAGGTGCATCCCGGCGATGCGCAAGCCGTGGCCCGTGACGCCGATGTGGTCGACGAGGCCTTCCTCGCGAGCAGCGGCCAGCGCTTCCACCGCGCCACCCGCGGCGAACGCAGCCTCCCACTCGTCGGGTTCGACGAGGTTGTGGAGTTGGATCAGGTCGACGCGGCCGACCGCCATCCGCTCGAGTGACCGTTCGAGCTCGGCTCGGGCCGCCGCGCCGCCGCGTTCGCCGGTCTTCGTCGCGAGGAACACCTCGTCGCGATGCTCGGCGAGCCACGGCTGCAAACGGTCCTCCGCCGCCCCGTACGACGCGGCGGTGTCGATGTGGTTGATCCCCCACTCGCTCACCTTCGCCATCGTGACGTCGGCGCGTTCCTGGCTCATGCCGCCGAGGGCGGCCGCCCCGAAGATCACTCGGGTCGAATCGTGTCCGGTCGAGCCGAACGGTGAGGTGGGCAGCGAGGTCATGACGACGACGCTAGTGACGTGCCGATCTGGGAAGATCACCGGGTGACCGACCACATCGGGCAATTCCAGCGTGACGGTGCCACCGTGCTGCGCAACGTCGTCGATGCCAGGTGGCTCGAGCTCTTGGCCGAAGGCGTCGAGTACAACCGCACCCATCCGAGCGCGTGGTCGCACTGGTACACGAGCCCGGACGAGGCGGTCGGCTTCTGGAGCGACTACGTCACCTGGCCCCAGGTCGAGCAGTACCGGCGCGTCGTGTTCGAGAGCGGGCTCGCTGACATCGCCGGCCGGTTGATGGACTCGGCGACCGTGCGGTTCTTCCACGAGCACGTCCTGGTGAAGGAACCCGGAGCGTCGGAGGAGACACCCTGGCACCACGACGATCCGTACTACGGCATCGACGGCATGCAGAACGTCAGCATGTGGATCGCCCTCGACCCGGTGCCGGCGACGTCGGGGCTCCAGTTCATCGCCGGGTCGCATCTGTGGGGTCGCCGCTTCGTCCCGCGCAAGTTCATCGACCACACGCCGTACGGCGCCGCCGACGACCGCTTCGAGCTGCTGCCGTCCGAGGCCGAACTGCTCGACGGCCACGACGTGCTCGGCTGGGACGTCGAGCCGGGCGACGTGCTCGCGTTCCACTTCCGCACACTGCACGGCGCACCGGGCAACGCTCTCTCGACACGTCGCCGTGCGGTCAGCCTGCGATGGCTCGGCGACGACGCTCGTTTCGGTGTCCGCCCGTGGACCACCTCGCCGCCGTACGAACCGAACGGGCTCGTGCCGGGCGGCCCACTCGACGGCGACCCACGCTTCCCGCTCGTCATCGGCTGACGTCCGGTTCCTCGGGGCGACGACCTGATCGCCAAGATGGCGCGATGACATCGTCGCTGCCACTCCCCTCCGTGTTCGACAACCGCGTGAGCCGCGACCTCGGCGTCGACATTCCGATCGTGCAGGCGCCCATGGGGTGGATCGCCCGCTCGCAGCTGGCCTCTGCCGTGTCGCGGGCGGGCGCGTGCGGAATCATCGAAACGTCGTCGGGAGAACTCGACGCGGTGAAGGACGAGATCCGCAAGATGCGCGATCTGACCGACCGTCCCTTCGGCGTCAACATCGCCCAGGCCTTCGTGCGCGATCCTGCGATCGCCGAGTTCGTCATCGACCAGGGCATCAAGTTCGTCACCACCTCGGCCGGCTCCCCGACGAAGTACACCGGCATCCTGAAGGAGGCCGGCCTCACCGTGTACCACGTCGTCCCCACGCTCGCCGCCGCACTCAAGGCGGTCGACGCCGGCGTCGACGGGCTCGTGGTCGAGGGCGGCGAGGGCGGCGGCTTCAAGAGCCCCACGCCGGTGGCGACGATGGTGCTGCTGCCGCTCGTTCGATCCAAGGTCGACGTGCCGATCATCGCGGCCGGTGGCATCACCGACGGCTACACCATGGCGGCCGCGTTCGCCCTCGGTGCCGAAGGCGTGCAGATGGGGACTCGGATGGTGTCGGCCGCCGAGTCGCCTGTGCACCAGAACTGGAAGCAGGCGATCATCGACGCCGCCGAGACCGACACGCTGTTCCTCAACCAGCGCCACTCCCCTGCCCTGCGGGCGCTGCGCACCGAGCGCACCGAAGCACTCGTGAACGCCGAGCACAATGTGTTCGGCGACTTCGGTGATCCGCAGGCGCTGTACTTCGGTGGCGACATGAACGCGGCGATCGCCCTCTCGGGCCAGGTCGCCGGTCGCATCGACTCGGTCCGCCCGGTCGCCGACATCATCAACGACACCATCGCCGAGTTCCACGACGCCATCACCCGCCTCACCCGCTGACCAATCCACCACGCGATGAGCGAGACGACCGACAGCCGGTCACTTCGCTCATCGCGGGGTGGTGACGGCGTCGACGATCTCGAGGGTGACGTCGGCGGCGCGGGCCAGCACGTCACGGGCGACCGGCCCTCGTGAGGCTCGAACCTCGACGGCCCGAGTGAAGAGCTCGCGCGTGGTCGGGGATCCGCTCGGCCGCCCATCGACCCGCTCCCGATTTCGACGTCACGTCGCCCGTTTCGAACGTGTAGAGCATCCGGGCGACACCGAGCGCCACCCATTCGAGTATCTCCCCGCCGAACTCGGGCTCGTCGCTGGCCTCGAGACCGGCCGCGAGCGCCTCACCGACGCCACGCCAGTAGGTGTCGAGGTTCCCGACCACCCACGAGCGTCGCTCCTCGATGTCGTGCGACACACCGATCTCGCCCGGAGCATCACCACGGATCGCGATGCCGTAGGTCGCCAGCGTGAACCACGTGACCGGGTTGATCTCGAACGACTCGCCGTCGACGTGGTACTCGCCGTCGAGCACCCAAGGTCGCTGCACGGCCATCGCCGGTACGACGAGATCACCCCACCCGACGTACGGACCGTCGATCGACGGCCCGATCCGGTTCCGAACGACCGACTGCGCTGCCTCGAGATCCCCGACCAGGTCCGGATCGCTCGGGTCGGCAACGACAGCGACGATGTCGATGTCGCTGTGCGGCGTCCAGTCCGACAGTGCGATCGAGCCCACGACGTACAGCCCCTCCACGACGCCCGGTGCCGCCTCGTCGTGCGCAGCCAGCCACGCGGCGAGCGGCTCGACCACCGGCTGAGGCAGTTCGGATCGCGCCACGGAACGCGAACGTAGTCGGACGGCCCCCGACTGGGCTGGGAGAGTTCACCAGGCCGAGTTCGTTCGGAAACACCTCGGAAACACTGCGCCTCCAGATTGTCGATCGCCATCTCACCGACAGAACTGGAGCTCGAATGGACAACGGCGATTTGACTTGGATCCTCGTCTCGGCAGCCATGGTGCTGTTCATGACGCCGGGCCTTGCGTTCTTCTACGGCGGCATGGATCGCACCCGCAACGTGCTGAACATGCTGATGATGAACTTCTACTGTCTGCTCATCGTCCCGATCGTGTGGGTGGCGATCGGTTACTCGTTGGCCCAGACGCCGTTCGACAACGACTTCATCGGCGACTTCGACTCGTTCTTCCTCAAGGACATCACCGTCGCCGGTGACGGATCCAGCGCTCGCCATCGTCGCGTTCCTCGGAATGTTCGCCGTGATCACACCGGCGCTCATCTCCGGCGCGGTGGCCGACCGGATGAAGTTCGCCGCCTGGGCGGTGTTCGTGCCGATCTGGGTGGTGCTCGTGTTCGTGCCCGTGTTCAAGTGGGTGTACGGAGGCTGGGCCGGCCAGCGTGGCTCCATCGACTTCGCCGGCGGAACGGCGATCCACGTCAACGCCGGAATCGCCGCGCTCGCTGCCGTTCTCGTCCTCGGGGCGCGGCGCACCGAGCCGAGCCCCCCGCACTCGATGCCACTCGTCATGATCGGCACCGGGATCCTCTGGTTCGGCTGGTTCGGGTTCAACGCCGGATCGGCGCTGGCAGCCAACGGTCAGGCGGCGCAGGCATTCATGAACACGTTCCTCGCGGCTGCTGCAGCGGGGCTCGCATGGGTCGTCGTCGAGTGGATCCGTGACGGTCACCCGACCAACCTCGGCGCCGCATCCGGAATCGTCGCCGGACTCGTGGCGATCACGCCGGCCGCCGGATACGTGTCCGGGCCCGCCCCGATCTTCATCGGGATCGCTGCCGGGGTGATCTGCTGCTACGCCATCCGCCTGAAGAACAAGTTCGGCTACGACGACGCACTCGACGTCGTCGGCGTGCACTTCGTCGGCGGGCTCGTCGGCTCGCTCCTCATCGGCTTCTTCGCCAACCCGACGTTCTTCGACGGCGCCTTCGACGAGGGCATCTTCTACGGCGGCGATGCCTCGCTCCTGCTCGAGCAGGCGTTGGTCAACGGCGTCACGATCGCCTGGTCGTTCCCCATCACGCTCCTGCTGATGCTGGCATTGAAGAAGACCATCGGTGTCCGTGCCACGATCGAGGAAGAGCAGATCGGCCTCGACCAGGCCATGCACGCCGAAACCGCCTACCACCCCGGCGTCTGACAAGGAGAACCGCATGAACCTGATCACCGCCATCATCAAGCCCTTCAAGCTCGACGACGTCAAGGAGGCGCTCAAGGCCGTCGGCGTGCAAGGCATCACCGTGTCGGAGGTCCGCGGCTTCGGCCGGCAGGGCGGCCACACCGAGACCTACCGCGGGTCCGAGTACCGGATCGACTTCGTGCCGAAGGTCAAGCTCGAGATCCTCGCCGATGCCCCCGACGTCGAGCGCATCGTCGATGCGATCCTCGCCTCGGCGAGTACCGGCAAGATCGGCGACGGCAAGATCTGGGTCACGAGTGTCGACACGATCGTCCGGATCCGCACCTCGGAATACGGAGCGGACGCGATCTGAGTCGTGATCGTGGTGCCTGACACCATTTGACGGCACCGTGTCCCCCGCCGTGCCGAGCACCGTGTCCGGCACCACGATCACGATCATTCGGCGACCGTTAGCCTCAGAGCCATCATGGCGCACGAATTCATCTTCCAGGCCTACAAGCTCGCCCGTCACTACCCGCCCGACAAGACGGTGCTGGAGAACATCTCGCTGTCGTTCTACCCGGGCGCCAAGATCGGCGTGCTCGGCAACAACGGCGCCGGCAAGTCGTCCCTGCTCAAGATCATGGCCGGCCTCGACGACGGCTACTCCGGCGAGGCGCGCCTGACCGCCGGGTTCACCGTCGGCTACCTCCCCCAGGAACCCGAACTCGACCCGACCAAGGACGTCAAGGGCAACGTCATGGACGGCGTCGCCGAGGTGCAGGGCATCATCGATCGGTACAACGAGGTGATGGCCATGTGGGCCGACCCCGACGCCGACTACGACAAGATCGGCAAGGAGCAGGCCCGGCTCGAGGACAGGATCGCCGCCACCGACGCGTGGAGCCTGGAACGCAACGTCGAGATCGCCATGGACGCGCTGCGTTGCCCGCCCGACGATGCCGACGTCTCGGTCCTCTCCGGTGGTGAACGTCGCCGTGTCGCGCTGTGCCGCCTGCTGCTGTCGCGGCCCGATCTGCTGCTGCTCGACGAGCCGACCAACCACCTCGACGCCGAGTCGGTCGACTGGCTGGAGCGCTTCCTCGCCGACTACGCCGGCACCGTCGTCGCCATCACCCACGACCGCTACTTCCTCGACAACGTCGCGAAGTGGATCCTCGAACTCGACCGCGGTCGCGGGATCCCGTTCGAGGGCAACTACTCCAGCTGGCTGGAGCAGAAGCAGGAGCGCCTCGAACGCGAGGAGCGCGGCAACGAGGCCCGCAAGCGCTCCCTCGCCCGTGAGCTGGAGTGGGTGCGCATGTCGCCGAAGGCCCGCCAGGCCAAGGGCAAGGCTCGCCTCGCGGCCTACGACAAGCTGTACAACGAGACCAAGGCGGCCGACCCGGGCGCCGCGAAGCTGGAGATCGCGATCCCCGCGGGCCGTCGCCTGGGCGACCAGGTGATCGAGGTCGAAGGGCTCAGCAAGGGCTTCGGCGACCGTCTGCTGATCGAGAACCTCTCGTTCTCGCTGCCTCCCGCCGGCATCGTCGGCATCATCGGCCCGAACGGCGCCGGCAAGTCGACGCTGTTCAAGATGCTCGCCGGCCGCGAGGAGCCCGATTCGGGAACGATCAAGATCGGTGACACCGTCGATCTGTCGTACGTCGACCAGGACCGCGACGACCTCGACCCCGATGCCACCGTCTACGACGAGATCACGGGCGGCGCCGAAGTGCTCGAGGTCGGCGGACGTGAGATCCACGGACGTGCGTACGTGTCGAGCTTCAACTTCAAGGGCACCGACCACGGCAAGCGCGTGGGTGACCTCTCCGGTGGCGAGCGCAACCGCGTCCACCTCGCGAAGCTCCTGAAGTCGGGCGGCAACGTGCTGCTGCTCGACGAGCCGACCAACGACCTCGACGTCGACACGCTGCGTGCACTCGAGGCCGGGCTCGAATCGTTCCCGGGCTGCGCCGTGGTGATCTCCCACGACCGCTGGTTCCTCGACCGCGTCGCCACCCACGTGTTGGCGTTCGAGGGCGACAGCCAGGTGCGCTGGTTCGAGGGCAACTTCTCCGAGTACGAGGAGCGCCGCAAGAAGGAGCTCGGCGCCGGCGCCGACCAGCCCCATCGCCTCAAGTACAAGAAGCTCGCCTGAAAATCGCGTTTGGGGTCAGACCCCAATCGCGAGCAGCTGGCAGACTGACCCGATGCAGGAGACCGACGGCCAACTCGCCACGCGCCTGGCGACCGAGACGGGCCACCTGCTCCTCGAAGCCCGCGAGAAGCTGTTCGCTGCCGGCGCGTCGACGTGGGACGTCAAGGATGCCGGCGACGCGCTCGCGCAGGAGTTCCTCGTCAGGGAGTTCGCCACGCACCGTCCCGACGACGCCGTGCTGTCGGAGGAAGGTCGCGAAGATCCTCGACGATTCGACGCCGACCGCGTCTGGATCGTCGATCCGCTCGATGGCACCCGCGAGTACAGCGAACCCGGTCGCATCGACTGGGCGGTCCACATCGCCCTGTGGTCGCGGCGACCACTTCGAGGCCGCCGCCGTGAGCCTTCCGGTTCTCGACCGCACCTTCACCACCGACGATCCGACCCCGATGCCACCGTTCACACGTGAGCGACCGCGCCTGGTCACCTCTCGCAGCCGGGCGCCGTACGCCGCCGTGCTCGTTGCCGAAGGCCTCGACTGTGAGGCCGTGCGGCTCGGGTCGGCCGGCGCCAAGGCGATGTCGGTCGTCATGGGCGAGACCGACATCTACGTCCACGACGGCGGCATGTACCAGTGGGACTCCGCCGCACCCGCCGGGGTCGCGCTCGCTTCGGGATTCCACGTGAGCCGGCTCGACGGTTCCCCCATCGTCTACAACCACCGTGACCCGTGGCTCCCCGACTTCATCGTCTGCCGACCCGAGTTGGCCGAACCGGTACTCAAAGCGCTGTGGGGTTGAGCGCCGACGCCCACGCCACCGATGCTGCGGGTCGCGAACTCACCGCGATCCGCTGGGCGGTCGACGATCGGGTGGCGACCGTGTGGCTGCACCGGCCGCACCGCCACAACGCCTGGACGGGCACGATGCACACCGAGTTCCGCCAGGTGATGGCCGACCTCGAACACCGCGACGACGTGCGCGCCGTGGTGGTCACGGGGACCCCGCCGGCGTTCTGCGTCGGCGGCGACTCGAAGGCGTTGACCGACCACGGCGAGCGCGGCGGCTACGACAGCGGGTTGCCGCCCGAGCCGGCGCGGCCGGGTGGCGGCACGGGCCTCGACGCCGACATCGTGTGGCAGCTCGGATACCGCCTTCCGATCATTGCCGCGGTCAACGGCGCATGCGCCGGGATCGGGCTGTCGCTCGTGCTCTTCTGCGACCTGCGATTCGTGTCGGCCGACCGCGAAGATCACGACCGCGGCCCCGAAGCTGGGGCTGCCGGCGGAGTACGCAGCGAGCTGGATGCTGCCACGGCTGGTCGGGGTGACCCGGGCGAACGACCTGCTGCTGTCGGGCCGCGTCGTGACCGGCGCCGAGACCGCCGACTGGGGGCTGTGGAACGGCGTCGAAGCCGACGGCGAGGCGGCACTCGTGGCGGCGCAGGCCTACGGACGGCAGCTCGCAGCAACGACCGGCCCGAACGCCGTCACGATGACGAAGCGCCAGATCGCCGACGACCTCATCCGCCACGACCCCGCGTCGTCGGTCGCCGAATCCCTCCGTCTGCTCGATGAGGCGATGGGCACCGCCGAGTATCGCGAAGGCGTCGCCGCCCTCACCGAGAAACGCCCCCCAACCTTCTGAGCGATGAGCGAAGCGACCGACTGTCGGTCGGTTCGCTCATCGCTCGGGGTGGGCGGGCGTGGGTGGGGGCGGGACGAGGACGTCGCCCAGCTCGCGCAGGATCTCCTCGGTGTGCTCGCCCAGCGCGGGCACGGGACCCGCCCGCACGGTGTGGCCGTCGAAGTCGACCGGCGTGGCGACGGCGCGGAACGGCTCGCCACCGTCTCGGGGGCTCATCTCGACGAAACCCGACTGAGCCTGCGGGTCGGCGATGACGTCGACGATCGACTGCACCGGCGCCCACCACACGTCGTGCTCGTCGAACCGATCGGCCCACTCACGCAGCGGTCGCGTCGCGAAGGCCCGGTCGAACTCGGCGATCAACTCCGCAGCGTGCGTGACGCGCGCCTTCGCGTCGGTGAAGCGAGGATCGTCGGCGAGGTCGGGACGCTCGATCGCGGCGAGCACTTGTGGCCAGTGACGGTCGGCTTCGAGACAGATCAGCCAGAAGATGCGATCGTCGCCCGCTCGGTAGCTGTTGACGAGAGGTGCACGGCTCTTGTCTCGCGACCTGGTCGACTCGCGCCGGTCGAAGCGCAGCTGGATGCCGAAGTCCCAGGCGATCGAGTACATCCCGGTGCGCAACAGGCTCGTCGACACCAGTCCCCCACGACCGGTTCGCTCGCGCTCGAACAGCTTGGCCATCACGCCGGCGACGAGCGTCATCCCGGTCTGGTGATCGCCCATGCCCGAGCGCAGACCGGGCGGCATCTCGCCGGGCGGGACCATCGTGTGGGCCAGGCCCGAACGCGCCCAGAACGCTCCGATGTCGTAGCCGGCGCGGTCACGGTCCTCGCCGTCGAGTCCGTAGCCCGAGATCGCCCCGTACACGAGGCGCGGGTGGCGCGCACAGATGCGGTCGGGCCCGAGTTCGAGCCGTTCCAGCGCGCCGGGCCGCATGTTGGTGACGAGCACGTCGGCCGTCGACAGCAGCCGGTCGAACAGGGCGTGATCGTCGAAGTCCCGAAGGTCGAGCACCATCGACCGCTTCCCGCGGTTGTCGACCTCGAACGGCGGCACCGGCATCGAACCGTCGAGGCCCACCGATCCGAACACCGCACGCTGCGGATCGCCGCCGGCCGGTTCGACCTTGATGACGTCGGCGCCCCAGTCGGCCATGATGCCGCCCGCCGCGGGGCCCGCCACCCACACGCCCAGTTCCACGACCCGGATCCCGGCGAGCGGCCCCGAACCCCCCGCGTCGGCCATCAGCCCAGTGCTGCGATCACATCGGGTGGAGCCTGGACGAGCTCGATCAGGACCCCTTCGCCGCTCCGGGGGGTGTCGTCGTTGCCCTTCGGATGGATGAAGCACACGTCGTGGCCGGCGGCACCCTTGCGGATCCCGCCCGGCGTGAACCGCATGCCCTGCTGCGTCAACCAGTCGACGCAGGCCGCCAGGTCGTCGATCCACACACCGACGTGGTTGAGCGTCGGCACGTGCACCTTGGGCGATCGTTCGGGATCGAGCGGCTGCATCAGGTCGATCTCCACCGCATGGGGGCCCTCGCCCAACCGGAGGATGTCCTCGTCGACGTTCTCCGACTCGCTCACGTAGTCACCGACCTTGTCGACGCCGAGCAGCCCGGTCCACAGACCGGTCAGTGCACCCTTGTCGAGCCCGCCGATGGCGATCTGCTGGAGACCCAATACACGGAATGGTCGTTCGCTCATCACGCGATGTTGCCTCGCGGCGACGAACCGCCGAGAATCCGGCATCATGTCGGGGTGACTTCACACCCCGTCGAGACCGTCCGCCCGTCGGATCTCGCGTGGGGTTCGTTCACGGAGCACGGCCCGTGGGTCCTCGACCGTGACCACATCCGATGGTCGGCGCTGCCCCCGACCCTGCGCCGACAGGCCCAGGCGGAAGTGCCGGAACTGACCGGCCCGCGCAAGCTTCCGCCCGGCCTTCGTGTCCTCACCGTCGTCGGGCACCTCGGCAAGGCCATTGCGCCGTGGATGATCAAGAAGCGTCGAGGCCGGTTCGCCGACTCGGATGCCAGCCAGGCCGACATCTCCCATCGTCTGCGGGTCGCCGCCGAGACGCTCGGACCCACGTACATCAAGCTCGGCCAGATCATCTCGGCGGGTGACGGCCTGTTCCCCGCTCAACTGGTCGCCGAGTTCAAGAAGTGCCGCGACCAGGTGAAGCCCGAGCCGTTCGACGTCGTCCGCGTCACCGTCGAGCAGGATCTCGGCGCCCGGCTCGAGGACGTGTTCAGCCGCTTCGACGAGATCCCGCTCGCGGCGGCCTCGATCGCCCAGGTCCACGCCGCCACGCTGCTGACGGGTGAACAGGTGGTCGTGAAGGTCCAACGCACCACCGTTGCGTCACTCGTGCGCAAGGACCTCAAGGTGATGGCCTGGCTCGCGCCGCACCTCGTCGGTCGGATCCCGGTTGCGGCGCTGGCGAACCCGCCGACGCTGGTCGAGCTGTTCGGTGAGACCATCGTCGAGGAGCTCGACTTCCGGATGGAGGCCGCCAACATGCTCGACATCGCGACGATGCTCCACGACCTCGGCCAGGACCGCTACGTCGTCCCGCGGCCGCACCCCTCGCTCGTGACGCGCCGCGTGCTCGTGATGGAGCGCATCTACGGGTTCAACTTCGACGACGTGGTCGGCATGCAGGACGCCGGCATCGACACCGAAGACGTCGTTCGAACCGCGATGATCGCCTTCATGGAGGGCGCCATCGTCGAGGGCATCTTCCACGGCGACCTGCACGGCGGCAACCTGTTCGTGCTCGCCGACGGCCGCACCGCCCTGCTCGACCACGGCATCGTCGGTCGCCTCACCGGCGCCCGCCGCAACGCGTTCCTGCGGCTGATGCTCGGCGCCACCACCAACGACACCCGCGGCCAGATGGCGGCGCTGCGTGACCTCGGGGCGCTCCCGATGGACACCGACATCGAGGCGGTGATCCGCGACCTGCGGCTCGACGACGAGGTCATCGACCCCACCACGCTCACCGGCGAGGAGATGGTCAAGGAGGTGCAGCGCGTCGTCAAGGCGCTGCTGGGCTACGGCGCCAAGCTCCCCAAGGAGCTGATGCTCTACGTGAAGAACATGGTGTTCCTCGACGGCGCGATCGCCCGGCTCGCCCCCGACCTCGACATCCTCGGCGAGGTCGCCAACATCTCGATGCTGTTCGCCCAGAAGCACGGCGAGCGCCTCGGGCGCGAACTCGGCGTCGACCCGACCTCCGTCGAGTTCGACATGGACGGCGTGCGCGCCAGCATGGGTCTCGACGCCAGCGTCAACCGCCTGACGTACCGCGAGCTGCAGGAACGGCGCGAGCTGATCCAGCGGCGCATGCGCGATCACGTCGAATCCGAACGCCCACGGCTCAAGCTGTAGCGTCCACGCCTGTGCGTCTGGTCATCGCCCGCTGCTCGGTCGACTACTCGGGTCGCCTCGACGCCCATCTCCCGGAGGCCACCCGGCTGATCATGGTCAAGGCCGACGGCTGTGTGGCCATCCACGCCGACGGGGGCGCCTACAAGCCGCTGAACTGGATGAACGCGCCCAACACGCTCGTCGACCACGGCGATCACTGGGTGGTCACGAACCCCAAGCAGGAGATGCTGACCATCACGCTGCACGAGGTGCTCAGTGACGTGGCCGAGGAACTGGGCGACGACCCCGGCCTGCAGAAGGACGGTGTCGAGGCGCACCTGCAGGAACTGCTGGCGGCGCAGTCCGCACGCCATCGAGGTCGGCCTGACGCTGGTACGCCGTGAGTACCCGACGGCGATCGGGCCGATCGACCTCGTGTGCCGCGACGAGTCCGACACGGTGGTGGCGGTCGAGGTCAAGCGCCGTGGCGACATCGACGGTGTCGAGCAACTGACGCGGTACATCGAGCGACTGAAGCTCGATTCGTCGCTCGGGGAGATCCGCGGTGTCTTCGTCGCCCAGATCGTGAAGCCCCAGGCCAAGGTGCTCGCCGAGTCACGCGGCTTCCGCTGGGTCGAAGTCGACTACGACGAACTCCGCGGCATGAGACCCGACGACCTCCGCCTCTTCTGAGCGTCAACAGATGGAGCCGGGGAGGGCGGGGCGGGCGAAGACCTGGTAGGTCACGCCGGCATCGGTGAAGAACGTCAGCTGGTTCGCGCTCTCGAGGAGATCACCGACCTCGGCTGCCGGCACGACCGTGCACTCGGCCGCATCGGCGAGACGAACCGACACGTCGCTCGGCCACTCCTCGACGGTCGGCTCGATGCCCTCGGTGCCGTAGGCCGACAGGTCGTCGACCAGGACGGCCTGGATTTCGTACTCGGTCGGATCGAACAGCGTTGCCTCGCCGAGGTTCTCCGCCCCCGCGAGCTTCGCCGGATCGCTCAGCTGTGTCACGAAGTCGAGCAACGCCTGACGTTCCGGCGTCGACTCCTGGCCGCCGGGCTCGGTGAAACCCAGGGCGTACGCCTCGTGCGTCCACGTCTCGCCGTTCGCACTGATCGTCACGGTCGCCGTGCTCGCATCGGCCACGTTGGAGTCGACCGTGTAGTCGACGTCGGCGAGCAGGCCGGCCTCGTCGGCCGCGGCCAGCACGTTCTGGATGCCCTGTTCGGTGATGGTCTGCACCTGCACCGCCGGCAGGAGCGGCCCGGGGTAGATCTCGATCTGCGCGCCGGGCATGAACATCCGTCCGTCGCCGGAGATCAGCGCGTTCGGCGTCTGCCGGAAGGCGAACTCCTGCGGCAGGAACCCGCCGAGCTCCGCGTACGAGATCACGACCTCGTCGGCGCCCGTCGGATGTTCGTACCCGCCGACCGGACTGCTCGTGGCGACGGCCGGCAGCGTCGAGTCGGAACTCGGTGACGATTGCTGTGCGTCGTCACTCCCACATGCGCCGACGACGAGTCCGGCGATCACCAGGAGCAGGGGGGCGAGACGATTGTTCATGCCCGTTCGACGTTCCCCACCCCGACACGGTTCCACACTTCGGCCGGCGCGCTACCGTCGGCCCCATGAGTCAAGAAGTCCGAGGAATCATCGCCCGCGCGAAGGGCGAACCCGTGTCGATGGAGACGATCGTCGTCCCCGATCCGGGGCCGGGAGAGGCCGTGGTCGTCATCCAGGCGTGCGGGGTCTGCCACACCGACCTCCACTACCGCGAGGGAGCGATCAACGACGACTTCCCGTTCCTGCTCGGCCACGAGGCGGCCGGGGTCGTCGAGTCCGTCGGCGAGGGCGTCACCGACGTCGCCCCCGGCGACTACGTGATCCTCAACTGGCGTGCGGTCTGCGGCGACGTGCCGGGCATGCCGACGGGGCCAGCCGCAGTACTGCTTCAACACGCACAATGCCACGCAGAAGATGACGTTGACCGACGGAACCGAGCTCTCGCCGGCGCTCGGCATCGGTGCGTTCTGCGAGAAGACACTCGTCGCTGCGGGGCAGTGCACCAAGGTCGACCCGGCTGCATCCCCCGCCGCCGCCGGCCTGCTCGGGTGCGGCGTGATGGCCGGCCTCGGCGCCGTTCTCAACACCGCCGGCGTCACCCGCGGCCAGTCGGTCGCCGTGTTCGGTTGCGGTGGCGTGGGCGACGCCGCCATCGCCGGCGCCCGCCTGGCCGGCGCATCGACGATCATCGGCGTCGACATCGACGACCGCAAGCTCGAATGGGCGAAGGGCTTCGGCGCCACCCACGTCTGCAACTCGAGGCAGACCGATCCGGTCGAGTACATCCGCTCGGTCACGGGCGGTTTCGGCGCCGATGTGTGCATCGAGGCGATCGGCCACCCCGAGGTGTACAAGCAGGCCTTCGAAGCACGAGACCTCGCCGGCACCGTCGTGCTGGTCGGCGTGCCGAATCCCGAGATGACGTTGGAGCTGCCCTTCATCGAGGTCTTCGGTCGGGGCGGCGCCCTGAAGTCGTCGTGGTACGGCGACTGTCTGCCCTCGCGCGACTTCCCGATGCTGATCGACCTGTACCTCCAGGGACGCCTCGACCTCGACGGTTTCGTGTCGGAGACCATCGGCCTCGACGACGTCGAGGAGGCGTTCCACAAGATGGAGCGCGGCGAGGTCCTGCGCAGCGTGGTCGTGTTCTGATGGGCGTGTTCTGATGGCCCTCGAGCTCGTCACGACCGACGGGATCTTCACCCTCGACGGCGGCGAATGGGAGGTGACCAACAACATCTGGATCGTCGGTGACGACCGCGAGGTCATCGTGTTCGACGCGGCGCACGACCACGAGCCGATCGTGGCTGCGATCAACGGTCGGCACGTCGCTGCGATCGTGCTCACCCACGGCCACAACGACCACATCAACGCCGCGGTGCCGCTGCGTGACGCCGTCGACGCTCCGATCCTGCTGCACCCCGCCGACCGGATGTTGTGGGATGTGGTCTGGCCTGACCACTCACCCGATCGTGCGTTGGCACCTGGCGAGACACTGCTCGCCGGGCACCACGCTCTCACCGTGCTGCACACGCCCGGCCACTCCCCCGGCTGCTGCTGCTTCCACGACAGCGCATCCGACACCCTGTTCAGCGGTGACACCCTGTTCTGCGGCGGCCCGGGCGCCACCGGGCGGAGCTTCAGCGACGAGGCGACGATCCTGCGTTCGATCCGCGAACGGCTCCTGACGCTGCCCGACGAGACCGTCGTCCACACCGGGCACGGCGACTCCACGACCATCGGCGCCGAACGCGCCGGAGTGCTGGCGCGCGCCGAAGAACTCGGCGTGTGATGTCCGTCGTGCCGATCCCGGTCGAGGGAGTGGTCCAGCACTACGCCTGGGGCGACCCGACGTTCATCCCCGAACTCGTGGGTGTCGATGCCGACGGTCGACCGTGGGCGGAGCTGTGGTTGGGGACGCATCCGAACGGTCCCACGACGACGGCCGACGGGCAGGCGCTGAGCGAGCTGACGGGCGAACTCCCCTACCTGCTGAAGGTGCTCGCCGCCGCCGAACCGCTCTCGCTGCAGGTCCACCCGACGGCATCGCAGGCCGTCGACGGGTTCGCACGCGGTGTCTACCCCGACGATCGCGCCAAGCCAGAGCTGCTCTGTGCACTCACCCGATTCGACGCACTGTGCGGCGTCCGGCCGGTCGATGCGACGCTCACGCTGCTCGACGCCATCGGCGCCGACGGACTGGCAGGCATGCTGCGTTCCGACGGTGTCGCCACCACGATCGAGGCGATCTACCGCGGGCAGTTCGATCCACGACCCACGATCGAGGCGTGCGAACGCAGCGACCGCGTCGAGGCGCAACTCGTGACGACCCTGGCCGACCGATACCCGGGCGATGCGAGCGCGATCGTCACCCTGCTGCTCAATCGTGTGACGCTGCAGCCGGGTGAGGCGATCCACCTCACCGCCGGCAACCTGCACGCGTACCTCGGCGGTGCGGGCATCGAGCTGATGGGGGCGAGTGACAACGTCGTGCGCGGCGGCCTCACCGTCAAGCACGTCGACGTCGACGAGCTGCTCCGTGTCCTCGACCCGACGCCGCTCGCGCAGCCGGTGATGCCCGACGTGTCGACGACCGGCCGGTACCCGCTGCCCGAGGCGGGCTGCACCCTGGTCCGTGTCGAGCCGGGCCGCCCGCACACCTCGACCGGCCACGAGTTGACGGTCGGCCTCGACGGCCGGACCCTCTACCTCCCACCAGGTTCAACGCTCACCCCCAGCGCCGTCACCTACGTCGTCACCACCCTCACCCCCGACGCCTGACCACCCTCCCGCCCTCCACACCCCACCTGTTGTGAGCGATGTGCGCACGTTCCGCGCAGATCGCTCACAGCGTTGATGGATGAGGAGCGTTGAGGGTCAGGCGCGGGTGGTGTTGCGGATCTCGACGATCTTCTCGGAGACGTGGTTGGCGTCGTCGCCCTGGTCGTCGAGGAGCTTGCGCGCGGTCCTTCTCGGCCTCCCGAGCGGCCTTCACGAGGTCGACGCGTGCCAGCGCCGCTTCGACGCCGTGTTCGTTGATGAACTCGGCCCACTCGACGAGCTGATCGACCATCTCGTCCTCGGGGACGACGGCAACGTTCTGCCCCTTCACGAAGAGGTGTCCGCGCTTGTTGCCGGCGGCGATGCCGAGGTCGGCGTCACGAGCCTCGCCCGGGCCGTTCACGACACAGCCCATCACCGCGATCTGCAGCGGGATCTCGCGATCGGCGAAGGCCGCCATCGCCCGGTTGGCGACGTCGATCACGTCGACCTCGGCGCGCCCGCACGACGGGCACGCGATCAGATCGACGTTCTTGCGCTCGCGCAGCCCCAGCGCCTCGAGCAGTTGTCGCCCGGCGCGAGCCTCCTCGACCGGATCGGCGGTGAGCGAATAGCGGATCGTGTCGCCGATGCCCTCCATGAGCAGCGTTGCGATTCCCGCCGTTGCCTTGATCAGCCCGGCCGGCGGCGGGCCGGCCTCGGTGACGCCGAGGTGCAGCGGATGGTCGGTCACCTCCGACAGCTGGCGGTACGCCTCGACCATCAGCGGCACGCTCGATGCCTTGACCGAGATCTTGATCATCTCGAAGCCGACCTCGTCGAAGTACGCGATCTCCTGCTGCGCGGACTCGACCATCGCCTCGGGGGTGGCGCTGCCGTACTTCTCGTAGAGCGCGGGATCGAGCGAGCCGGCGTTGACCCCGATACGGATCGGGATGCCACGGTCACGTGCTTCGGCGGCGACGGTCTTGATGTGCTCGGGCCGACGGATGTTGCCCGGATTGAGGCGGAGGCCCTGCACGCCGGCCTCCATCGCGGCCATGGCCATCTTGTACTGGTGGTGGATGTCGGCGATGATCGGCACCGGCGAACGCGGCACGATCTGCGCCAGCCCTTCGGCCGCTTCGGTCTCGTTGCAGGTGCAGCGCACGATGTCGGCACCGGCGGCCGCCAGCGCGTAGATCTGCTGCAGCGTGCCCTCGACGTCGGCCGTCTTGGTGATCGTCATCGACTGCACCGTGATCGGGGCGTCGCCGCCCACCTTCACGTTGCCGACGGAGATCTGACGGGTGAGTTTGCGTTCGACGAGTGAGCTGGAAACTTCCACGAAGAGGGGCTATCCGATCGGCTGGGTGATGTCGAGGTACAGACCGCTGAACATCAGCATCGCCAGCAGGACGATGACGCCCATCGCGAACGGCATCAGCCGCTCGACGTCGGCGAAGTAGCGCTGCTTGGTGCCGCTGCGCCATTCACGGAAGCGCTCGTAGCAGGCGATCGCCGCGTGGCCGCCGTCGAGCGGCAGCAGCGGCATCATGTTGAACACGCCCACGAAGATGTTGAGCACGGCGAGCAGGTACAGCACGCCGGCGAATCCGCCGGAGTCGCCCACGTCGTCGGACACCGTGGCCACGCCGTACAGCGTCGTCGGGCGGCTCGACAGGTCGTCGTTCGTCCCGGCGAGGTGGCCGACCATGTTGACCGGGTTGATGACCTTGACGATCCCCTGGATCGACTCCCACGACACCGGGGCGATGTCGGTGACGGCGTTGACGGCCGAACCGACGACGCCATGGTCCTCGTACAGCGGCGGGCTGTAGCTGCGCACGCCGAGCAGCGCCGTACCGAACAGCGGGTCGTCGGCGCCCACCGCGGTGTTGGCGCCGAGGCCGACGGGAACCGTCTGTTCGGCGCCGTCGCGGATCACGACGACGTCGACGATGTCACCCGGCTGGAAGGTGCGAACGGCTTCACCGAGTTCGATCGACGAGGCGACGGCGATGCCGCCGACCGACACGATCTGGTCGTCGGCGACGATGCCCGCCTCGGAGGCCGGAAGCCCCGGGCTCACTGCGCCGACCACCACGACCGGCTCGTCCTGTGCCGTGATCTCGCCCTGCGTGGAGTAGACGGCGAACAGCAGGACGATGGCGATCATGATGTGCATCATCGAGCCGGCGCTGATCACGAGGAGACGGCGAGGGAACGTCGCCTGGCGGTACGTGCGTGCCTCGTCGGCGGGGTCGACCTCGTCCATCCGGTTCATGCCGATGATCCGCACGAATGCGCCGAGCGGGATCGCTCGCACGCCGTACTCGGTCTCGCCACGGCGGAAGCTCCACAGCCGGGGCCCGAAGAAGAGGAAGAACTGCGTGGCCTTCATCCCGGTCCACTTGGCCGTGGCGAAGTGCCCGAGCTCGTGCAGGAAGATCGAGATGACCACGCCGACGACGAAGACGAAGATCCAGATGTTGACGAACGCCAACCAGACGAACAGGCCAAGGATCACGGCCATCGCGAGGTAGCCGGTCCAGCCGTTGGCCAACTCGTCGTCGCTCAGCTCGGTGACCGATCCGCCGGCCATGATCTCGCTCTTGACGCGGTCGCCGCGGCTCGGTGGGGCGAACGCGGCCGGCTGGTCGTCGGTGGACTTCCCGGCGGATTGCCCGGTGGGTGTGAGTTGGTCGGTCATCGTTCCATCACTTCGACAACAGTCGACGGGCGATCCGCCGAGCCTGAGCGTCGGCCTCGATCACGTCGTCGACGGTGTGGGGGGTCACACCATCATGCATCGCGAGTACGTCAACACACACGTCAGGGATCTCATTCCATCGCAATGTCCCTGCAAGGAATGCGTCAACTGCGATTTCGTTGGCGGCACTCAACCACGCCGGAGCGGTTCCACCGGCGCGTCCGGCCTGGTAGGCGAGGTCGAGGCACCGGAACGTCGCCCGGTCGGGCGGCTCGAAATCGAGCCGCGACAGCACCGACCAGTCGATTCGACCGAACGGACTGCCGATCCGGTCGGGATAGCCGAGTGCGTAGCCGATCGGCAGGCGCATGTCGGGCAGGCTGAGCTGGGCGATCGTCGAACCGTCGGTGAACTCGACCATCGAGTGGATGATCGACTGCGGATGCACCACCACGTCGATGTCGTCGTAGGGGGTGCCGTAGAGCTCGTGGGCCTCGATGACCTCGAGACCCTTGTTCATGAGGGTGCTCGAGTCGACGGTGATCTTCGGGCCCATGCTCCACGTCGGATGCGCCAGTGCCGCCTCGACGGTCACCTCCGCCAACTCCGATGCCGACCGTCCACGGAACGGGCCACCGCTCGCCGTCAGCAGCAGCTTGGCCACCTCGGCCGGCGTCGAACGACGATCGCAGACACTGGTGCACGCGCGCAGTGCTCGCTGTCGACGGGCACCAACTCGGCGCCCGGCGTCGCCCGCAGCGGCTGCACGACCGGGCCCGGCCGCGATGAGGCTCTCCTTGTTCGCCAGGGCGAGTCGCTTGCCGGCGCGCAGCGTTTCGATGGTCACGTCGAGTCCGGCGAAGCCGACCACTCCGTTGACGACCACGTCGGCCGGTTCGACGACGGCGGCCAGTCGGTCGACGACCTCGACGCCCGGCAGGGCCTCCGCCACCACCCGCCGCGCCGCTTCGTCGGCGACCGCGACGATCGACGGGCGAGAACTCACGCGCCTGTTCGATCAGCAGCTCGATCGAGCTACCCGACGGCGAGCGCCACCACGTCGTAGGCGCCCGGGGTGCGAGCGTTCTCGACGCGCACGACGTCGAGTGTCTGGGTGCCGATCGAACCGGTCGATCCGGCGATCGCAACCCGGGTGGGCGTCACGATCGATCGATCGTCAGAGCGCGGTCCATGGCTCGACGACGAGCATCAGGTAGTAGACGGCCGGCAACGTGAAGAGGAACCCGTCGAAACGGTCGAGGACGCCGCCGTGCCCGCGGATGATCGCTCCGAAGTCCTTCACGTCGAGGTTGCGCTTGAACATCGACTCGGTGAGATCGCCGAGCGGCGCCATGATCGAGATCACGATGCCGAGCATCAGCAGGTGGCTGGTGCTCGACCACGTGTCGCTGAGGTCGCGCATCCCGATGACGAGCATCACCAGCAGGGTCAGCGCCGTGCCGCCGAGCAAGCCTTCGAGCGACTTGTTCGGGCTGATCCACGGACGCAGCGGTGTCTTGCCGATGGCCGAACCGAGGAAGTAGGCGCCGATGTCGTTGAACACCACACCCACGGCGATCAACACCATGGTGTCGGTTCCCCACGTGGTGCCCGCGCCGAAGTTCGACCACCGCAGGATCAACGCCGCGAACGAGCCCAGGACGCCGATCCACACGATGCCGAGCATCGTGATCGCCATGTTGGGCATGGGGCCGGCCTCGATCGAGTCGGCGGCGATGAACCCGACGGCTCCGACGAAGAACGCGAACGCCACGATGAGCGGCAGCGCACTGTCGCCGACCCAGTACGCGGCCAACGGGGCTGCCACGCATGCCGCAACTCCCGCCGCGATCACCGGGCGGTATCCCTTGTCGCTGACTCGTGAGAAGTACTCGACCGCCGCGAGGCCGAGGGCCACGGTCACGAGTGCGACGACACCGGCAGGGCGCCACATCGACAGCGCCAGGAACACCGCGGCGAGGACGAGTCCGCTGGCGACCGCCACCGGCAGATTGCGGCCGTCGGGTGCGGGTGCCGTCGCTCCGGCGCTCGGCGGACGTTGGGGTGCGCCGCCGCGGCGCTTGGGGTCGGGACGGCGCGGCATGCCGGACGGGTCGGTGCCGATGGTGATGCGCGCCGGCTCGCGACGGGCGGGCTCGTCAGGGGCTGCAGCGATGGCGGCCGTGCGGCCCGTGGTTCGCGCCGGCGCCACTTCCTCGACCGTCGGCTCGTCGTCGTGCCACGAGAGTTCGCCCGTCGGATCCTTGGGGGCCTCGGGTTCGCCCGGCGCCGCCGAATCGGATGCGAACGACGACCACACGTCGAGATCGTCGGTCGGACTCTCGGGCCGCTCGGTGACGGGGATCTTGGGGATCTCGCCCGTCGGCGGATCGGTCCAGTGCGGTAGTGCACCCGGAGTCGTCCGTGCCGAAGCTGATCCGCTCCGCGGCCAACTCGTCGTCGATCGACGTGACCGGCTGTTCGGTGGTGGCGCCGAACAGCGGCCCACCGAACTCGTCGGGGTCGAACGAATCCATGTCGGACTCGAACGATCCCGGCCGACCGTTCGACCCGTCGTCGGACGCCCTGCGGTCATCGCTCATGTGTGATCCCTTTCCCCGGCTTCGCAGTACCTGCGACGCTCATACTTCGAGCAGTTCGTGCTCTTTGCGCCCCAATGCCGCGTCGATGTGCTCGACGTGGTCGTGGGTCACCTTCTCCAGTTCCTTCTCGGCCCGTTCGAGTTCGTCGGCGGAGATCTCGCCGGCCTTCTCGGCCGTTTCCATTGCCTTGCGTGCGTCACGACGCAGGTTTCGCACCGCGATCCGGCCGTCCTCGGCCATGTGCTTGACCACCTTGACGTACTCGCGGCGGCGCTCTTCGGTGAGCTGCGGGAGCGACAGGCGGATCGACGATGCCGTCGTTGTTCGGGCGACACTCCGAGGTCACTGTCGCGGATGGCCTTCTCGATCGCGTCGAGCGAACTGCGGTCGTGCGGCTTGATCAGGAGCTGGCGAGCCTCGGGCACCGAGATCGACGCGATCTGTTGGATTGGCACCGGTGCACCGTAGTACTCCACGGTGATGCGCTCGACGAGCGACGGTGTGGCCCGTCCGGTTCGCACCGTGGAGAACTGGTGCTGCGTGTGCTCGACCGCCTTGTCCATCTTCTCCATCGCCTCGAGCAGGGTCTCGTCAATCACGCCAGCCAGCGTACCCAGACCGGTGCCGCGCAGCAGACCATGGGCGGTGCCGTCGATCGAACTCAGACCTCGTGGACGAGCGTGCCCTCGCGGCCACCCTGCACGATGCTGCGCAGCGATCCCGGCTTCGACATGTCGAACACCACGATCGGGATCCCGTTGTCGCGACAGAACGCGATGGCCGTGGCGTCCATCACCTTGAGGTTCTTCGTCATCACCTCGAGGTAGCCGACCTCGTCGTACTTGGTCGCCGTCGCGTCGAAGCGCGGGTCGGCGCTGTACACGCCGTCGACGCCCGAGTGGGTGCCCTTGATGACGACGTCGGCCTCGATCTCGGCCGCCCGCAGCGCCGCCGCGGTGTCGGTGGTGAAGAACGGATTGCCGGTGCCGGCAGCGAAGATCACGACGCGGCCCTTCTCCAGGTGCCGAACGGCCCGGCGACGGATGTAGGCCTCGGCGATCCGGGGCATCTCGATCGCCGATCTGCACCCGCGTGTCCTGACCGAGGCGTTCGAGCGCGTCCTGCAGGGCCAGCGCGTTCATCACGGTGCCGAGCATGCCGATGTGGTCGGACTGCGTGGCGTCCATCCCGCTCAGCGAGCCGGTTCGGCCACGCCAGAAGTTGCCGCCGCCGACGACCACGGCGACGTCGACACCGAGGTTCTGTCGGAGGTCGACGATGTCTCGCGCGGTTGCGGCGAGCGTGGCGCCGTCGAGCCCCTGGCCCGACTCGCCGGCGAGTGCTTCACCCGAGGGCTTGAAGACGATGCGCTTCCACGGCGGGCGTGGGCCTCCGCGAGGGTCGGTCGGTTGGTCCATGTCGTCGCCGACCGTACTCGAGCAGGCGACGGTCGACCGAAAGTCGCCGACCCCAACGCCCATCTCGTGAACTCGTTGCGCACATGAGTCGCGCTCTTGTTCACGAGAACGGGCGGGCGTGTTGGCGGAGAACCGCTCAGCCGATTTCGACCTGGGCGAAGCTGCACGATGGTGGCCGCGCCGATGAACTGCGCCACCGACTGCTTGTCGTCCTTGGCGTAGGGCTGGTCGAGCAGCGCGACGTCCTTGAAGAAGCCGTTGATGCGACCTTCGACGATCTTGGGCAGCGCCGCTTCGGGCTTGCCCTCGTTGCGGCTGATGACCTCGAGCGTCGCACGCTCGGCGGCGACGACGTCGTCGGGGACGTCGTCACGGCTGAGGTACTGCGGCCGGGCGAAGGCGATGTGGACGGCCACGTCGTGGGCCAGCTCGGGGGTGCCGTTGGCGATCTCGACGAGCACGCCGTTGACGCCGCGTCCACCCTGGATGTGCTGGTAGCTGCCGATGACGTTGCCCTCGGCGGCCTCGATGCGCTTGACCTCGCCGAGGCCGATGTTCTCCTTGAGCGTGACCTTGAGCTCCTCGAGCTCGGTGGCGCGCTCGCTGACCGCGTCGACGCCCTTGGCGACGACGAGTGCCGCCAGTGCGTCGGCCTCGGCCTTGAACTGGTCGGAGCCGGCCACGAAGTCGGTCTCGCTCTTGAGTTCGACGATGGCGCCGACGTTGCCGTCGATGAGCAGGCTGACGACGCCCTGGGAGGCCTCGCGGTCCTCACGCTTGGCGCTGGCGGCCAGGCCCTTCTCGCGCAGCCAGGTCTTGGCCGCGTCCATGTCGCCGTCGGTCTCCTGCAAGGCCTTCTTGCAGTCCATCATCCCGGCGCCGGTCGACTCGCGCAGCGCCTTGACGTCTTGTGCGGTGAATGACATGTTCAGCTCTCCGTGGTTGATTCGGTGGTTGCGTCGGGGGTTTCGTCGGCGACCTCTTCGGCCACGACGGCTTCGGTCTCCTCGGCGGGTGCGGCCTCGGCAGGTGCGGCCTCGGCAGGTGCGGCCTCGACCGGTGACGGCTTCGGCAGGTGCGGCTCGGCGGCTGCGGCTTCGGCGGCGGGAGCTGCTTCGGCGGCGGGTGCGGCTTCGGCGGCTTCCTCGACGACCGGGGCTGCCTTGGCGGCGGCGAGACGGGCGTCGCGGTCGGCCTGGGCCTGGGCGGCGGCGTCACGTGCGGCGGACTGGGCGGCGGCGAACTCGGCCTCTTCTTCCGGCGTGCGCTCGGCGACCGGCGCCGGTGCGGGGTTGCGTCGGTTGGCGATGAAGCGGCCTTCCTCGACGGCGTCGGCGATGACGCGGGCGAAGCAGGCTGTTCGAGCGGATCGCGTCGTCGTTGCCCGGGATCGGGTACTGGACGACTTCGGGGTCGACGTTGGTGTCGACGACGGCGACCACGGGGATGCCGAGCTTGTTGGCCTCGGTCACCGCGATGTGCTCCTTCTTGGTGTCGAGCACGAAGATCGCGTCGGGCGCCTTCTTCATGCTGCGAAGGCCACCGAGGTTGCGCTGCAGCTTGGTGAGCTCACGATCGAGCAGCAGGGCTTCCTTCTTGATCATGGCGTCGAACTCACCCGAGGCCTGCATGCGCTCGTACTCGAGCATCTTGTTGACGCGCTTGCCCATCGTCTCGAAGTTGGTGAGCATGCCGCCCAGCCAACGCTCGTTCACGTAGGGCATGCCGCACTTGTCGGCGTAGCTCTTGACGGGATCCTGGGCCTGCTTCTTGGTGCCGACGAACAGGATCGTGCCGCCGCCGGCGACGAGGTCACGCACGTATGCGTAGGCGGTTTCCACCCGACCGAGCGTCTGCTCGAGGTCGATGATGTAGATGCCGTTGCGCTCGCCGAAGATGAAACGCTTCATCTTCGGGTTCCACCGGCGGGTCTGGTGCCCGAAGTGGGCGCCGGCTTCGATCATCTGGCGCATGGTGATGACGGCCATGTTGTTCTCCTTGTGCGGTTGCATCCCGTGGTCGGCGCCCAGTGGGCGACCGCTTGTTGACCAGCGGAACAGTGAGACGACGCTGCGAACAGCGGACGATCCAGGTGGATCGGCCCGAACGATGCTACCGGCCCGTCGGCGAGACCCGACATCTGGTTCGAGGAGGGGGCGCGGCTCGAGCGTCGGTTCCGTCGACCGGCACCAGGCGGGCCCGGCCCACGAGTTCACCGATGTACGGCGCCGGGTCGGCGTACCCGTCGCCGACTCTCAGCCCGAAGAGGAATTCGGTCGCCGTACGGCCGATCTCGGCTCCGGCGATCACGACATCACCGGCGACGACGCGGGTGCTCGCGAGCCGACCGTAGGTGTGCCGCCACCCGCCCGGCAGCTCGACCACCACGTAGAGCGTCCCGGCGACCTCGCCGACGAAGGCCACCGTGCCGGATCCGGCAGCACTCACCCGGCTGTTGCGATCGACGCGGTACTCGATCCCCCGATTGCCTGCACACCACGTGCAGGCCGGTTCCCGGAAGGGATCGATCACCACTCCGGCGACAGGAG
Organism: Ilumatobacteraceae bacterium; assembly: GCA_963829585.1. Taxonomy (GTDB): domain Bacteria; phylum Actinomycetota; class Acidimicrobiia; order Acidimicrobiales; family Ilumatobacteraceae; genus Sva-07. The sequence continues at coordinate 49,506 of CAWHJD010000012.1, read as the reverse complement.
GTCGCCAGCACGGCGCGGCATCGACGGCGCCCGTCACCATCAGTGCCGCGATGACTCCCAGCGCCAGCACCACGCATGTTCTTCTCGTCATCGGCCCTCCACTCGATACGACCGAACTCGGTCGACGTGTGTTCGGGCGCAGTGCGCCGAGGTCGAGTCGGTCAGCCGACGCCGGCGGCCGACAGGCGTGAACGCAGGTGCAGCACCGACTTGGTGTGGATCTGCGAGACCCGGCTCTCGGTGACACCGAGGACCTGGCCGATCTCGGCGAGGGTCAGGCCCTCGTCGTAGTAGAGCGACAGCACGAGCTTCTCGCGATCGGGCAGTTTGCGGATCTCGGCGCGCATGATCTCGCCGAGTTCGTGGTCTTCGACGACGGCTGCGGGCGAGCCGGAACCCGGCCCGTCGAGCGCCGCGGGCTCGGCACCGGCGGCGATCGCCCGATCGAGCGGACCCACCGTGGTGCTGGCGATGGCTGCCAGCCATCGAGTGAGTTCGTCGCCCGAGATGTCGAGGTGCGCCGCCAACTCCTCGTCGGTCGGGCCGCGACCGAGCTTGTGTTCGAGTTCGGAGATCGCCTTCTCGACGCTGCGCGCCCTGCTCCGGATCGAACGCGGCACCCAGTCGAGCTTGCGCAGGCCGTCGTACACCGCACCACGGATGCGTGGGACGGCGAACGTCTCGAACTTGACGCCGCGTTCGGGATCGAATCGTTCGATCGCGTCGATCAGGCCGAACACGCCCGAGCTGACGAGGTCGCCCGGATCGACGCTCGACGGCAGGCCCGCGCCGACACGGCCGGCGACGAACTTCACCAATGGCGAGTAGTGGACGATCAGGTGATCGCGTGCCGCCATGTTCTTGCGGTTCAACCACCGCGTCCACTGCATCTGGAGGTCGGGGTCGTCGGGAACGATGCTCATGCTCTGGGGTGGGCCTCGCGATAGGCAGCCGACAATCGCTCCCGGCTGACGTGGGTGTAACGCTGGGTGGTGGCCACGTCGGTGTGACCGAGCAGCTCCTGGACGGCACGAAGGTCGGCGCCTCCGTCGAGCAGGTGTGTGGCAAAGGTGTGGCGCAGTGCGTGGGGATGCGTCGGCGTGGGCGAGCGCCGATCGATGATCCGCCGAACGTCGCGCGGCGTCAGCGCCCGGCCGCGTTCGTTGCCGAACAGGATGTCGCCGGCCTCCGGTGGCAACACCTCGCCGCGGACCGCCAGCCAGCGGCGGACGGCTCGGACCGCCGGTTCGCTGACGGGGATGCGGCGCTCCTTGGATCCCTTGCCCCAGACGTTGGCGGCACCACTCGCGAGCGACAGCGACGACACCTGCAGGCCACACAGTTCGCCGACGCGCAGACCCGAGCCGTAGAGCAGCTCCAGGACCGCATCGTCGCGCCGGCGTCGCCAGTCGGGTTCGCCATCGGGCACCGAACCGTCGAGCAGCCCGGCCAGCTCGTGCTGATCGAGTACTCGGGGCAGACGGCCCTGACCGGCCGGAACCGAGATCCCGCTCGTCGGGTCGACGTCGGCGAATCCCGACGCCACGAGCCAGCGGTAGTAGCGGCGAATGGCTGCGGTCTTGCGGGCGATCGTGCGGCGGGCGAACTGCCGGGTCGTGAGATGCGCCAGGTACCGGCGCACCGTGGTGCGCTTGACCTGGGCCGGATCGACGAGATCGCTGCGAGCGCACCAGGCGGCGAACGAGCGCAGATCGGAGGTGTACGCCGCCACCGTGTTGTCGGACAACGAGGTGAGCGCGCCGGCGAAGTCGTCGATGCGCCACGGGTCCACGTCGGCGATGGTATTGCCCGAGGGGCTGCAAGGTCGTGGATGGGCACGAGGTCGCGCGACCGGTGATCATGCGAGATCCGCCCAGTCGTCGATCGCCTCGAACCAGCCGCCGGTTTCGCGCAGCCAACCGGCGTGCTCCAACCGGGCGGCCGCCAACGCCACGTCGACGAGCGTCGACGACATCTGTCCGGCGAGTTCTTCCAGCGTTCGTGGTCGTTGACGGCAGGCATCGATCACGGCGAGGTCGTCAGCCCGCGGTCGCCGGCGGGGATCGAAGCGTGCCCGGCCGGCGCGCCGCTGGTCGAGACCGAGCGCCATGAGCACGTCGGCGACCTCCGTCGCAGGCGCCACCCCGTCGCAGAGGAGGCGGTTCGTGCCGATCGACGCGCGGCTCTGCACGGCGCCGGGAACCGCGAACACCTCGACGCCGCGCTCGGCGGCTTCGCGGGCCGTGATCAGGCTGCCACCGCGTTCGCGGCTCTCGACCACCACCAGCACCTCGACCAGGCCGGCCAGGATCCGGTTGCGCAGCGGGAAGCGAAACGCGTCGGGGTTCGTTCCCGGCGGCCACTCGGAGATCAGCGCGCCCCGTTCGGCCACGGCGTTCCACAGCTCGGTGTGCTGCTTGGGGTACGGCCGGTCGAGGCCGTTGCCGACGATGCCCACCGGGGTGGAACCCTCCGCCGCGAGCGCGCCGCGATGAGCGGCACCGTCGATCCCCTTCGCCAGACCGGACACCACGACCACCCCGGACGCCGACAGCTCGTAGCCGAACTGTGCTGCGGTTTCCCGGCCCCGCTGCGTGGCATTGCGGGTGCCGACGATGCCGACTCGCCGGGCGTCGAGCACGCCGAGATCGCCTCGGACGAACAACACCGCCGGCCGGCGCGGATCGTCGAGCAGTTGCGACGGGTACGTCGTGTCGCCGGGCACGACGACGGCGATGCCCCCGGCCACACACGCCTCCCACGCCAGCTCGGGCGGCCGGCGATCGGCCTCGGCGCGCCACGACGCCGCCAGGGTCGGGTCGCGCCCGAACAGCGAGGCGATGGGCTCGGGAGGTCGCTGTCGACCCGACGGCGATCGCGTAGGCCTCGGCGGGGTCACGCCCTGCGAGGAGCGACGACAGCCGCCCCGTCGTCATGCGTTCGAACCCGGCGAGCGCGGCGACGTAGCCGGCGGCCGGGGTCATGCCGCCCTCCCGACGCGAAGAGCGGCCGCGAGGCTCGCCCGGAATCGCAGGGCGAGCGCCACGTCGTCCTCGGTGACCTGATCGGACTGGTCGCCGCGCAGGTCGGCGATGGTGCGCGCCACCCTCCGCACCCGGTGGTAGCCGCGCCCGCTGAGCCTCCCGTGCTCCATCTCGTGACGCAGGTGCACCTGTGCGCCCTGGTCGAGCCGGGCGACGACTTCGAGTTGCGGCGCCGAGAGCGCGCTGTTGAGCCCACCCTGCCTCGCCCAGGCGAGATCACGCGCCGCTTCGACACGCGCGGCCACCACGCTCGACGGCTCGCCCGGCTCGTTCGCCAACAGGTCGTCGACGGCGGGGCGGTGGACGTTGACGCGCAGGTCGAAGCGGTCGAGCAACGGGCCCGACACCCGGCGGGCATAGCGGTGCAGCACCGCATCGCCACAGACGCAGCTGCCCGGTGGTCCGCCACCGCACGGGCACGGGTTCATCGCCGCGACGAGCAGGAAGTCGGCCGGGAGGACCGCATGCAGGTTCGCCCGGTCGACCGTGACGATCCGCTGCTCCAACGGCTGGCGCAACCCGTCGAGCACCGAGGGCGAGAACTCCGCGAGCTCGTCGAGGAAGAGCACCCCGCAGTGCGACATCGAGATCTCGCCCGGTCGCAGCGTGTGCGAGCCGCCACCGACGAGCGCGATCGCCGAGGTGGTGTGGTGAGGCGCACGGAACGGGGGGCGCTGGATGAGCCCGCCGGGCGGGAGCACCGCGCCGGCCGCCGAGTGCACCATCGTTGCTTCGAGGGCCCGCGTGCGATCGAGCCGAGGGAGCAGCCCGGGCAGGCGTGCGGCGAGCATGGTCTTGCCCGATCCGGGAGGGCCGATGAACAGTGTGTGGTGCGCCCCGGCCGCGGCGATCTCGAGCGCGTGGCGGGCGAGCGGCTGGCCGTGCACGTCGGCGAGGTCGGGGTGGACGGTGTCGCCGACCGTGTCGCAGCGCGGTTCGGTCGGGTGGTCGGGCCATGGCGCCTGGTCGACCAGAACGTCGAGCAGTTCGGTGAGGTTCGAGATCAGCCGCACCCGCCCCAACGCCGCCACCTGGGCCTCGACGGCGCAGGCGACGGGAACGACGACGTCGAGTTCGCCGAGCACGCCGACCATCGGCACGATCCCGGCGACGGGTCGCAGCGAGCCGTCGAGGCCGAGTTCGGCGAGGAACGCCAGTCCGTCGACGGCCTCGCGCGGGATCATCTCGATCGCCACGAGCACCCCGATGGCGAGGGCGAGGTCGAGCCCCGAGCCCGACTTGCGGTCGCTCGACGGGGCGAGGTTGACGGTGATGTTCGCCGCCGGCCAGTCGATCCCGCTGCTCTGGAGTGCGGCGCGCGCCCGGTCGCGCGCCTCCCGCGTCGTCTCGTCGGGTCGGCCGACCATGCGGAACCCGGGCAGGCCCTTGCTGACCTGGACCTCGACCTGGATCGGGTACCCCTCGGCCCCGAACACCATCGCTGATGCAATCGATGCGAACATCGCCACCTCCGTGCGTCGCGCGGCGAACCGCGCCGGACATCTACGGAGGGACGACTGGGCCCCACGACCTCGGTCGACGCAGCTGCGTCGAACCGACCACCCGAACTGTAGCGAGGGGGTGTCACATCCGGCGACCGGCGACGACACCGATTCGCGATGCGCCCGTGCGACAATGCCTGCCGTGCCCCCCCGACTTCGGCGATCAACCAGACGGACGCGCCTCGCGGTCGCGCTCGTCGTGGTTGCGGTTGCGGCTGGTTGCGCCGACGATTCGGGCGGCGACGCGGAACGCTTCTGCGGCGAGGTCGCCGCCAACAAGGAGGCGCTCACCAACCCCGAGTTGAACTACGTCGACGACATCGAGCCGCTGCTCGACCTCTACCGCGAGATCGGCGACCTCGCCCCGCTCGCGGTCGAGGACGACTGGAACCAGCTCGTGGCGGCCTACGAAACGGCCAGCACGGTCGTGCCCGGTGAAGCGGCCTCCGAACAGGAGGCCCTGGCGGCGATCTACTCCTCGGAGGAGTCGGCAGCGGCGGTCGACCAGTGGTTGCGTGCCAACTGTGCCGTCGACATCGGGCCGGTGTTCACGATCGTGCCGCACACCCCGGTGACGGCCCCGCCGGCGACAACGCTCGACACCACCATCGCTGCGACCATCCCGCCGCCCTGAGTCACCCCGACCCCACCCCACCGATGAGTCTCAACGCGCACAGGTCGCGCCGAAACTCATCGCAACGGGCGAACTCGGGGCACCGATGAGTCTGAGCGCGAACTGGGCGCGCCGAAACTCATCGCAGGCTGGGAGGTCGGGGGACGGAGGACGCGTCAGGCGATCTCGCCGCGGCGGAGGATGACCTTGTCGACCAAGCCGTAGACCTGGGCTTCCTGGGCGGTGAACCAGCGGTCACGCTCGGAGTCGGCCTGGATCTGCTCGAGGGTCTGACCCGAGTGCTCGGAGATCAGCGTGGCCATGCGCAGCTTGGTGTAGCGGAGCTGCTCGGCCTGGATGGCGATGTCGGAGGCCTGACCGCGCAGGCCGGCGAGCGGCTGGTGCATCATGATGCGGGCGTTGGGGAGCGTGAACCGCTTGCCGGCGGCGCCGGCGGTGAGCAGGAACTGGCCCATCGAGGCGGCGAGGCCGAGACACACCGTGGCGACGTCGCAGCCGACGAACTGCATCGTGTCGTAGATCGCCATGCCGGCGGTGACCGACCCACCCGGGCTGTTGATGTACAGCCAGATGTCCTGGCCGGGATCTTCACCCTCGAGGTAGAGCAGCTGCGCGCAGATCTGGTTGGCGATCTCGTCGTTGACGTCGGAACCCAACATGATCACCCGGTTCTTGAGGAGGCGATCGAAGACAGCGGAGCGAGGATCGAAACCACCCTCGAGGGCCTGCGGTGACATGAGATCCGACATGGACGACACGTTACCGCTGGTCTCGCCGGGGCGACTCGGGTCGTGGGCAATCGACCGCGACCATCCGGGCGGGTAGCGTTCGCCGGCGATGCCCGTAACTGCCAGGTTCATTCCCGAATCGATCGAGCTCGTTCCCGGCGCGCCCACCACCCTGACGCTGCGGCTGCACAACAACGACGAGGCACCGCAGGTCGTGAATCTCCAGCCCTCGGGCGACATGGCCGGCTTCGTCGCTCTCGACGTCACCACCGCCGCGATCGAGTCGAACCAGACCTTCGACATCCCCGTGAGCATCGAGGTCGGCCCCAACGTCGCGCCCGGCGAGCGGCAGCCAGCAGTCGAGTTCGCCTCCGAGTGCGGCAGCGCGACCGCCACCGTTGACGCCGAGATCATGGCCCGCAGCGAACACTCCGTGGAGCTGTCACCGCTGCGGTCACGCGGATCGACGTCGGGACGGCACACGGTCAGGGTGGTCAATTCCGGCAACGTCCCGGTCACGGTCGAGCTCGTCGCCGAGCCGCTCGACGAGGAGATCACCCTCGAAGTGGAGTCGACGTTCGTGGTCACTCCGGGAGCCACCGCGCAGGTGACCCTGCACGTGACGCCGGTGACGACCTACTGGAACGGCCCGGTACAGGAGCACCCGTTCGTGGTGCGGTCCATCAGCTCCGACGGCTCGACCGGCGAGTTCGCCGGCACGTACGAGCAACGACCACGCGTCCCCGGTTGGGTCGGGCCCGCGGCTGCCGGTGCCGGCGCCGCGCTGCTGATCGGTGCGATCGTCTGGTTCGCGTTCCTGCGACCGTGGGTGGAGAACACGGCCGACGACGCGGCCGCCGATGCGCTCGCACAGGATCGGGCCGCACTGCAGGCGAAGATCGACGAACTCGAAGCAGCGGCCGCCGAGGCCGAGGAACTGCCCCTCGGAGTGCCGACCGACCTCCGATTGAGCGTGGCTCCCGCTGGCGGCAACTCCGAGACCGATTCGCAGACCATCGGGAACGGCGAGCGACTGTCGGTCACCGACGTGGTCTTCCAGAACCCGTCCGGCGCGGTCGGCACGGTGTCGCTGCTGCGCGACGGCGAGGTGCTGTTGCAGTCCGAGCTCGCCAACTTCCGTGACTACGACCTCCACTTCGTCGCTCCCTACGTGTTCGACGCCGTCGTCGGAGATCTCGCTCGAGGTCGACTGCCGAACGCCGGGCCCCGGGTTGAGCGACTGCCCGGTCGGGTTGGCGATCGTCGGGTTCGTCGACGAGGTGCGCTGAATCTTCTGCTGGCCTGCGGCGCGGGTCAGCGCCAGGTGGATCCGGCGCTGTCTCGGAACGCCGCCGTGTTCGAGTCGGCGCTGCGATTCGACACGAGCAGTTCACCGGTGACCTCGCCGAACGAATCGGGTTGCGCCGCGACGAAGAGTGTCATCGGACCCGACGGTGTGTTCGGCAGCACCACGAACACGTGGGCGAACGTGCCGTCGGGGTCGACGGTCACCTGATCGACGTCGGGAGCGGTCGAGCGTGACAGATCGACGACGGCGCCGGCGGGGAATCCGGCGCCGAACACGGTGACGACCTGTCCGGGGGCGGCCACTGCGGGAACGACGTCGAGCGTGGGCTCGGCCGTGCCGTCGCCGACCAGCGCTGCGGAGACCGCAGTGCCGTCGGCGAGATCGAAGACGAGGAAGCCGCTGGCCGGCCCGACGACGAGTGGCGCGAACTGGATCTCGACGGTGCACGACGAGCCGGCGGGCAACGAGACGCCGCTGCAGCCGTCGGTGACGAGCGAGAAGGCGCCGCTGCTCGCCGGGTCGACGCGCGCAGCCACGCACGGTGGCAGTCCGGGTCGACCGATTCGACAGCGAGGCGGTCGCAGTTCGGCGTCCGGCGGCGACGATCGTCGGTTCGAACGTCACGGTGCCGGGTTCGACGAGCGGCACACTCGGGACCACGGTGGAAGATCCCACGGTCGTCGATCCCGATGACCCGCCCGATCCCGGGCGGGTCGTCGACGACGGGTAGTACGTGGACGGGTAGTAGTACGAGGGCACCGTGGTGGGCGGCACGGGGTACAGCGGCACGGTCGTCGGCACGGTCGTCGCCGAAGGTGGCAGCACCTCGACCGGCGGATCGACGGGTCTGGCCACCGTGGTGGTCGTCGAGGTCGTCGTCGTGGTGGTCGACGAACCGCCGGGGACGGTCGTGGTCGTCGTCGTGGTGGTGGTCGTGGTGGTGTCCACGACCGGGTCGTCGTCGGTGGATCGTTGATCGGCGGCCCAGACACCGACGCCGTCGTGGAACGCGACGTCGTCGGTCAGCGACGTGCCGTCGGCGCTGTCGAACACGACCCAGCGTCCGAATCGCGAGAGCGCCGCCCCGGTGATCGGGTTCGCCGTCTCCAGGCCGTCGACCGCGCGATCCTGGGTGGTCGCATAGGTCGGTCCCGCCGTCGAGGAAAGGATGCGAATCGCGCCGGCTCGTTCGTACACCACGTGCAGGCCGTCGGCCGAGACCGCCGGGCGGGCGGCATCGTCGAGCAGGACCCGGGTCCCCTCGCCGACACGATCGACGTAGACGACGAACGGGGCCGTGACCGCGCCGGTACCGACCGCGGCCAGATCGGTGCTCGACGACTCGAAGAACACGAGCGAACCGTCACCCGACACCGTCGGTGATCCGGACGACGCGGTGCCCGGCCCTCCGGTTGCGGTTGGCGACACGAGGTCGATGGTCGGCGTGACCGCTCCCTCGAGCAGGCTCCAGACGTACACGTTGCCGGGGTCGACAGCGAACGGGGCCACGCCCGGGCCCGCGACGTAGACGACCGTCGCCCCGTCGTCGGAGACGTCGAGATCGGCGCCGGTGACGGTGGCGTCGGTCGGCGTGAGTGCCGCGTCGAACGAGCCGACGAGTACGTGATCGGCGGTCGCGATCGCGGCGGGATCGGTGGCGGCCGGCCGCTCGTACCGTCGGATCTCCGAGCCGGTGGACCACACGATGGTCGAGCCGTCGAACGACAGAGCGGGTGCGGAGTCGTGGTCGAGCGCATCGACGGTGTCGATCACGGTGCCGGCAGGGAGCCGCTCGCCGCTCGTCGAGCTGCAGCGATCGACGACCGCGAGCGACGTCGTGGGGTCCGACGGTGTCCCACCGGGAGCGGAGTAGGCGACGACACAGCCGTTGCCGCTGATGCCGGGAGCCGCGCTGCGCTTCTCGACCACCGGTGTGGTGGTGGCGGCCGTCCGGTCACGGATCCAGACGCGGCGATCGGAGCGGTCGTCGAGGTCGGCCGCGTCGAAAGCGACGACGGCGCCGGTGTCCGACACTGCCGGGTTGGCGTTGAACGTGGCCACCGGCAACGTGCCGCTCGCGTCGACCGAGATGGGCTCGATCACCGGCGTCGCGGGCTGCGCGCCGATGGAGGAACTCGACACCGCGACGCCCACGACGACGACGGTGCAAGCTCCGAGAACGACTGCCGTCCAGCGGCGAGAGTTGGACCTCGTATCCGTACCTCCCACGGTACCCGCGGTCGGCGCCTCGGCGCTCCCGCGGCGTGCCGCACACAGCGGGAAGTGCCGTCAGCGGCGGACGCCGCTCATCACCACTGCGACGCGTTCCGACGGGTCGATTTCGTCGCGGATCGTCAGCAGTCCGGCCAGGCCGGCGCTTCCGGTGGCGCTGACGTCGAAACCGGCAGCACGCGCCAGTGCGTGGGCTCGCTCGACGTCGGCCTCGGAGGCGACGACCGGCGAGCCGCCCGATGCCGTCATGGCGGAGAACACCCCGAGCCAGTCGTAGGTCTCGTCGTCGATGATGCCGTCGGCGATCGAGTGCGGATCGTCCCAGACGGTCATGAGGTCACTCCACTGCTGTCCGATCGCCGCGATGTCGTCGGCGTGCCCGTGACCACTGTGCGCCCGGCCCCATGCCCGGGCGAGCGGCGCGCATCCCTCGGTCTGGACGGCGTGGAGTCGAGTGCTCGACGAGGTGTCCGCGAGCCCGGCGCCGAGGCACGCGGCGAACGCTCCCCCGCCGACCTGCACCATGACGCGATCGAGGGTCCGGTCGAGTGACACGCCGGCCTGCTCGGCGATCTCCCACCCGATGGTCCTGCCGCCGTCGAGGGCGAGCGCGTTCTCGGGCCCCTGGACGGTGAACGGGATCGCGCCCGCGGCGACAGCGTCACGGAAGCGGAACATCGCAGGGTCGCCGGGCGGGTCGTGCGGGCGTCGCTCGCAGCGGTGGACGGTGGCGCCGAGGCGGTCGAGTTCCGACCCGAACCCGTCGGTCATCCAGGTGGGGACGTACACGTCGATCGGCCAGTCGACGGCGGCGGCGAGCGTCGACGCGGCGAGGGCCGCGTTGCCGCACGAGGCGATCGCCAGCCGGGGTCGTTCGGTGAGGTGTCCGACGCGTTCGGCCGCCAGGAGGTGGAGCAGGATCGTCACGAGATGGCGTGCCTTCTGACTGCCCGCCACTCCCCCGGTCTCGTCCTTGACCCACACGCCGCCGTCGGTGTCGAAGCCCAGCTCGTCCGACAGTTCGTCCGACCGGCCGAACGGGGTCGGGTCGAAACCGGTCCCCGCGACCCGCCGGACCGCCGCGTCGGTCTGCTCGACGAGTTCGATCCGGGCGGCGTGATCGAGCCCGTTGGCGTCGGCGTAGGCCGCCCACGCGAAGTCGCTGTCGTGGGCGAGCAACGACGACTGGCCGCGCATCCGGTCGGGAGTCGATGGACCGCGGTTGACGATCGTCAGGACGTGGTGCCGGTCGTTGCCGGTCGAGTTGGGGCAGCGCCACGGGAAGGGCGCGGCGATGGCGACCGTGGCGTCACAGACGGCGCAGCGCCATCCCGTCACGCGCATCGGATCGCTCGCCACACTCAGCCGGCGACCCGGGCGTTGAAGTCGTCGATCATCTCGTCCCACACGCCGACGTAGCGGCGCAGGCCGCGCCAGAAGTCCTGGTGGCGGCGGGCCTCGAACAGCTCGAAGGGCGTGCCCTGCTGTTCGACCCAGGTGTAGTAGCCGAGGTTGAAGATGCGACGCCGGTCGGCTTCGGTGCAGTCGATCATGTGGTCGGTGCCGATCGATCCGAGGTGCTCGCCGAACACCTCCGCGGCGTCGGTGCTCGTGAACTCGTTGCCGTAGTGGGTGGCGAGCAGTTTGGCCCGCTCGCTGGGGTAGAGGGCGGCGCCGTCGGTGGCGACGGTGATGATCGCGTCGTCGGGGCCGAGGTCGAGGAGCTTGGCGGTCTTGATCGCGGCGAGCACGTTGCAGATCGACGAGAATCCGAAGTGCTCGAGTGCGGCGACGATCTCGGCGGGGACGCCCTTGGACTGCACCAGGTACTGCCGGCCGGTGTCGGTGTTGAACAGCGCGTCGAGTTCGTCGGTCGCCTTGTCGGAGATCGCCACGACGACGTCGGTGTTCATCACGTTGTGGATGATCGGGATGTGCTTGTCGCCGATGCCCTGGATGTTGTGCTCGCCGAAGCCGTTCTCGAGCATCGTCGGGCATTCGAGCGCTTCGACGGCCACGATCTTCGTGCCGTACTCCTCCTTGAGGCGGTCGCCCGCGGCGATCGTGCCGGCCGACCCGGTTGCCGACGTGAACGCGGCGAGGTTGAGGTCGCGGCCTCCTTGCGCGAACTCCTCGCGGACGGTCTCGAAGACGTGGCCGAACGCCCGGCCGGTCACCCGGTAGTGGCCGAGGTGGTTGCCGAACTCGGCGAACTGGTTGAGCACGAAGTTGCCGGGGTCGAGGGCGAGTTCGTTGCAGGCGTCGTAGATCTCCTTGACGTTCGACTCGGTGCCGTGGGTGCGGATGACGTCGTCGGCCGGGTTCGCGCACCACTCGTCGAGCCAGTCGAAACGCTCCTGGCTCATGCCCTCGGGAAGGATGGCGACGCCGCGGCTGGCCATGATCCGGCTGATGGCGATGCCGCCGCGGGCGTAGTTGCCGGTCGACGGCCAGATGGCGCGGTGGTGCGTCGGGTCGAACTGCCCGGTGACGACGCGCGGTGCGAGGCAGGCGTAGGCGGCGAGCACCTTGTGTGCGGTGATCATCGGGAAGCGGTCGCCGAACACGACGATGATCGGGCTCTCGATGCCGGTGAGGCTCGACGGGAGCACGATGTGGTCGGGCACGTCGACCCGGTTGCCGGCGAGGTCGTTGTACCAGTGGACCCGCCACAGGTTGCGGGCGTCGGGACCCTGCGGGTCGGCGTCACCGACCTTGCCGTCGTGGTCGAAGGTCGAGGGGTCCTCGAGTTGAGCGAACGTCGGCAGCGTGATGCCCTGGGCCCGGAACCGCTCGACGCTGTTGGCGAGCGCCGCCTCGTCGACGATCCGATCGGCCAACCCGAACTGGTTCTCGAGGGCGTGCGTGGTGGCGTCGACGACGTCGGGAGCTGCTGTCACCTTGACATTCTGTCAAAGCCCGTCACCAACCGCTCGCTACAACCCCGATCGTGTCCCCACCACCCACCCGACGCTGTGAGCGATGCACGCACCTCGTGCGCACATCGCTCACAGCAACGCCATGCGGGGCGGGTTCCGGTGACCTTGGCCTCTCGACGCCCATGTCGCGGCAGCCGGATCATCGAGGTGGACGGGGAGGTGCCCGATGAGAGTGCGTGCCTTGATCGGATCAACTGCGGTGGTCGCGCTGGCGTTGGTCGGCTGCGGCGACGACGAGACGTCGACGACGTCGGAGGCACCGCAGACGACGGCGGAAGCCGCGACGTCGACGACGGACACGACACCGGACGCAGCGACGTCCGTCGCGCCGGAGACCACTGCGTTCGTACCGGACGTCGACGTGCTGGGCATCGACACCGACCAGCCGTGCTCAGCGATCAGCCAGAGCGGTGAGTTGCCCGAGACGGGTTTCGCGCTCCACGAGGTCGCCGCCCTGACCATCGACCCGCGAGAGGGGCTCGAACTCGTCGGCGACGAGTGGGTGTACGAGAGCTTCTTCATCGACAACGCCTGGTTCGGATCCCAGTGGACGGAGGGGTGCGCAATCGCCACGGAGACGGGCCGCATCACCGGGCATGAACAATCCGTCATGGACTTCTCGGTGATGCATCCACCTCAGGCACTCAGCCTCGCTCACGTGTTCGAGACCGAGGCCGGTGCCGAGGCGTTCATCGCCCGGGTGGTCGCAAGCAGCGGGTAACGACGGACTCGGTGACGGAGACGACGGTGACCACCGAGCCACTGCCCGACGCCGGTCCTGGGGCGACGATCGTGCACGTCACGGCGAATGGGCGCGACGGGGAGATCGCACTGGTGCACAAGGGCCTCGTCGTCGGCGAGGTGCAGGTGTTCGGTTCACCCGATGGGGGCCTGGAGTTCGACGTCGTCGAGCTCGGTCAACGGGCGTGGGCGCAGATCGACTCGGTCGTGCCGTCCGGTGAGCCCTTCGAGCTCACGGCGATGATGTCGGCCCCGCTGCCGTTGGCGGCATGGGGCCCGGCGTACTCGGAGATGGAATGGGACACGGGCTACGGGGGCGGGCGCGACAACTGGGAGTTCGCGCAGTACTCGCCGGACCCCGCTGCTGCGGCCGCCGACGTCGAGCAGTTCGACCGTCTCGTCGGCTACCAGAACAACTACGGGAGCTACGAAGGCGCGCCGATGTGGATCGCCACGGGCCTCACGACGTATGGCGATGATCCCGGCGTGGAAGCCGCGTTCGAGGACATCGTCGCCGACCGTCTCGCAGGGTCGGGCGGCGGTGAGCCGGCCGAACAGTTCGATGTGCCCGGTGTCGAGGGCGCCGTCGGCCTCGTCTGGGTCAGCCAGTCGGGGATGGGCGCCGAGTCGATCAGCGAGTTGGTCACCGAGGTCTTCTTCCCGTACGGATCCGCCATCGGTCGGGTGTACATCATCCACAGCGGAGTCTCGGACAGCGAGGCGTTCGACGACCGCGCCGAGGTGGTTCGGATCACTCAGACCTGGCTGCCGCGGCTCGAGCAGATCCTCGGCCCTGCTGGGTGACACCGCCGATCGGCCACGCGCCGGTCGCCACGTCGAAACGGGCACACGTGGAGACGAAAGGCCCGGTTCAGGAAATCGGCACAGGATTACTGTGAATGACACAACCTCGATGAAGGAGGATGAGATGGGACGCACACTGCGAAGTGCCATCGCAATCACTGGGTTGGCTGTCGGCGTCGGACTGTCCTTCGGGGCGATGTCCCGTGCCGCCGACGAGCCCCCTCCCGCTCCGTTCGACCAGATCGGCGACCTGATTCCCCCGACGGAACCGGTTGACCTCGATGTCGACACGGCCGGCGCAGAGTTCACCGAAATCGCTGCGCTCGTTGCCGCGTCGACCATCGAATTCGACGACGGCAGCAAACTCACCGGCAGTGCGGAGGTCTCGCCTACTCGTACGGTGAGAGCGGAGACCTGATCGATGCCGCCATCGACTTCGGTGACGACAACCCGCCGGTCGATCTGCTCGACGGCGAACAGGCCTTCACCTCCGGCAACCCGTTCAAGGTCGACACGCGAGGCGTCGTCGCCTACTACGGGTTCATGCCGCAGGACGGAACCGGCCCGCTGAACAACTCGTGGTTCATCGAGATGGCGGGCATCAGCCTGGACAGCGGCGGCGACGACAACGTCGATGGCGACAACCGGAATGCCGGCACCGTCGACCTCGGCGAGGACATGCCCGTCAAGTTCTCCGCCAAGACGACGATCAACGGCGAGTTGACGTCGGACAACCTGGCGCCGTGCATCGGCGAGGGCAACGTCGAGTTCATCGGCAACGGGCTGACCGATCCGGTCGGCATCGCTGCCATGGTGCTGCTCGGCGGCGGACTCGTCGGAGTGCTGTTCAACGCTCGGCCCTCGATGACGTACAGGAAGTGATTGACCATGACTGACGTAGCCACCAAGACCGTCGACCAGCAACTGGTCAAGAAGACCCACCCGATCCGCGGGATCCTGTGGGGCCTGATGATGGGGCTCGGCCTGTCGATCGTGCTCGTGTTGACCAAGGTCATCCCGCTCGAGCTCGTCCCGATGCTGATCGTGCTCCTCGTGGGCACCGTGCTCGGCACCGTCTGGAGCATCTTCGGACCCGCCAAGCACGCGAAGGACGTCCCGGCGGCAGTGACGCAGTCGACCGACGACCGAGGCCGAGGCCGAGGCGACAATGCCCCCGCCCGTCGTCGACGAGCCGCAACCCGTCGACACGACGGACACTGCCTAAACCGATACCGCCGCAGCCGACCAGCCCGTCCAACACGACTGAACCAAGCCAACGCAACCGCGCCGTGAGCGATGTGCGCAGGAGCTGCGTGCATCGCTCACAACAACGCTCGGCCAGAGCGTGCCGGTACGTCATCAGCGGGCTGAACCCAGGCGCGAGTTCTCGAGGCCCTTCGTAGCAGTGATCCGGGCTGGCGATGACGCCGGAGCGCGTAGCCGCACCCGTCGCGGCGCCCGGTTCGTGAAGTTTTCCTAGTAAAAATGGTCATCCGAGACCGCTGGGTGGTCCGAAGAGGGGAGGACATACGTCATCCGCCCAATGAAAGGACAAGTCACATGAAGCGCATCATCATCACCGGAGCGGTCTCCGCCATCGCCGCCATCAGCTTCGCTGGCACCGCCAGCGCCTTCGAGCAGGGAACGCCCCAGTGCTTCGGTCAGGTGCACAAGGCCGTCAATGCCGGTGCTCTCGTAAACCCCGACACCGGCGCAGGCCCTGCAAACGTCGGGCAGCTCCTGAAGGCTCTCGACGCAACGGGACAGGGGAAGAAGGCAGTGGTTAACGCTGCGCCGTATTGCCCCTGAGCCATTGCTCCAATGAGCGCTGGGTGAGACGCGGGGTCCGACCCCGCGTCTCGATTCAGAAGGGGCGGTCGTCGGGGGGAAGGGTGCTGGGGCCGACGTGGGCGTCGAGCCAGGCGCAGAGGTCGGCAACCCCGGACCACGTGTCGCCGATTCGCTTCGCGGCGCCGGCGGTGTGGATCCACTTCGGTGCGCCGAACTCGCGCATGGCGATCAAGCCCTTGCGCCGTAGCAGCTCGATGCGCGGGATGGTCCTTCGGGTAGCCGCGCGGAGCGGTCTTGAGTTCGTCGATCGCGCCGATCGTGTACTTGCGCCGCTCGGCATCGGCCACGAACGCGGCGAGTTCGCCGCCGGTCGCCTCGCCGTCGATCGCGGTACGGAACCGCTCGAGCTGGTCCTTGGCCATGGCGTAGTAGCCGGCGCCGACCATCAGCCCTGCGGCAGAGAACTGAACGTAGTACCCGGTGCCGCCCTCCGACTCGCCGTAGGCGCCCTGTGCGGTCTTGTAGGGCGGCTTGTTCTTCGAGAACCGCACGTCGTTGTACGGGCGGAACATGTGGAACGGTCCGTAGTCGACGAGCGCCTCGGTCAGCTCGACCATCGGTTGCTTGACGTACTCGTCGTAGCGACTCTTGTTGGCCTGCCAGAAGGTTCGGGAGTTGTCGGCGTCGAGCTGCTCGTAGAACTCGATGCCCTCGACCGGAAATCCGTTGAACGCCATGCGCGGCAACGTAGTTCTCCCGGGTGACGGGATGCGATGGCGGATCCTCGTCGACGCTGCTCAGGTGACTCGGTCGTGGAAGGTGCGGAAGAGCTGCTCGACGTCCTCCGGGGTGTGCAGCGGCTGAGCCTCCGCGCCCCCCATGTCGATGGCGATGTAGCTCAACGTATCCTCCGACCGGTTCGTCGACGAAGGAGTAATCCATCCCTGCCGAACCGGACGTGTAGGCGAGGTCGCCGATGCCTTCGATGGTGGTGACCGAGTCGTAGATCGAGGGGTCGAAGAATGCCGACGCTTCGATCGGTGACCCCGAGTAGAACTGCACGAGGAGGCTCTGAGACGCCAGATCCTCCAGGTCGTCGGGATCCTCCATGGAGTCCCAGGTGCAAATGAGTTGGCCGAGGCTGTCGTTGTTCTCCTCGGTCAGGGTCACGGGCTCGGCGAAGAACTCCTCCATCTCGGCCATCGAGAAGATGGCGTCGCAGTTCGGGGTCTCGCCGCTGGTGTCCGCGGATTCGTCCGCTTCGTCGCTCGACTCCGCTTCGTCGCTCCTCGGTCGTCGCTTGCGTGGACGCGTCGTTCTCCGTTGCGGTCTCGCCTGTGCCCGATGTCGCGTCGTCGCCGCCGCTGTCACTGCCGCCGCATGCTGCGACGATCGCAGCAACTGTCAGGGCCGAAATGGCGCCTCGAACCACACGACACCGGGTCATGGATGGACGCTACGGCTGAGAGACCTCCCGACGCCAGGGTCCAAGGTCTCTGGCGCTCACATCCGGACGGAGCCATCCGATCTCGGCCGGGCAGGCCACCGTCACCACTACGGTCGCGCCATGGCAGACCTCTTCCTCGGCGGCTCGGTCAATCCCGCGACCCGCGAGCGGACGGCAACCGATGCGACCGGCAGTGTGACGGTGCCGACGGATTCGCTGATGCCCGACGTCGCTCCCCTGACCGCGCCTGTCTTTCCGGACCCGACCCCAACAGACCGGTTTGCGCCGGAAATGACCTCGGCGGTGTTCTCCGGCCCGACCCCGACGGGCGCGCTGCCAGCCGACGTCACCGCCGTGATGCCCGAGGTGGCCGACGGCGTGGCGGTGCGCTGGGTCGACGTTGCGGCGCCGTGGCTCGCCGACGTCGACGGCGACTCGAGCGGGACGGTGCGAGAGGCGGCGATCGTGGCCAGGGTCGCGATCCGCTACGACGAGACGAAGGCCGACCTGGTGCACGACGAGGAGTACGAGGCGGTTCTGTTCCCGCTCCACGAACAGGTCGATGGGTCGGGCGTGGTGCAGGTCGGCTACGACGACCGCGATCTACGCACCGACGCGCCCGCGAGCGTCACTTATCGGTTTCCCGACGCGAAGATCGCCACCAAGACCTTCTTCACGCAGGTGGAGCGTGGCCTGGTCGATCACCTCACCCGCAGCCTGACGCTTGAGATCCCGGCGAACACCGACCTCAAGCTCTACGGCCGCCCCGGCGAGACCGCCGACGAGTTCGCCGCCCGCTGCACGGCATTCGCCGACGAGGGCGTCGCCGCCCTTGCGCGACAAGTACGAGAGGCCAAAGCGACGCGGCTGCGCGACCAGATCGACGCCGCCGAGGACCGCGCCGACGTGCTGGAAGCGGAGGCAGAGTCGAAACGGAGCTCCGAGTTCCTCTCCACCGCCGGGTCGTTGTTGGGCGGGCTCCTCGGTGGCCGCAAGTCCAAGGGCGCCATGATCGGCGACATGCTGGGCGACGCGGGCACCGCCGCCCGGCGGCGCGGCAGCACGAGCGCATCTGGCCGTGGCGTCGATGCCGCCGAGCACAAGGTGGCCCGCCTCGCCGATCAGCTCACCGAGCTGGAGGCCGACGCTGCCGCCGAGATCACCGACAAGTGGGGACCCCTCGCCAGAGAGATCTCCTCGATGACGGTCAGCGTGGAGCGCACCGACGTCGACGTGAACCAACTCTCTCTCGCCTGGGTGCCCGTCGCCTGACGTCCGAGATCCGAGGTCCACTGTCGCGTGCCGACGGAGAGACTCGAACTCTCACTGACGGCGACCTAAACGCCGTGCCTCTGCCAGTTGGGCTACGTCGGCCCGGGTTCAGCGTCGGCCCACTTCCACGAAATGGACGTTTGGGCTGACGCTGAAGCCGGTGACGGCCCACTCTACGGTTTGCGCCGTACCCTGCCTCGGTGCGATCACCGGCGGCCTGGATACCGGAACTGATCGGATGGGCGGTCGTCGCGCTGGTCGGCACGATTGCGCTGACGCAGGCGTTCGGCTGGACAGCGACTCGAAACGTCGCCATCGTCCTCTCGCTCACGCCATACCTCGCACTCCTCCTGGCACCGGTCGCCCTGGTCGCCGTGTGGCAACGACACCTCTATCTCGCCACCGCCTGCGGAGCGATCGGCCTCGGGATCCTCATCCTCGCCGCGCCGATGGCCTTCCCCGACGACCAACCGGATCCGGTCGCCGATGCCGTCGGTCTGCGGGCTGCGTCCGTCAACCTCCTCTACAGCAACGACCGCATCGACGACGTCGTCGCGACGATCCACGGCCTCGCCCCTGACGTCATCGTGTTCAACGAGTACACCCCCGAACATCAGTCGACGCTCCAGAGTTCGACGCTCGCCGACGACTACCCATACCGGATCGACCGCACCGATCGCTACGCGGGCGGGATCGCGGTGTGGAGCCGCGACCCGGTGACCGTCGGCGACGCACCCGACACCTACAACCACAGCCTCGACCTCACCGTCGAGGGCCCCGACGGCGACGTCCGCCTCGTCGCGATGCACGTGCCGACGCCCCTGATCAGCTTCGAGAACTGGCAGCGCGACCTCGCCACCGCGGCCCGGATCGGGAGCGACGCGACATCACCGACACTGGTGATCGGCGACCTCAACGCCTCGTACTGGCATCCCGACTTCCGCGAACTGCTCGATGCCGGACTCGTCGACGCGCACATCGCGCACGGCCAGGGATTCTCGTCGTCGTGGCCGGCCGGCAAGACGATCCCGCCCGCCTTCGTTCGTCTCGACCATGCGCTCACCACCGCGGGCCTCGTGTCGACCGACGTGGCCGACTTCGAGATCCCCGGCAGCGATCACCGGGGCTTCGTCGTCACCGTTGCGCCAGCTCGGCCAGCAGCGCCCTGAACGCCCGGCCTCGGTGCGAGATGGCGTTCTTCGCCTCCGTGCCCATCTCGGCGAACGTCGCTCCCCCACCCTCGTCGGGCTGGAACACCGAGTCGTACCCGAAGCCGACCGCCCCGCGTTCTTCGGTGGTGATCACGCCGGGACACACGCCCTCGACGTACAGCTCGGAACCATCGGGCCACACCACGATCGCCACGGTCTTGAAGGCGGCGCGCCGATCGTCGACGCCCTCGAGGTCGGCGAGCAACTTGTGGCGGTTGTCGGCGTAGCTGCAGCCCTCACCGGCGTAGTGCGCGGCGTCGACGCCGGGCGCTCCGTCGAGCGCATCGACCTCGAGCCCGGTGTCGTCCGCGACAGCCGGCAGACCGGTTGCCTCACAGAGCGCGACCGCCTTGAGCCGGGCGTTGCCGATCAACGAGCCGGCGTCCTCCACCACGTCGGGAACACCCGCGGGACGAGGCAGCAGGTCGACGACACCCGCGAGCAGTTGCTGGATCTCGACGACCTTGTCCGGATTCGCCGAGGCACACACCAGCTGCATCATCGAACGGCCTCAGCGAGCAGGCCGCGCCGACGGCGGTGTCGCGATGGCGGCCGCCTGCAGATCCGCGATCTGGAGGAGCCCACCCTCCGCGAGCGCCACGAGCGCGTCGAGTTCCTCACGGGAGAACGCCATGCCCTCGGCCGTGCCCTGCACCTCGACGAAGCGCGCCTCGCCACCGGCGATCGGGCGGAGCATCACCACGTTCATGTCGACCTCGGCGGTGCTGTCCTCCACGTACGGCAGGTCGAGCACCGGAGTGCCGCCGACGATGCCGACGCTGATCGCCGTGCAGAACGAGTGCAGCGGATTCGCCGGCAGATCACCGCGCTGCACGACCCGCTCGAGCGCATCGTGCAGGGCGACGAAGCCACCGCAGATGCTCGCCGTGCGGGTGCCGCCATCGGCCTGCAGCGCGTCGCAGTCGACGATGACCTGACGCTCACCGAGCGCCTTCATGTCGCAGGCCGCGCGCAGCGACCGGCCGATGAGGCGTTGGATCTCGACGGTCCGGCCGCTCTGCTTGCCGCGGGCAGCCTCGCGGTCGATCCGCTCGGGCGACGCACCGGGAAGCATCGAGTACTCCGCGGTCACCCAGCCCTTGCCCGAGTTGCGCATCCACCGTGGCACGTCCTCGTCGATCGAGGCGGTGCACAGCACGCGGGTCTTGCCGAACGACACCAGGCACGAGCCGTCGGCCATCTCGGTGAAGTCGCGTTCGAACGTGATCGGTCGCAGCTCGTCGTTGCTGCGTCCATCGGGGCGGGCCATGGAGGTCTCCATTCAGGGGGTGGTCGGGATGACTGGGTGTCGGGAAGTGCGGTGTCGAGGGTCGGTCCAGGGTGCCACGATGTGTCCAACACATCGTGTACGTCATTCGACGCGGGCGATCGCCACGACTCCGTGTGGTCGAGTTCGGGCCCGAGCAGTTGGGCGCCGAGCTCGCGGAACGTGTCGACGTCGCCGCTCGACACGAACCGGTGGCGGCCGACCCGGTCGTCGTCGCGCAACAGGCCGAGTTCGCCGAGACGATGCATCACCTCGAACGCGGTCTCGTCGGCCGAACTGACGAGCGTCACCTCCGACCCCATGACGTCGCTGATCGTGCGGGCGAGGAACGGATAGTGGGTGCACCCCAGCAGCAGCGCGTCGACGGCGGCCTCCCGGATCGGGGCGAGCAGCCGTTCGGCGAGCACCATCACCTCGTCGCCGCTGGTCTGGCCCCGCTCGACGAACTCCACGAACCCGGGGCAGGCCGCGCTCGTCAACGACACGGGAGCTCCGGTCTCGACGACCGCGTGGAGATACGCGCCCGACGCCATCGTGCCGACGGTGCCGATGACACCCACTCGACCGGTGACCGTGGTCTGCACCAGGGCGCGGGCCCCCGGCGCGATCACGTCGATGACGGGAACCGGGAGTTCGTCACGCAGGTCGTCGAGGCCGGCCGCCGTGGCCGTGTTGCAGGCGACCACGATCGCCTTGGCGTCGTAGTCCTCCACGAGGCTCCACGCCAGTTCGTGCGCGTACGCCCGCACGTCTGCGAGCGGCTTGGATCCGTACGGGATAGCGGCCAGTGTCGCCGATGTACACGAGATCTTCGGCCGGAAGCAGGTCGATCGTCGCCCGGGCGACGGTCAGGCCGCCGAACCCGGAGTCGAACATCCCGATCGGCCGATCCACGGGTGTGCAGCCTACGGCAGTCGTCCGGCGCCGAGTGGGCGCCGGACGACGGGTGTCAGATCACGGTTCGGGTGTGAGCACCTTGTCGATCATGAACAGGTTGCCGTTGCTGGCCGGCGCCGTCTCGTACAGGATGTGGGCGTCGCCGATCATCGCGAGGTACGGGGTGGAGGCGGTGGCGATCGGCTGCGGACCACCGAACAGCATCTCCAGCTCGGGCGGATCCAGATCGAGCAGATCGGCCAACGTGTACCTGCCGTCTGCCGCGTGGGCCAGGAGCAGCTCGTTCAAGGTCTTCTCGGTGACGGGCCCACTGCCCGCTTCGAGGCTCTCACGAGCGGCAGTGACGGCATCGTTGGTCGGCGCGAAGATCGTGAGCGTCAGATCGGGGTCGTTCAACTCGTCGTCGAAGCCGGCATCGAGCACGAGTTGCTCGAACTCACTCAGCTCGTCTTCCCTGACGACGACGTCCCACAGCGATTCGGTCGGCAGCGGCGGCTCGATGTCGATCGTCGTCGTGGTCGTCGACGGCGGCACCGTGGTGGGCGCCGCCGTCGTCGGCGGCACCGTGGTCTGGGGCGCCGTGGTCGTCGCGGCCGTCGTCGGCGCGTCGGTGGTGTCCACGACCGTGGTGTCCACGACCGTGGTGTCCACGACCGTCGTCTCGACGACCGTCGTCGGCGCCGGAGCTCCGGCGACGAGCGTGCAGGTCACCGAGTCACCGGCGGCGAACGTGTGGTTCGGGAAGCTCAAGATCGCGGTTCGATCGATGGTGTCGTCGTTCGAATCGAGGACGATGTTCATCGCGACGGACGTCACCGGGCCGTCGAAGGGCCGCACGACACAGTCCACGATCGGGCCGGGCGGGGTCCAGCCAGGGGGAACCTGGGCGAGGGCGGTCACCGTCGACTGCCATGCGGCGGGGTCGGCAACGGTCTCGTCGGGCTCCCATTCGAACGCCACGCGACCGTCGGTTCCGGTCGTGTCGCCTGCGGTCTCGCCGGGTGGCACACCGTCGGGACGCAGCCAGACGAACGACGTCGCAGCTTCCACGGGACCTTCGACGGTGACGAGGAAACCGACGTCGATGTCGGCGCCGGTCTCGCTGCTCGTCTCGAAGACCAGGAAGGTCGAGGTGGCCGAGGCCTCCTCCTCGTCGTCGCCGCCGAGGACGAGCCAGGCGACCAGGCCGGCGATCGCCAGGACCGCGACGATCAACGCTGCGATCGGACCCGGCTTCTTGTACCACGGGACCGGTTCCTCCGGAACCTCGTCGGGATCGACGGGCGCCCCCGGCGGATAGATCGGCGGGATGCCGCCGTCGCTCAGAGTGTCGATCACCGGTATCTGCGTCGTGGGCTCCAGGCCGGGCGCGCCGGGATCGCCCGGCAGGGTCTGGTCGCCGAACGGATCGGTCGCCGACATCTGCGTCGTCGGCTCGAGACCGGCCTCGTCAAGATCGGGGAGCGCCTGGTCGCCCGCACGAGCGGGGTCGACGGGAGAGGGCGGCGGGGGGCGGAGGCGGAGGCGGCGGGCTGCCTCCGGGCGCGTCAGGCAGTGTCGGATCCGAATCGCTCATCGCGGAATTGTGACAGACCGACTGCGCTGAGTGGCGTATTGCGGCGCTTCTTAAGCGGAGCTTGACGATCACCAGCCGGGTGCACCCGGTCGCGCGAGTGCCTGCAATGATCGAGTCGTGCCAACCATTGCCGTCAACGACATCGAGATCTGTTACGAGAGTTTCGGCCCCGACGACGCACCGCCCGCCCTGCTCGTCATGGGCCTCGGCGCCCAGATGACCCTGTGGCAACCGGGGTTCATCAGCGAACTGCTCGACCGCGGCTTCCGTGTGATCCGCTTCGACAACCGCGACGTCGGACTGTCGACGAAGTCGGTCGGCGACCCGCCCGACGTGATGGCGCTCTACGCCCAGTTCCTCGGGGGTCATCCGATCGAGGCTCCGTACACGCTCTCGACGCTCGCCGCCGACGCGGTCGGGCTGCTCGACGCCCTCGAGATCCCTGCGGCACATATCGTGGGCGCCTCCATGGGCGGGATGATCGTCCAGACGATGGCGATCGAGCACCCCGACCGGGTGCTGTCGCTCACCAGCATCATGTCGACGACCGGCCACACCGAGGTCGGCCAACCAGAGCCGGAATCGATGATGGTCCTGCTCACGCCGGCACCGACCGATCGCGACAGCGCGATCCGCCAGAACGTCGAGACCTCCCGGGTCATCTCCGGTGACCTGTTCGACGAGGAATTGTCACGCTCGATCGCCGCCGAGTCGTTCGACCGGTGCTTCAATCCGGCGGGCACCGCATTCCATCTCGTGGCGGTCGCCGCGTCGGGCGACCGCACCGAGGCACTCGGCGGGCTCGACGTGCCGACCTTGGTGATCCACGGCCGCCAGGACTCGCTGATCACCCTGTCGGGCGGTGAGGCGACGGCAGCGGCAATTCCGGGAGCCGATCTCCTGGTCTTCGGGCAGATGGGTCACGACATGCCCTCGATCTACTGGCCACAGATGGCCGACGCCATCTTCAACATCGCCGTGCGCGGCGAGGAGCGCTGACATGCCCGACCTCCAGAACGATCCCCGGCTCGACCCACGCGTGAAGTGGGCGTTGCGCAACGTCCCGGTCACCAATCTGACCGACGTCGACAGCCGCGAAACGCTGTTGGAGATCAGCAACCATCCCAAGGCAGTCGCCATGCGCGAGAAGACCGCTGCCCTGTACGACACGCTCGACACCGAGGGCGTCGCATCGTCGGCGGGACTGTCGATCACGGTCCACGAGTTCACGTCGGCGCCCGACGGCAACACGGTGAAGATCCGCTACGTCCGCCC
This sequence comes from Ilumatobacteraceae bacterium, assembly GCA_963829585.1. Classification (GTDB taxonomy): domain Bacteria; phylum Actinomycetota; class Acidimicrobiia; order Acidimicrobiales; family Ilumatobacteraceae; genus Sva-07. The sequence goes on along the minus strand of CAWHJD010000012.1, from coordinate 24,816 downwards.
CGAGGGCGACGAGCCACTTCCGTGCGTCTACTACATCCACGGTGGCGGCATGCAGAACGGCAGCGCCTTCGATGCGCTCTACCGGATCTGGGCCAGGGTGCTCGCGGCCGAAGGTCTCGCCGTCGCCATGGTCGACTTCCGCAACGCGGTCACGGCGTCGTCAGCGCCCGAGGTCGAGCCCTTCCCGGCCGGACTGCACGACTGCGTGTCGGGCCTGCGATGGGTCGTCGAGAATGCCGGGGAACTGCACATCGACCCGGCACAGGTGATCGTCGCCGGCGAGAGCGGCGGCGGCAACCTGACGCTGGCCACGGGAATGATGCTGCTGCGCGACGGCGACATCGGGCTGATCAAGGGCCTGTACGCGCTGTGCCCGTACATCGCCGGACAGTGGCCGCAGGACCGGTTCCCGTCGTCGATCGAGAACGAGGGCTACCTGCTGAACCTGCACCACAACCGCGGGGCGATGGCGTACGGCATCGAGCACTTCGAGGAGGGCAATCCGCTCGCCTGGCCGTCGCACGCCACCGAGTCCGACGTGAGCGGGTTGCCGCCGACGTTCATCAGCGTCAACGAGGCCGACCCGCTGCGCGACGAGGGCGTCGACTTCTACCGCCTGCTGCTCCGAGCGGGCGTCGCCGCCCAGTGCCGCATCGTGATGGGCACCTCGCACGGGATGGACATCTTCACGCCGGTGCTCCCCGACGTGAGCCGGCAGACCGCCGCGAGCATCGCCCACTTCGCCCGAACCTGAAACGCTGGGGTCAGACCCCAGCGTTTCAGGTGGTCGGATCGTCCGGTGCGTGTCGGCCACAATCCAAGAGCTACAACGTGGCGATGACCGACAAGCTGCCCGCAACACCGGCCGAACTGACGCCTGCCCTGCTGAACGAGCTGCTCGCCGACACGCTCGATGGCGGCACGATCGTCTCGGTCGAGGCCCACGACATCGGCGAGGGCACCGGCATCTTCGGCCAGATCGCCCGGCTCGATCTGCAGGTGGACAACCACAGCGGCAACGCCCCCGCATCGGTCGTGGCGAAGATGGCGTGCACCGAGCCGGCCAATCTCGAGATTGCCCTGATGCTCGGGCTGTACGACCGCGAGATCAAGATGTTCGAGCACGTGCTCGACGACACCCCGATGACGACGCCGGCGTGTCATGGCGCCGTCGAACAGGACGACGGGCAGTTCCTCCTCCTCCTGGAGAACATGTCGATCGCCTACGACGTCGGTGACCAGGTCGTCGGCGCAACCCTGTGGCAGGCAGAGGCCGCGATCGATGCGCTCGCGGCGATGCACGCGCACTGGTGGGCTCGCCCCGAGCTCGACGCGATGGACTGGCTGCCGGTTCCCAACGCTCCGCAGTACGTGGCGGCGGTCCCGAACATCTACCGAGCCGGTCTCCCGGTACTCGAAACGGAGTGGGCCGACCGCGTCCCCCCGCGGGCGATCGACGTGGCCCGATCCGTCGACCCGCAGTTCGAGGAGCTGCTCCACCGAACCGCCGGCGGGCCGACCACCTTGATCCACGGCGACACGCGGTTGGACAACATCTTCTTCTCCAAGACCGACGACAGCGTCGCCTTCATCGACTTCCAGCTCGCCCTGCGCGGTCGAGCGGTCGCCGACATCGCCTACCTGATCGGCACGAGCGTGCCCCACGAACTCGGACGCGAGAACTGGGAGCAACTCCTGCGCCGGTGGCACGGGGCGGTCCGCGACCTGGGCGTCGACGGATACTCCTTCGACGACGCGCTCACCCACTATCGCGAGGCGGCGCTCTACTACCTGTCAGGAGCCATGTCGCTCATCGGCACGTTCGACGCCGGCAACGATCGGGGTGCGGCGATGGCCGAGGCCTACTCGACGCGCATCTTGAACCACGTGGTCGACATCGACGCGGCAGCCGTGCTGTGACGCGAGGGCAGCCCCGCGAGCGCTCAGAAGTAGATGATCTCTTCGGCGTTGGCTTCGGCGACGTCGAGGTCGTCGGTGTAGGCGCCGGTCGAGAGGTACTTCCAGCCGCCGTCGCACACGATGAACACGATGGTCCCCTCGTCGATCTGGCCGGCGACCTTGGCCGCGCCGGCGAGCGCGGCGCCCGCGGAGATGCCGGCGAACACGCCGCACTCCTTCACGAGGCGGCGCGTCCACTCGATCGACTCGCGGGGGCGCACGACGCGCTTGCGATCGAGGATGTCGAACCCGTTCCAGTTCTCGAAGATCGGCGGGATGTAGCCCTCACCGATGTTGCGCAGCCCCTCGACGCGTTCGCCGAGCGGCGGTTCGACGGCGATGATCTGGATGTCGGGGTTCTGCTCCTTGAAGTACCGACCGCAGCCCATCAGGGTGCCGCTGGTGCCGAGCCCGGCGACGAAGTGCGTCATCTCGGGAACGTCACGGAGGATCTCGGGGCCGGTGCCCTCGTAGTGGGCGCGCGGGTTGGCGTCGTTGGCGTACTGGTACGGGAAGTACCACTCCGGATGCTGCGCTGCCAGATCGAGTGCACGGGACACGGCGCCGTTCGAGCCTTCCTCGCCGGGGGTGAGGATCAGCTCGGCGCCGAACACCTCGAGCATCTGGCGACGTTCGATCGACACGCTCGTCGGCATCATGATCTTGATCGGATAGCCCTTGATGCCGGCGATCGCGGCGAGCGCGATGCCGGTGTTGCCCGACGACGGCTCGAGAATGGTCTGGCCGGGAAGGAGCCGACCTTCCTTCTCGGCGGTCTCGATCATCGACTTGGCGATGCGGTCCTTGACCGACCCGAACGGGTTCTGCATCTCCATCTTGCCGATGATCCGCACGTTCGGATTCGGTGAGAGGACCGAGACGTCGACCATCGGGGTGTTGCCGATCATGTCGAGCACGCTGTCGTTCACGAGCCCTGGCATCGTGAAGTTCGGGTTCAAGGTGTTCGTCACACTTCTCCCAACCACGGCGACGGCGGATGCATTCCGACTAATCCGATGGTTCTTGTCGGGAATCGTAATCCCATCGCCCCCGAACCGTCCACCCCACCCGCCCGCAAACCCCGTAGCGATGAGTTTCGGCGCGGGCAGGTCGCGCCCAGACTCATCGCCGCACGTCCCACCCCGCGGCGATGAGTTTCGGCGCGGACAGGTCGCGCCCAGACTCATCGCCGGATGGTGACGAGGCTCCGTCAGACGATGGCGATGGGCTCTTCGGTGATCTGGCCGTCGATGATCCGGTAGCTGCGGGCCTCGGGCGCTTCACGCTTGAGGCTGATGATCACGTAGTGCCACGACGGGTCGGGCGCCGCCGACACGTCGGTCGGGCTCGGATAGGGCTCGGAGTGGGTGTGGCTGTGGACCACGCCGTTGATCTCCCAGTCGTGGTCGTCCGCGTCCAGCTCGGCGTGCAGGTGATCCTTCGGATCGATCGTGTACACCCGAGCCGACTCGGCGGTGTTGGTGCACGGGTAGTAGGTCGGCGCCCTGTCACCCGCTCCCCCACCCGCTGCGGGCGGCCCGGCGATCAGACCGCACGCTTCGTACGGATAGGCGTCGAGCGCTGCGCCGACCATCTGCGCATAGGCCGCCCTCGAGATCTCGATCACGTCGCGACCCGGTCGAGGAACTCCATGACGGCCGCATGGAACCTGGGACGCGAGGCGATCTCGTCGTGGATGAGGTGACCGGCGCCTTCGATCGTGACGACCTCGGTGGCCGGTGAGATCGAAGCGAAGTGACGGGCGAGCTCGGGGTCGGCCACTGCATCGGGTTTCGCCGGGTCGGCGGTGATGATCAGCGTCGGCGGATCGAATGCACGGTCGGCGTCGAGCAGCAGGTCGATGGTGCCGTTCAACACCGGGTCGAGGACGGCGGCGTCCACCGTCAGCAGCGAACCCGCCATCGACAACAGACCGTCGGCCTCGATCGACTCCCCCATCGGCGTCCCGGTCGCAGTCGGCACCGACGACAGGAACGCAGCGACAGCCTCGGCCGACATACCGGCGGCCTGGACGCCCGGGATGGATTGCCGCATGAGACGCGAACATCTCGAACAGGGCGTGTCCCTCGCCGACATTGCCGACCGCCCCATCGGGGATACCGAGCGGCGGATCCTCGAGGATCGCGGCGCGGAACAGCTCGGGACGCTGCTGCATGACGATCGCCGCCGTCACGCCGCCGAGCGAATGCCCCATCACGATGCACGGCTCGCCGATCGCCTGCTCACATGCGGCGATCGCGTCGCTCACGTAGCCGGCAGCGCCGTATGCGTCGGGTGCACGGTCGGACGCGCCGTGACCGCGAAAGTCGAGGCGCAACACGCGGAATCGTTCGGCGAGTTCGGGCACGAACCACTCCCACGTACCACCGAACGAGGTGATCCCGTGGAGCAACAGCAGCGGCGGGGCGGCCGGGTCGCCGTCCTCGGCGAGGTTGAGGGTGACGTTGTCGTTGCGGATCTGCACGAACGCGACGGTAACGCCGGCGGGCCTTGTCGGGCCACGTCGGTAGGGTCTGAACCTCACACGAGAGACCAGCGGGTCTCTGCACGAAGGACGTCATGGCGAAGGGCAAGAAGACCAAGAAGGACAAAGGTGCCGGCGCCGACGGCACCCAGCTCATCGCGTCGTACAAGCGCGCCTACCGCGACTACGAGATCCTCGACACCTACGAAGCCGGGCCTCGTCCTGACCGGCAGCGAAGTCAAGAGTCTCCGTGAGGGCAATGCCCAGATCGCCGAGGGTTACGCCCGCGTGCAGCGTGGCGAGGTCTGGCTCGACGGCATCCACATCCCGCCGTACACGAATGCCATCGGCTTCGGCGCCCACGATCCCGACCGGGCCCGCAAGCTGCTCATGAACCGCGCCGAGATCGACAAGCTCGACCAGCGTGTCGCCCAGGGTGGCCTCACGATCGTGCCGCTGCGCCTCTACTGGAAAGATGGGCGGGCGAAGATCGAACTCGGCCTCGCCAAGGGGCGCACCAAGGGCGACAAGCGACAGCACATGGCCGAGCGCGACGCGAACCGCGAGATGCAGACCGAGTTCAACCGGGCCAACAAGTACGGCCCCGATCGGTAGCCGCCGCCCAGGGCCAGCCAGAGCCCGCAGCCGTGTCGGCGGCGCCTGCAGCTCCGCGACCATCGCCCGCCCGCCCCAGCGATGAGTCTCAGCGCGACCCGTGCGCGCCCAGACGCATCGCTGACGAACAGACCGCCGCTGAGATGAGTTTCGACGCGACCTGTGCGCGCCCAGACTCATCGGGCGGTTCTGAGGGCGGGAACAACTCGCTGAGTCAGTAGGTTGTCATCGGAGTCGGCCGAGAATTCGTCCGGCTTCTACATATCGAACATGGGGCTGACTGGTTTCGACGTCAGTAACGCTGTTCGAGTTTGCGACCCGAGTTGCTCAGACTCGCTAAACGGGGCAACCAACATAATTGCCGTTAATAACGACAATTTCGTTCTCACCGCCTGATTTTTCAGGTCGGGAACGATCATCGTGAGCAGCGATGCCGCACGGGGCCAATCCATCACAGCCCGGCAACAGAAGTGAGGGATGACGGTAGGAAAGACTGCTGCCAGCGGGAAAGACTGCTGACTTTCAGGAAAGACTGAGCGTGGTCCGCCTCGAGCGGACAGCCGACCCGTCGGTGTCACAGCGTCAGTGGCAACATCGGGAATGGTCGTAGCAAGTTCGTTCACCGGCTGATGGACGGGGGTTCGATTCCCCCCAGCTCCACGAGATTTTGAGCGCATATGCCCTGCTCAGGGCATATGCGCCTTCGTTCGTCCGGGGGTCGTAGGGCGGAATTAGGACGGATGACAACGGCGACGCTGCAACCAGAGTCGGGTGCGTGACGGCTCCGAACGACGTGCACACACCCCTCCGGTACCCGGTTCGCTACCCTCACGAGGTGACGGACGAGCGTGACGACGAGACGTTCCGGGTAGCGACCTGGAACCTGGAGCGGCGCTCGTCGCGAGCGTGGAGCAGGGCACCGTTCCAGCAGGAGCGGATGACGCTCGTCGATGCGGACATCTGGGTGTTGACCGAGACGTTCGTCGACCGGGTAGCGGGCGACGGCTTCGACGCGGTGTTCTCGCCGCCCCACCCGGATCGCCGGCCGAACCCGGACGAGCGCTGGACCGCGATCTGGTCGCGGTGGCCGATCAGCCCACTGGACGATCCGGCACCGCACCGTCGCGGCTCGGTTGCGGCCACGATTATGACGCCGATGGGGTCGCTGATCGTCTACGGCACGGTCATCGCCTACCACTTGGAGCCGGCCCACGATGACGGTCGCCCGGCCCGAGCGTGGGAGGTCCATGCAGCCGAGATCGAGCGGCAAGCTCGGGAGTGGCACCGGATCCGTGAACGGCACCCGGACGTCCCGATCGTCGTGGCCGGCGACTTCAACCAGGCACGTAGCGGCCGCCGCTGGTCGTACGGCACCGAGGCTGCACGGCAGGCGGTCACCGATGGCCTGGCTCGGGCCGGCATGCGCTGTCTCACCGAAGTTGATCTCGTGGAAGCCGGTGCGATCTCCGACCGGTCGCATGTCGAGCACATCTGCGCAACCGTGGAACTCGAGCAGGTCGGACCGGTGCGAGCGTGGGATCGCGTCGACGAGAGCGGCCGCGAGCTCTCCGATCACCCGGCTCTGGCGGTCGACCTGCGTTTTCCGGTGATCCGTCCAATGGTTCACGCCGCCGGGGGTTCGGGCGGATCGGGTACACCAGGACCTGCCGTCGACAACGACGTCGCTGGCGACGGGCTCGGGTCAGGGCCCACGTCGGTCCATTCGTCGATGAGCGCCAGACCGCGGTTGGCACGCCGGTCGACGCCAGCAGACGTTGCACCCGATCGTCGGAGTCGTTCCTCCATGAGATTGATGACCGACGCCGGCTGTCCGCTGGTCTCGGCGAGGTGGCGTGCAGCGGCGGGATGCCGGCCAGCCGCGAGGAGGAGGTCGGCGACGACTTCGTCGACTAGCGGCTTGATTGGCCGCGGATCTCGCACAGCCCGCACCGCATCGTCGCGGTCGTAGAGGGTTGATCGTGGCACCGAGCGGTCGGGGACGGTGACGGTGAGCAGGGTGACGACCGTGTCGTCGTCGAGGCCATGGGCCCGCAGGACCGCGGCGGTGGCCTCGGCTGATGCGCCCGCTTCGGCGAGCACGATCGCTTGGGCGCGCGGGATCGCAGTGAGCGGCGATCGCCGGTGCGTCTCGATGGCAGGAATCGACCCCGCGAGTCGAGGCCAGTCGAGACCGCCGTTGGCTGAGGTGTGCATGGATGATCTCGTCAGTGGTTCCGACGCCGACCGGTGTGCGGTTCGCCGATGGCTGCGGCGATGCTTCGGTTGGACCCGTCGTTGAGTACGGCGGCGATCGGGTTCGGTCGCAGATCGACGCCGAGTTCGGCCTCGAGTCCCTTGACGATCTGGCGGGCGGTCGTGAGCACCTTCTGGGCGGTGGCTTCGACGAGTTCGACGTCGGCGCCGGCCCAGTTGGCGACGTACGGGATCGAGTACGAGCCGGCGTCGACCCCGAGCAGGTCGCACACGACGTAGGCGACGGATTCGGCTTCGACCTCGATGCGGTCTCGGGTCATGCCGGGCTCGCGCACCTCGGCTAAGTGCATGAGGACGTGGCCGAGTTCGTGGATCTGGGTCTTGAGCGCCTGTGCCGGGGCGAGGTCGTCGCGGACTGTGACGGTGCGTTCGATGAAGTTGGTCACGCCCTTGGCGCCGGCGGGTCCGTCGAGCGGTCCTCGCTGGAGCGTGTAGCCGGCGGCGTAGATCTGTTCGGCGATCGGCGTCCCAGATCTCAGGCGGTGGCTCCTGGCCGTCGAGCAGCTTGGGTTGTGCGGGCAGGTCGGGCGGGGCGACGAGTTGGCCTTCGTGGAAGACGGGGACGAGCTTGAAGCCGACGATCGAAGGTTCCTGGATCTCGCCGGTGTCGGGGTCGAGCTCGCGGCGCTTGCTCGGATCGGGGCGTAGACCCGCAGCGCGGTCTCGCCCTTGCGGATGCGGCAGACGTCGCCGTCGACGGCCGGGATCTGCTTCCACGTGTGGAACGACGCCACGACGCCCTCGGCTCCTTGGGCGGCGAGGAGGAGTTGGTTGTTCGGCGAGTACCGGTGGAACGAGCCCGAGATGCGCAGCAGGTTCTGCCAGTCCTCGCTCGTGGCGACCTTGGCGACGGCGTCGGTGAGCGCGGCGTGGGCGGCGGCGAGACGTTCTTCGTTGGTGGTCCTGGTGTCCATCTCGCCGACGCTGAACCCGTGACGTCACCGATCACCACCCGACCAGCTACCCGGATTGAAGGCCGCCGTCGCCGACTCAAGCAACCAGCGTCCCATCGCCATCAGTCGACCTGCGGCGCCCATAAGGGCGGACGTCCTTACCCGAGCGATCGGCGGCTATCACGGTTGAACGGCGATACTTCGCACTGCTGCTCGATGGCAGACTCCAATCCGATGACATTGAACATCTCGCACACGCGGGCGCTCCGGGGACTGACCGATCTCGAGTCTCTCGTGGCCGCCATTCTTGCCGCCGATCCGCGAGACGAGAGCGACTCGATCGAGTGGAAGGTTCACTCGACCTCACGGAGAAGTCCGGCGCCTTCGCTGTCGGCCGCGCCATCCTGGGGCTCGCGAATCGCGACCCAAGCCGTGCTTCTGGTTCTTTCCAGGGCTGCGGCTACGTCGTCGTGGGAGTTGACCGGGAGCGGTCGTAGGTGCCATCGTGGACGATCCCACGATACGGAGCTCGCATCAACATCTACGTTGGGGCTGCCGCTGGTCCGCCATGGGCCCCCCATCTGCTCAGCATTGGCAACGACGACGTGGTGGTTGTCGTCGTCGAACCCCCTCGAGCAGGCGACGGCGGGTGGCCGCTTCGCAGGGAGTATGACGGCGCTCGCTCGGGGACCCTGTACGTCCGGAAACAGGGCACGTACAGATCGCACTGCGACGCCGCGGACATCAGACATGCTCAATCGACGGGCGCAGGCAGCGACGACTGTTCAAGATGCGTGCCCAACCTACATCGTGGATCCTCCCGAGTTTCACTGTTCAACTCTGTGATGCTTGAGCCCGAACTCGGCAGATGTGCCACGAGCATGGCGTCAGAGATGCTCGCCGATGCTCAGAGGGTCCGGAACGAGCAGCAGGCTGACCGGGACCTCAGCCTCCTCGGCGTGAACGTTTCGCTGGGATTGTTTGGCACTGGCGGGGATGATCGCACGCTCCAGGACTTTGAGGCTCAGGTCGACAAATGGCGACAGGAGTTCGCCACCGAGTTCATGTCCAAGTCCAAGCCTGGCGACGTTCGCCAACTGGTCAACATTGGCGTCGAGAACCCGACAGAGACGTACCTACCAGGCGGGGAGGTCCGAGTGCATATTGATGTCGAGCGGTGTCAGTGCCAAAGACGTTCCCGAGCTGGGTTACATCCCCTGGCCGCCCCGGCGATTCGGGACGCCGTTCCAGCTTCCAGACTTTGCAGACTTGATGACCCCAATGAGTGCGAATTCAGATCTGGCGGGCGGCCCGGATCGACCACGTACTTGGATCGGGCACGGTTCGGTCATTCTCGGATTCGCCTGCGGCGATCTGCGACCGAACGGCCAGATCGAATCGATCGATCATGACTCGATCTTCCTGGGGCTCTCCGGACCACCCGTCGGCAATGAGATAAGCGCCGACCTGGACGGCAACCGCGCAAGGTCTTGGCGGCGTGGTACGTGGCTCGTTGTCGATGCCGATCCGAGCCGATCCGCTTTCGTTCGACGAACTCCTCGATCTCGCCCGCGAGCTGAGCGACTGGGATCAGGCGACCTGACTGACTCCGGCTGAGCAGCCGAACCGAAGCAACCCCCATGTTGCGTCGGACGCCATCGCTGCGCTCACCCTTGGGTTGCGACCCATCGCGTCGACCAACACCTGCAGAAGTCCCTGTCAGAGCCATCGCTGACGGGCCCTCGACCGTGCATGGCGACCATCTGGAGCCAACACCGGTGTCGACGACTGACATGGCACGCCAACGACGTCATCGGGGTCGGGGCGTGTGAGCTTCATCAGGTCGGGTTCCTTCCAGTACTGGCGGGCTTGCAGGTGGGCAGGCGGAAGGGTGCCGTGGATGAGCACCGCTTCGCCGGGACGAACCTGCCGGAGCAGGTGGAACGGGGTGAGCGCCTCACGGTGAACCGACTCGGACACGCTGCGTCGGCCACTCCCGCCGGCGATGTCGTACGAGAGCGACCGGTGCTGGACCTCTTCGTCACCGAGCAGCCGTGACACGTAGTCGAGCGTGGCCGGGTCGGAGCAGCCGGAGAAGACGACCTTGGTGAGATGGTTGGTGAGCACGCTGTCGGACAGGCGCCCGTAGGCGGCGTCGAGCTGTGCCTTCGATTGCCAGATCGTCACCAGCAGGATCCCGATGCCCGCACAGGTCGCGGCGACCTCGGGTAGCCAGGCGAGGGGCATGTTGCCGGCCTCGTCGATCACCATCAGCAACGGTCGGTCGAGGCCGACGCCGGCGATGTCTCGCTGATACGCCTGATCCTTGAGGTCGCCGAGCAGTCCACCGAGGACCGGCGCCAGCCGCTTCTGGTCATCGAGCGGCGCCACCAGGTACAGGGTGTTGGACTGCTCCGGGTCGGTGAGCCAGTCCAGGTCGACGAAGCTCTGCTTCTCGGGGTCGTCGAGAGTGGCCGACGCGTCGACGGCGGGATCGAGCCACGCCTGCACGACCGTCTGCACCGTCGCGTACACCGACGAGCGGACCCGTTCGTCGAGGTTCCACACGGCGTCGAGCTGGAGCATCGCTGCAGCCGCGGCCTCTCGTTCGGCCGGCGTGCCGTTCGCCTTCGCTTCGCGGAGGATCTCGAGGATCACGTTCGGCTTCTTCTTCACCGGGATGTCCTTGGTGAACACCCAGTGCGCGACGTCGAGCATCGTGCAATCCCGATCCACCGCGGCGGCGCCCAGCAGACCGGTCAGCAGGATCTCGGCCTGCTTCACCCAGTAGTCCGCTCCCCCGTCAACACCCGACCTAGGGATCGACGCAGCCAGCGCGACCGCCGCCTTCTGGGCTCCGCGGGGCGACGCCGCCGCCCGTAGCGGTGTCCACCGGGCCAGCCCATCAGTCGGCAGTCCAGAGACCCCGGACGGATCGAAGACCCGGGTCGTGCCGACCCGGTCGCGGGCGGTGCGCGTGGCGTCGATCAGGTCGCGCTTGACGCTCACGACGACCGCCGGACCGTCCCAGTCCAACAGTCCGGCGATGACGTTCACCGTCTTGCCCGAGCGCGACGGCCCGATCACCGCGACCGAACCGCGATCGCCCTGCCGAAAGCTCGAGCTGCGACGCCGGCCAGCCGACTCCGCTGCACGTCGATCCTCCGTCGCGACCAGCCGACCGTGCACACGTCCGAGCACGAACCGCCCGGACGGCACCGGCCGCCGAACCACCAGCGGGGCCAGATCACGCCCGTGGCGAACCGGGCGCGGGTCTCCACCCCGAGCCGAACTCGCCCGCGGTCTCGGCTCGCCCGCCACACACGCATGCCCACCGCCACGACCCCAGACGCAGCCACTGCGACAACCACGGTCGCCGCCCAGTAGAGCGCCGGGCCTGGCAGGGCCTCCTGATCCGCCGGTCGCTCCCACGCCATCCTCGGCTCTCTCCACTCCTCGGGCAGCCGCATGGCGGCCCGAATCGCCCCCGAGAGCCCGCCGTCGAAGTCTCCTCCAGCGACCGCCGCCGCCAACGCGGCCCCACCCCACACGACCGTGCCGACCGCGAGCACGACCGCAGCCGCAGCCAGCAACACGCCGTCGAGACCGAATCCCGTCGACTGTCGATCCGTCATGAGAACGCCGCCTCAGAACCGGGCGAAACCCCAGGTAGATCGCGATCCGGGTAGCAGCACGGGTAGTGACACGGGTGGTGATCCGTGACGTCCCGAATTCACGGTGGGCACATGACAGACACCCAGCCCGCCGACAACCCATCATCAACTCGACCGGCACCCGCCGCCTCGCCGCCCAGATCCGCACCTTGCGACGGCGACAACCCACACTCGACGACACCGTCGACGCGATCCGCAACGGCGACGAACGCATGCTCCACGCACTCGTGGTTCGAGCACAACGCGGCGACTCCGACGCCGCAGTCACCGCGATCTGGGCGCTGCTTCCCCGCCTCGCTGCCGTCGTCATCAACCGGCTCCCGATACAGGATGGCGCCAAGGCATCGACGACTACCTGACCTTCGCCTACCTCACCATCGCCGATGTCGACACGGACAAGCCGCCGTTCCACCTCAGCGACAAGATCGTCTCCCGCACCCGTCGCCGCTATGAGCGAGCCATGGAGGTCGAGCCCGTCGTGCTCTGTGGCCCGACATGCTCGCAGCCACTCGCGTCCTGCCGACAACGACGTCGAGGAACGCGTCCTCGCCATCATCAGCCTCGACGAGGTGGTCCGCGCCGTCCGGGGTGGGCTGATCGAGAAGCGCTCTTGGGACACGCTGCTCAGAACCCGGTTCGAGCGGCGAGCCGGGCACGGCTTCTCACGCGAACGCAAGGCAGCGAGCCGCGCGCAACGTCGGCTCGTCGAGTGGTCGGCGGAAGCTGCGTAGCGATCTCACACATACACATGCCTCCGAAATCGCAGATCTGTGACATCGCAAAGCTGTTTGAGCCGATCACCTGCCTGACCTCGACCACACGCCACACCGGACAAGACGCCGGCCTGACGTCGCTCCCGTCCGCGTCGGAGCCATCCGCGACGGTCAGTGCATCGTTTCAGCGAAAACGCACGAGCCTGGACGTGATCGGGTGCCGGCGGTCAGTTCGGGTGGCGACTGGGCCATCAGCGTGGTCGTCGGCCCACACCAGCAGGGCCAACTTCGTCATGGTCGTCTCGTTCATCGTCGATCCACTTCGCGCTCGAGGAGCTGACAGTCGACATCACAGTTTGTCGGCTCGGCGGAGTAGCTCGAGGGTGACGATGGGAAGGTTGTACGCGGGTGCGATAGCTCGTAAGCCGAGCAGGTCGGTGGCATCGGGGTGATGTTGGGTCCAGGCCAATCCTTTGTCCTGCTCGAACGCGAGGATCGGGACGTCGTTGCGCATCACGATCCAGAATCGGTAGCCGGGCTCACCGAACAGGTCGCCATCCTGCGTCCGCCGCAAGTCGTCAGGTATGGCCCGGAACGTCTCGAGTATCTCGTTGGGCCCGCCTCCGTACCCGGACGTGTCGATGTAGCCGGGCTGGATCTCGATTCCGTGCACGGACTTCACGGCGGTCGATGCCGAGCGGCTGCAAGCACGCGACAGGTGAGTGTCACCGGCACCGACGGCCGCACGTGTCGCGGTCCTCGTCAGGCCACTTGCTCGCTCCAATCGGTCCAGAAACTCTCCGGGGGCGGCGCGCAGATACTCATCCCACTCTGCGGGCTCCCAACCGCTCGACAGGCCTCCCTCGAACCGCTCATGCACCTGGATCGTACCGTTACGATTCAACTGGATCGTTCCGCCCTCGCAGTCGGTGTCGTGATCGTCAGGCAGTCGTACTGTCCGCCGCCGGGATGCGTGTGGAGCACCCGAGTCGTGTTCGGGTGCCGACGGACCAATTCGCTGGCGAGCCGCCACGACGCAGCTTCAAGGACCGACCGATCTATCCACTCACCCATTGGGTACGTCCGCATGGACATCAGCGCCCTCAGTATGCCCGAGCATCAAATCGCCATCGCCGTAGCGTTGGAGATAGTGCGCGGAGGTGATCTCGCGGATCGAGGAATACTGCGCTATCGACTGGCAGGAACCGGTCGGGGCGACGAAGTAGTCGGGGCCATACCTCTTTCACGGTCGCTCCGAGCTGCAAGGCATGCTGGCCATACAACGACTCGTGATACGCACGATTGCCAGCAGGCATCACATGAGCCACCCTCACACGGTCGACTCCATGAGCGTGCGCCTTCTCGAGCTCATGGGCGAGTAGTTGCTGTCGCATGAGCTGGTAGAGCGGCTCCTGTAGGAGTTCGATGAATGGGAGCGACCCATCGAGGACCGGCCCGCCGGGCGCGGCGAGCAGATCGCCGTAGCGGTGCGGCGGACGGCGTCTTTGGCGGAGTCCGCGCGGCGAGGTCCGTAGTGCTCGGTGTACTTCCACTCGACGAGAACAAGTTCACGGACTCCTTCGTGGGTGCGGTGGACGAACGCTCGTCGACGCTCGTGCAATGCGCGCCGCGAATCCTCGTCCCGTCCACCGCTTCGTGCAGGTGGTCCTCGGACCCGATGTACTCGAAGGTAAGCCAACGCCCGGGCTCGATCTGTTCCACCTCGGTGGTACCGAGAACCGGGCCGAATGCGCGCACGATCCGATCGGGATCGACAACCATCTGGCCCAGCGCGTTCACACACTGAACCTGCGAGGACAAGAGATGATTGCTGGGCCCGCCGTTCACGCCCGCGTGCCAGGGAATCCCAAGCTCCGCGAGAAAGCGAAAGCGCTGGCTCTCGCACTTCCGGCAGCAGTGAGAAGGCTGCGAACTCGGCGGGCAAACAGAAGTCGTACTTGAGGCCCTCTCGCCAACCCTTCCTTGCCGACGTATCGCGCCGGCAGCTTGGCCTCAGCCGGGAGCGTCGGCGTCGTCAGCTTCCAAGCACTCGCGCGCTGGCGCTCAGCGTCCATGAAGGTCGGTACGGAGTCCATCCGACCACCGATCGTACGCAGGGGGGTCTCACCTGTTCGGCTGACCGGTCAGCCGACCTCCCCCTCGATTCGCTCTGGCATGATGATTACACCGCATGCTCGCGGAGCCGATACAGCGTGCGTGAGCGGGAAATGGCCGAGCCGGGCACCATCCAACTCTCCTATCCGGTCGCCGATCTCGACGGGCGGCTGGTGTGGGCGGCCGACCTCGCCCATGACCAGCTCCGTCCGGAAAGACTCGCCTGCGTCGGATGCGGTGCTCGCCTGCTGCTGCGAGCGGGCGAGCGCAACGCTGCCCACTTCGCGCATTACGACGCGACGCAGTGCACGAGCCCGGAGATCTGCGTTGCACGGGCCGCCAAACGGATCATCGCGGACTCGATCAACAGTGCCCGCCGCCAAGAGTGGCGGTACGCAGCCGGATGGCAATGTGGGCTCTGTAAGGCTGCCAGACACACCAACCTTGCCGCTGCGAGCGTCGGCGAGGCCGTCCTCGAACGCAACCTCGGACCGGTTCAACCCGACATCGCCATTCTCGATACAGCCGGTCAACCCAGGCTCGCTGTTGAAGTCGTCGTCACTCACCCACCAGAGCCCGAGACCCTCGCCTGGTACCTCGACAACAACATTGGAGTCCTCGTCGTCGAGCCGACGTGGGAGGCGATCAAAGAGCTCCACGATAGGCTTCACGGCGACCGCTGCCCACACGATGCGCTGCACCAGCTGGCGCCACCCACTCGACCCGACTGATCAGCAGTGCGATTGCGGCCGACCGGTCCGAAGCCGTCGCGTGGAGCTCGCCCACGGTTCAGACTGCTGGCGGTAGCAGCCGCGAAGTTCCTGCCGTTGACGTCATCGAGAGCTTTCCCGATCGGACGTCACGAGCTTGCGAGCTTCCGACCCCGGTCTTGCGGGCATCGCCAAGCAGGTGAAGTCAATCGCGCGTCGGACTTCGGGACGACTTCTCCAAGACGGAGAACCGTCGATACCTCATGCATCACTGCCCACACTGCGGTGCCAAGGCCGGGGACTACTTCCAGTATGAGCACACGGCCCACAACACCCTCATCGCAGGGAGCACGTCCACCATGTGCTCCTCTGCGACGGCGGTCACTGGACGACCCTGCGCAGCCGACGTCGTCCCGGACAACTCGCAGCAGCGGATCATCGGCGCGTCCACGGTGAGCGCCGCGGCGACGACGGATGGACCGGCACTGGCGTCAGCTACGAGACGGTGACGCCGCAGCAAGCGATACGGCGAATGTTCGGGAGTCGGTAACTGACCGTCTGCCGTAGCGAGGCTCAGGTTTGCGAACATACGTTCGACGCGCGATGCTTTCGGCATGTTGGCGTCGCATGAGATCGAATCGATGCGGCGATCTCATGCGATGGCCCCCCTCTCCGCCTACGCATGTGACGGAGTTGATCGAGACGTGCGCGCAGCTCGCCAGGGAGCGCGAGCAGATCGCTGCCGTCGTGGCCAGTCTGCCGGACTCGTTCTCGGAGGTTCGGGCGGCGCTGAACGAGCTGCACCGGATCCTCGTAGCGACTCAACCCGCTCGCTGAGCCTGCCTTTCCAGCGCGCCGGTGATGTACGGCGGCCAGTCGCGTTCGAGGACTTCGAGGATGGCAGCTCGGACAGGTTCGGTGGGGATGTCCGTGATCGGCGCTGATTCCCCAACCATGAAGATCGTGAGCTCGATGTGCGGCGTTGCCGACGACCGCTCGGGCGATCGGTGAGGCTTCGATCAGCAACTGGGGAGTGTGGGCGTCAAGGTCGGCGAGGGCTTCGTAGAAGTCGATGTCGAAGTCATCCCAGTTGAGACCCCGATCGACGTGGAGCCAACGCGTCACCGCCGCCGCGAAGCACCACCCGATGATGCGGGTGCACGGCGTGGTACGCGTCGGCGGCGGCGAGCAGGACCTGTGCGTCGTGACTGAATCGTGGTCGATCGAGGATCTCCGGCGCGGTGGTGGTGATCTCGTTCGGGCGATTCTTGGGCGACTCCGACAGGTAGGCGAGCCAGTACTTCGGGTGCTGAGCACTCATCGGTTTCTCCTTCACGGTCCGGGGATCGCAGGCGCGGGCGCTGCGATGCCGGGGTTCGGTGTGGGCCGCGTCGTGGGGCCGAGGTCCGGGATCTGGCGGGCCGTGTGGACCCAGCTGTTCAGATCGGCTCCGGACGGAAGGGGAAGCTCAATCACCATGATGCCACGTTGTTCGAGCGATGTGGAGAGCTGCTTTGCAGCGGATCGACCGGCGTCGTCACCGTCGAAGGCGAGGACCGCTGGCCGCTTCCCGATTCCCTTGGCGATCCGTTCGGCGAGGCCGCGGTTGGCGTTCGTCGCGCCGAGAACGGCGACAGCGGTGTAGCCGGCGCTGTTGGCGGTGTAGGCGTCGGGGAAGCCTTCACAGATCACGATCGGTTCCTTGGGCGTGCCCGCGGGCTGGGTCCAGCCGTGGCGGGGGTTGTCGCCGAGTCGGCTGGTGGGGTTGCCGTACTTGGAGCCGTACTCGTCGTGTTCGAGGTAGCGGGCTTGAAGGTAGGCAAGGCGCCCATCGACGGTGCACGCGGGGAACACGGCGGCGGGTCCGTTCTTGGGGAGCCCGGAGGCGCGACGAAGTTTGCGGGTGCCGGGGTCGGCGCCGACGCGGTTGGCGCGCAACACCTCGGGTTCGAGCCCTCGTTCCTCGGTGAGGTACTCGAGCACCGGATCGACCCACCGGCTCCCACAGCAAGCGCTCGCACGCCTCCACATACCGGACCACGTTGGGATGCAGCGGAACGGGCTCGGCGTGGCGGCGGCGCCGGCCGAGGGATACGACGGACGCCGGGTTCGTCCGGCTGCAGGCCGGCGCGTCGAGCGAGTTCCTCGAACGCCTCGCGGTATCCGATCCGGAAGGCGACGTGCATGGCGTCGATCGCGGTGCCGCCGTGTCCGCCGGACCAGCACTTCCAGCGTTCGATCCCCCGCCGATCGACCCTCACGGTCACCGACGGGTGCACGTCGTCATGGTCGATCGACGGGCACCGCCATTTCGCGGTTCGACCCGGTCCGGTCGCCGGGCCGGACAGCTCGTCGAGCAGTGCTCGCAGGTCGGTGCGGGCGAGGAGTTCGTCGCGGTCGTAGCGGCCGCGCCTCATGCAGCCATCGCCTGGTCGGTGTCGCAGAAGTCCTCTCGTGGAGACAGCACGTGATGGACGATCGCCGGCGTGCTCGCCGACGCGCCACAAGGCACGACCGCGTACGAGCTTCGGCAGGTAGCCAGCCTCCGTATCGGAGAGCCCGAGGAGTTCCTTGGCGTCGGCGACCTGATCGGGCGCCTGCTGGAAGAAGATCCGGGTGCCGGTGTCACCGAGCAGGCCCGCAGCAAGCTTGTGGGCAGCGCTGCCGTCCGCGGACTGCGCTCGAAGGTCGGAGAGCCGATGGCAGACGAGGACGTTGCAGATCCCCCAGTGCCGACACAGTTTGAGGCGAGCCTGCAGGTGGCGAACGGTCCACTCGTTCGCCAGCAGCGCCCACACCTCGTCGTCGATCTGCAGGCCGCGCCGTCCCGGCGCGAGGGCCGTCATCGCCGACTGGAGCCAGGACGTGGCCGCCATCATCACGAGCGGCAGGGCTTCGCGGTCCTGGAACACGGCTGACAGGTCGATGCACGACACCGGGCCCGGTGTCCCAGTCGACGGACACGTTGGTCGGTCCGTCGAACATGCCGCGCAGGGTGCGGTCGAGGAGCTTGCCGAGCGCGAACCGGATCGGCATGACCGCCGTGCGCAGCTCGATCTCGCTGAGACGCCCGATGTCGGCGTTGGCGAGGAGTTCACCCGGTGGGTCGCCGATGATGCGGGCCAGGTCGGCAAGGTCGAAGCGTTCGCCGCTCTCGGCGAGGTGGCCGATCGACTGAGCGACGAGTGACTCCTCGGCGGGCTCGAGCCGTCGTTCGAGCACGACGGCGAGCATCCCGGTGACGAGGCGTTGACGGCCGAGTAGCCCGGCGTCGTCCTTGTCGCCCGGCGCGGGGTCGAGTGGGTTGAGTCGGTGTCGGCCACCGGGGTGCAGCTTGATGATCGGCATGCCGAGCCGCTCGCCGAGCGCGCCGTACTCGCCCTTCGGGTCGTTGATGGCGATGAACCGTCGTTGTCCGTAGACGCCGATCTCTCGGTACAGGAACGTCTTGACTGCGGTCGACTTGCCCTTGCCGGGTCGGCCGGCGATCAGCACGTTGGAGTCGGTGAGCGCGCCGCCGTAGAGCTCGAAGGGGTCGTAGAACCAGCCGGTCCCTCCCCCGGTGACGTTCACCCCGAGGTACGGGCCGCGTGTGGTCGGCCCCGGACCGGTGTGCCACGGATACAGCGACGCGAGGTTGGCGGTGGTCCCTCGATGGCGAGGCAGCACGAGGCCGGACGAGCGGCGACGCCAGAACCTCATGGTGCGCCCCGCTGCGCGAGGGTGCGACCGAGCGGCAGACTCGCGACCCAGCCGGCACCGTGTCGACCTTCGAGGGGTCGCAGCTGCACTCCGGCGTGAGTGGCCGCTTGTTCGAAGTCGGCGGCCGCGTCGTCGAGTTCATCGAGCGTCGGCGCAGTGACGGTGATCAGGCCGCAGTAGGCGAGTTCGCCGTACCCGGCGACGAGTTCGTGCTCGCGTCGCTCCACTTCTTCGCGAAGTCGTCGCTCGCTGGCTCGGACCCGGAACCCGCGCTTCGACTTGGCTGCCTCGGCTGACTCGAGTGCGACCGAGGCCTCGTCGACCGAGCGAGCAGACTGTGACGGCGAGACCGGTTCGAACACGACCGTGACGGTCCGAGTGCACTGTCCACCGAGCAGCAACAGGTCCATCCAGACGGCTGGCACTTCCGATCGTGGCCAGCCCTCGACCCACCACGATCGATGGATCGCCCGGTCGACCCGCACGCACTCCCACTCCTCCGCGATCGCCATCGGAGCGAGGTCGGACGCCGAGACACCGAGTCCGGCCGCGAGCGTTGATGCGAGCGACGCGTGCTGCGACTCGGCGAACGGCGCCGATCGGGTGCGGACGGCCATCACCAATTCGGAAGGACTCAACGGTGGATCGACCCGCAACCCGGCAGCTTCGAGTCGCACCGTGAACAGCCGCAGCTCCTCGATCAGCAGCTGGAGTCCTCCGGCAAGCGTGTCGATCGGTCGGGTCCGACGCGCCGGGACTGCGTTGAGGTCGACCGTCAGCGACAGCAACGTGTCGTGGGAGACCGATCGGGGCGCGGCGTGCGTGACGAGTTCTACGTAGTCGGCAGCTGCGTTGGCGAGCGGCCCGTTCCGTGCATCGCCGACCGGCAGCGTGGCCTCGACCATGGTCGAGGTGGACCACTCCTGCCATGCGATCCGGCACACGGTCCGGCGCTCGCGGCAGAAGCCGGCGAGCGCATCGCCCCACATCGCGAGGCGGGTGTCCTGTGCATCCGGCGACGTCAGGGAGAACTGACCATCGCCGGTGACTCGCAGTACGGCGGTCAACTGGCCGGCGTCGACATCGTGGATGACGCCGACGCCGGCGAGCCGCCCCGGGGTGGTCACCCAGGCAGCCTCGACATCCAGCAGTTTCAGCTTGTCCATCACCGGCGGCATCGCCTCGACTGGCTGCTCGTCGACCTCGAGCAGCGGAACCGGCCGGAACCACCGGTGCCGGCGCCGACGCGCCCACCAGGCGATCTTCAGCGGGATCAGTTCATGGAGCGCCCATCCTCCGACCCGCTTGAAGGCGACTACTGCAGCGAGCAGCGCCGGCAAGAGCGCCCAGGGGAACAACCGAAGGAGGATGCCGACGAAGGACAGTCCGCACCCAACAGCGAGCACGACGACCTGTGACGTCGGCATCGCCCCGAACAACCCGGCTCGCATCAACGGCGGGAAGCGGTACGTGCGCGGCTTGCCCGAGGTTGCGTCACTCACGGCCTCTCCCGACTGGGCGAGTTGCCGGACTCGATCCGGGCCGCTCACTTGCACCGGCACCTGCGCCGGCCGCGAGATCGGCACCGCCGATTCCCTTTCCCGTCCCTGCCACCCGGGCGCTGACGCCGTTGAAGTAGTAGCTGTACTGCAGGCCGGTCTGCGCTGCGCGCATCGGGGCGGACTGGATGCCCTGAGCGATGACGGCCGCCTCGACGATCGGAATCAGCTTGATCACGAGGAACGGCATGAACGCCGCAAGGCCGAATGTGATGAGCCCCACCACCACGGTGCTGAACTCGGCGAGCCCGTTGCTCACCGTCCCCTCTCCGGGGTTCCCGGTTGCTCCCATCCCACCGAGTGCGCCGAGGCCGACGGCCAACGCCATCGCGATCGCCAGCTTCGAGAACACCAATGCCGCCAACAGCTCGATCACCCGTCGGCGCACCGACGCGATCGCGGGCCACACGCTGGTCGCCCACGCCATCGGGGCGAGTGCGACGACGAGATAGATCAGTGCTTCGCGGACGAACAGCACGATCCAGAGCATCAACATGGCGAGCATGCCCACCAGCAGCAGCAGCGGTGTCAGGAACGATCCCGGCGTCAGATTGGCTGCGGTGAGCACCAGCCCGTCGACCGCGTTGACTGCCTTGGGCCGGGTGAGCTGCCAGATCCCGTCGGACATCGCATCGACCAAGTCGATGGCGACTTGGGTGAACGCCAACGTGAACAGGATCCCGGCCACGGCGACCGGCGTGTCGAGCGCCATGCGCTTGACCAGCTCCAGCGGACGTCCGGCGAGCACGCCCTGGATCAGTGCACAGAAGACGAAGATCGTCAGCAGCCCGGTGGCGATCATGACCGCCGTCAGGTACGGCGCCCCCGCGGAGTTGGAGAACCACTCAGAGTTCAGCCGCGGTGAGGTCGACTGGTCCATGACCGACCACACGAAGGAGACGAGCTGCACGAAACCCTTCGCCAGCCAGTCGGTGATCCCGCCGATGACGGTGTCCCACGCCCAGCCCGCGGCGGCCTGGAACGGTGCCAGCACCGTGTCCACGATCGGATCCCACGGCCACATCAGCGCGCACCCAACCCGACGTTCACAGCCCCACTCCTGCCACGATCGGATCCCAGCCAGCCACGCGCACGAACTCGTCCCAGCCGGACTGCAACGCAAGTTCGTTGGCGGCCGGCGTCGGACCGGCGTCGGCGGTCGCTGACGCGACCAGCCAACGATCGTCGAGTCGCTCGAGGTCAACGCGCACCGTTCGCCACACCTGCTGCGGTGAACCCGCGCCGCGTGCACCGAGGATCGACACGGTCCACACGGCGACGGCCGCATCCGAGTCGCTCCGATCGATCACCGTGGCCGTGAGCGGAGCCTCGACCCACACCAGACGCTCGACCGGAAGATCGAGCGTCAACGCGAGCTGCTCGGCTGCCTGCTCGAACGCCGCGGCCTGTTCGGCGACTGCCTCGGGCGTGACCATCGATCGGAAGATCTCCGCGCGACCGATCGAGGAATGCGCCATCAACGTGTCGGTCGATGCCACGTAGGCGAGCGCCGCCTCCAGCGGGCCGTCCGACTCGTGCGAATTGGAGCGCGGTGGGTCTACGTGGAACGGTGTCGCCCGGACCCGGTTGCGTGGCCGGGTCCGAGGCTTCGCCGGTCTCGGTCGTTCCCGGAGCGCAGCCGACGGCAAGCGTCGCCACAGCGATGAGATAGCGGAGTCGCATCGCTCAGCCGCCCGCCCGGCCGACTTCGAACAGTGTGTTGATGAGCACGACCGCCAAGCCGGCGAGCAACGCTCCGACAGCGCCCCCAGCGACGTAGTTGCGACCGTCCTCCGCCCTCGGTGTGTTCCCCATCTTGGCGCCACCACGCCACATCGCAGCGCCGTACAGCACGGCGCCGAGCGACGCCATTAGCGACACCCACATCAACCAATTGATCAGCTGCGACACGAGCGCAGCGCCCGGCATCCCCGACGGATTCGGGTTGCCGTCAACGGGCTGTGCGCTCGCCGGCGTCCACCACCCCGCGACGGTCGCTGCCGTGACCGAGACTACGGCAGCGACCAATCGGGGAGGTACCCGACGGCTCCTTGGGCACGTCTTCGGATTCATGTGCTTCACCTCCTGTGGTTGCGGCCGCACCCTGGGCCGTCAACAACACATGCCTCTGAAATCGCGAATTTGTGACGCGATCCGGTCACAAATCTGCGAAAGCGCAGGCATGTGTTTGCGTGATGGTCAAAGCGTCGGCCGCTCGTCGTGCTCCTCGCTGGAGCAATGCTCGGAATCCCCGTCGTCATCGGCGGCAACGGCGGCACCACCGCCGCAGCATGCGGCGAACTCTCCGTGATTCTCGACACGATTCGTACGATCGAGTCCGGAGGCGACTACACGGCTCCGAAGAACCGGGAGGAGCGTCAGGCGCGTATCAGTACATCGACAGCACGTGGGACGGCTACGAGGGCTTCACATCGGCCTACCTCGCTCCAGCTGAGATCCAAGATGCCCGAGCAGCGACCGACGTTCAGGCAATCCTCGCCCGCCACGGCGACGTCGCATTCGTTCCGATCATCTGGTACTGGCCCCGCGCTGCGACTGATCCGAACCAGCTCGACATCGTCCCGATGCCAGGAGCCGGCAATCGCCTCACGGTGAGCGAGTACCAACAACGATGGTTGGCCACCTACGAAAGCAAGACCGCAACGAGCACCCCGAACGATTGCGTGGGCGCCTCGTCCACTGCGGACGGCTACGCCCTGCCGATTGATCGAGCGCTAATCGCTGCCAACCCAAGCATGCTCAACCAGCCCCACCACGACTACCCAGCGATCGACCTCATGATCCCGACTGGATCACCGATCTACGCCGTCCGAGGCGGCGTCGTCGCACGAGTCGTCAACTGGCCACACAACTGCTGGGAACTCGGCAGATGCGATCAACCCTGCGGGATCGGCCTCTCCGTCGACGGCGACGACGGCGCCCGATACATCTACTGCCACGGCAGCAGCTTGAACGGACTCATTGTCGGACAGCCGATCGGCGCAGGTCATCTCCTGATGTGGTCGGGCGACACCGGACGCTCGGGCGCTCCACACCTCCACCTCGAGCTTCGCGTCAACGGTCGTCAGCGTTGTCCTCAACAGCTGCTGCTCAAGCTCTACGAGGCCGACCGGGGATCGAGGTCACGTCGCTCCCCGACCGCAAGGCGCGCCTTCTGATCTGGGTTTCTCGCTTGCAATCGGCTTCGCCGAGCCCGCAATCACGTCGCCTGAGTACGTCCGCGAACTATGGCTGCACGCGACGAGGACCGTTCACGGCTCACTAGATTTCGGCGGCATGGCGGGGCCCAACGAGGCGATCCTCGAACCGAGAGGGGTCGGGCAAATCTCGGCAGAAGTTCTATGTGCTCGGCGTACCAGGCGGCTACCGGTGGGGCACAACGGAGGTCGGCCAACTGCTCGAGGACATCTGGGAGAGCCGCGACCAGCGGTACTACCTACAGCCGGTGGTCGTGAAGTGTCACGGAGACGAGTGGGAACTCGTCGACGGCCAGCAGCGCCTCACGACCTTGTATTTGCTGTACCAGTACATGCACACCGAGGGCCTCGAAGACGTCGACCGAAGTTCTCGATGAAGATCAACGCGACCTGGCGAACAGTGCGTCGTACCTCAGCGAACTCGACCCCGATCGAGCGAAGGACGACATCGACTTCTTCCACATCTTCGTAGGCGTACCCATGACATCGCTGACTGGTTCGAGAAGCACGAGCACGACGCCCAGTACCTGGCCGACAAGATCTACGTGGCGCTCGTCGAGCACGTGAGACGTGATCTGGTACGAGGCACCCGACGAACTCGACGCAACCGAACTGTTCACCCGTCTGAACGTGGGCCGCATCCCATTGACCGATGCGGAGCTCGTCAAGGCATTGCTCCTGTCGAGGGCCGCGGGCAAGCCGGCGCGGCCGACCGCTCGCACGCCAGCGATCGCCGCACAGTGGGACACAATCGAGCAAGACCTGCGCGAACCAGAACTGTGGGCGTTCATCACCGGCAAGGCGACCGAGGACCCGACCCACATCAGCCTGTTGCTGCCACAATCCCGTGGCGGTCCGAAGGGCCGGGAGCGGCCGAAGTTCCACACCTTCGAGACCCT
>CAWHJD010000011.1:0-130358 GCA_963829585.1 Ilumatobacteraceae bacterium | reverse complement strand
GTGAGGCAACGGTCACAGCCCCTACACTCGGAAAATGACTTCTGACAGCGGTGGGGTCGAGCCAGGCGGTGTTGCGCTCGACGAACGGGAGACCGGCGCTCGCACACGTCGTGCGGGTATGTCGATCGTCGCCTTCAGCGGCCTGGCATCGCTCGCAGCGGGCGCCGTCCATGCGTCGGCCGCAGGTATCCATGCGGAGCACCGCCAGCTGGCGCGGATCTTCGTCGTCGCCGCCGTCCTCCAGATCGGCGTCGGCCTCTGGGCACTCGTTCGCCCAACGGCTCGAGCTGCATGGGGCGTGGTTGCAGTCAACGCCGTTGCACTCGCCGGATGGCTCGCGACGCGGATGTTCGGGATCTCGTGGATCGACGGTCTCGAAGTGCGAGAGGCGCCCCAGTTCGCCGACACTGCCTGTGCCGCACTCGCGCTGCTCGCCATCGTTGCGGCCAACGCGGGTGCACTTCTTCCTGCGGAGAAGCAGCGCAAGGCGTGGCTGATCGCGCCGACCGTCCTGATCTGCGCCGCCACCGTGTGGACGATGATGGCCGCGAGTACCCACGTCCACTCGCACACCGAGGGCGAACACGCAACCGAGGCGGCCGGGGCCGAACACAGCCACGATCCCGGCCAAGCCAGCGAGGTCGGAGGCGTGGCGGACGCGTCCGGCGTGACCGACGTCCCCGATGCCCATGCGCACGATGATGCCGACACCCACGCAACGACCGAGGGAGTGACCACCGACGATCACCCCCACAGCGCCACGGCAGCACCGGCCGCCCTGGCCTGGCCCCGCCCGTGGGATCCGACCCAGCCGATCGATGTCTCCGGCGTCGAGGGGGTCAGCGCCGCGCAGGAACTCCGCGCCGTCGCACTGATCGAGGACACGTTGCGGGAGCTGCCGAAGTACGCCGATCCGGCCGATGCCGTGGCCGCCGGGTACACCTCGATCGGTGACGCCGGCACCGGCACCGAGCACTACATCAAGTCTGATCTCATCGGCGACGACGCCCTGCTCGACCCGACTGCTCCCGAGTCGCTCGTGTACGCCGTGGACGGCGACCAGCGCACGTTGGCGGGAGCGATGTACATCGCGAGCCCCCGCCCCGCCGACGACCCCACGCTCACCGACTGGGCCGGGCCGTTGATGACCTGGCACAAGCACGACAACCTGTGCTGGTCGACCGGCGCCGACGGCGAGGCGAGGGTGGTCGGCGTCATCGACGCGAACGGGAACTGCGCCAACGGTGTCCGAGCCGGCGGCGAGAGCCCGATGGTGCACGTGTGGATCACACCGCACCCCTGCGGTGTCTTCGCGGCCCTCGAGGGGATCGGCGCGGGTACCGCAGCGGTCTCGGAGGAAGAGCGCGTCGACATGTGCGGCGCCGGCCACGATCACGGCGCCGGCGCGGCACCGACCGCCGCACCGAAGCCGTACGACCCGACGATGCCGATCGATCTCAGCGGCACACCGGGCGTCACGCCCCAGCAGCAGGCAGCTGCCGAGAACCTCATCGCGATCACGCTGGTTCGGCTCCCGATGTGGAGCGACTACCAGGTCGCCGAGGCCTACGGCTTTCGCAGCATCGGCGACGGTGGGACCGGTCACGAGCATTTCATCCAGTGGGATTGGATCAACGACGACGTGATCCTCGATCCCGACCGACCAGAGAGCCTGGTGTACGAGCCACAGCCGGACGGTTCGAAGAAACTCGTCAGCGCGATGTACATGCTGCCCGGAGATGTTGCCCTCGAAGATGTGCCTGACATCGGTGGCCCCCTGATGCAGTGGCACATCCACGACAACCTGTGTTTCACGAACGACCCGGTGCAACCCCGTGTCGCCGGGCAGACGGCACCTGACGGCAGTTGCCCCAACGGTTTGGTGAAGAAGGACCCGGCTCCGATGATCCACGTCTGGATCACACCGCACGAGTGCGGACCGTTCGCGGCCCTCGAGGGCGTCGGCGCCGGCCAGATCGTGGCGGGGGAGGAACGCCTGTGCGATCACCAACACGGTGGGCAATGAGTTCGGCGCACTCGATCACGGACTGAACCCCACCGGGTTCGCTACCTTCGGATCATGGATTCGGTCGCACGATGACGTTCGAGGGAACGATGGAGAACATCGCCCTCGCCTTCGAGGCCGTCGGTGTGGCGATCATCGTCGCCGGTGGCATCGTGTCACTCATCCGTGGAGTGCGGGACTTCGGCCATTTCGACGCGTTCTTCGTCGACGTCCGGCGCGGCTTCGGGCGCCCGTTGATCCTCGGGCTCGAGGTGCTCGTCGCCGCCGACATCATCAAGACGATCACCGTCGATCCGAGCCTCGAGAGCGTCGCCGTGCTCGGCATCCTCGTGGCCGTGCGGATCGCGCTCAGCTTCTCTCTCGACATCGAAGTCGACGGCATGGCACCCTGGCGTCGAGCCGCGATGCACGCTGCTCGCCCCACCGGATCCGGCGACGACGCGGGCCGATCGGCCTCGGGCGCGCCGGGTTCGGCTACTTGACGCCGGGGTGGGGCGAGGGGAACCCGGATCAGCCGGTCGTGGCGGTCGTGCACTCCGCAGCGATGTACTCCGCGATGTTTCCCATCGCGGTGCCCATCTCCTGCGAGCTCAGGGCCTCCATGGCGGCCTGGCCGTCCGGATCGGTGGTCATACTCGCGAAATCGTAGTCCTGCGCGGCGAGCGCGCTGATGAGATCCTCGAACGTCGAGGCGACGGTTGTCACGTCGGCTTCGATCTCCGATGGGGCCGTGCTCTGGAGTTGCTCGAGCGAGTTCTGGAGATCGGTGAACGTGGTCTCCAATTCGTCTGGGCTCGCCGTCGAGGGGTTCGGGGCGACATTCGCCGCCTGGTAGTTCATCGCAGCGTCACAGAACGTCCCCGAGCCGGCATCGTCGTCGTCGCCGCATGCCGTGAGAACGAGCGCCCCCGTGATGCCGATGGCCATCATCGAGTATCTCCATGGTCTCGTCACGGCATTCCTCCTTGGTCGGCGGCGTTTCCCGCAGCACCTGAAGTCTGCACCTCGCGGTGTGGCCCCAACAATTCCGGGACCACGTGCAATGCGGTCGGCGAACCCCTTCACCCCGGCACGGCATTCGCGGCCACGAATGCCTCCCACGCCACCCAGTCCGTGTGGATCTTGTCGAACGCGGCCGGGTCGCGCGACGCCATGTTCTCGCAGAACTCGCGCAGCCCCACGTCGGATTCGCCGACGTCGAGCCACGTACGTTGCCACACGGGGTCGCCACCCACGACCTTGAGCTTCGCGCTGTCGACGCAGTCGTCGACCTTTGCGTACACCTGCGGATCGACGATGGCGAGAGCATCGAGTTCGTCGGAAATGCCTGCACCGAGAATCGGATTGGCGCCCCCGGCATGCGAGCCGGGCTTCACAGCGCAGCCGACCGAGACCAGCAGGAGTGCACCGGTGACGACGCCGACGCGCAGTTCCAGCATCCGTTGCCGTGCGCGACCCTCGCGACAATCCATCGGTTCAGTCATCGGCACCACGGTCCGACAACCTGAGGTCCGATCCGGAACGAGCGTCAGAAGCGGCCACCATCGACGAGGAACTGCTGCGCAGTGCATGCGGCTCCGTCGTCGGCGGCGAGGAACAGCACCATCTGGGCGAACTCGACGGGAGTGATTCGGCGCTTGAGGGCCTGGTCGCGCAGCGTGCCAGCCTCGCCTTCGGGTGACCACCACTTGATGAGCTGGCGTTCGGTGGCCACCCATCCGGGCATGACCGTGTTGACACGAACGTTGTCGGGCCCGAACGTCCTCGCCATCGTGCGCGTGATGCCCTCGACACCCGACTTGGCGATCGCGTAGCCCGGGAAGAAGTCCTCCTGCATCATGTAGCTGCTCGATCCGATGTTGATGATCGAGCCGTTCTGCGCGGCGATCATGCCGGGCGCCACGGCCTGGATGGCGAAGAAGTAGTGCCGGAGGTTGGTGTTGAGACGATCGTTCCAGTACTCGACGGTCATGTCCCGCCAATCGTGCCGATCGTCGCTCGCTGCGTTGTTGACGAGCACGGTGATCCCGCCGAGGTCGACCTGGGCCTGCGAGATCGCTGCGCGCACTGCCTCGATGTCGACGAGATCGACCTCGTAGAAACGCGGCGTGTGGCGTGGTCCGCTCTGACGGCACCGCTCGACGGTCTCGGCGCCCCTGGTCGCGTTGATGTCGACGAATGCGACCTTGGAACCCTGCAAGGCGAACTGCTCGACGAGCGCGGCGCCGATGCCGTCGGCTCCACCGGTGACGAGGACGGTCCGGTCGACCAGCGACGGGTAGGACGCGTACTTGGTGGGAGAGAGTTCGGTCGGATCGGTCATGGTCGTCCCTTTCGTGGTCAGAAGTCGTAGAGCGCGGCCGGATTGTCGACCAGCACCCGACGACGGAGCTCATCGGTCGGTAACCAACGATCGCGCAGCGCGACCAGTTCGGCGGCAGTCGGTGGTGTCGACTGTCCGGGATGGGGCCAGTTGCTGGCCCACACCAGACGGTCGGGCGCCCGGGACACGAGGACGTCGACGAGCCGGGTCACGTCGTCGAAATGCGGTGGACCGACGTCCGACGATTCGTAGGGAGCCGACAGCTTCACGGTCGCGCCGTGATCGACCAGACTCAGCAAGGCCGCGAACTCCGCAGCGTCCGGGTCCACCGCGGGCATGAATCGACCCACGTGGTCCACCACGAGGCCGACGGGAAGCCGGAGCAGGCGATCCAGTCTGCGGGGGAGCTCGCGACCGTTCAACTGCAGCTGGATGTGCCATCCGAACGGGGCGATGTCGGCGGCGACGGCCTCGAGCATCTCCCATGCGACGGCGCCACCGGGGAGCATGTGGAACCGCGCTCCGCGTACCCCGAGATCCGTGAGCCGTGCGAGATCTTCCTGCGGTGCGTCTGCGCCGATCACCATGACGCCTCGCGCCGAGTCACCGAACGTCGCCATCGCGTGGAGCTGGCAGGAGTTGTCGAGGCCGTACGTGGTGGGTTGCACGATGACGACGCGCTCGGTCCCCAGCGCGGTTTGTACACAGCGGTAGTCGTGGGGCGTCGCATCGCCCGGACGGAGCACTGCGCCGGGAGCAACCGGATGGCGATGGTCGTAGAAGTGGATGTGCGTGTCGCAAGCGGATCGCATCACGGGCGAGTTCGTTCCCACAAGGAGCGCAGGCGGGCGGCATGCTCCGCGTTCAACGATCTCGGTGGGATGTCACCGTCGAGCATCGCCGAGACCTGTTCGACGCTGCTCGCGGCCTGCGCATCCGCGTTCTCGGGGGTCAGCCCGCCGAGATGCGGGGTCGCGACGACGCCTGGAAGTGCCACCAACTCAGGGGAGGGACGTTGATCGTCGCCGCGCCCGACGTCGAGTCCCAGGCCGCCGAGGTGACCCGAACCGAGCGCCTCGGCCACAGCGGCATCGTCGAGCAACTCACCGCGACCGACGTTGACCAGGATCGTGCCCCGTCGCATCAGGGCGAGCTCGGGCGCACCGACGAGGTTCTCGTTGTCGGCGGTCCCCGGCACCAGAGGAAACACCACGTCGGCCGCGCGCAGCAGCTCGTCGAGGCCGACGAATCTCACGCCGTCGACCGGTCCGTCGGTGACGAACGGATCGTGAACCAGCACATCCATGCCCATCGCCACCAGGAGGTCCGCGAGATACGAACCGATCGACCCGTACCCGATGATGCCGGCGGTACGGCCGCGCAGCTGTCGTCCGACGCGCTGTGGTGGCGAGGCTCCGCACGCATAGTCCAGCGTCGAGATGCTGATGTTGCGCGCGACGTCGAGGAGCAGGCCGACCGCCAACTCGGCGGTCGAGGCCACGAAGCTCTTGTCGGCTCTGGCGATCAGGACGCCGTGCGCCGATGCTGCATCGACATCGATCGTGCTCGTGTCGACCGCACACCGCAGGAACGCAACCAGGTTCGGCAGCCCTTCGAAGAGGTCTGCTTCTCCCGGCGTCGATCGGTGGGCGACGATGACGTCACAGTCGGCCGCCGCATCGATCAACTCGGGCGTCGTGAGGTCGCGTCCGGTCGGATTCAGGACGACCTCGGCGATCGCGGCGAGGTGCGGGAGCGCTCGGCCGTAGTACGCGTCGAGATCCTCGGCGTTGTGGGTGAGGAAGACGCGCACGCGATCAACGGTAACTCGGTTGCTGATGCGACGCAGCGGTGCTACCAGCCGGGGGCGCTCTCGATCGCTCCCGACGCCACCGCGTCCACGAGTTGCCGGTGGTCCCGTTCGGTCTGGTCGGCGTACGCGATGGAGAAGGCCCCGACGGCATCGTCGAACTTCGCGCCGCTGCCGATGTACCCGGCGATCGACGTGGGATCGCCGGTGCGGGCATGGGCTCGGGCGAGTACCGCACCGCACGCGCCGGCGAACTCGGCCAGCCGGGGTGTGATCAACGCGCCATCCGGGATCACCTTCATGTCGCGGAACTGTCGCACGTAGTAGTCGAGGCCGTCGTCGCCCGACGTCCAGCCCACGAAGATGTCCGTGGCGCTCTGGGTGAGGCGCTTGCCCACGGCCACCCGTTGGCCGCTCGTGGCGTATCTGCTGGGCCCGAGGTGAGCCTCGTACACCGACGGTGCGGCCTGTTTGATCTGGAGGAAGAGCGGATCTCCGCCGTCACGGCCCTCGAGCAGCACGAGGAACACCCGCATCCCCACGCTGCCGACGCCCACCACCTGTCGGACGGCGTCGGCGAACGCGAACCGGTCGAGCAGGTGGCGCCGATACTCCGGGAGGGATTCGCGATACCGCGCCATGAGGTCGGCGACGAGTGCCAACCCGTCGGCATCGAGGTGGGTCCGCAGCGGTGGGTCGTCGGTGATGTGCAGATGCCCGTCGACGACCTCGGTGAGCTTCTTCACAGCGGCGCGTCCTGTACGCCGAGGAGCGCGTCGTGCGATGTACGCCGCGGCCAACTCCCGGTCCGCGGGTCTGAACCGTGCGATCAACGCTCCGACATCGATGAGGTCGTACCAGATGTCGAGCTGCTTCGCGGTCGCGTACCGCGCCATGCTCTTGCGGTACGAGCGGACACAGTCGGCGACGGCCGCCTCGGTCTTGTGTCGTCCCAGGCCGTTGTCGCGGGCGAGCACCACGAGGCTGGCGGTCAGCCTCGCAACGTCCCACTCGAACGGGCCTGGGAGCGTTTCGTCGAAGTCACGGAGATCGAACGCCAGGTTTCGCTCGGGTGTGGCCCAGAGGCCGAAGTTCAGAACGTGAGCGTCGCCGCAGAGCTGTACCTCGAGACCGGTGTTCGATCGTGTGGCGAGATCTGCTGCCATGACCGCAGCCGCACCCCGGAAGAACGTCCATGGCGTCGCGGTCATGCGCCCGAATCGAATCGGCACGAGTTCCGGCACACGCACCTCGTTCTGTGCCGTGAGCGTCTCGACGACATCGGCGGTACGGAACTCGGGGTCCCAGGTCGCGAGCAGGCGTCTCGGCGCGTGTTCGCGTGCAGCGCGGCCGATCGCCTGACGTTCGCTCGGTGACGCGAATCTCACCCTCGGACCGTTCATGAGGAGAAGGCCTCAGCCAACTGTTCGTAGGCGTGGTCGGGCATCGAGGTGTACAGCAGTTCGGCTCCGGCGAAGCGGCGGGCCTCGTCGGCGAGCGCAGCGACGTGTACGTGGTCGGCCAGGATCACGACGGTCGACGTCCCCGGCGCGACGGCATCACGAAACCACTCGACCCACTCGTCGGGGATGCCGAGATCGACGATCTTCGCCGTGACAGCGCCGGTGGCAGCCCCGATCCCGAGACCGGCAACCCAGCCGACCGGGCCACCCACCAGGAGGCCGAGCAGGCTGGTCCACATGGCTCCGGTCAGAGCAGCGCGACCCGGTGTCGGGTCCATCGTTTCGACCACCTTGACCGACCCCGAGTCGTCCTTCGTCACCACGACGGCGTCCTTCAGCTCGAGCGAACCCGAGTCACGCAGGCCTCCCATCGCGAGGAGGAACTGCTGGGCCAGGACGAGCCGATCGAACGAAACACCGATGATCACCGGGGCGCCGGGATCGGACACCACTCGCGCCTCGGGTTCCACGCCGGCCCGCAGCGATGGGTCCGGGGGTTCGAACACCGGTCGGGAATCGCCACCGGCCGGGTCTTCGTGTGTTGTCATCCCTTCAGTGTGCCAGTAGCCGCGGGCCGACCTCCTACGATCCTCCTCGTGATGTACAGATGACCACTCGAACTGCACCTCCTCGCAAGGCTCCCCGAACGGCGCCACGCCCGGCCCGAACGGCCGTGCCGCACCTCACGGTCGAAGAGCGTGTCGCTCGCGGCAAGGCGGCCCGTCGAGAGGTGCCTCGAACCGGCCATGCGTCGCTCGCGGTCGGTCCGGCGCGACCTGATCCGGTCGCCCTGCTCGAGGGGCAGGCGGCGTCGCGTGTCCCCGAACTGGTGCCGATCCGGTACGGCCGGATGCTCGTGTCGCCGTTCACCTTCTACCGCGGTGCTGCGCTCGTCATGGCGTCGGACCTGGCAGGGACGGCTCGCTCGGGCCTGAACGTCCAGTTGTGCGGCGACGCTCACCTCATGAACTTCGGGGTGTTCGGCTCACCCGAGCGACGTCTGGTGTTCGACATCAACGACTTCGACGAGACGGCACCGGGTCCGTTCGAATGGGATGTGAAGCGTCTGGCGGCGAGTTTCGCCATCGCCGGCCGCGACAACGGATTCAACGAGCAGGAACGTCGCCGGTCACTCGTTGCAGTCGCCCAGGAGTACCGCACGTCGATGGCGACGTTCGCCGGCATGAACAACCTCGACGTCTGGTACGCGATGCTCGACGTCGATGCGTGGCTGACCGACGCGAGCAAGGGCGTCGCGTCGAAGCTGCTGAAGCGGGCCGAGGCCAACATCGCCAAGGCTCGCACCCGCGACAGCCATCAGGCCTACAACAAACTCACCCACCTCGTCGACGGCGAGCCTCGCATCATCAGCGACCCGCCGCTCATCCAGCCGGCCGCGGAACTCTTCGACGCGGCCGATCACGAGCAGGTCCGCGCCGAGATCCACGAGATCTTCGTGCGCTATCGGGAGACCCTGCAGAGCGACCGTCGCCGCCTGCTGGAGGACTTCAGGATCATCGATGTCGCCCGCAAGGTCGTCGGCGTCGGCAGCGTCGGTACCCGTTCGTGGATCGTCCTGCTGCTCGGCCGCGACGGGAACGATCCGTTGTTCCTCCAGGCCAAGCAAGCGCAGGCATCGGTGCTGTCGTCGTTTGCCGGGCCGAAGTCGCGCATGTCCAACGGTCAGCGGGTCGTGAACGGCCAGCACCTCATGCAGGCGTCGAGTGACATCTTCCTGGGGTGGAGTTCACCGGTCGGTCTCGACGGCGTGAAGCGTGACTACTACTTCCGCCAGCTCAGGGACTGGAAGGGGTCGGCCGTCGTCGAGACGATGGACCTGTTCCGCCTCGAGATGTACGCCCGACTCTGCGGACGTGCACTCGCTCGCGCTCACGCACGCTCGGGAGATCGCATCGCCATTGCGGCCTACCTCGGGAGCGGCGCGACGTTCGACAACGCCATCGCCGACTTCTCGGAGTTGTACGCCGACCAGAACGAGGCCGACTACAAAGAGCTCGTCGAGGCGGAAGCCAGCGGTCGCATCGAAGTACAGCGGGGGCTCTGAGTCCGGCGGTTCAGGCCCGGCTCCGGGCTCGGAATGCGTGCTCGGCGGCAGCGACGGTCGGGAAGATGTGCTCCTGGCCGATCAGCTCGGTGAGCCCGTAGCGATCGAACTCCTCGAGCACCTCGGGCATGACCTCGGCGAAGACGAGTGTGACGCCGTTCGCCGCGAGGTTCGCGATGATGGACTCGAGCGATTCGGCACCGGACATGTCGACGTCGGGGATGGCGGCCGCATAGACGCACACCCACTCGGGTGGCTGGTCGGACGTGCCGAACGAGAGCAGCTCGGAGGTGAAGTGCTCGGCGTTCGCGTAGTAGAGCGGGGCGGAGAACCGGTACACGACCAGGCCCGGTTCGGTCCGTGCCTCGGGGGTGACCCCGCCCGCCGTCCAGGTGCCGGCCTCGTCGCCCGTCGTCGGGGTCATCACGGCGGTTGGCGGCCGGTACGACCGACGGAGATGGTCGATGAGTGACAGGACGATGGCGATCACGATCCCCTGCAGTACCCCGACGAGCACGACGGTGGCTGCCGTGAGGGCCGCGACGACGAACTCGTCGCGACGGAGCCTCCAGATGCGCTTCATCCCGGCGATGTCGACCAACTCGATGCCGATCAGGAACACAACCGTGGAGAGCACGGCCTCGGGCATGTACTGGAGTGGTGCGGTGAGCCAGAGCAGGACGATGGCGACGATGGCGACGGTCGTGAGCGATGCGAGCTGACTCCTGCCGCCCGGCGCCGTCGACCATCTGGGTCTTGGTCGGGCTGCCGTTGACCACGAACGTGCCGGTGAATGCCGCACCGAGGTTGGCGGCACCGAGGCCCACGAGGTCGACGTTCTCGTCGAACTTGTCGCTGTACTTGGCGGCGTAGGCCCTGGAGGTCGCTGCGCTCTGCGCGAGGATCAGCACGAAGATGGAGGCCGCGGTTCCGAGCAGTGTGGGAATGTCGGATCGTGGCACCGAGGGGAAGCTGATGCTCGGGAGGCCACCGGGCACCGGTCCGAGCGTGGCCACTCCGTGGGTGGCCAGGTTCCACTGCCAGCTGATCAACATCGATCCGATCACGGCGACGAGTGCCCCCGGGATCTTCGGCGAGATGGCCTTTCCGCCGAGGATCACCACGATCACGCCGACCGAGACCGCCACGGTCGTCCAGCTGATGTCGGAGATGTTCTCGAGTGTGCTCCAGAGCTTTGCGAGCGTGTTGTCGACCGTCCTGCCGTCGATGGTGATGCCGCTGCCCGCCGGGAGTCCGAGCATGCCTCCCACCTGACCGCATGCGACCTGGATGCCGACACCGGTCAGGAAGCCGATCAGCACCGTTCGCGACATGAAGTCGGCCAGGAACGCGAGGCCGACGAGACGGGCGATGATCAGCAGGCCGGCAGCGAGGAGCGCCACCATGCCGGCGAGTGCGACGTATTGATCGGACTTCGCCGTGGCGAGGCCGGCCAAGCCTGCTGCGAGGATCGCGGCCGTTGCGGAGTCCGCACCGACCACGAGGTGTCGGGAGGAGCCCAACAGCGCGAACAGCAGGAGTGGGATCAAGATGGTGTAGAGCCCGGTGATCACCGGCATGCCGGCGATCGAGGTGTAGCCCATGACCTCCGGGATCGCGAGTGCGGCGAGCGTGACACCGGCGATGACGTCGGCGGGGACACCGCTGCGGTTCCACGGGAGAATGCCCTGCATCACCGCAACGCCGCGTGCAGATCTGGTGGTAGGTGCCTGCTCCATCTGTCCCCTCACTGTCGGCGCGTACCGACGGGCCGATGGTACGCAAATTACGCCGCCCGGACGTGTGATCCCTCCGCCAGATCGGGTGAGACGGGAGGGCGCAGATACGTCCTCCCTGCGTGGTCAACCCTGCATCCTCAACCCTGCATCTTGGCCATCATGTGGTCGAGCACGTGCGTGTGCTCGGCTTGCGGGCTGAACAGGACGACCTCGGCGTCGTCGGTGACCCTGACCGAGTGCCCCGGCGGCCAGTAGAACAGGTCGCCGCCCGAGCATGTGTCCTCGGAGCCGTCGGTGTAGCTCACGACGAGTTCGCCGGAGAGGACGTAACCCCAGTGGGGGGACTGGCACCCGTTGTCGACGAGGCCGTCGAGCAGGGGAGCGATGTCGGTACCGGTCGCGAGTGAGAAGTACTCGCCGCTGATGGCGCCGAACCCGGTGGCGTCACCGAAGTCGGTCAGCTGGCGAGCGGTGGCCCCCGGGACGGCGAACTTGGTCGGGACCGATTCCTTGGCAATGCGCATGTGATGCTCCTTCGTGATGGTGTGGATGATGTGCGTGGTGTGGATGGTGTGATGGGTGTTCGAACAACCAGGCGTGACAATCGATGTCACATCGGGACAACGGGTCGCTCAGAGCCTTCGGCCGCTGAACGCGACGAGCTGCTCGAGCGGCGAGGCGTCGGCCGGCGCCTCGGTGGCGGCCGCAAAGGTGTCACCGTCGCGCAGGTCGGGCCCGAGGGCCGCCCGGGCGAACTCGTCGACCGCGAGCGACGACCTCGGCGGGTGGGTCGTAGGGCAGACCGGCGGCGGTGGCGATGTCCCAGCCGTGGACGAGGCCGTCGAACGCGACGAAACCGGCGAACACCGAGCCGGGGACCCGACCGAACGGCGCGTCGATCGTGCGCTCCATCGCACCCGGCGAGGTCGCGGCGTCGAGCAGATCGTTCATGGCGCGGCGGTAGTCGGCCGTGGGCACCTGGCCTGCGTCGACCCTCGAAGCGGGACTGCCCGACGTCTCGCCACGGAAGGCGGGAACGAACGCCGCGGCGCCTCCCATCATGTGGTCGAGCACGCCGCTCACGTCGAAGTCGGCGCACGCGGTCGGTTCCGTGAGCTGGTCGGCGCGGAGCTGGTCGACGAGGTCGATGAGCATGGGGATGATGACGGCGAGTTGATCGGTTGGTTCCATGGGGCTGCCTCTCTGTGGTGACCCGGCGGAATGCCGGACGACAGCTCGGCGCGACATTCGGTGTCACAATGGGACAATGGCCGGAACGTCTCGGGGAGAGAGCTGCCGACGCGAGCTCTCGTGCCGGTGAGCGCAGCGGGCGACCCGTTCGCTGCGGCGCGGCAGGCCATCTCGGAACGCCGATGGATCGACGCCCTGGGTCTGCTCGACGATGACAGCGTCGCCGGCTCGGCGATCGGCTTGGAGCTCCGCGCCGAGGCGGCGTACGGCGGCGGGGACCCCGAGGCGTCGGTCGATGCCTGGGAGGACCTGTACGAGCTGCACCTCGCCGGCGGCGACGAGATCCAGGCAGCGCGCGCCGCTGCGATGGTGGCGATGTACCTCATGATCGACACCGGTCTCATGGCACCCATCCGCGGGTGGCTGCGCCGTGCCGAGCGGTTGATCGCCGAGACCGGCGACACGCCGGTGCACGCGGTCGTCGCCATGGTGCGTACCTACGAGCGGCTGTGGTGTGGCGACATGGAGACCGCAGGCATGTGTGCTCGCACGTCGATCGAACTCGGGCGACGGCACGGCATCGAAGCATCCGTCCTGATCGGGCGGGTCGCGTCGGCCCGACTGCTCATCTTCGAGGGTCACACCGATGAGGGCCTCGAGATTCTCGACGACGTGGCGCTGACCCTGATGTCGGGTGCGGTCGACGACATGACGTCCGGCATGGCCTACTGCGAACTGATCTGCGCCGTACAGGGCCTCGCCATGTACGAGCGGGCAGGCGAATGGACCCAGGCGATGGAGCACTGGCGCCACGACTCGGCGTTCGGCGGCTTCAGCGGGAGGTGCCGGGTGCACCGAGCTGAGATGTTCCGGCTGACCGGCCCGTGTGATCGAGCCGAGGAGGAGGCGCTCGAGGCGTGCGAGGAGCTTCGACCATGGATGCGACGGGAGTTCGGGTGGCCGCTGACCGAACTCGGCAACATCCGGCTGCGCAAGGGTGATCTCGCGGGCGCCGAGGAGGCCTTCCTCGCGGCCCACGCCAACTCGTGGATGCCACAGCCGGGCCTGGCGCTCCTGCGGCTCGCACAAGGAGACACCGACGGAGCCACCGCATTGATCTCCGATGCGATCGAGCACCCCTTCGACATCCCGTCGAAGGAGCGTCCACCGTACGGTGGGCTTCGTCTCGCGCCTCTGCTCGCCGCGCAGGTCGAGATCGCGTTCGCAACGGGCGATGTCGAGACCGCACGGCGTGCAGCGGACGAACTCAGCGAGATCGCGGCGACATACTCGAGCGCCGCGCTCGGTGCCGGCGCCTCGCTCGCGCAGGGCCGCGCCGCGCTCGCCGAGGGTGACGCCGCACGGTCGGCGGTCCACTGCGAACGGGCCGCAGCGGCCTGGATCGAGATCGGCGCCCCGTACGAGGCCGCCGAGGCCAGGATGGTGCTCGGGGAGGCGCGCCAGGCGACCGGGAACACCGCGGGTGCAGCGCTGGAGTGGCACGCGGCACGGCAGCTGTTCCAGGGATTCGGTGCCGAGCTGCGCGCACGAGAGGCCGAACGCGCGCTCGACGATCGACCCGCGCGGCCGTCGCCGGCGACGCACACCGCGTCGGCGTGCGTCTTCCGGTGCGAGGGTGACACCCGCACGGTTCGCTTCGACGGGACCACCGTCCTGCTCCACGACCTGCTGGGATTCCGGTACCTGGAACGCCTGCTGGCCGAGCCGAACCGAGAGTTCCACGTACTCGACCTCGTCGCCGTGGAGCGGGGTTCGCTCCCGACGGTGCGGCACGGTTCGGAGCCGGGAAGCGACGACGGGTTGACGATCACGGATGGCGGCCATGCGGGCCTCCATCTCGACGAGCGGGCGCGCGAGGCCTATCGGCGGCGACTCGCCGACATCGACGAGGACATCGACGACGCAACGATGATGAACGACGCGGCCCGTCTCGACCCTCGCTGTGCAAGATCGCGAGTATCTGATCGCCGAGCTCTCGCGGGCGGTCGGCCTGGGCGGCCGCTCCCGACTCGCCTGCGCCACTGCCGAGCGGGCACGAACCAGCGTCACGCGCTCGATCCGTTACGCAGTGGCGCGCCTCGCCGAACACCACCCGGCGCTCGGCCGGCACCTCACCCAGGCGCTCGGCACCGGTACGTACTGCGTGTACCGCCCGGACCCCAGGTTGCCGGTCACCTGGGTCGTGTGAACGGGATCAGTAGATCTCGATGAGCCCGGCCGCGCCCTGGCCGCCACCGATGCACATCGTGACCACGCCCCACTTGGCGCCGCGACGCTTGCCCTCCTGGAGGATGTGGCCGGCGCACCGGGTGCCGGTCATGCCGAACGGGTGGCCGATGGCGATCGAGCCACCGTTGACGTTGTACTTCTCGGGGTCGATGCCCAGCGTGTCGCGTGAGTACAGACACTGGCTGGCGAATGCCTCGTTGAGTTCCCAGAGGTCGATGTCGTCGACGGTCAGACCGTGGCGCTTCAGCAGCTTCGGCACGGCGTAGATCGGGCCGATGCCCATCTCGTCGGGTTCGCAGCCGGCGACCGCCCAGCCCTTGAACGCGCCCATCGGCTCGATGTCGCGACGAGACGCCTCCTCGTCCGACATCAGGACCACCGCGGCAGCGCCGTCGGACAGCTGGCTGGCGTTGCCGGCCGTGACGAAGTTGCCCTCACCGCGCACGGGGGCCAGCTTCGCCAGGCCCTCCAGGGTGGTGGTCGGGCGGTTGCACTCGTCGCGGTCGACGACGTAGTCGACGATCGACTCCTCGTTCGTCTCGCGATCGACGATCTTCATCTTCGTGGCCATCGGGACGATCTCGTCCTCGAAGAAGCCGTTCTCCTGGGCGGCGGCCATGCGCATCTGGGAGGTGTAGGAGTACTCGTCCTGGTACTCGCGCGACACGTTGTACCGCTGTGCCACGATGTCGGCCGTCTCGATCATCGCCATGTAGACCGCCGGGTACATCTCCTGCAGTTTCGGATCCATGTTGATCGAACCGCCCATGCCCGGGCTCGGGATCGAGATCGACTCGACGCCGCCGGCAACCGCACAATCGACGCCGTCGACCTTGATGTGGTTGGCGGCGATCGCGATGGAGTTCAGGCCCGAGGAGCAGTGACGCTGGACGGTGTTGCCGCCGGTCGTCACGGGGAGACCGGCGAGGAGCCCGGCGAGGCGGCCGAGGTTTCCCGATCCGTGGGCCCCGTTGCCGAGAGCGAGGTCTTCGACGGCCTCGGGCTCGACGCCGGACTTCGCCACCGCACTGCTGATGGCGTGGGCGGCCATGGTCATGGCCGGCGTGATGTTGAATCCGCCGCGTCCCGACTTGGCGAGACCGGTACGGGCATAGGAAACGAAGACTGCTTCGCGCATGGAGCGCTCCTTCTGGAGAACGAGTGTGTGGGCGTGCACGACGCTAGCGATTCACGACTCGTGCACTTCATTCGGGGCCGCACGGGTTACCCTGCGAGGCCTCCCGAGACAAAGGATCACGAACATGGCTCCGCAGGCCAAACTCACACCGCTCCAGGAATCAGAAGCCCGCCGACTCGCCGAGCAGCAGGCGCGCGCCAACAAGGTGCAGAAGGTCTACTCCGACGAGGAGAAGGCCGCGCGCAAGGAGCGCGTCGCGAAGGCCAAGGACGCGATGAGTCGCTCCGTCGGGCTCAAGGGCGCGCACGTGCCGCCGGCTCGCGCCGCGATCAAGAAGTACCTGCAGAACCTGAACGATCCCAAGCAGCCCGACGATGCGCAGTTCGAGATGCTGATCGAGGCGCCGTTCAAGGCGCCGCCGAAGAAGCGGACCAACGACCGCCCGTTCTGATCAGGCCGGTTTCCCGGTCGGCAGCACTGCGTCGACCAACGCCACCTCGAGCCGAGTGAGCTCCGACGTGATGCGTCCACGGGCGCGTCGTCGCTCGTTGAGCGGCATCGTCTCGGAGATCGCGGTGGCGCGGTTCAGTTCGTCGATCGCCTGATGGATCGCGGCCGCCGTCGGGTCGCTCCGATCGGGGAACACGAGATCGGCATTGCGTTGCACCGCGGAGAGTCGACGCTCGATGCCCTTCTGACCGAATCGCTGTGTGGGGTCGAACCGTGCCAGCCCTGCCGTGGCGTCGCGTTCGCTCGAACGTCGTGTCGCCGCCCACGATCGAACGGCTGCGGGCGCCTTGGCGAGTTGGGTCCGCACGCGCTCGTCCTGGAGCGCCGCGATGGCCAACATCACGGCGCCTCTGACGAGGCGGCTCGACGGCGGGCCGGGAGTGAGACGCTTCGGTGCCATGGTCACCGTCGAGCTTACGGGCGCGTCACGATCGGGCCCCGGCGATCAGGGTGCAGCCGGAACCGCCTCGGCGTCACCGGCGGCTCGATCGGCGAGGCACAACCCGCGGAGGCCCTCGATGCAGGCTGCAACGATGCCGGCGAACACGAGGATGCCGAACCAGTTCGTGAGCGCCGGAATCGGAGCCCAGAGCACGAAGATGAGGAAGATCGCAGCACCGACACTCCAGCGCACGCCGGCGCCGCCGACGAACACG
Organism: Ilumatobacteraceae bacterium; assembly: GCA_963829585.1. Lineage (GTDB taxonomy): Bacteria > Actinomycetota > Acidimicrobiia > Acidimicrobiales > Ilumatobacteraceae > Sva-07. Next base: position 113,187 of record CAWHJD010000011.1, on the reverse strand, counting down.
GGTGCGACGAAACGGCGGATCGCCGTGGCGACGGCGGTGGAGCCGGCGAGGAAGGCACCCAGGACGATCAGCGCACCGACCACCGCAATGTTCCAGCCGATGTCGCGCAGGAGCGACGACCCGATCTTCCACACCGCTTCGGCCGCACCCCGGTTGCTCTCGTTCTGGACCACGCTGTCGAGCAGGCGGTCGCCACCGAAGCGCAGCCCCGCGAGGAGGAGCAGCCCGACGATCAGCATCGACAGGCCGACCGTTCGCGTGGCGACCCGGCGCCAACCGTCGGCGAGGAAGATGGCTCCGGCGTAGATCGCGATGACGACGAAGAACAGCAGCCACGACGCCCACTCGACGAACTTGACCGCTGACTGGAGATCCTCGAGTTTCGACGACTGGATGATCGTCACCTGGCCGGCGTCGGCCGGGATCCTGTCGACCGCGGCGCCGGGCAGTCCCAGGTTGTCGGCCAACTTCACGACGACCTCACGAAGGTCGAGCGTGATGGTTCCCTCGGCGGTGGAGAGTGCTTCGACCCTCGCGTCGTCCTCGAGGATGTTGACGATGGTCTCGTGGGCGACACGGTTGGCCGTGGACCAGATCTGGGCGACCTGGTCGGTTGCCAGCAGCCGATCGACGGCCTCGGTCGCAGGATTGCGCAGCGCCGAGGCGAGGGCGCCGGAAAGTCCGCTGAGGTCGCCCGGCAGCAGGTCGCCGAGTTGTGCGGCCACATCGACGTTCGTGTACAGCTGGTCGACGACGTAGACGGCGATGGCTTCTCTGATCGCCGGCTCGGCCAGCAGCTCGTCGGACGCGTCGACCCAGTTGTCGGTGTCGAGAGCTGCCCGGTCCACCCACACGTTCACGGCGGTGACCAGCAGGATCACTGCCGCCAGCACGATCAGGATCGGCACGAGGACGGAGTGCTTCCTGCCCTCCACCTGTTGTTCGATGGTGTCGTCCACGCTGTGTCCCCTTCGCTCGGTCCGCCCGGTCCGGCGGTACCACCTCATCATGCTCGCGCGCCGCACGCGCCGCGGGCATCGTCCGATGCGGGTGAACGTGCGACTTCACCCTGAATGGATGACGTCGACGTCTCGTATCGGCGCGATCATCGACAGAAGGCAACATCTCAGACCACAACGGCGAACCGCGTTCGCCAGAAGGAGCCCCACCCATGTCCGATACATCGATGGACGAGTTCGGTCCTGTCGACTACCTCGTGATCGAGTTCCCAGCCGGGCAGTCCACGTTCAACGGTGAGATGGCAGCGGAACTCGCGTCGCTCACCGAAGCGGGGATCATCCGGATCCTCGATCTCGTCGTCATCGTCAAGGACGACGAGGGGAACATCGAGGGATTCGAGATCGACGACTTCGACGAACTCGACGAACTCCGTGCGCTGGAGTCCGAGATTGCCGAGATCCTCGCCGCCGACGACCTCGCGCACCTGGCCGAGGCGATGGAGCCCGGCACCACCGCCGGCGTCCTCGTCTGGGAGAACACCTGGGCCTCGCCGTTCGCGTCCGCTGCTCGCCGTGCCGGCGGTCAACTCGTGGCCAGCGGCCGCATTCCCATCCAAGCGATCGCTGCGTCGATCGAAGCCGAAGGAGATTGAACCATGCCATTGCGTCCCGCACGAGCAGCACGACGAGGAGTCGTCGGAGCCCCGGTCGCCCGCACCGCCGCAGTTGTCGGCACTGCCGCCGTCGTGGCACACGGTGTCGACCGACGCCAGGACCGCCGCGAAGACCGCCGCGATCGCCGTTGAACACGCCCGGCGTCCGCCGGAACGACCGTCGAGCTGTCGTCAGCGTTTGCCGGCGACAGCTCGACGATCATCGTGGTCGCCCGTGTCCAGGAGTTCGAGTTCGATCGCGCGTGTGACCGCTTCGCTGCGCCCTGAGACGAGCAACTTGCGATAGATCGACATGGTGTGGGTCTTGACCGTGTTGCGTGACACGTAGAGGTGATCGCCGATCTCCGACAACGTCCGGTGCGTCGCGAGCTGCTCGAGGACCCGATGTTCGGCCGGTGTCAGGTCGATGGTCGTGCTCGCGTTGCGAGAAGCGCAGCGTTGGGCGGTTCGTTGCGCCCACTGATGGAGTACGAGCGCGTCGGGCTCGGCGGGAAGTCGGTCCTGTGCGTGGCGCAGGAGGCGGAGCGCAGTGGCGATCTCCCCTCGCACCAGCGCAGCGTCGGCCAGGATCAGATGCTGGTGGATCTGGGCGCGGGTGTGCACCCTGTTGAGAGTGTCGGCGAGATACTCGACATGGTCCGACGCGCGTCGCGATGCCTCGAACGCTCCCGCCCTGGCCTCGACGAGGGCTTGTGCGGCGAAGACGACGCTGATATGAGCGAGTTCCCGGAGCCCTGACGTCTCGACCTCCTCGAGCGCTGCGCGCACCAGCAGTGTGCCCTCCGCGTCATTGCGTCGGTCCAGCGCATCGAGGCCGAGGTGTGCAAGCGTGACGGCATGAGCTGCGGCGAAGCCCCGCGTCTCGAACTCGGCGATCTCCAGCAGCGGGCGTGCATCGTCGATCGTCCCGCTGAGCTGGAGTGCGACGGCCTCCTGCATGAACGCGACCGGCCGCCAGGGTCCGCCACCCTCGCCCGCTTCGCGGACGGTGCGGGCGTCGGCGATCACACCGATGACTCCGGACTCGCCGGCCATCATCCGGACGGCGGCGATCGCGGTCGGGACATCGACCGTGCCATCGGGCAGCGGACCGTCGACGTGCGTCTTCTGGGCCACCTCCAGCCAGCGTTCGATCTCCGCCGATCGGTTGCTGAACATCGCATGCCACGCGGCAGCGATTGCCAACGCCGGGTTCGCACGCATCTCGGGCGCCTCGAAATCGGACAACCACCGACCCAACGAGGCCACCTCACCCGACGAGAGCGCGGGGACGACGTGCCTGAAGATCTCCGCGGCAGCGTCGATGCGGCCGTTGCTCGCCAGCGCCTGGTCGACGGCCGCATTCCACTCGCCGTGCGACGTGTGCCACTCGATCGCCCGGCGCCGGAGCGGGGCCTCGAGTTCGGGAGCGAGGCGCCGTAGCTCGGTCAGGAGGACATCGGCGAACAGTGGGTGGTAGCGGTAGACGCCGGTGTGGCCGATCGGGACGACGAAGACGTTGCCGGATCTCACGAGTTCGTCGAGTCGCTGCGCACTTCCCGGATGGTTGAGCACGTGATCGCACAGGGCGCCCGACAGCCGTTCGAGCACGGAGGTGCGGATGAGGAAGTGCAGCTCCGCGTGCGGGAGCGCCCGGAGGAACTCCTGCTGGAAGTACCTCGTCAAGAGACCGCTGCTCGTCAGTAGCGGGTCCGGCGTGGCGTCGTCCGTCGCCCGTCGCAGACCGAGGACGACGAACTGCAGGCCGGCCGGCCACCCGCCGAGTTGATCGACCAGTGCGCGTCGGGTCGGGTGCTCGATCCGATCGGCGAACTCCTCGAGGACTGCCGTTGCCTCGTCCGGGGTGAACAGCAGTTCGTCGCCGCCGATCGAATCGACTGCCTCGGCGAGTTCCATGCGTGCCGTGCGAACCGGTGGCGTCGATCTGCCCGCGAGCACGATGCGGCTCCCGGTGGGAATCACGTGGACGATGTCGTCGAGCACCTCGGATGCTTCGCGATCGGTGACGAGGTGCACGTCGTCGATGACCAGGACGAACGGCTCGACATCGTGCAGTCGCTCACCGAGTTGGGCGAGGACACGCGAGAAGGCACCGGGTCGGGCGTCACGGGCGAGCTGGAGGAGCCCGGCATCCGGAACGATGGTGTCGAACGCCGCCACGACGCCTCGCAGCAACCGGATGGGATCGTTGTCGCCGAGATCCAACGACAGCCACGCAGCGGGGCACGTGAGGCGATCGACCCACCGGCCCAGCAGCGTCGACTTGCCGAACCCGGCACCTGCGGTGACCGTGATCACCGGGCCGGGCGCCTGGTCCAGCCGGTCGAGGAGCCGCTCACGGCCGAGTGCACTGCGGAGTGATCGCGGCGGGGACAGCCGATGAGGAGCGATTCCGAGCTGTGCGCTCGACGCCGGGGTCGCGGGGGCCTGTGCGGTCATGTCGGTCGGGAGAGACGGAGGTGGGGCTCGGCAATGTATCGCGTGATCCCCGAGCAGGTCTACCGCTGACGGGGAGCGACCGGATCTGCGAGCACCCGCGGCCCTTCCCGCCGTCTCCCCGAACTGCCGGCCCTCGTCGACGTCGGGACCGGTGCGATCGGCCCGCGCTCCGCGATGGAACAGCTCCACGCCTCGAGCGTCTCGTCGAGAATCTTGGCCCACACCTGTTCGATGACGAACACGGCAGCGCACGTCGACGGCGGAAGCGATTCGGCGAGCATCGCAAGGTCGGCTCTCGTCAACATCGATTCGGTCGTACCCGCGAACACCGACAACGGGTTGCGAGGATCGAGGGCGCGTGGCTCCGTCGTCGTGAATGTCGTGGCGGCTCCACGCTCGATGACGACGACATCGACGACGGCGATGATCTCCGCATCGACGAGTGACAAGAACTCACGGACGGCCTCGAACGGCATGGCGTCTCGCGAGGGGAGGCGCACGACGTAGAAATCGAGGGGGCCGCGAGATCCAGCGACGCTCGGCTCGGTGGTCATCGGAGCAGGACTCAGTAGGCCTTCATCTCCCGGCCGTGGGCCGTCAGGGCCCAGATGACCAGGATGTCGAGCACGATGATGGTCAGCGCCCAGATCGGATAGAGCGGTATGACGAAGAAGTTGCCGACCAGGTTGGCAGCGGCGATGAACACGCCGATGGTTCGGGCGAGGAGGTTGCCGCTCAAGACGCCGAATCCGCACAGCAGCACGAGCAGGCCGAGCAAGATGTGGACCCATCCCCACTGGGACACGTCGAGGAACACTGACCCGACGTTCGTGAACGCCACCCATTGGTCGTTCAGGGCGGCCACGAGTCCGAAGATGATGCTCAGGCTGCCGCTGATGATCATCATCGTGGCCGCGAAGACGATCCAACCGGTCCAGCCGGTCGTCTGGGTGAAGTCGTCCTTCGATGCGTTCATGTCATCCTCCCTCGATTGTCGGTCCGTCGTGGACCATCGAGTGGAAGGTACGTGAGCGTCTGCGTGCGGTCTTCGCCCACATCGTACGAACCGTGGGTGCGGACGCGCCGCGGGGTCCCGGCCGTGACGGCCAGAACCCCGCGACGATGGTGTTCAGTTGGAGTTCGACAGCTTCAGCTGCCCAGGACTTCAGCTGCCCAGGACTTTGGCCTTCGCTGCGGCGTACTCGGCGTCGTCGATCTTGCCGGCGGTGTGCAGCGCAGCGAGCTTGTCGAGCTGGTCGGCATCGCTGGTGCCGGTGCCGGCAGCCTGCTGGATGTAGGCGCGCTGGGCGGCATCCATGGCCTTGGCATCGGAAACGGCATGCTCCTGCATCTTGCTGCCACGTGCGATCAGGTAGATGAAGACACCGAGGAACGGCACGACGATGATGAAGATCGACCACAGTGCCTTGCCCCAGCCGCCCAGGTCATGGCTGCGGAAGATGTCGGCGAACACCTGGAACAGGATCATGATCCAGATGAAGAACATGAAGAACCACAACATCGACCAGAAGACCTGGCCCGTACCGAATTCGCTTGCGAGCAACATGAGAGATTTTCTCCTCGTTTGATGATTTTCGAACGGCGATGGCCGTTGTCGATCCCCAGGATGGCGGCCATTTGTGCCGATTCGCATCACCCGATGTGGAGGACTCGTACCGGGCGCTCCGGATCGGGGCGGGTCGTCGGGGTGTGCTTCGATGGCTCCATGACCTCGTACGACGTGCCCGAGCACGCACTGGAACTGCGTTCGACGCTGAGCGGCGACGGCATCGTCACGCTCGCGGTGCGCCCGACGGACGTGCCGGCACCCGGTGACGACCAGGTCGTCGTGCGTGTCGAAGCCGCACCGATCAATCCCTCCGACCTGGGGATGCTGTTCGCGGGCGGCGACGCCGACGCCTCGCTCGCAGCAGGCGACGGTGTCTATCCGGCCGTCGCCGTGCCGGTCGCTGCCGCGGGGCTCGCGGCGCAACGAGCACGACTCGACAAGCCGATGCCCGTCGGCAACGAGGGTGGCGGTGTCGTCGTTGCGGCCGGGGCGTCGCCCGACGCGCAGGCGCTGCTCGGCCGGGTCGTGGGGTTCCTGTCGGGAAATGCCTACGCCCAGTACCGGACGCTCCACCACAGCCAGTGTCTGGCGATGGCCGACGGCACCGACCCGGCCGATGCTGCTGCCGCCTTCGTCAATCCGCTCACCGCGCTGGGAATGGTGGAGACCATGCGGTCGGAGGGACACACGGCGCTCGTCCACACGGTCGGCGCATCGAACCTCGGGTTGATGCTCAACCGCATCTGCGTCGACGACGGCGTCGGACTCGTCAACATCGTCCGTCGACCCGAACACGTCGACCTGCTCCGAGCCGAGGGGGCGTCACACGTGGTGAACTCGAGCGCCGCATCGTTCATCGACGACCTGACCGACGCCTTGCGGGCAACCGGCGCGACCATCGCCTTCGACGCCATCGGCGGTGGCGACCTGGCCGGGACGTTGCTGTCGTGCATGGAGAAGGTGGCAGGGGAGCAGGCGGGCGAGTTCAGCCGCTACGGCTCCGACACCCACAAGCAGGTGTACATCTACGGAGGACTCGACCGTGGGCCGACCGTGCTGCGGCGCGACTTCGGCATGTCGTGGGGCATCGGCGGCTGGCTGCTGATGCCGTTCCTGACGAAACTCGGCCAGGACGGCGCGAACCGGCTGCGTCAACGCGTCGCCGACGAGATCACGACGACGTTCGCGAGCACCTACGGCATGCGATTGTCGTTGGCCGACGCCGTCGATCCGGTCCAGGTCCGCCGCTACGCCAAGATGGCGACGGGGGACAAGGCGTTGATCACCCCGCACGCCTGACGCCCCCCGGAATCCGTCGTGCTGTGAGCGATGAGCGCAGCATCTGCGCAGATCGCTCACAGCGAGGCAGGAGGAACGGGTCAGCGCGGGCCTTGACCGTCGTCGACCTTGACGATCGTGCCGGTGACCATCTCCGAGGCCGGTGACACGAGGTACAGCAGGGTGCTGTCGAGGTTCTCCGGCTGCCCGATCCGGCGTCGCGGGAAGGCCCTCGTCAGATCGCCCATGCGCTCCATCATGCCGTCGGACATCTCGGAGGCGAACAGCCCGGGTGCGATCGCGTTCACGTTGATCCCGAAACGTGACCACTCCACGGCGAGTGCCTCGGTCAGTCGGTTCACGCCCGCCTTGCTGATCGAGTACAACGCCGCACCGCCGCCTCCGTAGTGGAACCCCCCGATCGACGAGATGTTGACGATCCGTCCGGGCAGTTCCAGCGCGATCAGGCGGCGCGCGACCTCGCACGACAGCAGGAAGGGTGCGCGCAGGTTGGTGTCGAGCACCTGATCCACGAGTTCCAGCGGCATCTTCGTCGCGTACTGCGCGTCCGGAATGCCGGCGTTGTTCACGAGGATCTGGACGGGCCCGAGGTGTTCCTCCGCGGTCGCCACGACCGAGGCGATCCGGTCCGCGTCGGTGACGTCCAACTGCACCGGAACACAGGTCGAGCCCAGTTGCGCGATTTCCGTCGCCAGGTCGTTCAGACGGTCGATGCGCCTGGCGGTTGCCACGACCCGGGCGCCGTTCGCGGCCAGCACCAACGCAAATCGTCGGCCCAGCCCGGATGAGGCACCGGTGACCAGCGCCACCTGTCCGCCGAGGTCGATCGTCGGTTCGATGTGGTCCATCCAGGCATCGAAGCACATCGGAGATCAGCGGCCGAAGGTGAACGGCGTGTGACGGCGCGTGCGTTCGGGTCGGGTGGGCCGCGCCGTGGCGTACCCTTGCACCCCGTGAACGACATCTCGCGCATCGCGATCAGCACCGGCGGCGGCGACGCACCTGGCCTCAACGCCGTGATCCGGTCGGTGACGCTCGCCGCTCGGAATCGTGGCTGGCAGGTCGTGGGCATACGCGACGGCTTCAACGGACTGATGCACCCCGAGGAGTATCGGCGTGGGGGCCTGATGGAGCTCGATCGTCAGTCGGTCCGCGGGATCCAGCACACCGGTGGGACGATCCTGGGTTCGACGAACCGTGGCAACCCGACCCGCTACCCGGTGCTCCAGCCTGACGGGACGTACCTCGAGGTCGACCGGACCGGCGAGTTGATCCAACGATTCGCCGACGCCGGGATCGACGCCCTGATCACCGTCGGCGGCGATGGCTCGCTCACCATCGGCAATCACCTCTACGAGGCGGGCCTGCGAGTCGTCGGTGTCCCGAAGACGATCGACAACGACCTGGACAAGACCACGGCGACGTTCGGTTTCGACACCGCCGTCGATTTCGCCACCGAGTGCATCGATCGATTGTTCACCACGGCGACCTCGCATGGTCGCGTCATGATCGTGGAAGTGATGGGTCGCGACGCCGGATGGATCGCGCTGCACACGGGCATGGCCGGCGGTGCACATTGCATCTTGATCCCGGAGATCCCGTACGAGCTGGAGCACCTGGCCGAGACGATCCTGCAGCGCGACCGCAACGGTTCGAGATTCACCATCGTCGTCGTGGCCGAGGGCGCCCGACCCGTTGGTGGGGACGTCACCGTCATCGGCCATGCGGTGGGCCAAGCTGTCCAGCTGGGTGGCGTGGGTGGCAAGGTCGCGGCGGGAATCGCAGCGCTGACCGGCAAGGAGACGCGTACCGTGGTGTTGGGCCATCTGCTGCGTGGCGGGTCGCCGACCGCGCTCGATCGGTTGCTCGGTCTGCGCTTCGGAGCGGCTGCGGTGCGGGCGCTCGACGAGGGCGAGGACGGCATCATGGTGGGGCTCCAGCCGCCGGACGTCGTGTACGTGCCACTCTCCGAGGCCACCCGCCAACTGAAGCTGGTTCCACTCGACGGCGACACGATGCGTACGGCGCGCGATCTCGGCATCAACTTCGGCGACCGCCCGCCGTTGGACATCACCAGTGCCTGAGGCCTCGGCCGAGCAACTCCGTCACGAACTGCTCGCGGCGACCGAGTTCCTCCAGCGCATCGGAGCCTCACGTGACATGCTCACGGTCCTGTCGCCGGCGGAGAAGATCGCACTCGTCAACGCGGCCGGCGACGTGTTCTGTGCCGATCCCGAGGAACGGCGCATCCGAACGAAAGCGCTCAAGCGTCAGCGCCGCTCGGCGAAGGTGCAACGAGACGAGACCGTGCTGGCCGAGACGGGGATTCGCACCCTGCGCGAGCAGACCGTGTTCACCACCCCCAACGTGTACGCCCCCCATGGCTTCGTGCAACACGACGTCGACGAGGCCGGCTACAGCGAGACCGTCGAACCGCAGCACTGCTACGTCTGCAAGGTCAAGTACCACGAGGTGCACCACTTCTACGACCAGTTGTGCCCCGCCTGTGCCGAGTTCAACTTCGCCAAGCGCGGAGAGCTCGCCGACCTCACCGGCACGGTGGCACTGCTCACCGGCGGCCGGGTGAAGATCGGCTATCAGGCGGGCATCAAGCTGCTGCGGTGTGGTGCGTCACTCATCGTGGCCACCCGTTTTCCACGCGATGCCGCGGCGAGATATGCCGCCGAAGCGGACTTCGCCGAGTGGGGCGACCGACTCGAGGTGTTCGGGCTCGACCTGCGCCACACGCCGAGCGTCGAAGCCTTCTGCCACCACGTGTTGTCCACCCGCGATCGGCTCGACTTCATCGTCAACAATGCCTGTCAGACGGTGCGCCGCCCGCCCGACTTCTACCGTCACATGATGGAGGGCGAGGCTGCAGCGCTCGACACGCTCGACCCGGACGTCCTCCGACTCGTCGGTGCGTACGAGGGCCTGCGCGGGTACCACCTGCTGCCGGGCTCCGACGACGGCGACGCGCTCGACGTCGTGGGGGCACCCCTGCCGCTGGTGGGGCTGACGCAAGCGGCCGCGATGTCGCAGACGCCCTTGCTCCCCGACGAACTCCATGCCCAGGCCGATCTGTTCCCGGCCGGCCGTTTGGATCAGGACCTCCAGCAGGTCGACCTCCGCGATCGCAACTCGTGGCGGCTCCTGCTGCACGAGGTGTCGTCGGTCGAACTGCTCGAAACGCAACTCGTCAACGCCGTGGCGCCGTTCGTCATCAACGCCCGGCTCAGGCCGCTGATGGACGCCACGCCGGGTGATCACAAACACGTGGTCAACGTGTCGGCGGTGGAAGGGCAGTTCTATCGACTGTGCAAGACGACGCGTCACCCGCACACGAACATGGCCAAGGCGGCGCTCAACATGATGACGCGGACATCGGCGACCGACTTCCACGCGTCGGGCATCAGCATGAACAGCGTCGACACCGGCTGGGTGAGCGACGAGGACCCGGTGGCCATCGCCGAACAGAAGACGGCCGAGCACCGCTTCCATCCCCCGCTCGACATCGTCGACGGGGCGGCCCGCATCGTCGACCCGATCATCGACGGCGCGAACACCGGCGACCACGTGTGGGGGCAGTTCCTCAAGGACTACCGCCCGACCGACTGGTAGACACGACCTGGTAGACACGAGCACCATGGGGATCAACGAGTACACCGTCGAGGCGTACAACACCGCCTTCGACTCGACCAACAGGATGCACGACGACGCCGTCGCGCAGACGTACGGCTTCCGTGGCGGCCTGGTGCCGGGAGTCGACGTCTGGGCCTACATGACGCGCCCGTGCGTGGATCGGTGGGGTGAGGCGTTCCTGACCGGTTCCACGATGGAAGCCCGGTTCGTGCTCCCGGTCTACGACGGCGAGATCGTGACCGTACGACTCGACGACGCGGGCGAACTGACGGTGACCGGCCCGGACGGCGTCGTGCGGGCGACGGGTCGAGCTGCGCTCGTCGCCGATCTCCCCGAACCTCTCCCTGAACCCACGCCGCTCGCCGCTGCCGAACGCCGCGACCCCGTTCCGGCGGCTGATCGTGACACGCTGGCCGTCGGGACCGCCCTCGGGGCGCTGAGGTTCACGTACCGGAAGGACCTGGCGGCGATCTACCTGGGCGAGATCCGCGACGACAGCTCGATGTACGCGAGCGGAGCCGTGTGCCATCCTGGGTTCCTCGCCCGCCAGGCCAACGGCGTGCTGTTCCGCAACGTCGTCCTCGGGCCGTGGATCCACGTCTCGACTCGTGCGGCACATCGGGCCATCGCCCGCGACGGTGACCAGATCGAGGTCCGCGGACGGGTGGCGGACGAGTACGAACGCAAGGGGCACCGTTTCGTCGACCTCGACGTCGAGGTCACTGCGAACGGTTCACCCGTGTGGAGCGCGTCTCACACCGCCATCTGGCGGCCGCGTTCGTCGGCCTGAACTGCCGGTCGTGCCGTGCTGAACTGCATCACGCCGTCGTCGACCGGTTCCTTGCGGAACATCTTGCGGTCCTTCGCATAGTCCTGCGGGTTGATCCACGGCTCGCGGTCACCCTGCTTGGGGAAGCGGTCGGCCGCGCGCTGCACGTACCCGGAGGTCAGGTGATCGAGCAGGGGTCGGGCAACCATCGATGCATCGGACGGCCGCAGACGCGGGGTGCAGATCGTGGTGCCCGTCGCCGTCATGTGGTTGAGGAGACGGCAGGTGTAGGTGGCGATGAGGTCGGCGCGCAACGTCCAGGACGCGTTCACGTAACCGAAGGTGGAGGCGAGGTTCGGCACGTCGGAGTAGGCGAACCCCTTGTACGACCAGGTCTGCGCGAAGTCGATCGGCTCACCGTCGACGACGAAGTCGACCTCGCCGAGCGTGACCATCTCGAGGCCCGTCGCCGTGACGATGATGTCGGCATCGAGATGTTCACCCGACTCGAGTTCGATGCCGGTCTCGTCGAAGGTGACGATGCGGTCGGTCACGACCGACGCGCTGCCTGTCTTGATGGCCTCGAAGAGATCGCCGTTCGGCACGAGGCACAGTCGCTGGTCCCACGGCGCATAGCTGGGCGTGAAGTGGGTGTCGACGTCGTAGTCGGGCCCCAGCGCCTTGCGGACCCGTCCGACGAGGTACTGCTTCGCCTTGTCGGGGTGCGTCCGCATGCGTTTGTACATGAACTGCTGGAGTTTGGTGTTCTTCCAGCGGGTGAGGTCGTAGGCGACCGAGTCCGGCAACACCTTGCGCAGACCATTGGCGATCACATCGACGTCGGGCCCGGCTGCCACATAGGTCGGTGACCGCTGGAGCATCGTCACGTGGGACGCCGTTTCGGCCATCGCCGGCACCAGCGTCATCGCCGTGGCACCCGAGCCGATGACGACAACACGCTTGCCGGTGTCGTCGAGGTCGTCGGGCCACTGCTGTGGGTGGATGATCCGCCCCTGGAAGCGGTCGCGGCCGGCGAAGTCGGGGGTGTGGCCGTGCCGGTAGGAGTAGTAGCCGGAGCACATCGACAGGAAATTGCACGTGTACACGAGGTGCTCGCCCGTCGTCGCGAGTTCCACGTCGACGGTCCACGTGGCGGTCTCGCTCGACCACTCGGCGTGACGCACGAGGTGGTGGAAGCGGATGTGTCGGTCGATGCCGTTCTCGGCGATCGTCTCGCGCAGGTACGCCATGATCGAGGGGCCGTCGGCGATCGACTTCTCGGCGTTCCACGGCTTGAACTCGTAGCCGAGTGTGTGCATGTCGCTGTCGGAGCGGATGCCCGGGTAGCGGAACAGATCCCAGGTACCGCCGATGTCGCCACGGCCCTCCAGGATCAGGTAGGTGCGGTCGGGGGACTCGGTCTGGAGGTGGTAGGCCTGGCCGATTCCCGAGATGCCCGCCCCGACCACGATCACGTCGACGTGGTTGCTCTGCGTCTGCATGACGTCCGACGGTATCCGACGGCGTCGCGACGTGACGCCCCGGCCCGGCAGTCGTAACGTGAGGCCATGAGCACGACGTTCGCTCCACCGACCGGGCCCCCCGCGTGGAGCCCACCCGAACCCTCGCACGGCGCCGCACGGACCGGAGGTCGACGCCGGCGCGGAGTGCTGGTCGTGGCCATCACGGCGATCGTGGCCCTGGCTGTCGGAGCGCTCGTGGCTGTCGGCTCGTCCGGCGGGGACACCCTGCCACCGGCCGAGCCGTTCTCGCTCGCCGCTGCCGCCCAGAACACGGTCGACGCCCGCTCGGTCGAGTTCGACCTCACGGTCGGCGTCGGCGACCTCGGCGACATCGCCGTGGTCGGGGCGATCGACAACGAGACGAAGCTCGTGTCGGTGTCGACCGACCTGTCGGCACTGTTGTCGCTCGACCCGGCGTCACCCCTCGTCGAAGGTGGCGGCGACGGTGGCGGCGACGGTTCGATCGAGTTGCTGTTCGATGCGTCGACGGGCGTGGTCTACATCTCGGCCGAGGCGCTCGGCGAGCTGCTTCCGGGCGACTCGGCGTGGGTGTCTGCCGACCTCGGCGTGCTCGCAGAGGAGTCGGGCGCGTCGCTCGACGAAATCCGTGACGCACTGCTCGTCGACCCTGCGGAAGTGGCTCGGATGCTGCTCGACTCGGACAACGTGGTCGAGGTCGGCAGCGAGACCGTCGACGGTGTCGACACCGTGCACTACGAGGTCACGGTGGACGTCGCAGACGCCATCGCCGCTGTGCCGCAGGCCGAATCGAAGCTCGACGAGGCCGGCGTCGACCTGCCCGACCTGCCCGACGACGGTCACCTACGACGTCTGGGTCACCTCCGACAATCAGCTTCGACGGGCGTCGTTCGACCTCACCGTGGCCGATCAGACCGTCGCCATGGTGCTCGACATGCGCCCGAGCGATCAGCCGCTCGCGACGCAGGTGCCCACCGACTCGTTCGACATCACCGGCCTGCTCGCCTGGTGAGCAGCGCCGCGGCACATCGGTGACCCGATGCGCACGCCGCGATCGGATCGTTGCGCCAGCCGTCGAGGTGCGTGAGGAAACCTGCGGCGAATGCGTCGCCGGCGCCGGTGGTGTCGCCGACCTCGGCCACGGGGAACGCCGCCACCTCGACCGCATCGCGGCCGGGTGAGTACACGACCGCCGGATCGGGCCCGTGCTTGACGATCGTGACCGCGCGACCGACCGGTCGGTCGATCTCGAGAGTGACGGCTTCGTCGCGATTGGCCAGGACCACATCGGGGTCCAGATCGGCGAGGAGGCGGAGCACACGGTCGGCGCCCATGTCGCGCATGACGGCGATCGATGACAGGTCGATCGAGACGGCGACGTCGCGGTCGTGCGCCCATCCGACGACGGTGATCGTGGTGGTGGCCACGTCGCCACTGGCCAGGGAGTAGAGCGGCACGTGGAGGATGCCGACGCCGTCGAGCCACGACGGATCGGGATCGGACAGATCGAGGCATGCGCGACGGTCGGTCAGCATCGACCGTTCTGCGGTCGGATCGACGAGCGCGACGATGGTGCCCGTCGACCCGGCCCGCCGGACCATCGAGACGTCGACGCCGTCGGACGTCATCTCGGCGAGGAGGGCCGAGCCGATCGCGTCGCTGCCCACCTGGCCGAGGAATCGTGTGGGCCGTCCGAGTCGGGCGGCCGCCACGGCCACGTTCGCCGCACTGCCGCCTCGTCGACGTGAGATGTGTGCCGGTGTGTCCGAGGCGACGTTCACCGGGCCGTCGAGCCGGACGATGACGTCCTCGACGAGATCGCCGAGTGCCGCCAGGATCGTCGGCGGGTGGCCGTCAGCCGCCATCGACGTCGTCGGACAGTGCCGGATCGTCGACGACGGCCATCACGTCGAGTCCGGCCATCCGCCCGGAGGGGTCGGCGACTTCGACGACGGGTTCGTCGACGTCGTCGTACTCGAGGCGCAGCGCCTTCGACATCGTGGCGTGCATGGCGTACGTGCACGTGATGTAGGTGAACTCGAGGATCTCCTCGTCGGAGAGGTGCCGCTTCAATTCGTCGAAGAGCGCGTCGGGCACGCGGCCGTGCTGCAGCGTGAGGCAATCGGTGTACGCGAGCACCGCGCGCTCGACGGGAGTCCAGCAGTCGGCGACCGACCACGCGGGGATGGATGCCACCTGTTCGTCGGTGAAGCCGACATCGCGCATCGCCTTGCAGTGCTGGCTGAACACGAACCGACTCCCGACGGCGAACCCTGCCCGAGTCTGGCCGAGCTCGCGCAGCATGGGGTCGAGCCTGCGTTTGGGGTCGCGGTAGAACTGGAATCCGGCCGTCGTGTGGTCGAAGGCGTCGGGGACGAGCGCGAACACCGTCCACCAGTTCCCCGGCGTGCCCGAGGCCGTACCGGGCTCGGCGACAGGGTCGCGGTCGCCGAAGATCATGCTGTACAGCGCCTGGCCGAACGGGTGGGCGTCGTCGCGGGGTACCTGGCCGAGTCGGGGCACGTCAGGCTCCCTTGCCTGCGTGGGTCGCAGCTTCGACGAGTGGGTCGACGCCGAGCAGCCGGTGGGCTTCGGACGGGTTCGGTGTGAAGCCCGGCGTGTCACGACACAGCTCGACCATGATGCCGTTCGGGTCGAGGTAGTACAGCGAATGGCACCAGCCGTGGTCCTGCTCCATCGCCGGCTCGATGCCCTCGGCCGCCATCCGGGCCCGTACGGCCTCCTGCTGCTGGGCGGTCGCCCGGAACGCGCAGTGGTTGACCCAGAAGGGCAGCCCCACGCCGTCGGACACGTCCGTGGTCCAGCCCGGCTTCTCGCCCACCTCGTGGAGCTCGAAGAACGCGATGGCCTCCGCCTCGCCGCCGTCGCCGCCCTGGTTCGGGCCGATGTCGTAGAACACGTGGCGTATCCAGCTGTCGCCGAGGGCGGTGATCTCGGTGTGCACGAGCGGGAATCCCATGAGATCTTCGTAGAAGTGTGTCGTCGCGTCGACGTCACGGGTGGCATAGGCGACATGGTGCAGCGGCATGGGCCAAGCGTAGATCCCGCGTCCGCGGCGACTAGTAAGGAGGCGTGCCGATCACCGTTTTCCCGGAAATCACCGACATCCGAGGGAGGGAGTCGTGATCCGCCTCCGGCAGGTCGCGATGATCGCTCCTGATCTCGACCCGGTGGTCGACGAGCTGTGCGAGACGTTCGGGCTGCAGGTGTGCTTCCACGATCCGGGCGTCGCCGAGTTCGGGCTGCGCAATGCGCTGCTGCTCGTGGGCGACCAGTTCCTCGAGGTGCTCTCGCCGATCGAACCCGACACCACCGTCGGGCGTCTGCTCGACAAGCGTGGTGGCGCCGGCGGCTACATGGTCATCTACGAGGTGGACGATCTCGACGCTCGGCTCGCACACCTCGCGGCCCGCGACGTACGGGTGATCTGGGCCGGTGATCTCCCCGACATCCGCGGACGCCATCTCCATCCGCGCGACGTCGGTGGGGCGATCGTGTCGCTCGACGAGCCCGTCCCGGCAGGGAGCTGGCGGTGGGGCGGACCCGACTGGCCGTCGATGGCGGCGAGCGTGCAGTCCCCGACGGTCGACGCGATCTCGGGTGTCACCGTTGCATGCGAACATCCCGACGCATCGAGTCGTCGATGGACCGATCTCGGCATCGCCGAGTCCGTGCGGTTCGTGGCAGCGGGAGAGCGCGGCGACGGGATCGACGGGGTCGCCCTCCGTTGCGTCGACCGGTCGCGCGCCGGCGAGCGCTTCGACATCGGCGGAGTCGAGTTCACGCTCGTCTGAGACGTGCCTCGATCAGTCGCCGACGTCGTTCCAGACCGACTTCGCTCCCGAGTGGCCGACGTCGATCACCGTGTACGTGGCGCCGATGCCGACGATCAGCGAGGCGCCGACGAGCACTGCGGTGACCACCCGTGGTGAGGGCTTGTCGAAGCGTTTGCGCACGTACGGTTCGGCCGCGACGAGTGCACTCATCACCGTCACCGCGATGGCCCACGGGAGAACGGTCTCGCCCTGCTCGGTGTGCTCCTCGACCAGTTCGGTCTCCTTCACGTCGTCTTCGAGCGATTCGCCCGACTGCTGGGCCAGCCCGACCGCGACGGTGGCGACCAGGGCGAGGCCGAGCACGATCGGTGCGTAGAGCTTTCTCGACCGCGGAATCGCCGCCACGACGATGAGGCCGATCGCAGCGATCGGCAGCAGCACCACCGCAGCGTGCACGACCAGCGGATGAGCCGGTAATCCGAACAGGGTGTCGATTTCCATCAGAACTCCTGGTGTCGAGAACCGGCAGATGCCGGCGTGCGCGACGCTACGCGCCGCGCGGCTGTGTGTTTGCGATGGGTGAGGCGGTACACCGTCGACCACGTGACAGCGACGATGGATGCGGCGGCAGTCAGCTGGTACAGCCACTGCGAGCGATCGGTGCCGGCGAATGCCGCGTGCAGGCTTGCGAGGAGGAACACGGCGTAGCTCGAGAGGTGGATCCACCGCCAGATTCGGCGGGGGAGGCGCTTCATGAGCAGGGACGTGACCTCGACCGCGACGAGCAGCCACATCGCCACCACGCCGATCGCAACAGCCAGGGGCTTCCACGCCGAGGCGAACGGCACGAGCAGATCCGCGAGGCCGAACGAGACGTAGCTGTCGGCGACCAGTGCAGCGAGATGGATCGCCACGAACGACACGGTCAGACCACCGAGCCAGCGGTGCAGGTCGAGCAACCAGGCCGGCCGGCGCTGTTCGGGGAATGCCCTGGTCGCCAACACGATGCCCCAGATGACCGATGCGGTGAGCATCAGCCACGCGACGATTCCCGAAGCCCGAGTGAGGAACCACCAGAACTGCGGGTTCATCGGGCCACTGCTCCCGCGTCGAACAGGGACTGATGTGTGCGGAGATCGGCCGTTGCGAGCACGTTCCCGTCCAGGGCGACGGCGATACCACTGAGGTCGTGGTCGTCGAGGTACCCGATCACGTCGTGGCTACCCGACAGCAGCGCGGCCGTCGCATGCGCCTCTGCCAGCCAGCCCGAACGCCCGACGACGGTCACGGTGGCCAGATCGGTCGACGACTGCTCCGCTCGACGCGGGTCGATCTGATGGTGCCGTTCGCGCCCCTCGTGGATCCAACGACGGGAGCGGGTACTCGACGTCGCCACACCACCGCCGCTGACGAGGAGCGTGCACAGGGTGCCGAACTCGGGGTCGGGTGGCCAACGCCACCGTCCAGCCATCGGCGTCGTGAGGCGGGGTTCCGGCCATCGCCATGTCGCCGCCGATGCTCACCAGCGCACCGGCGGCGCCGAGCGAGAGGAGATGGCGCACGGCGAGATCGGCAGCGAGACCCTTTCCGATGCCCCCTGGATCGATGACGAGACCGGGTGGCAGTGTGATCGTGGAGCGGTCGCGATCGATGACGATGTCGTCCATCGTCGGGCCTGCGTCGTAGCCGCCGACCACCAGCCGACCATCGGGCAGGAAGGTCACCCGGTAGGGGTCGTCGATACTGGTTCGATAGCCGGACTCGATCAGTGCCGGCAGGACCGACGGGTCGAACGCTCCGTCCGTCGAGCGCCAGGCCTCGACCATGGTCGCCACCAGCGTCACGGTCGAGGGATCGACTCGGAGCGGAAGCCCCGCCGCGTGGTTCAGTCGTGTGATGTCGGAGTCGTGCAGGAATCGGCTCCAGTGCGCCTCGAGATCGCTGAGCAACTCGACTGCACATTCGGCGTCGCCGTCGACCGACGACGACCACGTGCAGCTCGCTCGCCATCACGCGAGCTCGATGTTCACGCACTTCCACTGGTGGTGGCAACCGGAGCGGGCGCTGCTTGCGCCGGAGCGGGTGTGACGACCTGGACGTCGGGCCGGGCCTGGAGCACGATCGGGGCCGGCACCGTCGATGCCTGCCCGGTGACGACGCTCGGGTCGGGCGTCCCGACGGGTGCGACCGTCGGAGCCGGCGCAAGCGTGGGAGCGGGCGTCGCCGCGGCCGGTGCAATCGTGGGCAGTGGCGTGAGAGTGATCGGGCTGTCGACGGCGGGCGTGCTCGTCGTGGACGACGACGCAGCCTGGGCCACCCCCATCACCGCGATGAGCCCGAACATCGTCGTGGCGCCGAGCCCGGCAGCGACGATCCGGCCGCCGGCCGCCGGATGGCGTCGACGGGCTCGGGCTCGCGGCTGGGTCGTGCGTGCCGCGGCCCGGGCCGTCGGTTCCGTCGTCGATCGGGCCGAGGGGACGAACGGAGGCTGCGGCGGCCCTGAAGGCGGCGGGAGCGTCCGGTCCAGGAGTGGGTCGATGTCAGTCATCGTCCTCAGCGCCCTCGTACTCGTGCGAGTCGTCCGATTCGTACCGGTCGTCGTCGGAGTAGGACGAGTCGTCGTCCGATTCGTACCGGTCGTCGTCGGAGGAGGACGTCGCGGCGGTCGGGGGCGTGGCAGCCGGGTTGTTCGGCGTCGCACCGGTCACGATGACGGGCTCGGTCACGTCGGCGACGATCGTGCCGTCAGCACCGAGTGTCGCCGTGAACACGACCGTGCGGGTGCCGTTGTCGAAGGCAACCCGCAGCGAGAGTGGATCGGGCTGCGTCGCGGTGGATGTCCACCCCGGGTTGGCGGCGGCGTCGAGGAGGGCGAGCCCGCCGGGAGTGGTGCTCACCGAGACGGTGCCGGCGTCGTCGACGACGTACGACGCGCTGCCGGCCACGGTCGTGGCGGGCGCTTGCGTGGCGGCTGCCGGGACGGCGCGCTCGACGACCATCGGGGCGCCTGGATCCAGCGTGGTGGAGGGCAGCAGATCGTCGGTGGCCGAGAGCGAACCGATCGAACTGTCACTGGAGGCGTTGAGGATGCCGATGTTGGCCGCGACCGCCGCAGTCCCGGCGATCAGCACGCCGGCGACGGCGACGGCGGTGATGAGTGTGGTTCGGCTGGTGAGGGATTTCATGAAGGCGACGGTACGCGCGGGCACCCCAGCGGTCGGCCAGACCAAGGCAAACGTTCGGTAAGCGATCCAGTGATGGCTGCCACGGTGCGCGAATGTGGCGGTGTGCGCCTTTTGCTGGTCGAAGACGACGCAACGATCTCCGAGCCCCTGGCCGACGGTCTTCGGCGTGAAGGGTTCGAGGTCGTGCTGGCTGCGAGTGGTGCCGAAGCGCTCGCAGCGCCGCCGGTCGACCTGGTGCTGCTCGATCTGGGCTTGCCCGACCTCGAGGGTCGAGTCGTGTGCCAGGAGCTGCGGGCGGTGAGCGCCGTTCCGATCATCGTGGTCACGGCGCGTAGCGACGAGATCGATCGTGTCGTGCTGCTGGAACTCGGTGCCGACGACTACGTCGTGAAACCGTTCGGATTCCGTGAGCTGGTGGCGAGGATCCGAGCGGTGCTGCGGCGGACCTCCACGCACGGCAGGCCAGAGCCCGGCGACTTCGCTGGAGGTCGGACCGTTGGTGGTCGATCTACGTGGTCGCTGTGTGGAGTTCGACTCCGAGACCGTCGCGCTCACACCGAAGGAGTACGACCTCCTGGTGTGCCTGGCGTCCGACGCGGGAGCGGTGAAGACCCGCGAACAACTGATGCGCGAGGTGTGGGACGAGCACTGGTGGGGTTCCACCAAGACGCTCGACGTGCACGTTGCGTCGCTGCGCCGCAAACTCTCCGCCGACGTCATCGAGACCGTCCGCTCGGTCGGCTACCGGTATGTCGCCGGCGACCCCGAGAGTTGAGCGGGCGTGACGAAACGGTTGTTGCTCAGCTACCTCACGATCACGCTGATCGTGTTGTTGCTGCTGGAGATCCCTCTCGGGCTGTTCTACTCGCAGCGCGAACAGGAGCGGCTGGAGGCCGACGTCGAACGCGACGCCAACGTGATTGCCACGCTGTACGAGGACGACCTCGAAGCCGGACTGCCCCTGGACCCCACCGCGGCCGAGATCTACGCGGTTCGAACCGGCGCCCGGGTGGTCGTGGTCGACAGCGACGGGATCTCCCAGGTCGACACGGCTGCCGACGTCCCCCGAGATTTCTCGACCCGTCCCGAGATGGCAGCTGCGCTCGACGGGGAACGAACGGCGGGCACCCGGAGCTCCGAGACGCTCGGTACCGACCTGCTCTTCGTCGCGGTTCCGGTGGCGTCGAGTGGGATCGTTCACGGTGCACTCCGGGTGACGCTCGACACCAGCGACGTGACCGCCCGGATCCGCTCGTTCTGGTTCGCGTTGGCGGGTGTCGCTGCGGTGGTGCTCCTCGCGGTGGCGGTGATCGGCTGGGTCATTGCCCGGTCGGTCACTCGGCCGCTGCGCGAGCTGACCGACACCGCGAGCCGGTTCGCGTCGGGTGACCTGACCGTGACGCCGACGGCCGTGGCCGGCCCCCCGGAGATCCAGGCGCTCGACGACACCATGACGACGATGGCGCTGCAACTCGACGGGCTGCTCCGCTCGCATCGAGCGTTCGTCGCCGACGCTTCACACCAGCTTCGTACGCCACTGACCGCACTGAGGCTGCGGCTCGAGAACCTTCAGAGCCATCTGGCCGAGGTCGAGCGTCCCGCCGGAATCGACGAGGAGGTGGAGCGGGCGATCGACGAAACGGGCCGGCTCACCGAACTCGTCACCAACCTGCTGCAGTTGGCCCGGGCCGATGATCAGCCCGCGACAGCGACCGAGGATCTTCGATTGTTGACCCGTGACCGGGTCGACACCTGGACGGCCGTGGCCGAGGAACGAGGAGTCACGCTGATCGGTCCGACCGGCGATGGAGCCGCCGTTGTCGTCCGAACGGTTCCCGGTGCGATCGAACAGATCCTCGACAACGTGCTCGACAACGCGCTGCTCGTGTCGCCGCGTGGCGAGACGGTGACGGTGGCACTGGAACCGTCGGCGACGTCGGCCACGGTGACCATCGTCGATCACGGGCCCGGGTTGTCGGACGACGACAAGCGTGATGCGATGCGTCGCTTCTGGCGTGGAGACACGTCGAGGCCCGGCACCGGCCTCGGCCTGGCGATCGTCGATGCACTGGCCACCGCCTCGGGCGGCTCGGCGACACTGAGTGACACCGCCGGTGGTGGACTCACCGTGACGGTGACCCTGCCGCTCGAGATGTGAACACGGGGTTGCATCGGCACTCCTGCCATGTATACCCTGTGGGGTATGTGTAGACAGACCTCCTGCAGAACCTGCGGCCGTCCGAGTTGGGCCGGGTGCGGTGCCCACGTCGAGCAGGTGCTCGGCCACGTCCCACACGACGAGCGTTGCCAGTGCTCGGCGGCGAGTACGTCGGTCGCCAAGAAGAGCTGGTTTCGTCGCTGAGCTGAAGATCGACATCGCGCTCGCCGCGTACTCTGGGGCGCAATGGCGCATCCACAGATGTTCGACGACGACGACCCGTTCCTGCAGCGGGTGCGCGAACTCTCGGAAGCGCTGCCCGGCACCGCCGAGAAGGTTTCGCACGGGCGACCGGCGTTTCACACCAAGAAGGTGTTCGCCTACTACGGCGGGTCCGTGAAGGTCGATGGCGAGTGGGCGCAGCATCCGCAGTCAGTCGTCGTCATGCCCGATCCCGGTGACCGTCAGGCTCTGGTGGAGGATGGCCGCGCGTACATCCCGGCGTACCTCGGGCCATCGGGATGGATCGGCATCGATCTCGACATCGACACCGACTGGACGGAGATCGCCGAACTGCTCGACGCGTCGTACCGGCTGACGGCCCCCAAACGGCACATCGCCGAGCTCGACGCACGGAGCTGACGCGTGAAGCGGGGCTGATCATTTCGCGGTTCGCAGGGCGGCGACCCGTTCTCGAGCGAGGCGGGTGGTCATCTGGTCGTCGGTGTCGGGGAGTTGGTCGGGGAGTTGGTCCGGATGGCGGCGGCCGGTGGCGAGCATGGGCGTGCCGTCGCGCCGGTGGTAGATGACGTAGCCGTGCTCGGTGCGTTTCACCCGGTAGTGGGTGTGTTTCGTCACGTTGTGGCGGTGGCAGGCGATGGTGGAGTTCTCCGGATCGGTCGCACCGTCGTCGCCCCACTCGACCAGGTGGTCGACTTGTGCGAACGTGGCTGCGACACCGCAGCCGGGGTGGTTGCAGCTCGTGGCCATGAGCTTGGCAGCGTCGCGGGAGGCGCCGGTGAAGAGTCGTTGCTTGCGGCCCATCTCGATGACGACGCCCGCGGAGTTCATGACGACCCGGCGAACGTGGCCGAGTAGTGACGCTCGCACGATGTCGTCGGGGACCAGCACGATGCCCGTGTCGGTTTCGCAACGTCGCTGCGACAGGTCGAGGTGGGCGAGGTCGTGAGGGAACGGGATCAAACCGTGGACGGCGAGGCCTTCTTCGTGGGTGCGCTGGTCGACGATGATGTTGACCAGAGGCGTGGGTGTACGTCCATTGGCAGGGGCCATCACCGATTTCTGGAAGATGGATCGCAGCGCGTCGTACCGGCGTTGGGCGTCGGTGCGTGGGAGTGACGATGTGGGGGCGTCGGGGCCGTGGAGGCGGGTTCGTTCTGCGACGTCAGTTTGGAACTCACGTTCCACGGCGGCGTTGAAGATGGCGACCATTTCGGCGGTGGCGATCGGGTCGCCGCCGGAGGCCCGCAGGTGCAGGGCGCCGTCGAGGCTGACAACGGTGGCGGTGCGGTTGGTGACGTTCACTTCGCGATCGGTGTGGGCGCCGTCGAGGTCGGCCAACGATTCCCAGCGGCGCAGGCAGGTGCGCGCATCGTCGAAGGAGAGTTGTTCTGCTTGTTCCAGCAGGATGCCGATCGAGTCGGCCAGTTGGTCGCCGCAGCGTGGGTTGGATCGCACGCGTGCCAACTCGTCGGCCTGGGCGGTGCCGATGTGGCCGGCGTGGAGTGCCTGGCCGGTCTGGGGCAGGTCGTCGACGAGGCGGGCGAGCCCGCGGAGACGGCCGCATTGGCTGGTGGAGTAGTTGGCGTTGGCCTTCAGCCAGCCGGTCATGGAGTGGTGGTGGTCGACGACGTGGATCGAGCGGCGTTGGCCCTCGGCGACGATCGCCGCGAGTTCGGCGTCGATCCGGCGGCGTTCCAGTTCGAGGCGACGGAACTCGTCGGTCAACTCGAGATCGTCGAGGTCTCGCAGCTTGTCGACAACGGTGGCCAACATTCATCCATGATAGCGAACGCCAGATCGAAAAACAACACAAAAGAGAACAAACGTGTGGGAAATTCCCCGAGGCGGTACGTGAGCCCGTGTCGCGAGTCAGAGCGTGGAGATGCCGCCGTCGACGGGGATGACCGAGCCGGTGGTGTAGGCGCCTGCCCGGCCGGCGAGGAAGATGACCGTGCCGGCGATGTCCTCCGGTGAACCGATCCGGCGGCGAGGAACGCCGGCCTCGACCATCTTGCGGCTGTCGGGATCATCAAGGCGGTACGCCATCATCTTCGACTCGAACGGGCCGGGCGCGATGGAGTTGATGGTGATGTTGTCGCGCACCAGGTGGGCCGCCATGTGTCGGGCCATCATGTGGATCCCCGCCTTCGACGCCGAGTACGAGTAGTTGTCGCCGAGCGGCACCCGGATCCCGTCGATCGAGCCGATCATGATCACGCGCGCCGGGTCTTCGGCAGTGGCGCCGGCCTTCAAGTGGGGCAGGAGGGCCTGGGTCAGCATGAACGGGGCCTTGACGTTGAGGTCCATCACCTTGTCGAAGCCGATCTCCGGGAACTCGCCGAGCGGTGCGCCCCAAGCGGCGCCGGCATTGTTGACGAGGATGTCGATCTGTGATTCGCGCTCGGTGAGCCGATCAACGAACGACGCCAGACCGTCGGCAGTCGACAGATCGGCAGGAAACGAGATGCATTCGCCGTGCGCGGACAACTCGGCGGCGGCAGCGTCGCAGGCGTCGGCCTTGCGGGCCGTGATGTAGGTGCGCACGCCGTTGGCCACGAGCCCCGAGGCGATCATGAACCCGATGCCCCGGGATCCGCCCGTGACGACGGCGACCTTGCCATCGAGTCCGAAGAGGTTGGCAAGTGCGAGCGGCGAGGCTGGAATCAGGCATGCTGGGAGTATGGCGCACGACAACAACAGCGATCAGGTCCTGGAAGTCAGGCGGGCATCGTTCGGTGAGACCAGGCTCGCCCCGCTCGCCACCGGGCGACTTGTCGGATGGCCAGATCCGGCTCCGCATCGACAGCTTCGCGGTCACGGCCAACAATGTCAGCTACGCCGGCGCCGGCGACATGCTCGGCTACTGGGACTTCTTCCCCGCCGATGACGACCCACAGACGTGGGGACGCGTGCCGGCCATGGGATGGGCCGAGATCGTCGAGTCGCGAGTCGCCGACCTGCCCGTCGGCGGCCGGTACTACGGGTGGTTCCCGATGGCGAGTTCGGTGACGTTCACCGCCTCGGCAACCAGCGACGGCTTCCGCGACGACGGTGCCCACCGGCAGGCTCACGCCCCGATCTACCGCGCCTACCTCTCGACCGCCGTCGACCCCTGGTACGACGCATCGCCCGACGGAGAGGACCGTCACGCCGTGCTCCGCGTGCTGTTCCTCACCGGCTTCCTCGCCGACGAGTTCTTCGCCGACTGCGGCGGCACCCTCATCGGCGACACCGACGGCGAGACGGACGGCGACACGTACTTCGGTGCCCGGCAGGTGGTCGTCATCTCGGCCTCGTCGAAGACCGCGATCGGATTCGCGCAGCGAGCGGCGCAGCGTGACGGGCTGCGCGTCGTCGGGCTCACGTCGGCTCGCAACGTCGAGTTCGTCCGTTCACTCGGCTTCTACGACTCGGTCCTCACCTACGACGAGATCGTCGCAGTGCCGATGGTCGACAGCGTGATCATCGACATGGCCGGCGATCCGACGGTGCTCGCCGCGATCCACGGCCATCTCGGCGACCACGTCAAGCACTCGATGATGGTCGGCAAGAGCCACCACGACGCCGTCCCACCGGCGGATGCGCCGGGCTTGCCCGGCCCGGCGCCGCAGTTCTTCTTCGCGCCGATGGACGTCGAGCGTCGGCTCGCCGCGTGGGGCGCCGAGCAGTACCGAACGCGCACGACCGCGGCGATCGCCGAGTTCATCGAGGGCAGCCGTTCGTGGTTGACCATCGAACGTCGCGACGGTGCGCCCGACGGTCCGAACGGCGTCCGGTCGGCATGGGTCGACGTCCACGGCGGCCGTGTCGAGCCGAGCGTGGGCATCGTGACGTCGTTTCCGGTCACATGACACGCCCGGAGATCCATCGTCGGCTGTTGCGCGTGCCGCGCCCGAACGACAAACGCCTCGCCGTCAGGGTCACCCCTGACGCCCTGCGCCACGTCAAAGCGCGCCATCCCTGGGTGTTCGAGGAGTCGGTCACGTCGATCAGCCACGAGGCCGACGCCGGCGACCTCGCGGTGATCTTCGACAACGACCGCAAGTTCGTCGCGCTCGCGCTCTACGACCCGGCTTCACCGATTCGTTTCCGGATCCTCCACGTCGGGCGGCCCACACCCATCGACGCGGGATGGTGGAGATCCACGATCCAGGCCGCACTCGACAAGCGCGCCGTCTTCACGTCGGACCCCGCCGCCGACGAACTCGCCTACCGGGTGATCAACGGCGAGAACGACGGACTCTCCGGCCTGGTGGTCGACCGGTACGCCGACGTGCTGGTGATCAAGCTGTACTCGGCTGCCTGGTTCCCGCACCTGTTGACGCTCACCCGGGCACTCCTCGACGTCACCGGTTGTCAGGGCGTCGTGTTGCGGCTGGCCCGCAACCTCCAGACCGGCGAGACATTCGGTCTCGGCGACGGCGACGTGATTGCCGGTGTCGTCGCCGACGGCCCCGTGCGCTTCACCGAGGGCGGCCTCGCGTTCGAAGCCGACGTGCGCACCGGCCAGAAGACCGGCCACTTCCTCGACCAGCGGGCCAACCGACTCCGCGTCGGTTCGATGGCGGCGGGACGCGACGTGCTCGACGTGTTCGCCTCGACGGGTGGGTTCAGCGTCCATGCGGCGGCCGGCGGCGCCCGGAGTGTCCATGCCGTCGATCTGTCGGAGCCGACACTGGCAGCGGCGGAACGCAACATGGCACTCAACGAGCACTTCGACGCGGTGCGCAACTGCGCGTTCTCCACCGAGGTGGGCGACGCCTTCGAGGTCATGGTCCAGCTCGCGCGAGCGGGGAAGGACTACGACATCGTGGTGGTCGACCCGCCCTCGTTCGCGCAGCGACAGGCCAACGTCGAGGGTGCCCTGCGCGCGTACACGCGCTTGACACACCTCGCGCTCCGCCTCGTCAGGCCCGGCGGCGTTCTCGTGCAGGCGTCGTGTTCGAGTCGGGTGACCGCCGAGCAGTTCTTCGAGACCGTGCTCGACGCAGCCGCGGCCGCCGGGCGACCGATGACCGAGATCGTCCGGACCGGCCACGACGTCGACCATCCCGTCGGCTTCCGCGAGGGCGAGTACCTCAAGGCCGGGTTCTGGAAGGTCGGCGCCGGCCAGGCGTCGAATCCTCAGACGTCGAGGCGGTGACCGACCGGTGTCGCACTGCGTACCCGGCCGAGCACCCGTGAGGCCTTGACCGTCGCGCGGGCGCCCTCGGGGACGGCCGTTCGCTCGGTCGCCCGCCATGCGGCGATGGTGTCGGTCGATCCGTCGTCGACGGCCAGATACACCCTGTAGCGATCCCGATCGAGGAGCCGTCGTATCCGTCGCGGCAGCGCCGACACCTCGACCGGACGTCGCGCCCGGACCACGACGCCCGTTCGCTCGACGGTCGACACGACATCGACGATCCCGGCGATCACGAGCCAGAGCCCGATCACGATCGGCACGAACGACAGCAGTGCCGTCGCCGTCGCCACGTCGCCGATGAGCCAGTCCTGTTCGGGCAACTGCTCGTAGATCCAGTCGAAACCCCGGCCACGCGCCACGTCGTCCGACCAGCTCCGCAGACGAAGCCCCGCGACGAACAACACGACGCCGGCCGCCATCGCGACATACGGCGCGACGCCGAAGCCGAGGCGCGACGGGTACGTCACACGTACGAGCCGGGCGCGACCACCCACGGAACTCCACGCCCGGAAGTGGTCCTCCCGTGCGAGCGGCAGCTCGACTGCGGCACCCTCCGCGACGCACATGGCCGTGGCGTAGGCGAGTCGCCGGTCGCCCATGGCCTGGGCGCTGGGCGCCAGATCGCCGAATCCTGCCCGGTCGAGATGTTGCCGTATTGCCAGCCAGCGCTGCGTGGCAGCAACGCCCTCGTTGGTGTGCGTGTACAACGGTGCGACGACCACACGCACGATCCGCGCGATCAGCACCACGAGAGCGATCAGCAGAACCCACGCAGCGATGCGTCGTTCGCCCGAATCGATCACCGCCACGTCGGTACCCGTGCGCACACCGAGCAACCAGCACGCGGCCGCGAGCGCGGCGAACGCGGCAGGTGCGGCCAGGTCGGCAGGACGCCAGCGGCGTGTCACGAGGCCGGTGTCACGGGCTTCGGTGGCAACGAGAGAGGCGAAGCGACGCCACCACGATCCGCGGATGTCCACGGCCAGATATCGCGCCGGAATCGCACGGTCGGTGGTGAACCGCGCCACCACGTGCTGCAACACGAGCCGCTCGTGGGGACGCAGCGAATCGCCGTCGTAGGCCTGCGCGGCGGGTCGGACGCGCGCGAGTTCGTCGTCGTCATCGGGTGGGAGCAGACGCAACCAGCCGCGAGCTGCCAGATCGATCACCGTTGCGCGCAGTGCTGCTGCGGTCACCGTGGCATCGTTCGCGAGCATGCTCACCACGGCGGGCGTGTCGTCGCGGAGCCGCTCGACCTTTGCGGCGGGGGTGGGACGGGGCGGCGCGACCCGTTGGCGTTGCCATCCGAAGGCAGCGAACCCACCGATGGTGCACAGTGCGCCGAGGATCAACCAGACGATGGGGAAGGCAGGCGCGAACGCCTCGAATCCCACCACCACCTCGCCGGTCATCGGGTCATTGTGGCATCACGGTGCAGCGGTGGCGGGATCGTCGTCCGTGGCGACGATCGCAGTACCGTCGTCGCGACGCACCCAGATGGTGCGCTGCGGGAAGGGGATCTCGATGCCGGCGCCGTCGAGAGCTGCCTTGATCGCCTCGCGCAGCGCGCGTTGCAGCGCCCATTGCTCACCGGGCCGGGTCTTGACCGTCACCCGGATCGTGATCCCGTCGGCCCCCAGGGCCTCGACGCCGAGCAACTGCGGCGGGTCGAGCACCGCGTCGGCCCACTCGTCGCTCGCGCACACGTCGTTGGTGCAGTCGATGATCACCTGGCGCGCCGCCGCGAGATCACAGTCGTAGGCGACGGCGACGTCGATCAGGGCCACCGACCACAGTTGTGACTTGTTCCCGACGCGCTGGACCACCCCGTTCGGGACGTGCCACACCGTGCCGTCGACGCCACGGAGCACGGTGGTGCGCAGCGAGATCTTCTCGACGGTGCCGACGGCCTCGTCGAGATCGACGATGTCGCCGATCCCGTACTGGTCCTCCAGCATCATGAAGAGGCCGGCGATGCAGTCCTTCACGAGGCTCTGGGCGCCGAAACCGAGCGCAACGCCGGCGATTCCGAGTCCGGCGATCAGCGGAGCGAGATCGATGCCGAGCTCACCGAGCGCCATGACCAGGGCGACCGACCAGATGGCGATGGCGCTGGTACTCCCGATGACCGCGGAGATGGAGGCGATCCGCGCCTCGCGTCGCGGGTCGGGGACGTCGATCCCCATCGGGGTGGCGACCAGCGAACTCGCGCGATCGCCGAACCGGGAGATGTGTCGGGCAGCGGCCGCCCGATCGGGAGCCACCACCCTGGCCACGACGCGGGCGAAGTACCGTCTCGCCAGGACCGATGCGATCCACGCCACCAGCAGGATCACTCCGACCGAGACGACGGCGTCGACGAGCGGAGGTACCACCCGGTTGCCGTCCGTCAGCTCGAACAGGCGCTCACAGATCCAGCTCGGGTTCGTTCCACAGGTCGTGTCGAGGTCGGTCTGAGCCAGCAACTCGTTCACGCCCACCGACGGTACCCATCCGGGAGACGGCTGATCGGGGATGCCGCCGACGAGACTCGCACGATGGCCGCCCGACGCTGGGGCGATACCCTCCTGCTGGTCGCTCCGTCGAGGGATGCGGCCGCGAACCTGCAGACGAGGATCTCACGCCATGAATGACACACCGATTCGACTCGCCGTGGTGGGCACGGGATACGTGGGGCTGACCACCGGTGCCTGTTTCGCGCATCTCGGACACCACGTCGTGTGTGGTGACATCGACGAGCGCAAGGTCGACATGCTCAATGCCGGTCACATCCCGATCGTCGAAGAGGGTCTGGAGTCGATCGTCAACACCGCCAGAGCAGCGGGTCGACTGGAGTTCGTGCTCGGCGCCGAAACTGCGGCGCGCGACGCCGACATCGTGTTCCTGTGCGTTCCGACCCCCCAGGGCGACGACGGCAGCGCCGACCTGTCGTACATCGAACAGGCAGCCGCCCAGATCGCGCCGGTCCTGCGGTCGGGAGCCGTCGTCGTGAACAAGTCGACGGTGCCCGTCGGCTCCACCTTGGCGGTCGAACGGGTGCTCCAGCGCAACGACGTGCACGTCGTGTCGAATCCCGAGTTCCTGCGCGAAGGCACAGCTGTCCACGACTTCTTGAACCCCGACCGGGTGGTGATCGGCAGCGCCGACCGCGGGGCGGCGGAACGGGTTGCCGAGCTCTATGCGGGCATCGACACACCGATCCACATCACCGATCCGGCCTCCGCCGAGACGATCAAGTATGCGGCGAACGGATTCCTCGCCATGAAGATCAGCTTCGTGAACGCCGTGGCAGCCATGTGCGAGGCAGTCGGCGCGGACGTCGCTGCCGTCGTCGAAGGGATCGGGTCCGACAAGCGCATCGGCATGCAGTTCCTGCGACCCGGGCCGGGCTGGGGTGGGAGCTGCTTCCCGAAGGACTCGCGGGCCCTGGTGAAGATCGCCGAGGACCACGGCTACAACTTCACGATGATGCGCGGTGTCATCGACGTCAACGACGAGCAACTCGAACGCATGGTGTCGAAGATCTCCGACGCCGTCGGGCGCAGTGGAGCGGATCTCTCCGGCGTGACCGTGGGGGCGCTCGGGCTGACCTTCAAGGCCGGCACGGACGACCTCCGTGAGTCACCGGCCCTGGCGATCATCGGCGAACTGCGAGCGCTCGGCGCGGTGGTTCGAGCGTTCGACCCGACGACGACCGACGAGTTGACGCCGCATCAGGCCGTCGTCCTCGACGGCATCGAGATCGTGGGCGATCCACTCGACGTCGCCGACGGAGCGGATGTCATCGCGGTGTTCACCGAGTGGCCCGAGTTCGCCAAGATCGAACTGTCGCAACTCGCCGCTCGGGCGCGGCCGGGTGTCACCATCGTCGACACCCGCAACCTGTTCGAGCCGGACATCGTCCGCGAAGCCGGTTTCGGCTACGACGGCGTGGGCCGACGCTGATGCGCGTCGTCGTTGCCGGCGGCGCCGGGTTTCTCGGATCGCACCTGTGTGATGCGTTGCTCGAACGGGGCGACCGGGTCGTGTGTCTCGACAACTTCGTCACCGGGAGCGCGCTGAACGTCGCACATCTCGTGGGTCGCACCGACTTCACCATGGTCGAACACGACATCACCCGACCGTTCGACGAACTGGAGCTCGCCGGCCCCATCGATGCCGTCATGAACCTGGCGAGCCCGGCGTCGCCGAAGGACTACCTCGCCCTGCCGATCCAGACGCTCGACGTCGGCAGCATCGGAACCCGTCAGCTGCTCGAACTCGCGCGGCACCACGATGCGCGGTTCTTCATGGCGTCGACCAGCGAGGTGTACGGCGATCCGCTGGTGCACCCGCAGACCGAGTCGTACTGGGGGCACGTGAACCCCATCGGTGAGCGCAGCGTCTACGACGAGGCCAAGAGGTTCTCCGAGGCGCTGACTGCCGCATACCGCCGCGCCCACGGTCTCGACACCCGGCTGGTGCGGATCTTCAACACCTACGGGCCGAGGATGCAGGTCGACGACGGTCGTGTCGTGTCCAACTTCATCGTGCAGGCACTGCGTGGCGAGCCGCTCACGATCTACGGCGACGGCAGTCAGACCCGGAGCTTCTGTTACGTCGCCGACGAGGTTCGCGGCTTTCTCGCCCTGCTCGACAGCGACGAACCCGGTCCCGTGAACATCGGGAACCCGGTCGAGTTCACGATGCTCGAACTCGCCGATCTCGTCGTCGAACTGACGGGGTCGACCGGCGGCCTCGAACATCGTCCACTGCCCAGCGACGACCCGCGCCAGCGACGACCGGACATCACCCTGGCAAAGGATCGGCTCGGCTGGGAACCGAGCGTCGACCTCCGAGCCGGCCTCGAGCTGACGATTCCGTACTTCGCCGGCCAGCTCGCGGCGACGTTGCACTGATCGCACGCGGAAGCGGCCGCGACGCCGTGCCGATCGGCTCGGCGGCGTGGACCTACACTGGGCCGTCGTGTCGGACCGGAAGATGATACTGGGTTGGCGCCCGTCGTCGTTCGACATCCGGGGTGAGGAGTTCCGCGATCTCGTCCGACGTTCGCGAGAAGTCGTGTTGTTGGCGGCCATCACGGGGTCGATCACCGGGGTCGTCGTCCGGTTCTTCGAGTACGTGGTCGTCGAGGTCGCCTTCGAGCGCATCATCGAAGGCCCGCTCTGGTTGGGCGCCGTCGCCCCCGGCATCGGCCTCGTACTGTCGGCGATTCTCCTGCGCACGCTGGGCAACGGCGCGTCGCCGGCCACGTCGGACGAGTACCTCCGTGCGTTCCACGATCCCGAGTATCCGCTGCGGGCGAGGGCCTTCATGGGCCGGATGGCCGCGTCGGTGACGACGCTCGGCATGGGCGCCCCGATGGGCCTCGAGGGCCCGTCGATGTACGGGGGATCCGCCCTCGGCGCCATGATCCAGCGACGGCTGCCGGCCGCATTTCGCGGCGCGGACCACCGCACGTTGCTCGTCGCCGGAGCGGCGGCCGGCGTCGCGGCGATCTTCAAGGCGCCGGCGACCGGGGCGATCTTCGCACTCGAGGTGCCGTTCCGTGACCAGATGGCACGCCGCATGCTGTTGCCGGCACTCGTTGCGAGCGCATCGGGATACCTCGTGTTCGTCGCCCTCAGCAACGTGCGGCCGATCTTCACGTTCGAGAACGACGGCGGCGCAGCGTTCGAGTACAAGGATCTCGCCGGTGCGATTCTCATCGGCATCTGTTGCGCCGTCGGGGCCCGGGCCTTCTCGCGTCTGCTCCGGTACGCGAAGGGTTTCACCCTGCGCCCCATCGGCCTGCGGGTCGGTCTCTCCGGCGTGCTCCTCGTCGTGTTGTTCGTGGTCTGTCGGGGGTTGACCGGCGAGAGCCTGACCATCGGCTCGGGGTACGGGGTCATCGTCTGGCTGCAGCAGGAGCACACACTGTGGCTGCTGGCCGCCGTGCTCGTACTGCGATGTCTGGCAACAGCGACCACAGTGGCCGGCGGGGGAGTGGGTGGGTTGTTCATCCCGCTGGTCGTCGCCGGCGCGATCGTCGGCCGAGGCGTCGGTGACATCGTCAACCCGCTCGATCCCACCCTCTACGTCCTGCTTGGGTATGGCAGCGTTCCTGGGCGCGGGCTACCGGGTTCCCCTGGCGGCGGTCATGTTCGTCGCAGAGACCACCGGACAGCCGGGCTTCATCGTGCCGGCCCTGTTCGCCGCGGTGGCCGCGGAGCTGGTGATGGGCGGTCAGTCGATCACGACCTTCCAGCGGTCGCCGGAGGAGACGAGTTGAGTGACCGAACCGGTGAAGGTCGCGGTGCAGTCCGAGCTGCAGGGCACGATCGTGGGCGTGTTCGTCGAGGCGGGTTCGCCGGTGCGTGCCGGTCAGGTGCTCGCTCTGGTCGAGTCGATGAAGATGCACCACGAGATCACGGCTGCGGTCGCAGGGTCGGTCGAGTCGGTGGCGATCGTCGACGGCGACACCGTTGCGGCGGGGCAGACGTTGCTCGTGCTCGTCGCCGGGGACGCGCCTGACGGCGAAACGGCCCCGCCGACCCCGGCGGCGGTCGGCCCGGTCGGGCTCGAACGTGACGATCTCCGCGAAGTCCTCGATCGCCACGCGCTGGGTCTCGACGAGCAACGTCCCGACGCGGTCGCGCGTCGTCGGGCGCGCGGACACCGCACGGCCCGGGAGAACATCTCCGATCTGGTGGCCGACGGCTCGTTCGTCGAATACGGCCCACTCGTCATCGCCGCGCAGCGTCGACGGCGTTCGGTCGAGGATCTCATCGCTGCAACACCCGCCGACGGCCTCGTCGGCGGCATCGGCGACGTGAACGCCGACCTGTTCGTCGACCCTCTCGACTCGGGCGCACGACCAAGTGCGTCGCCGTCTCCTACGACTACACGGTGCTCGCCGGCACGCAGGGGACGCAGAACCATCGCAAGAAGGACCGGTTGTTCGAGGTCGCCGAACAGCTGCGGATACCGATCGTGTTCTTCACCGAGGGCGGTGGCGGGCGTCCGGGTGACACGGACGGGTTGGGCGTGAGTGGCCTCGACTGCCTCGCCTTCCGCTGGTTCGCCGAGCTGTCGGGGACGGTGCCCCTCGTCGGGATCGCGTCGGGCTACTGCTTCGCCGGCAACGCCGCGATTCTCGGATGTTGTGACGTCGTGATCGCGACGGAGGACTCGAACATCGGAATGGGTGGCCCGGCGATGATCGAAGGCGGTGGGCTCGGCGTGTTCGAACCGACGGCGATCGGGCCGATCGAAGTGCAGCGCGCCAACGGTGTGGTCGACGTCGTCGTCGCCGACGAGGCCGAAGCGGTGCAGGTCGCCAAGCAGTACCTGTCGTACTTCCAGGGGCGAACGACCGGTTGGGTGTCGCCCGACCAGACATTGCTGCGTGACGTCGTCCCGGTCGATCGACTGAGGGCGTACGACATCCGTACAGCGATCGAGGGACTCTTCGATGTCGGGTCGGTGCTGGAACTCCGCCGCGACTTCGGCGTCGGGATGGTGACGGCGCTGGCGCGGATCGAAGGACGCCCGGTGGGTGTGGTGGCGAACAACCCGGGTCACCTCGCCGGTGCAATCGACTCCGACGGCGCCGACAAGGCCGCGCGCTTCATGCAACTCTGCGATGCGTTCGGTCTCCCGATCGTCACGCTCGTCGACACGCCGGGGATGATGGTCGGCCCCGACGTGGAGGCGACGGCGCTCGTTCGTCACTGCAGCCGTCTGTTCGTGACGGGGGCGAACCTGTCGGTCCCGATGGTGTCGGTGGTGACCCGCAAGTCGTACGGCCTCGGCGCCCAGGCGATGATGGGCGGCACGACCAAGGCGCCACTCGCGTGCCTCGCCTGGCCGACCGGCGAGTTCGGCGGGATGGGACTCGAGGGAGCCGTCCGTCTGGGATACCGCAAGGAACTCGAAGCCGTTGCGGACGATGCCGAGCGCGAGGTGCTGTTCCGTGAGATGGTCGACCGGCTGTACGAGCACGGCAAGGCCGTCAGCGTCGCCACGCACTTCGAGATCGACGACGTCATCGATCCAGCCGACACCCGTCGGTGGATAGCGACCCTCTTCGACGCCTCCCCGGAGACGCATCGAGCAGCGGTCGATCCGCTCGCGCCGCCCCGCCGCCCGAACATCGACACCTGGTAGCTCGTTGCCGTGGTGCAGGTCAGGTGGTGCGGTGCAGGTCAGGCGCCGCAACCGGTGGCGAGGACCTCGGTGAGTTCCGTGCCGTCGTACTCGAAGACGATCACCGACGAGCCCTCGAAGTACCAGGCGTGCACGGCGACCTCCATCGTCGCGTCGCCGTTGTAGTCGGCGACGTCGAGGATCCGGAAGCGTTCGAGGAGCGGTAACTCGTTCGGGCCGAGATCCTGGTCGACGAACGACTGCAGCACGGTCGACGATTCGCGGGTCGTGGCGTCGACGAGCAGCACCGACGCGAGATCGCCGGGAGCGCCGCGAATCGAGTCCGCCTGCACGTACTCGAACACCACGAGCGCCTCGTCGTCGCCGTCGCCGTCGAGATCGGTCACCACCAGTTGGTCGACCGCTCCGAGCGACGCGTCGACGGGTTCCCCGGTGAAGGAGTCGACGCCGATGGCTCCGTACGCGGCCGGCCCACGCGCCGTCACGGCGAGCGGGCGCGGTGTGAGATCCCAGCTCGGCGTCGGCAACGCGACGGCGCCGTAACCGAACCCCGGCGGGTCGGGGACGGGGACCGTGACGTCGACCGTCGGGCCGATCCGCCCGTCGAAGCAGGCTTCGGTCGACTCGCCGAGCTGCCCGGTTGCGCTCGGTCCGAGATTCGAGACGGTGACGGCGGTTCCGGGACCGATCGACGGTGCCACGGGGTCGCCCTCGGCGTCCACGGGGTCGGCCCACCGGTCGAACTGCCATGCGCCGAGCGACAGCCAGCCGCCCTCGTCGCCGCCGATGAGGAGCGGCACGACTGCGTCGACGGGTGCGCTCGGCCCGGTCGTCGTCTCCGGCGACGAGGTGGCGGCGGCGGAACAGTGGTGGGCGCGACGGTCGTCGTCGTGGTGGTCGAGGGTGCGACCGTCGTCGTCGATGTCGTCGACGTCAGGGTCGGGCCCGGGTTCGACGACTGCTCGGTCGTGCATGCCGCGAGCAGGACGCCGAGTACGAGTACGAGAACGCCGCGACGGGTCATCGGCTGGTCACCGTGAACGAGTCGCCCGGCTCGGCCAGGCCGAGGCGGTGGAGTTCGTCGATCGCGTCGAGCTCGGAACGCAGCTCGGTCGGCGGCGGCGTCGAACCAGCGAGGAAGCCGTCGTCGGCCATCCTCGGGAGCGTAGGTTCCCCAGTGGATCGGGACGAGCAACTCGGGCTGGATCAGCCTGGTGGCGGTCGCCGCGCGCTGCGGGTTCAGGTGCCCCTCGCCGAGCGTCGAACCCCAGCCCCAGATCGGCAACAGCGCCACGTCGATGTCGCCGAAGTCGGCCATCTCGTCGAACAGGTCGGTGTCGCCGGGGAAGTAGATGCGTCGCCCGGCCCCGTTGACGATGAAGCCGACCGGATCGGCACTGACCCGTGAGTGCGGACCGCGACCGCGCTTGTGTACGGCCGGGACCACCTCGACGGTGACGGGGCCCGATTCGATCCTGTCGCCGACGCCGATCTCGGTGACGTCGGTGAGGCCCGCCTTGCGCAGCAACGATGCGGAACCGGCCGGTGTGAGCACTCGGACCGAGGGCCGAAGTCGCTTGAGCGACGGGAGGTGGAGATGATCGACGTGCACGTGCGACAGCAGCACGAGATCGACGTCGAACGTGTCGGCCGCCGGCAGCGGACGACGGCGACGGAGGTGGGCGACCCGCTTCGTGAGCAGCGGATCGGTGAGCACGCGGTACCCGTCGAAGTCGATCAACGTCGTGGCGTGGCCGACCCAGGTCAGTTCCATCGGTCGCTCAGACGTCGCCTGCCAGACTCGGGATCGGTGCCGAGACCTGTCGCTCCGGGACCGTCCACGGCGCCGGAGCGCTGCCGTCGTTGATCTCCGCCATCCAGCCCTTGAACAGATGATGCACCGTGGCCGCGCCGACGATCGGCTCGTCGGGAAGCCCGAACCCGGCGGGGAACAGGAGGAACGGGTGGGTCTGGTTGCCGCCCATCCCGCCGTGGAAGCCGATCAGTTCCTCGAACGCCGCACCCTCGTCGGCGTGCGGGTCGTAGAAGCTGTTCACGAGGATGTCGGGCGCGTTGGTGAAGGAGTCGGTTCGTCGGATGTGGTCCGCAGCGTTCGGACCGAAACCCGCCAAGGGATCCTCGCCCTCGACGCGGTCGTCGGAGAGGTATCGGATGCCGGCGCCGCCGATGACGAGCCCACCGAGCGCTTCGGACCGCACGACGACGAAGCCGATGCCGGGATGCTCGGCCAGTCCGGCGATCAGGCCGGGGAAGCGGGCCGCCAGCTGCTCCGCCGTGGCACGCCCTTCGATGTCGGTGAACGAGACGAGTCCGAGGTTTCCCGAGGCGAGCACCACGACGTCGGCCCCGGAGGTCGCATCGGTGCCCTTCGAAGCGGCGAGTTCGTCGTCGTAGGCCGGGCCGAGCACGACCTCGCCGTCGACCATGTGGTTCCGCGTCATGGTGGCGAGCAGCTTGCCGAGGCGACTGTCCTTGTCGCGGACGGCCTCGGTGAGGGCGCCGTTCAGGTTGCCCCAGCCTTCCGACGACATCTCCGGCGCGCTGATGTCGACGTCGGCCTCGATGAGCGAATCGACGAGATCCTCCAGCGTCTGGTCGTATCGCTGCAGGAACGTCGAACCCTGCGTCTGGCCGTGGTCGGACAGCACCACCACGTGGTACGGCCGTGGCGCTTCGGCGATCGCGTACTCGAGGCGGGCGAGCTGGCGGTCGAGTCGACGGAGGGTGTCGAGTGCCGTCGGAGAGAAGAGTCCCGAGTGGTGGGCGACCTCGTCGTAGCCGACGAAGTCGGCGTAGGCCGACGGCACGCCTCGATACACGTCGCTCATCAGGGTGTAGACGGTGATGTCGCGCAGGATGGTGGTCGTCGCCGCGCGAAGGAGCGGGTAGATCCCGCCGCGCTTCAGCCGCGGCACGACGCCGTCGTGCCGGGTCCTGCGGCGGTCGACGATCTCGCGCCACGCGTCGGCAAACGTCAGGGTCAACAGGCGGCTGACGGCGTATGGATCCGACAGGAAGTAGTTGGCGGTCTTGTGGCTGTGCTTGCTGCGGTCGAGCAGGGTGCTGAACGTGATCGCCGACTCGACGCTGTCGCCCGAGAAGACGTTCGACCGAGAGACACCGCCGTCGGCGAGCAGTCCCTGCCCGTCGGACTGTCGGGCCTCGATCTCGGCGGCGTCGCGCGGGTGATTCGACGTGAAGACCCTGCCCGCCTCCTTGTCGTACCAGCGGAACGCCGGCATGTCGCGGTTGTTGCCGTGCAGGATGCCGGCCTGGCTGGCCCCCGTCTGCGACGACAGGTCGCACTCCCATCCGGTGATGCGATGCGATCCGTCGCGAACCCAGCGGGCGAGGGTCGGGGCGTGCCCGTTGGCCATGGCCTGGCGAACCACCGGTTCTGCGAGTCCGTCGATCTGGAGGAACAGGATGCCGGGCACATCGGTGGGCGTCGGCGGTTCGAGGCGGTTCACCATCCGGCGGACGGTCTGTCGTTGCCACACGGCGTCGTCGTCGACCGACAGCCAGGTGCTGACCGCGATGCCGATGACCGTCATGAGGAACGACGCGATGACCGCTGCCCACACCGTTTCGATGGTGAGTCCGTTGAGGATCTCGCTCGCCAGCCACAGGATCAGCCCGTTGGCCACGAGGCCGAGGAGTCCGGCCGTCCACAGGATGATGCGCGAGAAGAAGCGCGAGATGATGGGCCACAGCACCGCGTTGAGGACGGACAGGATGATCGCCGCATACAGCGCCGTGCGCAGGTTTGCGATCGAGATGCTGGGCAGGATCCACGCGATCAGCCAGAAGCTGAACGCCGTGATCAGGAACTCCACGACATGGCGGCGGATCGGGATCCGCCCCGGTGTTCGGCGGGGCAGTGTCGGCGTGGTCACGGCGACAGGATACGGGCCGCGTGGAGCCCCACGGGCGATGAGCGAAGCGACCGGGGGGCGGTCACCTCGCTCATCGCTCGGGATGGTCGGGCCGCCGTGATGAGCGAGTCGACCAGCCCTCGGTCACCTCGCTCATCGCGTTGGGTGGCTGCTGGTGTCCGGTGCTGCGTGTCAGCCGAGGTCGGGCCAGCGCCGCTGTTGGCGGCGCCGCAACCCTGCCGTGCCGAGCTTGCGGCGTTCGGCCAGCGCCCAGTCGCGACGCCAGCCGGTGTGCTCGGGGCCGGTCAACGGTGGGTTCGTGCCGCGTGCGGCACGCTGACGCGCCGTCCAGAAATCGGTGATCGCCTCGTCGCCGAGCGTCGTGACGGCGGCTTCGATCCGGGCGCCGAAGCGACGCGTCGATTCGTCTTCCTCGGACCGCATCGGTGCGCCGAACACGACCTTCGTCCGCCCTGGCTTCGGGCGCTTCATCCCCTTGCCGAAGATCGCACCCGTTCCGTCGATGAACACGGGGACGACCGGCGCGCCCGTGCGGGCGGAGAGGTACGCGGCGCCACCCTTGAAGTCCTGGCCCCAGCCGTCCGGCGACCGGCCGCCCTCCGGGTAGATCACGAGGCTGTAGCCGTCGTCGATGAGGCCCTTGATGAGGTCGGACGACTTCCGGCCGGTGAGTTCCCGGTCGATCGGGATCGCATTCAGCGACAGTGCCGACAGTGCGGCCTTCCACTTCTTGTCGAAGAAGTAGTCGGCGGCAGCGGCCACCACGAGCTTGTGTCGCCAGGCCGACGGAACGGACCTGATCATCAGGCCAGTGTCGAGGTGGCTGTGGTGGTTCGGAGCGAAGATGACCGCAGGTGGGTCCTCGAGTGAGGTGAGGTCGGCGAGCCGGTCGGTTCCGACGATCTCGGGCGACGTGAGGATGCGTGCCGTCAGACGGATCGGGCCTTCGATGATCACGTTGCGCACCGACGACGCCAGCGGACGCCGGGCCCACTCGGTGTCGTAGTGGGCGCCGAGCCCCGAGACCTCGGGTGGCACCACGACCCCGCGAGGCACCGTCGGCGTGCGGTACGGGAACCCGAAGTTGCGCAGTGGCGTCGCCGCGCGACGCACGGCGGCCTCGGCGGCGCCGGCGGCCCGTTGGGCCCGTTGCAGGTTCCGGTCGACCATCGAGCGACCTACTTCACGTCCGCGATCATCAGCGGCGGGGTCTTCATGTAGGTGATGGTCGGGTGGCGGCCGACGGTGTCGGACGCGATCTCGAGGGCGTCGCTCATCGTCGACGCCGGCGTGAAGCCGAGCTTGCGGACCGTCGCGGCGTCGCCGCCGACGATGATCACCTTGCCCGCGTGCTTCATTCCGTGGCTGCCCCAGTACCACATGTAGAACGGGTGCACGCCGTGGTAGGCGTTGGTGGTGCGGTACAGGTGGCGGTACCAGTCGTCCTCCGCGTACTGCTTCTCCCACTTCTGCGACATCACGTGGGGGTCGGTGGTGTCGGCGAGGACCTCCTCGAAGAAGTCGATGTAGCTGGGATGGTGCACCGGGTGGAACTCGTTCGTGGTCGGATGGGTGAGGATCACCACGCCGCCCTCGCGCACGAGCGGCTTGCCCCGGTAGAGGTTGAAGAAGTAGCCGAGCCCCGTGCACATCACGAGGATCGGGTTCATGATCGAGTTGACGTTGTAGGGGCAGATGTACGGGATGCCCAGCATGAGGATGTCGGTCTGGCCCTCGACCTCGACGAGTTGCTGGTCGTAGACGTTCTGCGTCGTGACCTTGTGGACCGCCTCGACCTCGCCGCACTGGATGCTGGTCATCTGGTGCGGGGCCTCGATGCCGTGGAAGATCTTGCGGGCGGTTCTCGCCGGCGCCTTGGCCAGCGACTTGGCGCTGGCCAGGTAGAGCGCACGATCCTTGGCGTTCCATTCCCACTCGCGCTTCGCCAGGAACTCGAAGGGCTGCGGGAACGTGTCGGTGTTGAGCGTGGTCTCGATCTGGAAGACCTTCGGCCCGTGGTCACGCATGACCTTGCCCATACGCCACGTGCTCTTGTGGAGCTCGGAGGCGTGCTGGTCCATGAACGAGTGCGATGCCTCCATCGTGGTCGGGTTGTGGTGGTGGCGCAGCGATCGATAGCTGGCCAGGCCCACCGCGGTCGACTTCCAGCCACCGTCCATCGCGACGAGGTTGATGTTGACGTAGATCAGCAGGTCGGACTCGGCCGCGCGCTTGTTGATCTCGATCTCCTCGCCCTGATCGGTCGTGCCGAGGAAGGCGAGGTTGTCGGGGTCTTCGGCGTCGTGCTGGTACAGCAGGCCACGCGGCTCGAACGCGTCGTACACGCGGTCGCCGAGCGCGTGGCGCAGTTCGAACTCGTGCATCCGACGGTGCAGGGCGAGCGCGGCGATGAGATGCACGTCGTCGACTCCCGCGTCGGCGGCCATCGTGAGGACCTGCTCGATGATCCGCTGGCGCAGGTCGGGGCGACGCATCTTCGGCAGCGGCAGCGACACGTCGTCGAACGCGATGGTCAGCTTCATGCCCGGGAACAGCAGCGACGGCAGCGGGTCCATGTCGATCGGATGCAGCAGCGCCGTCCTGATCGCACCGTCGACGTCGTCGATCGCGTCGTGTGGCTCCGGCGCGTAGATCACACGGCTGCGGTCGGCCGGCAGCTTCTCCAGACGGAAGCCTTCACCGTGCCAGAACAGTGTGGGCGGCGTCGACCTGTCGACGTCGAGTACGAATCCAGGTCTAGGCACGGTGGGGGACTCCTTGCGAGTGTGTGCGTGGCGGCGAGGGAAGCGCCAGCGACGAGCCGCACCGGCCGAGTAGCCGAAGCGAAGCGGAGGTGATCGAGGCCATCATCGGAGGTCGAAGGCGATCTTCACGGCGCCGCGGCGGCCGGCCGTGGCCGCGTGGGCGATCGCGTCGACGTGGTCGGACAGGGAATAGGTGGCGGAGAGCAATCGCTCGGCCTCGAGGGCATCGGCGGTTTCGATGGCGAGGTCGAACGTGCGAACGGTGCGGCCGTCGGGAAGGTGCTCGGTGCCGTAGGTGTAGGCGCCCTTGAGCTCGGTCTCGCGGTGCCAGAGGCCGGTGAGGTCGAGTGTGACGTCGGCAGGCATACCGAGGAGCACGACGCGCCCACGCGGTCGGGTGATGCGCAGCGAGTCGGCGACGGTGGCGCTCGTGCCCACGGCGTCGATGGTCACGTGGGCGCCGGAGCTGAGGTGGTCGCCGATCAGGTGGCACCCCGTGGCGCGTCGAACAGCCCGCTGCAGCCCGTCGGGCCCGACGACCACGTCGGCGCCGTACGCCCTGGCGAGCAGCTGTTGGTGCGGGTACCGGGCACCGACGATGATCTCGACATCGGGCACGTAGCGGCGCAGGCCGGCGATCGCGGCGAGGCCCATCGTGCCGGCGCCGAGTACGGCCACCACCGCCGGGCGGCTGGTGTCCTGGCGAGCAGCGACCACGGGAGCGGCGAGCAACGCGGCGTGGATGCCACCGGCGAACGGTTCGACGAGCACGGCGCGCTCGTCGGGCATGTCGCCGATGCGGTGGAGCTGGGACTCGTGTGCGACGAACTGTGGCGCCCAGCCGCCGCCGGTCGAGCAGCAGAAGCCGGTCTGGATGCCAGGCTGAAGTCGTCCGGAAGAGAGGTGGGCGTAGTCGTCGCCGTCGCCGGGTGCGGCGCCGGGGAACGGGGGAGCGAAGCCACGTGCCTCGTGACCGAGGACCGGTTCGAGGATCACCCGGGTGCCGTCGTCGAGTTCACCGACGACTTCGTGGCCGGGCACGAACGGGAACGACACCACGTCGTCGAAGTACAGCGACGCATGTCCTTCGACGAGTGACAGGTCGGAACCGCAGATCCCCGCGAGGCGGGTGTGGACCCGGTGCCAACCCGGCCCGGGAAGATCGGGCTCGCTGACGTTCGTGTAGGCGAGCGGGCCGAGCTTGGCTGCGGTGATCGGTGAGATCGCGGACGCGATCCGTGCCATGCCGAGCTTCGGGACCGACCGCGACACCTGGAGTGCTTTCATCGGCGGGCTCCTGCACCGAAGCGTTGGCGACGTTCACGTTCCGACAACAGCGGCCCGATCGGGAGCT
This sequence comes from Ilumatobacteraceae bacterium, assembly GCA_963829585.1. GTDB lineage: Bacteria > Actinomycetota > Acidimicrobiia > Acidimicrobiales > Ilumatobacteraceae > Sva-07. The sequence goes on along the minus strand of CAWHJD010000011.1, from coordinate 69,581 downwards.
TCGGTCGGGGACCGCCGGGTGACTTGCTCCAGTGCTCGACGAGCCACCCGCGCTTGCGGGCGATCGCGGCCAGCCGGGTCTCGGGGTTCACGGCCACCGGGAAGCCCACGGCCTCGAACAGCGGCAGGTCCGACGACGAGTCGGCATAGGCGACGCACTCGTCGGGGTCGAAACCCTCCGCCTTGCAGTAGTCCAACAGGATCTGTGCTCGTGCTTCGCCCGTCGGCGGCACGGTGACCATCTCGCCGGAGTACGTGTTGTCGGAGCGGATCGACATCTCCGCGGCGACGATCTCGTCGAACAACGGCCGCAGACCTTCGACGTTGAAGCTGAGCGCGCCGGTGATCAGGATCGTCCGATGCCCGAGTGCGCGGTGCTGGCGGACGCGCCGGAGACCCTCGGGGAACGACTTCGTCATGATCATCTGCGCGAACATCTCGCGGGCATCGCGTTCGATCTGCTCGACGGGGGCGTCTTCGTAGCGGCGGTAGAAGTGGCGCAGGAAGTCGGTGCGGTCGGCGCGGTCGAGCTTCAACAGACCGGGCCCCTCGGCGATGGTGCGCAGGAAGTAGCGAACCCGTTCGGGTGTGTCGAGGCGTCGTGTGGCCAGCCACGAGTAGCTCTCCACCACGTTCGAGGCGATCAGCGTGTTCTCGAGATCGAACGCCACGACCTGACGCTTGGGGTCGAGGACCTGCTTGCGCATACGGGCCATGCGATCGGTCGACGCGGCCGGCCCGGGCGTGGTCTTGACACGTGCATGCTGCACGATCGAGGGCAGGTGGACCTGGGTGATGTAGGTCGGCCAGTCGACGGAGCGGGGGTCGAAGTTGAACTCGGCGCGATCGGCGTCGCTGAGCTCGCCCCACGTACGCATGAGGTTGTCGACCTGGTAGATCGCCTCGCACTCGGTGTACAGGCCGTAGAGCTCGACATAGGTGAGCGCCCGCTCGACCTCGACGCGCTTGGTCTCGATCTGCGCCGACCACTCGGCCTGGCGTCCACGCAGCGGAAGGTTCTGGAGCACCTTCTCGCCGGCGGTCAGGACCTTCTTCGCCCGCCCGAGCTGCGCCTGGACCCGACCGCGACCGGGGAAACGGAACTCGGGGACGATGATCGGTTGGCCCTTGGCGTCGTAGATCGGGTGCTCGAGGAACCAGCCGCTGACGTTGTCGACGAGCATCCGGTACTTGAGCGGGTTGATGCCGCCCGAGGCGACCTGTGTGATCGCCGGTGCCCGTTCGGGACCGAGGGCCGCGACGGCGATGATCGACGCGACCACGATGTCGACCGGGATCACGTCGACGGTGCCCTCGGGAACGCCGGGGAACTCGTCGAGCAGGCCGCGGGCGTAGGAGATGAGGACCGGCTCGGCCATGCGGAATCCGCGGATCCAGCCGGGCTTCGGTTCGGCGAGCGCCGATTCGATGATCGACGGCCGCACGATCGACACCGGTACCGGGCCCTTGACGTCGGTCAGCGCCTGTTCGCCGAGTGCCTTCGTGAACGCGTACGCGTCGGGCCACCCGACGCTTGCTGCACGGGCCCGCCCGGCTTCGACCAGTTGGTCCCTGACCCAGCGTTCGCGCAGCGCCTCGGTCTTCGACGCGAGGGCCGGTGCGCCGGCCGCACCGAGTTCGGTGCGGGCCTCCGAGCGGAAACGCTCGAGGTTGTCGCGGCTCCTGCTGGCGGCGTCGGCATCGGAGCGAAGGCGTCGACTTGCTGCGACCTCGCTGCGCCAGTCGATGCCGATGTCGAACGGTCCGTCGCTGACGAGCTCTTCGGGGGCGTTGCCTCGCCGGTTGCCGGCGACGTAGCAGGTCGACACTGCGACGAGGTGGGGCGTGATGCCGATCTCGTTGCACAGATCGGCGATGCGTGAGGGCCCGAGCAGGTTGATCTCGACGGCCGAGTCGAGTGGCGAGTCGAACGACACCGCAGCGGCGGAGTGGATGACGATGTCGCACGACGCGAACAACGCACGGTCGGTGTCGTTCAGGCCGAGGCCGTCGCGGGTGACGTCGCCGGCGATGGTGCTGACTCGCGACGTGATCGTCGAGAAGTCGTCGCCATGGGTGGCTCTGAGCCGATCGAAGGCATCGTTCTTGAAGATCTCGCGGTCGGTCCGTTTGGCCGCCGGTGTGCGTTGGCCGTCGCGTACGAGCAGGACCAGTTCGCAGTCGGGGACCGAACGCAGCAAGCGCTCGACGAGCGCGGTGCCGACGAATCCGGTGGCGCCGGTGATGGCGATCCTCTTCCCCGCGAGTTCCTCGGCGATCACGGTTGACAGTTCTAGCACGATCCTCTACCAATTGGTAGAGAGATGAGCACCCGTGATCGGATTCTGGAGACGGCACTCGACCTGTTCGGGTCTCGGGGAGTCGATGCGGTGTCGCTCGACGAGATCGCACGCGCCGTCGGCGTCCGCAAGCAGACGGTGCTCTACTGGTTCGAGTCGAAGGACGTCCTCGTCGACGAAGTGCTCGGCCTCGCGGCGACCGAACTCGTGGTCGTCATCGACGCTGCGCTGCGGGCTGCTCCCGACGACCCGCTCGATCGGATCGACGCCGTCGTCCGAGCGGTGTTCCGACCCGCCGTGCGCCGCCCGGCGCTGCTCGGCCTGATCCGGGAGGTCAGCCGGCTCGACTCGGCGCAGGCCGGGCGGCTGCGCGAACGCCTGCAGCCGCTCGTCGACCGCGCCGTCGGTTATCTCGCGGTCGAGATGGATGCCGGCCGCCTCCGCCGGGGTGACCCCGGCCTGATCGCCGCGCTGGGCTACGCCACGCTCACCGGCATCGCCACGGAGCCCGAAGCGCTCCGAGCTGTCGGCTGGCGACCCGACGCCGTCGGCCTGCGCCGTCTCCGCGACGAGCTGCGCACCTTCCTCCGTGCCGCCCTCTCGCCGTGACCCCGCACACCCTGAGCGATGAGCGAAGCGACGTCGGGTTCAAGACCGGGGGTGGTCTGCTCGCTCATCGCTTGGTGTTGCGCCGGCGCCGGGCGTGGCGTTCGAGCGCCAGGTCGACGAGGCGATCGATCAGCTCGCTGTAGCTCAGCCCCGAATGGATCCACAGTTTGGGATACATCGAGATGGGGGTGAAGCCCGGCATGGTGTTGACCTCGTTGCACAGGAAGCCGCGGCCGTTGCCCTCGTCGTCCATCTCGTAGAAGAAGTCGACCCGCGCGAGCCCGTCGCATCGAAGGGCGCGGAAGGTGTCGATCGCCAGTCGTCGGACCTCGTCGGCCGCCGCGTCCGACAGTGGCGCCGGGATGAGCAGTTGGGCGCCGTCGGTGACGTACTTGTCCTCGTAGCTGTAGAACTCCTCGCCCGGAACGATCTCGCCGGGAACCGACGCTTGCGGATCGGTCGTGCCGAGCACGCCCACCTCGATCTCACGTCCGACGATGGCCTCCTCCACGACGATCATCTCGTCGTAGGTGAGCGCATGGTCGATCGCCTCGCGTAGGGCCTCGATGGTCGAGGCCTTCGACACGCCGACGGACGACCCCATGTTGGCCGGCTTGACGAACAACGGCAGTCCGAGCTCGGCGACGAGCTGGGCGGGCAGCCCCGGCGTCATCTCGTGTTCGGCGAACGCTCGGTAGCGGGCCTGGGCGATGCCGGCCGCCGCGAGGACCTGCTTGGCCATCGCCTTGTCCATCGACACGGCCGACCCGAGGACACCGCTGCCGACGTAGGCCACGTTGGCGAGGTCGAGCATGCCCTGCACGGTCCCGTCCTCGCCGAGAGGTCCGTGCAGGAGCGGCAGCACCACCGTGATCTCGTCGGAATCGGCGGCATCGGCGAGCATGGGCGTGGGCGACACGTTCGTGCCGGTCGGGTCGAGACGACCGGGGATCGAGTCGGGACCGATGAGGAGAGCGGCCGCGGCGTGCTCGGCGAGCGCCCACTGGCCCTCGGTGGAGATGCCCACCGGGGTGATCCGGTACCGGTGGCGATCGGCGGCGCGCAGGACGTGTGCCGCGGTGGTGCACGAGACGTCGTGCTCGGCCGATTCGCCCCCGAACAACACCACCAGGTGAATCCGGGCATGCGGGTCGTCGGCCATCGGCCCACGGTACCGTCGGCGTCCGTGAGGATTCGAGCATCCGAGGCCGCCGCAGGAATCGGCGGACGCCTGATCGGACCCGACGTCGAGTTCGACGGTGCCTCGTTCGATTCGCGTTCGACGAAGCCGGGCCAACTCTTCGTCCCGATCGTCGCCGAGCGTGACGGCCACGAGTTCATCGGGCCTGCTCGCGAAGCAGGCGCCGTCGTCCACCTGACGAGCGAACCGGACCCCTTCCGCCGTGACGGCACGGCGATCGAGGTGGCCGACACCGGGGTGGCACTGCTGGCACTGGCCGGATGGGCGCGCCGGCGTCTCGATGCCCGCGTCGTGGGCATCACCGGCAGCGTCGGCAAGACGTCGACGAAGGATCTGATGGCGGCAGCGTGCGGCGCGGGGCGGCGGACCCGGGCCAACGAGCGCAGCTTCAACAACGACCAGGGGCTGCCGGTCACGATCCTGAACGCGCCCGACGACACGGAAGTGTTGATCCTGGAGATGGGGATGCGTGGGTTCGGGCACATCAGCCGGCTCTGTGAGGTCGCCCGGCCCGACATCGGTGTGGTCACCGTGGTCGGCGAAGCCCACACCGAACTCGTAGGTGGCCTCGACGGCGTCGCGCTGGCCAAGGGCGAACTGATCGAGGCGCTGCCCGCATCCGGCACGGCGGTGCTGAACGCCGACGACCCGCGGGTGGCGGCGATGGCGCCACGGACCGGAGCACACGTGATCACCTTCGGGGCCGCCGGCGACGTGCGCGTCAGCGACGTCGTGCTCGACGATGCCGCGACCGCTCGCTTCTCGGTCGACACGCCGTGGGGGAGCGGCCCGGTGCGTCTGGCGGTTCCCGGTGTGCACATGGTGACCAACGCGGCCGCGGCAATCGCGGTGGCCTGCATCGTCGGCGTCGACCTGGCCGCAGCGATCGATGCGCTGTCGAGGGCAACCGTGTCGGGCATGCGGATGGAGGTGAGCATTGCTGCCAGCGGGGCCACGATCGTCAACGACGCCTACAACGCCAATCCCACGTCGATGCGCGCCGCACTCGATGCGCTCGCGGCGATGCGCGCCGACCGCCGCATCGCCGTACTGGGACTGATGGGTGAGATCGCGGACCCCGAGCCCGCTCATCGTCTGGTCGCCGAGTACGCCCACGAGCTCGGCATCGATCTGATCGCCGTGGGAACGGCCCTCTACGGGATCGAACCGACCGACGACGTGCGTTCCGCGATCGGTGAGCTGGACAGCGACGTCGCCGTGCTCGTCAAGGCGAGCCGCGCCGCCGGACTCGAACGCGTGGTTGCCGCGTTGACCGAGCGATGAGTCGCCGGTCAGCCGTCGTCACGACTCGCCCCGGCGCCCGCGGGAGCAGCGGCGTCCTCGCGTGAACCGACGTCGCTCGGCAGCTTGGCGGTGAAGGCGAGCGACCCGAGCGCGAACAACGCCGCTGCGAGCAGCCCGGTCTTGAGCGCCAGGAGCTGGGCGTCGCCGTAGGCGTCGACGACGGCGTCGGCCTCGTCCTCGGTGAGGCCGGCGGAGCGGGCTGCCGCCTCGACGGAGTCGGCGGCCACGAAGTCGATACCGTCCTCGACGGCCACCACGACCTGCTGCTCGATGCTGTCGTCCAGGCGTTCGTCGGCTTGGACGTTGGTGACGAAGCCACTCGCGAGCCCGGCGAGGACCACGCCGCCGATGAGAGCGACGCCGATCGACGACCCGAGCTGCTGGCCGGTGAACTGCAGCCCACCCGCCTCGCCACGGCCGGATCCATCGACCGACGACTGCACCACGTTGCCCAGCTGCGAGGCGATCAGCCCCATCCCGACTCCGAGCACACCCATGGCGACGGCGAACGACGATTCGTCGAGATCGGGGTGCATGGTGGCGAGCAGGAGCAGGCTGGCGAGCCCGGTGAGGGAGAGCCCGGTCCGCACGATGCCGCGGACGGAGTAACGTGTGGACAGTCGTGATCCCGCGGCGGAAGCGATGAACATCATGATCGACACCGGCAGCATCTTGATGCCCGTCTCGAGCGCGTCGAGTCCGAGGACGAGCTGCAGGTAGAGCGGGATCGTGAAGAAGATCCCCATCAGGATGAGGTTCTGGGAGAACAACCCGATGAGTCCGGCGCGCAGCACGGGGATCGAGAGCAGGTCGAGGTGGACGAGGGGATCCTTTCCGGCCCGCTCACGATGACGTTGCCAACCGACGAACGCCCACAGCAGTCCCGCCCCGAACGCGACCAGGAACAACGTGAGTGAGAAACCGAATGGTTCGATCGGTGAATTCTTCGGCTTCACCCAGCCCCACGTGCCGGCGCGGAGCGTGGCGAGCACGACGGCTCCGAGCCCGGCCGCCGCGAGCACCGACCCGACCACGTCGAGGCGTGGCTTGGGCCCGCTGCGCGGCGCGTCGAGCACGAACGGAGTCATGATCAGGACCGCGATCACGATGACGACCTCGCCGGCGAACACGACGCGCCAACTCAGTTCAGTGGTGGCCCAGCCGCCCACGATCGGGCCGATGGCGATGCCGGCGCCGGCGACGCCACCGATGATCGCGTAGGCGGTCTTGCGGCTCGGGCCCTCGTAGTTGCCGGCGATCAGCGCGGCCATGGCAGGCAGCACCAGGGCGGCACCGATTCCTTCCAGTACCGACCAGCCGAGGGTCAGCACGGCGACGGTGGGCGCTGCAGCGGTCAGAGCCGATCCGCAGGCATAGACGACGAGGCCGATGACGAAGGTGCGCCGACGACCGAGGATGTCGCCGATCTTGCCGCCGGTGAGCATGAACATCGCCATCATCAGGCTGTACAGGGTGATGACGCCTTGGATCGTCGTGACCGTCGTGTCGAAATCCTCGACGAGTTGGCTGATCGCGACGTTCATCACCGACTGGTCGAGGACCATGATGAACTGGGCGCCGGACAGGGCGACGAGCGGGAGCCAGCGCTTCACCGGCGTGACCGTAGCGCGAGAGCGTCAGGCCGGTTCGCCCCCGTCCTCCTCGGGCAGGAACGCCGACTCCGGCAGCCGTCGCAGGTCGACCCACCAGGCGAGGAAGAACGCGAACACCGCACCGAATCCCAGTACTGCCCGCGCACCGACCCACTCGATGACGATGCCGAACAGCAGGTTGCCGATCGGCACGGTGCCGCCGAAGACCATGAACCACAGCGGCATCACCGTTGCCCGCTCGGTGTTCTTCATGTTCAGCTGGAGCGTCGTGGTGATCGCGGTCGCGGTCATGAAGTAGAAGAACCCGAGCACGAAACCCACCGGGAACGCGAGTGCCGGGCCGCGCAGCTGCGAGAAGACACCGAGTGCCACGCCGAAACCGACGAAGCCGCGCACGATCAGGAGCTTGCGGTCCACCCGCGACAGGAACGTGCCGACCGAGAGCGCCCCGAAGAACGCGCCCAGACCCCAGATGGCGTACAGCCAGCGATACGTGGTGCTCGCCGGTGAGATGTCGAGGTTCAGACGGACCACCGACGGGAACAGGCCGATGTAGACGAGGCTGAACAGCGAGAACAGGAACATGCCGGCGAGCAGCCGGCTCAGTACCTTGCGATGCCGGGCGGTGTTGACGCCCGTGAGCAGACTGCGCCAGCCCTTGGCGGTGTTGCCGCTGCGGACGTCGGGCATCCGCACGATGAGCAGGGCAGCGATGAAGAACAGGTACGTCGCGGCATTGACGAGGAAGATCTGCGAGACGGTCAACCCTGCGATGGCGAGGAGCGCGGCGAGGATCGGGCCGACCACGCGGGTGCCGTTGATCATCGCCGAGTTCAGACTGATCGCGCCGGGAAGGTCCTGGCGGTGGACCAGCAGCGGCATCGACGACTGGAAGGCCGGTGCGTTGAGGGCATTGGCGATGCCGATGCCGAGCTGCGCCGCGAACAGGGTCCACAGTTCGGTCTCCGCATAGACGAAGTACGCGAGCGCGATCGTGAGTACCACCGAGGCGCTCTGCATCGTCAGCTGGAGTTTCTGTTTCGACACCCGGTCGGCCAACACGCCGCCGGGGATCGACAGGATCAACAGCGGGCCGAGTTGCATGAACACCATCAGGCCGACGAGGGCCGGTCGGCCCGTGCGGACGTCGATGTAGGCGGGCAGCGTGAAGTTCTGCATCCACGTACCGATGTTCGACAGCGCGAGCCCGATGAAGATGATCCGGAAACTCCGGTACGAGAACGCTGCCCGAGCAGTGCCGGGGACGTGGTCGTGCTGTGGCTCGACGGCGGTCTCGGATGCGGTCATGGGGCGGGTGCGGTCATGGGGGCGGCTCGGGTCGGGTACTTGACCCGCGGGTCAAGTTACCGCGCTCCCGCCGGCATCAGCGGAACTGGGCGAAGCAGCGGCGGATGTCGTCGACGTACAGCTCGGGTACCTCGAACGCCGCGAAGTGGCCGCCCTTGGGCTGCTCGTGCCAGTGCCGGATGTCGGTGAACGACTCTTCGACCCACGCTCGCACGGGCGGCACGACCTCCTTCGGATACACCGTGAATCCCGACGGGATCGTGACGGTCTTGGCTCGAGGGCCGCGCCCGAAGCTCTCCCAGTAGATGCGCGCCGACGATGCGCCGTTGGCGTTGATCCAGTACAGCATGATGTTGTCGAGCAGTTCGTCGCGTGTCAGCACGTTCTCGGGGTGGCCGTCGCAGTCGGTCCAGGCCCAGAACTTCTCGAGGATCCAGGCGGCCTGAGCCGCCGGCGAGTCGACGAGCCCGTAGCCGACGGATTGGGGCCGGGTGGCCTGCTGCTTCGAGTAGCCCGAATCCCACTCCTGGTAGTAGGTCAGCGCGTCGATTGCCCGTTGCTCCTCGGGCGTCGGCGCGCCGTCGAGCTTCGGTCGCGCACCCATGGCGAGCGTGACGTGCACGGCAGCGCAGTGGTCCACGTCGTTGCCGCCGATCGCGGTCGTCACGGCCGAGCCCCAGTCGCCGCCCTGTGCCACGTAGCGGTCGTAGCCCAGGTCGGCCATGAGCTGCGCGAACGCGGCGCCGATCTTCTCGACGCCCCACCCGGTGTCGAGCGGCTTGCCGGAGAACCCGAAACCCGGCAGCGACGGTGCGACGACGTGGAATGCATCGGCAGCGTCGCCGCCGTGCCGCGTGGGATCCGTGAGGGGCTCGATCACCTTGTGGAACTCGACGATCGAGCCGGGCCAACCGTGTGTGATCAGCAGCGGCATCGCATCGGCGTGGGGTGAGCGCACGTGGACGAAGTGCAGACCGGGGTCGCTCAGCCCGTCGACAGGCGTGGTGAACTGGTCGAACCGGTTCAGCCGTGCCTCGCGGGCTCGCCAGTCGTACCCCTCGCGCCCAGTACTCACACACGTCTCGGACGTATGCGAGCGGTGTGCCCTGTGACCAGTCGTCGACCAGTTCGCGCTCGGGCCAGCGGGTGTTCCGCAGCCTGGCCTGCAGGTCGTCGAGCACGGCATCGGCAACATCGATCGTGAAAGGCTCCATCCGCCGACCCTACTGGGACGCCCACCGCCGAAATTCTCCTGGAGGTGCGCGCTCAGCGCGCACCCGCAGGAGAATTTCGGGAGTGGGAGCTGGGAGTGGGGGCTGGGTCAGCGGCGGGGCGGGGGGCCGTCGGATGGTGGGCCGGCGAAGAGTTGGGCCTTCTCCATCCAGTCGCGAGCGGAGGCGCCGGTCACCACGAGGTCGGTGTCGTCGACGTGGCGTCGCTGCGTGGTGACGAGACAGAAGTCGAGCGCCGGGCCGGTCACGGACTCCGCGGCATCGTCGGGCCCGAAGCTCCACGTGTCGCCCGACGGTGAGGTCAGCGCCACGCGGACCGGGGTCGACGGTACGTCGAGCCCGCGGTTGACGTAGGTCCAGCCGCGGGTGATGAAGCCCAACTGCGCGATGTGGCGCAGGCGGTCGGTCGGCTCCCGAGTCGCCCCGATCGCGTCGACGATGTCCTGCCCGTGGGCCCATGCCTCCATCAGGCGGGCGGTGAGGAACGACTTCGATCCCATCGAGGGCCCGTACCACGCGACCCGGCTGTCGTTGGTCAGCGTGGCCGCAGCCGATGCGAGCTCCTCGCGATTCGAACGCCAAGCGTCCAGGAGACCGTCCGGCGCCAGCGCGCGGAAGCGGCCGAGCGTCATGTCGTCGGCCGACTCGCCGGTGGTGCCGGAGCCGAGCAGCGTCTTCATCTGATTCGTGAAACCGTCGGGATCGACGATCGCCAGCGCGGCCATGCCGTCGAAGTAGGTGAGATGACCGATCTGGTCGGCGACGTTCCAGCCGGGGCTGGGGGTGGGGAGCCGCCACTGCTCGGGCGTCAACGACGTCACCACGTCGTCGAGGCTGCGCTGTTCGGCCACCAGGTCGGCGAGTACGTCTGCAACATCCATCGCGCCAGGTGTACCCGATCGCCGCCGCGAGTTGCGGCTCGGAGCCCCGGTGCCCGGCTCCACTACGGTGATCGATCGTGACCATCGGCACCGTCATCCGCAGTCGACTCGACACGAAGTCCGACGACTACCGGGCCAACCTCACCGAAATGCAGCGGCTCTGGGACGGGGTCGCCGGCGAACTCGCGTCGGTGCCGACGATCGGCGGCCAGCGTTACGTCGACCGTCACCGCACCCGCGGGAAGATGCTCGTCCGTGAACGGATCGAGGCGCTCGTCGATCCCGACACCCCGTTCCTCGAACTGAGCCCGCTCGCCGGGTGGGGAACCCAGGATCCCGTCGGTGTCGGCAGTTGTACGGGCATCGGCATCGTCGAGGGCGTGGAGTGCGCGATCTCCGGATCCGACATGACGTATCGCGGTGGTTCCGGGAACCCCACCACCTGGAAGAAGGGGTCACGATTCCACGAGATCGCCCGCGAGAACCGGCTGCCCGTGATCATCCTCAACGAGTCCGCGGGCGCCGACCTGCCACGGCAGGCCGATCTGTTCATCCAGGGTGGGGCCAGCTTCAAGGACCTCACGCAGCTGTCCAAGCTCGGAATCCCGTCGATCACGATGGCGTTCGGACCCAACACCGCCGGTGGCGCGTACACGCCCGGCATGAGCGACTACACGGTCTTCGTCAAGGGCAGGGGCACCGCCTACCTCGGCGGGCCGCCACTCGTGAAGATGGCGATCGACGAGATCGTCGACGAGGAGACGCTCGGCGGGGCGGAGATGCACTCGCGGACGAGCGGGCTCTCCGACTACCTCGCCGTCGACGAGATGGACGCGATTCGCATCACGCGCAGCATCGTGCGCCATCTGCGGTGGACGAAGCTCGGCCCGGGAGCCACCGAGCCCGACGATCCACCGCTCTACGACCCGGCCGAACTGCTCGGTTGCGCGTCGGCCGACGTGCGCATCCCGTTCGACATCCGTGAGGTCCTGGCACGACTCCTCGACGGCAGCCGCTTCGAGGAGTTCAAGCCGCTCTACGGCGACAAGATCGTGTGTGGCTGGGGGTCGATCCACGGCTTCCCCGTCGGCATTCTCGGCAACAACGGGATCCTGTTCTCGGAGGAGGCGTCGAAGGCGGCGCAGTTCATCCAACTGTGCAACAAGCGCGACATCCCGCTGGCGTTCCTGCACAACATCACGGGGTTCATGGTCGGTTCCAAGGCCGAGCAGGGCGGCATCATCCGCAACGGCGCCAAGCTGATCAACGCCGTGTCGAACTCGACGGTGCCCCACTTCAACCTGATGGTCGGCGCGAGCTACGGCGCGGGCAACTACGGCATGGCGGGCAAGGCGTACAACCCGCGGTTCATCTTCAGTTGGCCGAACCACCGTGTCGCAGTGATGGGACCCAAACAGTTGGCGGGGGTGATGGAGATCGTGGCCCGCAACGCCGCTGCGGGCCGGGGGATCGAGATCGACGAGGACGCGCTGGCTGCGCAGACCGCCGGGCTGGAGGCGCAGATCGAGCACGAGTCGACGGCGCTCTACTCGACGGGCCGGCTGTGGGACGACGGGATCATCCATCCGGCCGACTCGCGCACCGTGATGGGCATGGCGTTGTCGGCCGTACACAGCAACGTGGTGCAGGGCGCCACCGAGTACGGCGTGTGGAGACACTGATGCAGATCACCCGCCTCCTCATCGCCAACCGCGGCGAGATCGCCGTGCGCATCGCGCGTACGGCCCATCGACTCGGTCTCGACACCGTCGGCGTGTACTCCGAGCCCGACCGGAACGCGCTGCACGTCGATTCGGTCGATGTCGCGATCGCCCTGGGTGGTGCGACGCCGGCCGAGACATATCTCCGCGGTGACGCCGTGATCGCAGCGGCGCTGGCGACCGGTGCCGACGCGATTCATCCCGGTTACGGCTTCCTCGCCGAGAACGCGGCGTTCGCGCAGGCCGTGATCGACGCCGGCCTGGTCTGGGTCGGCCCCACGCCCGAACAGGTGACGCTGCTCGGCGACAAGGTGGCGGCAAAGCGCGCTGCGCTCGAAGCGGGCGTGCCGACCACGTCGATGATCGAAGTGGTCGACGGTCGCATCGACGGTGATGTCGTCTACCCGGCGCTCGTGAAGGCAGCCGCCGGTGGCGGCGGGCGGGGCATGCGTGTGGTGCGCTCGGCAGACGAGCTCGACGATGCCGTTGCTGCGGCCTCCCGCGAGGCGCTGTCGGCGTTCGGCGACGGAACGGTGTTCATCGAGCCGTACCTCGAACGAGGTCGCCACGTCGAAGTCCAGATCATCGGCGACCGCCACGGCAACGTCGTGCACCTGGGTGAACGTGAGTGCTCGATCCAACGGCGGAACCAGAAGGTCGTCGAGGAGTCGCCGTCAGCCGGTATCACGCCCGAGATCCGAACGGCGTTGTGCGAAGGTGCGGTCGCGCTGGCCCGCCACGTCGGCTACGAGGGCGCGGGCACCGTGGAGTTCATGGTCGGTACCACCGGATCCGTGTCCACGATCACGTTCCTCGAGGTGAACACCCGTCTCCAGGTGGAGCATCCGGTCACCGAGGCGGTGACCGGTCTCGACCTGGTCGAGCTGCAGCTGCGTGTGGCCGCAGGCGAAGTGCTGCCGATCACGCAGGACGACGTCCGCGCCGACGGTCACGCCATCGAGGTGCGAGTGGTCGCAGAGGATCCGGCCGCAGGGTGGATGCCGTCGACGGGTCGGATCGACCGCTTCGTGGTGGGCGACGGTGTTCGCGTCGACACCGGTGTGCGGGCCGGGTCGGAGATCTCGTCCGACTACGACTCGCTCGTCGCCAAGGTGATCGCCCATGCGCCGACCCGCTCCGAAGCGGCGCGACGGCTGGCCCGGGCGCTGGCGGCGTCGCAGATCACCGGGATCCGTACGAACGTCGACTCACTCGTCGCGATCCTGCGCGAGCCCGACTATCTCGCCGCCGACACGCCCACGGCCTACCTCGACGAACACCCCGAGGTGCTCGCTGCGGTCGGCCCGAGCGGCGACGACCGTGTGGCACTGCTGCTCGGTGCCGTCTTCGCGCTGGAGTTCGACCATCGCTCGAACGACCGGGCAACGTCGTTCGCCCCGTCGGGCTGGCGCAACCTTCGTACGCAGGGCCAGCGCCAGGTGTGGCGCGAGGCGACCGGCGAGCACCTGCACGTCGAGTACACCATGGCGCAGTCGTGGACCACGGGTGGGCAGACGCTCCGTGCGGCGAGCGTTCGACTCGGGCCGTGGCCCGAACCCGACGAATCGGGAGCGTTGAGCGCGGATGATCGTCCAGAGCTCCACGTCCGCCTGCTCGATCGGGCCGGCGGTCACCAGACCGTGGAGGTCGACGGTCGCCGTCAGGTGGTGCACACCGAGGTCATCCGGCCGACGCACGGCCTCGACGACGACGGAATCGGGGCGGTGACCGTTCACGTGCGGAGTTCGGCGGGTGCGCTCACGCTCACCCGAACACCCAGGTTCCTGCTCCACGACGCCGAGTCGGCCACCGGTGGACCGATCAGCCCACTTCCGGGAACCGTGATCGCGGTGCACGTCGCCGTCGGAGATTCCGTGGTCGACGGCCAGCTCCTCATGGTGGTGGAGGCGATGAAGATGGAACACAAGATCATCGCGGCGGGTGACGCGACGGTGACCGAGGTGCGCTTCGCCGTCGGTGATCGGGTCGACACGGGCGAGCTCCTCGTCGCCCTCGAGCATTCGGAGGGTGGTGCATCGTGACCGCTTCTCCCGGCGCACCGATCCGGATCGCCAACTGTTCCGGATTCTTCGGCGATCGACCGAGCGGTGCACTCGAGATGGTCGAAGGTGGTCCGATCGATGTCCTCACCGGCGACTGGTTGGCCGAGCTGACGATGCTGATCCTCAGCAGGATCAGGGCGAAGCATCCGGGCGGTGGTTACGCCCGCACGTTCGTCTCGCAGATGGAGCAGGTGATGGGCACCTGCCTCGACCAGGGGATCAAGGTCGTGTCGAACGCCGGCGGGCTCGATCCCGGCGGTTGCGCCGACGCGGTCGCCGAGGTCGCCGACCGTCTCGGCCTGGCGCCGACGATTGCCTACATCGATGGCGACGACCTCATGGGGCGCGTCACCGAGCTCGCCGGGTCGGGGGCACTGCAGCCGTTCGCCGGGACTTCGCCGGGAGTGGCGAGCTCGGCGATCCGACGAGATTCCTGACGGCGAACGCCTACCTCGGCTGCTTCGGCATCGTCGACGCCCTGGCGAAGGGTGCCGACATCGTCATCACCGGGCGCGTCACCGACGCCGCAGTCACATGCGGGCCTGCCGCTTGGCACCACGGCTGGCAGCGCGACGATTTCGACCAGTTGGCCGGCGGTGTCGTGGCCGGTCACATCATCGAGTGCAGCGCGCAGGCGACGGGCGGCAACTACTCGTTCTTCCACGAGATCGAGGGTCGCAACGAGGTGGGCGGCCGGGCACGGTTCGGGTTCCCGTGGGCGGAGGTCGCGGCGGACGGCTCGTGCGTGATCGGCAAGCACGACGGCACCGGTGGGGTGGTCAACGTCGAGACGGTCACGTCGCAGTTGCTGTACGAGATCGGCGGTCCCGAGTACCTCGGCCCCGACGTGACTGCCCGCTTCGACACGATCGAGGTGGAGCAGGTCGAGCGTGATCGGGTTCGCGTGTCGGGCGTGCGTGGCCAGGCTCCTCCGTCGACGCTCAAGGTG
Source organism: Ilumatobacteraceae bacterium (assembly GCA_963829585.1). Taxonomy (GTDB): domain Bacteria; phylum Actinomycetota; class Acidimicrobiia; order Acidimicrobiales; family Ilumatobacteraceae; genus Sva-07. Next base: position 54,400 of record CAWHJD010000011.1, on the reverse strand, counting down.
GCGATGAACGAGCTGGGCGGTTACCGCAACTCGTTCACGGTGGCGCTCACGGGTCTCGACGTCGATGCGAAGGCCGATTTCGCCCAGGCCACGTTCTGGGACGCGTGCCCGTACGGCCCCGACGACTTCGCGTCGATCGAGAGCAGGATCATCCACACGAGCAAGCCGGATCCTGCGACCCAGGAAGAGGCAACGGCGCTCTGGCGGGTGACGGTGAAGGATCCCGACGAACGCAAGGTCGGCCGGGCCTTCGCCGATGCGATGGTGCACACGGCACTCGCGGGGATCCCCGGCATGTACGGGCTCAGCGGTGGGCCGGGTGCTGCGTCGCCCTTCGGCGTGTACCGACCGGCCACGGTGCCGAGCGATCTCGTTCCGCAGTACGTCCACATGAACGGCCGCACCACGCAGATCGAGTCGGTCGCGCCGACGGGCGATCCGATCGAGGTGGACGTGGCCGAACCGGGCCCGGGTCCCGTCGGTGAACTCGTCGAAGTTCCGATCGGTGCGTTCGCCGGCGCTCGGTCGGGCGACAAGGGTGGCGACGCGAACCTCGGCGTGTACGCGCGCTCCGATGCGGGCTGGGCGTGGCTCGACAACGAACTGACCGTCGAGCGGATCCGGGATCTGCTGCCCGAGACTGCCGACCTGGCCATCGACCGGTACCGCTATCCCGAGCTGCGGGCACTCAACTTCGTGATCCGCGGCCTCCTGCAGGAAGGTGTTGCCGCCTCCACACGCCAGGACGCGCAGGCGAAGGCGCTCGGCGAGTGGTTGCGGGCACGTGTGGTCTCGGTGCCGTCCGTCGGTCGTCAGTTGATTTCGTTGCCGTGGGGGTCGGTGATGTGCCAGTTGCCGTGGTTGTCGCGGTGGACGTGGTAGCCGTGTTCTTTGAGGTGGTTGTGGGCTTGGCAGAGGGGTTGTCCGTTTCTGGGGACGGTGTTGCCGTGTGCTTTCCATCCGAGTGAGTGGTCGGCGTCGCACCAGGCGGTGGGTCGGTCGCAGCCGATCCAGATGCAGGTGGTGGTCAAGAGCATGACGGCCTCGCGGGCGGCGCCGCGGAAGAGTCGTGATCTGCGGCCGAGGTCGATGATGGTGCCGGAGGCGTCGTAGATGACGCGGCGGATGTGGCCGATGAGGGCGGCGTTGATGGCGTCGTCGGGGTGCAGGCGTCGGCCGGTGTGGGTGCGGATGACGACGTCGCGGTAGCGGCGCGGGTCGGGGGTTTCGCCGCGCAGGTGCGCTTCGAGTGTCTCCTGGTCGATGAGCACATTGGTGGTGGGTCGGGGTGGCCGGGATCCGGGTGGGGTGGAGGCGGCGGCGCGGGCCATGGCGAGCAGGGCGTCGGCGTGGCGTTGGTCTTGGGTTCGTTGCAGGTCCTTCGTGGTTGCGGTGTCGCCGAGGCGGTGGCGGGCGTCGGCCCAGTCGGTTTGCCATTCGGCTTCGAGGAACCAGGAGAAGATCTCCATGAATTCGGTGCCGGCGAGTTCGGGCAGGTTGCCGGTGAGGGTCCACCCGCCGTCGGGGCGAGGTCGGAGACCGAAGTTGCGTTCGGCCTTGTGTCGTTCGTTCTTGGCGAGGTCGCCGTCGGGATCGGCGAGGGCTTCCCAGGTGCGGGCTCGGCGTTCGAACTCGTCGAATGAACAGTTGACTGCGTCGTGCAGCAGTGACGGCGCGTCACGTTCCAACACTGCGGACGCGATGCGGGGGTTGGCGGCGATGCGTGCCATCAGCTCGCATTGGGCGACACCGACGGTGCCGTCGGACTCGGCTTGCGCCCAGTCGGGCAGGGTGTGGTGGAGGCGGGCGGTTTGTATCCGGCGGTGGGCTTCGGGGCCGGACAGCTTGCACATGTGTTTGACGACCGTCTTCGCGGAGAAGAACCCCTGTGGCCGGAACGGGTTGTGCCGATCGACCGCACCGGCCGCCGCGATCGAAGCGGCCTCGACCGAACGACGCAGCTCTTCGATCCCGACGAGCCATGCCCGCATCTCCACCGCATCGAGGAGCGACAGATCGACGTCCTCGAGCGCGGTCACCGCAGCGTTGGCACTCCGCACGGCACCCGCGGCGCGTTCGCCGGCCGGTTCGGTGTCGATCGACTCGACGAGCCGGAGCCGCAGTGCATCGAGACGGGCGACCGCCGACGGTGCTTCACCGCTGTCGTCGAGCTCGCACACCCCCCATGAACCCATACCTCAGATCATGACGAGGGGGTGTCACCGAGTTGCGCCGCCAGGCGATCGAGGAACGCGCGTTGGGCGACGATGATCCTGGTCGCGGCAGTAGCGAGGTCGAACCACTCGACCCGGTCCAGCTCCGGGAACGACTGCACGTGTCCCGATTTCGGTGGCCACTCCATCTCGAAGGTGTTGCTCACGGCCGCCGCCGGATCGAGATCTCCCTCGGCGGCCCACGCCCGCACGATCTTGCCGCCCGACTGTCGGACCTCGCCGAGATCGACGAAGTCGGCGGACGGCACCGGGCATCCGATCTCCTCCTCGAACTCACGGCACGCAGCGGCGAGCGGATCTTCGCCCAACTCGTATTCGCCTTTCGGGATCGTCCAGGCGCCGGCATCCCTGGGCGCCCAGATCGGACCACCCATGTGCCCGAGCAACACCTCCGGCCGTCCGCGCGTCGTTCGGTGCAGCACGATCCCCGCACTCCGTCTCATCACGCGAGTCTGACAAATCCGGTCTGACCTGTGACAGGGGTCAGGCGTCGTGAGCGACGCGTTGCAGGCGGAGGACGGCGCGGCCCTCCTCGCTGCTCGCTTCCCGGTCGACGACGGCTTCGAGGCGCCACTCGTTGGTGTCGTCGGGATCGCGGAGGATCTGGGTGACCCGGCCGCTGGCGCGGTCGTAGCGGAACAGCTCGCCCGATCGGGCGCCGGGATCGGTGAGGATCTCGTCGTGCTCGGCCCAGTAGGGCCCCATCGCCTCGATCAGTGTCTCGCCCGACGGCCACAGCTCGCGATCGGCGTCGGCGACGATCTCGTCGTACCCGCGACGACGCGCGAGGCGTTGCACCCAGTCGAAGGCCCGGTTCCGGACCATCACCCGGAAGGCCCGATCGTCGTCGACGATGGTGCGCTCACCGGTCGGCAGCGTCGGGCGAACCGCAGCCGCGGGGTCATCGGGGTCGGGGTGCAGGAGCCGTTCCCACTCGTCGATCAGGCTCGAGTCGACGTGACGCACCACGGCACCGAGCCACGCCACGATGTCGCCGAGTTCGGCGGTCGCCAGGTCCTCGGGCACGTTCTGGACGAGGCCCTTGTAGACGTCGGACAGGTACCGCAGCAGCACGCCCTCCGACCGCTTGAGGCCGTAGTCGTTGACGTACTCGCCGAACGTCATCGCCCGCTCGAACATCTCGCGCACGATCGCCTTCGGCGCCACCGTGTCGGACCCCACCCACGGGTGGCGGGTACGGAACTCGTTGAAGTTCGCGTAGATCCACTCACGGTTCGGCTTCGGGTAGTCGACCTGAGCGAGGCGCTCCATCCGTTCCTCGTACTCGATGCCCGACGACTTCATCTCGGCCATCAGCTCGTCCTTGGCCCGCTTCACCTGCGCAGCGAGGACCACGCCGGGGTTCTCCTGGACCGACTCGATGATGGTCAACACGTTCAGCGCGTGGTCGATGGCGTCGCCGGTCGCGTTCGGGTTGGCCGCGGCGGCCTCCGCCTCGGCGGCGGGCAACGCCCCCAACGCCTCGACCGCCCACAGCGACAACGGCTGGTGCAGTGCGAACTGGTCCTGCAGGTCGAAGTTCACCCGCACCCGGCGGCCGTACTCGTCGGGCTCGTCCGGGAACTCCAGCATCTCCGCCTCGACCAGCGACCGGTAGATCGAGATCGCCCGACGGATGTGGGCCCGCTGGCGCCGGCGCGGCTCGTGGTTGTCGGTCAGCAGCTGCTTGACCGCCCTGCATCCGTCGACCTCCGATCCGTCGGCCTCGTGGACGACCGGCCGATCGAGCAGGTTCATGACCATCTGATGGCTCACGTGGAAGTGCGACTTCAGTTCCTCGGGCTCACCGCCGACGAGCTTGTCGAACGTCTCCTGCGTCCAGTGCGCGTAGCCACGATCGGGCTGCTTCTTCTTGACGATCTTCTTCTTGCCACTCGCCGCCGCCTTGTCGCCGAGTCGCTGGTTCTCCACCACGTGCTCGGGCGCCTGCACCCACACGTCGCCACGGTCGTCGAACCCCTTGCGCCCGGCCCGACCGCCGATCTGCGCGAACTCGCGATTCGACAGGATGCGCACACCCGATCCGTCGTACTTGCAGAGCTGCGTGAACAGCACCGAACGGATCGGGACGTTCACACCCACGCCGAGTGTGTCGGTGCCGCAGATGATCTTCAGCAGGCCGTCCTGCGCGAGCTTCTCGACCAGCAGCCGATACTTCGGCAGGAGGCCCGCGTGGTGCACGCCGACACCGGCGGTGATGTAGCGACGGAGATCCTTGCCGATGGGGGAGTCGAACCGGAACCCGCCGAGCGCCTCTTTGACCCTCGCCTTCTCGTCCTTCGTCAGGGGGTCGAGTGCCAGGTAGTTCTGGGCCGCCTCCGTCGCGTCCTTCTGGGTGAAGTGCACCAGGTAGATCGGCGCCTTCCCCGACTCCAGGAGCGACGTGACGCTGTTGTGCAGGGTCGTCGTGCGGTACTCGAAGTCGAGCGGCACCGGACGTTGCACCGACTTCACGACCGTGGTCTCGCGACCCGTTCGCGCGGTGAGGTCGTTGCGGAAGAACTCGACGTTGCCGAGTGTCGCCGACATCAGCAGGAACTGTGTGTTCGGCAACTCGAGCAGCGGCACCTGCCACGCCCAACCGCGCTGCGGGTCGCCGTAGAAGTGGAACTCGTCGATCACCGCGAGGTCGACCGGCGCGTCGCGACCGTCGCGCAGTGCCCAGTTGGCGAGGATCTCCTGCGTGCAACAGATGATCGGTGCCTCGGGATTGACGGCAGCGTCGCCCGTGACCATCCCGACCTGGTCGGATCCGAATTCGCGACACAGCGCGAAGAACTTCTCACTCACCAGCGCCTTGATCGGCGCGGTGTAGACGCTGCGTCTGCCGGCGGCGAGCGACGCGAAGTGGGCAGCGGCGGCAACGAGCGACTTCCCCGAACCGGTCGGCGTGTTGAGGATGACGTGGTTGCCGAGAACGATCTCGAAGATCGCCTCCTCCTGGGCCGGATACATCTCGAGCCCGATCTCGGCCACGTAGTCGGTGAACCCGGCCAGCACGGCGTCGCCGTCGACCGTGCCGTCGGCCAACCGGGCGCCCGGTCCGGGAAGGTGGCGGATCAGCGGTGGCACCGTGGAGAGGGGCGACGACATCTCCGTGCGAGCGTACGCAGCGGTGCCGGGGTTGCGGACCTCAGTTGCCGGGATCGATGAACTCGACCCAGTTGCCGTCGGGGTCCTCGACGATCGACACCATCAGACCCGGTCGGAGTTCGACATTGTCCACGATGATGCGGGCGCCGGCGTCACGGCATGCGTTGGTCACCTCGGCGAGGTTCGAGATCGTGATCGTGAAGTATCGGTACCCGGTGCCGCCACCCAGCCCGCCGGGGGCCGGGCGCGCACTCGGCACCTCGTCGAGTTTCACCAGCTTGATCAGCGTCGTGCCGCACATGAGCCGATGCATCGTGCCGGCCAGCGGTGGTGGCGTGGGTGTGTCGCTGACGTGTTCGAGGCCCAACAGATCGCGGTAGAACGCCAGCGAGCGCTCGCTGTCCTGGATCACGATGCCGAGGTCGATGGAATCCTTGCGAAGCTCGATGCTCATGTCCGGACGGTAGCCGGGCGCCGGCCGTACGCTCGCTGTGTGGCTACGCACGACATCGAATCCGTCGAGGTGGACCGTCGGTCCCACGTCGAGGTGCTCTTCGAGGACGGTGTCCGCGCTCGCTTCGAGCTGGCGCCGCTGCGCCAGGCGTGTCCGTGCGCCGAGTGCAACGCCAGACGCACTCGTGGTCAACCGGTCGCGCCGTGGATCGACAAGGGTGAACCGATCAGCATCGCCGACGCCGAGTTGTCGGGTGCGTGGGGGCTGAGCCTCGACTGGAGCGACGGTCACTCCACCGGCATCTACGCCTGGGAGAAGCTCCGCGAGTGGGTCGATTCCGGCCGGGTCGGCACCGTCGTCGGTTGAACCCGCCGGCCGGCGCTCAGGCGCGGCTGATGGAGTCGCCGACGAGGCGCGCTGCGGCGGCGACGCCGGATCCGCCCATGGGTGCGTCGAGGGCGTGGAGCGCGGACTCGATCGTGGCGAGCGTGCCGAGCAGCATCGGTGGATTGAGGTGCCCCATGTGCCCGATCCGGAATCGCGGTGTGTCGCCGGTACCGATCCCCAGCCCGAGTGTCAATCCCATCTCGTGCTCGCAGATCTCGCGGAGCGCTCCGGCATCGATCGTGCCCGTCGAGATGGTCGTGACTGCATGCGATCGGGCCGCCGGCTCGGAGACGTTGCAGCGCAGCCCGCCGTCCGTGTGCCAGGCGTCGACTGCCGCCCAGACCGAGTTCGCGAGGATCTCGTGGCGTGACCACACGTTCTCGAGCGTCTCTTCGAGGATCATGTCGAGCGCCTCCCGCAACCCGTAGAGCAGCGGAATGGGCGGCGTCCCGTTGTAGAGCTGGTAGTGCGCCTCGACGTTGCGACGCGACGTCCAGTCGAAGTAGCCGACACGCATGTCGGCACGCTCGTGCGCGGCCAGCGCCTTCTCGTTCGCCCAGACGATGCCGAGCCCGGGAGGTGTCATCAGACCCTTCTGGCTGGCGCCCACCGTGACGTCGACACCCCACTCGTCCATCTCGTACCGATCGCAACCGAGCGAAGCGATCGCGTCGACCATCAGCAGTGCCGGGTGCCGGGCAGCATCGATGGCGGCACGGATGGCCGGGATGTCGTTGCGCACGCCCGTGGCGGTGTCGGCGAGGACGACGAGGATGCTCTCGATGCTGTGAGCGGTGTCGGCCCGCAGCCGCTCCTCCAGGGCGGCCGGGTCGACCGGACCGTCGTCGGTGCCGGGCAGTACCTCGACGTCGGCGCCGCTGAGGGCTGCCTGTTGGCCCCACCCGACGGCGAACGTGCCGGATTCGAGCACGAGGACCTTCTCGCCGCGACGCATCGTGTTCGACACCGCCATCTGCCACGCCGCATGTCCGTTCCCGATCACGATGAACACCTCACCCGAGGTCCGAGCGACCGCCGGCAAGTCCGCGAAGAGGCTGTTCGACACGTCGATCAACGGACCGTCGTAGATGTTCGGCATCGGCCGATGCATCGCTGCGAGGACCCGATCCGGAACGATGGACGGACCGGGGATGGCAACCTGCGGACGTCCGTGTCGAAGGGTCATCGGGCGAGGATACGGCTGCGGCCGGACCGGCAACCGGCCAGGATCAACTCGCCCAGGATCAACTCCCCAGGGTCAACTCGCCCAGGATCAGGTCGGCGAAGCTCGGCAGGGCCATCGCGGGGCCCGACAGCAGGAACTCCGTGATGCAGGTCTCGCGCCACTTGGCCAGTTCGTCGCGGATCTTGTCGGGCGGGCCGACGAGTGCGACATCTTCGACCATGGCGAGCGGGATGGCCGCAGCGGCCTCGGCCTTCTTGCCCTCCAGGTAGAGCTCCTGGACCCTGTCGGCAACGTCGCCGTATCCCATCCGGGCGAAGACCTCGTAGTGGAAGTTCGCATCCTTGGCACCCATGCCGCCCGCGTAGAGCGCGAGGAAGGGGCGCACCATGTCGGCGCACTTCTCCGCGTCGTCACCGGGGATGAGCATCACCGTGGCGGTCACTTCGAAGCGGTCCTGCTTGGTCGGATCGCCTGACGCCTCGAACCCCTGCTTCAGGCAGTCGCGGTAGAACTGGTCCTCCTTCGGCGAGAAGAACAACGGCAACCACCCGTCGCAGATCTCGGCCGACAGGGCGACGTTCTTCGGGCCTTCGGCAGCGAGGTAGATCGGGATGTCGTTGCGCAGCGGGTGCACCGTCGACTTCAACGGCTTGCCGAGTCCGGCGCCGCCGTCGAACGGCATGTCGTAGAACTCGCCGTGGAACTCGACCGGCTTCTCGCGGGCGATGATCGACCTGACGATCTCGACGTACTCGCGGGTTCGTGCGAGCGGCTTGGGGTACGGCTGGCCGTACCAGCCCTCGACGACCTGGGGTCCGGACGCGCCGAGGCCGAGGATGAACCGGCCGTTGGAGAGGTGGTCCATCGTGATCGCCGCCATCGCCATCGCCGCCGGGGTCCGCGCGGACATCTGGGCGATCGCCGTGCCGAGCTTCACCTTCTCGGTCGATGCACCCCACCACGCGAGCGGGGTCAGGGCGTCGGAGCCGTAGGCCTCGGCCGTCCAGACCGAGTTGAACCCGAGTCGTTCTGCCTCCTGGACCGCTTCGAGTGCCCCCTTCGGCGGGCCCGCCGACCAGTATCCGGTGTTGTAGCCGAGCTTGATGTCTCCCATGGTCGAACCGTACGCCAGCGCGATGCTGTCGGGCATGCTGGGGGAGTGGCAGCAAGTGACGACCGACTGGTGGTGACCGACAGCGTTCGGGTCCCGCGCCACGAACTCGCCGTCACCTTCAGCCCCTCTGGTGGCCCCGGCGGACAGCACGCCAACAAGGCGGCGACGCGTGCCGAACTGACCTTCGACATCCAGACCTCGAGTGCGTTCACCGACACCCAACGCCAGCGGCTGGTCGCCAAGCTCGGTCCGGTCGTCCGCGTCGTCGCCGACGACGAGCGGTCGCAATTGCGCAACCGGTCGCTGGCCGAGGAGCGCCTCGCTGCGAAGCTTCGGGGAGCCTTGTACGTGCCGCGCCCGCGGCGGGCCACCAAGCCCACTCGAGGTTCGCAGCGCCGTCGCGTCGAAGCGAAGAAGCAGCGTGGGGAGACGAAGCGGTATCGGCGCCCGCCGTCGGCAGACGACTGACCGGCAGCTCAGACCGATCGGAACGTGATGCTGAGCCTCGGTCCGATGTTCGTGCGCACCTTCGGCACCGTGTGTTCCCAGTCGTGCTGACAGGCGCCGCCCATCACGAACAGGTCACCGTTGCCGAGCGCCCAGCTCCGTGATCGGCCACCTCCACGTGGGCGGAGTCGGAACGGCCGTGGAACGCCGACGCTGACGATCGCGACCACCGGGTTGGTGACCAGGTGGCGATGGCGGTCACCGTGCCAGGCGACGGAGTCATCGCCGTCGCGGTACAGATTGAAGCCGATCGAATCGAAGGGTTCCGCGTAGCGCTCGGCGAGCACCAGTCGCATGTCGTGGAGCAGATCCGACGGCTCGGGTGTGCCCCTTTCGACTCCCCACCACGCCGACAGGCGCGGCTCGTCGACCACCTGGTCGTACATCCTGATGCCCGTACGCTGCCGGAACGGCAGGGTCGTGACCAGTTCGTCGAACACGGCGTCGGCGCCCTGCAGCCACCCGGGCACGAGTTCGACCCAGGTCGTCGCGTCCAGGTCGGCGCGGCTCGCCTCCCTGAAGTCGGAGTCGAACGTCGGCGTCAACGTGCCGAACAACGACCTCTGGACCGTCGTCGAACTGGCTGAGAACACATGTTCGATTGTGGCGCACTGACCGCCCGAGGTCAAGTGCACCGCGGTGATCGATGGTCACGGCCCGAGGAGATCGGCGGGATCCTCGTCGGGGAGCACCGGTCGACTCGCCGCATCACGCGGAGCGGCGACGATCTCGCACCCATCGTCGGAGCAGGCGATCCATGCCGTCGGCTCGAAGATGTCGGTCAGATCGAACCGGTTCCCCACGGTTGCATCGTTGACGAACACGCGGATGCCTGGCGGTCGTTCGATGCGGGACAGGTCGAGCTGATGGACGAGCATGCGACCGTCGACGTCGAACCGCATGGTGATGTCGGGTCCGACGCGCGTCGGGTCCGGGCCGCGCAGCACGAGCGTGTCGTCGAGCAGCCCGACCGACTCGGCGTCGTCGAGCAGGTCCTGAATGTCGAGGTCGGCGATCCGACCGGTGCGCCAGCCCTCGTTCGTGGCCGCGATGGCGGTGCCGTCGCCGTAGACGGTCATCAGCGGCACGTCGGGCCCGAGCGGGACGCGCACGGCGATCTGCGCCACCACGTCGCTGCCCGCGGTGGGGTACGTGAACTGATCGACCGATGGCAGCGTTGCGAACGCGGGCTCGGTGGACCTCGTCTCCACCGCCGGGTCCTCTACGGACAGCGGAGCCGTGGTGGGTGCGGACCCCCGATCGCTCCCGGTGCAACCGACGACGACGAACAGCGCGGCCGCCGCTGCCACCGGAATGCGCGGACGGAGCACGATCGGGTGTCGGTTCAGGCGTCGGGCCCGAGGGCGTCGATCGCGACGGCGCCGAGCGACTCCGCGACGATCGCGTTCGCGTACCGGCCGCCGACGGTGTTCAGGCCGTGGGCCAACGCCGGGTCACGGCGTGCGGCGCCGATCGCGCCGTGCAGTGCCACGTCGAGCTGGAACGGCAGGGTGGCGTTGGTCAGCGCGTACGTGCTCGTGTGGGGCACGGCGCCGGGCATGTTGCCGACCGCGTAGTGGACCACCTCGTGCACCACGTACGTCGGATCGTCGTGCGTCGTCTCACGCGTCGTCGCGATGCAGCCGCCCTGGTCGACAGCGACGTCGACGATGACCGATCGCGGCTTCATCTGCTCGACCATCTCCTCGCTCACCACCACCGGAGCGCGACCACCCGCAACGAGGACGGCGCCGATGACGAGGTCGGCATCGATGACCGCACGCTCGATCGCCCCCCGGTTCGACGCCGCTGTCATGATCCGGCCCCGGTGGATCTGGTCGACGAAGCGCAGCCGGTCCAGGTTCTTGTCGACGAGCACGACCTCGGCCTCCATGCCGGCGGCCACCCACGCTGCATTCCAGCCGACGTTGCCGGCGCCGAGCACGACCACCTTGGCAGGACGTACACCGGGTGCCCCACCCAGCAACACGCCCCGCCCGCCGTTGTGCCGTTCGAGGTAGTGCGCCCCCATCTGCGGCGCGAGGCGGCCGGCGACCTCGCTCATCGGCGCGAGCAGCGGAAGCGAGCCGTCCGACATCTGCACCGTCTCGTAGGCGACGGCCGTCGTCTTCGCGGCCAGGAGCGCCTCGGCCACGGCGGGGTACGCCGCCAGGTGGAGGTAGGTGAAGAGCGTCAGGTCGTCACGGAGGAACCCGTACTCCGACGGTTGCGGTTCCTTGACCTTGACGACCATCTCCTGTGCCCACGCATCAGCGGCGGTGGGGACGATCTCGGCGCCCGCTGCGACGTAATCGGCGTCGGTGATCGACGCGCCCTCGCCGGCGCCCGTCTCCACGAGCACCGCGATGCCGTGGCGCTCGAGTTCGCGGACACCGTCGGGAGTCATCGCAACGCGGTGTTCTGCGGTCTTCACTTCTCGGGGCACGCCAACGGTGCGAACGACGGGTCCTGTGGTGGTCATTGCGTCATCATGCCCGATCCGCGGCTGCTCGGATCCTGATCGCGATGTGAGGGCCGCTACGGTTCGAGCGAAGATGACGAACATCGCCGCACCTCGTATCCATCTCGGTCCGGATCCGGCTGCCGATTGGCTCGCCGAGGCGGTCATCGGTGGTGGCGCCGAGTTGGTTCCGGCCGACGATGCCGAGGCGATCGTGTGGGCCGATGCCCGCAACGTCGACGCGCTGGCGGCACTCCTCGACGACGCCGACCACATCCGCTGGGTGCAGCTCCCGTTCGCCGGCATCGAGAACTTCGTCGACCATCTCGACCACGACCGGGTGTGGACCTGCGGCAAGGGCGTGTATGCCGAACCCGTCGCCGAGATGGCGTTGTCACTCGGCATCGCCGGACTCCGCAACGTGGGCGCCTATGCGCGAGCGTCGGAGTGGAGCGGCCCGGCAGGGCGCAATCTGTTGAACGGCAATGTGACGATCCTCGGCGGTGGGGGCATCACCGAGTCGCTCGTGCGGCTCCTGCAGCCGTGGAACTGCCGGATCACCGTCGTGCGCAGCCAGGTCCAGGCGATGGACGGCGTCGACGATGTTCTCGAAGCCGACCGGTACGCGGATGCGCTGCCCGGGGCCGACCTGGTGGTGCTCGCGTTGGCGCTCACGCCCGACACCGAGGCGATGTTCGGCGCCGACGAGTTCGCGCTGATGGAGGACCACGCGTGGATCGTCAACGTCGCGCGGGGCCGACACATCGTCACCGACGATCTCGTCGACGCGCTGCGCGACGGCACGATCGGAGGCGCGGGGCTCGACGTCACCGACCCCGAACCGCTGCCGGCCGGTCATCCGCTGTGGTCGTTGCCCAATTGCATCATCACGCCGCACGTCGGCAACACGCCCGAGATGGCCAAGCCGTTGCTCGCCGAGCGGGTGAGCGAGAACGTGCGACGCTTCGGTCGCGGTGAGGAACTCCTCGGCCTCGTCGACGTCGACGCCGGCTACTGACCCCACCGGTCTTTCCGGACCCGACCCCGACAGACCGGTCTTTCCGGACCCGACCCCGACAGACCGACGGTGAGGAACACGCCGTAACGTTGTCGGCATCGTGTCCACGCACTACGACACACTTCGCGTGCAGCCCTGGGCGTCCGACGCGGAGATCCGTGACGCCTATCGTCGGCTGGCCCGCGAGCACCATCCGGATCGGCAGGCATCGGTGGGATCGGCGGCGGGTTCCGACTCGATGCCGTCGATCAACGAGGCCTATCGGGTGCTCGGCGACCCTGCTCGGCGAGCGGTGTACGACGCGAGTCTCCGCGGACCGGCGTCGTCGTCGGCGCAACCGGCGGCCGGCCCGGCGCCCGCGTACACGCCGCCCGTGTACCCGAGCCATCTCGGGCCGGCACGCGTCCCCTGGCGGAGTCTGCTGGTCGTCGGGATCATCGGTGTGATCGGTGTGGTCGTGCTCGCCCAGTTCACCGAGCCGGGGGAACCGCCCGGCCCCGATGGCATCCTCGGCGTGGGCAGCTGCGTGTCCATCGACGCCGACGGTTTCGCCCGTGAGGTCCTCTGCACGGGCGACACGACCACCGACGTGGTGGTCGACGCTCTCATCCCGTTCGACGCGACGTGTCCCGGTCGGACCGAGCCGCATCAGGATCGACAGGGCATGGGAATCGCGTGCGTGGCTGCTCCCTGATATCTTGTGACTTCCCTCAGGGGCGATTAGCTCAGTTGGAAGAGCGCCACGTTCACACCGTGGAGGTCGGGAGATCGAGACTCCCATCGCCCACCATCCGCCGTCGGGCACTCCGTCGCCCGGGCGTGAACGTCGATCACTTCTTGTCGTCGCGTGCTTCCTTCAGGATGAACAGCGGCAGCAGCCATGCGGCGATCATCGTGAAGAACCAGACGATCACGGTGGCGAAGATCCAGGTCGAGAGTCCGGAGATCGAGAGGCCGTCGGAGACCAGGTCGGTGATCAGCAGGGCGATGAATGTCGTGACGAGTGCGCTGCTGCCCTGGAGGGCGGGGGCGTTCTGCATCGCCATCTTCGTGATGAGCGGCTGGATCACGACGGTCAGCACGGTGAAGATCACCACGGCGAGGACGAACGCGGTGCCGCTCACGCTCATGTCGTCGAGGATGAGGGAAGCCACCCACAACCCGAGCGCGTTGCCGAGCAGTGAGAGTCCGATACGGATCAGAAGTCGAATCATGGATACCCCGATTGCTGGATGATTGCTGGACGATTGTCGGTTGCTGGATGGTGGCCTGGTGAATGGCGCAGGCCGAGTGACATCTTGACCGATGGCGACGGAGCAGCCGCGCATGCCTGCTCGTGCACGATCAGCCGCTCGTCGATACCTCCACGGCTAGTGTTGGCGCGGATGGAACGCCTCTGCGGACGCCCCGGTTGTTCCGACCGGGCGTCGGTTGCCTACGGGATGCGCGCCGAGGATCTGGTGTTCTGGCTCGACGTGCTCGCCGACCACGACGAGGGAATCGGCGGCGTGTTGTGTCGGCGACACGCAGATTCGATGATCGTGCCGCGCGGCTGGACCCTCGACGACCTCCGCGACCCCGACCTGCACCTCTTCCGCCCGCCTGCCCCCACAGCGCAGGTCCGCGCCCAGCGATCCGCGCGGACGAGATCGACCGATGCCACCGGTGAACAGCTCCGTCTGACCGACGATGTGCTGGATGCGCTCCCCCCGCCCTCGCCGAACGCAGCAGTGCCCTCCCGCCCTCGCCGACCGCAGCAGTGCCCGCCGCGGCAGCGCCGACCGCAGCAGTGCCGAGCCCGGCCGCCGACAGCGATCCCGAGGGTGATCCCGGTGCATGGACACCGAGCTTCGACGAGGCCGACGATCTCGACGGCCTGCTCTCGGCGCAGAGTCCGTTGCTCGCACGCGCATTTCGGACGGCGGATCGACCGCACGCATGACCGCGCAGCCGTTGCGCCCACGATCGGCTCCGGGACCGCGATGAAGATCGAGCGAACCGTGTTGCTGCGGGCGACACCGCAGGACGTGTTCGAACTCGTCGACGATCTCGGTCGCTACCCGCAGTGGATGGACCTCGTCCACGACGTGATCGAGGTGTTCCAGGTGTCCGAGGTGTCCGGCACCGGTGATGCGGAGCGTTCGTGGGATGTCGAACTGCGCGCCCAGGTCGGCCCGCTGGCCCGATCCAAGCGGTTGCGGATGACGCGTACGATCCACGAGCCGACCCGTCGGGTGGTCTTCGAGCGTTCGGAGATCGACGGGCGTCGCCACTCGCCATGGGTGCTCGAATCGGTGCTCACCGAGCGGGGATCCGGCGAGACCGAGTTGACCATGACGCTCACCTACGGCGGCAATCTCTGGACGGGTGCGGTCCTCGAGCGCGTCCTCGACGACCACGTCGAACGTGGCGCCCGTTCGCTGAGAGCTCTGGTGGAACCCGCACCCCTCGAGGATGTGTGATCCGACGCGCGTTGCCTGATCGGCTGGACGGGTTCAAGTCGGTGGTGTCGCGTGCCGATGGACGGTTGTCGGAGGGTTCGTCGGCGCGGTCTGCGTCGACGGGCTGCCCTTCGGCTCACCCGCGATGTCAAGTAGAATCCTCCACCGTATGTCCCTCGATTCGGCGGCGCCGCCGGCGTTCTCAGACGCGTCGACGGGGCGGCACGGCCGGCCTTCGACCGAGCGCCGACTCGGCCGACTGATCGTCGCAGTAGCGGCGGCGCTCGTCGTGACGATCGGAGCGGCCCCCCTCGTGGGAGTCACACCGGCAGCGGCACAGACCAGTGACGAAGCCGCCAAGGAGGCAGCGCGCGAGATCCAGGCGGCACGTGACCGCGCCAATGCAGCGGCCGAAGCGTTCCTCCAGGCCCAGTCGGACCTCGAGGTGCTGCAGGATCAGGCGAGGGGCCTCGAGGACGAAGAGGCGGTCCTGCGAGAGCGCGTCGATGGTCTCCGCCAAGATGTCCAGTCCCTCGCTGTCGCCCGGTTCGCCACCAGTGGATCGAAGGGGATTCCCCTGCTCACCGGTCTGCAGGCCCCGAAGGATCAGGTGCAGGCCGACGTCCTCGTCGACGTGGTCACCGACGCGGGCAGCAGTTCGCTCGACGAGTTCGAGCTCGCGCAGAAGGAGCTCGCGGTCAAGCAGGAGGAACTCGCTCAGCGTCGCGACGACGTCGAGAACCAGCAGGCGGTGTTCACCCAGCTCCAGGCCGATGCCGATGCCGAGGTCGAGCGGTTGCGGGAGATCGAGGAACAGCGCCTGACCGACGAGGCGGTCGTGAAGGCGCTCGAGGCGCAGCAGCAGGCGTCGCTCGCCAAGTGGGTCGAGGCCCAGCTCCGCAACAACGAAGCCGCTGCTCGTGCGCAGCCGAATCCAGGCGTCGTCGCAGCCCAGGCGGCAATCGACGCTGCAGCCGCGGATCCCACGGCCGCCGACGGTGACCTGCCGACCGACGGAGTGCCGATCCCGACGCTGGCGCCGAACACGGGTCCCTCCGGCGGTACCAGTGGTGGGCGCACCGGCACCGGCGGGGCCGGGAGCACACCGATCGGCGTGCTCAACGGCGACGTCTACGTCGATGCGATCATCTGCCCGATGCCCGGGGCGGCATACGGCGACAGCTGGGGCGCTCCCCGGTCGGGCGGGCGACGGCACGAAGGCGTCGACATGCTCGCTCCGATGGGTACGCCCATCTACGCCGTCGTCAGCGGCACGGTGAACTTCAGGCAGAACCGACTCGGCGGCAACGCGGCGTCGCTCGCGGGCGACAACGGCAATCGCTACTACTACGCCCACCTCTCGCGGTACGAAGGTGAGAGCCGACGGGTGAACCAGGGCGACGTCATCGGCTACAACGGCGACACCGGCAATGCGACGGGCGTTCCGCACCTCCACTTCGAGGTGCACCCCGGAGGTGGGCTCGCAGTCAATCCGACCCCGTCCGTCCGCGTCGCCGGCTGCTGAGCACGGTCGCGTCGCCGCCGCACGCTGTTCGGGTGCGGACTGTTCGGGTGCGGACTTGGGGGCGTCGATCTGCGAATCTCGCGGGCGATGGAGAGTTCGGCGGTGGGAACGGAGTTGTCGACGATGCTGTCGCAGCTCCTCGACGGCGCCGAGATCCACGGGCTGCATCGGCTGTCCGGTGGCGCCTCACGTGAGACGTGGCGATTCGAAGCCGACGGGCGGCCGCTGATCCTGCAGCGTCAACGTGCCGGCGACGAACGCGACATGCTCATCGAAGCCGGTGTGGTCCGCGCCGCCGGTCGTGGAGGCGCTCCCGTTCCGGAACTGATCGAGGCGCGACGTCGTGACGACGGCATGGCCTTCATGGTGCTGGAAGCCATCGACGGCGAGACCATCGCCCGCAAGATCCTGCGCGACGACGAGTTCGCCACGGCGCGGCCGCGCCTGGTCGCGGACTTCGGTGCGGCGCTGGCGCGCATCCACGCACTCGACGTCACCACCATCACGGGGCTCCAACACACCGACCAGGTGGAGTACTACACCGGCGTGCTCGATGCCCTCGGGCAACCTCATCCCGTGCTCGAAGTGGTGCGCAACTGGCTGGTCGACACCCGACCTGCCCCGGGCCGCACCAGCCTCGTGCACGGCGACTTCCGCCTCGGCAACATGATCGTGGGCCCGGACGGACTGCGCGCGGTGATCGACTGGGAACTCGCCCACCTCGGCGATCCGATGGAGGATCTCGGGTGGCTGTGCGTGAAGGCGTGGCGATTCGGCATGACACCACCCGTGGCCGGGCTGGGCGAGTACGACGACCTGTTCGCCTCGTACGAGGCGTCGGGCGGGTCGCCGGTCGACCCCGTGGTGGTGCACTGGTGGGAGGTCCTCGGCACGTGGAAGTGGGCGATCATGTGCATCCTGCAGGCGAACGTGCACCTCACGGGAGCGGCTCGCAGCCATGAACTGGCGGCCATCGGACGGCGCGTGTGCGAGAACGAGTACGACCTCCTGACGATGCTCGAGTCGGGGGTGACATGACCGCGCCGCACGATGTGCCCACGGCGATGCAGTTGCTCGAATCGGTACGGGAGTGGCTCGACCGAGAGGTCATCCCGTCGACCGACGGTCGGTTGAGGTTCCATGCTCGAGTGGCCTCGAATGTGCTCGGCATGGTCGAGCGGGAGATGGAACTCGGCCCCGCGCAGCAGGCAGCACACGAGGTACGGCTTGCGCAGCTCGGTGTGGCGAGCGACGCCGAGCTGGCGGCGGCCATCCGTCGACGAGAGTTCGACGACCGCGCCGACGAACTCAGGTCACTCCTGACCGAGGCGGTGCTCGACAAGCTCGCCGTCGCCAACCCGCGCTACGTCAGCGGCGGCGACTGAGGACGACGGGCTGACCCGCTGCGAGTTGGCCACACGCCGCGTCGATGTCGGTGCCGCGATTGCGGCGAACAGTGGCGTTGGCGCCGAGCCGCTCGAGCAGGTCACGGAACTCCTCGACCCGCTTCGCCGATGAACCGGTGGTGGGGTAGCCGGGGGTCGGATTGAGCGGGATCAGGTTGACGTGAGCATGGGGGCTGAGCCGGCGACACAGCACTGCGAGTTCACGAGCGTCGCTGTCGCGGTCGTTGACGCCCTCGATCATCGCCCACTCGAAGCTGACCCGACGGTGCTTGACCTGCAGGTAGTCCTCGCACGCGGCCATCAGATCCTCGATCGGATAGCGCTTGTTGATCGGCACGAGCTCGTCGCGCAGGGTGTCGTTCGCGGCGTGCAGCGACACTGCGAGATTGACGGGCAGGGAGCGGTCCTTCAGCGAGCGGATGCCGGGGATGACGCCGACCGTCGAGATCGTGATGTGCCGCGCGGACAGCCCGAGGTCGCCGTGGATGCGCTCGGTCGCCGCCCACACGGCATCGAGGTTGGCCATCGGCTCACCCATTCCCATGAACACGACGTTGCTGACCCGGCGCTCGAGCTGCTGGGCTCGTCGAGCCGCTCTCACCACCTGCTCGACGATCTCGCCGACGGTCAGGTGTCGGGTGAAACCGGCCTGCCCGGTGGCGCAGAATCCGCATCCCATCGCGCAGCCTGCCTGGCTGCTCACGCACACGGTGGCCCGGTCGGAGTAGAGCATCAGCACCGTCTCGACCCGGCTGGCGCCCTCGAGTTCCCAGAGGAACTTCACGGTGTCGCCCCGGTCGCTCACGGACTCGGTCACCGGCGTGAGCGCCAAGGGAAGTTCGGCGTCGAGGCGGGCGCGAAGTGCCTTGGGGAGATTGGTGATGTCGGCAGGGTCGGCCAGCTGCGTGTAGAGGCCGGCCCACAGCTGGTCGAGGCGGTAGCGCGGCTCGCCGTCGAGGACGTCGGCGAATTCGGCGCGGGTGAGGTCGTAGCGAGTGGTCATCGGTCGGGTCCGATCTGGCCGGCCAGGGAGACGTAATCGTCGATGCGGGCGCGAACGACGTCGAGGCTGGCCGTCCAGAACGCTTCGTCGGTGACGTCGAGCCCGAACGTCATCGCCAACTCCTCGGCCGTGTCCATCCCGGCGCGCGACAGGAGGTCGTCGTACCCGGAGCGGAAACGTTCGGGGTCGTCCTGGTACCGGGCGAACAGTCCGAGGCCGAACAGGAGGCCATAGGTGTAGGGCCAGTTGTAGAAGTGGGAGCCGTAATAGTGCGGCTTGAGCAACCACATGTACGGATGGGCGGTGCGTTGATCGAGCCCGTCGCCGTACGCCACGCCCTGGGCGTCGGTCATCAACTCGCACAACTCGGCGGCGCTCAAGGTGCGGCGCCGACGACGAGCGAACACCTCGGACTCGAACAGGAATCGGGAGTGGATGTCGACGATCACCTGGTTCGTGCCCACGAGGTCGACATCGAGTTGGGCGAGCCGTTCGGCGCCCGACAACCGCGACAGGCCGGCCTCGACGACGAGCGTCTCGCAGAAGATGCTCGCAGTCTCGGCGAGTGCCATCGGGAGTTGCCGCTGGAGCGGTGTGCGGCCGGCGAGCGTTGTGTTGTGATAGGCGTGGCCCAGCTCGTGCGCGGTGGTCTGCGTGGAGTCGGCCGAACCCGACCAGTTGAGCAGCACCAGTGAGCGATCGTCGACGAACGAAGCGCAGAACGCACCGCCGCTCTTGCCCTGTCGTGGGGCCGCGTCGATCCACTGCTCGTCGAGCGCGCGGTCGACCAGGCCGCCGAGCGTGTGGCTGTAGCCGGAGAAGGCCGACCGGACGACGTCGACCCCGTCATCCCACGACATCTCGGCGGCGGCGAACGGCAACGGGGCCACGAGGTCCCACCACGGCAGGCCGACCGCTGGGTCGTGGCCGTGCAGGCCCGCCTTCGTGCGCATCCATCGGCGCAGGTCGGGCAGCGCAGCGGTCACGGCTGCCTGCATGGCGTCGAACGTCGGTCGGCTCGTGTTGTTGGCGAACAGCGACGCATCGAGCGGCGACGGCCACCGGCGGCGACGGTCGAGCGCATTGGCCTCACCCTTGATGGCGTTCATCGCCGCTGCCACGGGCACTTCGATCGTGGGCCAGGCTCGGAGTTCGGCGTCGTACGCGGCCCGCCGGACCGCCGGGTCGGGATCGGTGGCGAGTCCGCGGACCGCAGGCATCGGCAGGTTCTCGGTACCGGTGGGGAGTTCGACGTCGGTGCTCAGCTGCGACGTGACGTCATTGTGCAGACGCCCCCAGGCACCCGAGCCGGTGACGGACAGTTCCGCCGCGAGGTGCTCCTCCGACTCGGTCATCTGATGGTCGGCCCGGGCGGCCAGTCGGACCAGCGGTCCGCGGTGCTCGGCGACCGTGTCGCTGAACACGGCCAGTTCGTCGACGCCGACCGACGCAACCCAGTCGGCGAGACGCGCGGTCAGCGGACGCAGCGTCGCATCGATCTGTCGGGTCTCGCCGAGCGCCGCCTGCGCCGGGGCGTTGCGTGAGTCGGTCGCCACGATCGCGTACGTGTACACCCGCAGGATCGCGAGCTCGGCGCTCACCCGGTTCAGTTCGTCGATCGCTCGATCGGCGGCGGCGCCGTCGGTGGCGTCGGGCGGTCGCGGTGTCTGCGCGCGGATGTCGAGTTCGTCGAACAGCGCGACCAGACGCTCGACGTCGGTCGCCGAACGCTCCATCGCGTCGGTGAACGACCTGGCGTCGAGCGAAGCGTGGACGTCGGCGATGCTCCAGCGGGGGAGTGCCTCGTCGGGTCGGGCGTCCGACCCGGTGCCGGGGGCCGTCACGTGCGAGCCTCCGTGACGGTCGGTGCCACGTCGGCCACGAAGGCCGCATTCGTGAAGTGGATTCCGAACCCGAGCTGTTCGTAGAGCGAGACCGCCGCGGTGTTGTCGGCGTCGACGTAGAGCATCGCTGTGGTGATGCCACGATCGGCGAGGTGCTCGAGGCCGGCGAGCGTGAGCTGCCGGCCGAGACCCCGGCCGTGGAAGTCGGGGTCGACGGCGATGACATAGATCTCACCGATCACCTCGTCGCCCGGTGCCGTCGGTTCGTGGACCTTCGTCCAGCAGAACGCGGCCATGCGTCCGTCGATCTCGTGCACCCGGAACCCTTCCGGGTCGAACCAGGCTTCCTGCTGTCGTTGACAGAACGTGTCGAGTGTCCAGCCGCCCTGCTCGCCGTGGGTGGCGAACGCCCGATTGTTGACCCGCAGCCACGCTTCGTCGTCGTCGCCGGGGACGAACGCCCTCGTTGCGACGGTCACCTCGAGACCCGTCGGCAACGATCGGCGCATCTGGTAGAGGCTGCGACCCGTCACCATGTCGGCGTCGGCGGCCAGCTTGCGGTGGGTCGAGGTCGGTTCGAACACCCACCAGTTCACCCGGCCACCGCCCTCGGATGCGACGACGTCGAGGGCCGACTCGATCAGCTCGGGTCCGATCGTCGCCATCTCGTAACGGTGATGCGGGTGGATGACGAGCTCGAATGCGTAGGCGTCGTTGCCACGCGAGATCTGCGCGTAGGCCACCGGGTGGTCGTGGCCGGGCTCGGACGCCAGGAAACCGGTGAACCCGTCGAGGCCACCGTTGACGAGGTCGAGATACAGGTGGTCGGACAGTGGCCGGCGGCCGTCCGCGCGCGTCGCTGCATCGAGTAGTTCGGTGACGTGGGCGATGTCGTCGCTGGCCATCTGCCGTTTGATCTCGAGACAACGCATGCATCGAGAGTACCGGCCGTCGGGCGAGGGCCGTAGTGTCGACTCGATGGGTCGTCCACGTTCGCCGAAGGGTCGTACACGCGAAGTCGCCGCGCGCCTGGCGGTGGAGTACCCGGAGGCGATCTGCGAACTCGACCACTCGTCGCCGTACGAACTGCTCGCCGCCACGATCCTGTCGGCGCAGTGCACCGACGCCCGGGTCAACATGGTGACGCCGGTG
The DNA here is from genome assembly GCA_963829585.1 of Ilumatobacteraceae bacterium. Taxonomy (GTDB): domain Bacteria; phylum Actinomycetota; class Acidimicrobiia; order Acidimicrobiales; family Ilumatobacteraceae; genus Sva-07. The sequence goes on along the minus strand of CAWHJD010000011.1, from coordinate 32,554 downwards.
CTCTTCGCCAGGTACCCGACGCCCGAAGACCTGATGCACGCCGAACCGGGCGAGCTGGAGGAGATCGTGCGCACCACGGGCTTCTTCGCGTCGAAGACGAAGAACCTGATCGGGATGGCGACGAACGTGGTCGAGCGCTTCGACGGAGAGGTTCCCGAATCGCTCGAGGACCTCGTGTCGCTGCCCGGTGTCGGCCGCAAGACGGCCAACGTCGTGCGGAGCGTGGCCTTCGGTCTGCCGGGGCTCGCCGTCGACACCCACGTGGGGCGCCTGGCTCGACGGCTGGGTCTGACCGAGCAGGACGATCCCGTGAAGGTCGAGATGGAACTGAACGACCATCTGCCGCCCGCCGAACGGGGTGACTTCAGCCTGCGCATGATCCTGCACGGTCGACGGGTCTGTCTCGCCAGGAAGCCGCAGTGCGGTGACTGCGTGCTCGAGGACATCTGCCCGTCGAGCCTGCTCCGCCCATTGTCCAAAGGGCGTGCGGGTATATAGTCGTTTTCAACCAGGTTCCCGCCACCTGGTTGCTGCGACGGTTGGGATCCGCCTCCCGACCTCGCACAGGCGATGGCTCCTTTCGAGGGGCCATCGCCGCGTTTTCGGCTCGTCACGGGCGCCGCGCAGACGGCTACTCAGTCCAGCACGCGCAGCGCCCTGATGAGGGTGCGTTCGGCCGTGCGCAGTTGACGTTCGGCCTCCTGGATCGCTGTGATCACGTCGTCACGATCCGTGCCCGTGAAGCGTTCGGCGAGACCCGCCACACGCGAGCGGTACTGGGCGACGTTGTCGGCGATCGCGGCCAGTTCGGCGGCAGTCGACTCGGTGGATCCCGCCATGTGCGAAACCCTACCGGGAGGCCGACGGAGGCTCCCTCTACACTTCGCCCGGTGATCCCTGTCCGAGACGATCTTCGCGCCCTCGACGGCTATCACTCCGCTCAGGTCGACGTACGGGTGCGTCTCAACACCAACGAGTCGCCCGAGCCTCCTCCGGCGGCGTTCCGAGACGCAGTGGCCGCCGAGGTGTCACGCGTCGAGTGGCATCGATATCCCGACCGCACCGCGACCGAGTTGCGGCAGGCGATCGCCGAACTGCACGGTGTCGACGCGGCGCAGATCTTCGTGGCGAACGGCTCGAACGAGGTGTTGCAGACCGTGCTGCTCGCGTACGCCGGCCCGGGTCGCACCGTCGCGACCTTCGAGCCCACGTACCAGATGCACGCTCAGATCGCCCGGGTGACCGGCGCCACCGTCGTCGAGGGCGAGCGTGCCGCGGATTTCACGCTCGATCCGGTCGAGGTGGAGCGCGTGATCACCGAGTCCGCGCCACACGTCGTGTTCCTCACATCGCCCAACAACCCGACGGGGCTGGTCGAGCCGGTCGAACGGGTGCTGCAGTTACTCGCGATCGCGCCCGGTCTCGTGGTGGTCGACGAGGCGTACGCGCAGTTCGCCGACTGGAGCGCGCTCGACCTCGTCGCGGAGGACCGACCCCTCGTGGTGACCCGGACGTTCTCGAAGACCTGGTCGATGGCGGCGGCGCGGCTCGGATATCTCGTCGGGCCGACGTGGCTGGTGGCCGAACTCGACAAGGTCGTGCTGCCCTACCACCTCGATGCGGTCAAGCAGATCGCCGGTCGCCTGGCATTGCGGTTCTCCGACGACATGAACGACCGCGTCGAGCACGTCGTCGCCGAGCGCGAGCGTGTCGTCGCGGCGCTGGGTGACCTGCCGCTCGACGTGTTCCCGAGCGGCGCCAACTTCGTGCTCTTCCGGGTCCGTCCGGGTGCTCTCGACGGACGGGCCGTCTGGCAGGGTCTCGTCGATCGCAGCGTGTTGATCCGCGACTGCTCGAGTTGGCCACGGCTCGACAACTGTCTGCGTGTCACCATCGGCACGCCCGACGAGAACACCGAGTTCCTGCAGGCGCTGGCCGACGTCCTCGTCGGTGTCGTTCCCACCACCGATGGAGTCCGCTCATGACCCGTACCACCCCCCAGACCGCCCGCCGCACCGCACAGCGGCGTCGATCCACCAAGGAGACCTCGATCGAGGTCGACATCGACCTCGACGGCACCGGCACCACCGACATCTCGACCGGTATCCCGTTCTACGACCACATGCTCGACCAGCTCGGTCGGCACGGAGGATTCGATCTGCGCGTCCAGGCGGTCGGTGACCTCCAGATCGACACCCATCACACCGTCGAGGACGTGGCGATCGCCGTCGGGGAGGCGTTCGCCGAGGCGCTCGGCGACAAGGCCGGCGTCCGTCGGTTCGCGAGCGGTCGGTACCCGCTCGACGAGGCCCTCGTCGACGTGGCGCTCGACCTGTCCGGACGACCGTGGGTCGAGTGGCACGTGCCGATGCCCGAGAGCCTGCCACTCGGCGACCCGGCGTTCGACCCGCAGCTGGCGGAGCATGCCGTGGCGTCGTTCGCCACGGCAGCCAACATCACGCTGCACGTCGAACTGGTGCGGGGCCGCAACGTCCACCACATCATCGAGGCCACGTTCAAGGGCCTCGCGCGGACATTGCGCGACGCCGTGCGCGTCGAGGACGCCGCCGGCGTGCCGTCCACGAAGGGCGTGTTGTGACACGACCGCTCATCGCGGTGCTCGACTACGGCATCGGCAACCTCCATTCGGCGCAGAAGGCGCTCGAGCACGAGGGCGCCGATGCCGCGGCTCACGGCCGACCCGGGCCTGATCGCCGATGCCGACGGGGTGGTGCTGCCGGGCGTCGGCGCGTTCGGGGCCTGCATGGAGGCATTGCGGACGGCCGGGCTGGAAGGTCCGACGCACGACGCGGTCGCGTCGGGACGCCCGTTCCTGGGTATCTGCGTGGGCATGCAGATGCTGTTCACCAAGTCCGAGGAGAACGAGGGCGCCGGCGGGCTGGACGTGATCCCGGGCACGGTCACGTGGATCCCGCCCGGGCCGAAGATTCCCCAGATGCAGTGGAACCGCCTCGACATCGTCGACCCGACCGAGCCGCTGCTGCGCGATCTCGGTGGCGAGCCGTACGTGTACTTCGTCCACTCGCTGCACGGTGTGCCCGACGATCCCTCGACGGTGGCGGCGACGGTCGAGTACGGCACGACCCTCAATGCGGCGTTCCGGCGCGACAACGTGTTCGCCGTGCAGTTCCATCCCGAGAAATCGAGCCGCCCGGGTCTCCGGCTGCTCGCCAATTTCGTGGAGGTGTGCCGATGATCGACCTCTATCCGGCCATCGATCTGCTCGGCGGACGCGTCGTGCGGCTGCGTCAGGGCGATTACGCCGACGAGACCGTGTACGGCGACGACCCGGTCGCGGTCGCCCGAGAATTCGCCGCCGCGGGTGCGCGGTGGGTGCATGTCGTCGACCTCGACGCGGCCCGTTCGGGCGACCCGGTCAATCGGCCCGTCGTCGCCGCGATCGCTGCCGCGCTCGCGGGCGTCGCCCGGGTGCAGACCGGGGGCGGCGTGCGGTCGCTCGACGACGCCCGGGAACTCGCCGACAGCGGAGTGGGGCGTGTGGTGATGGGCTCGGCGGCCGTCCGTGACCCGGCGCTCGTCGAAGCTGCATCGACGGTCGTTCCCGTGGCCGTCGGTCTCGATCACCGCGACGGGGAGCTCGCCGTGCACGGATGGACCGAGGGGAGCGGCCTGATGCTCGATGACGCGTTCGCAATGTTCCCGACCGCTGAGGTGTTCGTGGTGACCGACATCGGGCGCGACGGGATGTTGGTCGGACCGGACCTCGACGGGCTCACGAGGTCGGCCGAACTCGCGGGTTCGCCGGTCATCGCGAGCGGCGGCGTGTCCTGCCTCGCTGACGTGGTCGCACTCGCTCGGATCGAGAATCTGGGTGGGATCATCACCGGCAAGGCCGTCTACGAAGGCCGCTTCACCGTGGTCGAGGCACTCGAAGCACTGGCGCAGCCGTGAGGGTTGCTCGCGTCATCCCGTGTCTCGACGTGACGGAGGGGCGAGTGGTGAAGGGCACCAACTTCGTCGACCTCGTCGATGCGGGCGACCCCGTCGAGCTCGCAGCCCGCTACGACCTCGAAGGCGCCGACGAACTGGTCTTCCTCGACATCACCGCATCCAGCGACAAGCGTGAGACCACCGTCGAGATGGTCCGGCGCGTGGCCGACGAGGTCTACATCCCGTTCACGGTCGGCGGCGGCATCCGCACCCTGGAGGATGCTCGGCGAATGCTCCGTGCCGGTGCCGACAAGGTCAGCGTGAACACGGCCGCCGTCGAGCGCCCCGAGCTGATCAGCGAGATCGCGGCCGAGTTCGGCGTGCAGTGCGTGGTGTGTGCCATCGACGCGAAGCGTCGGTCCGACGACGGATCATCCGCGGACGGATGGGAGGTCTACCTCCACGGCGGTCGGACACCGACCGGCATCGACGCCGTCGAGTGGGCTCGCGAAGCTGTTCGCCGGGGCGCGGGTGAGATCCTGCTCACGTCGATGGATCGTGACGGCACTCGCGAGGGATTCGACCTCGACCTGACCCAGGCCATCGCCGACGCAGTCACCGTGCCGGTGATCGCCAGCGGTGGTGTCGGCTCCATCGAACATCTCGTCGAGGGCGTGGCCATCGGCCGCGCCGACGCCGTGCTCGCTGCGTCGATCTTCCACTTCCGGGAGCACACGGTTGCCGACGCCAAAGCGCAGATGGCTGCGGCGGGCATCACCGTTCGGCCCGTCGTCGCGTAGCGTTCGCCCGATGAGCACCCCCGCAGTCACCACCGAGCGACGCGAGGGCGTCCTCATCGTCCATCTCGACGACGGCAAGGCCAATGCGCTGTCGTTCGACGTGATCGCCGCCGTACAGGCCGCGATCGACGAGGCCGAGGAGGACGAGTCGGTCGGTGCGCTCGTCGTCAACGGTCGGCCAGGACGCTTCTCGGCCGGGTTCGACCTCGGCGTGATGTTCGGTGACGACATGTCGGCGATCGTGAACCTGGTCGCCGACGGCGGTGCCCTCGTCCACCGGCTGTACGGATGCCAGGTTCCCGTCGTGGCTGCCTGTACCGGCCACGCACTCGCTGCGGGCGCCCTCGTGCTGCTCGGCTGCGACGTCCGCATCGGCGCCGACATCGACGCGAAGGTCGGTCTGAACGAGGTGGCGATCAAGATGGTGCTGCCCGACTGGGCGTTCACGATCGCCGGCGAGCGACTGAGCAAGCGTCATGAGCAACGGGCGCTGGCCACGGCCCGGATCACGACGCCGCGCGACGCTGTCGATGTCGGCTACATCGACGAAGTGGTGCCTGTCGACGATGTGCTCGAACGAGCCGTCACGATCGCGGGCGAGCTGGCGTCGACGCTCGACGCGTCCGCCTACCAGCGCACCATCCGCAAACTCCGCGGTCCCGCGCTCGACCTCATGGCCGCACAGATCGCTGCCGACCGCGCCGGCGGGATCAGTCCCCTCTGAATCGCGATCGGGGTCAGGCCCCGATCGCGACTCGCCGTCGTTGGATGCGCCGGAGCGACTGGGTGGTCGATGGCTGGGTAGGGTCGCCGACATGGCTACCCCCAACGTCAATCCCAAGATGGAATACCGCCGGCTCGGCAACACCGGCCTGAAGGTCAGCGTGCTGTCGTTCGGCAGCTGGGTCACGTTCGACACCCAGCTCGACACCAATCTGGCCCTCGAATGCATGGCCGCGGCGGGCGACGCGGGCTGCAACTTCTTCGACAACGCCGAGGCCTACGCAGGCGGCAAGAGCGAGACCATCATGGGCGAGGTCTTCCGTGAGCTCGACTGGCCACGCTGGTCGTACGTGGTGACGACGAAGGTGTTCTGGGGGTTGCACAAGAACACGCCCAACATGAACAACACGCTCAACCGCAAGTACCTGATGCACGCCATCGACGCATCGTTGGAGCGCTTCGGGCTCGATTTCGTCGACGTCCTCTACTGCCACCGCTCCGACCCCGACACCCCGATCGAGGAGACCGTGTGGGCGATGAGCGACATCATCACCGCCGGCAAGGCCCTGTACTGGGGTACGAGCGAGTGGTCGGCCGACGAGATCCGTGCGGCGATCGACATCGCGGAGCGTCACCACCTGCACAAGCCGGTCACGGAGCAGAGCCAGTACAACCTGCTCGAGCGCAAGAAGGTCGAGCGCGAGTACGCCCGGATCAACGCGGACTTCAACTACGGCAACACCATCTGGAGTCCGCTCGCATCCGGCTTGCTGACCGGCAAGTACAAGGACGGGATCCCCGACGACTCGCGTGCAGCGCTCGAGGGCTACAGCTGGCTCGCGGGCCGCTTGAGCGACGCCGAGGCGATCGCTCGCGTCGAGAAGCTCCGCCCGATCGCCGACCGCCTCGGCTGCACCATGGCGCAGTTGGCGCTCGCGTGGTGCACGAAGAACCCGCACGTGTCGACCGTGATCACCGGCGCCTCCAAGGTCAGCCAGGTCGTCTCGAACTTCGAGACCATCGACGTGATTCCCCTCGTCACCGACGAGATCAAAGAAGAAATGGAAGCCGCCGTCGCCTCCTGACCCGACAGGGAGGGCCACGGAACGTCAGGGTCGGCGCAAGATCCAGGCGGCGGTGGCATCGGCCACGGTGGCGGTGTGACCGACGAGTGAGTGGTCGGCCATCTCGATCGTGCGATGGTCGACCGGGGCCGCGGTCCACGTCGCGGCGATCGGGGCCGAGGCCGACGGCGGGCTGAACTGGTCGTGCGCCGGTGTGAGCAGCAGCGTGGGCACCGTCGGTGCCGGGACGCCAGGTGTCATCGCGAGTGGCGGTGCGATCAACACGAGCGCGCTGACGCGTGCGTCGTCGAGACCCACCGCGACGAGCGCGCCGAACGAGTAGCCGACAGCGACCAGCGGTACGTCGGGCACCTCGGCGCCGATGAGATCGAGCGCCGCGAGCGCGTCGAGCCGCTCGCCGACACCCTCGGAGAACTCGGGTCGGAAGTCGAATCGGAGCGCCGCGACACCCGCTCTCGCGAGCGCATCGAAGACGGCCGTCACCACGTTGTTGAAGCGGTTGCCGCCGTACCGTGGGTGGGGGTGGCAGACGATGGCGGCGGCCCGAGGAGTCGCGGGGACGGCGAGATCGCCGACGAGTCGGGTGCCGTCGGAGGCGGAGAACTCCGCGGTGCGGCGGGTGACAAGTGGAGATTCGCTCACGGTCGCCGACGGTACCCTTCCGACGATGGCTCTCGCCGACGACAAGCTCCCCATCAAGATGCTCAACGACCGCGTGCTCGTGCGGATCTCGGACAAGGCCGGCGAACGCAAGTCGTCGGGCGGCATCGTCATCCCGGCGACCGCTCAGGTCGCCAAGCGTCTGATCTGGGCGACGGTGGTGGCCCAGGGTCAGAACGTGCGCTCCTGCGAAGTCGGCGACAAGGTGCTGTTCAGCCCGGAGGACCGCTACGAGGTCGAGGTGCAGGGTGAGGACTACGTGATGCTGCGCGAGCGGGAACTTCACGCCGTCGCTGCCGAGCGCATCGAAGCCGCAACAGGTCTGTACCTCTGACGCGAGCACGCGCGGCGACCGAACGCATCGGGCTCCCGTCGACGCCTGCGCCGTAGGCTGGCCGGATGCCCGAAGGGACCACGATCACCGCCACCGAGGAGCAGCTCGCCGGTGTGAAGTACGACGACAACGGCCTCGTCGCGGCCATCGCCCAGGACGTCGAAACCGGCGACGTGCTCATGCTGGCGTGGATGAACGCCGAGTCGTTGGCGATGACCCTCGCCGAGGGGCGCATGGTCTACTGGTCACGCAGCCGTCAGGAACTGTGGCGCAAGGGTGACACGAGCGGCGACCGCCAGTTCGTACGCGAGGCGTACTACGACTGCGACGCCGACGCCCTGCTGTTCAAGGTCGAGCAGGAGGGTGCCGGTGCCTGCCACACCGGCGCCAGGACCTGCTTCTTCCGGGCCTTCGGCTGAGACAGCGGCTCATGAGGATCCGACCTTCCCGCGCCGAATTCCATGCCTACGCTGCCGAGCACACGATCGTGCCGGTGTGGACCGAACTGCTCGCCGACCTCGAGACACCGGTCGCCGCCTATGTGAAGCTCGTCGGCGACGGGCCCGGGTTCCTGCTCGAATCGGTCGAGGGTGCCGAGCGGTGGGCGCGCTTCTCGTTCGTCGGACGGAATCCGTCCGCGACACTGCTGCTGCGCGACGGTGTCGTCGAACTCGACGGTCCGCTGCCCGAGGGCATCCCGACCGATCAGGGCATGCTCGCCGCGCTCGAGGCGATGTTGGCGAGCTACACCAGTCCGTCGTTCCCCGACCTGCCACCGTTGCACGGCGGCATCATGGGTTTCCTCGGTTACGACGTGATCCGCGAGGTGGAGCACCTCCCGAACACGCCGATCGACGATCGCGGGTACCCGGACGCGGTGATGTCGGTGATCGGCTCGCTGGCAGCGTTCGACCACTGGCGCCAGCGTGTCTACCTGATCGAGAGCGTGCCGACGCTCGGGCTCGACGCCGACGGGCTCGATGCCGCCTACGACGCTGCACTCGAGCGCGTGCTCCAGGCCGTGAGCGATCTGGCCTCACCCCTTCCCTACACACCCGTCGAGCCGCCGTCTGCCGACGACGAGCTGCCCGAACTCCACTCGTCGATGCCAGGTGGGCTCTACCAGCGCGCCGTCGACGTCGCCAAGGATCACATCGTCGCCGGCGACATCTTCCAGGTGGTGCTGGCCCAGCGGTACGACCTCGAGCTGGAGGCGGATCCCTTCGACGTCTACCGGGTGTTGCGCCAGGTCAATCCGTCGCCGTACATGTACTTCGTGCGGCATCCGGAGTTGACCATCGTGGGGTCGTCTCCCGAACCGATGGTGCAGCTGCTGGGGCGCACCGTCGTGTCGCGCCCGATCGCCGGGACCCGCCGCCGTGGCCGTACCGACGAACACGATCGACTCATGGCTGCCGAGCTGATCGAGCATCCCAAGGAGCGCGCCGAGCACGTGATGCTCGTCGATCTGGCGCGCAACGACGTCGGTCGGGTCGCCGAGTTCGGGTCGGTGCACGTCGACGAACTCATGACGCTCGAGCGCTACAGCCACGTGATGCACCTGACGTCGCAGGTGTCGGGCCGGCTGCGTGACGGACTCGGTCCGATCGACGTGCTGCGCGCGACCCTCCCGGCGGGCACGGTGTCGGGTGCACCGAAGGTCCGGGCGATGGAGATCATCGATTCGCTGGAGCCCGTCAAGCGTGGCCCCTACGCGGGGGTCGTCGGCTACGTCGACTGGTCGGGCAATCTCGACACGGCGATCGCCATCCGCACGATGTTCGTCACGGGTGACGGTCGCACGGCGAGCCTGCAGGCCGGCGCCGGGATCGTGGCCGACTCGGTTCCCGACGACGAGGATCTCGAGTGCCGCAACAAGGCCGCTGCCCTCCTCGCCGCCATCCCCGCCGCCCGCCGGATGACGGCCGCCCGCCGCGCCGCCGACACCCCCGCCTGAGCCACCCCGCCCGTCACACGGTGCCGGGTCAAACGTGACGTTCTGTAGCGATGAGGCCCGAGATCAGAAGATCAGGCCGAGCAGGAAGAGCACGCTCAGGCCCGCGAATCCGAAGGTGATGGCGGTGGCGAGCAGGATCAGGAGCGGGAACGAGGTCACCGATTTCAGGGCGACCGACAGCGCCACGAACTGACCCGCGCGCCCACCGACCGAGTCGCTCATCGCGAAGAACTGGCGCGACATGACCACCGCACTCTGATCCTGTACCCCGTCGCTCGATTCGACTGTCTCGATCACGACTCGTTCGGCGCCGGGGTCACTCGAGATGAGTGCCTGGATGTCGTTGACCAGCGCCACGCTCAGGGTGGAGATCGCCCAGAGTCGGAACATGGCGAGCAGCACGCAGCCGATCGCCACGGCGGCGGCGATCCCGCCGAGCACGATCCAGGCGGTTCGCATGCCGTCCGACAGTGCCACGACGCCGAGGAGGAGACCGCCGACACAGGTGACCATGACGACGGCCAGCGTTCCGGCCGCCAACCGGGTGCCTCGACGTACCAGCGTGAGGAATGAGTCGACGGCGCGTTGGGCGAGATCTCGTGGCTGCGACATGACGATGGAAGTGTGCCACGGCAGACTGGAGACGTGACCCCGGATCCCGCCGCCATCGACACCGACGCCCGCGACCATGTGATCGTCGAGGGGCCGGACGCGTTGTCGTACCTGCACTCGCAGATCGCCCAGGACATCCGCGATCTGCCTGTCGGCGAGTCGCGATGGACGTTGGTGTTGGAGCCGACGGGGAAGGTCGATTCGCTGGCACGAGTGGTTCGTACCGGCGACGATCGTTTCGACTTCGACATCGACGCCGGATTCGGCGACGCCCTCGCAGCCCGGTTGAACAGGTTCAAGATCCGCGTCGAGGCCGACGTCTCCGTGGTGCCGGCGGCGTCGAGCGAGCCATCGGCAGACCACGAGGCGGCCCGCGTGCACGCTGGTTGGCCGCGGATGGGCGTCGAGATCGAGCCGGGCGAGACCATTCCTGCCGTCACGGGTGTCGTGCCGCTGGCGGTGAGCTTCACGAAGGGCTGCTATCCCGGCCAGGAGCTGGTCGAGCGGATGGACTCCCGCGGCGCCGACGCGCCGCGCTCGCTGCGGATCGTGGAAGCCGGCGATGGCGTGCGGGTCGGTGATCCTCTCGTCGATGCCGCCGGTGCTGAGGTCGGCACGATCACCAGCGTCTCACCGCACGGCGACCTGGCGCTTGCCTACGTCAAACGCGGCCACGACATCGGTCGTCTGCCCCCTCATCTCGCCACACCCGACCCCACACAAGACCCCACACCCTGAAAAATGCCCCTGAGTGCGCGCTGAGCGCGCACCTGGAGGAGAATTTCGGAGGTGGCCGGGGATCGGACGGGTCAGGCGGCGGGGGCGGGGGAGAGGGTGCGGCGGATCGCCATGACGTCGGGATTCTGGCGGATACCGATCAGCTCGGGTGATCCGTCGATGATCGACGCGAGTCCGGCCGGCGACGTGCCGGCGTCGGCGGCCGTTCGAAGCCAGCCGATGGCGACCGTCTGATCGCCCAATGCGGCAGCGGCGCGGGCGACCGTTGCCGCGGCGAGGGTGTGCGGATGACGGGCGTAGCCCTCGGCCGCGTAGTGAGCGGCGTCCTCGAAACGGCCCAGACGCATCAGTTGGTTGGCGAGCACGTACTCGTTCCACGGATCACCGAAGGGGAACGGTTCGGGCAGCAGGTCGATCAACGCGGCGACTTCTGCGGTGGGCAGCGTGACGGGTGGTGGGGGCTCCTCGGGACGGTGATGGCTCAGCGCGTTCACGAGGATCCGGCGGGCCTTCTGCGGTTTGCCGGCGCGCAGGGCGTCGTCGGCGGCATGCCACGGTGAGATCGGTTCCTTCGTCGAACCGAGCATCTGGAGCTGGTGCACGAGGATGAAGCCGACGACGACGACGAAGCCCCGGTACCGCTCGTTGGTGAACGCCACGACGCAGAACGCGAGCGTGAGCCCGAGCGAGATCCACAGCATGATGCGCTGGGCCCGACCCGGAATGACCCGGTCGAGAGCGGTCGTGACGATGTTGCCCGCCGTCGAGCGGCAGGATCGGCACGAGGTTGAACAGCCCGATGACCGGTCCGGCCCAGAAGATCGCCCAGGTCGCCGGGTTGCCGTCGAGCGACGACGGTGTCGTCACGTCGGCGCCCATCGCGAAGAGGATCGCGACGCTGGTGACGATCTGGATCCCGGGCCCGGCGAAGGAGATGCCGATGTGTTCGAGTCGCGAGATGGGCCGTGTCGGAACGTACGAGGCGTAGCCGGCGAGGAAGTTGAGCGAGATCTCGGCGCGTGCGCCGGCCCGCCGTGCGGCGAGGGCATGGCCCAGTTCGTGCAGCAGTGTGAACCCGGCGAGTGCACCGGCGAGCCAGAGACCGTATGCGTCGCCGTAGAGCACCACGATGAGCACCATCATCATGACGAATCCGGGTCGCACATGGACGGGGAACCCGAACAACCGGAACATTGCTGTCGAGGCTACGACCGATTTGTCGGGCCGTGACGACACGAGCCCACGATCGGTCGGCGGTTGGCTGCCTAGACTCGACCACCGTGCCATACGTCTACGCCTTCGATCACAAGCACCGCCGCCCTCCGATGGAGTACAAGGACCTGCTTGGTGGAAAGGGGGCGAACCTCGCCGAGATGACGAGCGTGTTGAAGCTTCCGGTGCCGCCGGGATTCACGATCTCGACCGATGCCTGCCGTGACTACATGCACGGCGGCTGGCCCGAGGGGCTCGCCGAGGAGATCGCCAAGCACGTCTTCAAGCTCGAGAAGGCGATGGGCCGCAAGCTGGGTGATCCGTTCGATCCGTTGCTCGTCAGCGTGCGCTCGGGAGCCAAGTTCTCGATGCCGGGCATGATGGACACCGTCCTCAACCTCGGTCTGAACGACCTGAGCGTGCTGGGCCTTGCCCACGTCACGAGCGACGACCGCTTCGCCTACGACTCGTACCGTCGTTTCATCGCCATGTACGGCCGCATCGTGCTCGGTGTCGACGGGGAACCGTTCGACCACGCCCTCGAAGCCGCCAAGGAGAAGGCCGGCGTCAAGTTCGACAACGAGATCTCGGCTGAGGCCCTGCGCGAGCTGTGCGAGGACTACAAGGCCATCGTGTTGAAGGCCACCGGTTCACCGTTCCCGCAGAAGCCGCGTGAACAACTCGATGGTGCCGTCGAGGCGGTGTTCAAGAGCTGGAACGGAGCGCGTGCCATCGCGTACCGCGTCCGCGAGAAGATCGATCACGAACTGGGTACTGCCGTGAACGTGCAGACCATGGTGTTCGGCAACCGCGACGACAACTCGGGCACGGGCGTCGGCTTCACCCGCAACGCGGCGACCGGGGAGAACAAGCCGTACGGCGACTTCCTGATCAACGCCCAGGGCGAGGACGTGGTGGCGGGCATTCGCAACACCGAAGACCTCGACCACATGAAGAAGCACTTCCCGGTGATCCACGGCGATCTGATGGAGATCTTCCGGCGGCTCGAGCGGCACTACACCGACATGTGCGACACGGAGTTCACCATCGAGCAGGGCACGCTCTGGATGCTCCAGACCCGTGTCGGCAAGCGCACGGGTGCCGCCGCGTTGCGGATGGCCGTCGACATGACGAAGGGAACCGGCTCGGGTTCGAACCGGTGGAAGATCAGTCGCGAAACGGCGCTGATGCGCGTGTCCGCCGATCATCTCGACGCAGTGCTGCATCCGCAGTTCGCGACGAAGGGCAAGGTGCTCGCCAAGGGTCTCGGCGCATCACCCGGCGCTGCAGTCGGATCCGTCTACTTCACCGCCGACGAGGCCGCTGCGGCCCACGAGCGCGGTGAGCGGGTCATCCTCGTTCGCAACGAGACCAGCCCGGAGGACGTGCACGGCATGATGGCCTCGCAGGGCATCCTGACCGCCCGCGGCGGTCTCGTGAGCCACGCCGCCGTGGTCGCACGAGGTTGGGGAACACCGGCCATCGTGGGCGCCGAGGAGATCAAGATCAAGGGTGACAAGTTCACCGTTCGCGACATCGAGGTCCACAAGGGCGATGTCATCTCCCTCGACGGCACCACTGGCGAGGTCGTGCTGGGGGCGATGGAACTGCGTGCCGCAGAGCCGCCGCCCGAGTTCGACACGATCCTGAAGTGGGCCGATGTGGTCCGCAACGGCAAGCTCGGGGTGCGGGCCAACGCCGACACCGGCGAGGACGCGAAGAATGCACGTGAGCTGGGAGCGGAGGGCATCGGGCTCTGCCGCACCGAGCACATGTTCCTGGCTCCGGACCGCCTCCCGGTGGTGCGCGAGATGATCCTCGCGTCGACACCGGCCCAGGAGGAGCGTGCCCTCGAGAAGCTGCGCGCCGTCCAGGAAGCCGACTTCATGGAGATTCTCGAGGCGATGGACGGCTTGCCGGTGACGGTGCGTCTGCTCGACCCGCCGCTCCACGAGTTCCTGCCGTCGGTGGAGGAACTCCGGGTGAAGGAAGCGCGCAAGGGGCTCACCAAGAAGGAGCAGGAGCTGCTGCATGCCGCGGAGAGTTGGGCCGAGCACAACCCGATGATCGGCACCCGCGGCGTGCGACTCGGTGTGATCAAGCCGGGCCTGTACGCGATGCAGGTGCGCGCCCTCTTGTCGGCCGCTGCGAAACTGCGTGACCTCGGTCTGAAGCCGATCGTCGAGATCATGATCCCGCTGACGGTCACGAAAGAGGAGATGGCGCTCGCCCGCAGCTGGGTACAGGCCGAGATCGACGCGGCGCTGTCGGGTATGAAGCGCAAGCCGACCATCACGATCGGCACGATGATCGAGACGCCGCGTGCGGCCATCCGCGCCGACGAGATCGCCGAGGTGTCGGACTTCTTCAGCTTCGGCACCAACGACCTCACACAGCTGACGTTCGGCTTCAGCCGCGACGACGTCGAGAGCCGGATGATGCCGCAGTACCTCGAGCAGGGGCTCTTGAAGGCCAACCCGTTCGACACGATCGACAAGTCGGGAGTCGGCGAACTCGTCCGGCTGGGAGCCGAGCGTGGCCGTGCGACGAAGCCGGGCCTCAAGCTCGGTGTCTGTGGCGAGCACGGCGGCGATCCGGCCTCGATCGACCTGTTCTACAACGCCGGTCTCGACTACGTGTCGTGCTCGCCGTTCCGGGTGCCGATCGCTCGGCTCTCGGCCGCCCAGGCGATCATCGCCGCCGGTAACTGATCGGCGTCGCCATCTTGTCGCCCACGTCGATCCTCTCTGCCGCAAGTGGCGACGGGAACTTCGTCGATCTCGACGTGCACCTGTGGCAGTGGGGCGTGCTGCTCGCGCTGATCGTGGCGATGCTGCTGGTGGACCTGTTGGTCTTCCATCGCGAGGCGCACGTGGCCAGCACGAGGGAAGCAGCGATCGAGTCGGCGGTGTGGGTGTCGTGCGGCGTGGCGTTCACCGGCGTGATCTGGTGGTGGTTCGGCGCGCAGGCCAGCGGTGAGTACATCTCCGGGTACCTGATCGAGAAGTCGCTCAGCGTCGACAACGTCTTCGTGTGGGCGCTGATCATGGGCTACTTCGTGGTGCCCAGGAAATACCAGCATCGGGTGCTGTTCTGGGGCATCTTCGGTGCGCTCGGGCTGAGGGCGATCTTCATCTTCGCCGGGGTGGCGTTGATCGAGAAGTTCGATTGGGTTCTCTACCTGTTCGGAGCGTTCCTGCTGTACACGGCGGCGAAGCTGGTGTTCGGCAAGGAGAGCAGCATCGACCCGGGAGAGTCACGGTTCTTGAAGTTGGTGAAGCGGATCGTGCCGTCCACCGACACGTACGACGGCCAGAAGCTCTTCACGAAGCAGAACGGCAAGCGGCTGGCGACACCGCTCTTCGCCGTGCTGGTGTTGATCGAAGCGACCGACGTCGTGTTCGCGGTCGACTCCGTTCCTGCCGTTCTCGCGATCAGCCACGAGCAGTTCATCGTGTTCTCGTCGAATGCCTTCGCGATCCTCGGCCTTCGCGCGCTGTACTTCCTGCTCGCCGACATGCACGCCCGGTTCAGCTATCTCCAAGAGGGCCTCGCCATCATCTTGGCCTTCGTCGGCATGAAGATGCTGATCGCCGAGTGGTACCACATCCCGACCGCCGTGTCGCTGGCGGTGATCGCGATCGTTCTGACCGCTGCGATCGGCATCTCGCTGAAGGTCGATCGAAGCGAGGAGGAGGAGGAACTCGTGCACCGTGCATTCGAAGGGGCTGATCCCGACGCACCGGTTCGGCCCCCGGAGGAGCATTCGTCGTCCGACGTCTAGTCTGGACCCCTGATGGGGATCGTCGACGAGGACATCGAACGGCTGCGGTCCACGGTGTCGATCGTCGACACGATCCAGCAATACGTCGCGCTGAAGCGCGTCGGGCGCAACTGGGTCGGATTGTGCCCGTTCCACGCCGAGAAGAGCGGGTCGTTCAACGTCCGTGAGGAGACGGGGCGCTACAAGTGCTTCGGCTGCGACAAGGGTGGCGACGTGTTCACGTTCATCCAGGAGATCGAGCACACCGATTTCCCCGGCGCGGTCGAACATCTCGCGGCCAAGGCCGGCATCCAGCTCAACTACACCACGACCGGCCAGTCGAAGGAACGCGCTCGGCGCAAGCAGCTCGTCGAAGCGATGGACGCGGCCGTCGAGTGGTATCACCACCGGCTGTTGACCGACCCGGATGCGCGCGCCGCGCGTGACTACCTGCGTCGGCGTGGGTTGGCCGGTGATGTCGCCCGCCAGTTCAAGCTCGGATGGGCGCCCGACGACTGGGATGCCCTGTCACGCGGTCTCGGGGCGTCGCCCGACGTGATGCAGGCTGTCGGGCTGGCCTTTCGCAACAAGCGCAACAAGATGCAGGACTCGTTCCGGGCGCGGGTGATGTTCCCGATCTTCTCCGAGTCGGGGGAGGCGTTGGCCTTCGGCGGGCGGGTCCTGCCCGGTTCCGACGATCCGGCGAAGTACAAGAACTCCTCGGAGACGCCGATCTACACGAAGTCGAAGGTGCTGTACGGATTGAACTGGGCCAAGGCCGACATCGCGAAGCACGACCAGGTGGTGGTGTGCGAGGGCTACACCGACGTGATCGGCTTCCATCGTGCGGGTGTTGCCCGCGCAGTGGCGACCTGCGGTACGGCGCTCACGGAGGAGCACGTTCGGCTGCTCAAACGGTATGCGAGCAAGGTGGTGCTGGCATTCGACGCCGACGCCGCGGGGCAGGGTGCCGCCGCGCGGTTCTACGAATGGGAGCAGCAGCACGCCGTCGAGGTGTCGGTCGCGAAACTCCCGCAGGGGAAGGATCCCGGCGACCTTGCCCAGAGCGATCCCGAGGCACTGCAGCGCGCCGTCGACTCGGCGATCCCCTTCCTCGGGTTCAGGCTGCAGCGGACGTTGAACTCGCGTGCCGTCGATTCGCCCGAGCACCGGGCCCGCCTGGCCGAGGAGGCGATGGCGGTCGTCAACGAGCACCCGAACCCCAACGTCCGCAAGCTGTACGCCGGCGAGGTCGCGACAAGGGTCGGGCTCCCGGTCGGCGACCTGGTCCAGATCGCCGAGCGGGGCTCGAGGCATCCGGCGATCCACGTTGCGCCGAGGCGTTCGACGGGCCCGATGGAGAACGCAGAGTTCGCCGCGCTGGTGTTGCTCGTGCAGGCCTGGGACGAGATCGCGCCGTGGCTGATCGAGGCGCTCTTCGACGACGACGCCAATCGGATGGCGTTCGCCGCCCTGGCCGAGAGCCACGGCGACCTGCAGGGCGCACTCGAGATCGCGACACCCGATGCCCGAGAGGTGCTCGAACGCGCAGCGGTCACCGATCTGAACCTGGTTCCCGACGTCGAAGCGAGGACGTTGATCGCGGCGGCAGTTCGCCGAGAACTGCGAGTCCGATCCCGTTTGGTCGACACGGCGACCATCGAGGAGGACCGTGACGCCCGCCTCGAACTCGAGGCGCTCAACGACACCGATCGCGAACGCGCTCTTGCTGCGGCTGACGCATTGCTAGGTTGGCTGGATCGACGATCGCAGGAACGCCACCATGGGAGCTGATCAGGCTCCCGACGACGGCTCGGCTGCTCCGGAGGTGGTTGTCGCCCCGTTCGCGGGCGTCGATCACGTGGAGTGGGACGAGTTGATCGGTCGCGGTCGCGAGGGGGGAGCACTCCACGCCGAAGACGTCGCTCACGTGTTGCGCCACGTGGAGTTGACCAGCGACGTCCTCGTCGAGGTGCAGTCGGCGATCGCCGGCCACGGCATCACGATCGACGTCGAGGTGGACCACGTCGACGACACCCCGCCGTCGATCACCCGCCGTGTGGTGGTCGGACACCAGGCCGACGACGACGTCGAGAAGCTCCTCGAGCGGGGGCGGACACGTCGGACTCGCAGGGCGGCACCGAAGGGCGATGGCGGCACCGCCGACGCCGTGCGCATGTACCTGCGCGAGATCGGTCAGGTCGATCTGCTCACCACGGAGGACGAGCGTCGTCTGGCGCAGTTGATCGAGGAAGGCAAGATCGCTGCGCAGCGCATCGACGACGAGGGCGAGACGTTGACGACCGGCGAGGAGCGGATGCTGATCCGCGCGGTCAGCCGGGGCGAGCGAGCCAAGAGCGAGCTGACACAGGCGAACCTGCGTCTCGTCGTGAGCATTGCCAAGCGGTACTCGGGTCGAGGAATGCAGCTGCTCGACCTGATCCAGGAGGGCAACCTCGGGCTGATGCGGGCGGTCGACAAGTTCGACTACACGAAGGGCTTCAAGTTCTCGACGTATGCGACCTGGTGGATCCGTCAGGCGATCACCCGCTCGATCGCCGACCAGGCGCGGACGATCCGCATCCCGGTGCACATGGTCGAGCACATGAATCGGGTGACGCGTGCGAAGCGTCAGATGCACCAGGAACTGGAACGGGAACCGACGGTCGACGAACTTGCCGAGCGGGTGCAACTCGAACCCGATCGGGTCCGTGAACTGTTGCGCATCTCACAGGACCCACTCTCGCTCGACTCGCCCGTGGGCGAGGAGGACGAGTCGAACCTGGGCGACTTCATCGAGGACAGCTCGGTCGACAGTCCGGCCGATGCGGCGACACGGATGATGTTGCACGACGCCGTCACCGAGGTGCTCGGGGAGCTGTCCGACCGGGAGCAGGAGATCGTGCGGTTGCGTTTCGGTCTCGACGGCGGCCGGGCCAAGACGCTCGAGGAGGTCGGCCAGGAGTTCGGCGTCACTCGCGAGCGGATCCGTCAGATCGAGGCCAAGACGCTGGCCAAGCTGCGTCACCCGCAGCGCTCCGAGCGCCTGCGCGAGTTCCTCGAGGTCGAGTGACGCGGCGATCGATTCACGACGACTGATCCGCGTCGACTGACGTACCAGGACTGATCCAGCAGGACTGATCCAGCGAGGCGAGCGGCCCGAACCACGGGCATGAACGCACTCTCCAGCCGGTCCACTACGGCGCTCGGCGCCGCCTCCGGTGTGGTCGCCGCCGTCCTCGCGCTCGGCGTCGCCGAACTCGTCGCCGGCCTCTCGCGTTCCTGGCGCTCACCGATCATCGACGTCGGTGATCGAGTCGTCGACAACGTGCCGCCGTTCGTGAAGGACTTCGCCATCGCGACGTTCGGGACGAACGACAAGCCGGCTCTGCTCATCGGCATCGGCGTGGCGCTCGTCGTGTACGCGGCGATCATCGGCGCACTGGCATTCCGCCGGAGCATCCGCATCGGCCTGATCGGCATCGGGGCGTTCGGGGTGCTCGGGGCGGCAGCGGCGATCACGAACCGAGCGAGTGGTTCACTCGACGACGCCATCCCCACCGTGGTCGGTGCGCTGGCCGGAGCGGGCGGACTCGCACTCGCCCACCACGTCGCCCATCCGATCCTGGCGCCGCGACGGCGCCGCGCCGGGGCGGATGAGGGCGAACGCGCCGGCGCGGCAGCTCCGACTCTCGGGCCGGCACCGACCGGTCCGGCGACCTCGACCAGACGGGAGTTGTTCCTCCGCACCGGCGGGATGCTCGCCGTCGTCGCGCTCGTCGGCGCGGGAGCCGGGTCCGTGGGCCGCTCCATCCGCAGCCGGTTCAGTGCCGACGAATCACGGATGAACGTGAGGCTGCCCCGGGCGAGCAACACGCTGCCACCGATCGGGTCCGACGTGTCGGTCGGTGTCGACGGGGTGGCACCGTTCGTCACGCCCAACAGCGACTTCTACCGGATCGACACCGCGCTGACGGTTCCCCAGGTCCCGACCGAGGGCTACGAGCTGCGGGTGACCGGCCTGGTCGACCGCGAGCTGCGTCTCAGCTTCGACGATCTGCTGCGCCGCGGCGTGGTGGAGCACGACATCACCCTCACGTGCGTGTCGAACACGGTCGGCGGCCAACTCATCGGCAACGCGCGATGGACCGGTGTACGGCTGGACGAACTCCTCGCGGAGGCCGGCGTGCAACCCGGCGCGGACCAGGTCGTGGGGCGCTCGATCGACGGTTACACGTGTGGGTTCCCGCTCGAGGCGGCGACCGACGGGCGCAATGCGTTGGTGGCGTTCGGCATGAACGGCGAGCCGCTCCCGTTGGAGCACGGGTTCCCCGTCCGGCTGATCGTGCCGGGGCTGTACGGCTACGTGTCGGCCACGAAATGGCTCACCGAGATCGAGATCACCACGTTCGACCGGTTCGAGCAGTACTGGGTGCCGCGGGGATACGCCGATCGGGCGCCCATCAAGCTGATGAGCCGGATCGACTCGGTCGACGGTCTCGCCACGTTGTCACGCACCGCCGACGGCGTGGCCGCGGTGGGTGGGGTGGCATGGGCGCAGACCCGCGGGATCAGTGCCGTCGAGGTGCAACTCGACGACGGTCCCTGGCAGGCGTGCGAGCTGGGTGCCGCGCTCAACGACGACACGTGGCGTCAGTGGGCGTTCCGCTGGACCCCCGCCGCTGCCGGACGAACGTCGATCAGGTGCCGGGCGATCGACGGAGACGGAGTGATCCAAACCGACGAACGATCCGAACCCCTTCCCGATGGCGCCTCCGGGCACCACCAGATCGTGGTCTTCGTCGAGTGATCCGCCCCCCGGATCGCCCGACGGATTCCACCCACTCGCTGCACCGCAGCGTGAACAGCAACACAACCCCCCAACAACAGGAGACAGACATGAGAACCCGCAACCGCACACCGAAGCTGATCATCGCGCTCGCCTCGCTCTCGCTCGTCGCCGCCGCATGCGGCAGTGACGACAACGACGCGGCCGCCGATGAGGCACCGGCGGCCACCGAGTCGATGACGACCGAGGCGCCGATGGCCACCGAGCCCATGACCACCGAGCCCATGACCACCGACGCCATGGAGGAGATGACGCCGACCACCGAGGCCATGGAGGCGATGGCACCGAGCGGTCCGCTCTGCTCGGCAGTTCCGGCCGACGGCGAAGGATCCTTCGACGGGATGACCGACGATCCGGCGGCGACGGCGGCGTCGAACAACCCCGTGCTGTCGACGTTGGTGCAGGCGGTCTCGGCCGCCGGTCTCGTCGACACGCTCAACAGCGATGGTCCGTTCACCATCTTCGCCCCGGCCAACCCGGCGTTCGAGGCCCTGCCCGCGGGAACGCTCGATGCCGTCCTGGCCGACACCGACCTGCTCACGTCGATCCTGACGCTGCACGTCGTGGCCGGCGAGAAGTTGTCGAGCGCCGACCTCGCCGAGCTCGACTCCGTGACCACGGTGAACGGCGCCGACATCACCCTGGAGGTTGCCGACGACGGTTCGCTGATGGTCAATGGACAAGCGACCGTTGGCTGTGCCGACATCCAGACGGCCAACGCCACGGTGCACGTGATCGACGCGGTGCTCATGCCCTGACGACGGGCTCGGTGTGACGCACCGGCGATGGCGAGTGGCGGGAAGGCTCTGGCCTTCCCGCCACTCGCGCGTCCGAGATCGGGTGGGCCACCGTTGGCGACGAGACACGACGAGTGGCGACGAGCTGGCATCGGCAGTGATCCATCGGAGCGGTGGCTGCGAACCAGGTGCATGACATCGGCACCACTGATCTCGGTCGATGGTCTCGTCGGGCCTCGCTCGCTCACCGCCCACCGGCTGCTCGATGTGGCGTTCGTCGATCGTTGCGGACGGATCGTCGTCTCGTTCGTGGACGTGTTCGCGATGATTCGTCTCGATCGCTCGGCCGAGATCGTGCTCGTGGAGCTCGTCGACGGGTCGAGTACTGCGCTCACCGTCCGTGACGTCGTGCGCTGCGATGAGATCGTGCTCCAACTGGAGATGCGGGTCGGGTCCCATCGTTTCGTACCGCGTCTGCGTTCGACCACCTCCGATCGATCGTTCACGGGCACGCCGATCCGAGGTCTGCGTGCCATGACGTTCGCGGCGTTCGTCGGAAGCGCACGATGAACGTGGCCGAGGTGCAGGACTCGGCGATCCGGATCGGTCGCGACGGTGCACATCCCTGGCATCATGAACCGATCGTCTCGCCTGCACCCGACCCCTTGCTGTTGATCGGCCGCGTGCAACAGGGCGACGAGGCGGCCTTCGCCGAGCTCTACGACCTGCTCGCGGGGGTGGTGTTCGGAGTGATCCGACGGGTGCTGCGTGATCCCGCCATGTCCGAGGAGGTCGCACAGGAGGTTTTCGTCGAGCTGTGGCGCACCGCTGCTCGGTTCGATCCCGAGCGGGCGAGCGTGTCGACGTGGGCCGTCACCATCGCTCGGCGGCGCGCCGTCGACCGCGTACGACGGGAGCAATCGCAGCGCGACCGCATCCAGCGAGCCGGGCTGCGTCGGCCCGACGAGATGCGCGACACCGGTGACACCGTGGTGGCGTCGCTCGACGCCGAGCGGGTGGAACGGGCCATCGCCGAGTTGCCCGCCGACCAGCAGGTGGTGATCCGGATGGCCTTCATCGACGGTGACAGTCATTCGGAGATCGCCGAACGGCTGGACCTGCCGCTCGGCACGGTGAAAGGCCGAGTGCGCGGCGGACTGAAGAAACTCGGTGCAAGACTGGGCGCGGGCCAATGACCTCCGACCGGACTGATGAACTGATCGCACTCGCCGCCCTCGGTGAGCTCACGTCCGCGCAGCTCCTGGAACTCGACGCAGCCGTGCTCGCCGACCCGACCGTCGCTACTGCCCTGGACGAGGCACTCGCCGCGGCCGCGGCGGTGCAGGTTGCCTCCGCCGAGGAGCCGCCCCTCCGTCTGCGTGGGGACGTGCTGGCTGCCATCCGCCGGACACCGCAGCAGGATCGGGATGACGATGAGCTGCCGCCCGTTCCGTCCAGAACGCCTGACAACGAACCGTCGCACGCCCCACCGGCGGTGGTGTCGCTGGACGACCGGCGTCGACGGAGGTTCCTGGCGCTCGTGGTCGGTGCGGCCGCCGCCCTGGTGCTGGTCGTCGGGGGAGTGGTCGTGGTCTCGCAGCAGGGCGGCGGCTCCGACGACGAACTGGCGGTGGTCGAAGCGTCCGACGCCGTGACCCTGGTGCTCGACGGCGATCTCGATGGGTCGCTGCAGGTGACGTACTCGCCGTCGCAGGAGGCCATCGTCGTCGAGGGCGAGGGTGTCCCCGAACTCACCGATGCCGAGACCTATCAGCTGTGGCTGGTGGGCGACGGTGAACCGGTATCCGCCGGTCTGTTCCGGCCGGACGACGATGGTTCGGTCCTCGAACGCCTGGACGACGTCGACCCGACCGGGATGACGATCGCCGTCACGGAGGAGCCCGCGGGAGGCAGTCGGACTCCGACGCTGCCGGTTCTCGCGTCCACCTGAACGACCTTGTCGGCGTGGCGTGTGATGGCGATGATCGGGGCGGTAACCTCATCATTCGCCATTCCGGGATAGCTCAGCTGGCAGAGCAATTGACTGTTAATCAATGGGTCGCAGGTTCGAGCCCTGCTCCCGGAGCACGAGATGATGGACCTTCGGATCGCCCGGGGGTCCATCGTCGTTTTCCACGGGACCTTCGCCTCGTCCGCGGCCGGACAGGAACGACCAGTATGGGTGTGCTGAGTGGTCACCGTTGATGGTGGCCCGTGCACGAGGAGGCTCGAGATGACCATGTCGTTGGACGGAGTGGTGGCGATCGTGACGGGCGCCGCCCGGGGAATGGGCGCACAGCACGTGCGTGGCCTTGTCGGGGCAGGAGCCAAGGTCGTGGCGACCGACGTGCTCGATGATCTCGGCGAGGCGCTGGCCGCGGAACTCGGTGACTCCGTCGTGTACCGACACCTCGACGTGACCGATGCCGCCGCTTGGGACGAAGTGGTTGCGTCGACCGAGGCATCGTGGGGTCCGATCGGGGTGCTGGTGAACAATGCCGGGATCGTGATGTTCGGATCGATCGAGAACCTGGCGCCCGACAGTTGGCAACGCACGATCGACATCAACCTGACAGGCGTGTGGCTCGGCATGCACACGGTAGTGCCGTCGATGAAGCGCGCTGGTGGGGGAGCGATCGTGAACATCTCGTCGACTGCGGGCCTGCAGGGATACGCGAATCTCGGTGCGTACGTCGCCAGCAAGTGGGGAGTGCGGGGGTTGACGAAGACGGCGGCCATCGAGTTCGGTCCGTTCGGAATCCGCGTCAACTCGATCCATCCGGGTCCGATCCGCACCGCGATGCTCGAGGGGTTGTCGGAGGACATCGCCGCCGCCCAGCCGATTGCCCGAGTCGGGGAGCCCGAGGAGGTGACGGCGATGCTGCTGTTCATCCTGCGGGAGGCGACCTATTCGACGGGTCACGAGTTCATCATCGACGGCGGCGCCACCGTCGGCTCGTCGTCGGCGAACCTGCCCGAGTAGGCACGTCGTCGCCGTTGCTCGGTGCCCTATGTTGGGGTCGCATCCGGTTCCGGGGCGGTAGCTCAGTCGGTTAGAGCAGCGGACTCATAATCCGTGGGTCGTGGGTTCGAGCCCCACCCGCCCCACCACCATCGCGTCATCGGGTCCTCCGGCCCTGGCGACGATCTGGTCCGGGGAGGACGCTGTCGTCGTGGCTGAACATCCGACCACACCGTCCGGACTGTCCCCAGGGGCCCGGGAGGTCGACGCAGCGGTGCGCGAGAAGATCGACCTGCTGACTCCCTTCCAGACCACGCCGAAGCCGTCACGTCGATGGT
The DNA here is from genome assembly GCA_963829585.1 of Ilumatobacteraceae bacterium. Taxonomy (GTDB): domain Bacteria; phylum Actinomycetota; class Acidimicrobiia; order Acidimicrobiales; family Ilumatobacteraceae; genus Sva-07. The sequence continues at coordinate 7,872 of CAWHJD010000011.1, read as the reverse complement.
GGAAGGGCGGGAAGGGATTGGGTTGGGCGGCGCTCGTCTTCGCGCTCGTCTTCATCCTCCTGGCCTTCGTCTTCGGCTGGCGCGGCGATGACGAGGACAAGAAGACCGACCCCGCGACGCCGCCGGCTGCTGCTGGAGGGACCTGGTACTTCTTCGACCCTGAGACCGGGCAGGGCATCTACACCATCAGCCTGTTCGGTGACGGGAGCAGCGGACCGATCGACGTCATCGAAGATCAGACCGATGTGGGCACCTACACGTGGGAGGGCTCGACACTCACCATCAATTTCACCCGGGTGATGAAGATGTCCGACACGTTCGAATTCGAGGAGCCGACCGAATTCGTCTGCACGGGCACGCCCGATGTGCGTGAGATGGAGTGCGACCACCATCGACAGGAGTGGTTCTACGACCCCGAGGAGGGGCTGAGCATCACGGGGACCAGTGACTGGGTGGCCAGGGCGGAGCGCCGCTGAGGTCTGAGGAAGAAACAACACACGCCCGGGTGATCTCGCCAAACGCACCACGGCGTTCGGTGACGCCGTGCCCATCCGCGGCCAGCTGAGCGTCGACCGACGATCAGCGTTGGCCCGCACCGGAGTCGAAGATGTGTGCTTTCGTGGTCGAAGCCACTGCTTCAGTGTTCGTGACGGTGGTGGAGGTCCGGGAGGTGTGGGTGTCGGTGCACCACCTGTGGGTGTTCGTGCTGGTGGGTGTGGCGGTTTGACGGCAGCGGTTCGGCGTGGTGGTCGTGGTGTTGGTCGTGGTGTGGTCGTGCGTGTGTTGTGACGGTTGATGTCGGTGTTCGTGTTCGTGATCGCTGCCGAGTACGAATCCGACGCCTGTCGCGGCGATCAGGAAGGCGATCACTTCGCGGCTGGTGATGGGTTCGTCGAGGACGCTCCAGGCGACGAGTGCTCCGATGAAGGGTGCGGTCGCGAAGATGAGTTGTCCGCGGGCCGCACCGAGGTCGCGTGCGCCGGCGACCCAGAGGGTGATCGAAGCGCCATAGCCGAAACCACCGATGACGAGTGCGGCAAAGATGGGTCCGGTCGATGGGACCCCGGTGAGTGAGAGACCGATGATCAGATTGGTGCCGCCTGCGATCACGCCTTTGGCGAGGGTGATGTGGCTGGGGCGGATCTGGTCGATGGCGGCGGTGGTGCTGTTGTCGATGGCCCAGCACAGGCACGCCCCGGCGATGAGAAGTGCGCCCCAGCGCAATTCGGGGTTACCGGACCAGGCGAGGGTGATGCTTCCGACGACGACGAGTGTGGTGCCGGCCATCACGTTGCGGCCGAGGTGTTCGTGGAAGATGAGGCTGGCGACGATCGTGGTGAAGACGAGTTCGAGGTTGAGCAGTAACGAGGAAGTGGCGGCGGGGAGGACGCCGAGTCCTGCGGCGAGCAACACTGGCCCGACGGCGCCGCCGAGGATCACAGCGAGCGAGAGGTTGGGGAGCGATGCCCGGACCGCGTGTCGGGTTGGCGGCGTTCGGCCGACGAAAGGGACGACGGCGAGAGCGGCTCCGACATAGAGCAGCCCGGCGAGCGTGAAGGCGCCCATGTCGTCGGTGAGCTTCGACGCAAGCGGCGCCGAGAGTCCGAACAGGACCGCGGCGGCGCCGCAGCGGAGCATGCCGGTGCGATTCATGTCGGCGACAGTCTCGCGAGTTCGGCGACCACCGGTGGGGCCGAGCCGGCCGACGGCGACCGAGGTCCACTGACAACCGCTTTCGGGTCAGCGGTCATGAGGGTCGGTGGACTCAGCGAGGGGTTCCGGCAGGCGAGCGGTCGATCGGGTCAGCCGACGGTGCGGAGCGCGGCCAGTGCGGCGCCGCGGGCGCCGGCCATGTCGAGGTCGAGCACCAGCTCGAACTCGCTGCGCTCGGCCTGCTCGGACCGCAGCGTGGTGTGCGCCCGCACCGTGTCGAGGAACCACGTTCGGAACCAGGGCGCGGTCTCGACCACGCCGCCGCCCACGAAGTAAGCGTCGGGATCGATGAAGTTCGCGGCAACCGTGAACAGGTGACCGAGTGCCTTCGCCTGCTGCTCGAAGACCGCCATGGCCATGGGGTCGCGGTCGCGTTCGGCCAGGCCACGCACCTGCTTGGCGGCGCTGGCAGGATCGACGCCATGCAGCGGGTGGTCCGGGTAACGGCCGAGCCAATAGGGGAGGAGATGGTTCTTGATCCCGGTCAGCGACGCGTACGACTCGGCGTCGGACACGAACCCGCACGCGCACACCGGGATCGGCTGGTCGGGTTCGACGATGCCGGTCGCCGGGATGTGCACATGACCGAGTTCGCCGCCCATGCCGGCGGCACCGACGACGATCCGACCGTCGTGGATGACCCCGCCACCGAGACCGGTGCCGACGATGGCCGACACGGACGAACGATCGATCGCCACGGCACTGAAGTGCGCGTAGTGGGCGTACATCGCTGCGGCGTTTCCGTCGTTGGAGTACACGACCGGCTTGCCGAGCTCGGCTTCGAGCGCGCCCCGGATGTCGTATCCCCACCAGTCAGGACTCGAGAAGTTGGTGCTGCCCTTCCGGGACAACACGCCGGTCGCTCCGGCGGGTCCGGGGGTGTCGAGTCCGACGGCGAGCACGTCGGCGTGATCGCGACCCGTCGTCGACAGGCCGAGCTCGTACGCCTGCCGGAGGGCCGCGAGAGCGCTCGGCGGTCCCTCGAGCACCCGGCTCGGTACCTCGAGCATCCGCTCGATCAGGAACGTTCCGTTGTGCGCGAGCACGGTGATGTTGTTCGAGGTCCCGCCGACGTCGATGCCGACGATCACCGCTCCTGCATCCACGGCGCCGACGGTACTCGATCGTCGGAGAGCTGGTGTCGGCTCACCGTGCCGGCGCCTTGACTTCATGTAGCCAGTCTGTTAAATAACTGATCTGTGAAATATCTACCGGAGCGACGGCAATGATGACGGCGACGGCCCCCGATCGGTTCGACGTCGTCTTCGCTGCTCTGTCGGACCCGACGCGACGCTCGATCGTGCGTCGATTGGCCGACGGTGAGGCGACCGTGCTCGAGTTGGCCGAACCGTTCCCGATCAGTCTCCCGGCCATCTCCCGTCATCTGAAGGTCCTCGAGAGCGCCGGTCTGATCAGCCGCGGCAGGGATGGACAACGGCGGCCGTGCCGGCTGCGGCCGGAACCTCTGGTCGAGATCGCCGCATGGGCCGAGCACACACGAGCTGCGTGGGAGCATCGTCTCGACCGACTCGAGACACACCTCCAGCGCACATCCGACCGAACCGCCTCCCCAACGACATCGGAGAAGCCATGAGCGGTACGCCACCCGACACCGATCGGACCACGTGGGCTCTCGATCGCGAGATCGTCCTCGTCCGAGTCCTCGACGCGGCCCGCGAGGCGGTGTTCGCGGCGTGGACCGATGCCGACGCCTTCTGCCGATGGTTCGGCCCTGACGGGTTCACCTGCACTGTCCGGGAGATGGACGTGCGCCCGGGCGGCCGAGCGCGCTTCGACATGGTCTCCGGAGACGGCACCGTGTTCACGAACCGCTTCGACTACCTCGACATCGTTCCAGGCGAGAGGCTGGTGCTGGATCACGGGTCCGATGTCGACGATGACCCGGCGCGCTTCCGAGTGACGATCACCCTCGATCAACAAGCCGACGGAAAGACGGTGTTGACGCTGCGACAGCTTCACCCGACCGTCGAGCAGCGAGATGCAGGCATTGGTTTCGGCGCCGTCGAACTCGGTCTGCAGACGATGCGGAAGCTGGCTCACCATCTCGGCGCCACCTGAATCCCGCGGCCCGATGTCATCTCGCCACGAACACGACAACCAGTCCGACCGACCACCACCAGCCGAAGGAGCCGCCATGTCGCGCGTGCGTGTCCACAACTTCTCGATCTCGCTCGACGGGTTCGCCACGGGCGAGGGGCAGACCCTCGACGCGCCGTTCGGCCACGCCGGTCACCGGCTCCACGAGTGGGTGATGCCGACCCGGTTCGCCCGCAGCACCGTGCTCGGCGAGTCGGGCGGTACCGAGGGCTTCGACCACGCGATGGCCGATCGGCACGGACCCGGGATCGGTGCGGAGATCATGGGAGCGGGCAAGTTCGGCCCTCCGGGCTGGCAGGACGACCCGGAGTGGCGCGGGTGGTGGGGAGACAACCCGCCGTTCCACACGCCGACGTACGTCCTGACCCACCGTCCGCGCCCGTCGCTGGAGATGGAGGGTGGGACGACGTTCCACTTCCTCGACGCTGCGCCGGCGGATGCACTTCAGGTGGCGCGGGACGCAGCAGGCGGTCAGGACATCCGTATCGGCGGAGGCCCGACCATGATGCGATCGTTCCTCGCGGCCGGTCTCGTCGACCATCTGCACGTCGTCCTGGTGCCGATCCTGCTCGGTCGCGGTGTTCGGCTGTGGGACGGCCTGGAGGCGTTGGAGCAGGAGTACGACGTCGAGGTGGTCTCGACGCCCAGCGGCGTCACCCACATCACGTTCACCCGATGACGTGACGGCGCCACGTCGCCGTCACGGATCCGGAAGCGGTTCGTCGAGAGGGCGGAGTCGAGGTTTCCGGCGTGTCGAAGCGGGGTAGCGAAGAAGAATGAGTGACGCGTCCGCCGAACCCGACGATGGCGGCCTCGTCCGCCCTCCGGCCGGGGCGCCGGTCAGCGGAGCGCCGTCGGACAACACGACGGTCACCGCAGTTCTGCATTCGTTCGAGCAGCGGGGGTTCACGGAGCAGCTGATTCCGCTCGACGGCGCTGCCATCGAGTGCTGCGGGTGCGGCACGCGATCGCCGGCCGTCTCGTTCGCGATCGAGGGGGCTCGCCGACTGGAGGGCGCTTCGGATCCCGACGACATGGTCACGGTCATTGCCGCGAGGTGTCCACAGTGCGCGAGGGTGGGCACGCTCGTGCTGGGGTACGGCCCATCCGCCTCCGAGAACGATGCCGACATCTCCGCCGCATTCGGCGCGGTGCAGGCCGAGGCGGTTGCCGAGGGGACGGACGAGGAGCACGGGCACACAGACCGTGCATGGTTCGGCGGCAGCGTGGACGTCGAGCCCGACGCCACGGGCTGACGCAAGCGGCGCTCCCGAGCGCGACTGCATCGCCGGCATGCCAGGCGAGCGGCATCGACGTCACCGTCGGCTGTTGTCCACGCCGCCCGGCGCAGGGCGGGCACCGCTGCCGCGGGCGAGTGCATCGACATCCATCACGGCATCCACGTCGGCCTGGTCGAGAAGACCGCTGTCGATCACGACGTCGCGAAGCGACCGCTGTTCGGCGGCGGCGCGTCGAACCAGTTGTGTGGCGGCGTCGTATCCGATCAGAGGGTTCAGCGCAGCCGCAACTGCGGGACTGACTTCGGCGAATGCCCGACAGCGTTCCTCGTCCGCTTCGATCCCGCGCACACATCGCGAACCGAAGTCGGCAGCGGCGCGGCCGAGGAGCGAGATGGACGCCAGGAGGTTGTCGGCGATGACGGGCAGATAGGTGTTCATCTCGAGCGTTCCCTGGCTCCCGGCGAACCCGACGGCCGCGTCGTGGCCGACGACTTGTGCGGCGACCTGCGTGACGACTTCGCACAGCACCGGATTGACCTTTCCCGGCATGATCGACGAGCCGGGCTGCAGCTCCGGCAGCCGGATCTCTGCAAGGCCGGTGTGCGGTCCGCTCGCCAGGAGTCGAATGTCGTTGGCGATCTTGAACATCCCGGTTGCGGTGACTCTGAGCTGGCCCGACAGCTCGACGAGGGCATCGGGACTTGCCTGCGAAGCGAACCGATTCGCCGCCGCCGACAACGCGAGACCGGTCGATCGCGCGAGGTCGGCGATGGCAATGTCCGCGACCCCGGCCGGCGCGTTCAGACCGTTGCCGGTTGCGGTTCCTCCGAGTGGGACGGCGGCGACTCGGACGCCGGTGTCCGACAGTCGCTCCCGCGCTTCGGCGATCTGCGCTGCGTAGCCGCCGAACTCCTGGCCGAGCGTGATCGGCGAGGCATCCATGAGGTGGGTGCGACCCGCCTTGACGACGTCAGTGAACTCATCGGCACGGTCGACGAGTGCATCGTGCAGCACGTCGAGGCCGGGCATCAGCACGTCTCGGATCTCGCTGAGAACGGCGATACGTATGGCGGTGGGGAACACGTCGTTCGTCGATTGCGATGCGTTGACGTGATCGTTCGGGTGGATGCTCGAGCCGTCCAGGTGTCGCTCGGCGAGTGCGGCGAGCACCTCGTTCACGTTCATGTTCGTCGAGGTACCGGATCCCGTCTGGAAGACGTCGATGGAGAACTGCTCGTCCCACTCGCCCCGCAGCACTTCCTCGGCCGCCAGACCGATGGCCTCCGCCATCGCCGAGTCGACGCCGGTCAGACCGGTGAACTGCGCGTTCGCGTGCGCCATCGATCGCTTGATCGCCACGAGCGCCCGGATGATCGACATCGGGACCGGGCGCCCTGATACCGCGAAGTTCTCCCGGGCAAGCCGTGTCGCAGGACCGACGACGTCCTGCCTCCCTTCATGCGTGTTCATCTGCCGAACGTACCGCGACCGGGATCAGTGCGCTCCACGACCGGCCGCCGTCAATCCCTGTGCGCGGGATCGGAGCTCGTCGCCGAGGCCGCTCGACCATGTCTCACAGAAGAGTTCCTGGTCATCACCGATCTGGTGGAAGTAGAGGTGGGTGACTCCTCCGGCGATCGCGTCGCGAGCTTCGGCCAGCAGGCGGTCGGTGTCCGGACCGGCGACCACTTCGTCGGCGAGGTCGTCTCGGCGCACCGTCTTGGCCGCCTGCTCGAAGTGGGCGGGTGTCGGAAGGTCCTGACTGAGCTGGCCGGGAACGCCGGCGGTCGGCCACACTCGCTCCACCGTGTCCAGCGCGTCGTCCGTACTGGACGCCCAGCAGACGTCGATCTGGCTGTACACGACGCCCGACCCGCCGCTCTGCTTCCAGCGACTGATGGCGTCGGACGCGCCGCCGGTCGCCCACAGTCCGTCGCCGATGTCTGCCGCGAGTGCGGCCGCCTGCGGTCCGAATGCCGACACGACGATCGGTATCGCTGTTCCGGGTGCGTCGTAGACGCGTGCGTTCTCGGCGTGGAAGAACTCGCCGTCGAAGTTGATCTCGTCGCCTCCCCAGAGCAGTCGGATCAGCTCGACCGCTTCGTGGAGCATGTCCAGGCGGCGGGGCGCAGGGGGCCACTTGTCTCCCAGCACGTGCTCGTTCAGCGCTTCGCCGGTCCCCACACCCCAGGTGAAGCGATCGCCGAGCAGGGCATGTGCCGTGGCGGTGGCCTGAGCGAGGATGACCGGGTGAATGCGCATGATGGGACAGGAGACTCCCACCGCGACCCCGAGGCGGTCGGTGCGTTCCGCCAGGGCACCGAGCATGGTCCACACGAAGGGTGAATGCCCCTGCGCGTCGAGCCATGGATGGAAATGATCGGAGATCGACACGAAGTCGAACCCCGAACGCTCGGCCAGTTCGGCGATGTCGAGCAGACGCGACGGGTCATGTTCCTCGCTGGACAGGGTGAGGCCGAACTGCACGGCCGCTTCCGTCGAAGTGTCGGTGTATTCCTCGTTGGTGGTCATGCCGTCTCGCGTACCCAGCCGGGCCCGGTGCCACACGTCTGCCCTGGGCTCGGCGTGGTCGATGTCCAGCCATGGTTGAGATCTGGACGATGGGGTACTCGGGCCACATGATCAGGCTCTTGTCCACCGCTCTGCCGGGGACGGCGACGTGAGCGCGCAGGCCTCGATCCGGGATCTGATCTCCGTGGTCGAACCGCGTCTCGACGTCGTGTCGGTCTCCGACCCCCAGCCGGTGCTGCGTGCGTACAACGCTGTCGGAGAATTCCCG
>CAWHJD010000010.1:0-8695 GCA_963829585.1 Ilumatobacteraceae bacterium | reverse complement strand
GAGACGATGAGTGACGAGTTCCCCACCTCGATCGGCCGTCTCGGCCTGGTCGCCCTCGACTGCATCCTCGCCCCGTGACCAGCCCGAAAATGCCGCTGGGTGCGCGCTCGAGCGCGCACCTGGAGGAGAATTTCGGAGTGTGGGGCGGGTCAGGACTGACGGAGTCGCAGGGCGTCGCCGTGGGCGGGGAAGCCCTCGTGATCGGCGAGCGCGATGACCGAAGGGGTCATGCGAGCCAGCGCCGCAGCGTCGGCACGGGCGATCGCCGTGCGCTTGAGGAACGTGTCGGCGGTGATGCCCGAGGAGACGTGGGCGAAACCCGACGTCGGCAGTGACGCCGGGCATCCGATGACGAAGTTGGCGGCGCTGAAGGGAGTGTGCTGACCGACGAGGATCTCGCCGGCGTTGACCAGCCCCGCGACGACCTCGTCGACGTGCTCGGCGGCCACGGCGACCTGCAGGTGCTCGGGCGCGAACTCGTTCGCGATTGCGACCGCGACGTCGATCGAGTCGACGAGCACGCAGCCTCCGTTCGGGCCGAGCGACGACCGAGCCGCGGCGGCGCGCACCTCGGGCAGCCCGGCGAGCTGCCGTTCGAGTTCGGCGTCGACGGCATCCGCGAGTGAGGTCGACGGGGTCAGGAGCACGACGGTGCTGTCCGTGCCGTGTTCGGCCTCGATGAGCAGGTCGGCGGCGAGCAGTTCCGGGTCGGCGGAGTCGTCGGCGATGACGAGGCTCTCGGTGGGACCGAGGAGCATCATGGTGGCAACACCGTGGCGCTGCATCTCGACCTGGGCGATCGTGACCGCCGGCGAGCCGGGGCCGACGATCTTGCGGACCTTCGGGATCGTGCCGGTGCCGAAGCCGAGCGCGGCGATCCCGGCCGGTCCGTTGACGCGGAACACATCGCGGATCCCGAGCTTGCGGCACACCACCAGTACCGCGGGATCGACCTCACCGGAGCCGCCGGGAACGGGTGGTACGACCAGGGCGATCGATCCCACACCGGCGACGACGGCCGGCACGGCGAGCTGGTACGCAACGCTCGGGTAACTGGCCTTGCCCGACGGCGTGAACAACCCGGCGGACGTGATCGGGGTGATCTTCTCGCCCACGGTCAGTCCCGGCTCGCTCTCGATCGACCAGTCACGTGCCCGCTCCATCTGCGCTTCGTTGAACGCCCGCAGGTGGGCGATCGCATCGTCGATCGCGGCGTCGACATCGGAGTGGACCGCGGCACGCTCGAACTCTTCGCCGCTGACGCGCAGACCGTCCGGCTCGATCTCGATGCCGTCGAACCTGGCCAGTGCCTCGCACACGGCGATGTCGCCGCGATCGCGCACATCGTCGATCAACGCCCCGATGGATCGGCGCAGTTCGGGGTCGAAGATCTCGTCGATGCCGCGACGCATCAAGGCATCGCGGGCCGCGACGTCCATGTCGTTCCAGACCTGTCTGCGCATCACGCTCACCTCGTGGACGCTACCCCGGACCATCGGGTCGATGGCTCGGCGATCTCGCCGTCGGGGGTGCCCATTCGGACCACGGGGGCAGGACCTTTGGACCCTGTCGTCGCGTGGCCGGGTCTGCGCGCGATGGGTGGTGTCGGTCAGCACCACCATTCGTCGCTCACTCGCCGCCGCGATCGCCGTGGGCCTCGCGTGCGTGTCGTGTGCCCGATCGGACACCGGGTCCGGTGCCGACATCGAGACCCCGTGGGGGCAGCAGGCCGTCGAGTTGTTCGATTCGATCGCGCAGAACCTGACTGATGACGATCCTCAGGCCGCCGCCAGGGATTTCTCGGATCGGGGCGTCCTCGATCTCCGGGCATGGGGAGGAGGGGTGTACGCCGGTCGGCTGCAGATCTCCGAGGCGTTGGGGAGGATCCTCTACATCAGCCCCCGGCCCGAGACGGGCAGCACACTGGAGTACCTCGACTTCGACGTGTACGTCGAGCAGCTGTTCCTCGGCGCTCGACAAGCCGTCGTGCGCTTCGATGCCCAGTACCTGAGCGGTGGGCTGCCGTGGATGCAGCTCTACGCGGTCGACGAGGAGTCGGTCGCCAGCTCGCGTCTGTACACCGAGGACCTCGGGCACGGCGCCCCGGCGGACCGCTGGACCTACCCCCCCGACCACCCGTTCTACGACCGGTACGTCGAGGTCTGGTCGTCGGGAGACCCGGATCGACTGGCCGAGGTGTACGCACGCAGCGTCGTGGTCCACGACGCGCTCGACGGCGAGAGCCGGGTCGGACTCGACGCACTGGCCGACGAGATGGGGTCGGCCCCGCAGATCGAGCGCGGTCCGTGGCCCGAGCGGTTCCGTTACGACGTCGGCGACGGTCACGAGCAGATCGCGGTGTTCCAGCTCGGCGGCTCGTGTCCGACGCTCGAGGCGCGACGGTGGGTGTTCGACGGCGACCTGATCGTCGACGAGACCCGCTACGCCCACGTTCCGTCCGTTCGCCGCTGCGAGGGTCCGGCCGTCGACGGCTGGTGGACCGAGTTCGCGGTCAGCGACACCGACGAGTTCGCTGTCGAGAAGTCGGAGATCGGCGGGCGGGCGATCGACGTCGTCAATGCCCACGGGCGACAGGTCGAGCTGACCCGCTGGCTGTTCGGGCGGTTCGCCATGGGCGCTCTGGTGCGGCCGGACGTCGCTGCCGTCTGGTTCCCACCGTCGGTCGACTGCGGATTGTCCGAAGGCATCGCCAGGTCGGCCGACGATCGCTTCGAAGGTGAGCACACGGTCACGTTGTGTTTCACGTCCGGCGAGCTGTCGTCGGGCTGGCCCGGCCGGCGATGGTCACCCCATGTCGCCCATCAGGGGCTCCACGAACTGGCTCACGTCTGGATGTACGACCACCTCGACGAAGGGGATCGGTCGGCATTCACGGAACTGGTCGGCCTCGACACCTGGCGTGACGCCAACGTGTTCTGGCCCGAGCGCGGCGTCGAGGTCGCCGCCGAGACGATCGCGTGGGGCCTGGCCGGCGACTACGACGCCGAGTATCTGATCGAGCCGCCCCCCGATTGCGACGAACTCACCGAGCGGTACGTGATGCTGATCGGCCGCGATCCCCTCACGACGTGCGAACCCGCAGGAGGCGGCTGATGCCACGAGCTCGCCGACCGGTCCGCAGCGCGACGGCGGCAGTCTCGGCGCTGGCAGTGCTCGTCGCAGTGTCGTGCGACCGCTCCGCCGAGTCGCGGGACGCGGAGGTGACGATCGGGATCGATCTGGAATCGGGACAGCGCTGGACTGCGCAGGGCAGTGCGGTGGACCGTGGTCGGTTCTGTCCGGGCGGCATCCGCCACGTCATCGAAGGGATCGACCCGGAGACGAACGACATCGTCCCGGTTCGCGCGTGGTTCGGGATCATGGAGCAGGCCATCACGGAGCGCAACACGACGGAGATCACGTTCGTCGTCGAGAACACGTGCGCCGACGGCTCGGGATCCTTCGTGACGAGGGAGCGGTGGGGGCCGGACGTGTGGTCGGTCGTATCGGGCACCGGCGCGTACCGGGAGCTGACCGGGGGCGGCGAGCTGTCGTTCGCGACCGTCGACTACCAGGCCGTCGCCCCGCTCCGGCTGTACCTGGACGGCGAGCTGGACAGCTGACGCGCCGGAAGCAGTGCGGGACTCCTGTCGGGAGTACCATCTCCACACGTTCCATCCACCACTCGGGGAGCGTGCATGCCCGTCACCGTCGTCGTCGGAGCCCAATGGGGCGATGAGGGCAAAGCCAAGGTCATCGACCTGCTGTCGAAAGAGCACACCTACGTGGTGCGGTACCAGGGCGGCCACAACGCCGGACACACCGTGGTCGTCGACGGCGAGAAGTACGCGCTGCAGCTCGTCCCGTCGGGCATCCTCTACGACCACGTGATCCCGGTGATCGCCAACGGCGTCGTCGTGGACCTGCCGACGCTGTTCAGGGAGGTCGACACGCTCGAAGCGCGTGGCATCTCGTGCGCAGAGCTGAAGGTGTCGAGCCGCGCCCACCTGATCTTCCCGTGGCACCAGGCGCACGACGCGATCGCCGAGGCGATGCGCGGCGACGACAAGATCGGCACCACGCTCAAGGGCATCGGGCCGGCCTATGCCGACAAGGCCCGGCGCGTCGGGCTGCGAGTCGGTGACGTCCTGGATCCGGTCCGCTTCTCCACGCTCGTGCGCGAACGCGCCGTCGCCGAGAACAGGCTCATCGAACAGGCGGGTGGCGAGCCCCTGGACGTCGACGAGATCGTGGCCATGTTCGACCAGCTCGGTGCGCGGGTCGCGCCGTTCGTCACCGACACCGTGAGCCTGCTGCACGGTGCACTCGAACGGGGTGCCCACGTGCTGCTCGAAGGAGCCCAGGCCACGTTCCTCGACCTCGACCACGGCACGTACCCCTACGTCACCTCGTCGAACCCCACTGCGGGTGGGGCCTGCGTCGGGACAGGAATCGGGCCACGCGACATCGATCGGATCGTCGGGATCACCAAGGCGTACACCACTCGCGTCGGCGCCGGCCCGTTCCCGACCGAGCTCCTCGACGACGACGGGGAACGCCTCATCGACATCGGCAAGGAGTACGGCACGGTCACGGGTCGTCGCCGCCGCGCCGGATGGCTCGACTGCGTGATGCTGCGCCAGGCGGTCCGGCTCAACAGCCTCAGCGAGCTGGCGCTGACCAAGCTCGACATCCTCGACGGCTTCGACACGATCGAGATCTGCACGGGCTACCGACTCGACGGCAAGCTGCTCGACCACTATCCGGACCGCTCCGATCTGTTGGCCGACGTCGAGCCGGTCTACGAGACGCTCGCCGGATGGGGCAGCGTTCTCAGCGACACGCGTGAGCCCGGCCAGCTCCCCGAAGCCGCCAAGCGCTTCATCGAGGTGGTCGAACGCGAGGTCGGTATCCCCGTGCGGGTCGTGGGCGTGGGCGCCGAACGCGACGACTACCTCGTCTGGACTTCGTGAGGTTGTCGCGATGATCCCGCGCTACTCCACCCCGGAGATGGACGCGGTGTGGTCCGACACCGCACGGTTCGGCCGTTGGCTCGAGGTCGAACTCCTCGCCACCGAAGCGCACGCCGGCGTTCGGTCTCGTGCCCGCCGACGATGCGCTCGAGTGCCGCGCCCGAGCGCCGATCACCGACGACGCGTTCGTGCAGGCCGTCCTCGACCGTGAGGCGATCACCGACCACGACGTTGCCGCGTTCGTCGACGTCGTCCAAGCGGCGATCGGACCACCTGCATCCTCGTGGATCCACTACGGACTCACTTCGTCCGACGTCGTCGACACCGCAGGATGCTGGGCGCTGCGTGATGCCGCCGACCTCTTGATCGACGCCTCGACCGAGCTGCTGGGCGTGCTCGTGGAGCTGTCACGAACCCATCGCGACACGGTGATGATCGGCCGTACCCATGGCATCCACGCCGAGCCCACCACGTTCGGTGCGAAGGTGGCGCTCTGGGCGCTGCAGTTGGATCGTGATCGCACTCGGCTTCGCGCTGCCCGACACAGCGTTGCGGTCATGAAGTTGAGTGGGGCTGTCGGCACGTACTCCAACATCCCGCCCGACGTCGAGAAGTTCGTCGGTGATGCGCTCGGATTGGAGCCCGTCGCCGCCACACAGGTCGTTGCCCGTGACCGACACGCCGAGTACCTGTATGCGTGTGCATCGATCGGCGCAACGTGCGAATTGATGGCGATCGAACTCCGCCACCTGCAGCGCACCGAGGTGCGTGAGGTCCAAGAGGGCTTCAAACCCGGCCAGAAGGGTTCGTCGGCGATGCCGCACAAGCGGAACCCGATCTCGGCCGAGACGATCTCGGGTCTGGCGCGCGTGTTGCGATCGAATCTGTCCGCCGGTTTGCAGGATGTGGCGCTCTGGCACGAGCGCGACATCTCGCACTCGTCGGTCGAGCGGATCATCCTGCCGGATTCGTCGCAGTTGGCCTTCTACGTCATGAAGCGCCTCCGCCGGTTGCTCGATGGCCTCATGGTGTTCCCCGAACGTATGCGGGCCAATCTCGACGCGAGTTACGGTCTGGTGTTCAGCCAACCCGTGCTGTTGGCGTTGGTGCAGGCGGGTGCAACTCGCGATGATGCCTACCGAATCGTGCAGCGCAATGCGATGAGGTCCTGGGACGAAGGGCTCGATTTCAGGACTTTGCTCGAAGCCGACGACGAGGTCGACAACGGCGTCCTCGACGACGCGTTCGACCTTCGTCGGTCGCTGCGCAACCTCGATCACGTTCTCGATCAGGTCGATCGAATCGAGCTGTGACGCCCGAGCGCGGCGGTCACCTCAGTCGGCGCGGCTGATGCCGGCACGCTTGAGCGTGCTGGCGGGAACACCGACGTCACGCCACGAGGCGTACGAGATCGACTTGCTGTCGGAGTAGCTCTTGGCGACGCCGACGAACTCGGCTTCCAGGGCATCCATGTCGATGGCGTTCGACTTCGCGGCCAATTCGGCTTCGAGGTCACGGCGCTCCTGGATGAGCAGCAGTTCGTCGAGCGGGCCGGCGCTGGCGAGTTCGGTACCGATCGCATCGAGGCGCTTCTTGATCGTGTCGGGTGTGCGCTTGCGCCCCCGTCTTGGTTTGGTGGCGCGCAGGCCTTCGAGATAATCCCGCACGATGCGACCCTCCATTCGGCCTTTCGCGAGCGCCGCTTTGTGCTCGTCGCTCATTGGAGTCCTGGGGCCACGTTTTCCAACCATGAATTCACAGTGTAGGTAACGCTCACGCAAATGCAATAGCGTGGATTTCGATGTTCGAATTGTCAGCACACGGGACCGATGTGCATGTCGGAACTGGCCCGCAGTATCCGTGGGGCGGGCTCTACGGTGGCCAGATCGTCGCTCAGGCTCTCCGTGCTGCCACACTTTCGGTCGAACCCGATCTGGAACCACACTCGATACGCGCCTATTTCATTCGCCGGGGCGACCACACAGAACCCGTCCGATACGAAGTCGACCGGATCCGGAACGGCCGCAGTTTCGCCACTCGGCGTGTCGTTGCCCGTCAGGCCATTGGGGCAATTCTGAACGCCGAATGCTCGTTTCAACGCCCCGAACCGGCGGCGCTCGTGCAGACGATCTCGATGCCCGACGTGCCGGCACCCGACGATCTGGAACAGTCGTCGTGGACGGCGACCTTCGATCGCCATTCCGTGCCACCCGATCAGGTCACGGGCGGGTCGCGCAACGGCGCGGGGCGCTCGGTCGCCTGGATGCGGGTGAACGACGATCTCGGCGATCCGACGGAGCCGGCCGCGCAGCTGATGCATCGGTGCTGGTTGGCCTACCTGAGCGACGACCTGCCGACCGATGCGGTCATCCGGGCGCACCCGATCTCACTGGTCGACGAATCCGAGCACGACGTGTTCTGCGCGAGCCTCGACCACACGATCTGGTTCCATCGTCCGCTGCGTGCGGATCGGTGGCATCTCCACGACTTCGCCTGCCACCACTACGTGGGTGGACGCGGGCTGGCGATCGGCCACATCTTCGGCGACGACGGCGTGCATGTGGCAACGGTGGCCCAGGAAGTTCTGGTTCGTGATCGCACCCACGGACCCGGGGCGAGCTGACCTAGCCTGCGCAACGTGTCGTCGCTGCCTCCACTGTCACCGGTTCTCGAAACGCTGCGCGCTCATGTGATGGAGCACTCGGTCAAGCACGGTGAGTTCGTCCTCAAGTCGGGGGCCACGAGTACCTGGTTCCTCGACACCAAGCAGACAGCGTGTCGACCCGACGGCATCATCGCTGCAACCGATGCCATCCTCGAGGTGTTCGGCGACGTCATCGACGACATCGACGCGATCGGCGGTCTGACCATGGGCAGCGATCCGGTCGCCTATGGCGTCGCCGCGGTTGCCGCGACGCGAGGCCACCGTCTGCGGAGCTTCAGCGTGCGCAAGGAGGCGAAACTCGGTGGCATCACCGGCCGCATCGCCGGCGCCCTCCTGCCCGGCGATCGGGTGCTGGTCACCGAGGACACCACCACGCGCGGCACCTCACTGATCGAGGCGGCCGACGAGATCGCCGCCTACGGAGCGGTGCCGGTCTGGATGACGGTGCTCGTCGATCGGGGTGGCACGTGCGCGGCGCATGGCAGCAGCGCACGGGATCGACTACCGGCCGCTGCTCACCGCACCGGATCTCGGCTTCGGCTACGGCACCTGACGTTCAGCGAGTCCGGACACTCGGATCGAGCACGCCGGGATTGAGGATCCCGTTCGGGTCCAGCGCCCGACGGATCGCCCCCTGCGCGGTGAGATCGGCGCGGGATCGAACGAGGTGGAGCCACGGAGTCTTCGCGATGCCGATTCCGTGCTCGGCCGAGATCGTGCCGCCGAGCCGCGCGACCGCGGTCAGGACCGAATCGGCGATCTCCGCCGGTGCGGTCGACCCGAGGTAGTTCAGGTGGAGGTTGCCCTCCGCGAGGTGGCCGAACGGGATGAGCCGGGCACCGTCGTCGGCAGCCGCGACGTGCGCGATGTCGAGCAGTTCGACGACGGCGCGCAGCGGGACCGCCACGTCGAGCTTGTACGTCGGCACGCCGGTGGCGCCGGCGGCCGCCGCGATGGCGTCGGTGATCCGGTCACGGAACTGCACCAGGTGTTCCCGCTGGGTCGGATCGACCGCCACGGCAGAGCCGACCACACCGGCAGCGCCCGTGACCGCGGC
>CAWHJD010000009.1:0-17262 GCA_963829585.1 Ilumatobacteraceae bacterium | reverse complement strand
CGGGAGAGGCCAACGCCCGCCTGGCCGCCTCGCCGCTCGCGGTGAATGGGTCCTCCGACCTCTCACCGATCGCCGGAGACTGACCCCCGACTCGCTCGCACCGGAAACCCCCGTTTGCGTTGCAGATCTGTTGGGACGCCCCAACCGGAATGTCACGCAAACCGGGTTTTCTGTTCGGAGATCCGCAGCCGCTCCGGCAGGCGCCGCGCCGCTGCGGTTTCGCCGGAGCGCCCCATGGGCAAGAATCGCACCGTGCAACCATCGAGTGAGGCCCCTCGTCAGCCGCGTGTGTGGGTCGGGAACCCTTCGCCGCTGGGGGCCTACTACGACGGATCCGGCACCAACTTCTCGCTCTTCTCCGGGATGGCCGACGGCGTGGAGCTGTGCCTGCTCGGTGGTGACGACGGGTCGCACAGCGGGCCCGGCAACCGCAGGGATCACGGACCGATCGACGAGGTCCGCGTCGAGTTGACCGAGGTCGACGGCCACTGCTGGCACGGCTATCTGCCCGACGTCCGGCCCGGACAGCGGTACGGCTTCCGGGTCCACGGCCCGTGGGAGCCGGCCAAGGGCCTGTGGTGCAACCCGTCCAAGCTGCTGCTCGATCCGTATGCGAAGGCGATCGCCGGCGAGGTCGACTGGTCCGAGGCGTGCTTCGGGTACGACTTCGACGACCCTGACCGCCCGAACCACACCGACAGCGCACCGCACGTGCCCAAGGCGGTGGTCGGGGACCGGTTCTTCGACTGGGGCAACGATCGCCCGCCCCAGGTGCCGCTGCACGAGACGATCATCTACGAGACCCACGTCCGCGGGCTCACGATGAAGCATCCGGCGATCCCCGAACCGCTCCGCGGGACGTACTCCGGTCTCGCCCACCCTGCGGTCGTCGAGCACCTCCAGCGTCTCGGCGTGACGGCGGTCGAACTGATGCCGGTGCACCAGTTCGTGCACGACCACCACCTCGTCCAGCGGGGCCTGCGGAACTACTGGGGCTACAACTCCATCGCCTACCTCGCGCCGCACAACGGCTACACGTCGTCGGTCGCGCTGGGTCAGGTGCAGGAGTTCAAGACGATGGTCAAGACGCTCCACGCGGCAGGGATCGAGGTGATCCTCGACGTCGTCTACAACCACACCGCCGAGGGCAACCACATGGGTCCGATGTTGTCGATGCGCGGCATCGACAACCTGGCGTACTACCGAACGATGGAGGACGACCCGCGCTACTACCTGGACTTCACGGGGACGGGCAACAGCCTCAACATGCGCCACCCCCACGTCCTGCAACTGATCATGGACAGCTTGCGGTACTGGGTGACGGAGATGCACGTCGACGGCTTCCGCTTCGACCTGGCGTCGACGTTGGCGCGCGAGTTGTACGACGTCGACCGGTTGTCTGCATTCTTCGACCTCGTGCAGCAGGACCCCGTGGTCTCCCAGGTGAAGCTCATCGCGGAGCCGTGGGACATCGGCGCCGGCGGATACCAGGTGGGCAACTTCCCGCCGCAGTGGAGCGAGTGGAACGGCCGCTACCGCGACACCATCCGCGACTTCTGGCGCGGCGAGCCCTCGACCCTGGCAGAGTTCGCCTACCGGTTCACCGGCAGCTCGGACCTCTACGAGGCCGACACCCGGCGGCCGACCGCCTCCATCAACTTCGTCACCGCGCACGACGGTTTCCCACTGTGCGATCTCGTGTCGTACAACGACAAGCACAACGACGCCAACGGCGAGGACGGTAACGACGGCGAGTCGCACAACCGCTCCTGGAACCATGGCGTGGAGGGGCCGACCGACGATCCGGACATCGTCGAGTTCCGCTCGCGCCAGCGGCGCAACTTCATGACCACGATGATGCTGTCGCAGGGCGTACCGATGCTGTTGGGTGGCGACGAACTCGGACGGTCGCAAGGCGGCAACAACAACGCCTACTGCCAGGACAACGAGGTCTCGTGGTACGACTGGGTCAGCGTCGACACCGAGTTCGCCAAGTGGTGCCAGCGCGTCATCGCGTTCCGCCGCAACCATCCGGTGTTCCGCCGGCGCCGATGGTTCCAGGGCAGCAGTATCCGCGGCATCGAGGATCTTGCCTGGTTGCGCCCGGACGGTGAGGAGATGAACGACGAGGACTGGGACGCCGGATTCGCCCGCGCCGTGGCGGTGTTCGTCAACGGTGAGACCATTCCCACCACCGATGCGTACGGTCAGCGCATCATCGACGACAGTTTCCTGGTGATCTTCAACGCCAGCGACCAGACGATCGAGTGGTGCATCCCCGGCCCGCAGTGGAGTCGGCGGTGGACGATCGACATCGACACGGCAGACCCGAGACGGGGCAATGGTCGGATCGTCAACCGGCGGCCGGGTGAGGTCCTTGCCGTGACGGACCGCTCGGTCGTCGTATTGCGCTCGGTCAAGTCCCGCGACCGCAACGCCGCTCCCGTCCGAACGGAGGGGACGGCCACATCGCAACCCGAACCGGAACCCGAGCGCGGATCTCCGCCGATGGACAGCCGCGGCGAGCAGGTGCTCGAAGCTGCGCCCGCTGACGACATCGTGGACGCGGCCGTGCGATCCGTCGATCCGGAGGCCGACATGGCCGCGCACCAGGGTGCAGGCACATGAGCGCTCCCTCCGCGCAGGCGACACAGGCACGACCGTCGCGGGTCGTCGTCGAAGCGGTTCGTCCGGTGGTCGACTGCGGCGCCTTCCCGGCCAAGACTGCCGTCGGCGAACCCATGTCGGTGATCGCCGACGTGTTCACCGACGGCCACGACGCCGTGGCCGCCTGCGTGCGGTGGCGTCACGTCGACGCCCAGGGCGAAGGCACCCCCTGGCGGGAGACACCCATGACCCCGTTGGGGAACGACCGCTTCGCCGCGCTGATCACGCCGGAGCGCCTCGGCCGGCTCGAGTACGACATCATCGGCTGGATCGACCACTTGGAGACGTGGCGGCGGGACACGGCCAAGAAGGTCGAGGCCGGCATCGACGTGTCGCTCGAGCTGATCACTGGAGCGAGGCTGCTCGGCGACGTCATCGATCGCGGCGTACCGCTGTCCGACGACGTGGACCCGAACGACTACCGGCTGCTCGCCGATCTGCGGCGGGCGCTGCTCGCCGGCGACAGTTCGTCCGTCGCCGACCTGCACTGGACCCCCGTGTTCCGGCGGACGTCGCTCCGCGAACCCGTCGGCTGCTTCACCCGACCCCTGCCCGTCGACGTCGATCCGCTGCACGGTGCGTTCGGATCATGGTACGAGTTCTTCCCCCGGTCGCAGGCCGGAGCCGTCGAGGCCGACGGACCAGTACGTCCGGGCACTCTGATCGAGTCGATCGATCGGCTCGACCACGTCGCCGAGATGGGGTTCGACGTGATCTACCTGCCACCCGTACACCCGATCGGGTTCACGAAGCGCAAGGGACGCAACAACGCCACCACCGCGACCCCCGACGACGTGGGAAGCCCCTGGGCGATCGGTTCCGCCGCGGGTGGACACACCACCGTCGCTCCTGAACTGGGCACGGTCGACGACGTCGCCACCTTCGCGACTGCCTGCCGTGATCGCGGCATGTACCTCGCCTTGGACATCGCGTTCCAGTGCTCCCCGGACCATCCGTGGGTCACCGAGCATCCGGAGTGGTTCGCGAAGCGTGCCGACGGCAGCATCCAGTTCGCCGAGAACCCTCCCAAGCGGTACGAGGACATCTATCCGCTGGACTTCGAGTCCGACGACTGGCGGGCACTGTGGGACGCGCTCGCCGACGTCTTCCGCTTCTGGATCGCGCGCGGTGTCACGGTGTTCCGTGTCGACAATCCGCACACCAAGGCCTTCGCGTTCTGGCAGTGGGCGCTGCCACTGCTGCGCAGCGAGCATCCCGACACCGTTTTCCTCGCCGAGGCGTTCACCCGCCCGCGGCTCATGGAGCGTCTCGCCAAGGTCGGCTTCAACCAGTCGTACACGTACTTCGCGTGGAAGCAGACGTCATGGGACCTGCGCGAGTACTTCACGGACCTCTCGACGCGCACCGTCGACTACCTCCGACCCAACGCGTGGCCCAACACCCCGGACATCCTGACCGAGCAACTGCAGACCGGCGGCCGCCCGGCGTTCATCAGCCGCGCCGTCCTCGCCGCCACGCTGTCGCCGAGCTGGGGCGTCTACGGACCGGCGTTCGAGCTGATGGAGCACCGAGCGGTTCGGGAAGGATCCGAGGAGTACCTCGATTCCGAGAAGTACCAGCTGCGCACGTGGGATCTCGACCGCGAGGATTCGCTGGCTCCTCTGCTGACCCGGCTCAACCGCATCCGTCGTGAGCATCGCGCCTTCCGGTCGCTCGACACACTGCGATTCCACCAGACCGACGACCCGGGTCTGCTGTGCTTCACGAAGACGGATCCAGCAGGCATCGGCGAACCCGTGATCGTGGTGGTCAATCTCGACCCGTTCGACCGGCACGCAGGAATGGTCGACATCGACCTCACGGCCATCGGTCTCCCCCACGGCAGCGAGTTCGACGTCGTCGATCGACTCGGTGGGGTCACCCACCGGTGGCAGGGCAACTCGAACTTCGTCGATCTCGCGCCATGGTCGGCGTCGGCGCACATCTTCACCGTGCGCCCCCTGCCCGACCACGTCGTCTCCGTCACGACTCCTAGCGACGACCCGGGCGCCCGAAGATGAGCAGCGTGAGCGCCGAGGACTGGTTCCGCGATGCCGTGATCTACGAGCTGCACGTGCGAGCGTTCGCGGACTCGAACGGCGACGGGACCGGCGACCTCGACGGGCTCACCTCGCACCTCGACTACCTGTCGGATCTCGGCGTCACCGCGTTGTGGCTGCTGCCGTTCTACCCGTCGCCGCTCCGCGACGACGGCTACGACATCGCCGACTACCGAACGGTCAACCCGGACTACGGCGACCTGAGAGCGTTCCGCCGATTCCTCGACGCGGCTCACGCCCGCAATCTCAAGGTCATCACCGAACTCGTCATCAACCACACCTCCGACCAGCACCCGTGGTTCGAGCGGGCGCGCCGAGCGCCGCTGGGGTCCGCGCACCGGGATTTCTACGTCTGGAGCGACGACCCGACGCAGTGGTCCGACGCCCGCATCATCTTCCAGGACTTCGAATCGTCGAACTGGACCTGGGATCCGGTGGCCGGTCAGTACTACTGGCACCGCTTCTACTCCCACCAGCCCGACCTGAACTTCGACAACCCCGCCGTCGAGGCCGCCGTGCTCGACGTGCTGGACCATTGGCTCGACATGGGTGTCGACGGTTTGCGCCTCGACGCCGTGCCCTACCTCTACGAACGTGACGGCACGAACTGCGAGAACCTCCCCGAGACGCACGCCATGCTCAAGCGTGTCCGGGCGCACATGGATGCGAAGTACCAGGGACGGATGCTCCTCGCCGAAGCGAACCAGTGGCCGGAGGATGCCGCCGCGTACTTCGGCGACGGCGACGAGTGCCACATGAACTTCCACTTCCCCGTCATGCCCCGGTTGTTCATGTCGTTGCAGTCCGAGAACCGCATGCCGATCATCGACATCCTCGACCAGACGCCGACGCCGCCGCCGAACTGCCAATGGGCGACCTTCCTGCGCAACCACGACGAACTGACGTTGGAGATGGTCACCGAGGAGGAGCGCCACATGATGCTGCGCGCCTACGCCCGTGACGACGAGATGCGCATCAATCTCGGCATCCGCCGGCGCCTCGCCCCGCTGCTCGGCAACGACCGCCGCAAGATCGAACTGCTGAACGCGGTGCTGTTCTCGCTGCCCGGCACACCCGTCGTCTACTACGGCGACGAGATCGGCATGGGCGACAACGTCTACCTCGGCGACCGCGACGGCGTGCGCACGCCGATGCAGTGGACGTCGGACCGCAACGGCGGATTCTCGACGGCGAACCCCCACCGTCTCTACCTCCCGCTCATCACCGAGCAGGAGTACCACTACGAGAGCGTCAACGTCGAGACCCAGCACGCGAACCCCGCCTCGCTCCTGTCGTGGATGCGCCAGCTCATCGCCCTGCGCACGCGTCATCGTGTGCTGGGTCGCGGCGACATCTCGTTCCTCGACCCCGACAACCCGCACGTGCTCGCGTTCATCCGCCGGCTCGAGGGCGAAGCGCCGATGCTGTGCGTCGCGAACCTGTCGCGGCTCGCCCAGCACGTCGAACTCGACCTCCGCGAGCACCAGGGGATCACGCCGGTCGAGGTGTTCGGGCAGAACCGCTTCGCGCCGATCCGGGATCACGACTACCAGGTGACATTGGCACCGTACGGATTCTTCTGGTTGTCGCTGGTCGGCACGCCGGTCGAGACCGATCCGTCCAATGTGCCCGCGCTGCCCGGGTCCATGGCCGAGGTCCTGCGCCGGCGGGCAGGTCTGGGCCGCGCGCTCGAACGATGGCTGCCCACGCGACGCTGGTTCGCCGGCAAGGGCCGGATCATCCGCAGCGTCAACATCGACGACTCGGTGTTGCTCGACACCGACGGCAATGTCGCGATGCTCGTGGTCTCCACGTCGTTCACCGAGGGTGACGACCAGCGCTACGCCGTCCCGCTGATGCGCGTCAGCCGCGAGGTCGCGGAGACGTACGACCGGTCCGGTGCGGTCGTCGCCCAACTCGACGACGGCGCCCTGCTGATCGACGCGATGGCCGACCAACGTGGCGCCGCCGTCGTGATCGGCGCGGCGCTGCGCCGTCGTACGCGTGCCACCCGCCGGGCCGAGATGCGCGGCATCCCCCGCCGGGCACGCCTCGCCACGATCGCCGACGACCCTCGAGCGGTGAACCTCCTCGGTGTCGAACAGTCGAACTCGTCGGCGATCGTGGACGGCCGGCTGATCGCCAAGCTGGTGCGTCGCCTGGAGCCGGGGCTCAACCCCGATGTCGAGTTACCGACACACCTCCGTTCCGTCGGGTTCGCCGCGGTGCCGGGCGTGGTCGCCACCCTCGACATGGACCTCGTCGGGGAATCCGCCCCGGCCAACGTCGTGGTGGTGCACGATGCTGTGACCCACGAGAGCGACCTGTGGACCAAGATGCTCGACGACCTCGGGCTGTCACTCGATCTCGGCGTCTCGCGCGACGCCCCCGCCGCTGCCGTGCCGGGCGAGGCGATCGCGGACCTCCTCGGTCGCCGGACGGCAGACATGCACCGGTGCCTCGCGGCCGACGCCGGTGCCGCCCACATGCGGCCCGAACCGTTCACCCTGCACTGGCAACGCTCGCTGCTGCAGACCCTGCGCAATGCGGTCCGGGCGACGCAACGCGAGCTGCACCGTGCCCGCCGCGACGGTCGGCTCGACGAACGCGCCCTCGCCCAGGCGGCCGATCTGGACGCCCGGACCGACGCGCTGTTCGACCGGTTCGAACGACTCCGCACCGGCAAACTCGACGCGTACCGGATCCGCGTGCACGGCGACCTCCACCTCGGCCAGATCCTGTGGACCGGCCATGACATCGTCTTCATCGACTTCGAAGGTGAGCCCGGGGCCCCGATGGCACAGCGGACGATCAAGCGGTCTCCGCTCGCCGACGTCGCCGGGCTGGTGCGTTCGTTCGACTACGCGGGACGCATGGCGGTCCACACCGCCGTGGAACGCGGACGCATCGGCGAGGGCGACGACGCTGCGGTCGAGGAGTGGCGGAGGGCCTGGACCCGCACAGTCGAGTCGACGCTGCTGACCGTCTATCTCGAAGCGATCTCGGACGCAGGCCTGGTGCCGACCGACCCTGCGGACCAACGGCTCCTGCTCGACGTGTACATCGTGGTCAAGGCGATGTACGAGGTGCGCTACGAGCTGGCCAACCGTCCCGACTGGGTCACCTGGCCGATGTCAGCCATCACCGATCTGCTCACGACGGATCGCCGATGACCGACGACCGCCTGATCGAACGCGCCGAGGAGCTCGGCGTGCAGACGAGATACCACGACGTGGACGGCGGTCTGCACCTCGCCGACGACGACGTGCTGGCGGAAGTGGTGGCCGTTCTGGAGGCCGACCGTGAGGCGTCGGCGACCGCCGGTCTGACGTCACCGATCCACGTCACGACCGGCGCGGCGATCCCGGTCCGAGGGCGCGTCCGGCACGCCTCCATCGACGTGGAGGGCAGCCGCATCGACGTGGTGGTGCACCATGGCGAGGACGGGGATCAACTCCAACTGCCCGATGAGCTGCCGTACGGCTGTCACGAGATGGAATTCGACACCGATCGCGGCTCCGGTGCGACGGTTGTCGTCGTGGCACCGGCCAGGATGCCACGCGACCCTGCGCTCGCGGGCACGGGCAGCCTCTTCGTGCCGACCTATGCAATGTGGGAACGTGACGAGCCCCTGCCGTCGTTCCGGCACCTGCACCGCGCGGCTCGATCGGCGCAGGCGGCAGGGTTGTCGGCGTTGTCGACCTTGCCGCTGTACGCCACGTGGCTCGACGACCCGTTCGATCCGAGCCCGTACTCGCCGATCAGCAGGCTGCACTGGAACGAGGTGTATCTCGACGACGCCGGCCTGCCGCCGGCACCGGTGCCCGATGCCGCCGAGCACGTCGACTGGCGCGCCCTGGCGGCGCGCCGGCGCCGACAGCTGGTCGAGATGGCCGCTCTGCTCGGCGCGACCGAACAGGATCAGCTCACCGCGTTCGTCGCCGCCCACCCGGACGTGGGCGCCTACGCCCGCTTCCGCGCCCGCATCGAAGCCGACGGCGACCTCGTGGTGGAGCAGTCACACGTCCTCGCGCAGTACCTCGCCGACCAGCAACTCGGGGCCATCGCCGCGGACCCGGATGCCGCCGCGCTCGCGCTCGACCTGCCGATCGGGTCGAGCCCCGTCGGATACGAGGTGTGGGCCGAACCCACCATGTTCGCCGACAGCGTCGCTGTCGGTGCGCCGCCGGATTCCTTCTTCGCCGAGGGGCAGAACTGGGGGTTTCCCCCGCCCCTGCCGGCCGCCATGCACGCCAGCGGACACCGCCTGTGGCGCCAACTGATCGCCCGCGTCGGGCGCTACGCACAGGTGCTGCGCATCGACCATGCGATGGCGATCGAACGGCTGTGGTGGGTGCCCGACGGCTTCAGCGCCGACCGCGGCGTCTACGTCCGCTATCCCCGTGAGGAGCTGCTGGCCGTCATCGCCGCCTCGGCCACCGCTGCGGGCCTCACGATCGTCGGCGAGAACCTCGGCACCGTGCCCGAGGAGGTGTCCGACGCGTTCGAGCGATGGGACGTGCTGGGCATGTACGAGGAGCAGTTCCAACTCGATGACGACCCGTTGCCGCACATCCCGGCGCGAACCGTGGCGGGCATCCGTACCCACGACATGGAGCCGCTCGCGCACCTGGCAGCGACGACGGACACGAGCGACTACCGCCGCCGGCTCGGCCAGGCGCACGGCCGCACGATCGGCTCGGACTGGGACGACGTCGTCGACGAGATGCTCATCCGGCTCGGCGCCAGCGACGCATACCTCGTCGTCGCCGATCTCGACGATCTCGTCGGCGAAGTCCGTCCCCACAATCTTCCGGGCCGGGTCGTGGAGGGCCTGTGGGGGAGGCGGCTCGACCGGCCGACGTCCGAGATCCTCGCGGATCCCGACGTGCAACGACGACTGTCCATCCTGTCGAGGAGCGACCGATGACTTCCGAACCACTCCATGACAGCGACGCCGACCGGGTCGCCGCGTCGCCGGGTCGGGCCGACGAGCTCGACCGGTACCTCTTCAACGAAGGCACCCATCGGTACCTCCATCGGCGCTTCGGCGCCCAGCCGGGCACCGGCGGCGCCAACTTCGCGGTGTGGGCCCCGAACGCCCGCAGCGTCGCCGTGGTCGGTTCGTTCGATGCATGGCAGCACGAACACCATCTCGGCCCCACCGAGTCGGGCGTGTGGAGTGGATGGGTCGACGGTCCGGCGATCGGTGACTCGTACGTGTACCGCGTGACGACCGCGGACGGCCGGGTCGTGGAGAAGTCCGACCCGGTCGGCGCCGCCACCCACGAGCCGCCCTCCATCGCCTCGTGCATCGCCGATCTCGCGTACGACTGGGGCGACGACGACTGGATGGCCCGACGGCGGGAGACCATCGCACTCGATGCACCGATCTCGATCTACGAGATGCACCTCGGCTCGTGGGGCCGCCACGTCACGAGCGGCAAGCGCTTCCCCCGCTACGACGAACTGGCGGATCCCGTCGCCGACCACGTGCTGGCGCACGGCTTCACCCACGTGGAGCTCCTGCCCATCATGGAGCACCCGTTCTACGGATCGTGGGGCTACCAGACCACCGGCTTCTTCGCGCCGAGCGCCCGCTACGGCTCGCCGACGGACCTCATGCGCATGATCGACCGGCTCCACCAGCGCGGCGTCGGCGTGATCCTCGACTGGGTGCCGTCACACTTCCCCACCGACAGCCACGGCCTCTACGAGTTCGACGGCACGCACCTGTTCGAGCACGCCGACCCGCAGCAGGGATACCACCCCGACTGGAACTCGGCGATCTTCAACTACAGCCGCAACGAGGTGCGCTCGTTCCTCGTGTCGAGCGCAATGTGCTGGCTCGACCGCTACCACGTCGACGGGCTGCGCGTCGACGCCGTGGCGTCGATGCTCTATCTCGACTACTCCCGCAACGAGGGCGAGTGGATCCCCAACGAGTTCGGCGGTCGTGAGAACCTCGACGCGATCGTGTTCCTGCGCCAGCTGAACGAAGCGGTGTACGCCGAGTTCCCCGACGTCGCCACGTTCGCCGAGGAGTCGACGTCGTGGCCGATGGTGAGCCGACCGACCTACATCGGTGGCTTGGGGTTCGGCTACAAGTGGGACATGGGGTGGATGCACGACACCCTCGCCTACTTCTCGCGTGATGCGATCCACCGACGGTGGCACCACGGTGAGATCACCTTCCGGTCGGTGTACGCCGGCAGCGAGCACTTCGTCCTGCCCCTGAGCCACGACGAGGTCGTGCACGGCAAGGGGTCGCTGCTCGGCAAGATGCCGGGCGACGACTGGCAACAGTTCGCCAACCTGCGACTGCTGTACGCCATGCAGTGGTCGCAGCCGGGCAAGAAGCTGCTGTTCATGGGCGCCGAGCTGGCGACCCGCCAGGAGTGGAACCACGAGGCGACGCTCGACTGGTCACTGCACGACATCGGACTGCACCGCCAGGCGCGCGAATGGCTCGCCGACCTCAACCGGCTCTATACCGGCGAACCGTCGATGCACCGCGGTGACAGTGATCCCGCGGGAATGCAGTGGGTCGAGGGCGCCGACGCCGACCAGAGCGTGTACGCCTGGTTGCGCAAGGACCCGACCGGTGAAGGTCGCCCGGTGCTGGCGGTCTTCAACGCCACACCGACCCCCCGGCACAACTACCGCCTCGGTGTGCCCGTCTCCGGGCGGTGGATGGAACTGTTGAACTCCGATGCCGACTGTTACGGCGGCAGTGGCGTGGGCAACTACGGCGGTGTGGAGACGGTGCCGGTCGATTCCCACGGATTCCATCAATCGGTCGTGCTCACGCTCCCACCGCTCGGGGCGGTGATCCTCGCTCCCGAGCCGTGAACCACGACACGCGTCTCGGGGCGACGGTGGTCGACGGCGGCACACGCTTCGAGGTGTGGGCCCCCGCTGCCGCGGCGGTCGACGTCGGCGTCGAGCGGTCCGGTGAGCGCTCCGTCCATCCGCTGGTTCGCGCCGAGGATGCAGTCGCCGAGGCGGACACGTGGTCGACGTTCGTGGAAGGAGTCGGCCATGGCGACCGGTACCGCTTCCGACTCGACGGCGGCGAGTGGCTCGCCGACCCGGCGTCACGGCTGCAGCCCGACGGCGTCCACGGACCCTCGGCCGTCGTCGACGAGACGGTCTACCGCTGGAGCGACCATGGATGGACAGGCGTCGCGCTCGCCGACGCGGTGATCTACGAACTGCACATCGGGACATTCACCCCGGCGGGGACGTTCGACGCGGCCATCTCGTGGCTGGAGCGCTTGCGCGACCTCGGGGTGACGCTGATCGAGGTCATGCCGGTCAACGCCTTTCCCGGCGTCCGGAACTGGGGCTACGACGGAGTCTTTGCGTTCGCGACGCAGGAGTCATACGGGGGTCCGGAAGCGTTCGCCCGGTTCGTCGACGCAGCGCACGGTGTCGGGCTCGGAGTGATCCTCGACGTGGTGTACAACCATCTCGGGCCCGAGGGCAACGTGCTCGGCCGGTACGGCCCGTACTTCACCGACGCCCACACGACGCCCTGGGGGGCCGCCGTCAATGTCGCGGAGGAGCACAGCGACGGTGTCCGCCGGTATTTCATCGAGAACGCCGTCGGGTGGGTGCGCGACCTCCACGTCGACGGCCTGCGGCTCGACGCGGTGCACGCAATCGTCGATCCGACGCCGATCCCCTTCGTCGCCGAACTCACCGCGGCGGTGCATGCGGAGGCGAACCGCCAGGGGCGGACTGCGTTGGTGACCATCGAAAGCTCCGCCAACAACCCGGTGATCGTCCGCGCTCCCGACGAGCACGGGTGGGGCTGCGACGCCGTGTGGGACGACGACGTGCACCACGCGCTGCGGGTCGCCCTGACCGGTGAACACCACGAGTACTACCGCGCGTACCGGGGCGCCGTCGACCTCGCGACGGCATGGGAGCGGCGATGGGTGTTCTCGGGTGGGTACTCGGCATCGTTCGGGAGGCGTCACGGGGCTCCCGCCGATGACATCGACCACCGGCACTTCGTGGTCTTCGACACCAACCACGACCACGTCGGCAACACGCCGCGGGGCGATCGCATGCTGGCGGCCGAAGGGCCTGGCGACCCTCGTCACCGGCTCGGTCTGGCGGCGATCCTGCTCTCGCCCTTCACGCCCGCTGTTGTTCATGGGCGAGGAGTACGGGGAGACGGCACCGTTCCCGTTCTTCGTCGACCACGGTGACCCGGAGCTGATCCAGGCGGTCCGCGAGGGTCGGCAGCGTGAGTTCAGCGGTTCCGACTGGACCGACGATGTCGCGGACCCTGCGGACCCGGAGACGTTCCGCCGAGCGGTGCTGGACCCGTCGCTCGCGCAGCGGGAGCCGCACCGCTCGCGACTGGCGTTGACGACCGAGCTCCTCCGGCTCCGGCGGCAGCACGGCGCGCTCACCGACCCGTCGGCCAACCAGCAGGTCTCGATGGTCGACGACATGATGTTCGTCGTGCGATCGACGCCCGAAGTGACTGCAACGCTCATGTTCAACTTCTCCGGGGATGGGGCAGACGTGCCCGACCCCGGATCCGCCGACGAGGTGGTCCTCGACACCTCGGACGAGCGCTGGGGCGGCCGGGGTTGGTCGCCCGATCGGATGGAACCGTGGTCTGCCCGCCTGGTCGTCGGCCGTGCCCGCTGACACGACGTCTCCACCCGGCGCCGGCATCGACGGAGACGTGCACGTGGTCGTCGTCGGCGCCGGTTTCGGTGGATTGGCGGTGGCGCGTGAACTGGCGGATTCGCCGGTGCGCATCACCCTCGTCGATCGGCGCAACCACCACCTGTTCCAGCCGCTGCTGTACCAGGTCGCCACGGCAGCACTGAACCCCGCCGACATCGCCGCGCCGATCAGATCACTGGTCGCCGAGCACTCCAATGTGACCGTGTTGCTCGGCGAGGTCGTCGACGTGCGGCACGACGCGATCGTGCTCGACGACGGTACGTCGATCGGCTTCGACTACCTGGTGCTGGCGGCCGGAACCACGCACTCGTACTTCGGACACGACGAGTGGGAGCAGCATGCGCCCGGTCTGAAGACGGTCGAGGACGCGTTGGAGATCCGCCGGCGCATCCTGTCCGCGTTCGAACTCGCCGAGCGATGCACCGACCCGGACGAGCGTGAGGCATTGCTGACGTTCGTGGTGGTCGGTGGTGGGCCCACGGGCGTCGAGATGGCAGGAGCGATCGCCGAGATCGTGTTCCGCACGTTGACGAGGGACTTCCGCACGATCGACTCCACGACAGCGACGGTGATCCTGCTCGAGGCCGGCAACTCCATTCTCTCCACCTACCCCGAGCGGCTCTCGGCCAGCGCGCTGCGTCAGCTCAGCGGGCTCGGCGTCGACGTCCGGCTCGGTGTCATGGTCACCGACGTGACGCCACAGGGCGTGCACACCACTGCGGGGCCGATCGCCAGCCGGACGATCGTCTGGGGAGCCGGCAACGCCGCCTCGCCGCTGGCAGCGACGTTGGGAACTCCGACCGACCGTGCGAACCGGATCGAAGTCGGTCCGGACCTGTCCGCGCCCGGACGAAGCAACGTCTTCGTCATCGGTGACATGGCGCACGCGGTGTCGGACGGCGTCACCGTGCCAGGAGTGGCTCAGGGCGCTCTCCAGGGCGGCGCCCACGTCGCTCGGGCGATCCGCGCCGACCTGGACGGCGCACCCCGACCGGTGTTCCGATACCGCAACAAGGGCGAGTTGGCCACCATCGGTCGATCCTCCGGCGTCGGCGTCATCGGGCGGTTCCAGCTGACGGGTTGGCTCGCCTGGGTGGCGTGGTGGTCGGTCCACATCTTCTTCCTGATCGACTTCCGCAGCCGGTTGCTCGTGTTCATCAACTGGTCGTGGAACTACCTGACGTTCCGTCGCGGCGCCCGCCTGATCACCGGCCCGTGGTCGCCGCGCGGCCGTTCACCCGCCGACCGCCGAACCTGAAACGGGGGGTCAGGACCCCCCGTTTCAGCTCCGTTCACACTTGTTCACGTTCGAAGACGGCGACGGGGAAACGGTCGAGCCACGTCGACACCAACGCGGCGACGTCACCGGCGACCGGTTCGGCGTCGTCGTCGAGCACGTTGCGCCATGTCCCCTCGGGCAGCGTGACGGACGTGTCGCCCCATGCCTCGGGAGCCCGCATCGACACGACGGTCACCACCAGCGCGCGGTTCCCGTCGCCACGGGCGAACGCAAGGACCCGATCAGCGTGGGTCCCTGCAACATCGATCGGTCGGTAGTCGGCGGTCACACCGAAGGCCGCCGATCGACGCCGGCGCAGGGCGAGCAGACGGGTGATGACGACCGCAGTGCTCGCTTCGACCGCATCGCTCGACCACGCACTCGGCCCGTCGAGCGACCTGGCGGCGGCCACGAGTGCACGGCGCTCGTCCCAGTCGGGTTCCACCCGGTTGTCCGGGTCGACCAACGAGTACGTGAACGCTGCGGTGCCCTGGTACATGTCCGGCACCCCGGGGACGGTCAACCGAACGGCGAGCAACGCCAGCGAGGTGGCCCAGCCGGGTCGGAGTGTCTGCGCCACGATCGGCGCCAGGGCTCCCCGGCGGGCGGGGAACTCCGTCTCGCTGTCGGGGTCGAGCGCAACGTCGGTGAGCTCCTCGACCGTGTCCCCGTCGTCGACGAGCTCCCGAGCGAGGACCGTCGCGAGCCGGCCCAGCGTGGCTTCGTACCGTTCGTCGGGGGCCGTCCACGAGCTGCACCGCTCTGCCTCGCGGGCCGACTTGACGAGGTACTCGGTCAATCGATCCGCGTCGATCGGCCATGCCGTCACCGCCGTCTCGAGCGCGAGCAGCATCGTGGCCGCGTCGAGTCCCTGTGTCCGGTAGCGCTCACCGTGCACCGCGAACCAGTCGCGCACCACCTGCTCCCACGCGACGGCGTCGGCTGCGAGCGCAAGTCCACGCGCTCGGACGCCCTCGGACCGCTTGGTGTCGTGCGTGGTCCCGGCCAGCATCGTCTGCGGCCACGCCGCCTGCACCCGCTGCTGGTGGTCGTGGAACTCGGCGACCGGAAGTGCGAACGGGCCGGGAGCGCCACCGACTTCGCACAGTGCGCCGAGCCGCAGATACCGGTAGAACGCCCGGTCCTCGGCTCCCTTGGCCATCACCGGGCTCGTCACCTGCTCCCAGCGGGTGGCCACCTCGGGTCGCCGCTCGAACAGTTCCACGATCGCCGTGACGTCGTCGGTGAGATCGGGTCGCGCGGCGACGGCGCGGGCTCTGGCCGCGTCGAGCTCGTCGAGGGAGACGGCGTCGTCGGGCAGGTAGGTGCGGTAGCGGTGGACGCCGATGGTGAGCTCGACGAGTGCGTCACGCACCGCCGCCGTGTCGCCTTCGGGCAGCTCTCGTGCCACGATGCGCGCCACACGGTCGAGATCCGGCCGCATGCCCCCGTCGAGGACCTCACGACGGGATGTGTCCTCGACCTCCTCGTAGGTGCGGTCGTCTCCGGTGAGGTCGCACCACAGGCCCGTGAGGACGGGCTCGGCGGCTGGGTCGAGGAACGTGTGCTCGGCGATGCGGATGTGCTCGTAGCCGGTCGTGCCGTCGACGGGCCATCCGGGCGGCAGCGTCTCGCCCACCGCCAGGATCTTCTCCACGAGGAGCCACCGGTCGTCGCCGATCGTGCGGCGGAGGCCACGCAGGTACGCGGCCGGCTGGGCCAGGCCGTCGACGTGGTCTACGCGAACACCGGCGAACGCAGGGTGCTCGCACAGCATCCGGGGGATCGTGTCGACGACCTCGGCGATCTCCGTCAGCTCGACGCGCACCGCCACCAGGTCGTCGATGGTGAAGAAGCGCCGAACGTTGCGAGCCGGATCACGCCACCAGGCCAGCCGGTAGTGCTGCAGTTCCACGGCCTCGGCCACGGGCAGATTCTCGGTACCGGCCGCCATGGGGAAGCGCAGCGGTCCGTACCGCAGTTCTGCGCCGTCCTCGCCGTCGACGATCTCGATGCCGCCCGCTGCGAGCACCTCGTCGATCGGGTCACCGAGTCGGGGCACGATCACCCGGCCGTCGCCACCCTCCCAGTCGACGTCGAACCACGCCGCCGCCGGTGAGCCGGGTCCCTCACGGAGCATGGTCGTCCACGCCTCGTTCAGGTGAGGTTCGGCGACCGAGGTGTGGTTCGGGACGTGGTCGATCACCACACCGAGCCCGCGGTCGTGCGCGCCGTCGAGGAGGGCGAAGAGCCCGTCGCGGCCGCCGAGTTCACCACGGATCCGCCGGTGGTCGACGACGTCGTATCCGTGCGGGCTGCCCGGCACCGCCTCGGCGACCGGGGACAGGTAGACGTGGCTGACGCCGAGGTTCACGAGGTGGTCGAGGATGCCGTTCGTGGCCGCGAACCCGAAGTGGGGCGTGAGCTGGATGCGGTAGGTCGCGATGGGTTCCGGGACGATCACCGCAACGCCTTACCCCACCGTACGACGGCCGAACCGTGGCCCCTGCCGATCACACCAGCGCTGCCACCGAAGTACCCATG
>CAWHJD010000008.1:0-123552 GCA_963829585.1 Ilumatobacteraceae bacterium | reverse complement strand
ATCAGGTCCACCTCGAACTCGGCGAACGTGAAGCGCTTGGCGCTGAGCGGTGAGGTCTTGCTCGTCAGTCGAGCACCGGGCGTATCCAATCAATGTTTCATCCATCCAAGAACCGTGCCCCGCCCGGTCGCCCTCATCCATCGACGAGCGTCCGAATGGGTGCGCCTATTGAGACTTCCGACGAACAGCTCCGACTGGTGTCCAATGCGACACGCCACGAAGGGAGCTGCGGGTTGTGGGGTGCGCTGTTTGGCCCCGAAGCCGAGGGCACGGTCAAGGCACGCAAGGTGGTCACGAGTTCCGGTTGTCGGCAGCGCCGTCCCTGGTCGGTGTAATTTGTCGGTCACACAGCCACGATCGGGGGATTCACACATGAGTGGCAACACCAGCGGTGCCAACTACCTCAGCGTTCATCTCGCACGGTTCCGCGAGGTGCAGCATCTCCCCCACCACAGCGACGATCCACCAGCAGGATGCCCGTCGACCTGGCTGATAGGGGCCGACGAGGGTCGACATGGTTCGGAGTTCGCCTCACAACTGGCATCGGAGTTCATTGCCGTCGGCGTCCATGCCGACGACGTCTCTGCCCGAGCATGCGCATCAGCCAACGTCGACGCATTCGCCGACGCCATCGAGGTGTGGTCGCTCGCGCTGCAACCGACGAAGTCGCATGGCTACTGCAATTGGATCGGCGGCAGCGGTCATTTCGCAGTCGACCGGAACGTCCAGTCGACTGATGGCGTCGTGGTCACCCTGACGACAGCGGGATGGGAGCTGGGACCCGACTTCGATGTCGATCGGGCGTTGAGCTTCGGCGCAGCGGTCGGCCGGGTGCGGACGTGGATGGATGATGAACCGCTCGATGGGCTGCTCTCGTCACAGCTCTTCGGGTTCCCGGGCCTGCTCGTGCATGACGGGCCGACGTTCTCGATATGGCGTGACGAGACCGCGATGAAGAACTTCGCGTACCGCCCCGGGGCGCACAAGACCGAGATGGACGCGTTCCGGCTGGACGAGACCGCCGATCGCACCTCGTGGACTCGCCTGCGCGTCATCGAATCGAACGGCACGTGGTGGGGTATCGATCCGATCGAACAGGCCACCGTTGCCTGATTGAAGCTCTGGAACGCGTCGTTGCTGCATTGCCCGAAGCCGGCACCCGGAGCGGAGCCAGTGCTCCCAGTACTGCGAGCACGATCTGGGGCCCTTCGGCCCGGTACGGGGTGCCAGGTGATCGGTTACGGTGACATCGTCAGGACGCGCAGTCATCGAAACTGGTGACGAAAGGGTGATGGCGATGACCGATCTCGGCGAGGTACGACTGCGACGAGAGGCGCTGCTCAGGGGTGTCGCCTCACTCGAGGCGGCGCTGGCAGTTCCCGCCTCCGACGCCCGCTGGCCCGAGCGCGTCGGGAGCGCACTGTCGAGCCTGCGTGCGACGTTCGAGGAGCACGTGACTGCGACAGAGGCACCCGACGGCATCTTCGATCAGGTGCGCGACCGAGCGCCCCGACTGTCCAACCAGATCGACCGGCTCCTGCACGAGCACGTCACGATCGCCGCCGACACGGAACGTCTGATCGACCGGCTCGATCATGCTCCGACAGAACGGACCGCAGACGAGACCGCGGCCATCCGGGAGCAGGCGCTCGAACTGCTCGCAGCGATCGTGCGTCATCGGCACCTGGGTGCCGATCTCCTCTACGAGGCCTACGACGTGGACCTCGGCGGCCCCGACTGAGTCCCGGGGTCGGCACGGAACGGCGCGCTACGAGCGATCGGTGTGCGTGGATCCCCAGGTGTCCCAGTACGTCAGATCGGCCGCCGGGAGTCGGTGCGCCGGCTTGAAGTCGTCGCCCGTGTAGTAGGCGACCGGGAGCAGCGCCGCTTGGGTCCACTCCTTCGGGATGCCCAGGAGTTCGCTGACTTCGTCGTGGAAGAACAGGTGGATCGTGGTCCACGCCGATCCGAGTCCGCGGGCACGAGCCGCGAGCATGAAGCTCCAGGCTGCGGGAAGGATCGAGCCGTAGGTCGACGCCTGCGCGACGATCATCGGCACCTGCTCCACGCGGCCCTGCACGCAGGGAATCACGAACACCGGCACGTCCTGCAGGCACTCGCTGAGATACGACGCCGAGTCCATGACCCTCTCGGTGGCGGCGATTCGGGGATCGCCCTCGGGCAGTGGCGGTGGGTAGCCGGAGCCGGCCATCATCTCGCCGGCCCGACGGTAGAAGTCGGCGATCGCAGCACGCTTGTCGGCGTCGGTCACCACGACGAACGACCAGTTCTGTTGATTCGTGCCGGTCGGCGACTGCATCGCGATCTCGATGCACTCCAGGATCAGCTCGGGTTCGACCGGGCGGGTGAGGTCGAGGCGCTTGCGCACGGAACGGGTGGTGGTCAGCAGCTTGTCGGCGGCAGCACGGTCGATGGTCATCGACTCAACGTAACGAGGCCTGATCCACCAGGACGACGCCGAAGCCGACCGCACTCGATCGACGCTCACTCTGCGTTCACTGCTCCGAAATCGTACGGCAACAACCGGTACGTAGCTTCGGCGACATGGCAACGCTTCCGACAACCATCTCGTTCGATCGCCCACCCATGAAGGCCACGCCGGCCAAGTCGACACCGGTCAAGCCGACGCCTCCGCGTCAGACCCCCATCAAGCTCAACCGATACTGACGTCCGACGGCCGACCGTTCGGGGGGAACGTCGGTCCGCCGGGACCGGGCCGAACGGTCTAGTTTCTGGCGATGACCTCCACTCCTCGCACGCTGGACGACGTCACCGCAACGTGGATGGCCGAAGCGCTCGGCGTCGAGATCGACTCGATCGATGTTCAGCCGATCGCTGCGGGCGAGGGCTTCATGGGTCAACTCGCCCGTGTCCGCATCGAGTCGACCGACGAGGCGGCGCCGACCTCCGTGATCGTGAAACTGCCGACGTCCGACCCGGGCGGACGGACGATCGGCGAGATGTCGCGGGTGTGGGAACGCGAGCACCGGTTCTACGCCGAACTCGCACCACTCATGCAGATCCGAGTTCCCGCCGCGCTCGTGAACATCGCCGAGCCACCGTGTCTCGTTCTCGAGGACCTCTCCCCTGCCGTGGCCGGCGACCACGTCGCAGGCGCGACGCTCGATCAGGCCGAGCGCGCCATCGACACGCTGGCCGAGTTCCACGCCGCGTGGTACGAACAGCCGCTCCTGCACGAATTGTCGTGGATGCCGGGGCTCGACGATCCGCAGGTTCTCGCCATCGGTCCGATGTTCGAGCTCGGGTGGCCGATCTTCCTCGAGCGGTACGGCGACGCGCTCCCCGAGCGGTGCCTGCGATGGTGCGAACGTTTCGTCGGGGAGATTCCGGAGTGGATAGAGCGGCATTTCGACGTTCCCACCACGCTGGTGCACGGCGACTACCGCCTCGACAACTTGTTCTTCGCCGACGACGGCTCGGTCGCCGTGATCGACTGGCAGCTCTCCATGCGCGCGCCTGGCCAGACCGACGTCGTGTACTTCTGCGCCAACAACCTCACCGTGCCGATGCGCCGCGAGCACGACCGGGTCCTGATCGAGCGCTACGTCGCCGCACTCCATCGCCTCGGAGTCTCGAGCGATGCAGTGACGGTCGATGTGGTCTGGCAGGGGTACCGCGAAGGCCTCATGTTCTATGCCGCGTCGTTCGGCGCCAGCCTGCTGACGATCGACCCGGCGAACGATCGTGGTGTTGCCCTCTTCGACGCGCTCGTGCACCGCACCTTCACCGCCCTCGACGACCTCGACGTCGGCGTCGACTTCGGCTACGAGCCGGCGTCCTGACGGAGCGGCGACGTCAGGCCGGCACCGCGGTGTCGAAGTAGTCCGCGGCGTCGACGATCCACCCGTCGGCAAACCGTCGGACACTCGTGCCTCGAACTGCTCCCTGAACCCATTCCTGCACTGCGGTCGTTCCGTCGAACAGCAACGGCCCGACCGGCTCGACGCCGGCGCCGCCGAGCCGCGGCGCGACCCCGGCCAGTCCCGCACGAATCGACGCCTGACCGCGCAGTTCGCCGCGGAGCGGATCGAAGAACCGCGAGTCGGTCGGATGGAACAGCATCGTCGTGCGCTCCACCTCGGCGGCGGTCGAGATGTTCGTGAGCACTGCGAGCATCTCGTGGTGGTCGAGCCCGCTCGGACGATCGGCGACAGTGTCTGCCTCGCCGATGACCTCGCCGGAATCCGACGCCCAATCGTTGGCACGCGCGCTCAGGGCGAGCGCGGTCGGACCCTCGTGGACCGGCCAGTCGACCTGCGGGTACGGCGGCAGTGGCGCCGCTTCGATCTCCATCTCGGGTGGCGGCGGTTGGCGGAATGCCGCGGTGTCGTAGACGTCGCACGCCCAGGTGATCCAGCCATCGCGGTGACGCCGGACGCTGACGCCTCGTGACAGTGGGATCTTCTCGTCCCCCATGTTCGCGACCATCTGCCACTCGTCGAGCGACGATTCCCCTTCACCGTCGTCGAAGTAGACGGATCCTGCCATCGGCACGAAGTCGATGAACTCGATCTCGGCCATGGCCGGTACGAGCCATGCCCGGATCGCGGCCTGGCCGTGGTACGCACCGAAGATCGCGTCGAAGTAGATCGATCCGTCGGGCGCCATGAAATCGGCCAGCATCGGGATGCCGAGTCGGCCGAGCCTCGGATCGCTGATCGCCGTCACCATGCCGGCGGCATCGAGACCACACGGCTCCAGCACGAGTCGGGAGACATCGGTTGCCGCGCCAAGCGGCGCCGCGGCGACCTCCGCCAGATAGGTGTCGACGAACGACTCGGGTGTCACCTGCATGAAATCTCCCTCAACGGTCAATGTTGCTCGACCGTCCAGCTCTCGATGGGCGATCCGCTGTCTGTCAGACTCCGACGATGACAGATCTCGATGCCAACCCTCGAACCGACGCTGACGAAACGCCGTTCTTCCTCAAAGGGAATTTCGCGCCGGTTCTGAACGAAGTCACAGACATGAACCTCCGGGTCACGGGGTCGATCCCGCCGTCACTGTCGGGCCGCTACCTGCGCAACGGATCCAACCCGCAATCGGGCACGGCCGGGCACTGGTTCTTCGGTGACGGAATGGTGCACGGCGTCCGCCTCGACGGCGGCAAGGCCGAGTGGTACCGCAACCGCTTCGTACAGACCACCAAGCTCGAGAAGGGTCTCGAAGCGACGGATCCCGAAGCGATGTTCGATCCCACGGCGAGTGCGGCGAACACCCACGTGCTCGCGCATGCCGGACGCATCTGGGCGCTCGAGGAGGGTCATCTCCCGTACGAGCTGAGCCCCGAGCTCGACACGCTCGGGTACGACGACTTCGGTGGCAAGCTCACGACGGCGTTCACCGCTCACCCGAAGCTGTGCCCCGAGACCGGTGAGCTGCACTTCTTCGGCTACTCGCCCCTGCCGCCGTTCCTCACCTACCACGTGCTCGATGCCAGCGGCGCGCTCGTCCACTCCGCGCCGATCGAGGTCCCCCAGGGCACGATGATGCACGACTTCATGATCACCCGCGACCACGCGATCTTCATGGACCTGCCGGTGGTGTTCAACCTGTCGAACCCGGAGGCTCCGCTCGGGTGGGACGACAACTACGGCGCCCGCATCGGCATCGTGCCGCGGATGGGCACCAACGCCGACATCCGTTGGTTCGAGGTCGACCCCTGCTACGTGTTCCATCCCCTCAACGCCTACGTCGACGGCGACAAGGTCATCTGCGACGTCGGGCGCCACGAGACGATGTGGAAGGGTTCGATGGAGCAGGGAACACCGTCGTTCCTGCATCGGTGGACGTTCGACATGGCCTCCGGTGCGGTCAGCGAGCAGCAGCTCGACGAGGTCCCGCACGGCTTCCCGCGTGTCGACGACCGCGTGGTCGGGCTGCAGCACCGCTACGGCTGGGGAGTCGCACCACGCGACGGCGAGGGCACGCTGATCGATGCCGGCGTCGTCGTCAAGTGGGATCTCACGACGGGCTCGCAGGCCAGCTACGACCTCGGGCCGGAGTCGTTCCCGGGCGAGTTCGTCTTCGTCCAGGACGACGACGCTGCCGGCGAGGACGAAGGCTGGGCGATCGGTTTCGTCTACGACGCCGCCGACGGACTCGTCCGACCTCGTCATCCTCGATGCCTCTGCGCCAGGTTCCGATCCGGTCGCGAGGATCCATCTGCCGCAGCGCGTGCCGTTCGGCTTCCACGGCAGCTGGGTCGACGACTCCGCCCTCCCCTCCTGACCCGTCACACGGTGCCGGGCCCAACGTGACGGCGGCGCGATCGAGGCGTGCCGCGATGCCTCGCTGGTCGTTCTCGTCCGGCTAGGTTGCGCAGGGACATGGGGGTGTCCTTCAGTGGCTGGGGAGCCGCGAACTTCAAACGCTCGGCAGGCCAGTTCGCGCCGGCCGTCGGGCTCGTGGCCGTGCAACTCCTCTTCTTCGGCATGCCTGCGGGCGCGTGGATTCGCGGCGTCGTCCTCGGGCTGCTGATCGCTCTCCTCGCCGTCGGTATGGCGCTCGTCTACCGCGCCAATCGGGTGATCAACTTCGCGCAGGCCGACCTCGGCTTCGTCCCGACGTCGCTCGCCGTCGGGCTCATCGTGTTCTCGGGGCTGCCGTACCTACTCGGGTTCGGCGTCGGTCTCGCGGCAGCCGTGGCACTCGGCGCGATCGTCGAGCTGGCGTTCGTACGTCGATTCGCACGGGCATCCCGACTCGTGCTCACCGTGGCCACCATCGGCATCACGCAACTGCTCGCGGCCTTCGCGCTGCTCGTCCCGAGAATGTGGGACCAGAGTGCTGCGTCACAACGGATTCCGCCACCGGTCGACTGGAAGGTCACCGTCGGCTCCTTCATCCTGTCGGCCAATGACCTCATCGCGCTGATCGTTGCGCCGATCGCCATGATCGGCGTCGCCCTGTTCCTCGGATCGACGCGGATCGGCACCGCGATCCGCGGCTCGGCGGAGCGCAGCGAACG
The DNA here is from genome assembly GCA_963829585.1 of Ilumatobacteraceae bacterium. Lineage (GTDB taxonomy): Bacteria > Actinomycetota > Acidimicrobiia > Acidimicrobiales > Ilumatobacteraceae > Sva-07. Next base: position 116,540 of record CAWHJD010000008.1, on the reverse strand, counting down.
AGCGTTGATGCTCGGCATTCCGGTCGCCTGGCTGTCGACGCTCGTGTGGGCGATCGCGGCAGGACTGTCGTTCCTCGCGCTGTTCCTCCGCGCCGGCATCCTCGGCGTGCCCCTCGGCGCCGCGCTCAGCCTGACCGCGCTCGTGCAAGCCCTCGCGGCGCTCGTCATCGGGCGTCTCCGGCACCTGCCGACGGTCGCCACCTCTGCGGTCGCACTCGGCATCCTCGAGTACGGCGTCGCGTGGAACGCGAGCACCCCGCTGTTGGTGATGCCGATCATCGGCGCCGCTGTCCTCGTCGCCCTGCTCCTCCAGCGCCGCCAGTACGGTCGGGCCGATCGCGACGAGGCAGCCGGGTGGCGCCTCGCCGACGAGGTCCGTCCACTCCAGCCCGCCGTGGCGAGGCTTCCCTTGGTCCGCCTCATGCGCTGGGGGACGGCGACGCTGATCGTCATCGGCCTCGCCGTCATCCCGATCATGCTGCGCACCGACCAGATCATCAAGGCGACCGCCGTGGCCGTCTTCGCCGTCATCGGGCTCTCGTTGGTAGTGCTCTCGGGTTGGGCCGGGCAGATCTCACTCGGCCAGATGGCCTTCGTTGCGATCGGCGCAGCTGTCAGCGCGAAGTGCACGATCACCTGGAATGTCGACATCAGCCTCGCGCTGCTCGCCGGGGGTGCAGCCGGTGCTGCGGCCGCCTTCGTGGTGGGCCTTCCCGCGCTCCGGCTCCGAGGGCTCTACCTGGCCGTGACCACCTTGGTCTTCGCTCTCGCCGTGAACTCGTGGTTCCTGAATCGCCAGTTCTTCGGCTGGATCCCCCAGGAGCGCGTCGAGCGACTCCCACTGTTCGGCCGCATCGACATCTCCACGCCGACGCGTTTCTACGTGTTCACGCTCGTCGTGCTCGCACTGGTCTTCGTGGCGCTTCGCGGCGTCCGCCACAGTCGCGCCGGCCGGGCGATCGTCGCGATGCGGGAGAACGAACTCGCCGCCCAGGCGTTCTCGGTGTCGCCCGTACCGGTCAAGCTCACCGCGTTCACCCTGTCGGGGGCCGTTGCCGGAGTGGCCGGCGGGCTGTTCGTCCACCTCAGCCAGAGCTTCGACCTCACCAGCTACACCGCCCAGGAGAGCCTCAACGTGTTCACCGCAGCCGTGGTCGGCGGGCTCGGGTCGCTGTTCGGCGGGGTGCTCGGCGCCGTGTTCCTACGAGGCAGCGAGTGGTTCATCACGTCACCCGAATGGCGCCTGCTGTCGTCCGCGATCGGGGTGCTGGTCGTACTGCTGATCATTCCCGGCGGCCTCGCGAGCCTCGTCATCAGGATCCGCGACCGCCTGGTGACGCTGATCCTCCGACGCAACGCAGCATCGCCGTCCGACACGATCACCGTCGAGCCGGCGACCGACACCGGACGGATCGAGGGCGCCGAACAGCCCGGCGCTGCGGACCAGAGCGACGACCTCGAGGATCGAGCCCCCGTATGAGTACGCCGACCATGATGCAGAGCTTCTGGTTCGGCGTCCGCCACCCCATGAAGTGGCTGCGCGACCTCTGCGGAGGCGAGGCCGCGTTCCCCTTGGTCGTGTTGTTCGGCCTGAACGCCGTCGACGAACTGGACCGCACGGCGTTCGGCATCCTCCTTCCCGAGATCCGCGACGCCTTCGGTCTCGACATCCAGACCGCCCTCGGCATCGTCGCTCTGTCGTCGGTCGCCGCACTCGCGCTCCAGGTACCGATCGCCCAGCACGCCGACCGGACCAACAGAATCCCCCTCGTCGTGTTCGGAGCCTTGGCCTGGGGCTTCTTCTCGGGGATGACGGGTCTCGCGACCGGGCTCATCCTGCTCACGGTCGCCCGCTCGGGATCGTCACTCGGCAAGGCCGTCATCGATCCCACCCACAACTCGCTGATCGCCGACTACTACCCGGTCGAGACGCGGTCGCGGGTGTACAGCTTCCATCGTGCGGCCAATGCCGTGGGCGCGTTCGTCGGCCCGCTGAGCGCCGGTCTGCTCGCCTACTACTTCGACTGGCGCGTGCCGTTCCTGGTCTTCGTGATCCCGACCGTCATCTTCGCCGTCATGGCCACACGACTGCGCGAACCGACCCGGGGTCGTTGGGAGCGACATGCCACCGGTGCCTCGCAGGAGATCATCGACACCGAGGAGGAGCCGCCCTCGTTCGCCGAGAGTTGGCGTACCGCCCACAAGGTGAAATCGCTCGAGCGGATCTGGTGGAGCCTCCCCTTCCTCGCCACGTCGTTGATCGGTTTCGTCACGCTCGCCTCGTTGCTCTACGACCAGAAGTTCGGCCTCAACGAACGGGGTCGAGGTGTCGCCGCCGCCGTCTCCGAACCGTTCGCCCTCGTCGGACTCGTCGTCGGCGCGCGCATCGCCACCCGACGGTTCATCGGCAACGTCAAGGGCCTCATCCGCTTCGTCGCATCGATCGCGATCCTGACCTCGGTCGCGTCCGCGGGATTCGCGTTCGCCCCGAACATCTACATCGCGGTGGCGCTCAACTGCGTGATCTCCGCCGCGCTGGCGATCATCGGACCCGGCGTGCTCGCTGCGCTCTCGCTCGCGATCCCACCGAGAGCCCGGGCGACCGGCTTCGCGATCGGATCGCTCTGGGTGATCCCCGGTCTCGCCGTGCTTCCGATGATCGGATGGGTGGCCGACAACTGGAGCATCGAGGTCGGGATGCTCATCCTGATTCCCATGTTCGTGATCGGGAGCTTCATCCTGCGCAGCGTGGCCGACGTGATCGACGACGACATCGCCCAGGTGTGGCAGTCGACGGCTGCGCGGTCCGAGGTGCTCTACGACCGCCGGCAGGGCAACACCAACCTCCTGCTCCTGCGCGGCGTCGAGGCCGGCTACGACAACCGCACCGTGCTCCACGGCATCGACCTCCATCTCGACGAAGGCGAAGTCGTCGCGCTGCTCGGCACCAATGGTGCCGGCAAGTCCACCCTGCTCAAGGCGATCAGCGGCATCGTCGAGGCCGATCGCGGCGCCATCGTCCTCGACGGACGAGACATCACGCATGCCCCACCGAACGAGATCGCAGCACTCGGCATCGTCCAGATGCCGGGTGGCCAGGGCGTGTTCGGCTCGTTGAGCGTTCGGGAGAACCTCGAACTCGCCGGGTGGACGAATCGGCGCGACCCCGCCGGCGTCGAGGCGGCGACCGCCGAGGTGTTGGAGATCTTCCCGGTGCTCGCCAACCGACTCGACCTGCCGGCGGCGAACATGTCGGGCGGCCAGCAGCAGATGCTCGCCCTGGCGATGAGCTTCGTGATGCGACCGAAGGTGCTGTTGATCGACGAGCTGTCGCTGGGTCTGGCACCCGTGGTCGTCGGCCAGTTGCTCCCGATCGTGCGGCGGATGGCCGACGACGGTGTGACGGTCGTGCTCGTCGAACAGAGCGTCAACGTGGCGCTCACCGTTGCCGAGCGGGCGTACTTCATGGAACGGGGCACGATCATGTTCGATGGCCCGACGCAGGAACTGCTCGAACGTCCCGACCTGCTGCGTTCGGTCTTCCTCTCCGCTGCAGCGCCGTCGGCTCACGATGTCGACGCGCCCGTACGCGACGAGCCCGATCGCACGGCGCTGCCGATCCTGTCGGTCCACGAACTCTCGGTGAGCTTCGGCGGGATCCGCGCCGTCGACAAGACGACCTTCGACGTCTGGCCGGGCGAGATCGTCGGAGTGATCGGGCCGAACGGTGCGGGCAAGACCACCGTGTTCGACCTCATCTCCGGCTTCACGCCCGCCAACTCCGGAACGATCACCCTGAACGGACGCGACATCACCACCCTGAGCGCAGCCGGCCGTGCCGAGCTCGGGCTCGGGCGCTCGTTCCAGGACGCTCGGCTGTTCCCGGAACTCACCGTCGAGGAGACGCTGGCGATCGCCCAGGAGCGTTTCGTCGGAAGCCGCAGCGTGGTCGTCGCGGCACTGCACCTGCCGATGGCTGTCGATTCGGAGCACCATGTGGCGCTGCGGACCAACGAGCTGATCGAGCTCATGGGCCTCGGCGAGTACCGCCACAAGTTCGTGCGGGAGCTGTCCACCGGCACCCGTCGTGTCGTCGATCTGGCGTGCCTCGTGGCGCACCGGCCGGCGGTGATCCTGTTGGACGAACCCACCTCGGGTATCGCCCAGCGGGAGGTGGAGGCGCTGGCGCCGGTCGTTCGGCGGTTGCGTGACGAGATGGGCGCGAGCCTGGTCATCGTCGAACACGACATTCCGTTCGTGTCCGAGGTGTCCGACCGGCTGCTCGCGCTCGAACAGGGTCGGGTCATCGCGACCGGTCCGCCAGCCGACGTCCTGGAACACCCGGACGTCATCGAGTCATACCTCGGCACCTCCGGTGCCGCGATCGCCCGCTCAGGGGGAACGGAGTAGACCATGCAGCCAGCACAGGCAGAAGGCGCCGGATCGTCGTCCAGCAGTTTGAGGAAATGGGGGCCGATCGCGGCGATCGGGCTCGTCGTGGCCGCGATCGTCGGGCTCGTCGTCGTCTCGGGGGGAGACGACGACGACGCAACGCCGGTCGACACCACCACCGCGGCCACCGAACCGGCCACCACCGAGGCATCGGCCGACACGACGCCGACCGAGACCACACCCGAGGGCACGGAGCCACCTGCGGGCGGTGGCCAGATCGTCTACCCGTTGTCGTTCAGCCAGGCCGAGGAGCAGGGCGTCGACGTCGCCTGGGACGAACGCTGCGACACCACGACGGGCAAGCTCGCCATCCAGTGGTTCTTCGCTCCCGAATGCTTCGCACCGTTCGAGGGCGACAACGGCGGCGAGACCTCGCGAGGCGTCACCGCCGACACGATCAAGGTCGTTCAGTACTTCGGGCCCGACGACGACCCGATCATCAACTACCTGTCGGACGCCGTGGCCGTCGACGACACCAACGCCGAGTCGGAGCAGACCGCACGCGACATGCTCGGCATGTTCGACCAGTTCTACGAGACCTACGGCCGCAAGATCGAACTCGAGACCTACGTGAGTACCGGGCTCGCCAACGACGAGGTCACCGCCCGCGCCGACGCCGTCCGGATCGCCGAGGACTACGAGCCGTTCGTGGTGCTCGGGGGCCCTGCACTGACGAACGCCTTCGCCGACGAACTCGCCGCCCGCGAGGTCATGTGCATCGGGTGCACCCCAGGACAGCCACCCGAGTGGTACGCCGCTCGTGACCCGTACGTCTGGGGACTCGGAATCAGTGCTGCCCAGGCTCGAACCCACGATCGCGAGTTCATCGCCAAGCAGCTGATCGGCGGCAATGCGGAACACGCCGGCGACGAGGCGTTCACCACGCAGCCGCGCAAGTTCGGCCACGTCTACATCTCGTCGAGCCCCGAATCACAGGTGATCGCGGACGAGTTCGTCGCCGGGATGACCGAGGACGGTGCAGACATCGCGGAGGTGCTGCCGTACACGCTGGATCCCGGGACGATTCAGTCCCAGGCGTCGCAGATCATCGCCAAACTCAAGGCATCGGGCGTCACGACCGTGGTTCTCGCGAGCGATGGCATCGCACCGCGTGACTTCACCAACGAGGCCACCGCCCAGGAGTACTACCCGGAGTGGGTGATCGTTGCCCCGGCGCTGTCCGACCTCACGGCGTTCGGTCGCACCTATGACCAGACGCAGTGGGCGCACGCCTTCGGTGTCACCCACGGGGCCGCCCCGGTCTCGCCCGAGACCGCCGGCTTCTACGGGCTGTACCAGTGGTTCATGGGCGCGGAGGCGCCGGCGAAGGACACGATCGGTCTGTTGATGCCGAACTACACGCTGCTCGCCGCGACGCTGCAGGGAACAGGACCGGATCTGACCCCGCAGACCTGGCGCGACGCACTGTTCGCCGCACCCGGAACGACCCGGGCGATCAGCCAGCCCTACCTCACCTACGGCGACAAGGGGTACTGGCCGGACGTCGACTACAACGGTGTCGACGACGCCACCATCATCTGGTGGGATCCTGCGGCGACCGGGCCCGACGAGATCCGCAAGGAGGGCACCGGCATGTACACCTTCGTCGACGGAGGCAAGCGATACCTGCCGGGCGAATGGCCCACCGAGTCGAAACTGTTCGACCCCGACGGTGCGGTGACGCTGTACGCCGAGCCACCGGAAGGCGAAGCGCCCCCGTCGTACCCCAGCCCAGCCGGCTGACCCGTGTTCTCGTGAACAAGAGCGCGACCTGGTCGCGCTCTTGTTCACGAGTTCGGGACGACGGTGGTTTCGTTGAACGTCTGCAGGATGGGGCGGCCGCCGCGGATCGCGATCCGACAGACCGATGCGTGATCGAGGTGGCAGTTGAACGAGATGTCGATGCCGACGCCGAGCGCCCATGCGACCGCAGACTTCATCGGCGAGACGTGGCTCACGACCACGATGTTCGCGGCGTCGGCTCGTTCGAGCAGATCCTCGCAGGCGCCGCGGACCCTGACGTCGAGGGTCGCCAGCGACTCCCCGCCTTCCGGCGTGAAGTGGGGATCATCACGCCAGCGAGACCAGATCTCCGAGGGGACGTCCGCGTGCGGGGTCCCCTCGTACTCGCCGTACGACAGTTCCAGCCACCGTTCGTCGATCTCGACGGGTCGGCCGAACTCCGCCGCCGTCTGACGGGCCCGTTTGAGCGGGCTCGAGACCACGAAGTCGACGTCACAACGATCCTGCACGAAGGCGGCGACCGCACGAGCCTGTCGCTGCCCGTGATCGTCGAGATCCTGATCGAGACGCCCCTGCAGGCGACCTTCGCGGTTGGCCTGGGTGCGGCCATGACGAACGAGGATCAACACGCCCAGCAGTGTTCCACAGTGGCCACGACCCCCGAGATCTCAGCCGAACCGCTCCGGGACCGCGTCGAGCCGGCCGTCGTGGAGGAACGTCGCTCGTCGCCCACGATCGCCGAGACCGTTGTGGCGCCACAGCCACACACACAACCCGATCCCGATCGCCTCCAACAGGAGACCCCACCAACCGCGGTCGATCACCGGGAGCGGTGAGCCGTCGAACGACCAGCCGAAGAACGGCCACCAGAAGACCTCGGTGTTGTTCCAGGCGCCATCGAAGACGAGGTGCAGGATCATGCCGATCGGCAACCCGAGCAGCATCTTGCGGATCGGCTTGCGACCCGAGGTGGCCAGCATCAGCACGGCGAGCAGCAGCACACTCACGGTGAGACTGTGCAGTGCACGCGCGCCACCGAACACTCCGTCACCGATCGGAACGACCGAGCCGACGATCAACAAGCGGTAGTCGAACCGGGGGTCGCGGAACACGAGACCGACCGTCATGATCGCGGTACCGATGAACCAGAAGAACACGGTCAGACGATCAGGAGTCGTCCACACTCGGGACAGTCGGTGACACCGGTGGCCGCCGCTTCGTCCTTCACCGTGTCGATCTCCGCGGCTGACAACTCGAGGTGGCATCCCTGGCACTGCCTTCCCACCAGCGGCGCGACCGCGACACCGAGCGCGTCCCGCTTGCGGTCGTAGGTCGCCAGCAGAGAGTCGGCGATCGAGGCGCGTACGTCGATGCGCGCCGCCGCGAGCCGCTCGAGTTCGGTGTCGATGTCGGCAACCTCGACCGCGAGCGCCTCATCCGCGAGCCGAAGCGTCTCGGTCACCGCCTCCTCCTTGCCGGAGGTGCTCGGCGAGCTGGTCCTCGAGCACTGCCTGCTGCTCCAGCGCCTCGAGTTCGACGACGTCGAGTTCGTCACGCTGCGCCTCGATCGCATCGATCTCGTGCATCAGTGCCTCGGCTTCGCGGGGCGCAATGACGGTCTTCAGCTGCCGGTCGAGCCGCTGGCGGTGCGACAGCAACTCGGCGCCCCGGGTCTCTGCTTCATCGATCGACTCGCCGAGTGCTGCGATCTGCGCAACGAGCGCCGCACGTTCTCGCTCCCAGCGCCTCGCCTCCTTCGTGGCTTCGGTGAAGTCGTCACGCAATGAAGACTTCGCCCGACGGTGAGCGAGCTGATCGGCGGAGGTGTCGATCGTCTGGAGTTCGAGGAGCAGTTGCGCGACGGTCATCGCCGCCCAGTGTGGCAGGTCAGCGGCAGGGACCGACATTGTCGGTCAACGGCACCGACGGCAACGGCGCGTTCGGGTCCAGGACGTCGGCCGGAACCGTGGTGCCGACCTCGATCACCTCGGCAACTGCGGGAACCGTCGTGGCGGTGGCCTCCGGCGCCGGGGCATCCGGCGCCAGCGTCGTGGCCGGCGCGTTCGGATCCTCCGGCACGGGCACGACCACCGGAGCGAGTACCAAGATGCACTCGTTGCCCGGCAGGACGAGGCGGGCATTGGGCCGTTCGGGCGGTGCTGGCTGATCCCAGTCGAGCACCGGTACTCCGACGTGTGCCGGTTCCATGAAGGCCTTCCAGATCACCGCGGGGTAGTGACCACCCTGGACATTGGGGCCGTAGTCGGTCAGCCCGGGGACCCTCTGCATCGGCGTGTACGCCTTGGGGTCACCGACCCAGACCGCAGTCGACAGCTGCCTCGTGCCACCCACGAACCACGCGTTGCTGTTGTCCTCCTGTGTACCCGTCTTGCCGAACGCCGGACGGCGATCGTCGAACGCAGCGCGGCGACCCGTACCTCCGCCGTAGATGGGGCCCTTCAGGATCTGCACGGTCTCGAGTGCAGCATCGCGGTCGAGAACCTGGGTGCCGGGGTCGAGGTGGGTGTAGATGCGTTCACCGGCCGCGTTGTCGATGAAGTCGACGTAGTACGGGTCGTGATGGACGCCTTCGTTGGCAAGAGTCTGCACCCCGGCCGCCATGTCGAGCGGCGACAGCTCGTTGGCCCCGGTGGCAAAGCTGATGAACGGCTCGATCGGGAGTCGCTCCGACTTCGGCTGGTCCTTGTAGAGGTAGGCCGAGCGAGCCATCCGATACGTGGTGTCGACCACCCGATTGAGTCCCACGATCTGCGAGAGCCTGACGAAGGCACAGTTGATCGACTTCGTCGTCTGCGACTGCAGCGTGTTGAGACCGTTGCCGACGGCATCGACCTCGAACTGTTCCTGACCCGGCACGTCGAAGCGGCAGGGATCGTTTCCGTCGATCAGGTCGTTCGCCTGGGCACCTGCCTGCACCGCCGCGGCAAGGATGAACAACTTGATGCTCGAGCCGGTCTGACGCGGCGACAGCGCCATGTTGACCTCGCGCTCGGTGGGGACGAATCCGCGTCCCCCCACCATCACCCGGACGGCACCCGACGTCGAATCGAGCGACACGATCGAAGCGTCGAACCCCTGCGCCGTCTCGGGGAGCACACTGCGTGCCTGCTCTGCGAGCGACTGGAGATTGGCGTCGATCGTGGTGTGGATACGCAGGCCCCCGCGGAACAGCTGGTTGTACCGTTCCTGGTACGTCTCGCCGAGCACGTCGCTGCGATTGAGCAGATAGTCGCGGAGGGCCTCGGTGAAGTACGTGCGTTCGAACGCTCGATCCGGCAGTGTCTTCACACGTGACGGCAGGACGAAATCCTGCAGTGCGAGCGCCTCGTCGGGGGTGACCTTCCCCTCGTCCTCCAGCCGGGCCACCACCTGGAGCCAGCGCGCACGGCTGCGTTCGGGTTCGTTGATCGGATCGAATCCGGACGGCGAGCGAACGAGGCCGGCCAGGAACGCCGACTCGGTGAAGGTGAGCTCCAGCGCCGTCTTGCCGAAGTAGGTCTCGGCGGCAGCCGCGATGCCGTACGCGTTGTTGCCGAAGAAGACGGTGTTGAGGTAGCGCTCGAGGATCTGCTCCTTCGTCAACGTCTTCTCGAGCATCCGGGCGTAGTGGATCTGCAGCACCTTGTAGCGGCCGTCACGCTCGAGGCCGGCGAGGAAGTCGTTCTTGACGACCTGCATCGTGATCGTCGAGGCGCCCTGCTGGGGTGCCTCGGAGGCGAAGTTCGACAGCGTGGCGCGCACGAGACTGCGCACGTTGATGCCGTCGTGTCCGAAGAACTCCTTGTCCTCGACCGTCAGGAATGCATCGATCACCTCGGGAGGGATGTCCGCGTAGTCGATGGGCTGGGAGTTCTCGAGTTCGTAGAACCCGATCTCCTGTCCGTTCACGTCGTAGACGTACGTGCGTTGGGCGAGCGCTTCGAAGTCCGGCAACTCGACGGGGAGCTCCTCGTGAGCGTTCATCGACGACCAGACGCGCGGCGCCACACCGACCACGGTGGCCGTGATCAGCAACGCACCGGCTGCGACGACCAGCAGCAGCCGTGGGATGAACCCGAGAAGACGCACAGTGACCTCGACGATAGTGGGGTTCGTCCGAAGGTGATCGGCAGGCATGATCACCGTGGCGGATGTCGTGTACGTTCGCCACCGATGCCCATGTCGCCGTTTCCCGTCAGACCGGTCCGTTTCGCCGAACTCGCCGGGATCTAGGCAGGCGACGTTCGTGCAGCGACGCCCCGACGTCGTGCTGTGGGGCGCCGGCATGGTCGCCGGCGTCCATGCCGCTGCGTGCCAATCGCTCGGCTGGCCGATCCGAGCCGTGGCTTCCCGCAACGGGCGCCGAGCCTCCGAGCTGGCACGCGCGACAGGTGCTCGCATGTGCACGTTCGATGAGGTCGTGGCCGAGCGCCTCGGCGACATCGTCATCGTCGCCACGCCGCCGGCGTCGCACGTCGACGATGCGATCCGGCTGCTCGAGGCCGGCTATCACGTCGTCGTGGAGGCGCCGATCGCGTGCTCGCTCGCCGACGCCGATCGCTTGATCGACGCCGAGCAGCGCATCGGCACGCAGGTGCTGTACTCCGAACACCTGGTTGCCTCGCCCGTCGTCGACGGGCTGCTGGCCGACGTCGCCGGCATCGGAGCGCTGACGCATCTCTCGGCTCGCGCGATCCAGGCACCGCCGACGTGGCGCAGGGCGTCGGGGCAGGAGTGGGGCGGCGGGGCGCTGTTCGACCTCGGGGTCCATCCGGTCGGCGTGGCGCTGCGCACCGCCATGGAGGCCGACGCCGGCCCGCCCGCACTGTTGACGGCCGTGATCACCGATGCATCGACCGATCGGGAGCACGCAACGGTGCGGCTGCACTTCGCGGCCGGACTCGTCGCCACCATCGTGGTGGGCTGGCAGCCGAGCGCACCACCCGACTGGGACGTACAGGCGTCGAGCGCCAGTGCGGTCCTGCGCGCCGAGCTGTATCCCCAGCCGTCCCTCGAACGAAACGGTGAACCGGTCGGCACCGGCATCCGACCTCTGGGGCCGTCACTCGTCGACGACTACGGCTACGCCCCGCAGCTCAAGCGATTCTGGACCAACATCCGAACCGGACGCCCCGTTCCGGCGACGTCGCAGCTCGGCCGTCAGGTCCTCGACGTGATCTCTGCGGCCCACTGGTCCGCAGGCCGCAACGCGATCGAGGTGCCGCTCCCCTTCGCCGGCCCCCGGGACCGAACCCCACGCCAACTTCTCGACGCCACACCCTGACGTCACACCCTGACGCCACACCCGAGGTCAGCGTTGGGCGAGGTTACGGCCCTTCTCGATCACCACGACGCCTTCGTCGCTGACGGTGAACCGTTCACGATCGGCATCGAGTTCGAGACCGATCCGGGTCCACTCGGGCACCACCACGTTCTTGTCGACGATGCACCGGTGCAACCGCACGCCCGGCCCGATCGTGACATCGGGGAAGATGATCGAGTCGGTGATGTGTGCGTCGTGGTCGATGAATGTGCCGGGCCCGATGATCGAACGCTCGACGTGTGACCCGGAGATGATCGATCCCTGACAGAGCAGGCTGCCGTCGACGAAGGACGGCTCGCCACCTCGGCCTCGCGACACCTTGGCGGGCGGGAGCGCCCTCCGCGAGGTGTACACCGGCCACTTCTGGTTGTAGAGGTTGAAGATCGGCACCGGCGCGATCAGGTCCATGTTGGCGTGGAACAGCGAGTCGATCGTGCCGACGTCACGCCAGTAGCCCTTCTCACGCTCGTCCTGCCCGGGGACGATGTTCTTCGAGAAGTCGTAGGCCCGAGCCACACCGGCGTCGGTGAGCGCGGGGATCACGTGGCTGCCGAGATCGGTGTAGGAGTTCTCACGCGGTGTGACGACATCGATGAGCGTCTGGGTGTCGAACACGTAGTTGCCCATGCTCGCCAGGCACATCTGGTCGTTGCCGGGCATGGTCGGCGGCGATGCCACCTTCTCGTGGAAGGCGAGGATCCGACCGTCGTCGTCGACCTCGATCACCCCGAACTCGGTGGCCTCGTGCTTCGGAACGGGAATCGCCGCGACGGTCACACCAGCGCCCGACTCGACGTGCTCGGCGACCATCTGTCGGGGATCCATCCGGTAGATGTGGTCGGCGCCGAACACGCAGACGATGTCGGGCGACTCGTCGGAGATCAGATTGAGGTTCTGGTAGATCGCGTCGGCCGACCCCTGGAACCAGTACGGGCCGCGCCGCATCTGGGCGGGCACGGGCGTCACGTAGTTGTCGAGCATCGCCGAGAATCGCCACGTCTGGGAGATGTGCCGGTCGAGGCTGTGGCTCTTGTACTGCGTGAGCACGACGATCTTGAGGTACCCGGCGTTCGCGAAGTTCGACAGGGCGAAGTCGATCAGGCGGTACGTGCCGGCGAACGGAACGGCGGGCTTGGCCCGGTCGTTGGTGAGCGGCTGGAGGCGTTTGCCCTCACCCCCGGCAAGCACGATCACGAGCACGGTCGGTTCAGACTTCATCGATCTCCAACGTACACATCGTCACCGGGATCGCTCGGATAGTCCGGCGTACAGCGAGAGATATTCACCTGCGGGCGACTTCCACGACCAGTCGATGTTCATGATCCGACGTTGCAGCACCTCGCGGCGACGACGATCGCGGATGCGGCGAGCCGCACGGAACATCGCCGCGAGCAGATCCTCCGACGTGGCCCGGCCGGCCACGAACCCTGTCCCGCGTCGGTCGAGGTCGGCGTCGAGCACGGTGTCGACCAGGCCTCCGACCGCCGTCACGATCGGGATCGCCCCGTATCGCATCGCCTGCATCTGGGTCAGGCCGCACGGCTCGAATCGACTCGGCACGAGGTAGGCGTCGGCGCCGGCGAACATGAGGTGCGACAGCGATTCGTCGTATCCCTCGACGAAGGCGAACGAGGAGGGATGCTCACCGGCGAGTCGGTGGAGGTGGGCGGCCAGACCGGCATCACCCGAGCCGAGAATGGCCAACCTCATCGGGATCTGTTCGAGCAGCGCGACGAGCGGAGGCCAGCAGATCGATGCCCTTCTGGTGGGTCAGCCTGGTCACGACGGTGGCGAGAGGCACCCCGTCGAGGGCGAAATCGAACCGGTCATGCAGTGCCCGACGATTGGCATCACGGCGCCCGAGGTCTGTCGGTTCGAAATGGGACTCGATGAGCGGGTCGGTGGCCGGGTTCCACACGTCGGTGTCGATGCCGTTGCGGATGCCTACGACGTCGCCGCCGCGGTTTCGCAGCTGCTCGTCCAACCCGACGCCGCCTTCACGAGTCACGATCTCGGTGGCGTAGTGCGGCGAGACGGCCACGATCCGGTCGGCGAGGGCCAGCGCCCCCGAGAGCGGATTGGTGTCACCCCACCACTCGAAGTGCGCCGCTCGCGGGCCGATCAGATCGAGCCACGACCGGTCGGTGACGCCTTGGTACGCCAGGTTGTGGAGCGACAGCACCGTGGGCGGCGGATCGTCGAGCGCAGCGAGCACCGGTCCGGTGTGCCAGTCGTTCAGGTGGAGGACATCGGGTCGATCGAGTTCGGTGTAGGCGGCCACTGCGCGCGCGAACCGGAAGAACCGGTCACTGTTGTCGTGCCAGCCCTCGCCGTTCGCCTGCAGGTAGGGATGCGGACGCGCCATGCCCGGCACCGACACGAGATGCAGGCGACCGACGACGGGATGCAGACCGATACGGACACGGGCCGGGCCGACCCACGACGGGACGTCGAGATCGATCGTCGACTCACCGGCCAGTTCGACCCCGCCGTAGTCGGGCATCACGAATTCGACATCGACCCCTTGGCGCCGCAATTCGATGCCCAGACCCGCCGCTGCGGAGGCGAGACCACCCACTGTTGCGACGGGCGCGAGTTCGGCAGTGGCGAACACGACTCTCACGGGTTCCAGTCTGGCGCGCCGCGCGCTTGACTGGATGGATGTCGGACGTCGCCGCTCCCCCCGCTCACACTCCCGACCATTCGGCCGGTCATTCCGCCGATCATTCCGCCGATCATTCCGCCGATCTGGTGAGCACCGACATCCGTCTGCTCGGACGGCTGCTCGGCGACGCCATTCGCGCCACCGAGGGCGACGAGACGTTCGAACTCGTCGAGCAGGTCCGACAGCTCGCCGTCGATGGTCGCCGTACCGGGACGAGTTCCGTCGCGGCGATCCGCGAGGCGCTGAGTCGGCGCCCACTCGCCGAGCAGCTCCTGGTGCTGCGGGCACTCGACTGGCTCTCGCTGCTGGCCAACACGGCCGAAGACGTGCACGTCGAACGCCGTCGCCGACACGAGCGTCGCGGGACCGGATCGCCACGCCCCGGCAGTCTGCGCGCGTCGATCGATCACCTCCTTGCCGCCGGTGTGCCTTCCGAGCAGCTGCTCGCCGCCGCGACGGAGATCCAGGTGACACCTGTCATCACCGCCCATCCCACGGAGGTTCGTCGCAAGACGATCCTCGAAGTACTCGAAGAGGTCGCCGACCTGCTCGACGAGCGCAGGCCGCGTCGCCGAAGACCCCGTCGGGTGCGCCGAGATCGATCAGCAGCTGTCCGTGCGCGTGCTGTTGCTCTGGCAGACAGCCCTCCTCAGACTCTCCAAGCTCCGCGTTCGTGACGAGATCAACGAGGCGATCCGGTACTACGGAACCAGCCTCTTCGAGGTGATCCCGGCCCTCACGAAGGACTTCGAGAGCGCACTCGCTGCCGCGACGAACACCGACGAGACGGTGGACGCCTCTCATGCGGTCACCATGGGTTCGTGGATCGGCGGTGACCGAGACGGCAACCCCTTCGTGACGGCCGAGGTGCTGCGATACGCGATCCATCGCCAGACGGCGACCGCACTCGGCCACCACCTGGAGATGCTGGACGCGCTGGCGCACCGGCTCTCGATGACGGACCGTCTGGTGACACCGTCGGCCGAACTCCTGGCTCTCGCGGCTGCATCCGGCGACGAGTCGCCGTTCCGGGCCGACGAGCCCTACCGCCGTGCGCTACGGGGGATGCACGCCAGGCTGCACGCGTTCGCGGCCGGAGGTCATCGATTCGACGGACGGACCACCCGGGCCACCTCCGACAGAACCCCGTCGCGCATATGCCGAGATCGGTGAACTCGCCGACGACCTCGACGTGGTCATCTCGTCGTTGCGGAGCCACGGTGCAGCAGCGATCGCGGACCAGATCGTCGAGCCCGTTCGCCGCGGCGTCGCCGTGTTCGGCGCCCATCTCTGCGGACTCGACGTGCGCCAGAACTCCGCCGTCCACGAGCATGTGATCTCGGATCTGTTCGCGGCCGCCGCCGTCTGTGACGACTACACCGAACTCGACGAAGCGTCACACGTGCGGCTGCTCGAGGCCGAACTCCGCACACCTCGCCTGCTGCGACATCCCGACGGCGAAGTACAGCGACGTCACCGTCGCCGAACTCGCGATCCTCGACGAAGCAGCGGCTGCCTGCAACCGGGTCGGTCGTGTCGTACTCCCCCACTACGTCATCTCGATGGCCCACGACGTCAGTGACGTGCTCGAGGTCGCCGTCCTGCTCAAGGAGGTCGGTCTCGTCACGGCGGCCGTACCCGGGCAGCCGGCCACGACGACACTCGACATCGTGCCGCTGTTCGAGACGATCGACGATCTCGGCCGTTCGGCGGACGTGCTCGGCCGTCTGCTCGCGAATTCCGTCTATGCGGACCTCGTACGATCGCGTGGCGACCGCCAAGAGGTGATGATCGGCTACTCCGACTCGAACAAGGACGGCGGCTACCTGTGTTCGCACTGGAACCTCTCCGCGGCCCAGTCGTCGCTGGTCGCGGTCGCCGAGCAGGCAAGGGTGCAACTCCGCTTCTTCCACGGACGCGGTGGCACGGTGGGTCGCGGCGGCGGCCCGGCGTACCAGGCGATTCTGGCCCTGCCTCCCGGATCTGTCGACCGCTCGATCCGCCTGACCGAACAGGGCGAAATGGTGGCCGCCAAGTACTCGAATCCAGCGATGGCGCGTCGAAACCTCGAGACGCTCGTGGCCGCGACCCTCGAGGCCTCACTGCTGCACACCTCGAAGCGGATGCCCCTGCCCGACCCGGCCGACGAAATGGCGATGGGCGAACTCGCCGACCTGGCGTTCGACGGCGTATCGGCGGCTCGTGTACGGCGACGATCGATTCGTCACGTTCTTCCGCTCGATCACCCCGACCGACGAGATCGCCAGACTGAACGTGGGGAGTCGACCTGCCTCCCGGACGGCTTCGACGGCCATCGAGGACCTCCGGGCGATCCCGTGGGTTTTCGGGTGGACGCAGTGCCGTTTGATGATCCCGGCATGGTTCGGCGTCGGGTCGGCGGTCGAGGCATACGTCGACGGCGACGATCGTCTCGATCAGCTCGCGTCGATGTACCGGCGGTGGCCGTTCTTCCGGTCGATGATCGACAACATGGGCATGGTGTTGGCGAAGACCGATCTCGACATCGCCCGGCGGTACGCCGAGGTCCTGGTCGAGGACGACCGCACACGCACCGACATCTTCGGCGCCATCGCCGACGAGCACCGTCGCACCGTCGAGTGGCACGGTCGCATCACCGGATCGCCGACGCTGCTCGCCGACAATGCGCTGCTCGCGCGCAGCCTGAACAACCGCTACCCGTACCTCGACCCACTCCACGTGATGCAGGTCGACCTGCTCCGCAGATTCCGAGACGGGGATCGCGACGAGATGGTCGAACGCGGGATCCTGCTGTCGATCAACGCCATCGCCACCGGGCTGCGGAACTCGGGATGACCGACTGCCGGCCCATGGCCCGGTGCTCGTAACATCGCAACCCATGACGACCTCGATCAGGGCGCGGGCCGCGCGCAGGCTCCTCGCTCGCCTGTCGAGCGGTTCGGAACTCTCCGTCGACGAGGCCCGCGCACGGATGGATCAGGTCGATCGACTCCCACGGCCCCGCCACGTCGACTACATCGACACGCTCGTCGGCGGTGTGCCGGCAATCGTCGCGACGCCGACTGCCGTCGAGCCCGATCGGCACGTGTTGTACATCCACGGCGGCGCGTACGTCCTGGGATCGCCGAAGAGCCACATCGCGATGGTCGCCAATCTGGCGAAGCGGGCGGCGGCCACTGCCACGTTGATCGAGTACCGGCTCGCACCCGAGCACGTGTATCCCGCAGCGATCGACGATTGCGTGGCGGCCTACCGTGCCCTGATCGCGGACGTCGATCCGGCGGTCGTGACGATCGCCGGCGACTCGGCGGGCGGCGGCGCGGCGTTGTCGACCCTCGTGGCGCTCCGCGACGCCGGCGACCCGTTGCCGGCGGCGGCATATCTCCTGTCGCCCTGGACCGACCTCACCGGCTCGGGTGAGTCGGTCGTCACCCGAGCCGCTGCCGATCCGATGATCGACGGCGCCAAGATCGCCGAGGCCGGAAGGGTCTACGCCGGCGATGTCCCACTCGACGACCCGCGCGTGTCTCCCCTCTTCGCCGACCTCGCCGGCTTGCCGCCGATGCTGATCCAGACCGGGATGGACGAGGTGCTGCTGTCCGACTCGACCCGCCTCGCCGAGCGGGCCCGAGAGGCCGGCGTCGAGGTCACCCTCGACCTCGCCGACGGCATGTGGCACGTGTACCAGTCGTTCGCCCGGATGGTGCCCGAGGCGACCGATGCTCTCGTGCGCGCTGCGGTGTTCATGCGCTCACGTACTCCAGCGACCCTGGCCGTATGACCGTGGCCCCTCGCTTCCCCGAACTTGGCTTCTACACGCTCGCCGGCGGGGCCCAGAACCCACGCGATCTGATCACCGAGTGCGCTCGCGCCGAGGAACTCGGCCTCGGAGCGGTGTTCATCAGCGAGCGCTTCAACGTCAAGGAAGCAGTCACCCTGTCGGGCGCGGCCGCCGTCGCCTCGACGAACCTGAAGATCATCACCGGCGCCACCAACCACAACACCCGCCATCCGATGGTGACGGCCTCGTACGCCACCACCATGCACCGTCTCACCGGCGGCCGATTCGTTCTCGGGATCGGACGCGGCATCGCACCGCTGTTCGACGCGTACGGGATCCCCCGGATCACCACCGCTCAGATGGAGGACTTCGCCGGGCTGATGCGGCGCCTCTGGCACGGCGAGACCGTCATCGGCCACGACGGGCCGGCCGGCCGCTACCCCGTGTTGCGACTCGATCCGACCTTCGACGAGGACATCGGCCTCGGACTCGTGGCGTTCGGACCGAACTCGCTGGAACTCGGCGGGAGGGCATTCGACCACGTCATCCTGCACACGTTCTTCTCCGACGAGACCCTGCAGCGTTGTGTGGCAACCGTGAAACGGGCCGCCGAGCGCGCCGGGCGCGATCCCGACGCCGTGACGGTGTGGTCGTGCTTCGCGACGATCGGTGATCACCTGCCCGAGCCGACGCGGTTGAAGAAGACCGTTGGCCGCTTGGCGACGTATCTCCAGGCCTACGGTGACCTCATGGTCGAGACGAACCGGTGGGATCCGGCGGTGCTGGCCAGGTTCAGAGCCGACGAGATGGTTGCCGGATTCCGCAGTGCGATCGACGTCGACGCCACCACCGAACAGCTCGAACACATCGCCACGCTCATCCCCGACGAGTGGCTGGCGCCGTCGGCGACCGGGAAGCCCGGACGAGTGCGCCGCCGCGGTTCGCGGCCAGTTCGCTCTCGGCGCCGATGCAGTCATCATGCACGGCGCATCGCCCGACGAACTCGCCCCCATCGTCGGCGCCTACGCCGCCTGACGAACTGCTGCTCGACCGCTGTCGAGCGTCAGGTCCGTCATTCCGGGGCCGCTTCGAGTTCGTCCACCACCACGGATGCAACTCGCCGGAGCGCGTCGAGTTGGTCGGCATCGAGATACCGCGGTCGGTAGTCGGCGATGCAGAGCGTGCCGACCCGGCTGCCATCGGCGAGCGTCAATGGCATGCCTGCGTAGAAGCGGACCCGCGGCTCGTCGACGACGAAGGGATTCTCTGCGAACCGGGGATCCGCGAGCGTGTCGGGCACGTGCATGACGTCGGGCTCGAGAATGGCGTGCGCGCAGAGTGACATGTCGCGCGGCGTTTCGCTCACGTCGAGTCCGTGTCGTGACTTGAACCACTGCCGGTCCGTGTCGACGAGGCTGACCAACGCGATCGGAACGTCGAGCTCGGCGCTGATTTCCGCTGTACAACGGTCGAATCGATCCTCTGGCTCGGTGTCGAGGATGTCGAGCGCGTGCAGTGACGCAATCCGGCTCGCTTCGTCGACCGGCACGGGAGCGTTCTCCCAGCGGGCGACACGTCGCAGCAACCACGACCGCACCTTGGTCCTGAGGTAGAACTCGCTCGCCGGCCACACGAGCCACTCGGTGATGCTGCGCTCCTCGGAATCGGGGTGCCAGCGAGCGCTGGCCGCACCGACCGCGATCACCGGGACGTCGTCGCCGTACGGCGCTTCCAGGCCACGGATGGCTGCGACGAGATCGAATCCGTCGTCATCGTCGACCGCCTCGACCAGCACGATGCCGGGCCGATGTGCGCGCACTTCCTCGAACGCACGGTGCAGGTCGTCGGTGATCATCACGTCGAGCTGTTCGGCTCCGGCTGCCTCACCGAGCGCATCGGCGATCTCCGGCGAACGGGCGAAGACGACCACCGACGTCGAGTGGGGGGCGAGCGCCGACGTGGCGGCTGGCAGCGCCGGTCGCTTCGTGCGCCCTGCATCGCTCCGCAATTCGATGCTCATGCCCTCCTCGGCGGCGAAGACCTCTCCGTCGAATCCCGAGGCGACAGCGTGAGCTCGAGCACGAGCGACGAGGTCGTCGACATCGTCATCGGTGCGATTGGGGTCGTGGTGGTAGAGGGCGACTCGGGCGACACCCGCACGCCGAGCGATGTCGATGACGTACTCGACGGTGCTGTGGCCCCAGCCGACATGGTCGTCGTACTCCGAAGCCAGGTACTGGGCGTCGTGGATGAGGAGGTCGGCGCCGGCGACGAATCGGGCATGGGCGTCGTCGTGGCGGTTGCGTGACACGTCACCACCGAAGGCGAGGACGTGATCGTGCGGCTCGTGGTCGGAGGCGTACACGACCGTCGCCCCGTCGACCTCGAGCCGGTAGGCGAGGGTGAGCGCCGGGTGGTTCAGATAGTGGGTCTCGACGCGCACGTCGTCGATGTCGAACGTGCCCTCGACGAGGTCGTGATGTTCGACGTCGGCCGACAGTTGACTGATGGCAACCGGGAAGTACCGGTACTCCATCTGGCCGGCCAGGATCTCGCTCAGGGAGCCACCCAGCCCGCTCGGACCATAGAGCTCCCATCGATTGCCCGCCCGGAACAGCGGCGCGAAGAACGGCAGCCCCTGGATGTGGTCCCAGTGGGTGTGGCTGATGAGGATGTGCCCGTCGACGGGAGCGCCATCTGCCTCAGCGAGCAGTCGCTGGCCGAGGCCGTGCGCGCCGGTCCCGCAGTCGATCACGATCGTCGTGTCGGCGTCGGAGCGGACCGACACACACGACGTGTTGCCACCGAATCGGAGCGTGGAGGCACCGGCCTTCGCGATCGAACCTCTCGTACCCCAGAACGTCACCTGCATCGACTGGTCCTCCGATCTGGACCCTACGGGATGACGGACCCGTCGACGCACGCGACGGTGGGCTCATGCCCTCCCGGTGATGACCGTGACCGGCAGTTCCACCTTGCGTTCGATCCGGTGCGGAAGATCCTGGTGCAGCCACCGCGAGATCGTCGTGGGGAGCGTCGACACGATGATCTCGTCGACCTCCTCGGCCTGCACGATGCGGGCAACGGCGGCGGCAGTGTCGCAGTCGGTCGACAGTTCACCGGTTGCGGTGGCACCCAGTGACGCCAGCCATTCGAGACCGTATGCCAACCGATCGCGAGCGATCTGACGCTCGTCGCTGACCTCGAGTGATGCCGTCGGGGAGATGTTCGCAGCGTCGCCGACGGCCGTTCCGATCGCCACCGCTGACGACACCGGGCTGGCCACGGGCACGAGCAGGTGGAACTCGCAGCCTCCCTCGGCGACGCGCCGACGGACCTCCTCGGCGAGTTCGTCGCCCCCGACGGTGCGGTTCGCAACTATCAACGCGGTGTGCATCCCGACCCCCTGATCCCGATGTTCCCGGGATCATATGTCATCGTGCGCTATTCGACCCTCAGTTCGCCATTGCCGGCTCGGTCGCTGCGACGACGTCGAGCAACGCGTTGCGTGCGAGCATGCGCCAACCGTAGAGAGCGGCGCCGAGCGCCGCGACCCCACCGATGAGCAGAGAAATGCGAGGGCTGAAGTTCTCGGCAACCCATCCGGCGATCGGGCCACCGATCGGGGTCGAACCGAGCAGCGCCATCGAGAACAGCGCCATCACCCGGCCACGGAACCGGGGGTCCGAGTTGAGCTGCAGTGTGGCGTTCGACAACGAGATCGTTCCCACGCTCGCAGCGCCCACGAGTGGGAGCACGACGTAGGCCGTCGCAATCGTCGGCATCGCGGCAAGGGCACACACCAGCAGACCGAACGCGGCCGCGACCATGACGAAGCGGCGCGGGGTGGCGGCCCCGGACGATGCGACGACGAGGCCGCCCACCACGGCGCCCGCGCCCATCAACGACGTCATCACTGCGAGCCCGCTCGCTCCGGCTCCGAAGGTGAACTCGGCGAACAGCGGCAGGGTCGTCGAGAACTCGTAGGTCAATGTCCCGATGACGACGAGCATGACGAGGGTCGTTCGCAGCGTCGTGGTGTTCCAGGCGTAGTGGAAGCCGTCGCGCATCTGGCGCGGCGCACGAACGCTGCGGGCGGAGGGGTGGAGTTCGTCGGTTCGGATCAACACCAACGCCACGACGACTGCGAGATACGACACGGCGTTGAACACGAAACACTGGCCGATGCCGACCGTGGCGATCAGGACGCCGCCGATGGCCGGACCGATGGCGCGTGCAGCGTTGACGACGACGCTGTTGAGTGTCACGGCATTACTCACGTCGGCCGGGCCGACCATCTCCATCACGAAGGTCTGCCGACTGGGATTGTCGACCGCTGTGACCGCGCCGAAGCCCGCTGCGATCGCGTAGACCATCCAGAGTTCGACCGTGCCCGCGATGGTGACGATGCCGAGCGTGAGCGCGAGCAGGCCGGCGATCGACTGCGTGGCCATGATGAGCCGACGCTTGTCGTAGCGGTCGGCGATCATGCCACCGATCGGGGCGAGGAGCAGCGTGGGCAGGAACTGCATCGCCATGACGGTGCCGAGAGCAGTGCCGCTCCCGGTGAGTTGGAGCACCAGCCACGACTGGGCGATCAACTGCATCCACGTGCCGCTGAACGACACGGCCTGACTGGCGAAATAGAGGCGGTAGTTGCGGAAGCGCAGCGCGGAGAACGTGCGGGCGCTGATCGCGGAAACCCTGGCGTTCACTCCCCCACCCCGAGCAGGCGTTCGAGGACGGGCAGCACCGACGCGATCGCGTCGACATCGTCGGAACCGAGATCGTCGAGTTGCGACGCCAACCATGTCCGGCCCGCAGCTCTCACCTCGTCGAGGTACACCGCGCCGGCCCGGGTGACGGTGATGTACGCGCAACGGCGATCGTCGGGATCGGTTTCGCGCGCCAGGAACCCAGCGGCCTCGAGTGCAGCCACGATCTTGCTCACCGAGGGCGGCTTCACATGTTCGCTCTCGGCGATCTGACCGATCGTGAGCCGCTCGCTGCGGCTCACGGTGGCGAGCACGGCGAGCTGCGACGGGGTGATCTCGTCCACCGAGCTGGTGCGGATCTTGCGGGCGAGACGCAGCAACACCAACCTGAGCCGGTCGACGTCGATCGGGGTGTCGTGAATCCGTGTGTCGAGGCGGGAGGAGGCGGATTCCACGACGTTCACGATCGTTAGCATAGCACATTGTTTCCCTCGCTATGCATCTTCCGGTGGCGCCGGCGACGTGAGGCGCCACAGCTACGCTCGGCCGGATGGCACGACTCGCCGGTGCGGCGACCGTGGTCGTCGGCGCCGGCCAGACCCCGGGCGAGACGGTCGGCAACGGGCGGGCGATCGCCACGACCTTCGCCCGAGAAGGTGCACTCGTCCTGTGCGTGGACCGGGTCGAGTCACGCGCACAGGAAACCGTGGAGTCGATTCGAGCGGACGGAGGGGCCGCGGAGGCGTTCGTCGCCGACATCACCGACGGCGACCAGTGCGACGCCCTCGTCCGGGCGGCGCTCGAACGGTGGGGGCGCATCGACGTGCTGGTGAACAACGTCGGCATCGGCGGGCGAGGTGACGGCCCTGCGCATTCCGCGACCGACGAGGGATTCGATCGGATTCTCGAGGTCAATCTCCGCGCCATGTGGCGAACGTGCCGCGCGGTGCTCCCGACGATGCGTGCTCAGCAACGCGGCTCGATCGTCAACGTCTCGTCGGCGGCTTCGGTGGCGGGGGGATTCCAGGTCGCCTACGAGGTGTCGAAGGCGGCAGTCAACCGACTGACCACGTCGATCGCCCAGTCGAACGCTTCGCGCGGTGTGCGGTGCAACGCCATCGCGCTCGGGCTCGTCGATACACCCATGGCCGTCGGCGGTATCGCTGCGGCCCGCAACGTTCCACTCGATGTCGTACGCGAGGAACGCAACGCGCGAGTCCCTCTGAAGGGCGGTATGGGCACGGCGTGGGACGCTGCCCACGCGGCGCTGTTCCTCGCCTCCGACGAGGCCCGATTCATCACCGGTGTCGTGCTCCCGGTCGACGGCGGGACCTCGATCCGTATCGGTTGACAGCGCTTCGGGGGCGTCAACCACAGACGGTTCGAATGAGATCGACGGCATTGCCGCCGAGCACCCGGTCGATCTCACCGGCGTCGAGGCCGCGCGCCGACAAACCGGTGTCGAGTTCGTCGAACTGGCGATAGTCGGTGAGCACCGGACGGAAGTTGGCGTCGAGGTCGGTGCCGATGGCCACGTGCTCGACGCCGACAAGGTCGACGAGCCGTACGATCTCGTCGACGAAGTCGTCCAGGGTCTCCGACACCACGCCCGACGGCCAGGCTCCGATGAGCCCGCCGGCCCCGGTCACCACGAGGGCGTGCTCGTCGGTGACCAGCCGCGGATGATCGCTGTGGGGCCGGGCGAGGTGTGTGTGCGAGATCATGACGGGATGGCGCGAGCACTCCACGGCATCAGCAGTGGTCTCGAGTGACGCATGCGCGAGGTCGACGATCATGCCGAGGTCGTTCATCCTCGCCACCAACGCACGACCTGCATCGGACAGCCCGTGGTGCAGCGGTGGCTCCGTCTGGAGGTCGCCGTAGCGGTTCTGCCGATAGTGCACGAGTGTGATCGAGCGGGCGCCCGCTTCGTACGCCTCGTCGACCCGGCCGAAGACATCGGCATCGGGTCCGTCCTCGACGAAGTCGGCCCCCTCGCACGTGACGAGCACACCGGTTCGACCCTCGGCACGAGCACGTTCGATGTCGTGAGCACGCCGGATGATCGGCGAGTCGGCCTCGCGTGCCACCTCGATGATCGCATCGAGTTGGCGACGATGGTCGGCAATGGCTTCGCCCGCTTCGAACGGTCGGCCGGCCGTGAACCCGCCGGCACCCATCCGCAGCACTCGAAGGTCGGCGACGGTGGCCAGACTGACCGCCCCCATCCCGGCGTCGGATGCGCTCCGCAGTGCCGCAACCGCATCGTCGCCGCCGAGCACCGTGAGGAGGGCGTCGTCCTGGGCGATGCCGGCGAGGAAGCATCGGCCGGGATGCGCGTGGATGTCGACGCGTGGCGATCGCGACCGACTCATCCGATGATCACCTCACACTCGATCTCGACGGGGATCGAGAAGGGGAGTTCGGCGAGGCCCACGGCGCTTCGTGTGTGAGCACCGACACCGGGTCCGAACACCTCCAGGATCAGATCCGAGAACCCGTTGACGACGCCGGGGAGTGCGGTGAATCCTGGTGCCGCATTGACCATCCCGAAAACCCGGGCGAAGCCGGTGATGCGATCGAGGTCGCCGAGTGACCGTTCGAGACTCCCGAGGATCGCCAGGCCGACGAGACGCGCGGAATCGTACGCCTGCTCTGCGGTCACATCGGCGCCGACCTTGCCGAACGGTCCGGCCAACGAGCCGTCGACGTGCTGCGGGCCGTGGCCCGACACGAATCCTCGCTCGCCGCGGATCACGACAGGACTGAACGGGAGAACGACGCCGGGCGGCGGCGCGAGCGACCCCGGAAGCTCGAGCCCCATGGCGATGAGCCGGTCGGCGATCCGGCTCACGATGCGGTTGTCCTCTTCAGCTGCACCCGCAGAGGCTACGCGCCGTGGAGGGTGCGTCGACGCAGGGCCGGGACTGCGACTTCAGCAGACCGTGCACCGCTCGGTAGTTTCGCATCGTGGGGGAAAATCTGAGCGACACGATCAGATCGGCGGTGCGTTCTGCCATCGCCGACCCCAGGCCGTCGGTGATCGCCGCGACGCTGACGTCGATCAGACCCGAAGACCTGGCCGAGTTCTTCCACGCGAGCCTGAGCGCCGCCGCCGACGTCGAGCCGATCGGCAGTGGGTTGCCCGCATCCCCCGGCGCAGCGAGCGGCCGCATCGTGCTCTCCGCCGACGCCGCGCTCGAAGCGTCCGAGAACGGCCAATCGGTCATTCTGGTGAGGTCCGAGACCTCGCCCGACGACGTGCTCGGCATGCAGGCATCACGGGGCATCCTCACCCAGCGCGGGGGCCTCGTCAGCCACGCAGCTGTCGTCGCACGGGGGTGGGGCGTTCCCGCCGTCGTCGGCGCGTCGGAGATCCACATCGACGCCGAATCGGTCACGATCGGTGACACCGTCCTGCGAGCCGGTGACGAGATCACGATCGACGGCTCCTCGGGCAACATCTATCTCGGCTCGATGGACACGTTCGGTTCCGAGGCGCCGCCCGAGCTCGCCACGTTGCTGGCCTGGGCCGACGATGTTGCCGCCGGACACGTCGGAGTCCGGGCGAACGCCGACACCGAGGCCGACGCCACACGCGGCCGGGAACTCGGAGCGCAGGGCATCGGCCTCTGTCGCACCGAGCACATGTTCCTCGCTGCGGACCGCCTGCCGATCATGCGGCGTCTCATCCTCAGCCACGACCCCGCCACGGAAGCCGAGGCCCTCGCCGAACTCGAGGTCGCCCAGACCGCCGACTTCGAGTCCGTGCTCGAAGCGATGGACGACCTTCCCGTCACGGTGCGCCTGCTCGACCCACCGCTCCACGAGTTCCTCCCCGATCTCCTCGACCTGGTCGCCAGCGAGGCACGAGGCGAGTTGGACGACAAGGGTCTCGTCGAGCTGGCCGCCGTGCGCCGACTGCACGAATCGAACCCGATGATCGGAACCCGCGGGGTCCGACTCGGGGTGGTGCGCAGCGGTTTGTACGAGATGCAGGTTCGAGCCCTGTGTGCCGCAGCGGCGAATCTCTTCGAGCGAGGGCTCCACCCCCACGTCGAGATCATGATTCCACTCGTCGTCGACGCCGAGGAACTGCGCATCGCACGGAGTTGGGTGACGGGCGTGCTCGACGAGATCGGCCACCCGGAGTTGGCATCGGACGTGGTCACCGTGGGAGCGATGATCGAGACTCCACGAGCCGCGCTGACCGCCGGGGCGCTCGCGCAGCACGCCGACTTCTTCTCGTTCGGTACCAACGACCTCACCCAGATGACGTTCGCGTTCAGCCGCGACGATGTGGAAGCCAAGCTCCTGCCCGCCTACCAGGCGCTCGGCATCCTGCCGGCGAATCCGTTCGCCGAACTCGACCAGGAGGGCGTCGGCGCGCTCATCAGCATCGCGTGCGAGCAGGCCCGGACCACGAAGCCCACGATCAAGCTCGGCGCATGCGGCGAGCACACCGGCCATCCCGCCTCGGCCGACTTCCTCGTGCGCCAGGGCGTCGATTCGGTGAGCTGCTCGCCGTTCCGTGTGCCGATGGCGCGTCTCGCCATCGCACAGGCGCTGCTGGCATGCGGTCGGGTCGACCTCGACACCGTCGAGTTCCGCACCGTCGAGACAGCCGAGACAGATGAGCCGGTCGGGATTGCCGCACCGGCCGAGCCGATCGCCGATCGCGAGCCTCCGCGTGATGCCGTGTCCCACCCCACCGGCGAGGTCGGCCCCATCGACGAGGCGGTGGTGCTCCACGTCCTGCGGATCCGAGGATTCGCGACGCCTGACGGTCTGACGGCCAGCCTCGGCGAGTTCCCCTCCGAGATCGTCGATGGTCTGGTCGACGCAGGCCTCGTGCGCTACATCGAACCCCGCCGGCTGTACGGCCTGCTGCCCGACGGCAAGGTTCGTCACGAGGCGCTGCTCGAGTCGCTCGCGGACGCCTCGGTCCGATCAGAACTCGCCGAGCCCTACGAACGGTTCCTCGTCCTCAACGATTCGTTCAAGGCCCTGTGCACGACGTGGCAGATGTGCGGCGACCAGCCCAACGACCACTCCGACGTCGACTACGACCGTGCGTGTGTCGAGCAGCTCGGACAGCTCTGCGCGGACGTACAACCACTGATCGCGGATCTCGCTCGGGCGGTCATGCGCCTCGCACGGTACGGGCCACGGCTGTCGACGGCGTCGGCGAACGTGGCCATTGGTGACCACAAGCAGTTCACGGGCGTGATGTGCGAATCGTTCCACGACGTGTGGATGGAACTGCACGAAGACCTCATCGTGCTGCAACGGATCGATCGGACGGCCGAAGGCAGTTTCTGAATCCTGCGGTCCGGCCCCTGTCGTCGTCACGGACCGGGTTTCTCTACGATGCACTCCGTGACTGACAATCGAGCCATCTGGCAGGAAGCCGCCGACGCCTCGGCATCGCGCGGCGTGCCGTTCACCACCATGTCGGGGATCCCCCTCGACGGCGTCTACGGACCCGACGACGGAGAGTTTCCCGGGCAGTACCCGTACACACGCGGCCCCTACGCGTCGATGTACCGCTCGAAGCTCTGGACGATGCGCATGTTCGCCGGCTTCGGGACGGCCGAGGACACCAATTGGCGGTTCAAGGAGATCATCAAGGCCGGGGGCGACGGCCTCTCGACGGCGTTCGACATGCCGACCCTGCTCGGTCTGGACTCCGACGACCCGATGTCGCTCGGCGAAGTCGGTCGTTGCGGTGTCGCCATCGACTCGCTGGCCGACATGGAGGACCTCTACGCCGGCATCGACCTGGGCGAGATCACCACGTCGATGACGATCAACAGCCCGGCCGCACCGATCTTCGCCATGTTCGTCGCCCAGGCCGAGTCGGCCGGCGTGCACCGGTCGCGACTCGGCGGCACCCTGCAGAACGACATCTTGAAGGAGTACCAAGCGCAGAAGGAGTTCGTGTTCCCGCCGCGTCAGTCGATGCGACTCGTGCGCGACACGATCCAGTTCACGGCAGCCGAGATGCCGAGGTGGCATTCGATCTCGATCTCGGGCTATCACATCCGTGAGGCCGGGTCGACCGCCGTCGAGGAGCTGGCGTTCACCCTGGCGAACGGGTTCGCCTACGTCGAACTCGCCATGCAGGCGGGTCTGCCGATCGACTCGTTCGCCCCGCGTCTGTCGTTCTTCTTCAACGCCCACATCGACTTCTTCGAGGAGATCGGCAAGTACCGCGCCGCTCGGCGGATCTGGGCACGCTGGATGCGCGAACGCTACGGCGCCGAGCTGGAGCGGTCGTTGCAGCTGCGGTTCCACACCCAGACCGCAGGCGTCTCGCTGACGGCGCAACAGCCGGAGTTGAACATCGTGCGCACCGCCATCGAGGCACTGGCGGGGGTGTTGGGCGGAACACAGAGCCTGCACACCAACTCGATGGACGAGGCGCTCGCGTTGCCCACCGAGAAGACCGCCCGGATCGCGCTGCGTACCCAGCAGGTGATCGCCCACGAGACCAACGTGGCTCACGTGGCCGATCCGCTCGGCGGGTCCTACTTCGTCGAGTCGCTGACCGACGAGATCGAACGGCAGGCGGAGGAGATCTTCGCCCACCTCGACCAACTCGGTGGTGGCTCGATGCTCGAAGGCGTCATCGCCGCCATCGACGACAACTGGTTCCAGCGCCGGATCGGCGACTCCGCGTACGACCTCGAGCGATCGTTCAACAGCGGCGAACGGATCATCGTCGGCGTGAACGCCTACACCGAGGGCAACGACGACGAGCTCGAGCTGTTGCGCATCACCAACGAGGACGAGACCCGTCAGCGCAAGCGCCTCGACGCTGTCCGCCAGAACCGCAGCCAGGCCGCAGTCGACGAAGTGCTCACCCGTCTGCGCACCGAGGCTGCCGACCCCGAGATCAACCTGATGCCCACGTTGATCGACGCCTCACGGGCGTACGCGACACTCGGCGAGATGATGGGTGCCATGGCCGACGTCTTCGGACGCCACGTCGAGGTCCCTGTCTTCTGATCGCGATTGGGGTCAGACCCCGATCGCGACCGCGATCACGATCAGGTCCGGCGGCCGTAGGCGGCGGGTGAGCGACCGTGCTCGTCGACGACGCCGAACTCCGGTCCCAGGTCCTCCACCCACTGGATCGAGCCCGAGCGGTCCATCAGGTCGTCCGCCGACGCCAACGCCGCGATGCACCGGCCGACCACGAGCGGAGTCTGAGCCCCTTCCATGTCGGTGTCGCGCTTGCCGGACCACTCGACGATGAACTCCGTCGACACCGTGCCGGGGTAGATCGTCACACAGGCGATCCCCTTGGGTGCCAGCTCGATCGCCATGTCGGCACCGAGCCGATCGAGACCGGCCTTGCCCGCGCCGTACGACGAACTGAAGTGGTAGCTCTGACCGCCCGGTGACGACACGTTGCAGATCAGGCCACCGGGGCCGGCGGCGAACAACAGCGGCGCGGCATACCACGACGCGACGTAGTGGGCTCGCAGCCCGATGCCGACCTGGTCGTCCCAGATCGAGATCGGGTGGTCCCAGAAGCCGCCGCCCCAGGCAGGCGGGTCGGGGATCTTGTAGACGTTGTTGACGAGGATGTCGAGCTTGCCGTGATCGGACCGCACCCGCTCGAACAACGCCGCGATCTGGGCGTCGTCACCGTGATCGGTCTGCACCGCCACTCCCCGACCGCCTGCGGCCTCGACCAACTCGACGGTGCGATCGATGGTCAGTTCACCGTCGCCCGTGCTGCGCCCGGTGACGTACACGGTGGCACCCTGCTCGCCGAGCGCGACGGCTGTCCCTCGGCCGATCCCACGACTGGAACCGGTGACGACGGCGATCTTGCCGGCCAGCTTCTTCGACGAGGTCATGATCCGACCGCCGGAACGACGTTGATGTCGAGCCGTGTCAGGCCCCGCAGCAGGAAGCTCGGGAAGTACCCGAACTCGTTGTCCTCCGACAGCGTGAAACTGTCGAGCCGTCGAGTCAGCTCTTCGAGCGCGACCTTGCCCTCGAGTCTCGACAACGCGGCGCCGAGACAGAAGTGGATGCCCTTGCCGAACGCGAGGTGGTCACGCAGATTCTCCCGGTCGGGGTCGAACGCATCGGGGTCGTCGTAGAGGGCTTCGTCGCGGTTCGCCGATGCGAACACGATGACCAACCGCGCCCCCTTCGGGATGTGCACCCCGTCGAGTTCGTGGTCACGCGTGGCGATTCTGAACATGCCCTGGGTCGGCGTCGACAGCCGCAGCGCCTCCTCGATCACGGCCGGCGCGCGGTCGGGGTCCTCCTTGAGCTTGGCCCATTGGTCGGGGTTCTCGGCAAGGAGCCGCATCGTCTCGGTGAGGAGCTTCGTGGTGGTCTCGTTGCCGGCCACGAGCAACTGCTGCACGATGCTCAGCATCTCGGGCATGTCCAACGGACGCTTGTCGGGAACCTCGGGGTCGTCGTCGTCGATGCGGGCCTGCAGCAGTGCGGTCAACAGGTCGTCCTGCGGCTCGGTCTTGCGGCGCTCGAACTCGGCGGCGAAGTAGTGCTGGTACTCGTTGACGCCGCGTTCGGCCTCGAGCCGCTGCTCCAACGAGATGTTCGTGCCGATGCCGGCGATGGAGTCGTCGGACCACCGCTTGAAGTCGGCCATGCGCGACTCGGGCACGTTGAGTGCGTGGGCGATGACCTCGACAGGGAGGGGGACCGCGAACTGCTCGACGAACTCGATCGAACCGGAGTCGATCCAGGAGTCGATCAGTTTGGTCGTGATCGCCCGGATCACGGGCTCGAGTTCGGCGATCACCTTGGGCGTGAAGGCCTTGGACACCAAGCGGCGGTAGCGCGTGTGGTCGGGCATGTCGGCGGTGAGCATCGTGGGCACGCGTGGGTAGCCCTCGGCCATCACCTCCATCATCTTGTCGCGGGCGTCCGACGGCAGCGGCATGCTCGCACCCCCGAACATCGACGAATAGGTCTCGGCGTCGCGCAGGATCGCCATCACGAGGTCGTGTCGGGTCACGAGGTACATCCCGACGGACTCGATGTGCAGCACGGGTTGCTCCGCGCGCATCTGCGCGTAGTGCGGGAACGGACACTGGAGCGTGTCCGGATCGAATGGATTGAAGGTGGCGAGATCGTTGGTCATCGGTGCTCCTGGTGGATGGCGAGAGGGGTACTGGTCACAGGTCGGCGAGCATCTGCTTGAGATGGGGAAGTTCCATGCCGCGCGCCATGATCTCGTCCATGCCACCCACCACGCCGGTGATGTTGGCGAGCACGATGTGTTCGAGACCGTTGCGGGCGTAACCCTCGAACTGGCCGGTGAGTTCCTCGGTGTTCCCGATGAACAGCACCTCCTGCACCATCTCGAAGGGGATCGTGTGCGCGATGTCGCGGAGTTCGTCGGGGTCGAGGTCGTGGATGATGACGTCGACGAACCCCTTCGAGTCGTTGCCGAGTGGGTGCTCGAGCCCGTGCGCCTCCCACATGTGGCCCATCGCGAACAACCCGAACAGCTTCCCGAGCGGCTCGCGTTCGAACATGTCGTGGGCAGCTTCGATGCTCTCGGAGAAGAGCACGAACGGCAGCAGCGAGCACACGGGTGCCGGGCGACCTGCGGCGGCCGCGTGATCGGCGATGATCTTGCGCTTCTCGCCGTACTCCTCCGGCCTCATCCACCATGCAGGGATCCAGCCGTCGCCGTACTCGCCGGTCAGGCGCAGCATGCGCGGGCCGTGGCCCGCCACCCACACCGGCGGCTTGCCGCGACCCTCGGCCTCCAACGGCAGACCCATCCGGCCGACGCCGCCATCTGCCATCCGGCCGGTGTCGAGCAGTGAGCGGAGGTCACGGAGGACGTCTTCGAGAACCGAGACCGGCTTGTCGAACGGATAGCCGAACGGCACGAGGCTCTCGGCCTCACCCGACCCGATCCCGAGGATGAACCCACCCGGATTCAGGTCGTTCAGGGTCAACGCCGTTCGGGCCAGGTCGGCCGCACCACGACGCGTGGCGTCGGTGACGCAGATGCCGAACGGACGGTCGGTCATCGTGCCGACCACAGCGCCGTAACAGAACGGGTCGTAGAACGCGTCGGGGTCGGCTGCGAGATCGGACAGCGGGATCTCACTCCACAGGCCCGGATGGAACACGCCGAGGATGTGGTCGGGCGACCAGTAGGAGTCGAATCCCACCTGCTCGTAGACCTCCAGCATCTGTGCGGTGCTCCCGAACGGGAACTGGGAGGGGAGATTGATGCCGACTTTCATGTAGGTCCTTCGGTCTCGCTCGTTGGGATGGATTCAGGTTCCGGCAAGTCGTTCGACGATCGGGGCGACTGCGTCGACCATCCGGCCGGCGAACGTCACGTACGAGATCCCGTAGGTCTCGCGTCGCTCCACCAGCTGGTCGCAGATCGACTCGACCGAGCCGACGAGCGCGTGCGGGTGCTCGGCGAAGACCTCGGGCTCGAGGCCGAACATCGGCGCCATCTTGGCCAGCGTCCCCTCGCGGTCGTCGGTGACCACCGTGAAGTAGCCCGCGATCTCGAGTTCCAGGTCGTCGAACCGGTCGCCGGCGCCGGCGCGGATCCATTCGATCTTCTGCGCGGTGAGTTCGGCGGTACTGCTGCCGACACCCGCAGGACCGATCTTGCCGGAGCTGTTGTCGAAGTTGAGGCTGACGATGTCGGCCTCGCGCCCGGCGATGCCGAGCACGCGCGGCGCTCCCCCGCCGATCATGATGGGCGGCAGCCCGGTCGGGACCTTCGGGCACGCCTTCGAAACCGGTGGCATGCACATGCGCACCGTCGACGTTGACCTCACCGTCGGCGAAGTGCGCCCGGATCAACGCGATGGTCTCCTCCATCCGGTCGATGCGCACGCCGGCGGGATCCCACGGCACGCCCATCGCCTCGTACTCGCCCTGCAGCCAGCCGGCACCGATGCCGATCTCGAGGCGACCCTCGGCGAAGTACGCGAGCGTCGCCAGCTCCTTCGCGAACATGACGGGTTGGCGATAGTCGGTGCAGAACACCCGCGACCCGATGGTGATCGTGCTGGTCGCCTCGATCGCGACCGCCATCGCCGGGATCGCGGCGATGTCCTGCACCGGATGATTCGTGGCGGCGAGAGCCGGCCCCGGGCCGATCACGTGATCGGCGACGCTGAAGGTGCTGAAGCCGAGTTCCTCGGCATGTCGGGCCTGATCGCGCCAGTCCTGCGGACTGGTTGCGTTGAAGGTCTGGAGCCCGAACCGGAAGGCCCGCGTCATGCTCGTTCGTCCCGACGATGTTCCATGTCTGTCCCCCGTGTCCGGTCCAGTTCCGCGACGTCGCGGAACACGTGTCCTCTGCTGCGTTCGGAAACTAGCCGAACAGTTAGTTTACGAACGTACGGAAACGACCGGAGGCGTCTCGCATGGAACAAGCATCCACGATCACGAAGGCCGAACCACAGACGAAGATGACCTTCTGTCGGGTCTGCCACGCGAGTTGCCCCATGGAGGTCGACGTCGTCGACAACCGGGTGATCGCGGTGCGCGGCGTCATGGACGACCCCCTCTTCGAGGGGTACACGTGCATCAAGGGACGTCAACTCCCCGACCAGATGGCCGACCCGAACCGTCTCCGAGGCCCGTTGCGCCGCCGTCCCGACGGCACGTTCGAATCCGTCGACAGTGCTGAGGCCCTCGACGAGATCGCTGCGCAACTGCGCCACATCATCGACACGTACGGCCCGCGCGCGGTCGCGTCGTACACCGGAACCGGCGGCTACCAGAACTCGGTGGCGGTGCCCGTCGCACGAGCGTTCCACCAGGGTCTCGACTCCGTGTCGTTCTACACGTCGGTCACCATCGACCAGCCGGCCAAGGGTCTCGCCGGCCTGCGACTCGGCGGATGGGAGGCGGGCTACCAGAACTTCACCGACTCCGATGTCCACATGGCGATCGGTTACAACTCGATGGTGTCGTCCTACGCCCCGATCGGCGGCCTCCAGGGCACCAACCCGTTCGTGGTCATGCGTCGCCGCAAGGCGGAGGGCATGAAGTTGATCGTGATCGATCCGCGCCGGACCGAACTGGCCGGCTTCGCCGACATCCACCTCCAGATCCGCCCGGGAGAAGACCCCACCCTGCTCGCCGGGATGATCCGGATCGTGCTCGAAGAAGGCCTGCAGGACCACGAGTTCTGCGAACGCTGGGTCGACCAGATGGACGAACTCGCCGCGGCGGTCGAGGGGTTCACGCTCGATGTCGTCGCCGAGCGCTGCCAGCTCGACGCCGACGACATCGTGGCCGCAGCCCGGATGTTCGCGGCCGGCCCGCGTGGCACCGCCGGCACCGGCACCGGCCCGAACATGGCGTCACGCTCGAGCCTGACCGAACACCTCGTGGTCGTTCTCAACACCATCCTCGGACGCGTCAACCGCGAGGGCGACCTCTTGGAGAACGGCCTCCTGCTCTACCCCGACACACCACACCGGGCGCAGGTGACCCCACCGCGAGCCCCCGCCAACGGTCCACCGTCACGCATCCGCGACCTGCGCGGCTACCGCGGGGAGATGCCGACTGCAGCCCTCGCCGAGGAGATCCTCACGCCGGGCGAAGGTCGCGTCCGGGCGCTCATCGTCAGCGGCGGCAATCCGGCCGTGGCGTTCCCCGACCAGGAACTGACCCTCCGGGCCCTGGCCGACCTCGAACTGCTCGTGGTGATCGACCACCGGATGACGCCGACCGCCGAGTTCGCCCACTACGTCGTCGCTCCCACCCTGTCGCTCGAGCGTGCCGACGTACCCCACCTGATGGACCGTTGGTTCCGCGAGCCGTACACCAACTACACCGAAGCGGTGGTCGAGCGTGACGGCGACGTGCTCAACGAGTGGGAGGTGTTCTGGGAGCTGGCATCGCGGCTCGGGAGCACCCTTCCGCTGCCGGGAGGTTCGCCGGACATGTCGACACGCCCCGACACCGACGAGATCATCGACCGGTGCTACGCCGGATCGCGCATGCCGCTCGACGAGGTTCGCGCCCACCCGCGCGAGGTGCATCCGCACATGCGTCCGGTCGTGCAGCCCGCCGACGAGGGCGCCACGGCGAAGTTCACTCCGGCGCCCGACGACCTCATGGCGGAACTGGCAACGGTGCTCACCGAACCCCCATCGGTGTTCGCCGGCGCCGACCCCGCCGAGTTCCCGTTCCGCCTCGTCAGCCGCCGGTTGAAGCACGTGCTCAACTCGACCGGAACCGAGTTGCCGGCGCTCGCCAAGAAGGGCACGACGAACCCGGCGTACATGCACCCCGACGACCTCGCCGAACTCGGACTCGGCTCCGGTGACCTCGTGGAGATCCGATCACCACGAGCTGCGCTGGTCGGCGTCGCCGAAGCCGCCGACGACGTCAAGCGCGGTGTGATCTCGATGGCCCACTCGTGGGGCGGCAGGGCGCTGACCGACGAGAAGGTCCGCGACATCGGCACCCCGACGAGCCGGCTCGTCTCCGCCGACGCCGGTCACGATCCGGTCACCGGCATGGTTGTCTCCAGTGCGATCCCGGTCGCCGTCCGAAAGGCAGAGGTTCCCGCGTGAGCACCGACGAACTCCACGACCAACACGAGGCGAGCGCGGACACTGCGCCCTCGTACGGTCGGTTCCCGCAGCCGACCGAGCACGACCACAGGGGCACCACCTGGGTGAACGACTGGCACCAGGTCGCCGGGCGCCTGCTGACCCACCTCGACGAGGACACCACCGACTCCCTCGACGACACGTGGACCGTGGCGGTCGACGACTACCTCGACCCGTGGCGTTGGGAGCGCGAGGTCGAGGTCCTGTTCCGCAAGGGGCCGGTCGTCGCAGCGCTGAGCGCCCATCTCCCGGAGCCGGGCTCGTACCGCTCGATCGAGATCGCCGGCGTGCCGGTGCTCACCGTGCGTCAGGCCGACGGTGGGGTCAAGGCATTCGTGAACGCCTGTCGCCATCGAGGCGCGCTGGTCGTCGCCGACGGCTGCGGACAGACCCGACGATTCACCTGTCCGTACCACGCCTGGAGCTACAACACCGAGGGCGCCCTGGTCGGGATCTCCGGTCGGCAGAAGTTCGGCGAGGTCGACACCGAGACGCACGGGCTGACCGAACTGCCGTGCGAGGAACGCAGCGGCATGGTGTTCGCGGTGCTCCATCCCGACGCCACCCTCGACCTCGACGCATGGCTCGGCGGCTACGACGCCGTCCTCGACGCGCTCGGACTCGCCGACATGGAGCTGCTGGTCGAACGCACCCTCGTCGGGCCGAACTGGAAGATCGCGTTCGACGGATACGTCGACGGCTACCACCTCGACATCCTGCATCGCGACACGTTGGGCGTCGACGTGATGGGCAACGTCATGACCTGGGATGCATGGGGCCCGCATCAACGTGTGGCCTTTGCCCGCCGGGTCACACACGAGCTGCGCGACATCCCGTCGGCCGAGTGGGTCCCCGCGAAGTACGTCGGGTTCGTGCACACGGTGTTCCCCCACGTGTCCGTCGCCGGCAACGGTGGGCGTGGCGCGATGGTCAGCCAGCTGATCCCCGGCCCGACAGCCGACCGCTCGCGGACGATCCAGACGCACGTCATCGCCAAGGACGCGAGCGAGAAGGAGCGAGCCGCGACACTCGAACGCGCCGACTTCCTCGAATGGGTCGTCAACGAGGAGGACTACAAGACCGGCCTCGGTATCCAGTCGGCGCTGGCTTCGGGCGCCAACACCGAGTTCGTCTTCGGGCGCAACGAACCGGGAAACCAGATGTTCCACCGGTGGGTCGACGACCTGATCGCGTCCACGCCGGTCGCCGACCCGAAGAAGAAGGAGACCTGATGGCCCGTATCGACGTTCCCGGCGGCGACGGTCTCGAGGCGAAGCGGATCTGGCAGTTGGCGCCCCATCTCGGCGCGGCGATGGGTGCGATGGGTGAGG
This sequence comes from Ilumatobacteraceae bacterium, assembly GCA_963829585.1. Lineage (GTDB taxonomy): Bacteria > Actinomycetota > Acidimicrobiia > Acidimicrobiales > Ilumatobacteraceae > Sva-07. The sequence goes on along the minus strand of CAWHJD010000008.1, from coordinate 78,917 downwards.
CCGTCTACGTGCAGTCGAGCCTGCCGGTACGCGAACGCGAGGTCGCCCGCATGCGCATCGCCCAGCTCAACGAATGCCACGTTTGACTGAACACACGAGCTGCATCGGCGATGCAGCAGGGATTGACCGACGAGCTGTACCAGCACGTCCACCAGTACTACGACCACCCCGACTTCACACCGCGGGAACGACTCGCAGCCGAGTTCGCCGAGCAGTTCGCGATCGACCATCGCGGCATCGACGACGCGATGTGGGCACGGATGAGTGAGCACTTCAGTGAGATCGAGTTGCTCGAGCTGACGATCACCTGTGGGTTCTGTGTAGGGATGGGCCGGGCCTATCAGGTGCTCGACATCGCCGTCGACTTCGACGTGCTGTGGAGCCGCGAACCGCCCACCGACCGCTGACCCGGTCTTTCCGGACCCGACCCCGAAAGACCGAGCCTGTCTTTCCGGACCCGACCCCGAAAGACCGTGTGCGGCGCCGCTGTCGATCACCGACCGACGTCACGCCACCAATCGGCGATCACCGCCGCGAACCGATCGGTGTACTCCACCGTGAGCGCGTCGGCATCGGGCAACGCCGACTGCATCTCGGTCGGGGGCAGATCGCTGGCCCCTGGCACGGGGTCGACCCATTCGAGTCGCAGGCTCTCGATCATCCGCCCGAGTTGGGGCGACGCAGTCTCGTGATGGTCACTGGTCTGGTGCGCGATGAAGGCGCGATGGTCGTCGAACGACAGGAGCGTGTAGTACGTCCGTGGTGCTGCTCCGCGCCAGTACTCGTAGTGGCGCACGCCGCTCTCGGTCGCATGGGTCCGTTCGTACAGCGTTCGAGCGAGAGCTTCGAAATCGGCCTCGCTCTCCGGCCGGACGGTGATGTGGGCAAGGATGGTCGCCATCGACCGATGGTAGCGAGCACCTCATGAGCGCCGACGACGCAGACCGCCCCGCGAACACGACCGCGATGAGCCAAACGACCGGACGTCGGTCACTTCGCTCATCGCATCCGGGGATCGGCGTGCGGATGCGTTCAGCGATGTGTGCCTCGTTCGGGGTAGCCGTCCTTGGGCAGGGCGCTGATCGGGCCCTGCAGGATCATGCCACCGTCGACGTACAGGCACTCGCCGGTGATGTACGCCGCGGCCGGTGACGCCAGGAACACCGCTGCATTCGCCACGTCGCTGGGCCGGCCCGGATACGGCAACGGGACCCCCGACATGTCGTTGCCCACCCCTTCGTCGTAGGTGGCCTCCCATCCCTCGGTGCGGAACGCGCCGGGCGCGACACAGTTCACACGCACCTTCGGCCCCCACTCGAATGCGAGCGTCCGGCTCAGCTCGACGACCCCTGCTCGTGCCGCTGAGCTGTGGGCGATGCCGGGCATGCCGCGGCCGACGAGTGCGACGATCTGCACGATGTTGCCGCCGTCGGCGTCGAGCATCCGGTTGCCGAACACCTGCGTCATCGTCCACGTGCCGTTCAGGTTGAGATCGATGACGCTGCGCCAACCGTTCGGGCTGTAGTCACGCGCCTTCTGCGGAAACTGGCCGCCGGCGTTGTTGACCAGGATGTCGATCTGATGGCGACCAGCCAGTGCCTCGACGGTCTCGCGGTCGCGGATGTCGACCACGTCGCCCTCGACCGGGTTGCCCGTCTGCGCACTGATCTCGGCTGCCGCGACGTCGACACGTTCCCGGTTTCGAGCCGCGATGACAACGGACGCTCCGGCCGCCGAGAGACCCTCGGCGATCGCTCGCCCGAGTCCTGTGCCGCCACCCGTCACCAGGGCCGTTCGTCCGGCAAGGAGTCCCGGCGCGAATGGACTGGTCACACTTCGTCCAGCACTGCCTCGCCCAGGTAGCTGGCTTCGAGCACGTGGCGGTTCGCGGACAGTTCGGCGGCGGAGCCCTGCAGCACCATCTCACCATGGTTCAAGACGTAGCCGCGGTCGGCGACCTCGAGCGCCATGTGGACGTGCTGTTCGACGATGAGCACACCGCATCCGGTCTGATCCGCGATGTCTCGCACGATCGGGAGCAGCCGCTCGACGATGATCGGAGCGAGACCGAGACTCATCTCGTCGACGAGGATGCACTTCGGTGACGACACCAGCGCCCTCGCCATCGCCAGCATCTGCTGTTCGCCACCCGAGAGCAGACCGGCATGGCGACGACCGAGCGGCTTGAGCGCCGGCAGCAACTCCATCGCCCGGTCATGGGCCTCTTTGCGTTCGTGCCGGTTGCCCTTCAGGCCGAGGCGGATGTTCTCCTCGACGGTCAGGTCGAAGAAGAGCGACCGATCCTCCGGCACGTGCGCCAGGCCGCGCCGGGCAACGGAGTACGCCTTGTGGCCGGTGACCGGCTCGCCGAGCACCTCGACGCTGCCTTCGAGCGGTGCCAGCAGCCCGGAGATCGTGAGCAGCGTCGTGGTCTTGCCGGCGCCGTTCGGCCCGAGCAGGGCCACGACCTCGCCGGGCCCGACGTTCAGGCTGATGTCGCGAAGCACCGGGATGCCGCCGTAGCCGGCGTGGAGCCCTTGCACATCGATCAGGAGTTCATCACTCATTGCCGGCCTCCGATGCCACGGTTGCTGATGTCACGGGTTCTGCGACGGCGTCGGCCGACCGATTGAGGGCGGCACCTGCCTCCGCCTGGGCTTCGCCGGCGGATTCGCCGAGGTAGGCGGCGATCACCGCCGGGTCGGCTCGGACCTGGGCGGGCGTGCCGTGAGCGATCACCCGACCGAAGTCGAGGACGTAGATGTAGTCGCAGACGTTCAGCACCAACCCCATGTCGTGGTCGATCAGGAACAGGCTGACATCGAGGTCGAGGAAGCTGCGAAGGTGCGCACCCAGCAACTGGCTCTCCTGCGTGTCGAGACCCGCCGCCGGCTCGTCGAGCAGGAGCAGTTTGGGTTTGGCCGCGAGTGCCCGTGCGACGCCGACCAGCTTGCGCTGACCATGGCTGAGGTCGCTCGGGTGCTTGTCGGCCAGATCACGCAGCCCCATGGCGTCGAGGGCGACCTCGATCTGCTCCAGGGCAGCTCCCCTGCCTCGACTCGGCATCAGGATGTCGGTCAGGAACGAGTACCACGTCGGCCGATCTGCGGCGACGAGCAGATTGTCCCGAACGGTCAGATCTTCGAAGAGCTCCAACGACTGGAAGGTCCTGACCAGGCCCAGTTTGGCGCGGGCATCGGGCCGCTGGCCCGCGAGGTCGACCCCGTCGAAGCTCACGAACCCACGCGTGATCGGGGTGAATCCCGTGATCGCGTCGATGAAGGTGGTCTTCCCCGCACCGTTGGGTCCGATGAGCCCGACCAGCTTGCCGGCGTGGCATTCGAGGTCGATCTCGTCGTTGGCGTTGAGACCGCCGTACGTGACCGTCAGGCCCTTGGCTTCGAGTAGTGCCATGTCAGTTCACCTCTGCGGGAGTCGGGATGTTCGCGGCGATTCTCGGAGCATCTGGCGGTGGTTCCGGCGCAGGAGCTTGGTGCCCGCCTCGGATCTGCAAGTAGACGTTTCGGACCATCAGTGCGAGGAAGGCACCCAGTATCGGCATCCAGAACATCGAATAGGTGTCGACCCGAAGGGGCCAGATGATCCAGCCCAGAACGTACCCGACGAGTGCCGTCGGGCCGAACCGCCGAGCCGAGCTCGCCCACTGACGCCCCGCTTCGGGGAACGTGGGCGAGATCGGTCCGACCACCCTGGCGAAGGCCAACACCACGAGGAACAACAGCACCATGCTGATGAACACCCACCATTCGACCGATTCGACGAACTTGGCGTTGTACAACCACAGCGCCGTACCGACGACGAGGATCGCCAGCCCGGACTTCACGAGTACCTGCTTGGGACCCCGGTAGTTCGATCGCAACGTCTCGGCGCCCGGGATCGCGCTGACCATCCAGTTGCCGAGATGTCTGACCCCGTCGGTGAAGAAGGGAGCAACACCTTCGGGATGCACGATCGCCGTGACGATGATGCCGATGCCGCTCAGCAGGCCGACATAGTTGTCGATGTTCGTTCCGGCGAAGAAGTAGTTGGACGTCGTCGGCACGAGCGCCTGCAGCAGCATGCCGGCGACGATCGCGCCGCTGATCGACGAGATGCCGGCGAGGTAGGCGAACGCCAGGACCGACAGGCTGGCGCCGTAGGCGAAGTTCGCCGACGAGACCTCGACCTGCTTGAAGCCCAACATGAGTCCGCCGACGCCGGCGAGGGCGGCGCTGATCGCGAAGGCGAGCAACTTGGTCCGGGTGACGTTGATGCCTGCCGCGGCAGCGGCACGTTCGTTGGCGCGCACGGCGAGGAAGCGTCGGCCCACGCCTCCTCGTCGCATGTTGGCCACGGCGATCGCACAGAGCGCGAGGACGATGGCGCCGAAGATCACGAACGCCGGGTTCTCGTTCTGCTCGCGTGCGCTGCGGGCGCCGACATCGATCCCGAAGATCGTCGGATCCTTCACGTATGCCGGGACACCGGCACGAAGCTGGGTGATCACCTCGTTCTCGAAGTACATGCCCTGCAGTGCGACCGCAGCGGCGATGGTGACGACGGCGAGTTGCACGCCGCGAATTCGTACGGCAGGGAGGCCCACGACCACGCCGACGATCACCGCCGCAACGATCCCGATGGCACCGGCGATCGGCCAGGCGAGTCCGGGACCGTCGACTGGGACGAGGTTGGATCCCCTCCCGATGCCGTCGGCCATCATGCGCGCCATGACGAAGGCGGCGATGCCGGCGAACGACATCTGCGCCAGGGAGATCTGCCCGGTGTACCCCGTGATGAGCACGATCGACAGCATCACGATCGAGACCACCAAGCCGGTCTGGATCGAGTTGGCGAAGCGGGTCCGGCCACCCGCATCTTCGAAGACGAACGCCATCAGGGTGAGCACGACGACCCAGAAGAAGGCGTGCTCCCAGATCCGCCGGGGATCGGGAGCGATCGGGAGACGCTTCTCCTCCACGGCGCCGCGGATCGGGAGCGACTTGCCCCGCAGCATACAGCACCACGATGATCACGATCAACGGGAGGAAGTTGCGGACGCCCGTTTGCATCCACTCGAGATTGCCGGTGAACCACTTGCCCTTCTCGACGTCGAGCAGGGTCTGGACCGCACCGAGCGCCAGACCACCGGCGACGGCGATGGGGATGGAACGCAAGCCGCCGATCAGCGCCGCGGCGAGTGCGGGCACGATCAGCGCCGTCAGCCCGACGGGGGTGATCGTGCCGGCGATCGGGCCGACGATGATCACCGAGAGCGTGGCGAGCACCGAGGCGATCACCCAGTTGATGGCAGCGAGTGTCTGCGGCGAGTAGCCGAGGAGCACCGCGCCCTTCTCGTTGCCGGCCGCCGCGCGTGTGGCGAGGCCGAAGCGGAGATACCGGTAGGCGGCCCAGAGGACGAACCCCATCATCACGGCGAACGCGATGACGTACAGGTTGCTGCCCGGGTAGGGCTTGCCGATACCGAGGAAGTTGTCGATCGTCTCCTCGGGGACGACGTTCTCGGGTTGCGGGAACGAGTTGCCGAAGTTGATGAGAGCGACACCCTGGAGGTACAGCGCGAGTCCGAGCGAGGCCACGACCTTGCCCAACGGGGCGGCATGGCGGAGCGGGCGGAACACGAGGAAGTGCGCCGCGAGACCGAGCCCCACCGCCATCAGGAGCGCCAGGACGAGCGCCGCGGCCATCGGCCACGTTCCGCTGTCCGACAGGGTGATCTTGACGGGGATGTTCAGCCCCTTGGTGGGCAGGAAGTCGACCCACGGGAAGTAGAGCTCGCCCCGATGCCAGGCGGTGTCGAAGGTGAAGAGGCCGTACATGGCCATGGCGCCGTAGCCGAAGTTGATGACGCCCGAGCCCTTGTACGAGACGACGAGTCCGGCACCGAGCATTGCGTAGAGCGCACCGAGGCCGAGCCCGATGAGCAAAGTGAAGATGATGTCGTTCAACGCGGAGCCCCCGGTCACGTCACGTGATGATCAGAACGCACGGGTCGGGGCCGATCCTGGGATCGACCCCGACCCGAGCTGGTGTTCAGTGTGTGGTGTTCAGTGTGTTGTGTTCAGTGCGGTACGCTCAGCCCTCGGCGGTGGGCCGCAGTTCGGTGCCCGCAACGAGGTCGAGACCGCTGAACGAGGGAATCACGTTCTTGATCGACTTGCTCGCTGCATCCCACTGGTCCATGGCGATCTCGGAGCTGCAGACCGCGATGTACGGTGCGGGTGCACCGGCGCAGTTCAGCGGCGGGCCACCGAAGCTCGGCTTGCTGCCGTCGGTCGCGGCGATCACGTCGGCGATCGCTGCCCCGGTGACGTCACCCTCGACGGCGTTCGAGGCCTCCCAGATGTTCATGATGGCCGAGAAGCCCTGCGTGGCGAAGCCCTTGAAGAGGTCGTCCTCGGTCATGCCGTACTCCAGACCCTTCGTCTGGTAGGTCGTGGCCTGTTCGAGGTGGTCACCTTCGAGACCTTCGAGCGGTGCCAGCAAGCCGTTCACGGAGCCGTGTGATGTAGATGCCGTCGGCGAGATCGCCGGCAGCCTCCATCGCCGTGAAGTCGGTGCAGGAACCCGACAGCACCAGTGGAATGTCCTGCGGGGTCCAGCCGAGGCGCCCGAGCGCATCGACGAAGTTCCAGCAGTCCGCTCCCTGCGCCGAGAAGATGATCACGCTGGGATCGAAGTCGAGGACCTCGGTCGCCTGCGGGGTCGCATCCGGCGTGGCCGGGGCGATCGGGACACCGATGTGGGTCAGGTCGGGCATCGAGCCCGCCCGCTCGGCATCGCCGGGCGTCGTGCCGTTGAGCACGTCGAGCGGCTTCGCCTCGAGGTCGTTGTAGCACACGACACCGGGAGGGGTGTCCGCCCACGGAACACCGACTCGTTCGATCGTGATGTCCTCGAACTCGGTGATCTGGTCGGTGGCGAACTGCACGAGACCGGTGTGGACTCCGAGACAGCCGCCGCCGGCGCCGATGGCGTAGACACCCTCGGACGTGAAGTCGGCGATCGTGATCGGGGTCACCACGATCACGGGAATGTCGGAGCCCTGGTAGATCGAGAAGTGGTTGCCGAAGAAGTTGATGGTCGAGATGGCCATCTCGACCTCGTCGGCGGCCAACTCGTTGGCGCATCGCTGCGAGTCGTCAGGTGACACGATCGACTTGCAGAGCACGAGCTCGATCGGTCGGCCACCGAGGCCGTTCGAGTTCCGTGTTCACGTAGTCGGCCGCTGCCTGCATCGCGACCGAGAACTCGGGGAACGAACCGTTGGGATCGCCCTCGAGGTTCTGCACGCCGATCTTGATCGGCTCGCCGGTGGCCTCGCCGAGCACCTGCTTCGCCCTCCGTGGTGTCGGGCGCCTCTGTGCCCTCGGGTGCGTCGGTTGCCTCGGGTGCCTCCGTGGCCGCCGTCGTCGCCTCCGACGCGGCCTCGGTCGATTCGCTTCCCGATGTCTTCGTCGCTGCCGCACGCGGCGAGCACCAGCGCGAGGCTGGTGGCGACTCCGAGCAGGACGCGTGACCGCTTCCGTGATCGTGATGTCATGTGGTGATCCCCCATCTCATGTAACCGTTGCCCCTCTCCCGGGGCCAGGGACGGGCCGAACAGACGACCCGATTCCGAGAAACTAACCGATCGGTTGGTTACGCGACGGACCGGACGGAATTGTCGGGCGAGCGCTCATGAATCCGGCGTGTAGTGGATGCCCGGAATCCCCGCCTTCATCACCTCGTACCAGTCCGGCCGCGGCTGGATTCCCTCGTAGCCCGAGCCGACCCGCGGTGCGGAGTCGGCGTTCCACTCCTGATGGATCGGAGGGATCTGGTAGTAGCCGTTGGCGGCATTCGTCCCGCCGTCGACGTTCAGGTCGTGGCCCGTGATGTAGCTCGCGTCGTCGGACGCGAGGAACAGCACCGGGCTGACGATCTCGTCGAGTTCGCCGATGCGTCGCATGGGAGTGCGGCTCGCGATCCAGCGATCCATGCCCATTCCCTCGAGCGCGGGACGCACCATCTCGGTCACGATGAAGCCGGGCGACACCGAATTCACCCTGACGCCGCGGTCGGCCCATTCACAGCCGAGCTGCAACGTGAGATTGCGCAGCGCACCCTTCGCCGCGGTGTAGGCGATCACGTTCAGTTCGTTCGCGCCGTTCCCCATGATCGAGCAGATGTTGACGATCGAGCCGCCGCCGGACCCGAGCATGTGACGACCGACATCGCGCAGGTACATGAAGGCACCGTTGAGGTCGATCGACATGATCCAGTTCCACGTCGCCATGTCGAAGGACTCGGGTGCGACACCGCGCATGTCGCTGACACCGGCATTGTTGATCAGGACGTCGATCCGACCATGCTCCTCGATGCCGCGAGCGACGACGTTGGCGACGTCCTCCTCCACGGACACGTCACCCGGGACGACCGTGACGGTGCTCCCCTTGGCGCGGCACGCCGCCGCGACTCCCTCCAGGAGGTCGGCCGAGCGAGCGGTCAGCACGAGGTCGGCACCCGCGTCGGCGAAGCCGTACGCGAACCCTTCCCCGAGCCCCATCGACGCGCCGGTGATCAGCACGGTCTTCCCGCTGAAATCGAACATCACTGTCTCCTACTTCTTGCTCTTCTGCTTTGTTACTTCTGCTACATCTGGCCGGTCGGGTCGACCAGCACCTTGATCTGACGACTGGTTCCACTGGCCAGGTCGACGAGAGCCGCCTCGAGTTCGTCGAGCCCGACCGTCGAGGTGTGCAACGGTTCGACCACCACGCGGCCATCGGCGATCATGCCCATCGACATCTCGAACTCCTCGTGCAGATAGGCGAGCGACGACGTCACGGAGATCTCCTTGACCAACCACGCACCGGGCGAGATGGGCGCATCGCCCTCGGCGAGACCGATCAGACACATCGACCCGCCCCGGCGGGCGAGGTCGACGGCGGACTGCACGGCGAACGGGCGGCCCACGCACTCGTAGACGATGTCCGCGCCGAGACCGTGCGTGAGTTCTCTGATGAGCTGGTTGGCCTCGTCGCCCGGCGCAGCCGCGTGATGGGCGCCGAGCGAGAGGGCGAGTTCGCGACGCTCCGGACTCGGCTCGATGACGATGACGCGTCCCGCTCCGGCCGCGCGCACCCACTGCATCGCGCCGAGCCCGATCGGACCCGCGCCCTGGATCACCGCGATGTCGCCGAGCCTCAGGTTGCTGTTGCGAACCGCGTGGAACGCCACGGTGGTCGGTTCGACCTGGGCCGCCTGCTCGTCGGTCAGGCCCGGGTCGGTCTTGACGACTCGGCTCGCCGCGACGGCGATCTGGGGTGCGAATCCACCGTGCGGCGGCGCCAGCGGATCGCGACCGAGCGCGGACATGAACGTCACCTCGCACCGGTCGGCCTGACCACGTCGACAGGCGGTGCACCGGCCACACGACGGAGCGACGGCCACGACGACACGGTCGCCCTCGCTGAGCGACCTCACCTCGGCGCCCACCGCCGACACCGTCCCTGCCCACTCGTGCCCACAGATCGCCGGGTTGTAGGGCCGACCCGACTGGTACGCGTGGATGTCGGTGCCGCAGATGCCACAGAAGGCGATGTCCACGACGACCCCGGCGGCGGCCGGCGTGGGGCTGGGGAACTCCACCAGCTCGACGCGATTCTCACCGGTGATCAACGCTGCGTGCATGTCACGTCTCCTGCGCTCCGCTCATGATGCTGCTCTGTCACGTTGCCATACTGACCACGCACCGTCGGTGCGGACGAACCGTCCGTGCCGAGCAGCCACACCCCACGAGGAGCACCACATGAGCCTGATCGCCGTCGAAGCCGCCATCACCATCGCCGACCCGTCCACCCGTCAAGAGCTGATCGAGCGCTCCGCGCCGATCCAGAAGGCCACCCGCGACGACGAGCCCGGGTGCATCGTGTACTGCTTCGCCGCAGACCCCTGCCAGGACGACCTGATCCAGGTCTATGAACTGTGGGAATCGGAGGAGGCGCTGGCTGCGCACTTCGATCACCCGAACTACGTCGCCATGCGCACGATGCTCGGCGCCGGTGGGCTCGTCAGCGCCGTGAGCCGCAAGCACCGCATCGATGCGACCGCGCCGGTGTACGGCCCGGACCACAAGGCAAGCGCCTCGTTCGAGTGATCGGGCCGATACGCGCCGTCGTCTTCGACTTCGGTGGGGTGCTGATCACGACGATCTCGAACCAGATCGCCGAGATCGCCGGACCGCGCGGCATCGAACCGTCGGTGTTGCACGAAGTACTGCTCGGACCTCGTGAGAGCGGACCCGACCACCCGTGGCACCGCGCCGAGCGTGGTGAGATCCCCACCGCGGAGATCCAGGGCCTGCTCGATCCATGGGCCGAGGGGCTCGGCGTGACGCTGCGCGGCGACGAGATCGAACGGCTCCTCGCACCGGGTGGCTACACCGTGGTCGACGAGATGATCGATCGTGTCCGGTCGCTCCGTGACGACGGCTACCTCACCGGACTCTTGACCAACACCTTCGCGGAGTTCCGCCCGACCATGCAGCGCGACATCGACTTCGCCCTGTTCGATGTCGTGGTGGAGTCGTTCGCGGTCGGCTCCCGCAAGCCGGAGTTCGCGATCTACGAGACCACTGCCGAGCGACTCGGAGTCGACCACGACACGATCGTGTACCTGGACGACTTCGACCAGAACCTCGAACCGCCGGCCGCGCTCGGATGGACCACCGTCCAGGTCGGCGACCCTCACGAAGCACTTCGGGAACTCGACCGGCTGCTCGGCGCCTGAACCTCCAGTACCACAGGAACTCACCAAGTGGTCAATAATGGCGAGATGACCGCGACCGACTCGTCCGAAACCGCTGCGGGAGCTCGCTCACCCGGGCTCACCTTCCAGGATCTGCTCGACGCCGACACGCACCCCGTGCCCGACGTACTGCGCCTCGAATCGCCCCGATACTTCGGCAGTGAGGACATCCCGATCGAGCGGTACACGTCGAGAGAGTGGCATCGTCGTGAGGTCGACCAGATGTGGTCGCGTGTGTGGCAGTTCGCCTGCCGGGAGGAGCACATCCCCGAGCCGGGTGACTACATCGTCTACGAGATCGCCGAGCTCTCGTTCCTGGTCGTACGCCAGAGCGACGGATCGATCAAGGCGTTTCCCAACGCCTGTCTGCATCGCGGTCGCCAGCTGAAGGAGTACGACGGTCACTGCTCGGAGATCCGCTGTGCCTTCCACGGTTTCGCGTGGGACCTCGCCGGCAATCTCGCCGACGTTCCCGCCGCGTGGGACTTCCCGCACGTCGACCAGCGGCCCGACGACTTCACACTGCCCGAGTGCGCGGTCGGCACCTGGGCCGGCTTCGTGTTCATCAACCCCGATCCGAACGCGGCGTCGCTCGAGGAGCATCTCGGTGAGATCGTCGAGCAGTTCGAGGTGTGGGATCTCGGCAACCGCTACGTGGAGGCCCACGTCTCGCGGATCATCAAGGCGAACTGGAAGATCGCCCAGGAGGCGTTCTGCGAGGCCTACCACGTCAACGCCACCCACCCGCAGATCCTCACCTACCTCGGCGACGTGAACAGCCAGGTCGACGTGTGGGACCGCTGTGCCCGCGTGATCACGCCGGGTGGAACTCCGAGCCCACTGCTCGACGCAGACGTCACCGAACAGGACATGCTGCGCGGGATGCTCGACGTACGCGTCGACCAGGACGCACCCCTCACACTCGAGGAGGGCCAGACGGCGCGTGCCGTGCTCGCCGAGATGTCACGGGATCGCTGGCGCGCCGTCGCCGGCGACATGGTCGACCAGATGAGCGACGCCGAGATGATGGACTCGATCGACTACACCGTGTTCCCGAACATGCATCCGTGGGGTGCGTTCAATCGGATCACGTATCGGTTCCGGCCGAACGGCGACGATCACCGTTCGTCGATCATGGAGGTGTTCTTCCTCTCGCCGTTCAAGGGCGAGCGACCACCGCCGGCGGCGGAGCGCAAACTCGGAGTCGACGACCCGTGGACCGATGCAACCGAACTCGGGATGTTGGCCAAGGTGTTCGAACAGGACGTGTTCAACATGGCCAAGGTCCAGAAGGGACTCGAGACCACCCGCAAGCCCGGCGCCACCTTCTCGAACTATCAGGAGTCGAAGATCCGCTGGCTCCACACCCTGTTGGGCGAGATGGTCGACAGTACTCCCGGCACCCCGGTGAGCGTGGGGACGCGGTCATGAGGGGCATCGTGCACCCGTTCACCGGCGCACTGCACGAGCAGGACGGCGAGGGCAACATCCGGGTGACGCTCGACGGCAAGAGCGGCATCTTCGGAACGGACGGGCACTGGATCTCGGGCGAACTGCGCGAGTGCGACCCTCAGCTGTGCGGATGGGTCGGCGGCCCGATCATCGCCAACCATCGCGTCACACCCCAGAGCGCCAACGGCTGACTCGGGGCGTCACGACCTCCCCGACATCTGTGTCAGGCTTCGTTTCCGGACCCACTTCTGAAACGGAGACCACCATGAAGGATCAGCTCCAGGACATCGCCGACGTGCGAGCCGTGATCGACCTCTACATCGAGGGGGCGAGCGGCGACGCCGGCAAGCTCAAGGATGCCTTCCATCCCGACGCCCGCATGTTCGGACACATCGGCGACATGGAGACCTATGTCCCCATCGGCGACTTCATCGGCATGGTGGAGAGCAGCCCGAGCATGGCGGGGCCCGACTACACCGCCGACGTGCGCATGGTCGACGTGGCCGGCGATGCCGGCGTGGCCGTCCTGGTGGAACACGACTACCTCGGCTGCGATTTCGTCGACTACTTCACCGTGGCGCGCATCGACGGTCGGTGGTGGATCACCAACAAGACCTACGCGCACACCGGTGGCGCACCGCCGGCCCACTGAGGGCCAGCCTGACGGCCGACTGACGGCACGACCCCCAGGGCGGTCATCCTCCTGGCCGCACAGCACTAACATCGCGTCGTGGCACGGCTGAGCACAGCCGATCGGGCCGCGTTGCCCGACCGAGCATTCGCATACGTCGACGCGCAGGGGCACCGGAGGCTTCCGATCATGGACGCGGCTCACGTCCGCAATGCCCTGGCACGGTTCGATCAGGTCGACTTCGAGAGCGATGCTGCCCGTGAACTCGCCCGGCTGCGACTGCTCCGTGCCGCCAAACGGTTCCGGATCGTGCCGATCGGATTCATCAGCAAACAGATTCGGTCGGAACGGGAACTGGGTCAGGCACCACCGGATCTGCCCACCGGGTTCGTCACCATGCTGATGACCGACATCGAACAGTCGACCGGTCATCTGGAACGTCTCGGGGATGGTTACGAACAGCTGCTCGACGTGGTCCGCTCGGTCCAGCGCAGTTCCACCGAACGGGTCGGTGGTTGTGTCGTCGAGACCCGCGCCGACGAGTTCTTCGCGGCGTTCGACTGCCCTGCCGACGGGCTCGACGCAGCGATCTCTGCCCAGCGGTCACTGGCCGAGCATCGCTGGCCCGATGGCATCGCGGTACGGATCCGCGCGGGGATCCATGCGGGCTACCCGACCGTGTCGGCCGGCAACTACATCGGCATGGCTGTTCACGCGACCGCGCGGATCTGTTCCCTCGCCCACGGCGGGCAGATCGTGGTGTCGGGCGACATGCGCACGGCACTGACCGACATGATGCCGCCCGGCGTCCGGCTCCGCGGCCTCGGCACCCATCGGCTCCGCGGCATTCGCGAGCCCACGGCCTTGTACCAGGTGCTGGCCGAGGGTCTCCCGACCCGCTTCGAGCCGATACGAACAACCACGTGACGGACCGAGGAGATCCCTCGACTCTCAGTCCGGAGCGAGCGCTTCGAGGAGATCCCAGGGCGGGCCCGACCTCGGGCCGTCGGGGTTGTTCACCCCGAGTTGCACCTGCGTCGCCCCGGCGTCGATGTGCTGCTCGACGCGTTCGAGGATCGCATCGCGGTCACCCCATGCGATGAAGGCATCGATCAAACGGTCGCTCCCCCGGCCGGCCCAGTCCGTCTCGTCGAAACCCTGCGCCGCCCACTGGCGCTGGTACGCGGGAAGCGGCAGGTAGATCGACAGCGCTCGACGGCCGGCCTCGCGGGCGGCGACGGCGTCGGTCGTCATGACGCACGGCAGGACGACGCTGAGCGCCTTGTCGGGCCCGAGCGTGACACGTGACTCGTGTGTGTGGGCGGGCAGTTGCATGTAGGTGTTGGCGCCGTCGGCGAGATCGGCAGCGACGCGCATCATCTGCGGGCCGTGCGCGGCGACGTACACGGGAACTGGTGGAGGATCCGCCGGCGTGTGCAGCAGGCCGCCGGACATCGCCGCCCTCATCTCGGTGAGGTAGGAGCGCATCTTGGCGATCGGTGGTTCCCAGGTGAGTCCGCGCAGCTCGGCCGCAGGCGGGTGCGAGATGCCGACGCCGTGGATGAACCGACCACCCGAGAGTTCCGAGAGGGTGCGCGCCGCCTGGGCGGAGGCGATTGCGTCGCGGCCGTAGACGTGGGCGATGCCGGAGGCCACCTTGATGGTGGAGGTGTTGTCGAGGAGGTACCCGCACGTCACGTAGATCTCGCGGCCGAACATGTCGGGGATCCACACGGAGTCGTAGCCGAGCGCCTCGAGACGGCGCACGTAGTCGACGAGGTCGCCGGGACTCATCGTGTCGGCCGGAACGATCACACCGCCGATCGACGACATCATTCGACTCCGGTGAAGTGCGGCGGACGGCGTTCCGACATTGCTCGGGTTCCCTCCTTGAAGTCGGCCGTTCGTCGCAGCCGTTCCTGCTCGGCCAGTTCGTGATCGGTGGCCGCGGCGACGCGGTCGGCGAGGTCACCGCGGAGTGTCGCCCGGATCGACTGCACGGCGAGCGGCGCTGAGCCGGCGATCTCCGCCGCGAAGCCGTGGGCAACCGTACGCAGCTCGTCGAGTGGCACGACCCGGTCGACCAGGCCGATCGCCGCCGCGTCGTCGCCGGTGATGCGGCGACCGGTGTAGAGCAGCTCGGCCGCGTGCTGGCCCCCGACGGCGGCGGGCAGCGTGACGCTCAGGCCGAAGCCGTGATGGAACCCGAGGCGGGCGAAGTTGGCGCTGAACCTCGCCTCGGGTGCAGCGACGCGGAAGTCAGCGGCCATCGCCACACCGAGCCCGCCGCCGATCGCCGCTCCCTGGACGGCGGCGATGATCGGCTTGCGGGTGCGGAACAACCTCACGGCGGCGCGGTACAGGTCACCGGTCGAGTCCGCGGGGTCGGCCGACGCGAAGTCGGCGCCGGCGCAGAAGTGCTTGCCCTCGGCCGCCAGCACGATGGCCCGACACGACGGATCCTCGTCGAGCGCCTCGAAGGCATCGGCGAGCTCGGAGACCATCGCCAGCGAGAAGAAGTTGTTCGGAGGTCGGCACAGGGTGACGGTCGCGACGTGGTCGTCGGACAGCGACACCGCGACGGCCGGGTCCACCATCAGTGCAGGTTCCTGTCGAAGAGGTCGAGCATGGCCGCCCAGTGTCGGGCGTCGGCCGCCGCGTCGTAGGCCGGTCGGTCGTCGAACGCGAAGCCGTGGTGGGTTCCCCAGTAGCGCTCCAGACGTCCGCGCACGTTCGCTGCCTGCATCGCCGCCTCGAAGTGATCGACCATCTCCAGCGGGACGTAGTCGTCGTGCTCGGCACAGCCGACGTACAACTCTCCGGCGATCTCACCCAGGCGGAGATGCGGCGAGTCGGAGGCATCCACGTGGAGGCGAACGCCGTAGAACGACGCCGCGGCCTTCACCTGCTCGGGGTACTCGGCCGCCACCCAGATCGAGAACGGCCCGCTCATGCAGTACCCGACGCAGCCGACGCTCGTCGCGTCCGCGGCGGCATCGTTCGCGGCATGGGCGAGCAGCGCCCCGGCGTCGCGGCCGACCTTGCGGTTGCCGAGGTTGCCCATGAGGTCGACCATCTGCCGGAACGACTCCTTGCTGGCGAAGTCGAGCTGGAACTCCGGGGTCGTGCGGTAGTAGAGGTTGGGCAGCATGACGTAGTACCCGTTCGACGCGATGCGACGGGCCATGTCGTGCAACAACGGCCGCTTGCCCGGGGCGTCCATCAGGAACAGCACGACCGGATGCGGGCCCTCGCCGTCGGGATGGACGATGAACGTCCCCATCATCCCGTCGTCGGTGGCGACCTCGACATCGGCTTCCAGCATGCCCGCGACCGTACTCAGCCAGTCCTTCCGGACCCGACCCCGAAGGACAGGCTGGGTACGGTCGGGGTCGTGACGGATGGACAGCCGAACGAGGAGGATCTACGAACCGAGGTGCAGGCCTGGCTGCGCGCCAACTGGGACCCCGAACGCCGCCTCGTGGAGTGGCGGCGCCTGCTCGCCGACGCCGGCTGGGCGGTGCCGTCGTGGCCCATCGAGTGGCACGGCCGTGGGCTTCCGGCGTGGGCCGACCAGCTCGTCGCCGACGAGATCCGCCGCGTCGGCGCCGTCGGGACACCGCTCGGCGCAGGCATGTCCCTCGCCGCGCCCACGATCGTCACCCACGGATCCGACGAGTTGCGCTCACGCATCCTGCATCCGACGATCACGGGCGAGGTGACGTGGACCCAGTTGTTCAGCGAACCCGGCGCCGGGTCCGACCTCGCCGGGCTGAGCACGACCGCAGTCCGCGACGGCGACGACTTCGTCGTCAACGGACAGAAGGTGTGGAACACGAGCGCCCACCACGCCGACTACGGCATGTTGCTCGCCCGCACCGACTGGGACGTTCCCAAGCACCAGGGCATCAGCTACTTCGTCCTGCCGATGCAGCAGCCCGGCGTCGAGGTCCGTCCGATCCTGCAGATGAACCGCCACTCGTCGTTCAACGAGGTGTTCCTGACCGATGCTCGTATCCCGGCCGCCAATCTGGTCGGGGACCTCGGCGACGGCTGGCGCGTCGCCAGGACGACCCTGATGTACGAGCGAACCTTCGCCACCATGCGGCGGCCGTCGTTCGCGGAGGGCGCGAGCGGGTCGCACGGTCGACGAGGCCGCGGCCGAGGCTGCCGATCACTTCGCCACGTACGCGTGGTACCCGCAGCGAGCCGGACGAGCCGACCTCGTCGCCGAGCGGGCACGGCACTTCGGACGCACCGAGGATCCGCTGGTCCGCCAGGCGATCGCCGAGCTGGTGTCGTTCCAGCGCGCCAACGAGTGGACCGCTGAGCGAGCCCGCGCCGCCCGCGCGCTGGGTCGGGCTCCCGGCCCGGAGGGTTCGCTCGGCAAGCTCGCCGCGAGCGGGGTCGCCCGACGCTCCGCTCGGGTGCACAGCCTCATCGCCGGCACGTCGGCGATGCTCACCGCTGGTGGCGACGAACTCGACGCCGTGATCGCCGAGGTGCTCGTCTCCACTCCTGCTCAGTCCATCGCAGGCGGGACCGACGAGATCCAACACAACATCATCGGCGAGAACATCCTCGGGCTCCCGCGGGAGCCGAACACCGATCGTGACGTCGCCTTCCGCGACGTGGCACGTTGACGGCTACGACCACTCGTTCCAGCGGATGAACTCCTCGGCGGGTGGCCGCTTGGCCGGCTTGAAGTCGGTGCCGATGGTGTACGCCACGGGGAACAGACCGGCCTGGGTGTAGTCGTCGTAGGGGATCCCGAGCAACTCCGAGATCTCACGTTCGTTCTGCAGGCTCAGCGACGTCCACGCCGAGCCGAGGCCCCGTTCGCGCAACGCGAGCATGAAGCTCCACACCGCGGGCAGGATGCCGCCCCACCGCGACGCCTGTCGCCATGACGGCGTGCCCTCGTCCATACGATCGGCGAGCAACGGGATCACCATCACCGGTACCTCGTGGAGGTGTTCGGCGAGGTGCCGGGCCGACTGGTTCACGCGATCGGCCTGCGAGCCGGGCGGGGGCTCCGGCGCTCCTTGGTACGCGGCGGCGAAGTTGGCGCGGTAGATGTCGGCGATCACCTGCTTCTTCGCGGGGTCCTCGATGATCATCCACCGCCAGCGCTGCGAGTTCGACCCGGTCGGCGACTGGTGGGCGATGTCGATGCACTCGACCAGCACCTCACGAGGCACCGGGCGGGTGAGGTCGAGACGCTTTCGGACGGACCGGGTGGTCGTGAGCACCTCGTCGGCGCTGAGTCCGAGCTTCTCCGTCACGAGCTCGCTTCCTTCTGGGCTCTCATCCATTCGGCCGTCGCCTTGCCCATCTTCTGGCCGTCGTAGCCGATGCGCTGGGTCGGCTCGACCTCGAGGATGACGCGCCGAGGCGAGTCGAGGAACTTCTCGAAGATCTTCGCTCCCTCGACGTCGTCACCACGGATCGCCTTGGCCAGCGCCGGATAGAACCAGTCCTTGGTCTCCTGGTCGTCGCGGACGATGCAGGTGCCCTTGTAGGTGACGGTCTTGTTCCGCACCATCTTCGAGCCGGTCGAGGTGACCACGATGCAGACCCGAGGGTCACGACGTACCGCGCTGATCCGGGCGCGTTGACTCGATGCGGTCAACCAGAACTTCCCGTCGTGGAACACGTACGACATGATCACGCCGACGGGCCACCCCTCCTTGTTCGACCAGATGAAGGTGCACTCGTTCTGGGCATCGAGCATTTCGGCCTCGTCGTCGGCGTCGAGGCCGAACACGGTGACGTCTTCGTAGTTCTCGGGATGTTCGCTCATGACGGCACCGTACGGCGCGCCCTCACGCCGGTTCGAAGCGCAGCGGGAGTTCCTTCATCGGGAACAGGATGAAGCTCGGTTCGTGGACCGGTGCGACGAGAGGTCGAGCGAGCTCGATCGACGACGTGCGCTCGAGCCACTGGGTGAACCCGCTCACCAGTTCCTGGCGGGCGAGGGCACTGCCCACGCAGAAGTGAGGGCCGACGCCGAACGCGAGATGTTGCGGTGTGCGGGGACGGTCGATGTCGAACTCGTCGGCATGCTCGAACACGGTGGCGTCACGGTTGGCGGCCGCGTAGCGCACCATCACCATCGCTCCCTCGGGGATCACCACACCCCCGACCTCGACATCACGTGTGGCTCGACGGGTGAGACCCTGCACCGGGCTCTCGAAGCGCAGGACCTCCTCGATGAACCGCGGAACGAGCGACAGGTCTCGCCGGATCCGCTCCTGCACGTCGGGGTAGCGGGTGAGCAGCCACATGCCGTGGTTCAACGCGCTGGTGGTCGTTTCGAAACCCCCGGTGACGAGCTGGTGCATCAGGTTCTGCAGCTCGGCGACGCTGAGCGGTTCGACGCCCTCTTCGTCCTCGTGGGCGTGGACGAGCGCCGAGATGAGATCGTCGGTCGGTTCGCTTCGCCGGGCCTCGAACACGGAGGCCAGATGATGCTGGGCCTCGAGTTCGATCTCCACGGTCGCCAGCACCTCCTCGTCGGTCAGCGGGCGCATGGCCAGCGCCAGCATCGCTCCCGCCCAACGGTTGAAGCGGTGGATCTCGGAGCTGTCCAGACCGAGCTCTTCCGCGATGATGATCCCGGGCAGCGGCATCGCGAAGTCGAGGTTGAACTCACACTCGCCGCGCCCGATCAACCCGTCGATCAGCCCACGGGTGACGTCGTCGATGTGGCCGGCCATGTCGGCGATCCGACGCGGCAGGAACGCCTTGGCGACGAGCCGGCGGTAGTCGGTGTGGACGGGCGGATCGGTGCGCTGCAGGGTTTCGACGTGACCCCAGCCGCGTTCGCGCAGGATCTCCTGGTAGCGGCGGGCATTGTCGACCTGCAGGCCCTTCTTCGTGCCCCCGCCACGTCCACTGCTGGAGAACAGGTCCGGGTTGGTGAGCACGAACCGGACGTCCTCGTACCGCGTGACCATGACTGCGCCGATCTGGGGCATCGGGAACACCGGGCACTGCTCGTGGAGTTGCCGATAGAAGTCCCACGGGTCGTCCTGGATCACGGGGTCGAGCATCGTGTGGGCGACTGGGCACGCCAGTGCGCCGATCCGGTCCTCGAGCGTGAGATCTGCCATGAACGACATCATTCCAGGCGACCGGCGCCGGCCTCCGAGCGGACGTTCCTGCTCGGACCGCACCGATCACCGAAGACGATCGCGCGTCATCACGTGATCTGCGTCACAGATGGGAATGCACGGCGCGGGCCGTGCGTTGTCCCGACTGCCGTGCTCAGCGGACGTCCCCTCCCCCCAACGAGAACCAGGAACGACATGTTCACCACCAAGACCCACATCCATCCCGACCTCCTCGCCAGCGACCTTGGTACCGCTGTTCCCACCGCCGAGCTCGAGACGCTCGATCGCCTGGCAACCACCATCGAGATCCCTGCCGGCGAGCAGATCGTGCAGGAGAACCGGTTCGGCCGCGAGTGTTTCGTGGTCATCGACGGCGAGTTCAAGGTGGAGCGTGGCGACGTGACGATCATGCTCGGCGCCGGCAGCGTCATCGGCGAGATGGCCCTCCTGACACTCCAGCCGCGGACCGCATCGGTCACCGCGACCGCCGACTCCAGCGTGTACGTCCTCACGCGTGCGGAGTTCGCGACGCTCCTCGACACCTGCCCGAACATCGCGCGCGTACGTGCTCGACGGCGCCGCGCGCCGCGCCGCCGCCTGATCGGGCACCCTCGGTCGCTCGGCGGCGACAACTGCCGGCCCACCGGCCGACCGTCGACGTAATGTCGCGGCAGTGAGACAACTGTCCGTTCGCAGATCGGATCCCCGTGAACCCTGACGTCGACGCCTACATCAGTCGCTCCCGGACGTGGCGCGACGAGATGTCCGAGCTCCGGCTCGTCCTGCTCGGCTGTGGGCTGACCGAGGCGATCAAGTGGGGAAAGCCCTGCTACAGCCACGAGGGCAAGAACATCGCCATCCTGCAGGAGATGAAGGAATTCCTCGCCCTGATGTTCTTCAAGGGTGCCTTGTTGGAGGATCCTGCCGGTGTGCTCGAAGAGCAGGGACCGAACTCTCGGTCGGCTCTCCGCATCCGGTTCACCTCCGTCGACGACGTTGCCCGATTGAGCGACACCGTCGCGGCCTACATCGACGAGGCCGTCGCCGTCGAGGAGTCGGGTCTCGCGAGTCGGACCGGCACCGGACCTCGTCCTGGTGGACGAACTCCGGCAGCGACTCGACGACGACCCGGCGCTGCGGACGGCCTTCGAGGCGCTCACGCCCGGTCGGCAGCGGGAGTACAACCTGATCATCGGCGATGCGAAGCAGGCGTCGACCCGAGCGGCGCGAGTCGACAAGTACGCGCCGAGGATCCTCGACGGCAAGGGTCTGCGCGACCGATGAACTGCAGACCTGACAACTCCGAACAGGTCACGCACATCATCTCTGTGACACCCCCTCGTCAGGATGGGTGGCATGGAGATCGCGGCAGTTCTCGAGCGGGTCGGGCGCATCGACGCCGTGCGCGCCGATGATGCTGCAGGTCGCGGCGATCGGGAGTCGGCCCTCGTCGAAGTGCGACGGGTGCGTGCATGGTTGGATGCTTCTGAAGCGGATCTTGTTCGTGGGTTGGCGGCCGATGTGTCGTTCCCCGAACAGTCGATCGCCGAGTCCTCGAAAGGTTCCCTCTCCCAGGCGTGCACGGTGATGGAGCGGGCAACGACACTCGGGGCCGTGCCGTCGATCGCTGCGGCATTGGATCGTGGTGCAGTGACCGCTGGCCATGTCGACGCGATCACCCGGGCGGGCAAGACACTCGATGCCACTCAACGCGAAGAACTGTTGGACCGCGTCGACGCACTGGTCGCTGTTGCCGAGCATGCGTCGCAGGCCGAGTTCGCACGCCGGGTGAACGACGAGGCCCGCCGCCTCCGAGCCGAGGACGGGATGGACGTCCTGGAGCGTCAACGGCGGGCGACGAGCCTGCGCACGTTCGTGGATCTCGAGGGCATGTGGAATCTCAAGGCCCGCTTCGATCCGCTCACCGGTGTCCAACTCGACGCCCGCTTGCGTGAGTCGCTCGAAGCGTTGTTCGCCACGTCGACACCCGACACCTGCCCGACCGACCCCGGCGCCAAACAGGACCACCTACGAGCCCTTGCGCTGGCCGATCTGATCCTCACCGGCGGCACGGCTGCCAAGCCCGGACGACCCGAGTACGTCGTGGTCATCGACGCCGACTCCGCCGAACTGACCGGTCCCCGCACGGAGTTCTCGATCCCTGTCGAGGTGCCATGGCGGGTACTCGCCGAACTCGCCGGCGGCGCCGACACCCACGCCGTCGTGGTCCGCAACGGGGTGGTGGTGCACGCCCCGGGCAACCTCGATCTGGGTCGCAGCACCCGCCTCGCGAACCGGGCGCAACGCCGGGCGCTGCGCGGCTTGTATGCCACGTGCGCGATCCCCGGCTGCACCACCCAGTACGACCGCTGCAAGTTGCATCACGTGATCTGGTGGCGACACGGAGGCCGCACCGACCTCGACAATCTGCTGCCGCTGTGTTCTCACCATCACCACAAGATCCACGACAGCGGTTGGGAACTCACGCTCGCTCCGGACCGAGTGCTCACCATCCACTACCCCGACGGCACCGTCCGAGCCACCGGTCCACCCACCATCCGGGCCGCCTGAACCATGCGGCTGGTTCTAGGTTGACCACATGGTGACCATCGATCGATTGCTGTCGCTCGCTGCCGGCGTATGCCCGGAGACCGGGCCGGCCGACTTCGTCGCAGCGTGCGCTGCCGCTGGTTGGGACGCGTGCGGGATCTGGTTCGACCACGGGACGTGGGACGACGCAGTGGCCCGAGAGGTCCGGCGGCGACTCGACGACACCGGGCTGGTCGCGCTCGACATGGAACCCATCTTCGTCACCCCGGCCGGCGACCACGGCGAAGCGATGATCGAGGCCGCGGCAACCGTCGGGGCGCGAAACCTCTTGGTCGTGTCACGCGGGGTCGGCGACGACGAGTTCGCCGACCGCTTCGGAGAGCTGTGCGACCTCGCCGCCACCCACGGCATCGGGTGCAGCCTCGAGTTCATGGCCTTCATGTCCGTGCGGGATCTCCCCCAGGCGCTCTCCGTGCTCGATCGCGTGAACCGGCCGAATGCGGGGGTCCTCATCGACAACCTCCACCTCGCACGCACCGGCGGCACGGCCGCGGACGTCGCCGCGATCTCGGCCGAGCGACTTCCCTACCTCCAGCTCTGCGATGCATCCGCACGCCCGCCCGGGGACGCTCCCGAGGAGTTGGTCGTCGAGGCGCTCGACGGCCGGCTCCTGCTCGGCGAGGGTGACCTCCCCATCCTCGAACTCGTCGCCGTGCTCCCGCCGCACACGGCGCTGTCGATGGAGGTTCGCTCCGCTGCGCTGCGATCCGCGTTCCCCGACCCCACCGACCGCGCCCGTCAGGTCCTGACCACCACCCTCCACCACCTCCAGCGATGAGCGAAACGACCGCATAGCGGTGCTTTCGCTCATCGCTGATCGGTTACGACCGGCGCACGGTCCAGCGGATCGGCAGCGTGGTGAGGCCCCGCAGCACGAACGGCTCGTTCACCGCGACCTCACCCGTGCGTTCGACGGTGTCGAACCGGTCGATCATGAGCCGCAGGGCGACTGCTGCCTCCCGCCGAGCGAGGGCTGCGCCGATGCAGTGATGCACGCCCCACCCGAAGGCGAGGTGCGATCGTGAGCCGGGCCGGAAACGGTCGAGTCGGATCGAGTCGGGGTCGTCGAACACCTCGGGATCACGGTTCGCCGACGCGAACAACACCTGCATCCGCGAACCTGCCGGGAGGATCTCGTCGCGGACCGTGCTGGGTTCGGGGTTGGTGCGGAACAGACCCTGCACCGGCGAGTCGAACCGCAGGAACTCCTCCACCGCCGAGGGGATCAACTCCGGGTTCGACCGGAGCTGATCGACCAGCTCGGGTTGCTCGATCAGCCGGTACAGCATCAGCGAGATGAGGCTCGCCGTGGTCTCGTGCCCCGCCACGAGGAGCTGCTGGCTGAGCCGGCGGACCTCGTGATGGGTGAGCCCCCCGTCGATCTCGGCGACGGCCATCACCGACAGCACGTCGTCGGGCAGAGCGTCGCCACGTTCGTGCGCAGCGATCCGATCGGCGACCAGTTCGTCGACGAGTGCGAAGATCTCGCGGTTGGCCGCCTCGGCCTTCTCGTGATCGCCGCCGCCGAGGAAGTTGACGATGTCGTCGGACCACCGCCCGAAGTCGTCACGTCGATCCCGTGGAACACCGAGCAGGGCCGCGATCACGATCGCGGGAAACGGGAAGGCGAACAGTGGCACGAAGTCACCTTCACCGTCCTCCCCGAATGCCCGACTCCACAGATCGTCGGCGATCTCCTGGACGTCGTCGTCGAGCCGGGCGAGCGCGGCCGGGCGGAACGTGTCCTGCAGGATCCGACGATGACGCCGGTGGTCGGGGTCATCGGCCGTGCCCAGCACCCCGGCCGGCGACGGGTCGATGCCGACGCCGTTGCCGTTGCGCCACTCACTCGGCCGCATGAGGACGTCGAAGACGTCCGCGTGCCTGCTCAGGACGAAGAACGGCGGGTCGTGCGACTCCTCGACGTGCAGGGGGCAACGTTCGCGCAGGTGCTCATGACCGACGGAGGGTTCGACGTCGTTCGCGTGGGCGAGGTGCGAATAGGCCTCTGTCATCAACGACCTCCTCAGTA
Source organism: Ilumatobacteraceae bacterium (assembly GCA_963829585.1). Taxonomy (GTDB): domain Bacteria; phylum Actinomycetota; class Acidimicrobiia; order Acidimicrobiales; family Ilumatobacteraceae; genus Sva-07. The sequence goes on along the minus strand of CAWHJD010000008.1, from coordinate 54,268 downwards.
CGACATCGTCAGTACGGCATGGTCAGTACGGCATCGTCCCGCCGTCGACGGGGAACATGCAGCCGGTCATGTTCCTGGCGGCGTCCGAGGCGAGCAGCACGGCGACGGCAGCGACCTCTTCGACCGTGTTCGGTCGCTTGATCGCCGACTCCGAACTGAACATCGTGATGAGGGCGTCGTAGTCCTCGAGCCCCATCGCGATTGCCGAGTCGGGGCCGGTGGCGCGAACGATGTCGGTCTCGATCAACCCGGGCAGGATCGCGTTGACCGTGATGCCCAGCGTGCCCACCTCGTACGCCGCCGCCTTGACCAGCCCGTTGACGGCATGCTTGGTGGCGGCATATCCGGGAATGCCCGGCTTGCCGAGTTTTCCCTCGACCGACGACGTGACGATCACCCGTCCCGACTCGCGCGGCACCATGTGCTGCAGTGCGCGTCGCATGCCCCAGAACACGTGGTTGAGGTTCCAGTCGACCTCGAGTTGCCACTCCTCGTCGGACATCTGGAACACCGGTGCGGTCATCTGCACGCCGCCCGAGTTCAAGCAGCAGATGTCGAGTTGGCCGTAGCGCTCGATCGTGTAGTCGATCAGCCCCTCGACCGCGGCCTGCTTCGACACGTCTCCGGCGAAGAAGGCCGCGTTGTCGCCGGCACCCATCTCCTCCAGGCACAGCTGCCCCTTGGCCTCGTCGCGTCCGTTGACGACCACCTTGGCTCCCTCGGCGAGGAAGGCGTCGGCGATCCCGCGGCCGATGCTGCGCGTGCCGCCCGTGATGCAGGCGACCTTTCCATCAAGCTTTCCCATGACAGTTCCTTCCGATTCGTTTCCGTTGGGCCCGGGCTCAGTAGGGAGCCGTGCCGCCGTCGATCGAGATGAGTGATCCGGTGATGCCGGCCCCTGCGTCCGAAGCCAGCAGGGTCGCCACCGCGGCGACGTCCTCGACCTCGTTGAGGCGCTTGATCGCGGACTCCTGGGCGAACATGTCGAGCAGGCCCTGATAGTCGAGTCCCATCGACTCGGCCGCTGCCGGACCCTCCGCCATCATGATGTCGGTCTCGATGGCGCCCGGACACAGCGCGTTCACCGTGATGCCGAGCGTTCCGACCTCGTGCGCCGCGGACTTGGTGAGTCCGTTGATGGCGTGCTTCGCCACGACGTAGATGGAGATGCCGGGCTTGCCGACCTTGCCTTCGAGCGAACTCACACTCATGACACGCCCGTACTGCTGCGGGATCATGTAGTGGAAGGCTCGGCGCATCGTCCAGAACGTGTGCCAGAAGTTCCAGACGAGCGAATCCTGCATCGCCTCGTCGGTCAGATCGACGATCGGAGCATGGCCCGTCGCTCCCCCGGCGTTGGCGACCAGGATGTCGATACGTCCGAAGTGATCGACCGTGCCGTCGACGATCGCCTCGCACGACTCGCGCTCCTTCACGTCGCCGGCGATGTAGTACGCCCGGTCACCGGCGTCGAGTGCGGCGAGGGTCTGCTCCGCCTTGGCCTGGTCACGGCCGTTGACGACGACCAGCGCACCCTCGTCGAGAAATCCCTTCGCGATGCCGAGGCCGATCCCTCGCGTTCCACCCGTGATACAGGCAACACGCCCGTCGAGTACTCCCATGACAATCCCCTCCTGCGGTTCGGTCTGGCACCGTACAACGTCGAGGTCCCGGCGTCGGAGCCCGACGGGAAGTCACTCCTCCAACGGCCTGAGCAGGTCGCCGCGCAACACCATCTGAATCGAGGTGATCGCACGCTGATGGCGCTCGGAGTCGTCGGAGACCCCGTCGGTCAGGCCGATCAGGACGATCGAGACGAACTCCACCGTGAATTCACGGTTGCGCTCCTCGATCTCACCGGCCGTCACGCCCGCGTCGATGAGCCGAAGGAAGAAGTCGTCGCGTCGTTCGGTGTGTCCCGACAGCGACGCCGCGATCTCGGGGTGGCGCCGCATGTCCGAGCGAGTCGCCCCGATGAACCCGGCAAACGTGGGGTCGCTCTCGTTCAGTTCGTGGGCGACGTCGAGGATCGCATCGAACTTGCGGAGGAAGCCCTCGGCGCCGGCGGCGGCTTCGTTGAACCTGCCGTAGATGCGGTGCTGCACGTCCTCGTGCACGGCGAGGTACAGGTCGAGCTTCGACGGGTAGTAGTAGTACAACGCGCCGGCGGTGATGCCGACCTGGGTGGCCAGGTCACGATTGGTCGACGCGTCGTATCCACCGCTGGCGAAGGCCGCCCGGGCCACGTCGAGGATGCGCCGGCGCGTCTCCGCCGAATCCGTGTTCTTCGGACGGCCGAGCGCGCGACCACGTGTCGCCTCGACCATCGGTCAGGTCTCCGCCGGGCGGTACTGGTGGGTGCGGTGGGTTCGCCCGCCGGCGACCAGGATCAACTGACCCGTCACCCATGACGCCGCATCCGAGACGAGATACAGCACGGCGCCGGCGATGTCGTCGGGCCGGCCGATCCGGCCGAGCGGGATCCCGGCGGCGATCGCCTCATGGTGGCCGTCGGTGCCGAGCACCTCCGAGAAGGCCTCGGTGGCGACCGGGCCGGGCGCCACGGCGTTGACCCGGATGTCGGGCGCCAGCTCCAACGCGAGCGTCTCGGTGAGGTTGTTCATCCCCGCCTTCGCAGCGGCATACGGACCGGTGAAGGGCGATCCGCGCATACCGGCGCCCGAGCTGATGTTCACGATCGAGCCACCCGGACCCATCCGCTTGGCGGCCGCCTTGCAGCCCTGGAACGCGGACGTGAGGTTGAGTTCCAGCTGCGAGCGGAAGATCTCGTCGGGGGTGTCGATCAGCGCCCTCGTCGTCTTCTCGTCCGATCCGCCGACGTTGTTGACCCAGATGTCGAGCCGACCGAAACGCTCCATGGTCCGGTCGGCCAACGACTCGGACAGGTCGCGGATGTCGCCGGCGACGATGAGTGCCTGCCGACCGCGTTCTTCCACACCGGCCGCCGAGACCTCGAGGTCGGACATCCGGCGGGCGTTCAGCACGACATCGCAGCCGGCATCCGCGAGCCCCCAGGCGATCGCCCGACCGATGCCCTGGCCGGAGCCGGTGACGACGGCAACACGGCCGGAGAGATCGAATCGGTCGAGCAGGCTCATGCGGTCCACGATCGCACAGACGCGTCAGTCATCGACGGCCCGGGGCAGGAACTGCCCGGTGTTGGCCGTGATCCCTCCGTCGACGGGGACGACCGCCCCGTTGACGAACGATGCGTCGGCAGATGCCAGGAACTCGATGACCGCGGCGATCTCGTCGGCCTGCCCCCAGCGCTGCAGTGGAATCCGACGGCGAAGTTCGTCGTACACCGTCGTGGACTGCAGGCGTGCGGTCATCGCCGTCTCGGTCGGGCCGGGACACACGGCGTTGACCGTGATCCCGTCGGCGCCGAGGTCGATTGCCGAAGCGCGCACGAGGTTGATCACCGCGCCCTTCGCTGTGTTGTAGGCCCACATGTTCGGATCGCCGGCGATCCCCGACGTCGATGCCGTGACCACGATGCGGCCACCGCCACTCGCACGCAGAGCGGGTGCGACGGCACGGATGCCGAGCGCGACCGCCCGCACGTTGACGGCGATGGCGCGGTCGAAGTCCTCCATCGGGAGATCGAGGAGACCGCCACCCATCGACACGCCCGCATTGAAGACCGCGGCGTCCAACCGACCGAACCGTTCCGCAGCAGCGGCGACCGCGGCCGCGTTGGTGTCGTCGGAAGTCACGTCCCCGACGACGGTGTGGATGCTCTCCGCGTGCTCGGAGTCGCTCGTCCATGCGAGCGCGTCCGCCAGACGATCGACCGCGACAACGGACTCACCGTGGCCGACCATCCGTTCGACGGTTGCACGCCCGATGCCCGATGCCGCACCGGTGACGATCACGACCCGGCCGCTCATGGGTTCATGTAGTCCTTGTAGTAGGTGAGGCGGCCATCCCTCACTCGGTACACACCGACACCCTGGCGGATGCCCTTGGAGGTCGTCGCCTCCCACTGGGCCCACGCGACCGTGTCGTCGCCCGCCAACTCCACCAGGCGGAACGAGGCACCGGCCTTGGCCATCTCGGTGTTCATCATCGAGAAGAACCCGGCGATCGCGTCGCCGCCGACGAACGTGCCGTAGACGGGGTCGACCACCTCCGCGTCGTCCGCGAAGAGCGGCGCCAACGCGGCGTAGTCACCCTCGTCCTGGATCTCCCAGAATTTCTTGATCGTGTCGTATGCATCTCCGGCCATGGCGCACGGTACGACGCGCGGCCGCCGACTGTCGATACTGAACGACCATTCGGTTATGTTCGGCGGACAACCACAGCTGCTCAACGCACCGCGACAACAGGAGACAACCATGGACCTCGGACTCACCGGCAAGAAGGCACTCATCACGGGAGCGACGAAGGGAATCGGTCGGGCCGCCGCCGAGACGCTGCTCGCCGAAGGCGCCTCCGTGGCCATCTGCGCTCGTACCGCCGAGGGCGTGGACGCTGCCGTTGCCGAGCTGTCGCAGCTCGGAACGGTCGTCGGGGGCGTCGTCGATGTCGCCGACAGCGACGCACTCGTCGCATGGGTCAACTCGTCGGTCGAACAACTCGGCGGTCTCGACATCTACGTGCACAACACCTCCGGCAAGCCGGCGCGCTCCACCGAGGGCTGGATCAACAACTTCAACATCGATCTCATGTCGCTGATCTACGGTGTCGGCGCCGCCGGCGAGGCACTCGCCGACGGCGGTGGATCGCTGATCAGCATCGGCACGACGGCGACAGCCGAGCACTTCGCGTCAGGATCCGGGAGCTACAGCGCGCTCAAGTCCGCCGTCACCAACTGGACCCTCGGCCAAGCTCAGGTGCTCGGCGCTCAGGGCATCCGCTGCAACGTGGTTTCGCCGGGCCCGATCTTCATCGAAGGCGGCGACTGGAACATGATCAAGGATCACATGGCCGACTTCTACGCCGCCACCGCGAAGGCCCACCCGGGCGGCGAACTGGGAACCGCCCAGGACGTCGCCGACGTCATTGCGTTCCTCGCCAGCGACAGAGCCCGCCACGTGAACGGTGTCAACGTCACCGTCGACGGAGGGTTCCTCAAGCGCGTCGACTTCTGAGATGAACACGCAGAACGACACCATCGGGAGCCGGATCGACGTCACGCTCGTCGCCGGCGGGATGTACCACGACGTCGACTTCGCTCGCCTGGAATTGTTGAAGCTGCTCGGCGAGCACGAGGAGTTCCGCGTCAGGGTCCAGCCCGACTACGAAGATGCCGAAGCCATCGCGGCCGGCTCGATCCTCGTCAGTTACACGTGCAACGTTCGACCCAGCGTGGAGGCACAGCAGCGGATCCGGCAGTGGGTGGTAGACGGCGGTCGCTGGGTGGCGCTCCACGGCACCAACTCGGCGCTCGACGTCGGTACGCCGCAGGGCGTCGACTCGCCACGGGTGTTCCCCGTGTGGGCCGAGACACTCGGGTCGCAGTTCGTCGCGCACCCGCCGATCCAGCCGTACCTGGTGGAACTGTCGAACCCCGACCACTGGCTGGTGGCCGGCATCGAGCCGTTCGAGACCGACGACGAGCTCTACCTGTCGGAGCACGCAGATCGCGACGCACTGGAGCCGCTGCTCCACACGGTCTGGTCGGGAACCGCACGCGGGTTCGTCGAAGCCGACTGGACGACGGGGAACGACCACCACCTCGTCATGTACGTGCGCCCACTCGGTGCCGGGGCCGTGCTGTACAACACGCTCGGGCACTGCCGTGGGCACTACGACATGGTGCCGCTCGTCGACTACTACCCGAAGATCGAGCGCGGGTCGTGGGACCAACCGGCCTATGCCGAGCTGTTGCGACGATCTCTCCGTTGGGCTCGCGGCGCCACGGCGTGAGCCAACCAACCGGGGTGCCGCCCGGCCGGATCGGTCGACCACCGAAGATCGACGAACACGGCACGCCGACCCGCGAGCGCCTGCTCCGCGCGGCGGTGGAGGCATGTGTCGAATTCGGCTATGACGGCGCCACGCTGGCCGACATCGCCCGGCGGGCCGGCGTTTCGACGCCGGCGGTCTACAGCCACTTCAGTGGCAAGGCCGCCTTGCTGGTCGAGGCGAGCAAGCACGAACTCGACGCCATCGCGACGACGCGACTGCCGGGAGAGGCCGGTGTACGCGAGATCGCGCGGCACTGGCTGCAGCCCGAGTTCGCAGCGACGCGGATCCTCGTCGCCGAGCTGCACTGCGCGGCGATCCGCCAACCGGAGGTCGCCGAACTCCTCGGACACTGGCAGCGCGAGAACGCCGAACGACTGGAACAACTTGCCGGCCTCAGCGCCGGACAGGTCCGGATGTACTACCTCTTGCTCGTCGGGCTGTCACACGCCGATCAGGTCGACTCGTTGGACGTCACGCGAGACGATTTCGAACGACAGATCGGCGCGCTGATCGACGACTGGTTCCGGCACGACCCGATCCTGACCCCCACTGCGCTTCACTGGGGATCGGCCGGGATCGCGCTGCTACTGTCGTTCCTTAACGATCATTCAGTTAGGTCCGCTCTGCGGGGTCGACCGAAGGAGACCAATGACCACCACCGTCGCTGTCGCCGATGGCATCTTCACCATCGACAACGGCAAGCCCACGTTGCTGGGCAGCCGTTGCACGAACTGCGGGAACCACATGTTCCCGCGTCAGAGCGGGTGTCCGCGCTGCATGTTCAACACCCAGGAGGATGTCGAACTCGCCACCACGGGCACGCTGTGGACGTGGACCGTGCAGGCCTTCCCGCCGAAGTCGCCGCCCTACCTCGGCCCCACCGGCGACGACTTCGTGCCGTACGGCGTCGGCTACGTCGAGCTCGACGGGCAGCTTCGCGTCGAGGGACGCCTCACCGAGTCCGATCCGGACAAGCTGGTGATCGGCATGGAAATGGAGTTGGTCCTCGATCCACTCTGCATCGACGACGACGGCAACCAGGTCGTCACGTACGCATTCGCGCCCGTGTCCACTTCGACCCCTGAGACCACTTCCGTAGGAGACCAGTCATGAGCAACGTCGCGATCGTCGGCATCGGGATGCACGAGTTCGGCCGCAACGACGGCATCTCGGGAATGGACCAGGGTGTGGTCGCCGTCCGGCGCGCCCTCGCCGACTGTGGTCAGCAATGGTCCGACATGCAGTTCGCCGTCGGTGGATCGATGGACGGTGGCGCCGCCGACACCATGGTCAGCCGTGTCGGGCTGACCGGCCTCCCGTTCACCAATGTCGTGAACGGTTGCGCGACCGGTGGTACCGCGCTCGCTCAAGCCGTGAACACGATCGAATCCGGCGCGGCCGACATCGGCATGGCCATCGGGTTCGACAAGCACGAGCCCGGTGCGTTCCGCATCAAGGGCCCGCGCGGCAAGGACTGGTACGGCGGCTCCGGGCTGGCTCTCACGACCCAGTTCTTCGGGATGAAGATCACCCGGTACATGCACGAGTACGGCATCACGCAGGCATCGCTCGCCAAGGTGGCCTCCAAGGCGTTCCGCAACGGTTCGTTGAACCCGATGGCCTGGCGCCGCAAGCCGCTCAGCGAGCAGGAGGTCCTCGATTCGTTGATGCTCTCGTATCCGCTCACGCAGTACATGTTCTGCTCGCCCGGTGAGGGCGGCGTCGCGATGATCCTGTGCCGCGCCGACAAGGCCAAGCAGTACACCGATCGTCCGATCTATCTGCAGGCCGCCGCCGTGCGCACCCGCAAGTTCGGCTCGTTCGAGGTGCTCGCGCCGTCCATCGCGCTCGAGCACGACCCGGGACCGACGTCTGCAGCATCCAAGGCGGCGTTCGAGATGGCCGGAATCGGCCCGGAGGACATCGACCTCGCGCAGCTCCAGGACACCGAGGCCGGCGCCGAGATCATGCACATGGCCGAGAACGGATTCTGCGAGCACGGCGAGCAGGAGCAGATGCTGGCCAACGGCGAGACCGAGATCAACGGTCGCCTGCCCGTCAACACCGACGGCGGCTGTCTGGCCAACGGCGAACCGATCGGTGCGTCCGGTCTGCGCCAGGTCTACGAGAACGTCCTGCAGTTGCGCGGCGACGCCGGCGAACGGCAGGTGCCGAACGACCCCAAGGTCGCCTACACCCACGTCTACGGCGCGCCCGGTATCAGCGGCGTCACGATCCTGAGCCGCTGATGGAACTCTCGACCGAGTTGCAGATGGACATGCACCGACGGATGGTGCGGATCCGACTGTTCGAGGAGGCTGCGGGAAGGCTCGCCGAAGCGGCGAAGCTTCCCGGATTCCTCCACCTCTACGTCGGCCAGGAGGCAGTCGCCGCAGGCGTGTGCGCCGCGCTGACCGACGACGACCAGATCACCTCGACGCACCGCGGGCACGGCCATCTCGTCGCCAAGGGCGGCCAGTTCAACGAGATGATGGCCGAGCTCATGGGGAAGTCGACCGGGTACTGCAAGGGCAAGGGCGGGTCGATGCACATCTCGAACCTGGATGTCGGCATGCTCGGCGCCAACGGCATCGTCGGAGCCGGCACCCCGATCGCGGTCGGAGCCGGCTTCGCCAACAAGTACAAGGGCAACGGAAACGTGGCGGTCCCGTTCTTCGGCGACGGTTCCACCAACATCGGCGCATTCCACGAAGCGGCCAACATGGCCTGCGCGCTCAAGCTCCCGGTGGTCTTCGTCTGCGAGAACAACGAATACGGTGAGTTCACCGCTCGTGACAAGACGATGGCGATCACCGACATCGTCGACCGTGCCGCCGGTTACGGCATGCCCGGAGTGATCGTCGACGGCATGGACGTCGTGGCCATCCACGAAGCGGCGACCGAAGCCGTCAACCGCGCCCGCCGCGGTGACGGGCCGTCGCTGATCGAGGCCAAGACATACCGCTACTACAACCATCACGGCATCCAGAACCTCGGGCTCAAGTACCGCACCGACGACGAGGTCGAAGCGTGGCGAGCGCGCGATCCGATCTTCACGTTCGAGGCACGCCTCATCGAGATGGGCACCGCAACCCGCGACGACATCGACGGCGTGTGGGCCGAACTGCGAGCCGACATCGACACCGCGATCGAGTTCGCCGAGAACAGCCCGGTACCGACACCCGACCAGTTGCTCGTCGACGTGTACACCCTCGAAGCGACGGCGGTGCCGGCATGACCCGCAAGCTCACCTACGGCCAGGCCTTCAACGAGGCCGTCCGCCAGGAGATGGCGGCCAACGACGACGTCTTCTGCGCCGGCGAGGACATCGGCGCCTTCGGCGGCGTGTTCCAGACCTATGCCGGTCTCCAAGCCGAGTTCGGCGAACGACGGGTCGTCGACACCCCCATCAGCGAGCAGGCCATCATCGGCCTCGGGGTCGGCGCAGCGGTCACAGGGCTGCGGCCCATCGTCGACATCATGTTCATGGACTTCCTGTGCGTGGCGTTCGACCAGATCGTCAACCAGGCCGCCAAGCTGAAGTACATGTTCGGCGGGGCCGCCACGATCCCGCTCACGATCACCACCGGCGGTGGCGCCGGGCTCTCGGCGGCGGCGCAGCACAGCCAGTCGCTCGAGGCGCTCTTCTGCCACATCCCCGGTCTCAAGGTCGTGCACCCGTCGAACCCCTACGACATGAAGGGGCTGATGACCGCCTGCATCCGCGAGAACAACCCGACGCTCATGATCAAGCACAAGCGCCTGCTCGGCATGTCGGCCGAGGTGCCCGAGGAGCCGTACGTGATTCCGCTCGGCGAGGCCAACGTCGCCCGCGTGGGCAGTGACGTCACCGTGGTGGCGTGGGGACGCATGGCCAATGAAGCGCTCGACGCGGCCGAGAGGCTCGCGGCCGACGGAATCGACGTCGAGGTGATCGACCCGCGGACCCTGCAGCCGCTCGACACGGCGACGATCGTCGAGTCGGTTCGCAAGACCAACCGGGTGATCGTGGTCCACGAGGCGGTCCGTTTCGGTGGGCTCGGCGCCGAGGTCGCGGCCCAGATCCAGGAAGAGGCGTTCGACTACCTCGACGCGCCGGTCGCACGGATCGCCGCTCCGTTCTCACCCGTGCCGTTCACGCCGACGCTCGAGTCGATCTACCTGCCGTCGACGAACGACATCGAAGCGGGGATCCGCGCCATCGTTGCCCGACCCGGGGCCTGACCGCGTGTCGTCCGCGGTGCTGTCGTCGGCCGGGCCGTCCTCGGCCGGGCTGTCCTCGGTCGGCATCATCGTCAACCCGAACGCGGGCAAGGACATCCGTCGACTCACCTCTGCGTCCGGTCAGACCTCCGACGCGGTGAAGATCGGGATCATGCGGCGCGCTGCCGCCGGCGCCATCGAGATGGGTGCCGAACGGATCGTGTTCAGCAGCGACACGCACCATCTGGCCGAGCGGGCCGTCGAGGGACTCGACGGTGTGATCGAGTTCCTGGACAACCCCCTCAGCGGCTCGCACCTCGACACCGTGGCGGCGGCCCGAACGATGTGCAAGGAACAGGTCGGCGCCGTCATCGCGCTCGGCGGGGACGGTACCTGCCGCGACGTCGCCACGGGCTGGCCCGACGTCCCGCTCATCGCGATCTCGACGGGAACGAACAACGTGTTCCCCACGGCGGTCGACGGCACGACCGCGGGTGTGGCCGCTGCGCTCGTGGCCACCGGCGCCGTGCCCGTCGAGGCGGTCAGTCGTCGGGCCAAGCGCGTCGCCCTGCGCATCGACAGCCCGGCGGCCGCTTCGGTCGTGCACGAACACGCCCTCGTCGAGGCCGCGCTCATCGACACCGCGTTCGTCGGCGCCAGGGCGGTCAACGATCCCGCGACGATCCGATGGGTCGTCGCGTGCATCGCCAATCCGGCGAGCACCGGACTGGCCAGCATCGCCGGTCGGGTTCACCCGGTTGATCGCAACGAACCCGGCGGTGTGCTCATCCGGCTGGGCTCAGGTGGACGCCAGGTGCGAGTCCCACTGGCTCCCGGCACGTTCACCACACTCGACGTCGACACGGTCGAGCCGCTCGACCCCTCGATGTCGATCGATCTGCCGGGGGGCGGCATCCTCGCGTTCGACGGCGAACGCACGACCCCCGTGGCAGCAGACTCCACGATCACCGTGTCGATCGAGACGTCAGGACCCCGGCTGCTCGACGTCGACACCACCCTCTCGATGGCCGCCGAGGATCGACGCTTCGACGTCGCCCACGTTCTCGACAACGGCCCTCCACGACGAAAGGACATCCATGGCGACTGAGTTCATCATGCCCAAGCTCGGGCTCACGATGGAGGAGGGAACCATCACCGAATGGTTCGCCGACGACGGCGACGCAGTGACCGCAGGTACTGCGGTCCTGCGTATCGAGACCGACAAGACCGAAACGGATGTGGAAGCCGCCGGATCGGGACGGCTCCAGCGGATCGGCCAGGTCGGCGAGACGTTCGCCTGCGGTGAGCGGATCGGCTGGTTCCTCGCCGAGGGCGAGGAGGCTCCAGCCGCCGGTCCGGCCACGGCCGTCGCTGCGGCGGTCGTCCCGACGGCGGCGCCTGCCGCGACGCCGGTGGCAGCGACGGCGGTTGCCACGACGGGACGCATCATCGCGTCACCGATGGCGAAGCGGCTCGCCGCCGAACGCAATCTCGACCTGCGCACGATCCGCGGCACCGGGCCAGGCGGGCGCATCGTGTCGGAGGATCTCGACGGCGTCACCGCCACAGCCACTGCTCCGATCGCTGCTGCGACCGTGACCCGGTCCGTGCCACTCATGGCCGCGGGCGTCGGCGTTCCGGCAACCGCCGCCGCGCGTCAGTTGGCCGACCTGTTGGGTATCGACCTCGCCCAGGTCGCACCTGATCAGTTCGAACAGCGGGTGACCAGGGACGCTGTGGCGCTCCACGTACGCGGGCTGTTGAGCCGGCCGACCGAGCCCACACCTTCCCCGTCCGGCGCCCCGTCCAGCGCCCCGTCCACCGCCTTGCTTCCGGCGATGCAGGAACCCACGTCCGTGGTGCGGATGACCGGTGTGCGCGGCACCATCGCTCGCCGGATGCACGACTCGCTCGCCCAGATGGCGCAGCTGACGCTGTTCATGGACGCCGATCTCGACGCCGTGGTCGCCGACCGGGAACGGCGCAAGGCGACCGGTGCGGCTCCCAGCTACACCGACTACATCATCTCGGCCACCGCACGAGCACTGCGCGAGCACCCGCTCGTGAACAGCCAGATCACCGACGACGGAGTCGCGCTCCTCCCCCACGTGCACGTCGGCATGGCCGTGGCGCTCGACAACGGTCTGATCGTCCCGGTCATCCGTGACACCGCGACGCTCGATCTGGCAACGCTCAGCGCCGAGTCGACCCGCCTCGCCGAGGCCGCTCGCGCCGGGTCGTTGGCGCTCACCGACCTCGAAGGCGGCACGTTCTCGGTGAGCACCCTCGGGATGTTCGGTGTCGACGGGTTCACGCCGGTGATCAACCCGCCGAACACCGCGATCCTCGGCGTGGGACGGATCCGCGACGACGTGACGCTCGACGGCGACGGCCGCCCCGGCGTCGTCAAGCGGCTCACCCTCAGCCTCACCTGGGACCACCGAGCCTTCGACGGCGCGCCGGCGGCAGCGTTCTGCCGTTCGATCGTCGACCTCCTCGGCCGACCGGATGCCCTCGACGCATGACCTACTCGATGCAGGAGCAACGATGATCGACTACCAGGACGTCTTCCATGTCGGTGTCCGAGTGCCCGACCTCGAACTCGCGATGGACGAACTCGGACGCTCCTTGGGCGTCACGTGGTCCGAGACCCGCGAGAACCCGACGCAGTCACTGTGGACCCCGACCGACGGTCTGCAGGAGATCCACCTGCGCTACACCTACTCGGCGGAGGGACCCCAGCACATCGAGCTGCTCCAGGGGCCCGCAGGATCGTTCTGGGACGGCAACGATCGCTCCGGAGCCCATCACATGGGGGTCTGGGTCGATGACGTCGACGGCGAGACGGACCAACTCATCGCAACCGGTTGGAACCTCGTCGGCGCCCAGAACGACCCCGCCGCCGATGCCGGATACGGCATGTTCACCTATCTCCAGCCGCCGAGCGGATTGATCGTCGAACTCGTCAACCGCGCCGCACTGTCGTTCTTCGAACAGTGGTGGGGCGCGGCGCTCAGCTGATCGCTGCCTGCTCGCGCGCCCACCGGTAGTCGGCCTTGCCGTTGGGGGCGCGGTAGACCTCGTCGACGAACACGACGCGACGTGGCGCCTTGTAGTCGGCGATCGACTCCTTGACGGTCGCGATGATCTCGTCGGCCGACGTCGGCTCCGACACCGAACACACGAGCACGACGGTCTCACCGAACCGTTCGTGCGGTACTCCGACGACATTCGCGTCGATCACCGCCGGGTGCTTGCGGGCCGCGACCTCGACCTCCTCGGGATAGATCTTCTCGCCGCCCGAGTTGATGCAGACCGAGCCCCGCCCGAGCAGGGTCACCGTACCGTCCTCGGCGATCGTGGCGAAGTCCCCCGGCACCGTGTATCTCACGCCGTCGACGACCCGGAACGTCTGCGCGGTCTTCTCCTCGTCGTTCCAGTAGCCCACCGGCATCGGTCCGGCCGCTGCCAACATGCCCGGCTCCGAACTCCCACGAGGTATCACCCGATCCGTCAGCGGGTCGATCGTGACGACGTTCGGCGGTGCGGTGAAGACCGCCGTCTCGGGCGGCTCCTGGCCGGGCATGGTCATCGACATCGCATACGGTCCGCCCTCGGACGCACCGATCATGTCGAGGATGACGGCATTGGGGAGTCGTCGCTGGAAGGCGCGCTTCTGCTCGGCCGACAGCGTCGCCCCCGTCGACACGATCCGCGTGACGGACGAGAGGTCGGGCAGCGTGCCATCGCGTTCGGCGGCATCGAGAGCCTCGTTGAGCGGTCGGGCAAAGGCGTCGCCGACGAGCGAGATCTGCGTCACCCGGTAGCGCTCGACCAGCTCCCACAGCTCCTCGGCGTCGAACGAGCGACCCCCCAGCAGCACCACCGACCCACCCATCACGAACGCGCCGATGGCGAGGAACAACGCCGTGCCGTGCATGAGCGGCGGCGCACAGAGCATGACCGGACTGCGCCCCTCGGCCTGCAGCTCGGCAGCGATCCGCCCGACGTCGGCCGCGGTGGTCGGCACCTCGATGCCCGCGGATGCGTAGGCAGTGAACGCGAGCGCGCCGAACAGATCGACGTGGCGCCAGACGACGCCTTTCGGGTTCCCGGTGGTCCCGCCGGTGTACAGCATCAGCGTGTCCTCGCCCGAGCGCGAGATGCGGTGCGCAGGCGCCGCCGCATCCACCACCTCGTGATACCACTGCGCTCCACTCACGAGCGGCGAACCGTCGTCGACCTGCAGCAGCGTGCGGACCGTCGGCATCGACGCAGCCGCTTCGGCGACCCGTTCGCCCAGCGAGCCGTGGAAGACGAGGACGTCGGCGCCGGCGTTGTCGCAGATGTAGGCGATCTCCGGTGCCTTGTAGCGGTAGTTCACGTTCACCGGGGTGGCGCGCAGCTTGAACGCGGCGTACGTGGACTCCAGGTACTCGGGACAGTTGAACATGAGCTGGGCGACTCGCGTCCCCTGGCCGACGCCGCACGAGCCCAAGACCCAGGCGAGCCGCGCTGCCCGATCATCGAGTTGGCGCCAGGTGAGGGTGTGTTCACCCACGACGACCGCCACCTGCTCGGGTTGTGCGTCGGCGAACGCCTCCCACAACGTCGCCCAGTTCTCACTCAGCATTCTTCCCCATTTCCGGTCGTGTCCGCTGGCCGTCAGAGTAGTTGGCTGCGTCCGCTCAGGAATGTTGGGGTCAACTCGAAACTGGCCCAGGTCCGGCCCGCCGCCAGCGCCTGATCGATCTTGACCAGGAAGTCCGACGCTCGCTCACCGAGGTAGTGATGGGCGGCGGCACCGATGTCGGCATCGAGGTCGAACTCGACCTCGCGCACCGGGCCTTCGATGGTGACGTACCGGGCAACAGGAAGGGGTTGTTCGTGGACGCAGAGGCTGGCGCGCCCCGTGGTCCGCAGGGCCGCGGTCTTCGCCGACGTGGTCGGACTCTGGAACCGGGCGACACCGTCGACCCACCGGAACCAGATCGGCGTGCCCATCGCCCTCCCGGACGGCAGGACGACACTCAGCACCGCGTCCAACGGCCGCTTCAGCATCGATTCGATCTCGTCGCGATCCATCCGCCATCTTGCCAAACCCCCCAAGCGATGAGCGAAACGACCGGACGTCGGTCGTTTCGCTCATCGCTCGATTGGTGCGGGGGAGGTCAGGGGACGGAGATGATCGTGACGGTGCCGGTGGAGCCGTCGATCTCGATGAGGGCGCCGTCGGGAATGCGCTCGGTGGCGTCGATCACCGAGACGGCACACGGCAGACCCAGTTCGCGACACATGATCGCGGCGTGGCTCCCGACGGCACCGACGTTCACGACGACACCCTCGGCCGACAGGAACAGCGGCACCCACGACGGGTCGGTCGTCGGTGCCACCATGATGTCGCCAGGCCCGATCGCGCCGGCGTCGGACGGGTCGAGCACGATCCGAGCGACGCCCGTCACCACGCCCGGTGAACCCATGGCTCCCTGCAGCACGTCGCCGACCGATGCCGCGGCCGCCCCATGTCCGCCGCGCACCGGCCAGGTGGAGATCGGCGGCACCCCATCTTCGAGCTTGACGATGTAGGGCGGTTCGACGGTCTGCAGATACCGAAAGGCCTCATCTCGATCTCGGATGGTGGCGGACATCGACGCCGGGTCGGCGAGGAACCCATCGAGTTCGTCGTCGAGCAGCATGAAGATCTGCTGAGGGTCGTCGATCACCCCGTCGGCGACCATACGCCCACCGAGCGCCATCAGGGCGAGCTTGGCTTCGTGGATGAGGCGGATGCAGGCGTTCTTGCCCATCTCGCGCATGCTGGCGAAGAACGCCGCCGAGTGGATACCCGCTGCGAGCGTGCCGTGAGCCTCGGCGTCACCTTCGAGCATTCCCAGGATCTCGGCAGTGAGGGCCTCACGCTCGGCTGCTCCCCGTACCTGCGCCTCGACGGGCGACTTGCTGTCGTCCTGGAACCGCATCCGCTCCAGCATCCCGAGCGGCATCGACGGCCGCGTGGTCCACGAATGAGCCCGCAGGTCCCACTCGTTCGGACCCCGGTGGCCGTGCACGGCGATGAGGTCGTCCCACTGCGCAAGGAACGTCGCGGCCGCCGGATCGTCCAGCCCGGCGATGCGCTCGAGCAACCCATCGGTGCCGGCGTCGAATGCGGCGGTCAGCGCCGGCGAGTTCCTGACGGTGCGGGAGATCGCCCACATCTGGTTCGGGGCATCGGCGGATTCGATACTGCCGACGGCGGTCAGCAACTTCACCGCGTCGCCATCTCGACCGATCGCCGCGCAGATCGCCTGTACGGCGCCGGGGCCGAGGGACGCCGCCAGCACCGACTGGCAGTACTCGGTCCAGGCCGCTTCCAGTTCCGGACCCACCAGCTGACGCGCACGGGCGACCAGCGCTTCGTTCGACAGTGAGGCGAGATCGGGACGGTTGGTGACGTACGCCATGGCGGTCACCGACGCCTGCTCCTGAGCGGGATAGCTCGTCGCACTCATCGCCCACCCCATCGTCTCGGCGAGCTTGAGGCTCTGTGCCTCGTTCTCGTCGTCTGGGTGCGGCGTGTACTTGGGGACGCCGGGATGGTCGCCGAAGTAGGCCATGTCGATCGCTTCGGGTGTCGCGCCCGGCATGCGGACCCCCATGATGCGTGGCAACGACAGTTGGTTGTAGAAGTAGCCGCCCCAGTTCCCGAACACCTCCGGCGGGTCGACGGCGAACTCGTCACGGCGCACCACCCCGAACCGGACGAACCCCTCGGCCACGCCGGGGATGCACCCCTTCATCCAGGCCAGGCTCCATCCGAGCGGGCTGAACGGCTCCGGACCGACCTCGTCCGCGTTGGCCCGCGTGTAGTACGGAAAACGTGTGCTGATCTCCGTGTCGGTGATCCACGTCTCCATCTCGGTCGGTGATCCGGCCATGGTTGTTCCCCTTCGTTGCAGTTGTGCCCCAGCGGCGAAACTTACCCCGTGGAACAGTCCGAGGACCTCAGCGACGAGCACTACACCGACAGCTACGAGGACGTGTCGATGTTCACGCTGTCGGGCGATCGTGAGCAGACGCTGCTCGACAAGCAGACGGAGTGCACCTTCATGTGGACCACCAAGGACGGCGACCCCGTCGGGGTGATCATGAACTTCGTCTTCCACGATGGAGCGTTCTGGCTGACCTGTACGCGCCGACGCAAGCGCGTCCCGGCCATCGAGGCGCGCCCCCGGGTGGCCGTGGCGGTCACGAGCCGCGGTACCGACATCGGGATCAGCCAGGCGGTCACCTACAAGGGCAACGCCGAGGTACTCGACGACCCCGCGACACTCGCGTGGTTCTACCCGCTGCTCGCAGCCAAGGTCCGACCCGGCAACGAGTCGGCCCAGGCGGCGTTCGCCGCCCATCTCGACAGCCCGGGTCGCGTCGTGATCCGCATCGAGCCCGACGGCCGTATCGGATTCGACTCCGAAGCGATGTTCGCGAACTCCCCCGCCGGCGCCACAGCGACCAAGGTCTGAGGGCACGGGCATGGATGCACGACTCATCGAACGGATCAAGGCGGACATGCGCTACGAGTTCGAGCGCACGGCACCACCCGCTGGATTCCCGGCCTTCCACGACATCCCCACGGGCCGCCACACGAGCGACGACTTCTGGGAGCTGGAACAGGAGCACCTCTGGACCAACACGTGGGTCATCGCCGGGCGGATCGAGGACATCCCGAATGCGGGCGACTACTTCACGTTCTCCGACCTCGGCGTTCCGCTGCTGATCGTCCGCGGCACCGACGGCGAGATCCGCTGCTTCTACAACACCTGTCAACATCGTGGCGCCCCGGTCGTTCGTGAATCGCACGGTTCATCACGCCGCTTGCGCTGTCAGTACCACTCGTGGACCTACGAGGTCGACGGTGGAACGCTCGTGAGCGTTCCCGACGAACGCGACTTCGTCGACCTCGACTGGGAACAGCGCTGCCTCCCACGTGCGAGCTGCGACACGTTCGCCGGCTTCGTCTTCGTCAATCGCAGTCTCCAGGCGCGGCCACTGCGCGAATGGATCGGAGCGGCGGCCGAGATGTTCGAGCCCTTCCAGGGCGAGACCCTGCGGGAGGTGTACCGGGAATCACGGATCGTCCCGTGCAACTGGAAGGTGACCGCAGAGGCCTTCCTCGAGGTGTACCACTTCCGCCACATCCACTCCCACGACGGCATCAGCGTGCTGGACAATCGCGGCGCGGCGATGGGCCTGTACCCCAACGGCCACAGTCGGATGATCACGCCGTACTCCCGCCAGAACATCGAACGCGTCGGCATGGACGACTGGGACGATTGGCACCACCTCGAGCAGGGTCCGTTCCGACGGATCGAAACCGTGCCGGCCATGGTCGACTGTACGAGCACCGCCGTGAGCCTCTTCCCGAACGCGATCGTCCCGCTCGGAGCAATCGGATTTCCGATCAACCTGTTCTGGCCGATCGACAAGAACACGACCCGTCTCGATTGGATCTACTACGCCCCTCCCGTCGAAGGGACCGATCGGTTCACTCCAGACGAGCTCCCCGAGCACTGGAGCAAGCGACGACTGGTCTACAACCAGATCATGGCCGAGGACGAGATGAACATGGCCCCGATCCAGGCGTCGATGGAGTCACCGGCGCTGACCGGCATCCCCATCAACTACCAGGAACGTCGGATCTGGCACCTCCACGAGGAGATCGACCGGGTGATCGGTGCCGAGCGCATCCCACCCGAACTCAGGCTGGAACAGGTACTGGGTCCGTACGTGGAGTAGCGACCGCGGCCCGCTTCGCCGCGAACTGCGACCGGAGACCGCCGGCGATGCCCTCCGGGTTGAGGATCGCCGTCAGGATCAGCAGCAGACCGCCGATGAACACCTCCCACTGGCCGAAGGCGCCCGTGACCCTGCTGAGGAGATAGAACGACACGCCGGCGCTCGCCGTGATGCCGGAGGTCACCGCGCCGCTCACGCAGGTGATCCCGCCGAGGTACGCCACCGCCAGCGCGGTCAGTGACGCCACCGATCCGAAGGAAGCGTCCGACACGCTCCCGAACCGGTAAGCGATCAGACAGCCACCGACGCCGGCGATGAACGCCGAAGCGGCAAACACCTCCAACTTCACCCGGGCGATATTGACCCCACTGGCGTTGGCTGCTCGCTCGTTCGATCGGGTCGCCAACATGCGCCGACCGGAGGCACTCTTGCGGATGTTGGCCACCGCGATCGCCAGCACCGAGCGCGACGCCGACGAGGAGGATGCCGAAGACCGGCCGGGACGCCTGGTCGCCCAGGATCAGACCGAGGTCCCAGTTCCCCACCTTCGGATTGGGAACCTTGGCACCACCCGTGGACGCGTCGCCCACGTACTTGGGGTTCTTGAAGACGAACTCGTTGATCGCCACCCCACCCGCGAGCGTGATGATCGCGAGATTGGTCCCTCGGACGCGGAGCGCCGGAATGCCGACGAGCACCCCGAACACCATGGCGATCAGCGATGCGAGGATCGGGGCGATCGGGAACGGGATGTCCCACTGCATCGCCAGCTTGGACAACGAGAAGCCGGCGACGCCGGCGAACGCCATCTGGGCCAGCGACGGTTGACCGCCGAAACCGGAGAGCAGCACGAGCGACAGGGCGAGCACGGTGGCGATCGTCGTGGTCATGATCGCTCCTCGCCACAGCGGGTTCAACACGAGGAGTCCGACCACCGCCACCACCACGGGAAGGAGGACTGCCAGGGGTGTGACCTTGGCCGGGGGGATCGCGGGCATCTTGAACTGTTCGACCGAACCACGGTCCGGCAGCCGCTCGCCGAGGAACACCATCGCCACGATGATCACGAGGAATGGCAAGCCCTCACGGGCCCCGTACTGGGGGAACCAACTGAAGTCGGTCTGCATCTTGGTGAAGCTGGATTGGATCAGTCCGATGGCAAGGCCGGTGAGGACCGTCGGCCACACCTTCCGGAACGCCCCGATGAGCGCGGCGCCGAGGGCGGGGATGAGGTATCCGAACGTGAACACCCCCGACGACAGCTGGATCATCGGCGACGCCAGGATCACCACGAGCCCGCCGATGAGCGATGCCAGCACGAAGCTCGACTGCGCCAGCCGTTGAGGCGAGTAGCCGAGCAGGATCGCACCCTTCTCGTTCCCCGCCGCCGCTCTCGTGGCGAGGCCGAGCCGGGTGTACCGCGACGAGATCCACACCGCGGCAGTGATCAGCAACACGATGAACACGAGCCAGAGCCCGTCGCGCGGCACCGTGACGCCGTCCATGATGGTGACCGGCTCGCGCGGGAGGATCGGATCCACCCGCAGGCCGGCGTTGTCCTCGAAGCGTCGTTCGATCAACGACGTGAAGACGATCACGAGCCCGATGCTGGCCACGACCTTGGCCAGCGCGGGCGCTCGATACAGCGGCCTGAACACGAGTTGGTACACGAGCATGCCCATCAGGGCAGCCGTGAGCAACGCGAGCCCGAAGGCCCACCAGATCCCGACATCCTCACCGAAGTGATAGCGGGCCGGAAGGCCCGGAATCGGGAACGGGTAGGCCCCCTGGCGCAAGTCCGCGTAGACGTAACCGACCCAGGTGGCCATCGCCCCGTAGGCGAAGTTCACCAGACCGGAACCCTGATACGTCACCACGAGACCGAGGCCGAACGCCGCGATGATCGCGCCGGCCCCGGTTCCGAGGAGGATGAAGAACAGGTAGTCAGTCATCGAGTCGCCGTGCGACCGAGGCTCACGGGAGGTACGGCGTGGTGTCGAATGCCTCGAAGCCCGGGACGGTCTGGATGCCCTCCCCTGACAGGTACGTCGCGATCGGGAAGGTGAAGTTGCAGATCGTCGGGATCGACGCCACCGAGCCACACGCCAACGGGTTACCTTCAGGCCAGTTGACCACGCCGTCGGAGGCGCCGAGCGTCTCGTAGATCGAGGCGCCGGTGACGTCTCCGCCACGCATCGGCCACGGTGTTCGCGATCGTGGCGAGGGTCAGGAGCCCGGTGACGCCGAGTCCGCCGAGACCGAGCTCGGTGGAGTTCGTGTAGCCGAGCGACTCCAGGATCGCATCGAGGTCAGCCGCCTCCGGCGTGCCTTCCCGCTCGGTCTGAGCCCCGACGAAGTACCAACCGATGGCGTCGTCGCCGACCTCGTCGATCACCTCGGCGCTGCTGCAGATGGCGGTCGTGATCACCGGTGTCTCGATGCCGAGTGACACCCGGCCCCGCATGGTCCCGATACAGCCGGCATCGGCGTACAGCGAGAACAGCACGTCGGGATCGTCGGCCGTGGCCTGGCTCATCAAGCCCTGGAACCCGGCGTCGGTCTCGTTGTCACCGCCCTTGATGGAGACGTAGGTGATGCCGGCCGCGTCGAGTGCCTTCTTGAGGTCGGCCTCGGTGCCGTTGGCGCCGGCGTTGTCGGCACTGACGATGCCGGCGGTCGTGGCGCCGAAGTTCTCCTTGGCGAACCCGGCCATCGCTGCGGTCGTGGTGGTGTTGCCGCCGCCGAGGAAGAGCGCATTGGCCGTGTAGTCACCCGGCAGGATCGGCAGGACGCCGGTGACCGGAATGTTCGAGGCCGTGAAGGTGTCGTAGCCGGGGAAGAGATCGAGTCCGAGCATGACCAGCTCGACGCCCTTGCCGGCCAACTCCTGGGCACAGGCCTGGGAGGTCTCGGGAGCCCCGTTGGCCTTGCAGAACTCCATCTCGATGGGTCGGCCACCCATGCCGCCGTGTTCGTTGAGGAAGTCCGCCGCGGCCTGCGTGGCGACCGAGATCTCGGGGAAGTCCAGTCCGGGGGATCCCTCGGTGTTGACCATGCCGACGACGATCGGCTCACCGTCCGGTGCCGGCAACGCGCGTGAAGCCCTCGCCGCCATCCGGAGCCGCCGTGTCGGTCGGCTCGGTGTCGGCCGGCGCGGTGTCGGCCGGTTCGGTGTCCGCCGGGGCGGTGGTCTCCTCGACCGCTGCCTCGGTGTCGGCCGGTGCAGCGCTGTCGGACGTGGTGTCCGAGTCGCTTCCACACGATGCCGCCACGAGTGCGATGACTGCCAAGCCCGCGATCACGCGTGCGTGATACTTCCGATTCACGTTGTTCCCCCTCATTGGTTGTTCCCCGGTTTGTATTCGACTCGCTTGTTCGACTGGGTGTTCAGTTCAACTTGCCGTCAGGCACCCAGCTCCCGTGCGCACCATAGGGCACGCGACGAGGCAGATGGATAGTCGCAACGGGCGGCGCCGAGAAATTCTGGGCGTCGATGATCACGAGACATGATTCGTCGGTCCTCGTGTCGTGCTTCAGGCTGATGACCCAGCCC
Organism: Ilumatobacteraceae bacterium; assembly: GCA_963829585.1. Lineage (GTDB taxonomy): Bacteria > Actinomycetota > Acidimicrobiia > Acidimicrobiales > Ilumatobacteraceae > Sva-07. Next base: position 31,785 of record CAWHJD010000008.1, on the reverse strand, counting down.
TCGTCCTCGCCCGAATCTTCTCCGGCCGGAGCGAACACCGGCTCGGCTCCGCGAACGCCGTCACCGAGATGATGCTCGGTGCAGGCTCCCGTCCGCAGGTCGTACTTCCACAACGACGAGCCGTAGACCGGCTCCTCACTGTTGCCCTCGCCGTCGAGCGACATCAGGTAGCCGTACTGCGCGTCGAGACCGACGAGGCGATCGTTCACGCGACCGAAGTCGCCGGGGCGATCGTCGATCTGCTCCTCGGTGACGGTGCCGGCGTCGAGGTCGATCGTCCAGCGCCAGAGTCGGCCGACCTCGGCGTAGTCGTCGTTGCTCGATCCGAAGGCTTCGGGTTGACGCGACACGTGCAGCACGAGCGTGTTGCCGACCTCGTGGGCGTTCACGGGATGGAACACGTAGCACGGGTCGATCTCGAACCAGCGAACGTCGGCGTTGGTGCCGTTGCGTGGCATCACACCGAGGCGGGCTCCGGCGTCACGGTTGAACTGGAACGGCATGCCCGTTTCGAGCGCGCCGAGGTTGAAGCACACCGGCAGGTCCATGAACACGACGTAGTTCCGGGTGACGTTGAAGTCGTGCATCATCACCATGTTGGGGATCTCGATGCCTTCGAGCTGCTGGAGCACGCCGTCAGCGCTGATGCGGATGTAGTGCAGGTACGGCGGCTCCGGGCTCATGTAGCTGAAGGCGATGAGTTCACCCGTGACCGGGCACACCTTGGGATGGGCCGTCATCGAGGTGGTGAGCGCGCCGCCGAAGTTCTCGTAGCCGAGCGTGTTGAGCTCGCCGTCGACAGCCCACGGCCAGTGGCCCTCCTCGAGGCACAGCAACTTGTTGTTGTGCGGCATGATGTGGGTGTTGGCGGTGCCACGCGTGAGGTCGCCCATGTCGGCCATCAAATCGCCGGACGGATCGGTGACGTTCGGGGTCTGGACGAACCGGTTGCGGTACCACTCGGCCTTGCCGCCGGCGATCCGCACGCCGTGGATCATGCCGTCGCCGAAGAACCAGTGATCGGACTTTCCCGACACCGGGTTCGGGCCGGTGCGGACGTAGGTGCCCTCCAGCTCGGGCGGGATGATGCCGTCGACGCGCAGGTCGAAGTCGGTGCGCTCGTCGAGAACCGGCGCCCAGTTGCCCCGCAAGTGCCACGGAAGATCGGTGCGAACGGTCTCGTCGATGCTCATGTGACGAACGTAACACGTCGATCGCGCACGAATTTACCCGGAGTACGAAAAGTAATCGACAGCGCGACCGACCCAACTCCTGCTTGCTACGTTCATGTCATGACGTCCAGCGCGGCTGCCGCCCTCCCGCCGCGGCGCGGGCCCGGTCGACCGCGCGCCGGCGAGTCGGTGGCCGACCGCGACCAACTGCTCGCCGCGGCCGTGCGGGTGATACGGGCCGACGGCCCGGATGTGACGATGGACGACATCGCCGCGGCGGCAGGCGTCAGCAAGCCCATCGTGTACCGCAACATCGGTGACAAGGACGCGCTCGTGGCAGCGCTCGCGACGATGTTCGTCGATCGGCTCAACGAGGCCGTCGAACGATCCACCGCGACCGGCACTCGCGGACGTTCCACCTTCGCCGCGTCGATGCGCGCCACGTTCGAGGTCATCGACGAGGACCGGAACCTCTTCCTGTTCGTCACGGCCGGTGGCCCGGGGACCGAGTCGGTCCGCCTCCTGATCGATCGGTCCTCCGCCAGGATGATCCAGCAGTTCAGCGCGCTGCGAATCGCGGCCGGGCTCGATCCACGCCCCGCGCGCACCTGGGCCTACGCCACCGTCGGCGCGATCCAGATCGCCGCGATGATGTGGCTCCGCGACGGCTACAGCGATCGTGACGAGGTCGCCGACCACATCACCCAGTTGATGTGGCCCGGCCTCACCGGCACCGACAACCCGTAGGCATCACCCGCCAGCTCCTTCTCGTGAACAAGCTGCGCACATAGGCGCGCTCTTGTTCACGAGAACGAGGAGGTGTGGGCCGGGAGTTGAGGTGTGGGCCGGGAGTTGTCGTCAGCGGGGGATCGAGCTCCAGGGGCCGGTGTCGGCGCGCGGTTCGCGCGGCAGGCCGAGGACACGCTCGCCGAGGATGTTGCGCTGCACCTCGTCGGATCCGCCGGCGATGCGATACCCGGGCGCTCCGAGGAGGTGCTCGTTCCAGGCGTAGGTGCCCCACTCCCCCGTGTCGGCGATCAGCCGGGCACCGAGGATGTCACCGATGACCGAGCTGACCTCGGTCATGCCCTCGGTCCACAGGAGCTTGCCGAGCGATCCCTCCGGGCCCGGCGTGCCCGAGCGAGCGAGGTCCGCGGCGCGACGGTTCGTGAACGACTCGATCCGGCTGTGGATGTAGACCTTGGCGAGCTTGTCGCGCATCACCGGGTCGTCGGTGAGTCCCGCCATCCGCGCGGTGGCGAGCAACTGCTTGAACGAGCCGCCGGACGCTCCCCCGCTGCCGCCCGACTCGGAATGGTCCCGTTCGAAGCTGAGCGTCGTGGTCGCGACCTTCCAACCGTCGCCGACGTCGCCGAGACGGAGGTCGTCGGGGATCCGGACGTCGTTGAAGAAGACCTCGCAGAACGACGAACCGCCGCTCATCTGCTTGATCGGTCGCACCTCGACACCGGGCGCGTCGAGCGGCAGCATGAACGCGGTGAGGCCCTGGTGCTTGATGACATCCGGGTCGGTGCGAGCGATGAGTTCACCCCACTGGCTGAACTGGGCGCCGGAACTCCACACCTTCTGACCGTTGACGACCCACTCGTCGCCGTCACGAACCGCACGACACGACAGCCCGGCAAGGTCGGAACCCGCGCCGGGCTCGCTGAACAGCTGACACGCCAGGATCTCGGCACTCAGGAGGGACTTCACGAACCGGGTCTTCAGTTCGTCGCTCCCGACGACACGGAGGGTGGATGCAATCAGTCCGACCGTGACGCTGATCAACTCATGGCTGCCCGGCGACTCGTATTCGCGCTCGAGGCGCCCCAGTGCTCGAGAGTGCGCCCGGCTGAGACCGAGGCCGCCGTATTCGACGGGCCAGGCAACAGCGTGGTAGCCGCGGGTGGCCTTGGTCTGGATCCACTTCGCGATCCTCATGATGTGATCACGTTCGTCCTCGAACGACATGTCGCTGAACACCGACACGTCGAACTCACCCTCGCCCCATCCGAGTTCGGCTTCACTCGTGGGTCGGCGCACGGCGTGCTCGTCGAACCACACTCGCGCCTGGGCGACGAAGTCGTCGACGGTGATGTCGGGATCGACCAGTGCGGCGGAACGTTCCTGAGTGTCGGTCATGGGGTGCCTTTCAGGGGGCTTCGGTCATCGGGGGATTCAACTCCTCGAGGTCGCCCTCGAGCCATGCGTCGCGCAGGCGCCGCTTGTTGATCTTGCCCATCGTCGTGCGCTGGAGATCGCGCACCACGTGGTACTCACGTGGACATTTGTAGTGGCTCAGCCGTTCCCGCAGCCACGCGGACAGCTCGGCGGGATCGGGTGGCGAGTCCTCGTCGGTGGCGATGACGAGCGCCACGAGCATCTCGCCCATCTCCGGATGGGGAACACCGATGCAGCCCACGTCGGCAACGGCGGGATGGTCGATCAGCAACTGCTCGGCCTCGGCCGGATAGATGTTCACCCCGCCGGACACGACCATGTCGCTGAATCGATCGGTGATGAACACGTACCCGTCGTCGTCGATGTACCCGATCTCGCCGAGCGTGAACAGGCCGGGCTCGGGATTCGACGCGGCGGTCTTCGCCGCATCGTTCGGGTACACGATGCCCCGGCCGGTGGCATCACGGAAGTACAGGCGCCCTTCGGTGTTGGGCGGCAACTCGCTCAGATCCTCGTCGAGGACCAACGCGGTGAACGGCGGCACCGACCGACCGACCGACCCCTTGTGGGCGAGCCACTCCTCGCTCGTGATCGTGCAGACCGTGCCGACCTCGGTCGCCCCGTAGGCATCGCGGAAGACCGGTCCGAACCACTCGATCATCGCCGCCTTCACGTCGATCGGACATTTGGCACCGGTGTGGGCGATCAGCTTCATCGAGCTGACGTCGTACTTCGCCTTCACGTCGTCGGGCAGTGCGAGCAGCCGTACGAAATGGGTGGGGACCATCACGCTGGTCTCGGTCCGGTAGGTGTCGATCGCCGCGAGCGTCGCCTCGGCATCGAACTTCGGGAGGATGACCGACGGGACCCCGGCGCACAACAGGCGCATGCCCGACAGAGGGCCCGTGTGGTACATCGGCCCGACCACGAGGTGGGTGCCGAAGCCGGAGAATCCGCCGAGGGCCAGTTGTTCGAGGTGCTCGGCCATGTTGGTGCCGCCGGCGAACATCGTCGGGGGAAGTTCGGTGCCCTTGGGCAGCCCGGTCGTTCCCGAGGTGTACAACAGGTTCGGGCGCGGCACGACCTCGTCGGGAGGATCATCCGTGGAGCCGCCGGCGAGCCAGGCGTCCCAGTCGGCCACACCGTCGATGCCTGCGCATCTCCAGCCGATGATCTCCGTGATCCCTGCTGCCCGCGCCGCCTCGACGCCACGCTCGGCGGTTTCGGGTCCGACGAACACGATCCGCGTGTTCGAATCCTCGAGGATGTACGCCGCCTCGGCCGCCGTGAGGTGGAAGTTGACGGGCACCGACGACGCCCCGGCAAGCAGCCCACCGAGGTGCGCGAGCGCGGTTTCCGATGCGTTCTCGGCGAAGACGGCGATCCGATGATCCGGCCCGAGCTCACCGGTCCGATCGGCCGACAGCAGCAGGTTCGCGCAGCGGTTGAGCGCGTCGTCGACCTCGCCCCAGGTCATCTCCCGGTGACCGTCGACGAGGGCGAATCCGGTGGGATCGAGGGCGGCGCACTCTTTGGCGAAACGTGGCATCAGGGTCCGATCGGTCGGCCGTTGGCTGGCCGGTCGAACCCGGCCTGACGGAACTTGGAGGCGTCGATCCCCATCGAGTCGGGGACGAGCTCGGTGGAGTCGAAGTGGTGCACGCAGACGCGATGCATGATGCGCCACTCGTCGCCGCGTCGCTCGTACGTGTCGAGGTAGCGGCCGTACCAGGTGGACAGCCTGCGCTCGTCGGCGTGCGACAGGTAGGCGATGTTCAGTGCCTCGCCGCGGGCGTGCTCACCATCGGGGTCGATCTCGACGCGATGGTTGAAGATCGTGTGCATCGTCCACTCCCACACGCCGTGGCTGGACACGACCCGGTCGCAGAACTCCCAGGCATTGCCCACGAACACGCCATGGTCGTCGGTGCCGTCGGGCCAGTAGGCCGACTTCATGACGTCACCGTCGAGGCGGTCGACGCCGTACGAGTAGCGGCGGGCCGCCTCGCGGCAGGCTTCGATCGCCAGCAGCTGTTCGATGGTCGGGGTCGGGTTGGTGATGTCGCTCATGTGGATCGTGTCGCTCCTGGGCCGGGACATTACCGAACGATCGTTAAGGTTCTCGCACCATGGACTTCGATCTCGAACAAACCGATCATCTGCTGACCACCACCAGGGCCGTGCGCAAGCGTCTCGATCTCCAACGACCCGTGCCCCGGGAGTTGATCCTCGACTGCGTCCGCATCTCGACCCAGGGACCGGCGGGCGGCAACCACCAGCGTTGGCGTTGGGTGATGGTCGACGAGCCCGACCTCAAGGCGGTCATCGCCGATGCCTACCGGCGCTCGTACGCCCCGTACATCGCAGCCCAGCAGGAAGCTGTCGAAAAGGCGGGTAACGCATCGGCCAAGAACGCGATCATCGACTCGAGCCTGCACCTGGCCGAGGTGCTCGAGGACGTCCCCGTGCTGGCGATCCCCTGCGCACTCGGCGCGCCACCACGCGACAACGGCAACGGCGAGGCGCAGGGCTGGTGGGGCTCACTCATCCCGACCGTGTGGAGCTACTGCCTGGCCGCCCGCTCGCGGGCTCGGAACCGTCTGGACGACGCTGCACCTCGGCTACGGCGACGAAGTGGCCGACGCCTTGGGCATCCCCGACACCGTGACGCAGCTGGCCTGTATCCCGACAGCGTTCTACACGGGTGACGACTTCAAGCCGGCCAGCCGCAAGCCGGCCGAGGAGGTCACCTACTGGAACGGCTGGAAGAATCAGATGTGAGTTCGGCGTCGGCGAGCGGGCCCCGCCCGAACACCACTGCCGCGATTGCCAGCGCAGCGATGACGCACCCGACCACGATCCACAGCGCAGTGAACGATCGCCACAAGTCCGAGCCGGGCAGTGTCCGCAGCGCGGACGGCGCGAGCCGACCCTCGTCGCGAGGGCGGCTGCTCTGTGACGGATCGACACCGACGGGCAACTGGACGAGCGTCCAGGTGGCCATTCCGACGAGGACGGCCACCGGCAGGATGCGTGGCGCGATCCGATCGAAGCCGATGACGAACAGGGTCGCCAACGAGGCGAGCACCGGGAACACGTAGCGCGGGTGCAGGTAGCCGCCGCCGCTCACGTGCTCGGCGATGTACCAGACGATCACGCCGATACCGACGACGAGCAACAGGATCGAGCGCCTGGCGATGAAATAGCGGTCGCCCGACCGGTCACGATCGCCGGTCCGTCGGGCCACGACGACCGCGACGAGGCCGGCGAGTGCGATCGCGGCGAACACCAGCATTCCGACCGGACGGTCGCCGCCGTAGGTGACCGGGCTCATCGATCGCGTGTACAGCGACCGCCAGAGGCCGTCTCGCAGCAGCGTCTCCACGACGCTGCCGTTCGGTTCGCGATCGAACCGCTCGAGCAGGTAGCTCGACGCACCGATGTCGCCGTACAGCACGATGTTGCGGAGATAGAACCAACCGAAGAGGATCGCCGCCGGAAGTACACCGACGAGGCCGACGCGAAGCGCAGCCCGCCTGCGATCTGTCGTTGCATCCATGGGCTTCGCGAACTCGAACGCGGCGACCGTGGCCACCACCGAGAACGCAACGAGCATCGTCGCCGCCCGGGTGCCGGTCGCCACCGCCGTGGTCAGCGCGAGCAGCCAGAGGTTGCGGGACGTCGATCCACGCTGCAGACATCGCAGTCCCGCCCAGGTGACCGCGGCACCCGCGGCGAACGTCATCCCGTCGCTCATCCCGAGCGACAGCGACGCGTACAGCTGGGTGGCCATTGCGGCGACACCCGTCGACACGAGGGCGATCCGTGGTGACTTCGTGAGCTCGCGTGCGATCGCGAAGGTGAACGCGAGCCCGACCGCGCCCCACGCGACATTGGCCAAACGCATGAGGAGCAGCCCACCATCGGGGCGTTGCGTCAACTCGGAGTACCAGATCAACGGAGCGACCGACACGTAGTACAGCGGCGGATGGTTCGCGACCCAGATCGTCCGGTTGGCGGTGTTCGTCGTGTAGATCGTCTCGCTCATCCACTGGCGGGCCCAGATCGGGACCGGCAGCTGCTGATCGATCGTCGGGAGCGAGCCGTCGGCCACGACATGGGCATAGCCGAGATGCGCCTTCTCGTCGGCGCCGACGAACGGTGGCTGCTCGAGGGCGAACAGTGACCCGATGGCCAGGTACATGATGATGATCCCGACGACACCGATGATCGTGGCGCGGCCGATCGTCGAGATCCTGCGGGTGTCGACGGGCGCGAAGAACTCGTCGGACACATCCGACGTCATCACGCTGTTCTGGTTCACGCTGTTGTTCTGGTTCACGCTGCTCGCAACTCCGAGGTCGCGAAATTCTACGACCGGCGAGCAGGCTTCTCCTCGGGTCAGCGGTACGTGAGGTCGAGTTCGAGGTGCTCGAGCCCGCGCAGGATGAAGCTGCTGCCGTAGCGGAGTGCATCGTGATCGACGACCGAGATGGTGTCGACGTGGGCAGCCAGGACCCGCAGCGCGGTGACGGCTTCGAGGCGTGCGAGCGCAGCGCCGAGACAGAAGTGGATGCCGTGCCCGAAGGCGATGTGGTTGCTCAACCCGGGACGGTCCGGGCGAAACTCCTCCGGCTCGTCGAAGAGCCGGTCGTCATGGTCGGCCGAGCCGTACATGATCCACAGGGTGGACCCTGCCGGGATCGGAGTCCCGGCGATCTCGGTGTCGGCGGTGACGATACGGAAGAGCCCCTGGTTGGGGCTCGCCCACCGCAGGCCCTCCTCGACGACGGCCGTCGCACGCGACGGATCGGCCTTGAGCCGTTCCCATTCGTCGGGATGGTCCGCGAGGAGCACCATCAGATCGGCCATCAAGCTCGCCGTGGTCTCGCTGCCGGCAACCTGGATCTGGCGGATGATCGAGAGCATCTCGGCCATGTCGAGCGGCCCTCCCTCGACACCGTCGTCGGGGGTCAACTCGGCAGTGAGCAGGTCGGTGAGGAAGTCGTCACGAGGTTCGGCGCGGCGAGCTTCCAGCTCACTCGCGAAGTACTGCTGCTGCTCGACGATGTCGAGTTCGGCCGCGACGCGCTCGTCGTCGGAGATGGTGCGACCGATCGCCGCGACCGAGGAGTCGGCCCATCGTTTGAAGTCGGCCTGGCGCGTTTCGGGGACTTCCAGGATCACCGCGACGGCGCGCACCGGCAACGGAACGGCGAACTTCGTGAGGAAGTCGACGCGCGGCGCCCGTGCGAATCCCGCGACGAGGTCGTCGCAGATGGTCTCGATGGCAGGTGCCAGCAGGTTGACCCGCTTCGGCGTGAAGGCCATCGACACGAGGCGCCGGTACCTGGTGTGTTGGGGTGGGTCCACCGTCAGCATCGTCGGCACATTGGGCCAACCGTCTGCGATCACCGATTTCAGCCGTTCCAGCAGCTCGGGCGACGGCTTCGCCGCGGGCGATCCGAACCGGGACGAGAACGTGGTCGGGTCGTGCAGGATCCGTTTGACGTCGGCGTGGCGGGACACGGCGAAGATCCGTTCGCCCGGCCGACCGAACGCTGCGCCATCGAGTTCGAGGACAGGGGCCCGATCGCGCATTTCGCGGTAGTGCGGGTAGGGGCACTGCACCACGGCGTCGTCGGCGGCATCGAACACGACAGCGTCAGTCACGCGCGATCCACTCGTCGAGCAGCGCATGGAAGTGGCGTGGTTTCGTCTCCTGATAGTCGGCGAACATCACACCCGGGCGGGTCATCGCCTCGAGCCCCAACTGCACCTGCGGCACGTTGTACACGTCCTGGTTGAACACTCGTCCCAACATGCCGAGTTCGGTGGCGACCGTCCAGTCGTCGTCGTCGTTCAGCCAGTGGATCGGCGCCGCCGGTGGCCGTTCGTCGCCGGGGAACGGCGAGAGGAACATGCACTCCATGATCGAACGGCGATGATCGTTGCCGTACGGCCGGAAGCGGTAGACGATGCGGTTGTAGGCGCCCCACGGATGGAAGTTGGGGAACACCGTGTAGTAGATGCTCTCGGTCAGCTCGCCGTCACAGAGCTCGTCGGCTCGGTCGCCGATCGCCGGCCGCAACGACTCCCGGGCAGCCTGCGCGGCGAGGTGGCGGGCGGTCTCGCCCGCGGGCACGATCTGCTTCGGCGCTTCGTCGAGATTCCGGTCGCTCATCGCATCGAAGATGTCCTGCTCCGTCGGAACCCAGGTGACGTGCGGGCTCGGCACACCGTTCGGGGTGATCGCCCGGCTGAAGTTCCCGAACACGTCGTACTGCGAGATGGCGTCACCGAGACTCGGGAGGAGTTGGGGGTGCGTTGCCACCACGTGGAACGCCTCCATGAACGCCTCCTGCGCCACCTTCCAGTTGCAGTCCATCACCTTCGCGACGTGCGCCTCCTTGTACCGCTCCTCCAGCGGCCAGCGGTCGAAGTGCCGGCTCAGGTCGCCGAGGTGCGATTCGAGGGTGTCGCAGTCAGGGTCCATGTTGATGAACACGAAACCGCCCCACGTGCCGACCCGCACTTCGGGCAGCCCCCACTCGTCGGGTTCCAGACGAGGAAAGTCCCACTGGCAGGGAACCTGCTTGAGACAGCCGTTCAGCTCCCACGCGAAGCCGTGGAACGCACACCGCAGTTCGGTGTCGCGGCCCGGTGTCTCCTTGAGACGCCGGCCCCGGTGCGGGCACACGTTGTGGAACGCCTTGATCTCGTCGGGGGCCGACCGTACGACGAGGATCGAGCGCCCCACGATGTCGTAGGTGATGTGGTCGCCGACTTCGGGAATGTCCTCCTCGCGGCAGGCCATCTGCCAGACCTTGGTCCACACCTTGTCGACCTCGAGCTGGTGGAATTCGGCGCTGGTGTACCGCTCGACGGGGACGTCGGCCTCGCTGGGCGGCATGGGCGAGAACCACCGCAGTACCTCGGGGACCTCGTGGGTGTCGGTGTCGAGCAGCTGCTGATACGTCAGCGACGGCGGCTTGGTGTAGTCGATGGCGGTCATGACGCGCCCTCCGTCTGGCGAAAGCGCGGGAGCACGGCGAGTCGGGGTGGGAGTTGCGGTCCGGCGAGCCAGCCGCACAGGTGCGGATCCGCGTGGCGGAGTTCGCCTTCGATCCAGACGCCGTCGGGCGTGAAGATGCCGGTTTCGCCGTGTCGTGACGTGACCTGGACGTTGCCGTCGTCACGTACGTCGTAGATGGCGCCGCTGAGCGCGTGTTTGCGTTGACGCATTGGTCCCCCAGTTGGAATCGTCGGTGGCAGACACGATCACATCGCTGCCACCCCCACGATCAGGGCCAAAGGTCCTCAAATTGACCGAGCGGCCGATTATGGTCAGCCGCCGCGTGCGACGGCGAGGTTTCCCTCGGTCCACATCACCACGAGGGTGCGGTGGGCGATGCGCCAACCGACATCCGTGCGCACGAGGCGGTCCTCGTAGCGTCCGGCGACGATGTAGTTGGGACCACCGGTTGCGGCGCGACGCACGTGCTGAGCCTGGAGGTAGCAGCGATGTGTCGCGGTGTCACCGTCGACCGCCACTTCGTGGTTCCCCACCAGGTGCTGGCTGTCGTCGAGATGTTCGAGCGCCGTGCGGATACGCGTCCGGATCTCGTCGATTCCGACGAGTTCGGACGGACCGGCCAGATCGGCGGTCGCATCGGGGAGGAACACGTCGTCGAGGACCGACCAGTTCTTGGTGTCGAGCGCCCGGCAGTACTTCAGCGCGAGCTTCGTGATCTCGCGCTCGTCGAGCAGGGTCTGCAGGTTCGGATCCGTTGCGGTCATACGATTGTCCATCCTCCGTCGACGACGAGATTGTGGCCCGTCACGTAGCTCGATGCGTTGCTCACCAGGAAGAGCACCGCCTGGGCGATGTCGTCCGGCGTGCCCTTTCGGCCGAGCGGGACATTCGACGACCGACCCGTCGTGATCGGCCCCATCAGTCCGCTCGTCGATGGTTCCTTCGGCCAGAAGTGCTCGATCTCGCCGGCATGCATCCGGGCGAGCGTCGGTACCGGCACGACGCCGGGGCTCACCGCATTCACCCGGATCCGGTGCGGCGCGAGGTCGAGCGCGAGGCTCTTGGAGAAGTGGATGGCTCCGGCCTTGGCAGCGTCGTAGCCGGTCCCGAGGCATGGCACCAGCCCGTCGACCGATGCGATGTTGACCATCGCGCCGCCATTGCCCTGCGCGACCATCCGCTCGGCGATGGGTTTGGAGCAGTTGAAGAGGCCACCGAGGTTGATGTCGATCGCCCTGTTCCACGACTCGACGCTCTGGTCGAGGATGCTGCCGGCCTCGTGATACGAGCCGGCATTGTTCACGAGGATGTCGATCCGATCGCCGACCGAGCCGAGCACGGCCGCACACCGCTCCGCGTCGGTGACGTCGAGTTCGACGAACTCGCCACCGAGCTCAGCCGCGACTCGCCGACCGCCGACGGTGTCGATGTCGGCCACGACCACCGATGCGCCGGCAGCGGCGAGCGTCGCGGCGATCGCCTCGCCGATGCCGGTCGCCGCGCCGGTGACGACGGCGGTTCGTCCCGAGAGGTCGAACAGCGCAACGATCTCCTCGCGCATCAGCGGCTTCCGCCGTTGACGACGAGCGTGTGCCCGGTGATCCACGATGCCGCGGGCGAGGCGAGGAAGACCACGGCATTGCCGACATCGTCCGGTGTACCGAGGCGCCCGAGCGGGACGCCCAGCTTCGCGGCCAACTGCGGCAGATCGTCGTCGCCGGCACCGAAGAACTCCATGAAGACCTCGGTCGGCACGGGTCCGGGGGCGACACCGTTCACTCGGATCGCCCGCGGGGCGAGTTCGATCGACAGCGTCTTGGTCAGACTGTCGACTCCTGCTTTGGCGACGGCGTACGGACCGTTGTTCGGAGATGCCTTGAGCGCAGCGGTCGACGAGATGTTGATGATCGAGCCGCCGTCGTCCATGACCCGCGCCGCCGCACGGGCACCCGTGAAGACGGCTCGTAGATTGACGTCGAGCTGGTAGTCCCACTGCCGATCGGGCATGTCGGCGAGGTGCCGTGGCGTCCGATCGTCCGCGCCGCCGGCATTGCTGACCCACAGCGTGAGTCCCCCGAGCTCGGCAGCGGCCCGATCGGCCAACTCGTCGACGAACGCGCCGTCGGTGATGTCGCCGGCGATCGCGATTGCCCGCCGACCCAGCGCCCGCACCCGCTCGGCGACCGCTTCGATCTCGTGTTCACGTCGGGCGGTGAGCACGACGTCACAACCCGCCTCGGCGAGTGCGATCGCGATGCCTTCACCGATCCCCCGACCGGCGCCGGTGACGACCGCACGCCCCCGTTCCAACGCGAATCGATCCAGGACCGTGTCCCCCATGTGTCTCCCTCTCGTGTCGGTCGCGCGCGTGGCGGTCGCGCTCGTGTCGGCCGCTCTCGTGTCGCTCGGAGGCGACCATACCGATTCGACCCGCAACGGGACGATGCAGCCGGACTACCTTCGTGGACGTGTTCGGGGGACCCGTCCAGATCGCGTATGCGGTCGGTGATGTCAGAGCAGCGGCCCAGCAGTGGGGTGGTCGCGGCGCAGGACCGTTCTTCGTCCGCGAGCACATCGACGTCCACAACGTGCGGGTTCGCGGCCGGAGCGCAACGTTCGATCATTCCTCGGCCTACGGCCAGTGGGGTGCGGTGATGGTCGAGTTGATCCACCAGCACGATGCCGGGCCGGATCCCGTGGTCGGCACCAGCGGCATCCATCACGTCGCGTTCTTCGTCGACAGCTTCACCGACGCGGCGGCCTCGTTGCTCGCGCACGGGCACGAGGAGGTGCTCTACGCCGAGACCGCGACGGGGATGCCCTTCGCGTTCCACGATGCTCGTCCCGATCAGGGTCACCTGATCGAGATCTACGAGCGCACTCCACCGCTCGAGGGCTTCTACCGCATGGTGCGTGACGCGTCGATCGGGTGGGACGGCACCGACCCCGTCCGGATGCTGTGACCGTCAGGTGACACGGCCGGCTTCGTGGATCTGTCTGCTCGCGCCGACGTTGACTCGGTTGGGCTTCATCCCCGCCGTCGTCTGACCGGCGTCGACCACCAGGGTGTGGCCCGAGACGTACCGTGATTCGTCGCTCGCCAGATAGACGGCCGCGGCAGCGATGTCATCGGGAACACCCGCGTAGCCGAGGGGCGACGTCGACGCGATGCGCTCGTTCGTCTCGTCGAGTGCGTCGGGGTCGCCGGTCGTGACCGATGCGGTCATCGCCGTCACCGTGTTGCCCGGGGCAATCGCATTGACACGGATGCCGTTCGGGGCGAGTTCGTTGGCGACCGACTTCGTCAGCCCGATCACACCGTGTTTCGCAGCCGTGTAGGCATGCGGTCCGAGCCCGCCGAGAATGCCCGCCGTGCTCGCCGTGTTGATGATCACGCCCGAGTTCTGGGGCAACATCACGCGGGCGGCGTGCTTCGTGCCGAGGAACACGCCGCGCAGGAGGATGGCGATCGTGTTGTCCCACGCCTCCGCCGACATCTCCGAGATCCTGCCGACGGCGCCGACGATGCCGGCATTGTTGAACATCACGTCGAGATGTCCGAACTCGGCAACCGCGAGGTCGACGGCGGCAGCGACGTCGGCCTCGTTCGTGACGTCGGTGCGTGCGAACCGGGCGCTGTCGCCGAGCTCCGCGACCAGCGCTTGACCGGCCTCCACCTGCATGTCGGCAACGATCACCCGGGCACCCTCCGCCACGAACATCCTCGCCGTTCCGGCGCCGATGCCGCTGGCCGCCCCCGTGATCACGGCGACCTTGCCGTCGAGCCGGCCGGTCATGAGCCGAACCCGTGGTCGAGCAGCGCGTTCTGTACTCGTTCGATCACGGCAGTCCAGAGCGTGACCGCCCGTTCACTCGTGAAGTCGAGGCTGCCGACCGCGAGCACCGGGATCATCCACCCGCAGCTGATCCCGACCCGGTAGTCGGCAACGAGCTGGTCGTAGGGGTAGTCCGTCACGCCGTTGGCCACGAGCGCGTCGTGGTAGGCCCGTAACAGTGCGGGTTCGTGTTCTCGTCGGTCCTCGGTACTGAGGTTCTGCGACAGGAAGTAACCGACGTCGGCGACGCCGCCTCCCTGGCTGATCGCCTGCCAGTCGATCACGACGATCGATCCGTCGGGGTCGAAGAACAGGTTGTCGGCACGGAAGTCGAAGTGCACGAGCGTGTGCGGCATGGCTGCCAGGTCGTCGAGGATCTGCGGTCGCATGGCCGCGTAGTTGGCGACGAAGTCGGCGAGTTCGGGTCGGATCACCTCACCGAAGGCCGCCATGAACCCGGGCAGCGATTGCTCGTAGATCGCCGATCCCGCCTGGTTGAGCGGGCCGTTGATCACCGGGATGAAGTCGGCGTTCTCCAGGCCGGCCCCGTTCCAGAACTCGGCGTGGTGGGCTGCCAGACCGACGAGTGCAGCACGGGCCTGCTCGGGAGTGACACCGGCAACCTGGTCACCGAGTGTCAGTCCGGCGAGATCCTCGAGCAGGAGCATGTAGCGCTCGTCGGAGGCCTCGACCGCAGTCGCACACGTGACGTGGTGGATGTACGGCGTGCGAACGGGCGACTGGTCGGCGAGCTCGCTGTAGAAGCGGTGCTCGCGCTCGTAGATCCGCGTCGGCTGCATCATGGCGCGGATGTCAGGTGACTGCGTCGGGAACTTGGCGACGATCGTCGACGGCGCTCCCCCGGCATCACCGGCGTAGACGAGTCCGACGACAGCGACCTCTCCCATGAAGCCGACACCCACGGCGCCGGCGTCGACGAGCACCTCGTCGACGGTGACGTCGGGTCCGATCGTGCCGGACTCGCGTAACACCTCGGTCATCCACTCGGCGGTGATCTCGCTGGACGTGGTGGGCAGGACAGCAGTCATGCGCAGAAGATAGCGATCGACACGGCGCAGTCTCCGACCCGACCGTGCAGCGAGGTGGTCAGCGCGTGCGCATCCGGCTGCCGTCGGCGACCGGGCCGTCGTCGCGCCGGCTGCGGGTGCCCATGACGACGACGGCGACCCCCTCGGTCTCGACCACCTCGTGAGCTGCCACGCCCTCCCAGGCCGGCGGGCCGGAATGCGACCCGTCACGCACGTCGAACGATGCCCCGTGCAACGGGCAGGTGAGACCGAAGCCGCGCAGGCGCCCTTCGCTCAACGGGGTGTCGGCGTGCGAGCAGTTGTCGGCGAGGGCGTACAGCTTCCCGGCGACGCGGCACACGACGATGCCGTCACGACCGATGTGTTCGAAGCAACGCAGCTCGCCGTCCGCGAGATCGCTCAGGTCGCCGAGTTCGACGGTGTCCGGCTCGACGCTCTCCGACTCGACGGTGTCCGGCTCGGAATCGTCAGCCATTCAGCGGACCCATCGCGAGGTGGCGGTCGATGTTGTCGTGGAAGAACCGGATGCGTCGCTCCTGCCAGGGCATGTACTCACCCCGGAAGCCCCGCGACCGCAGGCCCTGCTGTTGGGTGTTCCAGATGGCGACGTCCTGGTCGATTCCGGGACCGCACGAGACCTCCCCGGCGAGCCCGGTCTGGTGTTCGACCTGATGGTCCACCGACACCCAGTCGCGCATCGAGTTCGACCAGTACTCCTTCGACCCCTCCGGGAAGAGGGTGAGGTACCACATGTCGAAGTAGCACTTCTGCGGGTCGCCCGGGTACGGCGTGGCCCGGAGCCAGATGCAGCCGTCGGGCTTCATGCTGAACGAGATGTTCGGGAACACGGTGTAGTGGTAGTTGTCGGTCAGCTGCTCGTCGGAGTAGTCGGAGAAGTCGTAGCCCTTGGACGCGCCGAGCTCGCGCTTGCGCTGCTGCAGCGCGACGCGAATCCCGCTCGGGTCGTCGAGGAACGGCGTCGGGTCGAGGTCCCAGAACTCCAGGTCGGGTCCGAGGCTCTTGATGGTGCGCTCCGCCTTGCCGCTGTACTGCGGCCCGGGCCCGCCTCCGGGCATCAGCATGCGCGCGTGACCCGACTCGTACAGGTCGAACTGGCAGCCGCTGTGGTGTTCGTTCATCGACGCGAGGGTCTGCGGGTGCACGTACGGCAGGTGATAGCTCTCGTTGAAGTTGTCCTGCACGCACTTCCAGTTGAACTCACCGACAACCGTCACCCAGTGGGTGCGCTTCATGTTCTCCATGCGGTACGCGTCGAGATGATCGGCGACGGGGTCGAGCCACTCGCGCAGCGGTGCGGCATCCTGGTCCATGTTGAACCAGATGAATCCGGCCCACGTGTCGGACGGCATCTCGACGAGATTGCGCACCCCGCACGGACTTCCCTGCGGGAAGTCGTCCTCGTCGGGGACCCAGTTCAGTCGCCCGTCGACGCCGAACCGCCAGCCGTGGTACGCGCACTGGAACTCACCGGTGAGCAGCGTGCCGGCCTCGGCCGTGACGAGTCGGTTCCCACGATGCTGGCAGACGTTGTAGAACACGCGAACCGCGGTGTCGAGCCCGCGCACGGCGATCACCGAGTCACGGCCGATCTCGTAGGTGACGTAGTCGCCGGGTTCGGGGATCTGATCGACCCGTCCGGCCACCTGCCAGACGCGAGGCCACAACGCCTCCTCCTCGAGGCGCGCGAACTCGGGCGACCAGTAGCGCTCGCCCCGGATCGTGTTGGAACTCAGCTCCGGCTCGGGTGCCTTCGTGCGCGGTGTTCCCCGCACGGCAACCGGTTGCTCGATGATGTCAGTCATGTCGTTCCCCTTCTTCGTCCAAGACCCCGTGCGACTAACCTAATGCGCGTTCGGCAAGTCGGGCGGCTCGTACCGCCCACACGTGCAAGCACATGGAAGGGGGCGAGCCGACAGTGATCAGAGGAGTTCATCACGTGGCGATCTCGACGCCCGATCTCGATCGTCTCGCCGCGTTCTACGTCGACGTGATCGGTTTCGAACCCGTGATGTCGACGAGTTGGAGTGACCGACCCATCATCGATCGCATCATCGGTCTCCCCGGCTCGGCCGCCCGCCAGTTGATGCTGCAGGCCGGCAACGCGTACCTCGAGCTGTTCCAGTACGAGTCGCCGATCGGAACACCAGCCGATCCCGGCCGTTCACCGGCGAGTCACGGCTACACCCACTTCTGCCTCGACGTCAGCGACATCGACGCCGAGTACGAACGGCTCTCGCGATCCGGCATGACCTTCCATGCGCCCCCACCGACGATCGCCGAACTCGGCAACAGTCGCCTCCGCGCGATCTACGGACGCGATCCCGACGGCAACATCGTCGAGCTCCAGGAGATCCTCGATCCCGTGGTGCCCTTCGCCCTCGAACACACCCCGATGATCCAGACCACCGGATGATCACGACAACGACGATCCATCCGGTCTTTCCGGACCCGACCCCGAAAGACCGGATCAGGATGATCAGGAGCACTGCCACATGAGCGACACCGTCACACCCGTCTCGTTGCGGCCCGGCGAGGCACGCTGCCCCGGCCCGAGCACACGCGATCTCATCCTGGGCGACTCGACGCCGCCGCCCGCAACGCTGCTCCAGGAGTCCTACGAGTTCGAGGGCGACAGCGACGTCCCGTACGAAGAGTTCACGTCACCGGAGTACGCCGCGTCGGAGCACGAGCACATGTGGTCGCGCACGTGGCAGTGGGCGTGCCGCGAAGAGCACATCCCCGAGCCCGGCGACTACTACGTCTACGACGTCGGCGATCGGTCGGCCGTCGTGGTTCGGGGGCCCGACGGCACCGTCCGGGCATTCCACAACGCATGCCTCCACCGGGGCACCCAACTGAAGCCGCCGGCCACCGCCGGCTACAGCCCCAAGTTGCGTTGTCCGTTCCACGGATGGACGTGGAACCTCGACGGTGAGCTCATCGACCTGCCGTGCGAATGGGACTTCCCGCATGTCGACGCAGAGGAATTCCGCCTGCCGCAGGTTCGCACCGGGCAGTGGGGTGGGTTCATCTTCGTGAACTTCGACGACTGTGCGCCCGAGTTGATGGCACCGCCGTTGGAGGAGTACCTCGGCGTGCTCCCGGAACACTTCGCCAACTGGAACCTCGCCGACCGTTACGTCGAGGTACACATCCGCAAGCGCCTCCCGGCCAACTGGAAGGCGTCGGCCGAAGCGTTCCTCGAGGCGTACCACATCCTCGAAACCCACTCGCAGTCGATCTACACCGCAGGCGACGCGAACGCCCAGTACGACGTGTTCGGCGACAACGTCTCACGGTTCGTTCACACGATCGGCACCACCAGCCCGCACGTTCCCGAGGAGAAGCGGCCCGACGAGCAGGGCATCTTGAACATGCTCATGTCCCGCAAGAACCCCGGCCAGGAGATCCCGGCGATCCCGGAGGGCCAACGGGCCCGTGACGTGTACGCCCGCCACATGCAAGAAGTGCTCGGCGAGCAGTACGACAACGACTTCAGCCACTTGTCGGTGACCGAGACGATCGACTCGATCGAGTACTTCCTGTTCCCGAACGCGTTCTTCTTCCCCGGACTCCAGATCCCACTGTGCTACCGGTTCCGTCCGGACGGCCCCGACCCCGACCGATGCCTGTACGAGGTGCTGTACCTGCGACCCAAGCCGCGCTCGGGCAAGGTGCCCTTGCCCGCCGAGCCGTTCGATCTCGATGTGAACGACAGCTACACCACGGTCCCCGGTCTGCCGACGTCGCTCGGCGCAGTGCTCGATCAGGACACTGCCAACCTGGCCGCGCAGACCCGCGGTTTCAAGTCCAGCAAGAAGCGCGGCCAGACCCTCGGCAACTACCAGGAAGTGCGCGCCCGCCACTTCCAGTCGATGGTCCGGCGCTACATCAACGAAGGAGCCTCCCGCACGTGAGCAGAGATGCGATCAACGACCTGGTCCACCGCTATGCCGACGCCGTCGTGCACCGCGATCCCGAGCAGTGGTCGTCCACCTGGGCGACCGACGCGATGTGGGAGCTGGGCAAGGGCCGGCGGGTCGAGGGCCGCGACGCGATCCTCGCACTGTGGAACTCGGCGATGGACGGCTTCAAGGCCGTGATCCAGAACGTCGTCAACGGCACCGCCGACCTCGATGATGCAGCGGGCACCGGTTCCGGTCGCTGCTACATCATGGAGCACTGGGCCCGCACCGACGACTCCCGGGGAATCCTGCTCGCGCACTACGACGACAAGTACGTCCGCGTCGACGGCGAGTGGCTGTTCGCGAGCCGGGAGTTGGTCGTGCACTACGGCGGTCCGGTCGATCTGTCGGCACCGTTCCAGAACGCCTGGGGCTGACCATGGCCGTGCTGACTGCGTCATTTGCCGCGGCCCGAGGCGGCGAGCTCGCGCTCGCCGACGACTCCGGAACGTTGACCTGGGCCGAACTCGACGACCGCGTCAATCGACTGATCAACGGCCTGCGCGCCGCAGGGATCAACAGCGGCGACACGATCGCCGTCGTTGCCGGCAACTGCAACGAATGGTTCGAGATCGCCTTCGCCTGCGCCAACGGCGGCATCACCTACGTCCCGGTCAACTGGCACTTCGTCGGGCCGGAGATCGCGTACGTGCTCGGTGACTCCGGGGCCAAGGCGCTCATCTGCGGGCACCAGTTCCTCGATCAGGCGACCAAGGCCCTGGCCGATCCGCGGGCCGCCGCTGTCGAGCGCGCCCTCGTCATCGGGGCTCCGACGACCGGACGCTTCGAGAACTTCGACGACTTCGTGGCCGCCGGTTCATCCGACGAACCGGCGGACCAGAGTTTCGGCGGGCCGATGTTCTACACGAGCGGCACGACCGGCAACCCCAAAGGCGTTCGCGGCACGCTGTCGAGCATGCCGGCGGGCTCGGACCCGGCCATCTGGCAGCTGATCGGCGCCGGATTCTCCAACCTCGTGGAAGGGCAGGGCACCACGGTGCTGTGCGGGCCGTTCTACCACTCGGCGCAGTGGGCGTACTCGTTCCTGCCGATGATCGTCGGCTCGGCGACGGTGATGCAGCACAAGTACGACAGCGCCGGCGTGTTGCGCCTGATCGACGAGTACCGGGCGACGAACATCCATCTCGTCCCGACGCAGATGAAGCGCCTGGTGGATCTTCCGGACGATGTGAAGTCGACGTTCGACGGCTCGTCGCTGCAGCTCGTGCTCCACGGCGCCGCGCCGTGCCCACCTCTGGTCAAGCAGGCGCTCATCGACTGGTGGGGCCCGGTCATCAGCGAGTACTACGGCTCGACGGAAGGATCGGTCATCACGATGATCGACTCCGAGCAGTGGATGGCCAAGGGCGGCAGCGTCGGGCAGCCGCTGCCGGGCATGGAGATCATCGTCGTCGGCGAGGACGGCACGCGCCTCGGCCCGAACCAGCCGGGAACTCTCTACTTCCGGAGTGCGATGGGCATGGACTTCGAGTACCACAACGCACCGGAGAAGACCGCCGACGTTCACCTCGAACCGGGCGTGTTCACGACCGGCGACGTCGGCTACCTCGACGACGACGGTTACCTCTGGTTGAGCGATCGCAAGATCGACATGATCATCTCGGGCGGCGTCAACATCTACCCGGCGGAGATCGAAGGGGTGCTGGGCGGTCACGATCTCGTGGCCGAGGTGGCCGTCATCGGCGTACCCAACGACGAGTTCGGTGAAGAGGTGAAGGCGATCGTCGCCCTGGTCGACGGGGTGGTCGCCGATGCCTCACTCGAGGACACGTTGCGCGCCTACTGCCGCGAGCAGCTCGCCGGCTACAAGGTGCCCCGTTCGATCGATTTCGTCGACGAGCTCCCGACGACCGGCACCGGCAAGGTCCAGAAGGCCAAGCTGCGCGAGCCCTACTGGATCGGCCAGGAACGCCGGATCTGATCGTGCGCGATGAGCGAAGCGACCGCTATGCGGGCTGTTCGCTCATCGCTCGGTGATGTTTGTCGAGTCCGCTGCCCAGTGGATGGCGTTCGCGACGATCCGACGATAGTTGGGATCGGCGTAGGTGTCGGGACCGTCGCCGAACTGCACGTAGGCGATCGATGACGCGCCGACCGTTCTGGTCCATGCCACGAGGTTGCTGCCGGGCGGGTGATGCCAGCCGGTGCGGTCGTTGCGACTCCCGCGGATGGCCAGGTCAGCCGAGTAGAAGTTGGAGTCGACGAAGTCGTACGAGCTTCGCATCAGCGGCTCCACCCGATCCTCGAGGACGGGGAAGAGGTACACCTCGTCGGTGATGCTGAAGGTCGGATCGATGCCGGCGCAGATCGGGTGCGTCGGGTCGAGAACCTCGACCGTGTGGGTGACATCGTGGCGGTATCCGGAATCGGGGTAGTCGATGCCGTCGAGCGCGGCCGGCTGATAGTGGAAGCGTCCACCGACGATCTCGGCGTAGCCCTCCCACGCGGGCCAACCGGCGATGGCGTGGTGGAGGAAGACCATCCCCTTGCCCTCGTCGAGCAACCGCCGGAACGCCTCGGGATATCCCGGCGGAGGCTCGGGGAACTCGGCCGGCGGGTCGGCACGGGTGAAGGCGATTCCCGGCATGTCGTACATGACGAAGGCGTCGAACTCCGCGGCCCTGGCGGGGTCGACGAGGCCGAGCGCATCGGGATGCTCGACGTGAGTCCACTCGATTCCGTCGATGGAATCGAACACCGCGAAGAACGCCGGCGCGTCGAACGGGTGGCCCTTGGTCACGACAGCGACTCGGCAACTCCCTGCTTCGGTCACGACAGCGAGGCTAGTTCCCGGCCGTTCACGGATCGGACCCGCACATCGCGGCGCGTCTATGGTTGCCGTGTTCTGAACACCGACGAGGGGGCCTCCGTTGACCACTGCACACACCGCGACACACACCGGCGACGACGACGCATGGATCGGGGACTCGAGGCTCGGCGAGCGCTTCCCCGCCTGGACGCGGGGGAACGCCGCGGACGTGTTCCCCGAGCCCTTCAGCGTGCTCGGCAAGAGCATGGTGCTGCAGGAGGCGTTGTCACCGGGGCTGCGCGACGCCTACATCGACCTCGGCGCGCTGAGCTACGACGAGTTCGAGAATCCCGACGCGCCCGACCTGTTCAAGATGTTCGGCGGCTACGTCTACAACCCGCTGACCTTGACCCGCATCCTCGGCGCCCGCATGCCCGGAGCGTCACCGGAGATGATCGACAAGGCGTTCTTCGACGAACGCGACGAGGTTCCGCCCTACGAGGAGCAGCCCTGGCACGTCTCGGAGTTCCATGAAGCTCGCCTCGGCGAGTCGATGGCGTGGGCGATGTCGACGCAGTCGCTCCCCGAGTTGGACGCCGACCGGGCGCTCGCCCGCTCGCTGCGTGAGCACCGCCCCGATCTCGAGTCGCTGACCGATGCGGCACTCCTCGCACGCGCCCGTTCGATGATCCCCTACCTCCAACAGACGATGGAGAACGCCATGCGGGTGTCGTCGGTGGGATCGCTCGGACCCGGTGCGCTCAGCGCGATCTGCGAGGGCCTCGGCGACCCGACCCTGTCGATCCGGCTGCTCGCGGGCATCGACGTCGACTCGGCCGCACCATCGCACGCGATGTGGGAGCTCGGTCGAGTGGCTGCGGCATCCGACGTGATCGCGGCCGCGTTCGATGCCGGTCCCGACGAGGTCCTCGACCGGCTCCGAGCCTCGGATGCGGCAGAGGCCAAGGACTTCCTCGACCGTTTCGACCAGTTCTTGTTCGACCACGGCGCGCGTGGGCAGAACGAGTACGACGTGTACGCCATCTCGTGGGAGGTCAAGCCGCGCATCGCGCTGGCAGCGATCGACCTCATGCGCCGGTCCGACGCTTCACAGGCACCGACCAACCGCAACACCGCGGCGATCGCCGAGCGCGATCGCATCGCTGCCGACATCCGCGCACGGATCGCCGACGATCCCGAGACCGCCGGACTGTTCGAGGCGGCGATGAGCTCGGCGCGGCTGTTCCTGAGCGGGCGCGAGCGCGCCAAGACCAACGTCGTGATGGTCATCAACGAGATGCGCGTCGCCCTCCGGGAGTTCGGACGACGACTCGTCGAGCGAGGAGTTATCGACGAGATCGCCCAGGTCTTCATGGTCACCGACGCCGAACTCAACCGGCTGCGTCACGAGCCCGAATCCATGGCCGGAGTGATCCGCGATCGTTGGGCCACCTTCCAGTCGCTGTTCGACTACGAGCCGGTGTTCGTCGTCAACGGTGTGGTGCCGGCGCTCTCCGACATGCGTCGACGTGGCGGAGAGACCACGACGTCCGCAACGGTGGGCACGGTCCTGACCGGAGCGGCCGGCTCGGGAGGTGTGGCCACCGGTCGGGCGCGGGTCATTCTCGATGCTGCCGACCCGGAAGGGCTCGAGCCCGGTGACATCCTGGTCGCACCGCAGACCGATCCGTCCTGGGTGCCGTTGTTCGTGCCGGCGGCCGCCGTGGTGGTGAACGTCGGGGCCATGGGGAGCCACGCGATGATCGTGTCACGCGAACTGGGCGTCCCCTGTGTCGCCTCGGTCGCCGACGCGACGCTCATCATTCCCGACGGCGCCATCATCACGGTCGACGGCAACGCCGGAACGGTCACGATCGACGCGCTCGGCTGACGCGTCGGGGGGCGGTGGGCCGACGCCGATCCCCCGACGAGCCGCCACTCGTCAGGGGATCGACGGTCATGTCCAGGTAACTGATTGCATGTCAGTGATTCGGCTATCTCGCCGGTCCGCTTGACTCAAGACTCCGTCAGCCTGCGCCCGTGGGTTCACGCCTCGAGCGACTCCTTCATGCGAGCCAGGGTCTTCTCCATGCCCTTCACCATGCTCCGCTCGCGCCGCATCAGGGTCGAGTACACGAACCGCTGCCATCCCTCGTAGGGCGCGAAACTGAACGATTCGCTGACCGACGTGGAGCCGTCGTTCTCGGTCATCTCGTACCGCCAGGTCGTGTATCCCTCGGCGACGAACTCGAACACCGAGCCGGGTTCACACGCCGTCACCTTCGACGACGTCGTCCACTTCTTCAGCGTCACCGGTCCGACGGCGGCCACATTGTCGCCCTCGAAGACAGCGTCGACAGCCGGTCCCGTTGCCGGTGCCACCCATCTGCCGGCAACGCACTCCGGGCTCCACTCCCCCATTCGGGTGACGTCCGAAATGGCTGCGAACACGTCGGCGGCGGGCCGCTCGATGACGATGCGGGCAACTCCACGGACTGCAGTGTCTTGGCTCATCATGAAGGTCTAGCGCGTGCGACGCTCACGGTCGCAGGCCACAGATCCGCCGGTGGCGTTGAAGTCGTGCAATTTCCACGACCGCAGCAACGACCAAGACGACCGAAGCAGCAACGACGACGGAGAGAAGCTGCCGGCTCCGTGACCAGTGCGATCCGCATCGCCACTACGGTCACCAGCCGCACAAGTACTTCCACCTCGAGAGATCGGCCCCACACGAGATGACACTGACGAACACCCGCGTGACCCTCGCCCGCCGACCTGTCGGTGAAGCGACACCCGACTGTTTCGCTCTCGAGGTCGAGCAACTCGCCGAACTCGACGACGGCCAGGTGCGAGTGGCGGTCGAGTACGTCTCCGTCGACGCCGGCACGCGGACCATGTTGCGGGGTGAGGGCTTCCACCGCCAGGTGGGTCTCGGCGAGACGATTCTGGCGGGCGCGGTCGGGCGCATCGTGGAGTCGACGGTCGAAGGTTGGGAGGTCGGCCAGGCAGTACGAGGTGGCCTCGGTGTCCAGACCTTCGCAACGCTCCACACCGACCAGTTGGAGCGGATCGACGATTCACTCGGCCCGCTGAGCGCGCATCTCGGGGCGCTCGGCGACGTCGACCGGCGTGACTGCGTGGATCGGCGTTCGGCGTGTCGCCAAGCCCGAGCCGGGCGACACGTTCGTCGTGTCAGCCGCCGCCGGCGCCGTCGGGTCCATCGCCGGACAGATCGCCAAGCGAGACGGCGCGCGGGTGATCGGCATCGCCGGTGGCCCGGCCAAGGTGCAGTACCTCATCACGCAGCTGGGGTTCGACGCGGCGATCGACTACAAGAACGAGGACGTGAACTCCCGGCTGCGCGAGCTCGCGCCCGACGGGGTCAACGTGTTCTTCGACAACGTCGGCGGCCCGATCCTCGATGCAGTGCTCGACAATCTGGCGATGAGGGCCAAGGTGGTCATCTGCGGAGCGATCTCCCAGTACGACGACATGGACAACGTGACCGGCCCGTCGATGTACCTGCGCCTCGCGGAACGGCAGTCGTCGATGGAGGGCTACGCCTACTTCCACTTCCCGGAGAGCATCGCGCCGGCGACCGCCGAGCTGGCCGCATGGCTCGCTGACGGCTCGCTCCTTCTGCTCGGAGGAGATCCTCGACGGCATCGAGCGATACCCCGAGGCACTGCAGTTCATGTTCGGCGGCGGGAACACCGGCAAGCTGCTCGTCAAGGTCAGCTGAACGCGACATCGGTCGGGACCCTGATCCGGGCAGAACGACTCTGGTGCGTCGGGTCGGCGTCGGACATCGTGTGGACATGCATGAGCAGCAGCCGACCACACCCCACGGAGCGAGTGTCTGGGAGCGTCAGATGTTCGACCATCTGACGGACCACACCCGTCAGAAAGGCGCGATGCTCAGCGAATACGCGGCAATCGCGGAGGCCACCGAATCGAAGGCGTTGAGCTACGTCATCAACCTGCTGCTCGAGGACGAACGGCGCCATCATCGGTACTTCAATGAGCTGGCGTCGTCGTTGAAGTCGGAATCCGAACTGTCCGGAGACGACCCGGTCGTTCCTCGGCTCGATCTGGATCGTGTCGATCGAGCGGAACTTCGCGAAACGACCGATCGCCTGCTCGAACACGAGAAGTCCGACGCCAAGGAACTCGAGCGCCTCCGCAAGGAGCTCCATGACGTGAAGGACACGACCCTGTGGGGACTTCTCGTCGACATCATGGTGCGCGACACGGAGAAGCACATCGCAATTCTCCGATTCGTCCAGCAGCACACACCATCGAAGCGAGCCGCCCGCTGAGCCACTCCCGCAGACCCAGGTAGGTCAGTCGTCAGCGGGTCCGGCGTGGCCGCGCGATCGGCTCATGTGGAGATCACTGCCACCAGGAAGTCGGAATCGGGCTGGAATGGCCGGAGATCCCACGTCGACAGCAACACGTCGGCCACCAGACCCATCTGGTCGAGGTCTTCGAAGAACTCGTCGAAGGGATAGTCGCGCCCTGCACCGAACCCGATCACGATGCGGCCGCCAGGACGCAGGTGGGCTGCGAGACGACCCAGGACGGGCCGTCTGGTTTCCGGAGCGAGGAACGTCATCACGTTGCCGGCGCACACCACCACGTCGAAGCCGTCCTGATGCCCGTCGCGGGAAGATCGAGTTCCGCAAGGTCGGCAACCCGCCACGTCGGGCCCGGATGATCCTCCTCGGCAGCCGAGATGAGCACGGGATCGAAGTCGACACCGACGACATCGTGACCCATCCGAGCGAGATACCCTCCGACCCGGCCCGGCCCGCAGCCGGCATCGAGAACCCGAGATCGGCGAGCCGACATCGCATCCACGAATCGGGCCTCACCGTCGAGGTCGTCGCCCGCTGCAGCCATCGATCGGAACCGATCGACGTACCACGCCGAGTGCTCCGGATTCTCCTCGATCAGCTCGACCCAACGATTCGACGCCATCGCAGCGGACGCTACCGGTCGGTCGATGGACGACTTGGCCCCGGCCGCGTCAGCGGTCGGCGCGCAGGAGCGACTCGATGTCATCCATCGAGGCCTGCTGCTCCGCCATCAGCTCGCGGAGGCGGTCGACCTGGATCTGAGCGGCATCGATGTCGCGGCGACTCGCGCTTCGACTTCTTCGGGGCGAGGAAGAGGTTGGCCAGGTAGCCCGTGAAGGTGCCGAAGATGCCGACGCCGATGACGATGATCAACGTCCCGACGAGGCGACCGTCGTTGGTCACCGGGAAGCGGTCGCCGTAGCCGACGGTCGAGATGGTGACGATGACGTACCACAGCGCGTCGGACGCGGTCGTGATGTTGGCACCTTCCGCGTACTGCTCGATGTGGAGGATTCCGAGGCTCCCGAACTCGAGGACGAGGATGCCCATCATCACGAGTGTGAGCAGCGCGCTCCCGGCCCGGTCCTCGAGCAGGGTTCGCACGATCCTCGTCACGCCGTTCTTGCGAAGCAGGCGGACGACTCGTATCAGTCGGAAGAGGCGGAGCACCTTGACCTGCGGGAAGGGCAGGCTCGCCAGGAGGTCCGCCCAACCGAATTGTCGGAAGAAGTACCCGGACTTCGAGTCGGCGGTCAGGAGCCGGTAGGTGAAGTCGCCGAGGAAGATGGCGCTGAGCAGGCCGTTCATCGCCAAGATCACCGTGTCGAGGTTGTCGTCGTCCACCGCGTAATTGAGCACGATGTTCACGATCGACAGCACCGAGAGGACTGCGATGAAGATCTCGTACCCGGTGCTCTTGAGTTCCGTCCGATTCGCCTCGATCATCCGATCACACTATTTCGTGCCGGCGTTCAGTCGCCGTGGTAGCGAGCGGCCGGTGTTCCCGGTGGGTTGATGCGCCCGGGCACCGCATCCGGATTCGCGACGCAGACCTCGAGTTCCAGCCCCTCCGGATCGTGGAAGAACACGCTGAGCACATGACCGAAATCGGTGACGAATCCGTCGCTGCACCCACGCCGCATCAGCTCGTCCCGGATCTCGTCGAATTGGGCGAGCGACACCGCGGAACGCGAAGTGGTCGAGTCGGCCGCGGCCGAATATCGGGGTCTGGTTGAACGCCTCGACGTTTCCGTCGATCTGGAACACGTTGATCTCCGACGTGGGCCCGATACGCAGCACGACCATTTCGAGGCCGTCCTCGCTGAGCCCTCCCTCGACCTCGGCGCCGAAGACGTCCTCGTAGAACCGGACGAAACGTCGAAGGTCGGCGGTCATCACCGCCACGTGGTCGAATCCGGCCAGCACGTCAAGCTCCTTCGTAGAAGATCGACAACTGCACGCCGTCGGGGTCGGCGAAGTTGAGAATGGCACCGATCGCGATGTCGATCCGGCCCGAGTGCTCGACGCCGGCGGTATCGAGACGCTCCGCCCACGCGTCGATGTCCTCGCGGTCCGCACCGAGAACGCGACTGATCGAGTCCGGTGCGATCCGGCCGGAACGCCGACCCGTCGTTGCTGCGGTGTTCCGTCAGGCCCAGCATCGTGTCCGTGTTCGCCAAGCGGTAGACGCTGGCTCGCCGCTCGTCTCCCGGTTCGTCCATCACGGGGTCGAGATCGAACAACCTCTCGTACCACGGGGCACTCACATCGAGGTCGCGGACCGTCAGTGATACGTGATGGAACCCCGTCAGCGCTCCGTCGGCCATCGCCGCAAGCTACTCCCGGCCGCGACCTCGGTCGGTGTCGATGGGTCACCGTGCTGGCCGGCGAGGAGCCGACGCAGGGCGTGCGCCATCTTCGCGGCCCGCTCTTTCGCGATCTCGGCGGTGGGTCCACGGAAGTGCTCGTCGACCGTACCTGCGAACAATTCGAGCCACCGCTCGAAGTGAGCGTCGGAGAACGGCGTGCGTGCGTGGATCGGCTCGTGCGCTCGGAGGGGGTTGCCCACGTACCCACGTTCACCGAGCAGCTGCCATGCCCAGAAGTCTGTGAGGGTGTCGATGTGTGACGGCCAGTCGACGTGTGCGGCACTGAAGATCGGGCCCAGGAGGTCGTCCATCGCCGCGTATCGGTAGAACGACCGTACGAGTAGTTCGATGTCGGTCCGGTCGGCCAGATCAGCGCGTTTCGCCAAGTCGGCCTTGGTCAGTGGGCGAACGATCATGACATCGCCCCGATTTCGCTCATGGGATCGGGTACTTCCGTCGGCACACACCCGACTCTACCGACGTGAGCTTCTTTCTTCTAGCGTGTGCTAGAACAACGATCGAGACAGACACCTGGAGAGCCCGAACGGAGAGGATGACATGGCCGACAACGGAGAGATCACACGCACCCCATCAGAGCCCGAGGTGACCAGGGTCCGCGGTGTCGACGATGCCCTTCCCCGGCCCGCAGCGTCCCTCGCCCCTCGAGCTACTCCGCAGGACGCTGACCTCGGCGGTGAATCGCCCTGCTTCGCACACCTCCTCGGCTGCGACCACGACCGTCGACCTCCCGCTTCCCCGCGCAGTCCACGCCCTGCGATGAGACCACCGGGTCGGGGATCACCGGGGGCTGATCGGGGTCTGGCGGCTCGTCGGGCCTCGGCTCGGGAGTGATCGGCCTCGGCACCGGATCCGGGTCCGGAAGGACGGGGGGCGGTCCGTCGGGATACGGCGGGTTGGGCACCACCGTCATGGGTCGACCGAAGGGTTGTCGTACCCAGTTCGTAGGAGCGCCAATCCTAGGCGCGCCGGGGCCCGCCATGATCGACATGATTCAGACGGCAGGTTTCAGGTTCAGCTGCGATCACGTCGATGATCAGCTCGATGACGGTGCTGCGACGAGATCCGCGACGTTCGACGTCGCGTCGTCGACCGCGTCGTTGACTCGGCCCGTCGCGGCGTCGGCGATGTCTCCGATGCCGGCTCCGACCGTGCCGACAACGGCACCGGCCCGACCGGCACGGACACGGCGCCAAACACGCCCGCGCCTTCCGTCGTTGCTCGATGCTGGTGCGACCAGTTGTCAGCGATGACGAACCCGGCCACCATCCCGGTGACGAGAGTCCACAACTTCATGGCTTCTCCTGACTTCACGAGGCACCACTGCGATCGTCGGCGGATTCTGCCGCATGCGAGATGACGTCCCGTCCGACCAGACGACTACCCACCGAAGCGGTTCATCAAACCTCGCTGCCTCGTCGAAGTTCGGCAAGGCCGGTCGCATCTGGCGGGGCACCGCCGAGAACAACTGATCAGACTCCCGTCGGCACCTCCAGCACGTGCTGTCATCCGGAGTCCACGGGATTGAGCGAGCGACGTGCTGGGTACAGACACCCCGATGGCAACCACCCCTGCACCGACGATCGGCGACGTACCGGACACAGCTCGGCAGCATCGACCTCTTCGATCGCTCTGAACACCTACACACTGACCGCAGTCTTCGTCGGCATCGTGGTGCTCCTCGCTGCCTGGCTGCCAGTGTGTGGCCCTCTGCGTGACCGCCCGCTGTCGCTGCCAATGGTGTTGATCGCCATCGGAGCCGCCACATTCGGCATCGTCCCCGGACTGGGCGATGAGATCCTCGACAACACCTGGAGGTGACCGAGCACGTCACCGAACTCGCCGTCCTGATCTCATTACTGGGCGCCGGTCTGGCCCTGGACCGGGTGCCGGGTTGGCGGACGTGGTCCAGCGCATGGCGTCTGCTCGGCGTGGCAATGCCGATCACGATCGGGACGATGTTCCTCGCAGGTTGGGCGGCCGGTCTCGCTCCCGCCACTGCACTGCTCTTCGGTGCGGTGGTCGCACCGACCGATCCGGTGCTCGCCGCCGACGTACACGTCGGTGAGCCGACCGTCGAGGGCGACCAGGTCGAGCACAAGGACGAGGTCAGGTTCTCCCTGACGAGTGAGGCCGGGCTGAACGACGGACTTGCCTACCCATTCGTTCTCGCTGCCATCGCCATCGCCATCGCGGCCGAGGGGCCGAACGGGGGTGACTGGTTCACGCATTGGGCGTGGTCCGATCTGGTGCTACCACGTCCTCGTCGGGGCGATTGCCGGCTGGTCGGCAGGCAGCTAGTCGCACGCGTCATGTTCGACCCACCCGGGCGGTCGGTCGGCCTGGCCCAGGCGACGCAGGGATTCGTCGCAGTCGGAGCGATCCTCTTCACCTCCGGGATCACCGAGATCGCACACGGGTACGGCTTCCTGGCGGTGTTCATCGCCGCGGTCACACTCCGACACGGCCCGAGCGCGAGGATTCGTACCACGCCGTCATGCACGACTTCACAGCGCAACTCGAACAGCTCCTTCAGCGTCGCACTCCTGGTGCTGCTCGGCGGCGCACTGGTGAAGCGGGTTGCTCAGCCATCTCACCTGGCGCGGTGTGGTCGGCGGGCTACTGCTCATCTTGGTGTGGTTCGGCCGTTGGCCGGTCGACTCGCTCTCGTCGGTTCGGCGACGTCGCTCGGCGAACGCCGGGCGATCGCGTTCTTCGGGATCCGCGGCATCGGTTCGATCTACTTCCTCGCGGTCGCAGTGCAGGCAACCCAGTTCGTCGGCGAGGACGAAGTGTGGTCGGCCACGGCGTTCACCATCTTCGCCTCGGTGTTCATCCACGGCATCACCGCCACGCCAGTGATCCGCGCGCTCGACCGACGCCGTGTCCGCCGAGGTCGACTCGTTGCGAATGATCTGGTGTCACACACGAGCTTCTCGGGGAGCAGGGCGTCAGCGATGAGGGCCGGTCATCAGCGGGTTCGCAGTTCTTCCCTGTCGCTCTGATC
>CAWHJD010000007.1:0-66399 GCA_963829585.1 Ilumatobacteraceae bacterium | reverse complement strand
CCGAGCCGCGTGTACCACGGCGATGCGGGCGTTCGTCGACGATCCGGTGCTGCGCTGGCTCTATCCCGAGGACGACGTGTTCCTGGCCCGAACGGCGCCGTGTTCCGGCCGGCGATGACCGGCTGGATCGGACTCGGCGAGGTGTGGTGTACCGACGATGTGGCCGCCGTCGCGGTCTGGATCCGCCGGATCCTCCCGAGATCGAGTTCGTCGAGGACCCGACGCGCCGCCAACGCCGGCGGATCGTCTCGAACGGTTCGCAGCGTTCGGTGCGGCGAAGGCGGAACACACCCCGCCGAACCGCACTGGTACCTCCAGTTGCTGGCGACTCACCCCGACTGGCAACGCCAGGGTCTCGCTGCCGCCCTGATGAACGTCGTCTTCGAGCGTGCGGAGACCGACGGCCTGCCCTGCTGGCTCGAAACCGAGACGGTCGAGAACGTCGCCTACTACCGGCACCACGGCTTCGAGGTCCACGCGGAGTGGGATCTCGCCCGAGGCCCGCACGTGTGGGGCATGTACCGCCCCACGTGAACCGATCGGGCTCGGTCTTTCGGGGTCGGGTCCGGAAAGACCGGGTCAGGCGGGGCGGGCGGCTTCGGCGCGGGCTCGGAGATCGGTCACGGCGTGGGCGAGGCCGAGGGGATCCTTGTACAGGGCGCTGCCGGCGATCAGGACGTTGGCGCCGGCGGCCGCGGCTCCGGCGATCGTTGCCGGCCCGATGCCGCCGTCGACCTCGAGATCAACGGTGTCGGACAGGCCGGCGGCGTCGATCATCGCTCGGATCTCGGCGATCTTCGGTTCCATGGTGGCGATGTAGGCCTGACCACCGAAACCGGGGTTCACGGTCATCACCAGCACGAGGTCGACCAGGTCGAGGACATGGGCGATCGCCGAGGCCGGTGTCGCCGGGTTGAGGGCCACGGCGGCGTTGGCGCCGAGGTCGTTGATGTTGCCCAGGGTGCGGTGGAGGTGGGTGCAGGCCTCGGCGTGCACGATGAGGCGTGAGCATCCGGCGGCGATGTACTGCTCGGCCATCACGTCGGGTGTGTACACCATCAGATGTGCTTCGAAGGGCACGGAGGTGTGCGGCCGGGCCGATGCGATCACGTCGGGGCCGAAGGTGAGGTTCGGGACGAACTGGCCGTCCATCACGTCCCACTGGATCAGGTCGACGCCGGCGGCTTCGAGCGCGGCGACCTCCTCACCCAGCCGGGAGAAGTCCGCGGGCAGGACGGAAGGGGCGATCTGGATCGGTCGGCTCATCGACCCCGCAACCTACTTCCCGCCACCCTTTCCCTCCGACGCTGTGAGCGATGTGCGCGAATGGCGCGCACATCGCTCACAACGACGGGTCAGGGGCTGGGGTCGGACGGGTGGGCCTTCGCTCCATGACTTGTCGGCCTCGTCCCATCCTTCGTTGCGCTGCTCGACCTTGGCCTTCCAGTTCTCGGCGTCGAACCGGGAGGGGTACGGCCCGAGAAGATGATCGGCGGGGCCGCGCTCGGAGGCCGGCACGGCCATCTTGCGCTCGAGATCCCAGTACCACTCGGTGTCATCGCTCACGACGTCCAGTGTCGCGCATCGGCCGCCGGCCCGGCCACCGGCGTACGCTGGCGGGATGCAGCTCACCCCTGATCGTCTCGTCGCGGGCGGCGATGCCATGGCCCGCGACGCCGATGGACGCATCGTGTTCATCGACGGTGCGTTGCCCGGCGAACTCGTCGAGGTCGAGATCGACGCCGCGAAGAAGGATTTCGCCCGCGGCCATCTCGTGCAGGTCATCGAGCGGTCGCCGCTGCGGATTCGCCGTCGTGCGCCCATCGTCGCGCCGGCTGCGGCGGTTGTGACTGGATGCACATCCAGCCCGCTGCCCAGCACGACGCGAAGGTCGAGATCGTCCGCGAGTCGTTGCGTCGAATCGGTCGCCTCGACGCCGGGCTGGTCGACGAGATCGTCGTCGCCGGCGCTGCTGTGAGTCCGTTCGGCTACCGCACCACGATCCGCGTCGTCGGCGGACCCGACGGCACGGTCGGTTTCCGTGAGCAGGCGTCGGATCGGGTGGTGCCGGTCACGAGTTGTCCGGTCGCCGAATCGAAGCTCTCGCGCCTGCTCGCCGTGATCGAGGTCGACGAGGGGGCCGAACTGACGCTGCGCACGTCGGTCGCCACCGGTGCGATCACGGCGATCTGGGACAAGCGCTACCGGAAGTCCATCCGTGGTCTGCCGTCGGAGGTCCACATCGGCGAGCGGGCTTGGCTGACCGAGCGAATCGCCGGACGTGACCTGCGGGTGTCGGCCGGTTCGTTCTTCCAGTCGGGTGCACAAGCCGCCGAACTGCTGGTCACCGCGGTCACGACTGCAGCGCCCGAACTGTCGACGGCGCGTCACGCCGTGGATGCATACGGCGGCGTGGGGCTGTTCGCGGCGACGGCGATGTCGGCTGCCGAACAGGTCACCGTGATCGAGTCGGGCAAGTCGGCGTGTCTCGATGCCGAGCACAATCTGGCGGGTCGCGACGCCCGGGTCGTTCGCGCGGAGGTGACCGGCTGGACGCCACCGACCGGTGACGGCCCGAGTCGACCCGTCGACGTGATCGTCGCCGACCCGGCGCGACCCGGCCTGGGAAAGCCCGGCGTGACCGCCCTGGCGGCCGCCGGCGCGCCGGTGCTGGTGCTGGTCAGCTGCGATCCGGTGTCGTTGGCCCGTGATGTCACGCTGCTCGACGCGGCCGGATACCGACCGGAGCGTGTCGAGGTCCTCGACCTGTTCCCCAACACGCATCACGTCGAAACGGTGACCAGGTTCACTTCTGCCGCCGGTCGGAATATTCTCTGAATTCACTCATCCGGGAGGACGCCCTGCAACGTACAGACGACGTGAGACGGGAGTACACCGACGCTTCCGACGCCGCCCTGGTGGTGTCGATCGGGCGGTATCAGCAAGCTGCGCTGGCGGAGGCGTACCGGCGTCATGCCGGCGCCGCGTTCGGCCTGGCCAAGCGTCTCCTCAATGATCATGCCCGCGCCGAAGAGGTCGTGCAGGAGGTGTTCGTCCGTCTGTGGAACGAGCCGAGCCGTTTCGATCCCGAGCGCGGCACGCTGCGCAGCTTCCTGCTGGCGCACACGCACGGGCGTTCGGTCGATCTCATCCGTTCGGATGTCTCTCGTCGCAATCGTGAGGAGAAGGAAGCCCGTCAACAGGCCGACGGTGGCTACGACATCGCTCACGAGGTCTGGGATCTCGCTCTCGCCGGTCACGTTCGCGAAGCGATGGAAACGTTGCAGCCGGGCGAGCGTGAGGCGATCGAGCTCGCCTACTTCGGGGGCCTCACGTACAAAGAGGCCGCCGATCGTCTCGGCGAACCCGAGGGAACCGTGAAGAGCCGAATCCGGTCGGGTCTCAAGAAGCTGCGGACCGAACTGCTGCAGGCCGGTATCAGCGTGGGGGCCGATTGACGATGGGTGAAAGAGTGG
The DNA here is from genome assembly GCA_963829585.1 of Ilumatobacteraceae bacterium. Classification (GTDB taxonomy): domain Bacteria; phylum Actinomycetota; class Acidimicrobiia; order Acidimicrobiales; family Ilumatobacteraceae; genus Sva-07. Next base: position 62,923 of record CAWHJD010000007.1, on the reverse strand, counting down.
ACGACATGGCCGGAACTCCCGGTGACACCTACGATCTCGACGAGTTGCTCGGCGCGTATGCACTCGATGCGGTCGATGCCGACGAGCGGCGACGGGTCGAGGACTACCTCGAGGTGAACCCTCGGGCGTCTGCCGAGGTGCAGGCCCACCGTGAGGTGGCCACGATGCTGGCGTTCACCGGCATGGACGCGCCCGACGACCTGTGGAGCCGTATCGCCGGCGAGATCGGCGAACAGGCACCGCCGCCCGGGCCCGAGTTGGCCAAGGTGATGTCGATGGACGACCGCCCGCGTCGTCGCCGGATCGCTGCCTTTGCTCCGTGGGTCGTCTCGGCGGCTGCCGCTGCGGTCGTCGGGTTGGTCGCGTTCGGAGTCGCCGACCGGGCCGATGCGCCGAACGAGCCGATCTCGAGCGCACTCGAGATCGCCCGCGCCGATCGTGACTCCGTGACGACCACGCTGGTGTCGGATGCGTCGGATGCGTCGGCTGAGGCAGTCATCGACCAGGACGGCCACGGGTTCGTGGTCGCCCAGAATCTGCCGACGCTGCCGGATGACCAGACCTACCAGTTGTGGGGCGTGGTCGACGACGGCCAGGTGATCTCGCTCGGCATCTTCGGACCGAACCCGGAGATCGAGACGTTCACGGTGGAAGGTACTGTGAGCGCGCTGGCCATCACGATCGAGCAGAGTCCGGGAGTCGTGTCCGACGGCAACCCCGACGGCGCCTTCGTCGGCACCCTCTGACCGACCTGACTCGTAGTCTGAACCGGTGATCAATCCGGTCTGTTCCGACGACGTCGCCGGTGCGCTCGCCGATGGCCGCGCAGTGGTGGCGCTGGAGTCGACGATCTTCTCGCATCTCGGGCTGCCGTCGCCCTTCAATCGCGAAGCCCTCGAGAGGTGCCTCGCGGCCGTGCGCAGCGGCGGTGCCGTCCCTGCTGTCACCGCGATCCTCGACGGCGTGGTGCGACTCGGTCTGAACGACGACGAACACGAACGGATCCTCGGCCCCGCTCGAAAGGCAGCCGAGCGTGACGTCGCGGTCGCCGTCGGCCAACGCTGGGAGGTCGGCGCGACCACGGTGTCCGCCTCCGTCGCCATCGCGGCTGCGGCCGGGGTGTCGGTGTTCGCCACTGGCGGCATCGGTGGCGTCCATCGTGGTGCCGAGATCACCGGTGACATCTCCGCCGACCTCGACGCCATCGCCTCTCATCCGGTGATCACGGTGTCGGCCGGTGCCAAGGCCTTCCTCGACCTGCCGCGGACGCTCGAGTTCCTCGAGACGGCCGGTGCGCCGGTGCTGGGTTGGCAGCATGACTGGTTCCCTGCGTTCTACACCCGCTCGTCCGGCCTGCCGGTTCCGCACCGGGTCGAGTCGGCCGACGAGGTCGCCCGGATCTTCGCCGCTCGCAGCCGGCCGTCGTCGGGTGTGCTCTTGACGGTGCCGATCCCGGTTGCCGACGAACTCGACGCAGCCGAACTCGACAACGTGCTGACCGAGGCACTCGCGGACTGCGAACGATCGGGCATCACCGGCGCGGCCATCACGCCGTTCGTGCTCGGCCGGATCGGTGCGGCCACGCAAGGTCGCAGCGTCCCCGCCAACCTCGCTCTCGCCGAGAACAATGCGTCGGTGGCGGCCCGAGTCGCCGTGGCCGTCGCCGCCCCCTGATCCCCGCCCGCCCGCCCGCCATGAGCGAAGCGACCGGCGTCCGGTCGTTTCGCTCATCGCAGGGGGAGGGTTCGGGGATCAGGCGAGGCGGGTGAGTCGGCGTTCGACGCGGTCGAGGAAGGCGGCGCGCTGCTCGTCGGACGAGGTGTCGATGCCGTAGAACGCCAGCCAGCTGGTGCGCGCCCGGGGATGACACATCGTGCGCAGGCTGCGGGTGAGGGTGCGCTTGCCGCCCTCACCCTCCACGACGTTGACCCACTTCGGCGAGCCGTGGGTGGTGACTGCCACGAGGCGTCGGATGTTGTGCAGCCCCGGCCTCAACCGATTGGCTCCCTCGGGCAGCGTCCACGCGACCCCGTTGACCCACACCCGGTCGATCCAGCCCTTCAGCATCGCCGGCTGCCCGGACCACCATGTCGGGTACACCAGCACGAGCGTGTCGCACCACTGCAGGTCGTCGGCGTGGGCGGCGAGAGACGGGTCGGTGCCGGCGACGAGGTGGTTGGCGTGATCCGACGCTGTGAAGGCTGGATCGAAGCCGGTGGCGTAGAGGTCGGTGCAGCGCACCTCGGCCCCACCCGTCGCCAATCCGGCGAAAACTCGGTCGCGCACGGCTGCAATGAACGATTCCTCCAACGGGTGGCAGTAGACGACGAGGGCGCGGGTCATCTCAGCGCCGCCATCTCCCGCTCGACTCGCGCAGCGAACTCCTCACGTGCCGCGCGGGTCGACGTGTCGATCGCGTAGAAGCCCAGCCACTTCGGGCGGGCCCGGAACCCGCAGCTCATCCTCAGCGCGCGGGTCAGGGTGCGCCGCCCGTTGTCGTTGACGAGCCGGACGTAGGAGCGGGGCGATCCGTAGGTCGAGATCCCGATGATGTGGCGCACCTGGCCGAGCCCGGGCCGGACCTTGTGGGTGCGTTCGTCGAACCGGAAGCCGACGCCTGGGACCATCACCCGCTCGAGCCAGCCCTTGAGGATCGCGGGCAGCCCGCTCCACCAGGTCGGATAGACGAACACGAGCGCCTGGGCCCTGGTCACCAGGTCGGCGTGCTCGGCGACCATCGGGTCGAGGATCGGGGTGTCGCCGTGGTACGCCTGCGCGTTCCTCGGGGGTCATCGCCACCCGGAACCCGACCCCGTACAGGTCGATCACGTGGACGTCGTGTCCGCCCGCTCGGAGGCCGGCGGCGGCGCGGTCGGCGAGGGCGTGGCAGTAGCTGTCGGACGACGGGTGAGCGACGACCAGGGCGACGAGCACGTCAGTCGCTCGCCGGCAGCGCCGGTTCGGGGGTCGCGGAGGCGGCATCGCGCTTCGGGCGCAGCGACAGCAGCTGGTTGGCGGCCACGAACAGGAGCAGCAACGCGAACATGACGTTCGCCGTCTGCTCGCTCAGCCGGTCCGAGATCGTTGCGCCGAGCACGGCCGTGAGTGCACCGAACCCGCCGACGATCGCCGCCGCGCGGATGTCGACGTTGGCGTTCCTGCGATTACGGATCGTGCCCATGATCGCCGTGGGCACGATGACCGCGACCGAGGTTCCCTTGGCGACGACGGTCGCCATCCCGAGCGTCGCCATCGCGGGCACCATGATCACGCCGCCGCCGATGCCGAGCAACCCCGCAAGCGTTCCCGAGACGAACCCGACCAGGACGAGGACGATCGCCACCCCGATCGTGATGTCGATCCCGGGCGAATCGTGCGAGCCGATGAGCAGGCGTGTGGCGGTGGCGAGGATCGTCACGACGAAGATGATCACCAGCACGTTCTTCGGGATCACGTGGAGCAGGTGCGTCCCGACGATCGCGCCGGCGATCGCGCCGATGGTGATGAAGAACGCGACCGCCCAGTCGACGTTGCCGTGGGCGAGGTACGTCGCGAGGCTGGCGAGCGAGATGGGCAGCGTGGCAGCGAGCGAGGTTCCGTGAGCGCGCCGTCGCTCCATCTTGACGACCCCGATGAGTCCGGGGACCATGATGAGCCCGCCGCCGACACCGAACAGCCCACCCAGGAGTCCTGCCGCCGACGCCGACGAGTGCCGCCTTGCGGAACTGGACGGGAGGGGCGGACACGATGTCCGAGGATAGGTGAGGGCGGGCCGTCCGCCCCGACCCGCCTCGACCCGCCTCGACCGGCGATCGACCGGCGATCTCGTGAACAAGTTGCCGGCTCTGTGCGCAACTTGTTCACGAGATCGGTGATGTGGTGAGGTCAGGAGTCGAGGAGGGTGCGCAGTCGCGCCTCGATCGCAGGCCATTCGTCGGTGATGATCGAGTACGTCGCGGTGTCGCGCAGGGCGTCCACCTCGCCGGCGCGGGTCGAACGGCGATGTCGTCGCAGCACCCCTTCGAAGGTGGCGCCGAGCCGTTCGATTGCCCGGCGGCTCTGCTCGTTGCGGGCGTCGGTGCAGATCGCGACGCGCTGCGCCTTCCACACGTCGAAGGCGTGCGACAGCAGCAGCAGCTTGGCCTCGCTGTTGATCGGTGTGCGTTGTGCCGACGCCGACAGCCAGGTGCCGCCGATCTCCACCTCGTCGGGGTCGTCACGCCCGAGTGGCCACATCGGATTGAGGAAGCGGGTGCAGCCCACGACGACGCGATCGGCGATCCGGCGCTGTACGAACGGGGCGGCTCGCCCGTGGGCGGCATCATCCAGCAGCCAGCGCACGTAGTCGGCCGCCTCGTCGTGGCCGTCGGGGACCTGGGTGAACCCGAAGCTGGATCGATCGCCGGAACCTGCCGCCGCGATCTCGTCGACGTGGTCGGGACGCAGCGGTTCGAGGAGCACGAATCGGCCGGACAGCGGCACGGTGGCGAGTTCGTTCACGCCGACATCTTGGCGCACGACCGACACGTGCCGTCGGTCGGATTCGTCGGGACTCCCCGCGGTACCGTGCACCGATGGCCGACCCGACCTCCCCCCTCACGAGCTGGCGCCCCGAGCGCTCGACGACCTGTTCGACACCAGCACGATCCTGCCGACCGCCCCGCTCGGCGACGACGGGGAACCGCTCGAAGTGCTGCACGATCGCGAGTACCGCGTCCGGGCCTTTCGCAAGCGTGACGATCTGCTGTTGATCCGCGGCGCCGTGCGCGACCAGAAGCCGCCGGGGCTGTACGTCGACATCGACCCGAACCCGTTGACGATCCACCACATGCAGATCGACCTCGAGATCGCCTTCCCGACGCTCGAGATCGTCGGCGCCCAGGTGGGCATCGAGGTCCACCCGCACACGTCGTGCACGAAGATCGAGTCGCACTACGACAAGCTCGTGGGGCTGTCGATCGCCCGTGGGTTCACCCACAAGGTGCGCGAACTGTTCGGCGGCCCTCGAGGTTGCACCCACACCACCGCGCTGCTGCAGGCGATGGCGCCGGTGGCGGTCCAGTGCATGTGGTCGATGCGGGCGTCGCAGGCCAAGCGCGGCGGCACGACGCAGGAGCCGTCGCCCGAACAGCGCGAGATGGCGTGGCAGTTCAACCTCAACACCTGTCACGTGTGGGCCGAGGACGGCGAGCAGGTGCAGCAACTCCGGGCCGGCGGTGACTTCGAGCCGCCGATCTGGGCGAGCGAACGAATGGTGGAACTCGGACTCAAGCCCGAGGCATGGCGCGAGCGGATGCAGGGCTGAGGCGGCCGAGAAGATGGTGACCGTCATCGAGTGCGCAGCGTTCGGACCGATCGAGGACCTGCGCGTCGTCGAGCGCGAGTCGGCACCGCTCGCCGCAGGACAGGTTCGCCTCGCCGTGTCGGCGGCCGGGGTCAACTTCGTCGACGGGCTCTTCGTCGAGGGCCGCTACCAGATCAAGCCCCCGGTCCCGTTCGTACCGGGGGGTGAGGTCGTCGGCCGGGTCTCCGAACTGGGGGAGGGTGTCACCGGCCTCGAGGTTGGTGAGCGGGTGTTCGCCAACCTCGGTCTGGGTGGATTCGCGAGCGAGGTCGTCGTCACGCCGAGGCAGCTGGTGGCCATCCCCGACTCGTTGAGCGACGGTCAGGCGGCAACGTTCATGCAGAGCTACCTGACCGGTTGGTACGCGCTGCGAGTGCGTGCGGGGGCCTCGGCGGGCGACACGATGCTCGTGTTGGGCGCGGGCAGCGGTGTGGGCCTCGCCGCCGTCGACATCGGCGCAGCCCTCGGGCTCCGGGTGATCGCCGCCGCCTCGACCCCCGAGAAGCGCGCATTGGCCGAGTCGCGAGGCGCCGTGGCGACGATCGACAACTCGACCCTCGATGCCGCTGGGATCAAAGATGCCGCCAAGGCGTTCGCTGCCACGTTCGACGACCGCGCCGACCGCGGCGGGGTCGATCTCGTCTACGACCCGGTGGGAGGCGAGGTCGGCGAGGTGGCACTCAGGGCGCTGGGCGAGGACGGTCAGTACCTCGTGATCGGTTTCGTCGCCGGCATCCCGAAGCTGCCGGCCAACCAGGTGCTGTTGCGGAACCGACGGGTGACCGGCGTGGACTGGGGCGCGTGGGTCGGGCGTCACCAGGACGAGAACCGGGCGCTGCTCGCCGAAGTCGTCGAGCGGATCGGTGCCGGCGACCTCGACCCGGTCGAGCCGGTCTCGTACCCGTTGCACGAAGCTGCGCGTGCATTACGTGACCTTGCGGACCGCAAGATTGCGGGCAAGGTCGCACTCGTGCCGACGGTCTGATCCCCGGCGGGCATTCGTTGGTGGCGAAACGGGTGCGGCCTGGCAGACTGGTCGACCACATGGTGGTCATAGCTCAACAGGTAGAGCACCAGGTTGTGATCCTGGCGGTTGGGGGTTCAAGTCCCCTTGGCCACCCCATACGCAGGCCCTGACAGGGTGCAGAGCGAGCAATCGCTCGGTACCCTCTCAGGCCGCTTGCTTCTCTAGCTCAATGGCAGAGCAGTGGACTCTTAATCCATTGGTTCTGGGTTCGAATCCCAGGGGAAGCACCACGGTTACCAGGGGCGATGCGCCGGAAACGGCGCTGGTGGTCACAGATTGGTCCACAATTCTTCGCCGGGAGCCGAGTCGAGCGCATCGAGTTCATCCTCGTTGAGAACGACGAACGCATCGAAGGTAGGGGCTGTGCCGCAGACCATGTACGACGATCGTCGGGAGCCCGATTCCCTGGGAGATCCGCTTGAACGTCGCCGTGATTGTTTGCGGGTACAGGGGAGTCCCGTCGGGCTGCGTGAACACGAGCCCGACGTCGTTGGCCCATCCTGCGCCCATGACGAGCCGCTCGGCCGCCTGAGTTGACCGCCACGAACGCAACGTGGCCGCGGTGGCCGCGCGTCGACGGCGACCGTGCGCTGACCGGCTTTCGTCTTCGGTGCACCCTCGACGACGGGGCCGGCGACTACGACTCGCTGCCGTCTGATCGTCACCGTCGCTGTATCGAGGTCGACGTCGGACCATCTCAGCCCCGAGCGCCTCACCGCGCCAGGCGGCCGACGAGCGGCGCGCATCGGCGACCGGCTTGTCGACGTGCTCGGCGCCGCCAGGGCAGGCGCCGCTGACCCCGAACGGGCGCTGGCTGTCGATCGTCGACCGGTCAGCGCTCGCCAAGACCGTTCGTTGCCTCGACCGCGGCGGCACGTACCCGATCCGAGCGATGTGCCACGCCTGAACGGTCGCCACCTCCGACCGTAACCGAGCCGATCAGAACCGCCAGTTCGGTGCGGGAGGTCACGTCGAGTTTCCGGTAGATCCGTTGCAGGTGAGCATCGACGGTCTTCGGACTGAGGAACAGCATGTCGGCGGCGTCGCGATTGCTCAGCCCCCGAGCCACCGCGGCGGCAACGCGCAACTCCGCCTTCGTCAGCAGTGCGAGCGGCCCAACCGGTGCACCGTCGTGACGACCGAGCATGACGGCTGTGCGAGTCGCCCACGGGCGAGCGCCGAGCCCGACGAACGTGTCGTACGCCGTGCTCAACTCGGCTGCGCACACGCCGGGTGCCACCTCGCCGATCAGCGCCCGGCTGCGGGCCGCTTCGAACGGTGCTCCCAGCGCATCGAGTCGTCGCGCCGAGCGCACGAGTTCATCGACGTCTCGGTCGAACAGTCCCCGACCGCGAGCGACGATCGCGGCTGCCCACTCGCTGCCGGTCGCATCCGACCGATCCTGCAGGTACTCCACGAGACGGCGGCCATCGCCGGCGCGGTCGACACGCCAGTACGCCTCCACGAGATCACCGTGCCACCACAGCGGCCCCGGTTCGCCGATCTCACCCCGCTGACAGAGACCCCAGATCCATTCGAGGTCGGGCAGCGCCGACTCGGGCGCGCCGGCGGCCAGTGCTGCAAGACCACGTGCGTGACGCCCCCACGACTCGAGCACGCCCATACCGATCAGTGCGCCCCGCTCGACGACGAGATCGGCGTTCCTGATGCTGTCGGCGAAGAGACCCATCGCCGCCTCGACCCGTGCGAGCGTGGCGTGCGCGAACGAACCGCCCTGGTCCTCACGTTCGTCCTCGGTGAAGTGCACCTCGAACAGCGCCTCAGCACGTGCCTCGATCCACCGCCCGCGCCGCCACGCCACTTCGCCCGCGGAGCCCGTGCACGAACGTCTCGACACCTCGAAGACCCAGAGCCCGTCCCTGGGCGATGACTCGGGTGGCCAGATCGTCGGCGGCATCGAACCTGCCGAGTGACATCCAGTCGAACACGATGAGTTGGCCCAGCCGCACGAGCGCCTCGGGAGCACCCGGGCCGATGAGTCGGCCGAGCGCCTCCAGGTTCGCCAATCCCTCCTCGACCTGGAACACGTCGCCGTGGATCACCCGCAGGTGAGTGGCGATCGCGTCACACCCGATCTGTGTGAGCGAGTCTGCCGACGCGGCCATGGCCTCCGCCACTCGGGTGTAGTGCACGCCACGTCGCAGGTCGCCGCTCAGGGCGCAGAGGTTCGCTGCCTGGCTCATCATGGTCGCAGCCGGGCCGGAGGCTTCGTCACCGAGCACCAGGGCCGAGTCGACGAGCATCTGCGCGCCCTCGCCGGTGTCGTCGTGGAAGGCGACCATGTCACCGAGGGCGAACAAGATCGGGGCCGAGTCCTCACACATCCCCAGTGCGTCGACCGCCTCCCGACACAGCACGATTCCGCGCTCCGGCCGGTGGGCCCGCCACCACGAGATCCCGGCCTCACCGAAACGGTGCGCTCGCGACGATGCGTCGAGCGTGCGCCGAGCCGCGCGCTCCCAAGCCACTGCGGCCACCTCGTGGGCGCCCAGATCATTCGCCCGCGCGGCCGCCGCCGCAAGCGCCTCAGCCGCTTCATCGTCCGGTCCGTCGGCCGCGAGATCCAGGTGGTGGGCCCTGCGATCGATGCTGCTCGGCGGCAGAACGGCCGCAAGTGTGCGATGGGCCGCCCGGAGGACCCACGGCTCCACGCTGTCGATCACCGCGGAACGCATCAGCGGATGCGTGAAGTCATAGCCGTCGGGACCCTGCGCGATCACGTCGGACGTCTCGGCGTCGTGCAGGTCGTCGGACGACACGCCGAGCGCGCTCCACGCGTCGTCCACCGATTGCCGGTCCCCGCTCCCCGCAGCCGCGAGCACGACCAGGGCGCTTCGTGCCGTGTCGTCGAGCCCGGCAATCCGCCGCTGGAGCTGAGCGGCGAGAACGGGCCCGATCGGAACGGTGTCGGGCAGGGGGTCAATCCCGTTGCGCTGACGAGCGGTGAGCACGGCGCCGAGCTGTCTCAGCACGAACGGATTGCCACCACTCGCACGGCGAGCCAGCCGAGCGACCTCGGCCGTCACCTCCCCGCTCGCCGACAACACGGACCGACATTCCTCGTCGTCGAGTCCGTCCAATTCGATCGTCGCGAGGTCGCCGAACCCGTTCGCCTCTCCGGTGCGTGCCGCAAGCAATGTCGCGACGCGCTCACCGTGTAACCGTCGAATCGCGAAGAGGAGGGCCGATTTGGAGAGCAGGTCCATCCACTGCACGTCGTCCAGGATCACCACGGTGAGGTCGTGCTGTTCGCTCAACGCGCCGAGGAGGTCCAAGACGGCCAACCCGACCACAGTGGGTGTGGCGGGTTCCCCATGCTCGATGGCCGCCACCAGGACACGACGATGGTGTTCGTCCATCAGCGCGAACGAGCGACGGATCGGGAAGAGCAGTTGGCCGAGCATGGCGAGCGGCAGCCCCATCTCGTGCTCGGCGCCGGCTGCGCGGAAGACGAGCGCGTCCGGCAGGCCCTTGCCGAGCTGTGCGAGAAGCGTGGACTTGCCGATCCCCGGCTCGCCGGTGACCAGGATGGCCCCCGGCAGACCCGAACGAGCTCGTGCGAGGAGGGCCACCGCCTGCTCCTCGGCACCCGACGGAGACATATACGCACAGTAGCCGAACCGCCGCTGGCAGCGCTTGTCGACTGGCGCACCGCGGAGGGCATGCGAATTAGGGGATTCTCCCGATGCGCCTCCAACCGGGCACTTCGTACGGTGACGGGATGGGCGGAGGGGGCAAGGCGTCGACGGGTCAGCCATCGGGGGTCCGCGCGTTCCTCCGGGGGGCGCTGTTGATCGCTCTGCTCCTGAGCGTGGTTGCGGCCGTTCTGGTGTGGGTCCCGATCGAGCGCATGCCCGCACAGGCGATGCCGGGCGCCGGATTCGCTCCGGTGATGTCGACGCCGTTCGGGGCGGTCTCGGCGTACCCCGCGGTCGTGGCGAGCGGCGACGGCGTCTATCACTCGGTGGTTCGCGAGGACGGCCTGGTCCAGAGGATCGTGTATCGCCAGAGCCGCGACGGCGGGCGCACGTGGGTGGTCGCCAAGCGCTTCAACGGCGAAGCCGTCGGCGTGACGAGGCCGTCGATCGCCGTCAGCGGCTCGCGAGTGGCGATCGCATTCATCGGCAGCTGGTGCGAGTCCGCGGGGTTGTGTTCGGATGCTCCATTCCTCGTGTCATCCACGGACGGGGGCGGCACATGGCTCGGCCCGGTGCGGCTCGATCGACAGGCGTTCGACGTGCGCGTGGCCGTCGACGGCAACCGGACCTGGGTCACCTGGGATCGGGGAGGCTCAGTCGAAGTTCGCGGCACCTCCGACGGGGCCTCGACGTACTTCGCCACGAAGTCGTTCACCGGAGCCAACCCATTCGTCGCAGCAGCCGACGGCCGAGCGGTGGTCGCATGGACGACCGGGGCCGGAGCCGGCTCGCCTCGCGCAGTGGTCGCCGTGAACGGCGTCGTGGGTGCGGAGCAGAATCTCGGAGGCGCCGAGACCACCCTGGGCAGCTGGTCGGGACCGGTCGCCGCGGCTGATGGGCGTGTGCACGTCCTGCTGAAGAACGACAACGGGCTCGTGGTGGCGACGGCTGACGCCGCGTTCGGCTCGCCCATCTCCGTGACGGCGCCCGGATACTCCGCGGCGATCGCCGCGCGTCGAGGGGTGGTTGCGGTCACAACCGCCGATCGGGACGGAGTCACCTGGGTGGCCACGAGCAACAACCGAGCGACGACGTTCTCGCCGCCGGTTCCGGTCGCGACCACGCCCGGCGGTGAACCGCTGGTGGAAATCGGCGTGGCCACCACCACACCGGATCGCCCGGTCGCGCGCTTCAGCTGGTCGGTCGACCCGCGCTACAAGAGCACACCGTCGGGGCTACGCGTGTCGGCCAATGCCGCCGGCGCACCATGGCTGGCCACGCCGGACATGATCGTGCACCTGAACGGGTGCTTCTCACTCGCACCGGCGGGACGCACCATCGGGACGAACTCCTATCGCTGGACGGTCGACGACACAGAGCTCGCTGAAACGACGTGCGAAGTCGATCTGTCCACGCTCGATGACAAGGTGTCGCGGATACGCCTCGAGGTCACCGACAACGCCAACATCCGCGGTTCCGTCGCCCAGAACGTGCAGCCGCGGGACCTGCTGGTGGTGTCGATCGGCGACTCCATCGCGTCGGGCGAGGGAAATCCGCACACGGACGGCATCGCGACCTACCCCAACCAGACATACGAGACCTGGGAAGACGCCGCCTGCCACCGTTCCGCCCGCTCGGGACCGGCGCTCGCCGCCGCGCAGCTGGAGGACGCCGACCCCCACTCCTCGGTCACGTTCGTCCATCTCGCCTGCTCGGGCGCGTCGATCATGGACGTCCCCGCCGCCGCCGGAACCGCTCCATCCGGTCCCGACGACCCGGAGACGGGCGGCCTCCTCGACATGTACCACGGCATCGAGCCCGAAGGACGACCCGCACGTCCGTCGCAACTCGCCCAGCTCCAAGCGCTCATCGGGCAACGGAGGGTCGATGCGCTCCTCCTCTCGATCGGGGCGAACGACATCAAGTTCTCCGAGGTGGTCAAGGAGTGCATCGTCTCGCGTCCGAGCGACCCAAGGCCGTGCCACCGTTCCGGAACATCCGACCGCGTCGCGCTCCGCCTCGGCACGCTGTCGCAGCGGTACGACGCGTTGGCGACAGCGCTCGATGGCATGGGCATCACCGGCGATCGTGTTCACATCTCGGAATACTTCGATGTCACGACCGACGAACTCGGCCAGGAGAATCTGCGGTGCATCGTCAACAGTCAGGCGCTGGGCGAGTTCGCCGGCTACCTGTCCGATCTCGCGGGCGCAGCGTTGGTCGTCGATCCCGATCCCGCCACCAAGACCGTCCTCGAGGTGATCGACTTCGTCGCCAAGGTGGTCGCGGGCGCCCTCGACGGCGGTCTGGTCACCGATGACGAAACGGCGTGGGCCCGCTCCACCGTCGTCGCCGGACTCAACCAGGCAGTGAGCGATGCAGCCGCGTCCCACGGGTGGAAGTACGTGGGCGGCATCGCCAGCGCCTTCGAGGGGCACGGCTACTGCTCCACGGACTCGTGGGTCGTGCGCATCGGCCGGTCCGTGGCCACGCAGCTCGACGAGTACGGCGCCGTCCACCCCAACCGTCAGGGCCAGGTGGTGTACGGCGACACACTCTTCCGTTCCCTTCGCACGCAGTTCCTCGTCCCAGCGACTGCCGGCGCAGGGGTGCCGGCCGGGCCCGACGCGATCGGTGACATCTACGTCGTCACCGCGACGCGGACAACGATCAACGCCTCCGTGATCCGTGACACCGGCATCACTCCCGTGCTGCTGCGCAACCGTCAGCTCGACCGCTTCACCGGCGGCGAGGGGTACCTGGGCCCGGGCGGGCGGCCGGCCGCCGACGAAGCATCGGCGGTCGGCGCCTGGACCGAGGTGGACGCCTCCAATGGGGCATGGCCCGCCGTACGAGCCGCGCAGATCGTCGTGGGTGAGAACGCGTCGGTACGTCGAGTGGCGATCGTCCAGGCACCTGCCGACGGAGTTCGCATCGTGGCCGGCCGCAAGTCGGTGGTCCTCGCCACCGTCGACGCTCAACTCGCGGAACCGCAGACGGTCGACGTCACCACAGAGGTACATGCCACGGACGCCGGAGGGGCGCAGCGGACGCTCGTCAACGCCGTCACCACACCGGTCCGGCTGGTGCCAGGCCGCAACGATCTGCTCCTGCCGGTGTCGGCCACGTTCGTCGCGAACGCAAACGAAGCGGTTGATGCGATCGTCAGCGTGGTGGACCCGCTCGGGGCGGATCCCTCCTACGACTTCGACAACGTCGGCCAGACCTCGCAGACTCAACCGGCCACCGCTGTCACCACCCGGCCGCTGAAGATGATCTTCGTGTCAGCCGCCGTTCCGAATGCCGGCCCGGTCGGCTGCGCCGGCGTGGGCCGTGCTGCAGAGCGGATGGCGACCTACGTCGAAGACGCCGTTCCGGTGTCGGATGCCGGTGTGCTGTCGGGCATCGTGTGCACTGAAGTCCCGGTGACTGCCCAGACCGAGCCCGGCGCCCTGGAACTCCTCGCCGACCTCGACCGTTTGGCACGGCTCGGCGGCGTCGACGCGATTGTGGCGGTCGTGCCCGACGGTTGGCTCCAGGCTGCGGCCCGCGGCGCCGTGGGCGCCGCGGCAACTGGATTACGAGGCATCATCGTCGAGTCGTCAGCGCCGTCGTTGGTACTGGCGCACGAATACGCCCACACGGTCGGCGTCGAGCACACCGATCGCATCCCGGCGTCGGGCGCGAACCTGAGGACGCGCCAGACGCCGTCCGGGATCGACTGGATGAACTACTCAGCGGTTGTGAACACGTGGACCGGCGGTGTCACGTGGGAGAAGCTGATCTCGGGCATCGGCGGCCCGGTCAGCGCACCAACCGTACCGAACCCCCAATTGCCGGGGGTGTGGGTGCGCGGTACGGTCACGCAGGACCCCAACACCCTCAAGTGGACCGTGTCGCCCGCCGTCTGGACGCCGACGCAGACGGGGCAGCCACCTGCCGAAGGGCTCGGTGAACTGGAACTCGAACGACTCGTGATCCGCCAGGTCAACACGCAGGGTCAGCCCGTCGGGGGTGGCGCAACCGGTGAGCCTGGGTGAGACAGGTGGGCTCTACGGCCCCGGCACCGCGAGCGAACCGCCGCCGATCGGCCTGATGTTCGCGGCGCCGGTGCAGCTCGACCCCGCGACCGCTGCCATCCAGCTGTTCCTCGACGGTGAGCTCGTGGAGACGCGAGCGGTGAACGCCGCACCTGTCGTGGCGGCGACCGCGCCCACCCTCGGGACCACCGTTGCTCGTGGCGGTGACCTCACCGTCGACTGGACCGCCTCGGATCCCGATGGTGACGCGCTGACGACAGACCTGCTCGTGTCCGACGACGCAGGCGTCACGTGGGAACCTCTCGCGAGCGACGTGACCGGAACGACGCTCACCATGACGGTTCCCGCCGACCTCGACGGGACCGACATCAGGGTCCGCGTCATCGTGACCGACGGTGTGCGAACGGCGTGGGACGACTCCGATCCGTTCACCGTCGACGGCGGCGGCTCCGACGGCGTGCTGCAGGAACGAATCGTCTTCCACCGCGACAACTCGTTCTCCGGGCCGGTGGGTGGTTCCAGGCTCTGGACGATGGACCCGGACGGCACCGATGTCGTCGAGATGGCGCTCCCCCTGCGGACGGTGTACCCGGCGCCCAACACACGGTGCGACTACCTCGGCGACTGCAACCCGTGGTACCGCAATCCGTCATGGGGGCCCGACGGACGGGTGTACTTCACCTCGAACCTGCAGATGCCGCAGTTCGACGGGGACGACGCCGGCGCCTACGAAAGCGGTGAGCGCATCTTCTCGTCGTTGCCGGACGGCTCCGATCTGCAACGGATCACCCCTCCGATGTCCGTCGGCACGTACTGGGGCACCAACCAGTTCGGTCAGAGCCTCGGCGGACATTCGAACACGTGCGCCACGGTCAGTCCGGACAATCAAGCACTCTCGTGGATCGGGTACGACACCAATGGTGGTGTCAATGTGCCGAGACTCTGGGTCGCTCGACGGATCGGGAACGGATGGGGGACGCCGACTGCGATCCTGACGTCCGGGACGCAGAGCGCTCTGACGCTGCCCTCGAGTTTCCCGTCGCCCTTGGTCGAGCAACCGGCGCTGACCTTCGCCGCCGACACGCACAACGATTGTCCGCGATGGTCGCCCGACAGTTCCTCTTTGCTCTTCGTTGCCTCGTATCTCTCCTACCGTCCGCAGGGAGAACCGTACGCGCTCGACGAAGCCACTCCCGTGGTGACGGTACGCGCCGACGGAGCAGGCCTGCGGGTGGTTTCCCCCGACCAACCGTTCGTGCAGGGCACCGGCCCCTACGTGAACTTCACGTGGCAGACGGAATGGAACATGTCGGCCGACTGGGACGCCGACGGATCCATCGTGGTCCATCGCGGCTTCGAGAACCTCGCCACGTTGAACACGGCCAGCGGCAGCGGCAGCTTCCCGAAGACGTACGGGATCCGCCGGCTGGATCCGGTGACGGGAACGTTCAGCGCGATCGCGCCGGCGTCGGTGTCGTACACCATCAACGATCTGTGGCCGAACGATCATCTCAAGGTTTCTCCCGACGGCAGCTTCTACGGAATGACCCAGCTCCCGTATGTCGACCCGTGCGGTGGCACGATGCTTCGTGTCGTCGAACCGGCGAGCGGAGAGCTCACCACCGTGGCGGCGCAGGATGAACCCTGTTACGACAACGCGTCGCAGTTCGACTGGGCCGCCATTCCGGGCGCGGGCGGTCCTCCTGTCCCCGTGATCGCGATCCCATCGACACCACCGGCACCACCGGCCGATGCCGGTGGCCCGTATCGCGCGGTGCGAGACGAGCCGATCACGCTCGACGCGGGCGCATCCGCTCGCCTGAACGGCCCGGGCGGGCCAGCTGCCAACGTGACATGGGACCTGGATGGTGACGGTGAGTTCGACGACGCCATCGGGGTTCGGCCGACGGTGTCGTTCCCCGACGCGGGCGTCTTCCCCCTTCGCGTGCGGATCGACGCTACCGACGGCACCGGCACCAGCGATCCGGTCGACGTCGTGGTCAGCGATCCGCCGGTCGTTCCCCCGGCGCCGCCTGCGCCCGGGGCCGATGATCCGCTCAGGCCGCTCCCGGTTCCGGTCGATGTCGACATCACCATCCCCGCCGGGGTCATCACCACAGCGGGCATGCTGCCGCCCGGCAACTTCGCTCGAGTGGCGCTCCTGACGCCTCCCGATCCCGCGGAGTTGTCCGTCACCTCTCCGAATCCGGCGGCTCTCGCCGACCCGGCCGCACCCGCGCTGATCAGTGATTCCAGTGGCGCCTTCCTCCTCACACCGGCGGCCGGCTTCCGTGGAACCGCCTCGTTCCGGATCGCCGTGGTGGGCGCGCTCGACGTGACTGCCGTCGTCACGGTGAGGGTGGTCGGCAACGAGCCGCCCTCGACGGTCGATGACCGCCTCGCCGTTCGTGCCGGCGTCGCCTCGGTGGTGGCCGCGAGCGTGCTGACGGGAAACGACGTCGACCCCGATGGCGGACCGGACAGCACACTGGCGTTGGCCTCCGTGAGCGATTCCACCAACGGCGACGCGTGGCTCGACCCGCAAGGTCTGGTGCACGTGGTCGCTGCGACGCCCGGCACCGGCACGGTTCGTTATGTCGTCGCGGACGACGAAGGAGCAGTTGCCTCCGGAACACTCACTCTCACCGTCGAGGCACAGAGTGAACCACCGGCCCCCACGACATCGCCGACGACGCTCCCACTGGCCACGACGCCCGCCGCAACGACTCCCGCGGCCACCATTCCCGGCACCTGGTTGACACCCGGCGGAGCAACGGGATTCGGGACACCCGCGGGTGACCCCGTGGTACCGAGCGGCGACCTACCCGCGACCGGCACGGACCCGAACCGGTCACTGTCGATCGCGCTGTCGCTCGGAATGTGCGGTCTCGTCCTGGTACTCGTCAGCCGACGGCGCCGCGACCGATCCCGGACCGACCCGCCCCTCACCCGGCGTGATCGCCTCTGACGCTTCGGCCAGTTCACCGGTCTCGATGCCGACGATCGACGCGCCGTTTACGATTCGGTGTCACCCCGTTGCCGAGTTGAGACGTCTGTAGAGACATGACGAACATCGACGCCCACCGATTCCCCACGCGAAGGTGATCGGTACACGGCGCCGCTACGACGGCAGTGGCAAGCACACCAGGCGGACCAAAGGATCGTAGACGGCACTCTTTTTCAGCCGACGAACGATCACGGGACACCCTCGTCACGTGTATCCGTCCATTTCTTGAGAGACTCAATGGTTACGGGAGGACCGAACTTCTCGGTCGTCTAGGACAATCACCATCCTGTTCGCGGAACGGCTGCGCGACTTCGGCCCGCGTCGGCGGCTTGCTGGTCGCACGGACCACACGAACCCGTCGGTTCGAGCTTGAAAACGCCCCGCACGCTGGAGTAACGCACACTGACCATCACCAGCCCGTCATGGCGCTCATTGGGTTCGAATCCCAGGGGAAGCACCACGGTGACCACTCTCGGCGATGACCGCGTTCCCGCAGTCGCAGGAAGTGCGTCACGGCGTCTGAATGGCACTGCGGACGCGGGCTCCGGGCCCGGTCCGACCCCGCTGCGCTGCTAGAGCCAGTTCCGCCAACGTGCCACGACCAGCGTCGCGACCGCGAATGCGACCATGGAGGCGACCACGACCCAGAACAGTTGGGCGTGTTCGAAGAGACCAACTTGGAAGTTCATGCCCATCACGCCTGCGAGGACGCCCGCCGGGAGCAAGATGACCGAGACCCACGTCAACAGCCGCATGATGTCGTTGGTGCGCTGGGCTGTTCTGGTCATGTGAACGTCGAACGTCCCGATCAGCATCTCGCGGGCGTTGGCAGCGGCTTCGGTCGCTCGCTCGTGGCGGTGGGTCAGCGCGGCGAGTGCCGTGGCTTCTCGTGGGTCGACCTGCGGGAGGAAGTCGGGGCGCGACACCTCCGAGTACATGTCGCGATGTCCGCTGAGCAGGCGCCGCACTCTGGAAATGCGGTGTCGCATCGTTACCAGCCGTTTCAGCAGGTTCTTCTCACCGCCTCTGAGCGCTGCTTCGTCGAGCTCGTCGATCTCTCGCTCGAGCGACTCGGCCGCTGCGAAGAAGGTGTCCAAGTGCCAATCGAGCATGTCCACCAGCAGCAGTACGGCCGTCAAACCACCGACCTCACGTTGATCCTGGATGCGCTCACGGTGCTCGTCGAGAAAAGCGATCCGACCGGAATGCCACGTGACGACCCATCCGGAACCAGCCAAGATGCCAAGCACGACTGGTGGCTCATCGATGTCGTCACGGAGCGTCTGGACGCTGATCAGCGTCCCGGCGTCGAAGACGTGAGCGTCGGGTGTTGCCGCACGGTCATCGAGGGCCGCGAGCGTCGCATCGTCAAGCGACAGAACGGAAGCGACCAGTGTGCGTTCCTCCTCTGTCGGCGTCTCGACATCGATCCACAACAATTCACCATCCCCGACACGTGACGGACTCCACGAGGCCAGATCAACGGCGTCGTCGGACCCATCGCTGCGGGACAAGAGCGACCGCACAGTCATGCAAACGTCTCACCGTTGCGCACGCGCCGCCCAGCTGCCACACGCCCGCCGCTCACTGCTGCCAACACCCCTCGAAGCGCATGCACATCCTCAGAAGTCAGTCTCCGCTGGTGACTCGGACGACGGTGCCTGAACCGTCGCGCCGGGGAAGTCGTCGCGATGGATCTGGTGGACGATCACGCGCACGACGCCGACCAACGGGGTGAGTGCCACGGCGCCCACCAGCCCGGCGGCCGCCCCGCCGGCCAGCGCCGCCAGCAGCGCCACCCACGGCGGAACATCGATCGACTCGCTGATCACCGCGGGCTGGATGAGGTGGTTCTCGATGAACTGGTACGACACGAAGATCACGCCCGCCGCGATCGCCTGCGTCGGGCCCTGGGCGAGCGCCAACACGATCAGCGGGAATCCACCCATGAACCCGCCGATCTGGGGCACGAAGTTCCAGCCGAACGCCCAGACGGCGAGCACAGGGGCCAGGGCGATGCCCAGCGCCACGGCGATTCCCAACACGACGAGTCCGTTGAGCATCGCAACGAGCGCCGCCCCGGCGAGATAGCCCCCGACCGCCCGGTGCGACGCATCGCGCAGGCGAACGGCCTGTCGGCGCGACCGCACCGGGATCCGACGTTCGACGGCCGCAGCAAGGCGCGGGCCGTCCACGAGCAGCGCGGCAGCGAAGATCAGCGTCCAAGCGGCACCGAGCAGGCGGGAACCGAGTGACGGCAGCACGTCCGCCAGATCGCGTCCGCTCCCGAGCCGTTGTGGGACATCCTCGATCTGATTCTCCAGCCATACCGAGGCGTCACGATCCTCCAGCCAGGGCCCGACCAGCGGCAGGGTCGACAGGTCGTCGGCGATCGTCGGAACTTGTGAGCTGAGCTCCGAGGAGGTCTGCGCACCGCCGGCCACCGCGAACACCGTGGCCGCCCCGACGACGGTCAGGCCGGCGAGACTGATGACCGCGATGGCGACGAAGCGGGGAACCCGGGCCCGACGCTCCACCCACGACACCGGCCGGTGCAGGGCCACGGCGATGAGGACGGCAACCACGATCGACACCGTCACCGGGGCCAGCGACGTCAGTCCGATCCACACCAGTGCGCCCCCGACCACGGCGCCGAGCAACGTCAAGGCACCGCGCCACCCCGTCGCGAGGCGTACGCCCGTCGGCGTCGTCGCGACGATCGCATCGAGACCCTGATGCGTGTTCGGTGATCCGTTGGTCCCGCTCAACGCCGAGGTCGTCTCGAACTCGTCGGTCGAAGAGCGCGACGGTCGCACGATCACGTGGTTCGACGTCGACCACGCCCGGAGGAGCGCGACGATCGTGAGACACACGACGAGTCCTCCGAAGCCACCGATGGCGAGACCCGAGGCGAAGGCGAGCACCGTGGCGGCGGCCCCCAACTCGACCGTGGGATGTTCGACACGTCGCCGCCGCAGCTCGCCGGCGGACACCGCGATCACGATCGCGACGCCGACGGCGATCACCCCGCGGCGCCAGTCGTCACCGGCCGCGAGCGCGACGAACGGCGCCGCCCCGACCCACGCGCCCACCCACGGCACCATCGTCCAGAGGGCGATCCAGGCACCCACGACGACTGCCCCGGGCAGGTCGAGCAAGTCCGCGGCGACCGCCGCGAACGGCCACACCACCATGGCGAGGAGCAGGACCCTGCGCGCGTAGCCGGCACCACGCGCCACGAGGTCTGCGGCGAACGCCCTCACTTCGGCCCGGGCGCTGCGGGGCCAGCGCTCGACGACACGGTCGAGAATGCCGCTCGCGCTCGACTGGAGGAACGCCGCGAGGATGACGACGAGGAGCAGGTCGACGGCGCGGCCACCCACGCCGGCAGGGCCGGTCCTTCCAGTTACCACGTTGGACGGGATCCGGGAGAAGATCTCCTCGATGCTCGTCCGTGCATCGAGCGCATCGGCGACACGGTCGGGCAGCGTCCCGGGCCGAAGCGCATCGAGACGCGACGTCAGTTCGCCCGCCAACCGGTCGGCCTCGCCCGCCAACCCGCGCACGAGCAGTGCCGACACGGCGATCGCAGCGCCGATGGTCAACACGGCGGTGAGCGCCGTCGCGAGACCTGACGGGATGTGGCGAGCGAGGCGCATGCGCACAGGTGCGGTCAGCAGCGCCACGGAACCGGCCAGCAGCGTGAGCCCGAGGACCTCGTCGAGTCGCCCGACCAGGCGGGCGGCGACGACACAGGCCAGTACCAGCAGGACGACCCGGACGAGGTCCCACCACGGATCGCAGACGTCCTCGTCGAGATCGGTCGCTGCCGTGGCCGAGCGAGTTCGCAGACCTGGATCTCCGCCGTTCGCGGACGTTGTGGTGGTGATCGACGTCACGGTCAGTTCGGCGGCTCGAGTCGGGCCTGGAGGGCCGCGACGTCGAGATCCGGTCTCGGGTGTTCGTCGTGAAGTCCTCGTAGGACATCCAACAGGATCTGTGCAATCGCCCAGTTGCGATACCACTTCCGATCGGCCGGCACGACGTGCCAGGGTGCGATCTCCGTGGACGTCCGTCCGACCACCGCGCCGTACGCAGCGACGAACTGAGACCACGACCGGCGAGTTTCCAGGTCGGCCTCCGAGAACTTCCACCGCTTGTCCGGTTCGCGCAGTCGGCTCAGGAACCGCTCTCGCTGCTCGTCGTACGACAGGTTGAGCAGACACTTCACGATGACGGTGCCGTCGGCGACGAGGTCCTCCTCGAACCGGCGGATCGCGTCCACGCGGGCGTCGACCATGTCGTCCGACTCCCGTTCGCGCACCGTCGGCACGATGGCATCCTCGTAGTGCGAGCGGTCGAACACGGCGAGCATTCCGGGCTCCGGCAGCGCTCGTTCGATCCGAGCGAGGAACGGCTCCGCTTCCTCTTCACCTGTCGGCTCCTTGAACGAACTCACACGTACTCCGACCGGGTTCATCGCCGACACGACGTGCTTGATGGCTCCGCTCTTGCCGCTCGCGTCGAGTCCCTGTAGTACCAGGACGACTCGCCGATCGGCGTGCGCCATGAGCCGCTCGTGAGCCTCGAACAACGCCGGCCGGAGCTCCTCGACCAGTTCGCGGACAGCTCGCTTCTTCGACGATTCGAACGGAGTGGCGCGGGAGTCGTACCCCTCGAGGTTGGTGCCGAGTGGGTCGAACGGCACGGAGAGCTCGCGACGCAGCGCCGCTCCACAGCCGGCGGAGCTCTGCTCGGGTAGTTCCAGCGCGGTCATTTCGCTCTCCTGACCTGGTCGACGTGAACACGGGCATCGTCGGCGTCCACGATCCGATCTGCGGGTTCGCCGAGGCGTTCGAGTCGACCGCCGAACACGACGGACATCAGGACGAAACAGCCCCACCCGAGGGCCAGCCCCGCGATGACGTCGGTGAGCCAGTGCACCCCCAGCAGGACGCGTGACGCGGCCACGGCCACCGCCACGACGACGGCTGACGTCAACGCGATCACCCTGACCCGGCGCCGGCTCGTTCGGGTGAGGACGAACGCGATGGCCGCCCATCCAGCGGCTGCAGCGGCTGAATGGCCACTCGGGAAGCTGGCGCCCGACCAGCCCACGAGTTGGGCGATGTCGGGGCGTTCGCGGTCGACGATGACCTTGACGCCGTTGCTCACCACGACCGCGCTGCCCAGCACCGCTGCGAGATGGAGTGGCACGTTCCAGTTCCGGTACCGCGCGAGATCCACAGCGGAAGCCACCGTCACTGCTGCGACCAGGAATGGGGTGCCGCCGAGATCGGTGATCCGCTCGAGGGCTGCCGTGGAGAAGTCGGTCGCGTTCTGCGCACCCCACTCCGCCGCGGATTCATCCCACTGGGCGAACCCACTGTGGCGGTCGACCCCGTCCAGTACCCACCCGAGGAACAGCGACGTGAGGAGTACGACGAGGAAGATCACGACGAGCGCTGCGCCGCCCACCACGTGGCGGTCGAGCGTGCGGAGCATCGGTGCGGACCTCCGTGGTGCGTGTCGCACGAGCCACGACTCTGCCGCGTCGGGATCGACGGCGACGACGGTGCTGGTACGACGTCGACGCGTGGTGGTTGACAGCAGGGCGATCCCCACCGCGCTGGCCGCTCCGGCGGCTGCCACGAGCAGGAGCGGGCTCATCGACCGCCACCCGAGTTCTCGCCGAGATCGCGGTGGCGGAGGCTCACGAGGCAGAAGGCTCCGTAGAGGACGAGGCCGACCGCAGCGGTCAGCACGAGCGCTGCTCCCGCCGGGTACCCGGCCACGTGGCGCAGTGAGCGGTCGAAACCCCTGGCTTCGTTCGGATCGGCCCGGAGGCACGCGAGGAGGACGAAGAGGCCGACGAGGATCGTCACGAGTGATCGACCGACGTGTCCGACGACTCCGAGCAGATCGACCGCGCGCGCCTCGATCGGGCCGACGCCCGAGAGGTCGAGTTCGTCTCGGAAGTCGCGTGTCACCGCCTGTTTCGCGAAGTAGAGCCCGACGCCGATGATGATGACGCCACCGACCAGGACGGCGAGTCGCCCGGGTCCGCTCCTCAGGAGTTCGGTCGAGATCTGCTCGATCGTCGTCGATCGTCCAGGATCGTCGTTGGCCGCGGCGCTGCGTATCGCGGTCCAGGCGAGGACGGAGTAGAAGATGCCGCTGAAGGCGTACCCGACGCGATTCAGCCATGCCTTCAGGTCTGTTTCGCGCTCGAGTACCACCGAGAGCAGCCGCCACAGGGCGTAGAGCACCAGGCCGATGCCGACGAACGCGAGGAGCGGTCGCCCGAACGATCGCTCGAGCACGACCGACAGTGCGCCTTCGGGCGACGCATCCTCCTCCGGAGCTCTGGAGCGCGCGATCGCCACCGCCAACAGGCCCATGACGGCGTAGACGATTCCCTTGGCGCCCCACCCCAATCGTGTGACGGTCGTGATCCATGGATTTCGGTCGACGACCTGCTCGACCTCGTCGGCAGTCGACTCGACGGCCGTGTCGATGGTCGAGTCGTCGGCTGCCGAGTCGGCCGCGTCCTCTGCCTGCACGGCACCAGTCCCTTGCATACACACCCCTCTCGGCACCCCGGCGGTGCTCGAGATCCCGGGTACCCCATTGGGTGTCGGGCCAAACCTGCTGGTGGAGCCGGATTCGCGGTGTATCGGCGTCAGAGGGCGAGGTCGACGACCGTCTCGAGGTCGGGTTCGTCGTCGACGAGGCGCGACCGCTCGACCAGTACTCGCCCTCGTGTCGCCGTGGAGAACTCGAGGAGTCCGATGTTGTTGTTGAAGAACGGTCCCTCGTCGAGGTGGAAGCCGTGGCTGTGACGTCCGCGTCCGACGAGGCGTGCGAGCGTCCGGCCGATGACCGTGCCCACGCGGCCCGATGCGAACTGGATCGCACCGCGCTCGACCGTCGCGAGGGCGTTGCGCATCGGTGAACTCACCACCTGGCGCACCCGGACGCCGCCACCGACATCGATGGTCGCAACGTACGCGAAGTGGATGTCGCCTGCCAGCACGGTGGTGGTGCTGGGAGCCGTCCGGCCTGGACCGGTCGCCGCAACTCGTCGTAGCAGGTCGACCATCTCGTCGAAGGAGATGGCGAACGCGGACCAGTCCTCGAGATCGAGGCCCCGACGCAACTTCTCGCCCCATTGCGCCATTCGGCGTCCCCATCGACCCGCACAGACGGCCTCGTTCCACTGTTCCAGCCCGTGGACACCGGGAGGCACGAAGACGGGCAGCGACGTGGCGAGGAGCAGATGATCACACGGACGCAGCGCGTGCTCCACGACCCACTCCCACTCGGCGCGGTCGACCATCCGCCGGTCGGCCGGATCGAGGACGCGTCCGTTGCGTGAATCGATCACGACGAGGCGGATCCCACCGACCTCACGGGAGTGACTGAACCGGTAGCCGCCCGGCACCGGGGTGAACTCCTCCGATCCGAACGCCCAACTGCGCAACACGGCCGTGGCGTCGTCGGCCGCGACGAGCTGTGCGAGCATCCCTTCCTGATCGATCTCGTCCGGTGACAGGTTGCCGAGGTGCTGGTACACCCAGTACGAGACGAGGCCACCGATGATGTGCTCCTGCCACCACGGTTCGCGGCGGATCTCCTCCACCCAGCGATCCGAGATGTTCCAGTCGTCGATCATGTCGTGGTCGTCGAACAGCATCGCCGTCGGGACGACCGAGAAGAACCAGCGCTCCACCGGTCCCGCCCAGGCCTCCCGGTACAGCCACGTGTACTCCTCGAAGTCCGCAACGACGTCGTCGGGGGGAAGCGCAGTCGACGGGTCCTTCTCACGCCGGGCCTCGATCCGCTCGGCGGCCCGCGGCGACGAGTCGTCGGCGTAGACCTGATCACCGACGAACAGGGCGACGTCGGGCCACTGGTCGGGAGGCTGAGACAGCATCCGGCGAGCGTGGGCCCAGAGCGCATCGACGCCACGTGCGTCGTCGTCGACGTCTCGCTCCAACGTGTACGGCGGTTCGTGCGGCGCCGCTGCGCGACAGCTCCCGAACAGGATGCGAACCGGGTGGTGGTCGACCGATGTGCGGATGACGCTCGGTGGCAGATCCGAATCGTCGGGCCAACAACGCGTGCCGTCGACATGGACCTCGTACGGGATCACCTGATTCGGCTCGAGGTCGCGCAGGACCACCAATGCATAGTGGTGTCCGGCGATGGTGAACGTACGCGCCGATCGACCGAGCACCTCGACGGTCGCCGGTGACTCCGTCTCGACCCACACCGTTGCCGACGTCGGGGTCACGTGACGCAACATGGGACCGAGTAACAGCACGAGCGGGACGGTACTGCGCCAGGGACGTCGACGGAAGTCCGACTACTCCGTCGTCGACGGCGGCGCGGCGTCGGACGGTTCACCCACTCGCACCGACACCGCTGCGGGTTCCACGCTCACGTCCAGGACACGCGCGGCAGGGCGGATCTCGCCGTCGAGCTCGTACGGCATCGGACGATCGAGTCGCACTTCGATGTGTCGGGCGCGGGAACGGCGGACGAAGTCCGCTCGCTGCGGTCGTGAGAACACCATCCGACTCAGGATCGACACCCACGCCCGCAGCGATGTCGCCGTCACGATGGCCACGTCGAGCCGACCGTCGTCCGGCTCGGCATCGGGGAAGACGGTCAAACCGCCGCTGACGGCACCGCAGTTCCCGATCAGCACCATCGGAGATCTTCCCGACCACGATTCGCCGTCGGCCTCCACGTCGGCGCGGAAGATCTGCGACCGTAGTGATCGCACCTGTTTCAGAGCGGAGACCACGTACGCGAGCGTTCCGATCCGACGCTTCAGGCTCGAGCTGGCCTCGCCCACCATGGCTGCGTCGAGTCCGACACCGGCCATCACGGCGAAGCGCTCGCCGTTGACCACGCCGACGTCCAACCGTCGGGGCACGCCTGTGACCGAGATCGCCACCGCGTCGAGGCCGGAGGGCAGGTCCAGGTTGGAGGCCAGGAGATTGCCCGTTCCGAGGGGCACGATGCCGAGGTGCGCCGACGTGCCGGCCACTCCCTCGAGCACCGCTCGTACCGTCCCGTCTCCGCCGCAGGCCACCACGGTGTCGACGCCGTCTGCGGCGGCACGGGCGCCCTGTTCGGTCCCGGGGGACTCCTCAGTGGTCGGCACCCACTCGGTCTCGACGTCGATGTCGTCCCACGCCGCCCGCAGGGTCTCCTCGTCGATCGACGACCCGCTTGCCGAGTTGGCGATGATGGCCACCCGGTGGGTCATCGAGCGTCCGTGCGCTCGGGGTCGTGTCGCCGGATGATCCACCACACCGCGGCGATCGAGGCGACGCCCAGCGCGGCGCCGGCCACGACGTCCGAGAGGTAGTGCATGCCGCGGTAGACGCGCGACCAGGCGACGATGGCCACGACGACCGCCACGACGAGGGCAGTCCCGGCTCGCAGCCACCACCTCCGGGTGTGCCACGCCACCACCACCACGAGCGCACCGTACGCGGCGGCGGCCGCGACATGGCCGGACGGGAAGCTGCTGTCGACCGGCGAATCCTCGAGTCGCATCACGTCGGGTCGCGGTCGAGCGATCACCCACGTGACGGTGATGAAGACACTCGCTTCGAGGACGAGTGACAGCACGAGGATGCCGACGTCGCGCCACTTCCGCCACACGGCGAAGACAGTCCCGGCGACGAGCGCCGTCACGACGATCTTGACCATCGTGTCCGACAGCAGTGAACCCCAGGCGGTGAAGTCGTCCATGCCCGAGGTCCGGTTCGCGGCCAGATCCGCGCTCACCGACTCGTCGTTGTCGACCAGGAAGTCCATGCCGAGGATGGCCCGGCCGATCAGGATCCACGTGAGCGTGAGCAGTGCGTAGGCGATCCCGAGTTCGAGGGCCACGCGCCTCGCGACGACCGTCCGCTGGTCGTGTCTGCTCGAAGCGGGTCGATCGGCCGGAGCGTGCGCGATGTCGACCGGGGCGGAGCCGAAGTCGTCCGACGTGGTCGCGGGCGCTGGCGGTTCGAACACGGAGAAGTCAGTGCGTGCCATTGCTCAGCCGTCGATCGCATCGATCGATCGGCGCTGCGCACGCTTGCGCAGAACGATCGCTGCACCCGCCACGCAGGCCACGACGGCGCCGACGATGATCCACCGACGGACTGTCGCTGATCGACGGCGTGCCCGGCGATCGCTCACGAAGGGGATGACGGCCGGGAGGTTCGCCGCGAGTTGGGGCATGCTGTCGGGCAGAGCTGCGGAGAGCGTCTTCGCCGAAGAGGCCGTGGCATCGACCACATGTTCCGCAGCATCTCGCAGGGTGGACGCCAGATTGCTCGTGGTCAGGGTGGCGGACGGACTCTTCGACATCGGGGCTCCTCGGGTCGATGGGCGATTGTACGGATCGGCGTGTGCCTCGGGGACGGGAATGCCCACGCCGATCCGTGCACGACCGAGTACCCGTTCCCCTCAGTTCGAAACCAGCCTCCGGCCCGAGTCTCAGCGGCGGAGGAGGTCCTTCGCGATGTGGGTGATCTGGATCTCGTCGGTGCCGGCGTAGATCTGCAGCACCTTGGCGTCACGGGCGAGTTGCTCGACGCGGAACTCGCTCATGTAGCCGTTGCCGCCGAACAACTGCACCGCCTCGAGTGCGACCTCGGTGGCGGCGCGAGCGGAGTACAGCTTCATCGCCGACGCTTCGGCGAGCGACATGGTGACCCCCGCGCCGCTCATCTCCATCGTGCGGAACACCAGGTTCTGCACGTTGAGACGGGCGACCTCCATGCGGGCGAGCTTGTCCTGGATCAGTTGGAACTCGCCGATGGGCTTGCCGAACTGCACACGGTCCTTCGCGTACTGCACGCTCAACTTCAGGCATTCCTCGATGATGCCGAGCGCCATGGCAGCGACCCCCGAGCGTTCCTGCTGGAACGTCGCCTTGGCGCCGTCGCGGCCGCCCGCCGGCAGATCCTCGGTCTCGCCGATCAGACGGTCACGACCCACCCGCACGTCGTCGAGGAACAGCTCCCCGGTCGGGGAGGAGTGCATGCCCATCTTGCGCAGCGGCTTGGACTGGACGAATCCGGGCATCCCACGGTCGAGGACGAACGAGAGCACTTTGCGATCCTCGGGAGCCGAGCCGTCGTCGAGCTTGCAGATGAACACGGTGGTATCGGCGAAGGGGCCGTTCGTGATGAACGTCTTCGAGCCGTTCAGGATGTAGTCGTCGCCGTCACGGCGTGCGGTCGAGCGCATCGAGCCGAAGGCGTCGGATCCGCTGCCGGGCTCGGTGATGGCCCAGGCGCCGACCTTGTCCATCGTCAACAGGTCGAGCGCCCAGCGCTCCTTCTGCGCAATGGTGCCCTTCGACATGATCGCGGCCGACGTGAGACCCATCGACACGCCCATCGCCGTCACCATGCCGGGACACACGCGACAGAGTTCGATGATCGGGATCAGCGACATGCCGCCGTCACCGCCGCCGCCCGACTCCTTCGGGGCGGGGACGTCCTCGCCGGCGGCGACCGCCTTGTCCCGGGCCATCTGCTTGGCGAAGCGGTCGCGAGCCATCGAGTCCATACCGAACGTCGCGAAGAGCTTGCGCAAGATGTCGTACGGCGGCAAGTCACCGTGCTCGAGTTCGTCGACGTGTGGGCGGATCTCGTCGTCCACGAACCGCTTGACGGCCTCGCGGATCATCTCGTGTTCGTCACTCCACTGGAACATGTCTCGATCTCCTGGTAGTCGGTGTTTCGTGCGGAAGGTGCGGCCTCAGCGGCTCCAGCTGCGGTCGTCGCGGTAGCGGGTCACGTTGAGTGGCGTCGAGCCCTGACGGCGTTGACGGCGGCTGCTCGTGCCGAACACGATCAGCGCGGCCACGACGAGGGCGAACACCACCATGAGCAGGGTCAGGTTGCGGTAGTGGTTCGCGAGCCGGGGGAACACGCCCATCCACGGATCGTCGGAGAATGCCGGGAGCACGGCCAGCGGGACGAGATATCCGAGGACGAACAACGATCCCGCCAGCGAGGCGAGGCCGACGCCGAGCGCGAACGTGCCCTCGCCTCGCTCGGGCCGCAAGATGACGCCCCCGAGAACGAAGACGAGACCGAGCACGGCCGTGCCGACGGCGAACCACCCCAGCCAGTCGTCGAGGAAGGCCATCGAACCGACCCGTTGGACGGGCAACGTCAGTTCGTCGGCCTCGCCGACGAGCTCGTTGCGGACGATCGTGACCTGCTCGTCGGCGGTGATCAGCACCAACGCGTCGTTCTGGCCGATCAGTCGGGCGTGGGCGTCGGCGACGATCCGGCTCATGAGTGCAGCGCCGTCGGGGATGCGGGCGATCTCCTCGATGAACCCCTTGAGTTCGATCGGTGACTGCTGCAGGATCGGAGCGTCGGCGGCGGCCACGGTGCTCGCGAGCTGGCCGCGGATGTCCTCGTTGCCCAGGATCGAGTGTGCGACACCGGAGTCGTCGCTGGGTGAGAACGCCACTCGTTGGAGCCACCACGAACCGATGGCGAACGCGATCAGGACTGCTCCGATGATCAACATCAAGCCTCCGAGAGAACGCCGCACCTCGAGAGTCTGACAAATCTTCCGCGTATCCTTGCATCGTGAAGCGACCGGGCCTGTTCCACATGCTGATTCGAGGAACCTTCCGACGCTGTCCCTGGTGCGGGGGACGTGGTGCGTTCTTCGTCGGTTGGTTCAAGAAGGCCGAATGCTGCCAATCGTGCGGGCTCGAGTGGCGACGTGGCGACGTCGGCTACGAACTCGGCGCCGCCGCGATCACGGCGATCATCACGTTCGGTCCGCTGATGCTGATTCTCGGTGGCATGGTCGCCTACACCTGGCCCGATGTGGAGGTCGTGCCGATGTTCGCCGTCCTGGTGGTGCTCGCCGTCACCCTGCCGCTGTTGCTGTACGGATCGGCGTACCTGATCTGGCAGGCGATCGACATCACGATGCGCGAACCGACCCCGCTCGACTTCCGGATCATCGGCAGCCACGACGCGGATGGCGTCGCCATCGGCCGCGACGCCTCGTCCGAGACCGAAGCGCCCTGACCGAGCCGGGCTCCGTTGCGGCTCAATCGAGGGTCGGGGCGAACGGCCGCCGACCGACGCCACCGTCTCTCAACCAGAAGCCGGTGAGATTGCGGTCGAGGTGTCGTGAGCGCCAGGCGAGCATGGACTGTGCCAGCGGGAGGACGACGCCGGGATCGGTGACCTCCGTACACCACGTCGGATCCGCGGCCAGGTCGAAGCAGCGCCAGCTGCCGTTGCCGAACTGCACGTAAGCGTGCGTGCGGTTCCGCACGACGGCGAGGTTGCACCGGTCCGCGTCGCGATTCCAAGGATCAGCGGTGTCGTCGGGAAGGGAGTCGCGCCAGTCCCACTCCCAGTGCGCTTCGGTGCGCCACGTGGTGGGTGTGTCGCCGTCGAGGAACGGCGTGAGCGGGTGACCATCGCACTGCGCGGGCGTCTCCTCGCCGAGCAGATGGGCGATCGTCGGGACCACATCGACATTCTCGGTGAACTCCTCGACCACGGTGCCGTGGGTGTCCGGGCGCCGGGGGTCGCGGACGATGCCGACGATGCGGTAGCTCGACTCGAAGAACCCCGCCTTCTGGACGAGGCCCTGGTCGCCGAGCTGCTCTCCGTGATCCGAGGTGACGATGACGATCGTCTCGTCCCACTGGCCGGATCGCTGCAACGACTCCCAGATCCGACCGAGCTGGTCGTCCACCTCGCTGCACATCCCGAAGTACTGGGCCTGCCAGCGTGCCATCTTCGCGGGATCGGTCGGCGCTGCCGACTGCGAATTTCCGAGCAGCGCACGGTGGATGCCGTGAAGGTTCTCGCCGACGGGCATGGGTGTCGGCATGTCGTCGGGGTCGTACTCGTTCGACCAATGCCCGGCCGCGGCGTAGGGAGGATGCGGGCGCAGGTACGAGGCGTGGGCGAACCACGGCTCGTCCTGTCGGTCGATCCAGGCGAGGAGGTGGTCGGTGAGGAACGCCGACTGTGACAGCTCGGCGGGCCGATCCGGTTCGGTGACGAGTGCGTGCTCGGCGTCACGCAGCTCGTGACCGTCGTCCGCGAGCCACGCCAGCCAGAGCTCGGCTGGGCCCCGGAGATCGAGGCCGACGTCGAAACCGGACAAGACGCCCTCGTAGTCCGAGAGGCGCGGGTCGTCGGGATCGGTGACGAGCCTCGGGTCGATCCCTTGGTCGGTGTATCCGAACAGGGTGGGGCGGTAACCGGCTCGACGGGCCATGCGGGCGACGTTGTCGAATCGATCGTCGAGCGGCGTGCCGTTGCCGACGACCCGGTTGGTCATCTGGTAGGTGCCGGTGTAGAGGGCTGCTCGTCCGGGAGCGCAGGGTGCCGCCTGCGCGAAGTGGTTGGCGAGGCGCACGCCGCCGGCGGCGAGGGCGTCGAGACCGGGTGTCCGAACGATCGGATGGCCGGCGCAACTCAGAGCGTCGCCCCGGTACTGGTCGAGCGTGATGAGCAAGACGTTGGGACGCGTCATCGAGCGGCAACCTCGTGGAGCGCTGCGATCCAGTGGTCGAGACCGGCAACGGTGGCATCGACGCGCTTGGCGCCGTCGTCGGCTCGGCGCAGGGCGACCGCGGCCTCCCAGTCGGGGTGTTGTTCGACCGCCAGGACCTCGTCGGGTGACAGCGGTCCGCCCTGCGCCTGGAGTGTGATGACGCTGCCGGGGGAGAGGGCCGCCTGGTACCCCGCATCGGTGGCCACGAGGTAGCGCTTCGCATCGACGTGGGCTTCGATGAGGAACGCGACGCGCTCGCCGAGCAATCCCTCCACCGCACGCGCGCCCATTCGGTGGTGCTCCGGTTGGCCCGGGCCGTCCCAGGGATGAGCGAGGTCGTGAACGAGGCCGGCGACCTGGAGTTCCAGGTCATCGGGGTCCGTCGACTCGAGGATCGCCGCAGTCTGCAGGCCGTGGTCGAGTTCGGAGAACGCCAGTCCTTCGTCGGAGCCGAGCGTGGCGAGTTCTCGAAGATGTGCGACGAGGTCGTCCACGTCGTCGAAGGTCCTCGTGGCGGCGGGCATCGACACAACGTAGATGTTCTCCACGTTCGTTCACACAATGCTTGTTCGAACCTCTGTTCGTTGACTACACTCGTGTCATTCGGTCGCAGCCGGCGGCCGCCAGCAACACCCGCCCTTCGTTCAACGGTTCCGATCAACGGTTCCGATCAACCCTGTGACACCCCCTCTCTACGGTGCACATCACCAACCGCACCGGGTCCGCCCGCCGCACGACGAAAGTGAGACACGACATGAGCAACGACCGTGACAAGGCACTCGAGATGGCACTCGCCCAGATCGACAAGCAGTTCGGCAAGGGCGCCATCATGAAGATGGGTGAGCGCACGAACATGGCGATCGAGGTCATCCCGACCGGGGCCCTCTCGCTCGATCTGGCGCTCGGTGTCGGCGGCCTGCCCCGTGGGCGCATCACCGAGATCTACGGTCCCGAGTCCTCCGGCAAGTCGACCCTCGCCATGCACGTCGTCGCCGAGGCCCAGCGCAACGGTGGCGTCTGCGCCTACATCGACGCCGAGCACGCCATGGACCCGGTGTATGCACGAGCCATCGGCGTCGACGTCGATCAGTTGCTCATCTCGCAGCCCGACACGGGTGAACAGGCGCTCGAGATCGCCGACATGCTCACCCGCTCCGGCGCCGTCGACGTGATCGTGATCGACTCCGTTGCCGCCCTGACACCTCGTGCCGAGATCGAGGGCGAGATGGGCGACACCCACGTCGGCCTCCAGGCACGCCTCATGAGCCAGGCACTCCGCAAGCTCACGGGCAACATCAACAAGACCAACACGATCGTCATCTTCATCAACCAGCTGCGCGAGAAGATCGGCGTCATGTTCGGTTCGCCCGAGACCACGCCGGGTGGGCGGGCCCTGAAGTTCTACTCGTCGGTCCGTCTCGACATCCGTCGCATCGAGTCGTTGAAGGACGGCGCCGAGATCGTCGGCAACCGCACCCGGGTCAAGGTCGTCAAGAACAAGGTGTCGCCGCCGTTCCGCCAGGCCGAGTTCGACATCATGTACGGCCAGGGCATCAGCCGTGAGGGGTCGTTGATCGACATGTCGGTCGATCTCGGCATCGTGAAGAAGTCGGGGGCCTGGTTCACCTACGAGGGTGAACAACTCGGCCAGGGGCGCGAGAAGGCCAAGGACTACCTCAAGCAGAATCCCGAGATCATGATGGAGATCAGCGACAAGGTGCTGACCGTGTCGGGCCTGAAGAAGTCCGACGACGATCCCGTCGACGGTGTCGCCGACCTGGTGGAGGAGTTCACCGAGGCCGACGAAGCTCCCATCGATCTCGCCTGAGCCGCCCGAACCTGAAACGCTGGGGTCAGACCCCAGCGTTTCAGGTGGGGTTCGTAGGAGGAGACCTTCATGACCGTTCCGAACCGCATCTCGATCATCACGCTGGGGGTGGCCGATCTCGATCGGGCCACGGCGTTCTACGAATCACTGGGCTGGACGAACTCCTCGACCGCTCCTGCCATCTCGTTCTTCGAGATGCAGGGGTCGACCCTGGGCTTGTACGAGTGGTCGGCGCTGGCCGACGACGCGAAGGTGCCGTCCGCCGGATCCGGCTTCCGGGGCGTCGCGCTCGGCGATGAACCTGGCATCGACCGACGAGGTCGACGCAGTGTTCGCCGAGTGGTTGGCGGCCGGAGCGACGGTGGTCGTCGAGCCGCACAAGGCCTTCTGGGGCGGGTATTCGTCCTACGTCGCCGACCTCGACGGCCACCTGTGGGAACTCGCCCACAACCCGTACGCCACGCTCGACGCCGACGGCCGTCTCGTCATGGGCGGCTCGACGGACTGAGGCCCGTCGACCTTCAGCGTCAGCCACAACGCATGCGGCAGACGTTTGGGCTGACTCAGAACGCTGGATCAGGTGTTGTCAGAACCTGGATCAGGTGGTGAAGGAATAGCCGCCGGGCTTGAAGATCATCAGGTACATGGCGACGACGAGGATCAGGTGGGTGATGCCCACGCCCATCGACAGCTTCGACTTCGCGCTCTCGTCGGGCTCGCTGAGCGCCGGACGGATCAGGAACCAACTCACCACGAGCGCAACGAGCCACAGCACGATCGTGGCCGTGATGAACGGCGTGCCGGCGAGGCTGATCTTGCCAACGCCCGCCATCCCCATGCCCGCCACCCAGAGCACCACCATCGCCGGAAAGACGAAGCGCATGTGCAGACGCGCGATCGACTCGGTCTCACCGGCGCGTTGGAGGCGGGGATACAGGAACAGCGGCCCGAACGCGGCGATTGCGCTGAGCAGATGCACGAAGTACAGCAACCGGTAGAGGTCGTAGTTCTCGGGAACGAGGATGGCGAGCACGGTCGGGGACGATAGCGGCGACCTTGTCGCGACGGCCCGCCAGTAGCCTGACCCACCATGTCTCGGAGCTACGTCGTGCGCACCTACGGGTGCCAGATGAACGAACACGACTCCGAACGCATCTCGGGGCTGCTGGAAGCCGATGGACTGGTGCGGGTCGAGTCGGAGGCCGACGCCGACGTCGTCGTGCTCAACACATGCTGCATCCGGGAGAACGCCGACAACAAGCTCTACGGCAACCTCGGCCATCTCAAGACGTGGAAGGCCGAACGTGAAGGCCGCCAGATCGTCGTGTCGGGCTGTCTGGCCCAGAAGGACCAGGACCTCGTCGCCGCCCGCGCCGGCCACGTCGACGTCGTGATGGGGACGCACAACGTCCATCGTGCGGCCGAACTCCTCGCGGAGGCACGGACGTCCGACCGTCCGATCACCGAGATCCTCACCGAGGCGGTCATCGACGACCAGGCATTGTTCCCGTCGGCGCTGCCGGCGCGTCGGGAAACGTCCTACAACGCGTGGGTCACCATCCAGATCGGCTGCGACAACAACTGCGCGTTCTGCATCGTGCCGTCGGTGCGTGGCGTCGAGATGAGCCGGCCCTACGCCGAGATCCTCGACGAGATCACGCACCTCGCGACCGATGGGGTCACCGAGGTGACGCTGCTCGGCCAGAACGTCAACAGCTACGGCCGTGACCTGCAGCTCGCTGCCCGCCAGGGGGGTGATGAGTCCGCTCGCCTGCGCCCGCTGTTCGCCGACCTGCTGCGAGATGTCGGCGCCATCGACGGCATTCGTCGGGTCCGCTACACCAGCCCGCACCCGAAGGACATGCGGCCCGAGACCTTCGCCGCGATGGCCGACACGCCGTCGGTGTGCGAACACCTGCACTACCCGTTGCAGTCGGGCAGCGATCGTGTGCTCGCACTGATGCACCGGGGCTACACGGCCGAGCGATACCTCGACCGGCTCGCCGAGGCTCGCCGTGTGATCGACGATCTCGCCGTGTCGACCGACATCATCGTCGGCTTCCCGGGCGAGACCGAAGCCGACTTCGAGCGGACGCTCGAGGTCGCAGCGGCGGCCGAGTACGACTACGCCTACACGTTCCTGTTCTCACCTCGGCAAGGCACCGAAGCTGCGTCGATGGAGGCCGATTTCGTCGACGCCGCGGTGGCGGGGGAGCGGTTCCAGCGGCTCCGACTCGTCGTCGAGCGGGCCGCGCTGCGTCGTCACGAAGCCCGCGTCGGCCGCATCGAGGAGGTGCTCGTCGAAGGGCCGAGCAAGCGTGACCCGTCGGTGACGAGCGGCCGCACCCGTCAGAACAAGCTCGTGCACTTCACGCCGCCGCGCCCGTTGCGTACGGGCAGCTATGCCACGGTCGAGATCACCCGCGCAGCCCCTCACTTCCTCGAAGGGCAGTTCGTCGAGTTCATCTCCGAGCCGACCCACAGGCTGCGGATCCCCGTCGCCGCCCTGTGACCGGCCCACACCTCTGAAATGTGCCTGGAGGTGCGCGCTGGGCGCGCACCTCCAGGCATTTTTCGGGCGGAGGGCGAAGTAGCGTCGGAAAGATGAGCGACGAGGCGGTCGATCCGCAACTGGCCGACTACCGCGCCAGCATCGACAACATCGACGCAGCCCTGGTGCACCTGCTCGCCGAGCGGTTCAAGATCACCAAGGCAGTCGGCCGTTACAAGGCCACGGTCGATCTCCCGGCTGCCGATCCCGACCGCGAGCGCATCCAGATCGAACGTCTCCGAGCCCTGGCCGAGGAATCCGGACTCGACCCGGTGTTCACGGAGAAGTTCTTGCGCTTCATCGTCGCCGAAGTGATCCATCACCATCAGCGCATCGCAGAGGGCGAACACTTCTGAGCGCACCACCACGAGTCGCCCTCGTCGGCTCGACGGCGTCCGGGAAGTCCGCCGTGGCCATGGCGGTCGCCCGCCGGCTCGGCGACGTGGAACTCGTGTCGATCGACAGCATGCAGGTGTATCGGGGCATGGACATCGGCACGGCGAAGCCGTCGCCAGCGGAGCAGGCCGAGATCCGACACCACCTGATCGATCTCGTCGAGCCCACCCACGACTTCACCGTGTCCGAGTTCCAGGCGGCGTTCAAGTCGGCGCTCGATTCGATCGGCAACCGGCGAGGCCGGGCGCTGCTCGTCGGCGGCACCGGCCTCTACCACCGTGTGGTGATCGACGACTTCGAACTCCCCGGAGAGTGGCCCGAGGTCCGCGCCGAGATCGAAGCCGAACCCGACACCGCCGTGCTCTTCGTGCGCCTGAGCGAGTTGGATCCCGCCGCCGCGACGAAGATGGAGCCGACGAATCGCCGCCGGGTCGCCCGGGCGCTCGAGGTCACCATCGGCAGCGGCCGCCCGTTCAGCTCCTTCGGTCCCGGGGTCGACAGCTACCCACCGTCCGCCGTGACCCAGATCGGGCTGCGTTGGCCGCGTCACGTGCTGACCGATCGGATCAGCGCACGTGTCCGCGAGATGATCGACGCAGGACTGATCGCCGAAGTCGACGGTCTGCGCCACGGGGGTCTGTCGCGCACCGCAGCCCAGGCGCTGGGCTACAAGGAAATCCTGGAGGCGCTGGAAGGTCGGATCGGCCAGGATGAGGCGATCGAGATGATCATCACCCGCACCCGCCGGTTCGCCGTCCGCCAGGAGCGATGGTTCCGCCGTGATCCACGCGTACGCTGGATCGACGTCGAACACGATCCGGTGGCCGAGGTCGCACCGGTCGTCATCGACGCCTTCGACACATGACCGCACTCACGCTCACGAAGCACCACGGACTCGGCAACGACTTCCTCGTCGTGTTCGATCCGGGTGTCGACGACCTCCCGGCACTCGCCGCGCAGCTCTGCGACCGGCGTCGCGGGATCGGAGCCGACGGACTGCTGGTGGCGGAGCCCGCCGATGGGTATGCCGCCCGCATGACGCTCTACAACGCCGACGGATCGCGGGCGGAGATGAGCGGCAACGGCATCCGGTGCTTCGCCCAGGCGCTGGCCGCCCGCCGTGGTGACCTGGCGGATCAACTGATCCTCACCGACGCCGGTGACCGGCTCGTCGTGCTCACCGCCACCGCTGATCCGGCGACGATCGAGGCGCGCGTCGAGATGGGCGAGGTGTCCACGCTCGACGAGCCGGAGAACTGGGCCTCGCTCGAATGCCTTCCCGACCGGCCGGTCGCTCATCTGAGCCTCGGCAATCCTCACAGCGTCGTCGGCGTCGACGAGGTCGCCGCAGTCGACCTGGCCCACCTCGGCAGCCGGGTTCCGCAGATCAACCTCGAGATCATCGAGGCCGGTCCCGAACCGAATGCCATCACCATGCGGGTCCACGAGCGCGGCGCGGGTATCACCGAAGCGTGCGGCACCGGTGCCTGCGCAGCTGCATACGCCGCACGATCGTGGGGCATGGTGAGCCGGGGTGACGGCGATGTCATCGTCCACATGGATGGTGGGACCGCCACCGTCAGCTTCGTGTCCGACGCGCCGCAACGGGCCGTCCTGGCCGGCCCGGCCACCTACATCGCAACGATCGAGGTCGTTCTCGCATGAGCAACACTCCATACAACGAGGCACTCGCCGGCACGCTGATCGACCGCACGATCCGGGAGAAGATCGTGCTCGTCGCGGTGGCGTTGCCACGCCAGGACGACGAGGAGGTCGAGGCGAGCCTCGACGAACTCGCGCTGCTCGTCGACACCGCCGGCGCGGATGTCGTGGCGCGCATGGTGCAGCGGCGCGACGCCCCCGACCACACGTGGTGTGTGGGCAAGGGAAAGGCCGAGGAACTCCGTCAGCTCTGTCTCGCAGTCGATGCCGACACCGTCGTGTTCGACAACAACCTGAGCCCGGCGCAGCAGTACAACCTCGAGAAACTGCTCGGGCGAACAGCGCTCGACCGGACCGCAGTGATCCTCGACATCTTTGCCCAGAACGCCCACACCCTCGAGGGCAAGGCGCAGGTCGAACTCGCGCTGTTGCGCTATCGGCTGCCCCGGCTGCGGCGAGGCGCCGACGCCAAGCTGTCCCAGCAGCGCGGTGGCGTCGGGGCACGGTTCGGTGGTGGCGAAACGAAGATCGAAGTCGATCGCCGACGAATCATGCGGCGCATCAACAAGCTCGAACGTGACCTCGACGAGCTCGCCGACACCCGCTCGCTGCAGCGCAAGGGCCGCTCGCTCAGCGGGCTCGCCTCTGTTGCGATCGTCGGCTACACCAATGCCGGCAAGTCGTCGCTGCTCAATCGGCTCACCGACTCCGGCGTGCTCGTCGAGGATCGGTTGTTCGCGACGCTCGACCCGACCACCAGACGATTGGAGCTCCCCGGCGGCGAGCCGGTGCTGCTGACCGACACCGTCGGTTTCATCAACCGGCTGCCCCACGGGCTCGTCGAGTCGTTCAAGGGCACGCTCGAGGTCGCGGCGATGGCCGACTACCTCGTGCACGTGGTCGATGTGACGGCGCCGGATCCGATCGGCCAGATCGACGCCGTGCACCGAGTGTTGAGTGAGATCGACGCGTCGACCGTGCCCGAGTTGCTCGTGTTCAACAAGGCCGATCTCGCTCCGGGCGTCGCGAAGGAACTCGTCGCCGACCACACCGGTTCGTTGGCGATCAGTGCCGTGACGGGCGAGGGGATCGAGGAGTTCCTCCGCACCCTCGCCGACCGGCTCCGGGTGCTGACCGTCGTGCACGAGCTGGTCGTCCCCTACGACCGTGGAGACGTTCTGGCCTCGGTGCACCGAGAGGGCGAGGTCGTCTCGGTCACCGACGGTGTCGACGCGTGGACCGTGCGGGCCCGACTGTCGGATGCCTCCGCCGGCCGCCTGTCGGAGTTCGTCTCCGCCGAAGTGACGGACGCATGACCGGTTTCGTCCCGCCGCCGTACCCGTACGACCGTCTCGACCGACTCCGCCCGTTGAGCGACGCCCACGTGGGTGGCACGGTCGACCTGTCGATCGGCACACCGTTCGACCCGCCGCCGCAACGCGTCATCGACGCGCTCGCATCGAGCGGTTCCGAGCGCGCGTACCCGGCGAGCATCGGCTCGTTGCCGTTCCGCGAGGCCGCACAACGGTGGATGCGTCGTCGGTTCGACGTCGACGTTCCGGCCGCACAGATCGGTGCCTCGATCGGAACCAAGGAGTTCGTCGCCACGCTGCCGCAATGGCTGCAGCTGCGCACGCCGGAACGAGACACCGTCCTGTACCCGTCGATCGCATACCCGACGTACGAGATGGGGGCGATCCTCGCGGGCTGTCGCCCCGTGCCGGTCGGCATCACGCCGACGGGCCAACTCGATCTCGAGTCGATCGATCCTGCCGACGCCGACCGCGCACTGGTGCTGTGGGTGAACAGCCCGAGCAATCCGACGGGCGCGCTCGACGATCTCGAGTCGGCGGCGGCGTGGGGCCGGGCGCACGGCGTGCCGGTGTTCTCCGACGAGTGCTACGTCGAGTTCACGTGGACCGGTCGTGGGCGCACCATTCTGGAGTCGGGCCTCGACGGGCTCGTTGCCGTGCACTCGTTGTCGAAGCGCTCGAACCTCGCCGGCGTCCGGGTCGGTTTCTACGCCGGCGACGCCGAACTCGTCGGCTATCTCCAAGAAGTGCGCAAGCACGTCGGCATGATGGTGCCCGGCCCGGCCCAAGCGGCCGGTATCGCGGCGCTCGACGACGACGAACATGTGGCGTTGCAGCGTGAGCGGTATCGCAGCCGGCTGGAGTTGCTGGCGACGGTGCTGTCGGACTGGTCGCACGAACCCGTCGCGCTTCCCGATGGCGCGTTCTATCTCTGGATCCCGGTCGCCGACGGCTGGGAGTACGCCGAGCGCCTCGCGCGTGATGGAGGTGCGCTCGTGAGCCCGGGTGAGTTCTACGGCCCCGATGGTGCACGGTTCGTTCGCGTGGCCGTGGTACAACCTGACGACCGGATCCGACTGGTCGCCGATCGGCTGGCGGCCGGCTGACCGACCGGCGACCTGCATGCAACCCCTTCCCCCCGTCCGCCACCACCCGCTCGGCACTCGTCGATGAGCCACTCGCCGCGTCGCCGTGGATGGATGCTCGCCCTCGGAGCCGTCGTCCTCGCGGTCGGGATGGTCGCTGCCGGTGCCCTCTGGTATGCGGGTGGTCAGCGCTTCGACGACAACGTTGCGGATTTCGCCCGGGCTCCGTCGGGTTGTGCGACGACGCTCGACTTCACGCGTACAGGCGAGTTCACCCTGTACGTCGAGACGACGGGCAGTCTCGACGATCTCGCCGGCGACTGCGCGGCTGACACCGAGTACGACCGCGACGAGGTCACCGATGCCCAGATCCGACTCGTCGACCCCGACGGCGCGGTAGTCGACATCGCCGACGAGGCCGACGGGTCGTACGACACCGGAGGATTCACGGGATCATCGGTCGGAGTCGTCCAGATCGGGACACCGGGTGAACACCTCATGACCGTCGCGGCCGACGGCGACCAGTTCGCGATCGCCGTCGGTGGCGACCCGAACGATGGGGTGGGCCTGCTGCGGTGGGGTGCGGTGGCCGTGGCGATCGTGTCGCTCGTCGTCGGAGGTCTTCTGCTCGTGCTGGGGGCCCGTCGTCCTCCCCAGACGGCCGTGTCGGACGAATCGC
Organism: Ilumatobacteraceae bacterium; assembly: GCA_963829585.1. Taxonomy (GTDB): domain Bacteria; phylum Actinomycetota; class Acidimicrobiia; order Acidimicrobiales; family Ilumatobacteraceae; genus Sva-07. The sequence continues at coordinate 21,758 of CAWHJD010000007.1, read as the reverse complement.
GTTGGGAGCCGCAGGCGACGCCGAGCACGTGGCCCGTCGGCCCGCCCGGGTTCCCCGCTCCGCCGCCGACGACCGGTGCGACCGGACCGGCGGGCCCGCCCCTGGCACCTCCGGCGAGTGGCCCCGCACCAAACGTGCCGGCAGGTCCGGCTCAGCCGTCGCCCTGGGGACCGCCGTCGATCAGTAACGGCGCATGACGGTGACGACCTTGCCGTAGATCTCGACCTCGTCCGCGGTGAACTCCATGGGAGCCATGGTGGAGTTGGCCGGCGTGAGCGTCACCTGGGCACCCGATCGGCTGTAGGTCTTGATCGTGGCCTCCCCACCAGGGATGCCGGCGACGACGATGTCGCCGTTGTTGGGGTTGGCGATCTGCGTCGCGATCACGAAGTCGCCGTCGAGGATGCCGAGTTCGATCATCGATTCGCCGCGCACCCGCAGCATGAAGAGTTCGCCGTCGCCGGTGAAGTCGGCCGGGACCGGAAGGATCTCCTCGACGTTCTCCTCGGCGAGCACGTCGGTGCCGGCGGCCACGTCGCCGACGAGGGGGACGTGGCGAACCGGTCGGCGTTCCATCATGGCGCCACTGTTCGTGTCGTACCGCACCTCGATGGCGCGTGGCTTGGTGGGATCACGACGCAGGTAGCCCAGGCGCTGCAGGGTGTTGAGATGGCTGTGCACCGTGGACGGGGACGTGAGGCCCACCGCATCACCGATCTCGCGGACCGATGGCGGATAGCCCCGTTCACGGATCTGCTGTTCGATGAACTCGAGGATGTTTCGCTGACGAGTACTGATCGTGGGGGCCATGCGAACAGTGTACGGATCGGGCCCGACCTGGTCAAACATCTGTTTCACAAACAATTGTTCGAAGAAATGCCCGTGCGGGGTTGACATCGGACCACCAGCGCTGCTTCACTACGAACAGTCGTTCTACGAACACATGTTGCCTCTGAATGATCTGAATCGGAGGTGGGGACGAACAACCGATCCACCGACTGCCCGAGCGGAGCTCACGATGACTGCCACCTTCCATCCCTCACAGGACTTCCACCGCATCCCTCGGGGCACGGCGCACGTCCACGCGAGTGCAGTGGCGGTGCCGAACTACACCATCCGCCGGGCGGCGGCCCTGTTCGTGATCCTCGCAGTCCTCGCCGCGGCCGCAGTCGGCGCCGGCGAGGTCGTCGGCGCGATGGCCGACCTCGGGGGCCGTCCTGCCGCGGCCTCCGAGGTCGCCTCGGCGCCCGGCGCCTCGAGCCCGAGCGTTCACGTCGCCGCGCCGGGCGACACGCTGTGGTCGATTGCACTGCAGTACCGAGGCGGCGTCGATCGCGATCGCTACGTCGACGCGCTCATCGACCTGAACGGGGACGCATCCATTCAGGTCGGCCAGGCCGTGCGCCTGCCCTGACGGTTCTCGTCACGAACGACGTTGAGCCACGTCGAGCTGCGTGCCGGGTGCGGCTCGATGCCGGCGGATAGCCTCAGCTGCGTGTTCTGCCCAGCGTGCCGTACCGATGACACCAAGGTGGTCGATTCACGTGTCGCCGAGGAAGGTTCGGCGATCCGGCGGCGCCGGGAGTGTCTGGCGTGCGCGTACCGGTTCACCACGTTCGAGCGCATCGACCACGCACCGCTGACCGTGGTGAAGTCACACGGTGGCGACGAGCCGTTCGACCGCAAGAAGGTGATCGGCGGGCTCGCGGCCGCGACGAAGGGTCGCAACGTGTCGGAGGCACAACTCGACGAGATCGCTGCGCGCGTCGAGGAGTGCATGCGCCTGTTGGGATCGACGGTCACCAGTGCGAGGGTGGGAGTGGCCGTGCTCGACCAGTTGCGCACCGTCGACGACGTCGCGTACCTGCGGTTCGCGAGTGTCTACAAGGGTTTCGACGGCGCGTCCGACTTCCACCGGGAGCTGGCGCTGCTCGAGAAGTCAGCCACGCCGACGTAGCCAGCGCGCGTAGAGGAACGACCGGTCGTCGATCGCCAACTGGGCGAGTTCGAATCGGTGCTCATGGCTGCCGGCGCCTGCGGTGAGTCGAGGTCCACTCCCGCCCACGACCGCGGGTGACGTGGTCAGGTTGATCTCGTCGATCACGTCCGCGTCGAGCAGCGCTGCGTTCAGGATTGCGCCCCCCTCGGCCTGCACCACGTCGCAGACGTGAACGACCCGGTCGAGGCGGCCGAGGGCGTCGCCGAGGTCGACGGTTCCCGTGCCCGCGCGAACGACGTCGACGTCGGCCGTGTCGAACGTGGAATCTTCGGTGGTGATCAGGAAACCGGCGCCCGACGTGAAGAGTGCATCGGACAGATCGACATGCCCCGACCTGGTGACGACCCCGATTCGTTGGCCGGGCTTGCGGGGCGGGCCGTATCCCTCGTCGCGCACGGTGCCGGCTCCGACGACGATGACATCGGCAATGGCTCGGAGTTGCCAGAGAACTGCGGTGTCGGTCGGGCTCGAGAGTCCGGCGGACTTCCCGTCGACGACCGTGGATCCGTCGATCGAGGCAACCATGCAGAGTCCCACCCACGGGCGGTCCGATCGCCGGCCCAAGGGGGAGGCATACGCATCAGCGACAGCGATGTCGTCGGCGGGCTCGGGGAGCAGTCGGCGCATGGCTGCATCATGGCGGACGGACCGCTGCGATGCGACCTCGCAGGGTCTGCGACGATGAGCGGATGGCCGATCGCACGAGCACCACCCGTACCGCCTTTCGCACCTGTCCGCTCTGCGAGGCGAGCTGTGGTCTGGAGATCACGCTGCGCTCCGACGGACATGGCGGCGAGGCGGTGCAACGCATTCGGGGCGACCGCCTCGACGTGTTCTCGAAGGGTTTCATCTGCCCGAAGGGGTCGACCCTCAAGCAGCTGCACGAGGATCCCGATCGCCTGCGCACACCCATGATCAAGCGTGACGGCGTGCACGTGCCGGCGACGTGGGACGAGGCGTGGGCGCTGATCGACGAACGGCTCGGCGGGGTGATCGCCGGCCACGGGCGTGGTTCCCTCGCTGCCTACGTGGGCAATCCGACGGCGCACAGCCTGTCGGCGATGACGTTCTCACGGGTGCTGCTCACCGGGCTCGGCACCAAGCATCGCTTCAGCGCGTCGACGGTCGACCAGATGCCGCGACACGTGGCATCCGGCTATGTGTTCGGCTCGCCGGTGGCGATCCCCGTGCCCGACCTCGATCGCACGGATCATCTGGTGATTCTCGGCGCGAACCCGTATGCGTCGAACGGCAGCGTGTGTACCGCGCCGGACTTCCCCGGCCGCATCGAGGCGATGCGGGCCCGGGGTGGCAAATTGGTGGTTGTCGACCCGCGCCTGTCGCGTACGGCGCAGGAGGCGGACGAATGGGTCTCGATCCGTCCCGGTACCGATGCGCTGCTGCTTGCCGCGATGGCTCACACGATGATCGACGAGGGTCTCGCCGACCCGGGGGATCACCTGGCGGGACACATCGCCGGACTCGACGAACTTGCCGCGGCACTCGCTCCGTTCACGGCCGAGTTCGCTGCCGATGCGACGGGCATCGCGGCCGACACGATCCGTCGACTCGCCCGCGAGATCGCGGCGGCGCCGACGGCAGCGGTGTACGGCCGTATCGGCACGACGACCACCGAGTTCGGCTCGACGGCATCGTGGTTGATCGACGTGGTGAACATCCTCAGCGGAAACCTCGACCGCCCCGGCGGATCGATGTTCCCCACCCCGGTGGCAGGTGGGGCGACGACCCGTGGCAAGCCGGGTTCGGGTCGAGGGTTCTCCGTCGGCCGCGGACACAGCCGGGTGAGTGGGCATCCCGAGGTGATGGGGGAGTATCCGGTGAGCGTGCTCGCCGAGGAGATCCTCACGCCGGGCGAGGGACAGATCCGTGCCCTCGTGACGCTGGCGGGCAATCCGGTGCTGTCGACACCGAACAGCGAACAACTCGCCGGTGCGCTCGACGAACTCGACTTCATGGTGAGCATCGATCTGTACCTGAACGAGACCACCCGGCACGCCGACGTGATCCTGCCGCCGCCGTCGCAGCTCCAACGCGGTCATTACGACCTCCTGCTGCTGCAGTTCGCCGTCCGCAACGTCGCCAACTACTCGCCGCCGGTCCTGCCGCTGGACGAGGGCCAGCCCGACGAGTGGGAGATCATCTCGAAGCTGACCGCGATCGCGCAGGGGCTGGGGGTCGATGTCGACGCGTCGCTGGCCGATGACGCGGCGATCGAGGCGCTCGTACGCGGCACGGTCAAGGGTGAACATTCCGTCGTCGCTGGTCGCGATGCCGACGAACTCCTGGCCGAGTTGTCGGCGTCCGGGCGTCGCGGGCCGGAGCGGATGCTCGACTTCATGCTGCGGACCGGACCGTTCGGTGACGGATTCGGCACGAATCCGGACGGGACGTCACTCGACGACCTCCTGTCACGACCGCACGGCCGGGACTTCGGCGCCCTCGTGCCTCGCGTGCCCGAGATCCTGCGGACGCCCAGCGGCATGATCGAGTTGGCGCCGGAGCCCTTGGTGACCGATCTCGCACGACTCGAAGCGGCAGCCGGCGAGCTGGCCACCCGCGGCCTGGTCCTCGTGGGGCGGCGCCACCTCAGGAGCAACAACTCGTGGATGCACAACGTGAAGGTGCTGGTGAAGGGCACCCCGCGCTGCACGTTGCAGGTACATCCGCACGACGCGGTCGCGCTCGGACTGGTCGATGGCGGCGCAGCGACGATCACGTCGCGTGTCGGCTCCGTGAGGGCACCGGTCGAGGTGACCGAGTCGATCCGTCCCGGTGTCGTCAGCCTGCCGCACGGGTGGGGTCACGACGTGCCGGGTACCCGGATGCGGGTGGCGGCCGAACATGCGGGGGTCAACTCCAACGTCTTGTCCGACGACAAGGCGATCGATCCGCTGTCGGGCACCTCGGTCCTCAACGGCATTCCCGTCGAGGTGACCGCTGCTGTCTGATTTGGTGGCCGGTCGTCCGATGTGACGGTGTGGACAACCCCCTGTTGTTCACATGCTGTCCGCAGTGGATTCACCGAAATTCACATGGTTGTCCCCTTCCTTCTCACAGGCCGGACTCCGTAGAGTGCGGCGCAGTGCCGACCACGGCGCGACGCACGGATGAGAGGCGGGCACCGGCTTTCTCGAAATGTCGAGGAAGGTGTCTGCTCGTAGGGGGTTCCCTCGACCTGTGACGGCGCGCAGTGGTCGGCGGTTCGCGTCGGGAGAAGACCGGCGCCGGTCGACAGGGCATCGGCCGGTTGCCCGGGTGCACCACGGCTGTAGTTTGGAATCCACTCGACGTTCGGAGGAACCGTCATGTCGCTCGACAGCATCGCCGGCCGCACCATCGGGCCAGGCGTCATCGGACTGAGCCGCCTGTACACGTCGGCCGGCGTCGACCCCTACGACGAGGTCGTCTGGGAGCGTCGCGACGCGCGGATCACGAACTGGCTCGACGGGTCGGTGGCGTTCGAACAGCTCGGCGTCGAATTCCCGATCACGTGGTCACAGAACGCCACCAACATCGTCGCGCAGAAGTACTTCCGCGGTGCGTTGGGCTCACCGGGGCGCGAATGGTCGCTGAAGCAGGTCGTCGACCGCATCGTCGACACGATCACCGAGTGGGGGACCGCCGACGGGTACTTCGACGGCGACGAAGCCGATGCGTTCCGCGACGAACTGAAGTACATCCTCGTGACGCAGCGGGCGGCATTCAACAGCCCGGTGTGGTTCAACATCGGTGTACCGGGCGTGCCCCAGCAGGCGAGCGCCTGTTTCATCCTCGCCGTCGAGGACGAGATGAACTCGATCCTCAACTGGTACCGGGAGGAGGGGATCATCTTCAAGGGTGGCTCGGGTGCAGGTGTGAACCTGTCACGGATCCGGTCGTCGTTCGAGCCGTTGGAGGGTGGTGGCACCGCATCGGGTCCTGTCAGCTTCATGCGCGGTGCCGACGCGTCGGCGGGGACGATCAAGTCGGGCGGCAAGACCCGGCGGGCGGCGAAGATGGTCATCCTCGACGCCGATCATCCCGACATCGAGCAGTTCGTGTGGGCCAAGGCGTGGGAGGAACGCAAGGCGCGGGCGCTCGCCGAAGCCGGCTTCGACATGGGCCTCGACGGTGTCGATTCGTTCTCGGTGCAGTACCAGAACGCCAACAACTCGGTCCGGGTGACCGACGAGTTCATGCAGGCGGTCCTCGACGACGCCGACTGGAGCCTGCGGGCGGTCACGACCGGCGAGGTGCTCCGCACGATTCGAGCCCGCGACCTGTGGCGCGAGATCGCCCAGGCGGCATGGGAGTGTGCCGATCCCGGTCCTGCAGTTCGACACGACGATCAATCGCTGGCACACGGCCCCCCACCACGGCCGGATCACCGCGAGCAACCCGTGCTTCACCGGCGACTCGATGGTGCACACCGACAAGGGTCTGATCCGATTCGACGAATTGTTCGGACGGGCGAATACCGGCGAAGAGTTCCGGGTCTGGACTCACGACATCACGAATCCCGACGAACCGACCGACGAGATGCACCTGACCACGCCCGAGGCGTTCATGATCACCGGGAAGAACCCTGTGCAGCGCCTCCGGTTCAGCAACGGCATGGAACTCCGGTGCACGCCGGCGCACCGCATCTTCACACTGAACCGTGGGTACGTGGAAGCACAGGAACTCTGCGCCGACGACCGGGTGCGGTCGCTCGATCTGCCGGCACCGGCGATCGCTGCCGAGTGGGCGATCCCGGTGTCGTCGGACTGGATGGGGTACCGAGTCAAGGGTGATCATGGCCTGGAGTTGCACCTGCCGGATGTGTGGAGCGAAGCATTCGCCCACTATCTCGGTTGGCTGGTCGGTGACGGGTCGACATCGGGAGCCTCGACGGTCACGATCTACGGCTCGGCGGATGACCGCACGGAGATCCTTCCCATGCACCAGACGCTGCTCGAGGAGATCAACGACGGTCGTCCGATCAAGCTGAGTGAGCAGGACAACGGCACGGTGCAGTTGCGGCTCACCCGTCGGCCGTTCAAGAAGTACGTCGAGGCGCTCGGCGTCAAGTCCGTGACGGGCGAGCACAAGACCGTGCCGTGGTCGATCGAGCAGGCACCGCGCGAGATCGCCGCCCACTTCCTGCGCGGGCTCTTCGATGCCGATGGATGTGCAGTGCTGAACCCGAAGAAGGGCTCATACGTCGGGCTGGGTTCGATCTCGATCGAACTGCTTCGTGGCGTGCAACGATTGTTGTCGACGTTCGGTATCTCGTCGCGGATCTACAACACCAAGTCAGCAGGATCGAAGTCGTTCACGTACGAGCGCAAGGACGGGTCGACGATCGTCTCCTCGAACAAGGCCTCGTTCGACTTGCGCATCACGGGGCGGAGCATGCATCGCTACGCAGCGGAGATCGGGTTCTCGCTGTCCCGGAAGTCGGCAATGCTGAGTGAGGCGATCGCCGATCACGAGGTCTACAACGTGGACACATCGATCCGTCTGGTCGATCGCATCGACGAGGGCATCGAACTCACGTACAACCTGGCCGAGCCGAGGAACCACTCGTACGTGGTGAACGGCGTCGTCGTGCGGAACTGCTCGGAGTACCTCCACGTCGACAACAGCGCGTGCAATCTCGCGTCGATCAACCTGTTGAAGTACCTGCAGGACGATGGTGGGTTCGATGTCGGGGCGTTCACGCACACGGTCGACATGCTGTTCACGGCCCAGGAGATCCTCGTCGGTCACGCGGACTATCCGACCGAGAAGATCGGTGACACCACGCGGGCGCTGCGACAGCTCGGACTGGGTTATGCCAACCTCGGCGCGCTGCTCATGGCGCTCGGCCTGCCCTACGACTCCGAGGAGGGCCGGGCGTGGGCGGCAGCAGTCACCTCGCTGATGACGGGCTCGGCCTACGCCACGAGCGCTCGGACCGCCGCCCGCGTCGGTCCGTTCGACGGCTTCGCCGACGAGGCCGACGCCATGCTCGGCGTGCTCGAGATGCACCGCCAGGCCGCCCGCAACCTCGACAGCCACGGCGTGGTTCCGGCCGATCTGATCGATGCGGGACGCACGACCTGGGACACGGTCGTACGTGACGCCGCCGCCCACGGCGTGCGCAACAGCCAGGCCGCGGTCATCGCGCCGACCGGAACGATCGGCCTGGCGATGGACTGTGACACGACGGGGATCGAACCCGACCTGGCGCTGGTCAAGACGAAGAAGCTGGTCGGTGGGGGGACGATGTCGATCGTCAACCAGACCGTGCCGCGGGCCCTGCGTCGTCTCGGCTATCAACCTCAGGAGGTCGACGACATCGTCTCCTACATCGACGAGCACATGTCGGTCATCGGGGCCCCGCACCTGGCGGCGGCACACCTGCCGGTGTTCGCCTGCTCGATGGGCGACAACACGATCCACCACGAGGGCCACATCCGGATGATGTCGGCGGTGCAACCGTTCGTCAGCGGAGGGATCAGCAAGACGGTCAACATGCCCGAGGACGCGACGGTCGAGGACGTCGAGGCGTTGCACATGCTGGCGTGGGAGCTCGGGCTGAAGTCGGTGGCGATCTATCGCGACAACTGCAAACTGGGCCAACCGTTGTCGACCTCGAAGGTGACGGCGGCCGATGCGCCGCTCGGAGGTGGAGGTCATCGAGCGGGTCGAGCACCACCCGGTCCGCCGCAAGATGCCGCGCACCCGTCGGGGTCGCACGTTCGAGTTCAGGGTGGCCGACTGCAAGGGCTTCGCGACGATCGGCGAGTACGACAACGGCCAGCCGGGCGAGATCTTCCTCACGGTCTCCAAGCAGGGTTCCACGATGGCCGGGGTGATGGACGCATTCGCGAAGTCGGTCAGCTACGGGCTGCAGTACGGGGTGCCGTTGCGGGCCTTCGTCGAGGCGTTCACCAACATGCGCTTCGAGCCCGCCGGAATGACCGACGACCCCGACATCCGCTTCGCCTCGTCGATCATGGACTACCTGTTCCGCCGATTGGCGATCGAGTACATGACCTACGACGAACGTGCCGAGCTCGGCATCTTCTCCGTCGACGAACGGCTCCAACCGACGCTGCCGGGCCTCGACGAGCAGGTGACGCCGACCCATCAGGGTTCCGATCTCGCCCCCGACCCGAAGTCGGTTCCCCAGGCTGTCGTCGCCGAGTTGCCGTTCGCCGTCGCCGAGCGGGTGCGGGTCAGCGATGCGCCGATGTGCATGCAGTGCGGCATCGTGATGGTCCGTGCGGGGAGCTGCTACGTGTGCACCTCCTGCGGGTCGACCAGCGGCTGCTCCTGAACGGGCGGAGCATGTCATCGGAGGTGTGATTCCGGCGAGAGGTTGAACCCGTGCCACACGGGGAACTGCTGCAGGCGATGGCTTCCCTCAGCGCCCTGCCCGTGTCCGGATTCGATCGGGTTCGCCGCGTGGTCGCAATCGTCGGGTTCGTCACGATCGGCCTGGCGACGGGATGTACGGCCACACCGTCGATCGATGATGGGTCACCCGTCGTCGCCGCCGAATCCGGCGACGCACCGATCGCCGGAGAATCCATCGTCGGGGTGTCGATCGCACCCCCCGCCTCACCATCGTTGCCCACCCTGCGGGAGTTGCTCGCGCAGGATCGGTTCGTCCCGTTGGCGGTGGCGCTCGAACGCAGCGGCCTCGACACTGTCATCGAAGGCCTCGACGAATTCGTCCTGCTCGCGCCGACCGGTACCGCGTTCGTCTCGGTCGGCACGGATGTCGGCATCGACTACTCGGCCCTGATGAACGACTCGCGGTTGCTCGAGGCGGTCATGCGGTATCACATCGTCGCGGACCCGTCGACGAACCACGCCTGGCGGACATTGAACGGCGCTGTGCTCGACGTCGACGGATCAGACGACGAAACGATCGAGCGCGTCGACGGCGTCGAGGTCCTCGATCGGATCCCCGTACGCCACGGCACCGTGCTCGTGATGCCACGGCTCCTCCTCCCCGCATCCCGACAGGCGTCGCCGACGCCGTGACGACACGGCGCTCACACGAATCGGGGGAGGGGCGGTGGCAGGGTTACCGTTCCCGCATGGGTGACGACGCACGCGAACTGATCCGATATCACGCTGAGGGCAAGGTCGGCGTCATCACGATCGACCGGCCCGAGAAGCGCAACGCGATGACGTACGCGATGCTCGGTGAGTTCATCGACACCGTCGGTCGCGCCGACGAGGATCCGGCGACGACCGTGCTGGTGATCACCGGCGTGCCCGGCGCGTTCTGTGCCGGCACCGATCTGGCCGACCTCGCCACGGTGCCGGGTGAGGTGCGCGGCCTGCGCGGATCGGCCGAGGAGCGCCACAAGTGGTGGCCGATCGCGCAGGCTCGCAAGCCGACGATCGGGGCGATCGACGGTCCGGCGGTGGGCATGGGCGCGGAGTTCTCGTCGCAGTGCGATCTTCGGCTCGCGAGCACGCAAGCGCGGTTCGCGTGGAACTTCGTGCACCGCGGGCTGGTTCCCGACACCGGCGCCGGCACCTGGCTGCTCCCGCGCATCGTCGGGGTGCAGCAGGCGCTGCGGCTGCTCTACACCGGCGAGATGATCGACGCCGCCGAGGCGCTGCGTCTCGGCTACGTCCTCGACGTCGTGGAGAGCGACGATCTGCTGCCTCGGGCCATGGGCCTGGCCAACGCCGTCGCAGCAGGTTCACCGCACAGCCTCGGCCTCGTCAAGTCGCTCGTCCACGAGGGACTCACGGCACCCGTGGGGGAGCACATGGAGCGCCACACCGCAGCGATGGCTGCGTGTTTCAAGAGCGACGACCATCGAGAGGGTGTGGCGTCGTTCCTCGAGCGTCGACCGGCCGAGTTCACCGGTCGCTGATCCGCGGCGCGAGCGCGTCGAAGGGGCGGGCCGGATGGCCCGCCCCTTCACTCAGGAGACTCGTTGCCGAGTCTCAGGTCGTGCCTGCGTGTTCAGGCCTGCTGTGGTCCTCGACGCCGGCTCAGCAACGTCAGGGTCACACCGGTGGCCAACAGGATCGTGGCCAGAGCTGCGATCCCGCCGTTGCTCCCCGTGGCGGGCAGCGCCGCCTGAACCGCTACGTCCGCAGGAGCGGCAGGAGCGGCAGGAGCGGCAGGAGCGGCCGGAGCGACCGGGGCCGCCGGAGCGGCAGGTGTCGTCGGAGTCGTCGGGGGCAACGACTCCTCCTTCGAGTACGTGTTCACCACGGCGACAGTCGCGAGCCCACCTGCCGTCACCTCGACGGTGGCGGGAGTGACGGTCACGGTGTACCCGGTCCCGGGGGTCTCGGTCACCGTGTAGGTGCCCGGAACGAGATTCTCGAAGATGACCGTTTCCCTGTCCCACGATCGTCTTGGATTGCGTCGTCGGCGCGGAGGCCGGGCCCACGACGTTGATCTCGTACGAAGCGTTGGCCGGCGGTTCACCGACGACCGTCTTGGTCACCTGGATTCGCCCGACTTCGGGCTGAGGTGCCGGCTTGTTCCAGCAGAGATCGAAGTGGCTGATCGTCGGCCACTTGTCGCTCGGCGACAGCCGGCGCATGCAGCGGAATGTCTGTCTGGGTGGCGTTGCGATAGACGTTTGCACCGTCGCCGCCCTTGACGACGATCGCATAGCCTTCCGTCAGATTGATGCTGAAGGCGGTGATCGCGTTGTTCTTGTTGGGCTCTGCCTTGTCGGTGTAGGTGCCCACCGTGAGGCTGGCCGTCATACCGTCACGATTCGAGGGTGTACGTGCCGCCCGCGCCCACCTCCCAGTTCTCGTCCCACTTCTCGCCGTACGTGTAGCCGAGGTCCGCAGCAGGTCGGATTCCCAGGGACCTCCTCGGCGGCCTTTGCCTCGCCTGCGAGGGCGAGACCGCCGAGGACGAGGGCGCCGGAGAAGAGGATCGCCGCACCGCGTCGGGTGCGGGTGCTGAACGTGTTCATGGCTGCTCCTTTCTCGTGAGGTCACCGAAACGGTGACCCGAGGAGCGGGCCGGGTTCGCCTTTGGCTCTGCGCTGCCGATTGCGACCATCACGAGGCAGCGGTTCACAGCCTCCCGCCGGGATCCGATGTCTCTCGGAACCCGATTCCACGATCGCGCCACTGCGCTCCGATGGTGCATGGGTCGAACGTCCTTTCCCACGTCAAGCTCTCGTCAAGGTGCGGCCGGCCTGAGATCGGCTGATCGAACGTGTGTGCGGCCACCCGCGTCGTTCGGTAGGGTCGGGCCATGGCGATCGAGTGCGCGTACTGCAGCGGCGAACACGACACCCCGGCGCAGATTCGCCAGTGCTGGAACGACGGTGGACGTCAGGACCTCCCCACCTCAGGCGACGAGCCGCTCCCGTTCGACGATGATGCGCACGTCGAGGCGCCGGTGCAGCGGCGGTCGAGCCCCGAACGCGACCCGGCTCCGGTACGCCGCCCGGCGCCGGCACCTGCTGTGGTGGGTCGCATCGTGACTCGGGGCGTCGCGCCGGCCGGCGCCGGGCCCGACCAACTCGGTCGCCATGCGGTCATCGAGCCGGGCGGACACGTGCCCGAGCCGTGGGCCGACGCGCAACGCCTCGTCGTCGATGCCGCCACGCTGGATGATCCGTCGCACGCACTCGCGTTCCTGCGCGCCGCCCACCACGCACGGGAACGACTCGTCATCGAGCTCGCCGCACCGTTCGAACGCGAACCGATGCTGATGACCGAGGCCGCGCCGTACGAGCTGGGCCCGACGTTCGCCTTCGACCTCGAGGAACTCCACCATCTGGTGTGGGCCAACAGCGTCGACCACCGCGATCCCGAGCGTCCGACGTGGATCGTGCTCGACGCGGCGATCGCTGCAGGTGCGATGCCGGCGGGCGATCGAGGCGACGTCGTGACCCCCGACGGCACCGTCGTGTGGCTCGACGGAGGCCCCGTGCGGCACACCGATCCGATCGACGATGTGCCCGTCATCCACGCCGTCGCCGTCGAGCACGGTTCTCTGCGCCCGCCGGGCGCGAATCGCTCCGACGCGGATCTCGCGCCCGACCAGCTCGCGGCGGTGACGCACCGCGGGGGTGGCGCCCGCATCATTGCGCCGGCGGGCTCGGGCAAGACCCGGGTGCTGACCGAGCGGGCTCGCCATCTCCTGACGAAGTGGAACCTGCCGCCAGGCACGGTCAGCCTCGTGGCCTTCAACAAGCGGGCCCAGGAGGAGATGGTGGAGCGGACCTCCGACCTGCCCGGCCTCCAGGTGCGCACCCTCAACGCCATCGCGCTGGCGATCGTCAACGGCGTCCCACCGTTCGCTCCGCAGGGCACCAAGTGGCGCACGATCGACGAACCCGACGTACGCCGCATCATCGGCGATCTCGTATCGTTCCCCCGCCGCCGCAACAGCGACCCGATCGGGCCGTGGATCGAGGCGCTCACGGTCATCCGTCTCGGCCTGGTCGATCCGGTCGAGGTCGAGGGCCGGTATGCGGGCGACGTCGACGGCCTCGCCGAGACGTGGCCGAGTTACCGAAAGACGTTGGAACGTCGCGGCGCCGTCGACTTCGACGATCAGATCTACCGGGCGCTCCTGGTGCTACTGCGCGATCCCGCGGCCCGACGGGCCGCCCAGCGGGCGTGTCGGATCATGCTGGTCGACGAATTCCAGGACCTCACCCCGGCCCATCTGTTGCTGATCCGACTGCTGTCGGCCCCCGGCGGTGCGGTGTTCGGGGTCGGCGACGACGACCAGACCATCTACGGCTACAACGGAGCCGACCCGGCGTGGCTGATCGACTTCGCCGAGCTGTTTCCCGGCTCGGGTTCGCACCCGCTGGAGGTCAACTACCGCTGCCCGGCGGGGATCGTCGAGGCCGTCGATCGCCTGTTGCGCCACAACCGTCGGCGTGTCGCCAAGACGATCAGGGCTGCGTCGAACGACAGCACCGGATGGTCCGTCGACAGCGCAGTCGATGCCGTTGCGTCGTCACGTCGTCGCGGTCCGCGAGGCGATCGCGGCAGGGGCCCGACCCGACGAGGTGGCCGTGCTCGCCCGGGTGAACGCGCTCCTGGCGCCGGTTCAGGTCGCCCTGGTGGCCGACGGCATTGCGATCAGCGGCGGGGTGGGCTTGGAGTTCGCCGATCGCACCGCAGTGCGCACGGTGCTGGCCTGGTTGCGTCTGGCCGTGGCGGGCAAGGGTGGGCCTCTTGCGCCCGACGACATCCGCGAGGCGCTTCGTCGCCCGTCGCGCTCGTTCCATCCCCGGATCACCGACTGGGTGTCAGAGCAGCGGAGTGTGGTCGACCTCAACCGACTGGCCGCTCGACTCACCAACGAGCGTGACGGCGAGCGTGTGATCGATTTCGCCGCCGACATCCAGACGCTGCAGAAGTCCGTGCTCTCGGGGGCGACCACGTCCGATCTCGTGCTGACGCTCATCGACGACATCGGCCTCGCCGGATCGGTCGCCTCGCTCGATGCCAATCGGCGCGGCGCCAACCGATCGGCGCAGGGTGACGATCTCACCGCCGTCACCCATCTGGCGGCGCTGCACGACGATCCCACGACCTTCGAGCGGTGGTTGCGCACCCAGTTGGCCGCCAGGCGCGCTCCGGGCGGCGTCCTGCTGTCGACGGTGCATCGGGTGAAGGGCCAGGAGTGGCCGCACGTGGTGGTGCACCTGGCCGACGCCGATCAGTACCCGCACCGGCTCGCCGACGACGTCGAAGAGGAGCGACGGCTGTTCCACGTGGCGATCACCCGCGCCAGCGCCCACGCGACCATCGTCACCGGGGTGCATCCGAGTCCGTTCGTGGCCGAACTCACGACCGAGCCGTCCGCCGGCCGCATCGTGTCGTCGCATCGCCCCGAGCCGGTGCCGAAGCCCGCCGCACGGGCGTCATCGACCGGCGATGATCCCGCCGCGGACCTCGACGCCGACGGCCAGCGGCGCTTCGCCGCGCTCAGGGATCTCCGCAACGAGCTACGCGACGGCAAACCTGCCTACGTGGTGTTCGACAACAAGACGCTGGCGGCCATCGCTCGTTCGGCTCCGACCACGTTGCGTGATCTCGGCCGGATCTCCGGTGTCGGGCCCGCCAAGCTCGAACGGTACGGGGAGGCTGTGATCGCGTTGATGGCCGATCTGGCGGCCGGGTGAGATGACGGTGTGACAGGTGCTGCCGCGCCATCCGATCACGAGTGGCCCGGTACGGTGAAGCAGGTGACGACTGCCTCGGTGAACCTCTCGGTACTGGAGCGTCCACTCTGGCGCGGGACGATGCATGCCGGTGCGTTCTTCGCGGCGATTCCTGCCGGGATCGTGCTGATCGCCATCGCCGACGGGATTGCCGCGACGGTCGCGGCTGCGATCTACGCCACGACGTTGTTGCTGCTGTTCGGCACGTCCGCGTCGTACCACCGCCTCGCCCGCTCGGTGCGCGCCCGCGAGGTGATGCAGCGACTCGACCACTCGATGATCTACCTGCTCATCGCGGGCACCTACGTGCCGATCTGTCTGGTCGCATTGCCCGGCGCGTGGGGGGTCCCCATGCTGGTCGTCGTCGGAACCATGGCGGTGGTCGGCATGGTGCTCAAGCTCGCGTTCTTCCACGGTGCCCGCTTCGTGTCGTATTCGCTGTATCTCGTGATGGGGTGGGTGTCGATCGTGGCCGCACCCGTGCTGATCGACAATCTCACCGGGCTGCAGCTCGGCCTCATGGTGGCGGGCGGGCTCGCCTACACGGTCGGCTTTCCGGTGCTCGTGCGGCGTCGCCCCGATCCGTGGCCGAAGACCTTCGGATACCACGAGGTGTGGCATCTGCTCGTCGTGGTGGCCGCCGTGCTGCACTTCGCGGCAGTCACCGACGTCGTCGCCTGACGTCGATGTTCGATCGCTTCGTCGTCGTCGACTGGAGCGCCAACTCGACGCCGAAACGAGGTCGTGACTCGATCTGGATCGCCGTGCACGACGGCACGCGGATGACCTCGGTGTCGAATCCGTCGACGCGTGCCGATGCCGAGCGATGCATCACCGAACTCGTGAGATCCGATCCGTCCGGTCGCACACTGATCGGCGTCGACTTCTCGCTCGGCTATCCCGCAGGAACCGCAGCCGCACTCGGGCTGTCCGGTCACCCGTGGGAGTCGATGGCCGGGTTCCTGAACGAGTCGATCGTCGACGA
Source organism: Ilumatobacteraceae bacterium (assembly GCA_963829585.1). Lineage (GTDB taxonomy): Bacteria > Actinomycetota > Acidimicrobiia > Acidimicrobiales > Ilumatobacteraceae > Sva-07. The sequence continues at coordinate 5,608 of CAWHJD010000007.1, read as the reverse complement.
CGACCGCAACGCCAACAACCGCTTCGAGGTCGCAGCGGAGGCCAATTCGCGGATGACGGCGACAGGTGCGCCGTTCTGGGGATGTCCACCGTCGCGCGTCAGCCGGACGCTGCCGGCGACCAAGCCGGCGTCCTTCTCCCCGCTCGAGGAGTGGCGAGCCGTCGAGACAGTCCTACGTGAACAGGGCCATCGCCCGTTCTCCTCGTGGCAGCTGCTCGGTGCCGGTGCGGTCGGCAGCCAGAGCTTGCTCGGCATCCCGATGATCCATCGACTGTCGGCGAGGTTCGCGGATCGTGTGTCGGTCTGGCCGTTCACCACCGGCCTGCGTCCGCCGACGGTGGATCGTGGAACGGTGGTGGTGACCGAGGTGTGGCCGTCGCTGGTGCCGCTCGACACGTACGGCGCTGCCGTGCGCGACGAGGCGCAGGTCATCGCGGTCGCCGAGTGGCTGGCCGATCTCGACGGCATCGATCGACTCGCCGATCTGTTCGGTCCCGACGTCGCCGGGCCCGTCGACGTCGGGAACATCGAGCGTGAAGAGGGCTGGGTCCTCGGGGTCGGGGACTGATGGCGACGGTCGAGCTGGATCGTGTGAGTCTGCGAACCGGTGGGGAGTGGCGCCTCGACGACGTCACGTTGGCGCTGCCCGACGGTGCGTTCGTCGGGGTGGTCGGCGGGTCGGGGAGCGGCAAGACGACGCTGCTGCGCACGATTGCCGGTTTGGAGCGGCCCACGAGCGGGACGATCCGGATCGACGGGGACGATGTCACCCGGTCGGCGCCGGGTGGACGTGATGTCGCCATGGTCTTCCAGCAGCCGGCACTCCTCGGACACCTGTCGGTTCGCCGCAACGTGTCGTTCCCGCTCGACGTTCGCCGCCGCGACGCCCGAGGAGATCCGTCAGCGTGTCGATGCCGAGGTGCGGGCGCTCCACATCGAGGAGCTGCTCACTCGCAAGCCGAATGAGCTGTCGCACGGCGAGCAGCAGATGGTGCAGGTCGCCCGCGCCCTCGTCCGGGTGCCCAGGGTGTTGTTGCTCGACGAACCGTTCGCAGCGCTCGACGAGCCGCTTCGGCACTACATGCGCGCCGAGATCGCGATGCTCCAGGACGGTTACGGCGTCACCACGCTGATGAGCACCAACGACCCACTCGATATTGCGACCTTGACGCCGTTGCTCGTCGTGCTCGACTCGGGGCGGCTCGCGCAGTTCGGCGAGACCTCGTGGATTCGTCGATCGCCCGCAACGCTGCTCGCCGCGGCAGCGACCGGTGACGTCTCGTTGATCGAGATGACCGTCGTCGCCGAGGGCGCAGGTTTCTGGCTCGTCCGCGACGACCCGGCGGGCGGCGAACGTGCCCGCATCAGAGCGTGGGCGCCGTCGTTGGCAGGCTACGTGGGCTCGCTCGTGACGGTCGGAGTCCGTCCGGAGAACCTCGTGGTCTCGGACACCGGGTCGATCCCGGCGGTCGTCGAGCGTCGCCTTCCGATCCCTGCCGGAGGGGTGCGCTGCGTGGTGGCGGGCACGCCGTTGACCGCCACGAGGAACGGTCTCGATGTCACCGCAGGAGATTCCGTGCGTCTGCGCGTCGACCACCCGATCGTCTTCGACCGACTGACCGGCGCCGCCGTCACCTGATCAGGCGACGGTCCAGGTGCCGTTGGAGCGCAGGAGGGCCTCGAGATCGCCGGGGCCCTTGCGTTCGCTGGCGGCCATCACCTGATCGGCGACGGCTCCCGCGTACTCCGGGCGCTGGATGTCGCGGAAGACACCGAACGGGGTGGGGGAGTGGTCGTCGTGGCTCAGCCGGGCGAGTGCGAAGGCCAGCGACGGATCCTGGCGGTGCGCATCGTGGACCAGGATCTCGTCGGCGGCCACATCGGCCCGTTCGACGAGTCGGAGCTGTCCGTCGACCCCCATCGCGACAGCCCGGTGCCCGTCTGTGCCGAACGTGATCGGCTCACCGTGCACGAGGTCGATCATCATCTCGTCGCGAGCCTGCTTCTTGGTGACGTCGTCGAACTGGCCGTCGTTGAAGACGTTGCAGTTCTGGTAGATCTCGACGAACGACGTGCCATGGTGTTCGTGCGCCGACCGGAAGGTGTCCATCATGTGCTTGCGGTCGAGGTCGTGGGTGCGAGCGACGAAGCTGGCCTCGGCGCCGAGCGCCACGGCGAGCGGGTTGAACGGCGGGTCGATCGAGCCCATCGGGGTCGACTTGGTGACCTTGCCGACCGGCGACGTCGGGGAGAACTGACCCTTGGTCAGGCCGTAGATCCGGTTGTTGAACAGCAGGATGTTGAGGTTGACGTTGCGACGCAACGCGTGGATGAGGTGGTTGCCGCCGATCGACAGGCCGTCACCGTCGCCGGTGATGACCCACACGTCGAGATCGGGGCGGGCGACGGCGAGTCCCGTGGCGATCGCCGGGGCACGCCCGTGGATCGAGTGCATCCCGTAGGTGTTCATGTAGTAGGGGAACCGGCTCGAGCAGCCGATCCCCGAGATGAACACCGTGTTCTCCGGGGCGATGCCGAGTTCGGGCATCAGCGTCTGGACGGCCAGCAAGATGCCGTAGTCGCCGCACCCCGGGCACCAGCGAACCTCCTGATCGCTCGTCCAATCCTTCTTCGTCGTGACGGCGACCTGTGCGGTGCTCATGAGTTCGCTCCGTTCGTGCTGGTGATCGACGCAAGGGCCTCGTCGATGGCGGCCATGATCTCTCGAGCCTTGAAGGGCAGGCCCTGCATCTTCGTGAGTGCCTTGGCGTCGACGAGGTACTTGCCGCGGATGAGATTGGTGAGCTGGCCCATGTTGAGTTCGGGGACGATCACCCGCTGGTAACGGTGCAGGATGTCGCCGAGATCGGACGGGAGTGGGTTGAGGTGCATGATGTGCGCCGACGCCACCTTCTTGCCGGAGCGGCGGGTCTGCTGGATCGCGGAGTCGATCGCCGCCCAGGTCGAGCCCCAGCCGAGCACGAGCACGTCGGCATCGACGTCGCCGTTGATCTCGGTCGGCGGGATGTCCATGGCGATGCGAGCGATCTTCTCGGCGCGCAGGTGGACCATCTTCTCGTGGTTCTCCGGCGTGTAGTCGATGTTGCCGGTGCCGTCGGCCTTCTCGAGGCCACCGACGCGATGCATCAATCCGGGTGTCCCCGGGATCGCCCACGGTCGAGCCAACGTCTGCTCGTCGCGCAGGTACGGCCAGAACACCTCGTTGCCCTCGTCGTCGACGTGGTTCGGTTCCGTCGTGAACGGCACCGAGATGTCGGGCAACGACTCGATCGACGGCAGGTTCCACGACTCGGAGCCGTTGGCCAGGTAGCCGTCGGAGAGCAGGATCACCGGCGTGCGGTACTTGAGGGCGATGCGGATCGCCTCGATGGCGGCATGGAAGCACTGCGCCGGGGTGTACGCGGCGACGATCGGGAGCGGTGCTTCGCCGTGGCGGCCGTAGAGCGCGATGTTGAGGTCGGACGCCTCGGTCTTGGTGGGCAGTCCGGTCGATGGGCCGCCGCGTTGGATGTCGACGATCAGCAGTGGCAGTTCGATCGACACCGCCAGTGACGTCGTCTCGCTCTTGAGGGCGACGCCGGGGCCGCTCGTCGTGGTGACGCCGAGATGGCCGGCGAACGAGGCACCGAGTGCCATGCCGATGGCGGCGATCTCGTCTTCGGCCTGCACCGTGCGGATCCCGAAGTGCTTGTGCTTGGACAGCTCGTGGAGGATGTCGCTCGCCGGGGTGATCGGATACGACCCGAGCGTGATCGGCAACTTCGCGAGCTGGCCGGCGGCGACGATTCCCCAGGCGAGCGCGGTGTTGCCGGTGATGCTCGTGTACTCACCGGCGGGGAGCTCGGCCGGACGGACCTCGTAGCGATGGCCGACGGCCTCGGTGGTTTCGCCGAAGTTGAAGCCGGCGAGGAACGACGCCTTGTTGGCGGCCTCGACCTGTTCGTTGCTGCCGAACTTCTCGGTGATCCACGCGAGGGTCGGGTCGATCGGCCTGGTGAACATGAACGAGACCAGCCCGAGCGCGAAGAAGTTCTTCGACCGTTCGGCGTCGCGCGGCTTCACGCCGAGCGGTTCGCAGACCTCCTTGGTGAGACTGGTCATCGGGACACGCAGGACCCGGTAGTTCGCCAGCGTGTCGTCGTCGAGCGGGTTGGCCGTGTAGCCGGCCTTCTCGAGGTTGCGTTCGTCGAATGCATCTTCGTTGATGATCACGGTGCCGCCCGGCTCCAACCGGTGGAGGTCGGCCATCAACGCGGCCGGGTTCATGGCCACCAGCACGCTGGGTTCGTCACCCGGTGTCGTGATCTTGTGGTTGGCGATGTTCACCTGGAACGCCGACACACCGTTCACCGTGCCGGCCGGCGCCCGGATCTCTGCCGGGAAGTCCGGCAGCGTCGACAGGTCGTTGCCGAATGCCGCGCTCACGGAGGTGAAGCGGTCGCCGGTGAGCTGCATTCCGTCGCCGGAGTCGCCGGCGAAACGGACGATGAGATGGTCGAGTACATGATCGTCCTCGGTACCCGAGCGGTCGATCGTGTCCGTCATGTTGTCTCCCCCCGAGGGATTCGGTGGCCCGGCGCCGTTGCCGGGCATGTCCGCCGTCAACCGTAGCGGTGGACCCGGTGTCGAATCGGGACAGCCGGGGAGAAAGTGACCTTGTTCCCGGTGTCTGCGGTGTCACATCCGGGGTCGGACCCCAGATGTGACACCGCATGCGCGAAGATCGGTGCATGTCGCGTCGTGTGCTGGTCGGGCTGCTCGGGTGTGCGCTCGTGACGATGTCGGCCTGCGACACGTCGAACGAGCCCGATGATCCGCCGGGGATCGATCGGATCGACGGGCCGGCACAGGTCGATCCGTCATTCGACCCGTTCGCGACGACTCCGGTGACGGAGGCGGGAGGCTGATGGCTCGCGGGTAGGGTCGTCAGCCAACATGGCGTCCCTCCGATTCAGCTTCGGCACCATGGGCTCCGGCAAGAGCACCGTGGCGCTGCAGATCCACCACAACCTGTCGAGTCGGCAGCTGTATGGACTCTTGTTGACCACCCTCGACCGTGAAGGTCGTCAGGTGACCAGCCGGCTCGGGGTGGCAGCTCCGGCGATCGAGGTGACGCCGGATCTCGATCTCCATGCGCTCGCCGTGAAGCACTGGCCGATCCATTACATGGTCTGCGACGAGGTCCAGTTCTACACCGTGGAACAGTGCGATCAGTTGGCCCGCCTGGTCGACGAGTTCGACATCGACGTCTACGCGTTCGGGCTCCTCACCGACTTCCGGGGCCACCTCTTCGAGGGCACCCGGCGGATGCTCGAGATCGCTGACGAACACACGCCGTTGCAGGTGGAGGCCCGGTGCTGGTGTGGCGCCCGCGCCACGCACAACGCCCGCGTGGTCAACGGTGACGTGGTGTACGAGGGCGACACCGTCGTCGTCGGCGACACGAACTCGTCCGATGCGAGGTTGTTCGGCGACTCGGTGCGCTACGAACTCCTGTGCCGCCTGCACTTCCGCAGCGGCGACCTCGGCGCCTGACCGGTCTTTCCGGACCCGACCCCGAAAGACCGGTCTGTCCGGACCCGACCCC
>CAWHJD010000006.1:0-18202 GCA_963829585.1 Ilumatobacteraceae bacterium | reverse complement strand
GGTGAAGCTGTACGCCGAAGCAGTCGACGTCGGCGACGACGTACTGCCGGCGCTCCTTGCCGCCCTCGCCGCCACGTGACGCCGGTGTCCGACGAGACGCAGGGCGGGGAAGCGGTGTCCGACGCCCGCCCGAGCTGTGCTCGGTAGCGTGTGGCCATGTCACTGGCCGAATTGACCCAGAGAGCGCCCAAGGCGTTGCTCCACGACCACCTCGACGGCGGGGTCCGACCACGCACCGTCATCGAACTGGCCGCGGAGTACGGCTACAGGGACCTGCCGACCACGGACGTCGGCGACCTCGCCACCTGGTTCAACCGCGGCGCCAAGCGCAACGACCTCGTGCTGTACCTCGAGACGTTCGCCCACACGGTCGGCGTCATGCAGGACCGCGACGCGATCGAACGTGTCGCCCACGAGTGCGCCCAGGATCTCGCCGCCGACAACGTGGTGTACGCCGAAGTGCGGTTCGCCCCCGAGCTGAGCACCGAGAAGGGCCTGTCGCTCGACGAGGTGATGGAGTCGGTCCTCGCGGGGTTCCGCAGCGGATCGGCCGATACCGATCTGACGATCTACGCGATCGCCTCGGCCATGCGCACGGCGGCCCGGAGTCTCGAGATCGCCGAGCTGGCGGTGCGTTTCCGCGACGAAGGAGTGGTCGGTTTCGACATCGCCGGCGCCGAGGCCGGGTACCCGCCCTCGCGGCACCTCGACGCATTCCAGTACGTCAACCGCGAGAACTTCCATTCGACCATCCACGCCGGCGAGGCGTTCGGCCTCCCCTCGATCTGGGAGGCGGTGCAGTTCTGCGGTGCCGAGCGGCTCGGACACGGCGTGCGCATCGTCGACGACATCGATCCGGGCGAGGGTCTCGGCACCGAGCACCTCGGTCGGCTCGCGACGTACATCCGTGACCGGCGGATCCCACTGGAGTTGTGCCCGACCTCGAACGTCAACACCGGCGTGGTGCCGTCGATCGCCGACCATCCCATCGGCATGCTCCGGCGACTGCGATTCCGGGTGACGGTCAACACCGACAACCGGTTGATGTCGAACACGTCGATGACCAAGGAGATGGACAAGCTCGCCGAGGCGTTCGGGTGGGGGCTCGACGACTTCGAGTGGCTGACCGTCAACGCGATGAAGTCGGCGTTCGCTCCGTTCCCCGAACGGCTGAAGCTGATCAACGGCGTGATCAAACCGCGGTACTCGATGCTGAAGTCCGAACTGTCGCTCGGGGTGGCGTGACATGGCCGTCGAGACGATCCTCGTCGACCATCCCGTGTGCACCGACGCGCTGGCCCGGATCCGCGACCGTGACACACCCAATGCGTTGTTCCGTCAGAACCTCGAGCGCATCGGTGGCCTGTTGATCGCCGAGGCGACGAGAGACCTGCCCACGGTCGACGGCACGGTCGAGACGCCGCTCACCACGGCGCCCGCGCGCCGAATCGCCGTCCAACCCGTGGTGGTGCCGATCCTGCGGGCCGGACTCGGATTCGTCGGTCCCGCGCAGGATCTGCTGCCCAACGCCGATGTCGGGTTCATCGGCATGGCCCGGAACGAATCGACCCACCAGCCCGAGGCGTACGTCAACAAGCTGCCCGAGTCGCTGGCGGGCCGGCCCGTCATCGTGCTCGATCCGATGCTGGCGACCGGTGGGTCGCTGCTGCACACCATCAGGCTGCTCCTCGAGCGGGGTGCCCCCGAGCCGATCACCGTGGTGTGTGCGCTCGCCGCGCCCGAAGGCATTCGTGCTCTCGACGACGCCGGACTGTCGATTCGCCTGGTCACCGCGGCGATCGACGACCACCTCAACGAGCATGCGTTCATCGTCCCCGGCCTCGGCGACGCCGGTGACCGCCAGTTCGGCACCCCTGCCTGACCCGGGTCACTTCGACGGCGAGTACGGCTGTCCTTCGGCTGCAGGTGCGACAGCGCGCCCGAGTGCTCCGGCGACGACGACGAGCGTCACGAAGAACGGGAGGCTCTGGAAGAACTCGCTCGGGATGGCGAAGTTGCCGATCTCGACGTTCAGGAACTGCAGTCGCGACCCGAGTGCTCGAGCGAAGCCGAACAGCAGCGCCCCGCCGAACGCGCCGAAGGGCGTCCACTTGCCGAAGATCATCGCCGCCAGCGCGATGAAGCCGGCCGAGTTCGTCATGTTGTCCTCGAATCCGGACTGCGCCTCCATCGAGAACCATGCGCCGGCCAGACCGGCGATGAACCCCCCGAGGATCACGGACTGGTAGCGCGTCAAGATCACTCGGATACCGAGCGTCTCGGCGGCGTGCGGGTTCTCACCGCACGACCTCACCCGCAGACCCCATGGCGTGCGGTACATCACCAACCACGTGAGGAACACGATGATGTACATCGCGAAGTGAAGTGGCCCGCCGGTGAACAGCGTCTCGCCGATGATGGGGATCTTCGAGAGCAGCGGGATGCCGATCTCCGAGGTGGCCACGCCCTTGCTGTTGCCCGACGGCACGATGACCTCGGAGCGCAGGAACCCGGTCAGGCCGAGCGCGAACAGGTTGATGACCACGCCGGAGACGATCTGGTTGATCTGGTACTTGATCGACAGCACGGCGTGCAGTGAGGCGAGGAGACCTCCGGTGAGGATGGCGATGAAGATCGACAGCCACAGCCACGTCGGGCTCGACGCCGCACCCATCACGGCATAGGTCATGTACCCGACCCCCGCCGCGCCGAGCATCATCCCCTCGATGCCGATGTTGACGATGCCGGAGTGTTCGCACCACAGGCCGGTCATGGCCCCGAGGGCGATCGGTGTGGCGAGGAGCAGCGATTCGTCGAACAGGTTCGTGACGTTCGTGACCGGCGCATCGGAGAGCGCGAGGCCGAGGGCGAGGATGAGTGGCACCGCGAGGGCTGCCGAGACCAACTGGGAGATGAGCGCAAGACGGTCGAAGCGCGCCGGCAGGAAGCTCACGACGGCCGCGAGGATGTAGATCACGCCGATGACCGTCACGACGACGACCGGGTTGAAACTCCACTGGAGCGGGTCGGGCGGTGGTTCGAACGCGATCGCCTTCGTCTCACTCGAGAGGTTCGGGGCAATGAGGAACGCGAGTGCCAGACCGGCTACGCCCAGGATGCCGCCGACGATCTGGCGCCGCCCCACATGCCGGGAGACAGCAAGTTCTTCGTTGAGGCCGGTGCTGACCAACCCGCGAGGGAGTGGAGCACTCATCTCGTTGCTCATGTGCTGCTCCATCCGGTCGCCGCGGTGGTGAGTTTCGGGCCGCCCTCGCTCTTGAGGCGGAACACGTAGCGCACGATGGCGTCGGCGGCGACGAACAGCAGGACCATCGACTGGATGATCCGCACGACGTCGATCGAGACGTCGGCCTCCTGCTGCATCAGCGGCGCGCCGGACAGCAACGATCCCCACAGGAGCGCCGCGGGAATGATGGCGAGCGGGTTCGTGCGGGCCAGCAGAGCGATGGCGATGCCGTCGAAGCCGATGAACGCGAAGGTCCCCGGCTGGAAGAACCCGTTCGTGCCCGCCACCTCCGAGGCGGCGGCCAGGCCGGCGAACCCGCCGGACAACACCATGGCGAGCACGATGATGCGATTGACGCTGATCCCCGCGTAGCGCGCAGCATGGGGGTTGGTGCCGACCGTGATCGTCTCGAGGCCGAACGTCGTGCGTTTGAGCACGTACCAGACGATGACGCACAGGCCGACCATGAGGAACAGGCCCGTGTGCAGGCTCGGCTCGCTGTTGAACAACTCGGGGAGCACCGCGGTGTCGGAGATCTCCTTCGTGCGCGGCACGCTGGCCGCGGTGTCACGCAGGATCAGGGGGTCGGTCGAGTTGATCAGCCAACGGGTGGCGAACAGGGCGATGCTGTTCAGCATGATCGTGCTGATCACCTCGTGGGCACCGGTGCGGGCCCGGAGTACGCCAGGGATCCCGCCCCAGAACGCACCGCCGACGAACCCGGCGAAGATGATGATCGGGATCGCGAGGAGCCCCGGCATGTCGTACATGAACGCCCATGTACCGACCCAGGCCGCCGTGACGCCACCGATCAGGAGTTGGCCCTCGGCGCCGATGTTGAACAGGCCGGCTCGGAACGCGAAGGCGAGTGCGAGCGCCGACCCGATGAACGGCACCGACCGGGCGATCGATCCGGCGATACGTTCCGGGCTCCCGAACATGCCCCGCAGCAGGGCCCAGTACGCCTCGAACGGATTGACACCGATGAGCGCGATGAGCACGCCACCGACGATGAACGCCAGGAGGAGTGCGTACAACGGGATCAGGACCGGCTGGAGGTCCCACATCTGGAACACCCAACGCCGTGAGTCCTTCGGGGTGGTCTGCTCGCTCATCCGACGAGTTCCTCCGATTCAGGTGATGCTCCGGTCGCCATGAGGTAACCGAGCTGTTCGCGGGTGGCGTCCTTGCCGTCGAAGATGCCGACGAGTTGGCCCCGGTACAGCACCCCGATCCGGTCCGACAGTGAGAGGATCTCGTCGAGTTCGGCCGACACGAGCAGGACGCCGACGCCCTGGTCGCGCAGACCGATGATCTGTTTGTGGATGAACTCGATCGAGCCGACGTCGAGCCCTCGGGTCGGTTGAGCCACGACGAGCACCTTGACGTCGCCGGAGAGTTCGCGGGCGATGATCACCTTCTGCTGGTTGCCGCCCGAGAGGGTCTCGACCGGGACGTCGATCCCCGGTGTCCGGATGTCGAATTCCTCGACGAGGACTCTCGCCTCGTCGTTGATCGCCTTGGTGTTGCGTATGCCTCGGCGGGAGAAGCGCTTCTGGTAGTAGCGGTTCAACACGAGGTTGTCGGCGACGGTGTAGGGCCCGACCAAGCCGTGCTTGTTGCGGTCCTCCGGAACGTGCGCGGTGCCCAATTCGGTGATCTGGCGCGGGGTCATCCTGGTCGTGTCGTGCCCGAGGATCTCGATCCTGCCACCCGCGACACGCCTCATCCCGGTGATCGCCTCGACGAGCTCGCGCTGCCCGTTCCCCTCGACGCCGGCGACCCCGAAGATCTCGCCGGCGCGGACCTCGACGCTGAATCCGTTCACCATCCTGACGCCGCGATCGTCGTCGACGGAAAGGCCCTCGGATCGGAGCACGACGGCGCCGGGAGCCGCCTCGCCCTTCTCGACCTGGAAGACCACGTCGCGTCCGACCATCAGGTTGGCGAGCGACTGCTGCGTCGCCGTCGCCGGATCGGCGGTACCCGCGACCTTGCCGTTCCTGAGCACCGTGATCCGGTCGGCGACCGCGAGCACCTCGCGGAGCTTGTGGGTGATGAAGATGATCGACTTGCCCTGGTCGACGAGGCTGCGCACCACGCCGAAGAACTCGTCGACCTCGCCGGGAGTGAGCACCGCGGTCGGCTCGTCGAGGATCAGGATGTCGGCCTCACGGAACAGCGCCTTGATGAGTTCGACGCGCTGTTGCTCCCCGACCGAGAGATCGCCGACCTTGGCGTCCGGATCGACGACCAGGCCGTAGCGCTGTTCGAGCTCGCGGATCCTGCGCCTGGCCTCCTTGACGTCGATCAGGCCCTTCTTCGACAGCTCGTTGCCGAGGATGACGTTCTCGACGACGGTGAACACGGGGATCAGCTGGAAGTGCTGGTGGACCATGCCGATCCCGTGGTCGATCGCGTCGTTGACGCCGGTGAACTGGACCTGCTCGCCGCGCACCCGGATCGAACCCGCATCCGGCTGGTACAGCCCGAACACGACGTTCATGAGGGTGCTCTTGCCCGCGCCGTTCTCACCCAGGAGGCAGTGGATCTCACCTTGGTTGAGCGTGAAGTCGACGTCCTCGTTGGCGATCACGCCGGGGAACGTCTTGGTGACGCCGCTCACCTCGAGGACGGGCACCGGGTCAGGTGTGTCGGTCAACGGTCCGCCCCTCTGGCTGATGCACGATCGGGACTCTAGATCATCGTGCGTGGCCGACCGATCTTCGCGCGAGGCCCCGAACGCGAACGGGCCCGACCCCCTGGAGGGTCGGGCCCGTTCCGTGGTCAACCGTGCTCAACCGTGGTCGACCCGTGGATCGCTCGTGCGATCAGTCGCAGGCGGAACCTTCACCGACGACGAGGCCGTCGATGCCACAGATCCCCGTGGTGACGCTGCCGTCGGCGAGGCCGACGCGTGCAGCCTCGACGGCCGCGGTCACTTCTGCAGGAAGGACCGCGTCGTGCGGCTCGGCGTACGTGATCAGGTCGTTCGCAGCCGTACCGACGACGAGGCCGCCTTCGAACTGGTCCTGCAGTGAGTCGGCGATGAGCCGGAACGTCACGAGGTCGACACGCTTGATGGCCGAGCTGGCGAGGAACTCCGAACCGGGAGCGCTGCCACCGGCGAAGGTGGTGAAGTACTCGTCCTGGTCGACACCGATCGCCCACACGCCGGCTTCGGCAGCGGCGGCGATGCCGCCCGAGCCCGTCTGGCCACCTGCGCCGAAGATGACGTCAGCGCCCTCGCCGATGAACTGGGCAGCGTCAGAGGCACCCTTGGCGATGTCGGTGAAGCTCTCGTTGTAGATCGACAGCACGCGGATGTCGGGGTTCACCGACTGCGCGCCGGCGATGTAGCCGTTGACGAACTTGACGACCGGGGGAACGTCCTCGCGGCCCGCGACGACGCCGATGACTCCGCTCTCGCTGAGCGAGGCGGCGAGCACGCCGGCGATGTAGCCGCTCTCGTCCTCGTTGAAGACGACTCCGGCCATGTTGTCCGGATAGGTCTCGAGGAACTGGTCGATCCCGATGAAGTCGACGTCCGGGTTGGCGGTCGCGGCGGCCTCGGTGTCGGTCGTGATCAGGAAGCCCACGGTGACGAGGGCGTCGGGGCTGCTCTCGAGCGACGTCGCGATGTTGCCCGCGTAGTCGGCCTCGGAGACGGTCTCGATGAAGCTGGTGTCCTCGATGCCGAAGCACTCGGCAGCGGCCGCCATGCCGTCGTAGGCGAACTGGTTGAACGTGCCGTCGTCGACCTTGCCGATGTCGGTGACGAGGTTGACCCGGAACCCGTCGGGGGCCTGGAGCCCGTCGTAGGAGGCGCACTCGTCCTCGAGCGTGACGAAGGCGGCGCCGCCTGCTTCCGGAGCCCCGGTGCCTTCGGTGGCGGCTTCGGTGGTTTCGGTTGCAGCTTCGGTAGCTTCGCTCGTCGAGCTGGAATCGTCGTCGCTGCCACACGCGGCCAGGCCGAGCGCGGCAATGACGCCGAGTGCGAGCAGTTTCTTGCTCTTGATCATGTTCTCCCCTTCAGGATGAATGGTGGTTGATGCATGTTCCATCCGAGGTCGATGACGACGGATGTGTTCACGTGATGCAGACGTTACCCGCTGGTAGGGACGCACGGGCGCAACGCGGTGTGGCCAGCGTGTGAGGGTCGTGGCGGTGCGTGGTGCCGTTCGTCGGGAGACTGGGGCCCGTATCGTTGGGGGCACCGTGTCCGCGCCTCCACGCTCTCGACGTCGCCACAGCCGTAGGCGCTACGCGCTGCGTCGTCTCGGCGCGCTCGCACTCGTCGTCGTCGTCGGTTTCGGCGTCGCGCGGGGGGTCGGCGCCCTCCTCGGAGGTGGCGAGGGTGTCGCCGACGCCGACGCCGATGCGTCGGCCGTCGACGCAGCGGTGGGCGTGTCGGGTGGCACCGTGCCCGACGCCGGCGTCGGAACGGTCCCGGTACAGACCGTGGTGGACGAGCCGGAGTCGACCGGACCGCCGTCGGTGGACAACCCGTCGAAGGTCTTCATCGTGGGCGACAGCGATGCCGGCACGTTCGGGCCCTACCTGCAGACGCTGCTCGACGGGACGGGCATCGTGACGACCGAACTCGACTACAAGGTCTCCTCGGGGCTCGCCCGACCCGACTTCTTCGACTGGCCGGCCGAGATCGATGCCCAGCTGCCCATCGTCGATCCCGACATCGTCGTGGCCACGTTCGGCGGCAACGACGCGCAAGGCCTCGCGGTCGAGAGCGGGGAGTTCATCGTGGGTGACCCGGTGGCGAACGAGGCGGAGTGGACCGCCGAGTACCAGGAACGCGCCGGGGCGGTCATGGACCAGCTCCTGGCCGACGGACGGACGGTCATCTGGGTGGGGATCCCCAACGACGACAACCCCGACGTGACCGCCCGCATGGCGATCCAGGACCGGGCGGCCAAGGCGGCGGCGGCCGAACGCCCCGACGTGATCTTCATCGACACGTGGAAGCGGTTCTCGGGTCGCGACGGAGGATGGGCCGAGTTCGTCATCGATCCCCGCGACGGCCAGGGCAAGGACGTCCGTGCCGACGACGGTTTCCACCTCAATCAGAACGGCGCCGAGATCCTCGCGATCGACATCGCCCAAGCCATCCGCGACACCCTCCGCGAACAAGGCGCCCAGATCTGAACCCACCGCCCATCCCATCCCCCACCCCACGTGCTGTGAGCGATGCACGCACCTCGTGCGTGCATCGCTCACAGCGAAGAGGGAGAGGCGAGCTACTGCTGTTGGCCGCGGGCCTGGATGGCGAGTCGACGGGCTTCGACAGCTTCGGGGCTGAACTGGGTGCGGCGCCAGGCGCGACTGTCGCGCGCCTCGATCTCCCAGTGGTCGTCGTCGGTGGCGATCTGGAAGTAGGTGTCACGGATCTGACGGACGCCCGGTTGGTCGTTGCCGATGATGTCGAGCGCGAGTTGCCGGGTGAACGGGAGCAGATCGGCGTGCGCCACGACGTGGTTCACGAGCCCGAACGCGAGCGCCTCGTCGGCCAGCATGAAGTTGCCGGTGAAGCTCATCTCCCGGGCCCGACGTACGCCGACGGCCTGGGGGAGCAGCACGGTGAGGCCCCACCCGGGCATGACACCGACACGTGAGTGGGTGTCGCCGAACTTGGCGTGCTCGCTGGCGACGAGGAAGTCGCAGTTGAGCGCCAGCTCGAGGCCACCGGTCACCGCGACGCCGTTCACCGCGCCGATCAACGGCTTGGTGAGGCGGGGGAAGGGCCCCCGCACGCCGTCGCGGTTGCGACTGCCGTCGGCGCCCGTGCCGCCGGAGAGATTGGCGCCGTTGCTGCCCAGCTCCTTGAGGTCGAGTCCGGCGGTGAACGCCGGATCGGTGCCGGTCAGGATCAACACGTCGACAGCGGGGTCGGCTTCGGCCTGCTTCATCCGTTCCGGCAACAGGTTCAGCATCTCGCTCGACAGCGCGTTGCGGGCCTCGGGACGATTCATCGTGATCGTCGCGATCCGCTCCGACACGTCGTACAACACCACATCGTTCTCAGCCATGTCCGACATCCTCCCACGCTCCCCACACCAGCCCCGAACCGCCGAAATTCTCCTCCGCGTGCGCGCTCGAGCGCGCACCGGGAGGAGAATTTGGGAGTCGGATTCGGGGTCAGTCGTTGTCGTCGGGGGGGAGGAAGGCGAGCGGGAGGTCGCCGAGCTTGACGAGGGTCGCCGCGACCCAACCGCCGAGGGCACCGAAGTGCTCGTCGAGCAGGGTGCTCGTACCGTCGGCGACGGTCTCCTCGGCGAGTTCGTACAGGCCCTCGTAGGTGATCTCGGCGGCGTACTCGGTGGTGAGATCGAGGGGATCGGTGGCCGTGTCGGGATGAGCGATCTCCGAGGTCAGCCCGGCGCGCTCCATCCGGTCGTCGCCCACGAGCGGGCTCTGCTCGGGCACGGCGTTGAACAGCATCTGGGGATCGACGGGCTGCGCGAGGCGCTGGATGCGCAGCACGATCTCCATCTCGATCGCCGGGCGACGCTCGAGTTCGGCTTCGACGTACCACTGGCGGTAGGCGGCCTGGCTCCACGCCGGCCAGTCGAAGGTGATGTGGGCCACGACCCGCGGCGGCTCACCCTCGCCGGGCAGGCCGTAGCTCGTCTCCCACGTGAGGTCGCCGAGCAGGACGTCGGCCTGGAAGTGCTCCTCGAACGCCTGGCGTTCGAGGAATGCCGCTTCGAACGCGTCACGCAGGGCGCTGATGGCATCGGTGAAGACGTGGTCGAGCATGTGCGAGAGGCAGGCTAACCGGGTGGTCGTGCCACACTTGCCCCCATGACTGGTTCGACCCCGTTCGTGCTCACCGACCTCGCCGATGGCGTGGCCACTCTCACCTTGAACAACCCCGACGAACGCAACACGCTGACGGCCCCCATGGTCGCCGAGATCATCGCCGCGATGGAGGCGTTCGAGGCCGACGAGTCCGTCGGTGCCGTGGTCGTCACCGGCACGCCTCCGGCCTTCTGCGCCGGCGCGAACCTCGGCAATCTCGCCCAAGCGACGGGGGAGAGCCTCGGCACGATCTACGAGGGCTTCCTGCGCATCGCCCGCAGCCCACTGCCCACACTCGCCGCGGTCAACGGCGCGGCCGTCGGCGCCGGGATGAACCTCGCCCTCGGCTGCGACGTGCGCATCGTCGCCGACACTGCGAAGCTCGACACCCGGTTCCTGCAGCTCGGCATCCATCCCGGCGGTGGTCACACGTGGATGCTGCGCCGCATCGTCGGGCCGCAGGCCGCGATGGCCGCAGTCGTGTTCGGCCAGGTCCTCGACGGCAAGGAGGCCGAGCGCATCGGGCTCGCCTACCGCTCGGTCCCGTCGGAGTCGCTGCTCGAGGTGGCCCACGAGTTCGCCGCGAAGGCTGCATCGGTCCCGCGCGAGCTGGCGATGGCGACCAAGCAGACCATTCAGGCAATGGCCGACATCGACGATCACCCGTCGGCGGTGGCGCGGGAACTCGAACCGCAGCTCTGGAGCACCCAGCAGCCGTGGTTCGCGGAACGCCTCGCGGCGTTGCAGTCCCGCATCTCGACGAAGTAGTCCCTGTCAGCGAGCGCTGCGTTCCAGCGAGTCCACTGCGCTGCGGGCGCGCGCGTAGATCTCGTCGTCGTCGACCCATGCCGGATCGAACGCCGCGCGGTCGAGCACCGTGGCGACCGAAGCCGCGAGCTCGTCTGAACCGACGAGCGCAGCGCGCTGCGGATTCGTCAGCCGGTCTGTCGGGGTCGGGTCCGGAAAGACCGTCCGGTCTGTCGGGGTCGGGTCCGGAAAGACTGGAAGGGCGGATGGAGGGGCAGGGAGGGGGAGGGTGACGGTGAGGGGGAGCGCGGAGAAGCGGTCCTGGAGGAGCCCCCAGCGTCCGCGTCGACGACGATGACGCCATCGCCCGACGGCTGCCAGCACCGCCCAGCGGCCGCCGCGGCGACGGCGAGCAACGCGAGTTCGACCCGGTGCGAGCCGATCGACGACAGGGCCGCGGCGACCAGGTCGCCGCCGACCGTGCCGGAATCGGCGTCGCCGGCCAGTGGCACCACGGCGGTCGGGTCGAACGCCTGCCATCCGGTCTGGGGGAACCACACCTCGACCCATGCGTGGGCGTCGCTGGCACGCACCTTCCACACGCCCGACACCCGATCGCGCTCGCCCGGGACGTACCCGGTGGCGAGGCGCGCCGGCACACCCTGGCTGCGCAGCATGATCGTCAGCGTCGATGCGATCTGTTCGCAGAAACCTCGTTGCGACTCGAAGAGGAAGTCGTCGACCGCGTCGGTGCCCTCGGCGGGAACCGGTGCGTCCAGGTCGTACTCGGTGTTCGCCTCGAGCCACCGCTCGTAGGCGAGGATCGTGTCGTAGGTCGACTCGGCGCGCAGTTCCGCGGCGAGGTCGATCGTGCGCCGGGTCGTCGACTCGGGCAGCTCGAGGAACGGGTCGATCTGCTCGCCGCCCACCGCTCGGCGGAATCCCGCATAGAACTCGCCGAGGTCACCCTGGGCCCGTAACAACTCGGCGGTCACGGCGACCCGCTCGGAGATGGCCGTGTACACCGAGCCGGGAGCGAGTGTCACGTCGGACCGGAGCGCGCCGTCCGGCCGCGTCCACAACGCGCCGTCGAAGACGATCCGGGTGGGCCGCGCCGCGGCGAACACGATGTTCGGCAGAGGGGTTTCGATGTAGTACGTCTGCGTCAGCTCCTCGGTCGGGACGCTCGCGCCCGACTGGTCGCCGAGCGTCGGCGGCACGTCGATCACGGGACCGTCGCGTTGCGTGCCGACGACGGGTGACACCGTCCACACGCGTCCGTCGAAGTCGCTGAACGTCTGGCCGCGCCAGAACGCGGGCTCCGGAGCGCGCACCCGCATCACCACCTCGTCGCCGAGGTCGCCTCGCACGCTGGTGTCGAGCGATTCGGTGAATCCCGGGTAGCCGACCACCCCGCCGATCGATCCCCGGTCGTCGCCGACATCGTCTCCGGTCGGTGTGGGTGACCCGTCGGGTGACGCCAGCGCCCCGGGCTGCGCGAACGGCGCGTCGTCGGGCGAGAGCGCCGGGAGGCCGAGCCGGGCCGGGCCGTCAGGCACCGGGACGAGGCTCAACAACGCGAGCGTGCCGATCGCCGCAGCGGCCGTCCACGCCAGCGACCGCGTCAGCGAGCGGATACCGACGGCACCGGTCCGTTGCACCGGTTGCGACCTGCCGGTGAGCAACAGCGACGCGAAGAACGCGACACCCCACGCGGCGATCCACCAGCCGAGCGCGTCGTCGATCCGCAGTCCGGCGGCGTACGAGGCGACGGCGAACGTGATCGCCTGATGGACGCGCAGTGTGCGCCGGTCGACGACCTCGAAGCCGTGGAGGACGACCAGCAGCATCAACATGTCGGGCATGGGTCCGCGCAGGACCGCAAGCAGGCCGTCGAGGCCTCGAGCGTCGGCTGCGATCAGCGCCAAGGCGACGATGATCGTCAGCACGATCGCGGCCTGGAGTGCCAATGGTCGTCGGCCCGACCTCCGGCCGAGCCATGTCGACACGACGACGCCGAGGACCAGACCGACCGTGATCGTGACGACCAGCCCTGCCGACCGGGACAACGCTCCGACGAGCATCGCCAGGCTCGCGAGCGCGGCGGCACCGGCTGCCCAACGCGTTGCAGCATCGACTGTCGAGTCGGGCTCGACCACGCTCAACCGGATCGGGCGTCTCCACCACGCCGGGCGTCGCACAGTGACGTCGCGCGAGACGGCCTCGGCGGTCCATGCGGCCCAGGCGGCGGCCTCGTCGTCGCTGCGCACGGGCGACGGCTCGCCGCCGACCATCACCGCGACGTCGTGCCCGCGCCGGACACCGTGGTCGAGCGTGCACCGCAGTCGTGCGGCTGTGGAATCGTCGACGGGTCCGGCGACGAGCGCATCGAGATCGACGACCCAGCGTTCGTCGGCGGCCGCCGCACGGTCGTGGACGATCAGATCGCCGACACGCAGCGACGACGGCCAGTGGATCGAGCCGACCGCATCGCCGTCACGCCACGCGCGAACACCGTCGACGTCGCCGCGGTGGTTGCCGCGTTCCGTCGCGACCAGACCCTCGTGTCGTGCAGTCGAGCTGATGACGTCGAGGAGGCCGTCCAGGCCCACGGGAGCGACGTGCACCTTCCCGACGGCGACCTCCCCCCGATGCCGCCACCAGACGAGACCGAACGGTCCGGCGATCTCGATCGTCGTGTGCAACACCGTCACGATGCCGGGTTCGCCGAACACGGCGTCCACCACGATCTCGCTGCGGCGTCCGCCCGGCGGCAGCACCCCGGCGGCGACGTCCGAATCGGCGTGACGCGACGTGGAGAGTCGGAGCCGGCTGCTGCGCCGGACGTCGGGACCCGCGACGGTCACCCGGAGCACCGCCGGCGAATCGACCGTGGTCACGGTGGGCGCCGCGACAGAGACGATGCTGGTGCGTCGAGCAGTCGACCATCCGGCCAGTGCCTCGACGACGACGGCGACGAGCAGTGCCGCCATCAAGGCAATGAGCACGGGAGTGCCCGTCAGGCGGGCGATCATTCCCGCGACGAGCCAGGTGGCGACGAACGCGCCGGCTCCGGGCGACAGGCCCACGGGGCGGGTGTGCACGTCTCGGACCACGCTCAGACCGTCGGGGGCGCGACCCTCGACACGCACTCGGCCGCGATGTCCCGCCCGGCGGCGACCGTCGACGTGGAACCGGCGACACGATGGGCCAGTGCCGGCACGCTTGCCCGTACGACGTCGTGCGCGGTGACGTAATTGCGGCCGTCGAGCGCGGCGAAGGCTCGCGCGATCGCCACGATCGCGACGCCGCCACGCGTTGATGCGCCGACGCGTACTCGCGGGTCGGTGCGGGTCGCGTCGAGCAACTCGACGACGTACGCGGCCACGGCGTCGGTGATCCGGACCGTGGCGACCACCTCGCGGGCGGCGATGAGCTCAGCCAGCGTCACGACGGGCTCGACGGCATCGAGCATCGATCGTCCGCGTCTGCCGGTGAGGACCTCGACCTCGGAGGCGGCGGACGCGCGCCCGGGTGTCACGACCGCGTGGAAGCGGTCGAGGGCACCCTCGCCGAGCCCGTACGTGCCGGCGATGTCGATCGGGTTCTGCGTGGCCACGAGCATGAACGGATGGGGGAGGCGGTGGCTGACACCGTCGACGGTGACCGTGGACTCCTCGGCGAGCTCGAGCAGTGCGGACTGTGTACGAGGCGTTGCCCGGTTGAGTTCGTCGAACACGACGATGTTGGCGAACACGGGCCCGGGCCGGAACCGCATGCCATCGAGGTCGAGTTGGCCACTCGGGACCATCGAGCCGGTGATGTCGGCGGGCAACAGGTCCGATGTGCCCTGGATGCGGTGGAAACTGCCACCGACGGCTCGCGCCAGAACCTGGGCGAGCAGGGTCTTGCCGACCCCGGGGATGTCCTCGATCAGCAGGTGCCCGCCCGCCAGCAGCGTGGCGACGCTGACCTCGACGACCTCGTGCTTGCCGGCCACGACCGCGTTCATCGTGCCGATGAGACGGGCGCCGAGCGCAGCAACGGCATGGGCCTCCCGATCGATGATCGAGT
Organism: Ilumatobacteraceae bacterium; assembly: GCA_963829585.1. Lineage (GTDB taxonomy): Bacteria > Actinomycetota > Acidimicrobiia > Acidimicrobiales > Ilumatobacteraceae > Sva-07. The sequence continues at coordinate 3,318 of CAWHJD010000006.1, read as the reverse complement.
CGGTGTGGGTGTTCGACGGAGCGAGTGGGCTGGGCGGCGGCAGGGTGTCCACACGGGTTCATCGGCCCGGGGTCGTGCGGTCTTGAAGCCGCAATCGCGCACGATCGTTACAGAGAACCTGTGACGCCGCCTGTGAGGTGCACTAGGTTTGGCAATGCAAGCACCGAAACCACCGTGGCCAGTCCACGAAGCAGGAGGTAGCCCTGAATGAGCCAGCGTCATCGCACCGAGGAAGTCTTGGTCCCGCTCAAGAAGGAAGTGCGTGCCCACGCCCACAGCGAACGGCACCGCATCCATGTCGAGCTCCAGACTGTTGCTCAGGATGTGAGTTCGGGCCTCGAGCCCGACGACGTCCACGAGCCCGGCGCAGCGTGGAAGCCCATCCACCACCACGATGCCGAGGTGGCCAAGAGCAAGTTCGCGAAGCGCAGTCGCACCAAGCGCCACTGGAAGACCAAGATGTGGAAGCGCCGCACGCAGCTGCGCCGTGCCCGCGCCGAGCAGCACCTCGTGTTGAGCAAGGGCGACGGCCTCGTCGCCTGACGGGCGACTTCTGACCTCTCGGGTTCGGACCTCTCGGGTTCGGACCAGTCGGGTTCAGACCAGATCGCGGCGTTCGATCCACGTCGCGAGCAGCTCGTCGCGGCGAGCGTGCCACTCCTCGATCGTGATGCCGTAACGGATGTGGTCCTCCCACGTCCCGTTGATCTCCAGATATCGCTCGGCGAGGCCCTCTTCACGGATCTGGAGCTTCTCCATGATCCGGCGGCTGCGAGCGTTGCGGGGCACGATACAGATCTCGATGCGATGCAGCAGGAGCTGCTCGAACGCGAACTGGAGCACCACCACCACGGCTTCGGCAACGTAGGACTGTCCGGCGTGACGCTGGTCGATCCAGTAGCCGATCGTGCCCGACTGCATGGCGCCGCGGATCACGTTGTTGAGGTTCACCTCGCCGGCGACGTGGTTGTCGACGAACAGGCCGAATTGATACGCCGACCCGACGCTCCGGTCGCGGTCACGCTGTTGGCATCGCGCGGTGAAGGCGCCGCGGTCGGTCACCGGGTCGGACTGATGGACCGGCCGGCTGGGCTCCCACACGGTGAGCCAGTCCGCGTTGCGCTGACGGACTTCGCTCCAGGCGCGAAAGTCGTTGGCGGCGAGGGGGCGAAGGACCACGCGGCGTCCGTAGAGGCGTACCGGCGACGAGGTCCGAGCGGGATGACGCAGCACCATCAGGTCGCCACCCGTCGGTCCCGGTCCCCGGCGATGCCGTGCTGGTCCGCGGCGATGCCGTGCTGGTCTGCGGCGATGCCGATGGCGTCGAGGTCGAGTCGGCGCATGACACCGAGGAGCACGCAACACGTGGCGATGATCGTTTCGACGTGGTCGTCGTCGAGGCCCGGATTGTGGCGGCGATCGGTCACCGGTTCCACGGCCAGCGTCCGGAAGACCTCGTCGGCGTCGGACCGCCGGAGCCGGTAGCCGGCCGGGATCTGCGAGTCGCCGATCTCCACCCGCGCCATGGCCTCGGCGTGGGGGCCGACGGCCACCACCGACGTCGACGCAGTGACTGCCGGCGCGGCGATGATGATGTCGTCGAGGTGGTCCGTCACCAGCCCGAGGGCGTTGGTGAGATGCGCCGGCGACGGCGGATCGCCTCGTTCGAGCGGCCCCTCGAAGAGGGTCACGGGCCCGATGGGCAGTGTGAACGTTCCGTCGCCGACCATGGTGACCTCGGTCGAGTGGTCGCCGAGCCGCAGGATGAGCGTGCCGGCGAGTGCGTCGCTGATCGGCGCAGGGATCGGCGCAGGGATCTGGCCCCGTGGCGCCGAGTCGGGCGAGGGCCCACCGGCCGACCGGATCGTCGCCGCCGGCGAGGGCGTAGGCGACGTGCGCGTGGAGGCACTTGACACCGGTGCGCGTGCCGCCGACGCCGCCGTACGGGCGGGGCCCCGCGTGGTCGGCGGGAATCGCGGCGTCGCGCTCGGCGGCGTACCGATCGTGGGCTGCCGCCAGCGCAGCGGCATCGACCTCGGCCTCGGCGCGTCGAACGCCGCCCTCGGCTTCGAGCCGACTCACCTCCCGGACGAGCTCGGCCCCGACGAGGTAGTACCGGGTGGGCATCGGTGTGCCGTCGTCGAGCAGCGGTGCGTTGCGGACGACGACCGGGTCGCCGCTGTCGTCACGAACCACCACGTCGAACGCGCCCTGGGGTTCGCGACCGAGCAGCTGCGCGACGCGAACCCGATCGTCCATCAGTGGCGACGGCGTCGCAGGAGGAACAGCAGCACGATGATGGCGATGATCGCCGGCGCCACTCGCTTGACGATGGAGCTGCCTCCGACCTCCATCAGATCGATCGGCTCGGCCGCAGCACCCTCGATCTTGCGGACCGTTGGTGCCGAGGGGGCCGTCGCCGCCTCGTCGGAGGTGCTCGGTTCGGCGGCTGCCGGTTCCGGTGCTGCCGGTTGCGGTGCGACCATGCCCTGCTCGTCGATCATCTGGTTCAGGTTGTCGGCGAACTGGGCCATCAGCTTCGAGCTGACGTCACCCATGATCCCGCGGCCGAATTGGGCGACCTTGCCGGTGATGTGCAGGTCGGTGGTGACCGCGACCCGGGTGCTCGTCGGCGACAGTGACTCGGCCTGCGCCGTGATCTCTGCCGATGCATTCCCGCGGCCGCCGGTGTCGCGGCCCGCCCCCTTGATCACGGCGCGGTAGTTCTCGTCGTCGCGCTCGATGAAGTGGGCCTCACCCTTGAACTGGCTGCTGATGGCACCGAGCTTCACCTTCACCACGCCGCGGTAGGTGTCACCTTCGACCTCTTGCAGCTCGGCCCCGGGGAGGCACGGCGCGATGCGCTCGAGGTCGGTGATGAGCGGCCATGCCTCGTCGATGGGTCGATTGACCGTGAACTCGTTGATCAACTGTTCTGCCATCGTCGGAGGTCCTCTTCGGTGTCGATGTCGGCGGATGAACCAGTGCACGGTACTTCACGTACGAGGTCGGGTCGAACTCGCATCAGTGACCGTGCTCCCTCGTCGCCGTCGGGCGGCAGGAGCGCCCAGACGGCCGAGCTGAGCCTGACCGGGTTGCCGCGCCGGCCGCCGTACGTTGCCACGGCGATCGGGGCGTCGGTGGCGGCGACGCTGCGCCATGCGCCGGGTGTGATGAAGGGTTGATCGGCCAGTCCGACCACGACGGCGTCGCATCCGAGCTCACCGGCCGCATCGAGTCCGGCGCGCAGCGACGTCATCTGTCCTTCGGCCCAGCGTGGATTGTGGCGGACCGTCACCTCACGGAGGTGTGGGACCG
>CAWHJD010000005.1:0-260419 GCA_963829585.1 Ilumatobacteraceae bacterium | reverse complement strand
CCGTGTCGCGTCGGTAGAAGAGGGTGGTACCGATCGCGAGGAGGGCGAACGCGTAGCCACCGAAGAGCACCGCATTCTGGAACGGGGTCAGGGCGGCAGCGAGTGACTCGGGTGTGTCGGTTGCCGAGGCGATGCCGAGCATGTTGTTGGCCGCACTGAAGGGCAGGTACCGGGCCGTGCTCACCGGAATGAGGGTGCGGGCGATGTTCTCCAGCACGAACGCCCAGACGAGCAGGATCGAGACCGCAGCGGCACTGTGGCGCAGGATCATGCCGATACCGAGGCCGAGTACGGGAGCGAGCGTGGTGAGCACGAGCCCCCACAGCGCGGTCGCTGCCATCCCCGACGTGTCGCCCTTCGCGAGTCCGCCCAGGATGGCTCCACTGAGACCACCGATCATCCCGAGGATCCCCATCGCCAGTCCGAAGCTCGCCGCAACTGCCGTCTTGGACGCGACGGTCACCCATCGGGCGGGTTGCGCCGTCACTGCGGTCGCCAGGGTTCCGTGCTGAGCCTCGGAGGTGAACGTCAGCGTCCCCACGATCATGGCGAGGACGGCGGTGAGCCATGTCGAGAAGATGAAGGTCACACCGACCGTGAACGGGAGATCGGTGTCCGGATCGGTTTTGACGAAGGTGGCCATGATCCACGACAGCGCGACGCCGATGACAGGGGTCAGTGCGAGGATCGTCACGTTCGAGCGGAGCGATGACACCTTGATCCATTCGCTGTGCAGCGCGGTCGGGATCGACGCGATGTCGTCACGACGAGATCGCCGGAGGACTCGGACGATGGGCGATGCTTGCGCGACCGAGGCCGACGCGGTGGGATAGGTGGGGACGGTCATGGGTTCCTTCGTCGTGGCAGTGACATGGGTCGCGGCGGATGGGTCCGGTGGGTGGTTCAGACCGAGGCGAACTCGGTGACGGAGCTCGTCATCTCGAGCAGGATCTCTTCGAGGGATGGCGAGGTCTCGGTGATCTCGACGACCCGAATCTGATGATCGAAGGCGAGCTGGGACACCGTCGCCGAGGACGCGCCGTGAATCGACAGTCGGTCGTGGGAGATGCCGAACTCGATGTTCCCGCGATGCAGGAGGCCGGCGAGCTCGGCCGCCTGGGGTGTCCGGACGACGACGGTCGAACGCCCACGGGCGAGCGTGCTGGAAACGGATTCAGCGGCGAGGAGCTTTCCCCCGCCGACGACGATCAGGTCGTCGGCGAACATCTCGAGTTCACCGATCAGGTGACTCGACACGAAGACCGTGCCGCCCCGTGCCGCGAAGGCGCTCAGGGAGTTCCGCAACCAGCGAATGCCGTCGGGGTCGAGGCCGTTGGACGGTTCGTCGAGCAACAGCACCTCGGGCTCTCCCAGCAGAGCACCGGCGAGGGCGAGGCGTTGGCGCATGCCGAGCGAGAAGCTGCCGGCGCGTTGGTCCGCCGCGCTCTCGAGTCCGACCTCGCGGAGGACCTCGTCGATTCGATCCGCGGAAATCGCGCTGAGCGCTGCGGTCGCCCGGAGATGCTTCCTGGCTGTCCGGCCGGGGTGCATACAGCGTGCATCGAGCACCGAGCCGACGATGCGTGCGGGCCGCAGAAGTCGCGTGTACGGAACGCCGTGATAGCAGACGTCGCCGTGGTCGGGACGCGTGAGCCCGACCATCATCCGCATCGTCGTCGACTTGCCGGCGCCGTTCGGGCCGACGAATCCGGTGACTCGTCCGGCCGCGACATCGAAGCTCATCTCGTGGACGGCGATGCGGTCGCCGTAATGCTTCGTGAGTCCTGAGACGGTGATCATGATCTGGATGTCCGTTCCTGTTCGTCGTGTCTGCCAGTGGTGTCCATGTCCGTGGTGCTCCTGGTGGGCACGCCATGTCGGGCGTGGTCGGGGTGTGGTGCCCAACCGCCACCAACGTTACGATACTATCAGGAGCGTAATATGATGCGCATGGATTGTCAACATGCGAATGTGTGAGATCGGTTGGCGCTACGCTGGTGAGCGATATGGCTCGACCACGTAGCGAAGCAGCGCGCAGACGGCTGATCGATGCTGCGCTGCAGATCGTGGCGAGCGCCGGGGTCGCGGCCGTGACTGCGGATGCGGTCGCTCGCCGGTCAGGGGTGGCGAAGACGACGCTGTATCGGCACTTCGGGAGTATCGATGCTCTGGTGTTCGCGGCGGTGGCGGACAGTGTCACCACCCAGGCGCCGCCCGACACGGGCACGTTGCGGGGCGATCTCGAAGCGATCCACCGTCGATACTTGGACGTGGCGTCGTCGCGGCAGAGCAGGGAACTGTTTGCGTGGATGGTCGCCAAGTCGATCGAGAGCGCCGAGAACCGTGAGCTGTTCCGACGTGCCCGCGTTCAGCCTCGCGGGCCGACCACGTTGGCACTCCAGCGGGCGATCGCCCGGGGCGAGATCGACGCCGACATCGATGTCGACATGGCGATGCACATCATTCAGGGCCCGCTGATCTCACAGCGCATCGTCGACAACAGCGATGTCTCCGAGAGCGACCTGGTACGCATGCTCGACATGACCCTTCGCGCTCTCGGTGCGACCGGCACCGACCACTGAACGATGGTTGGGCGCTGACGGCCGAGGGCTGTCACGGGCCGGTTGTTCCACCAGCGCGGGCCGCGATTACCTGTTGGCCTCTGGACAGGCGTTCTGGCGCCAGGCTCAGCGGACGTATTCACCCAACAACAGCTTGCGCCCTCGGCAGGATTCGAACCTGCGCACACGGCTCCGGAGGCCGATGCTCTATCCCCTGAGCTACGAGGGCAGGGGCTGCGAAGGTTACCGGCCCGGCGGGCGATCAGGCGACGGACATGCGACGCGACGAGCCGTCTGCAACACTGACCCGCAGTGAGCGAGACAGTGAGCGAGACGGCGAGCGAGACAGCGAGCAAGACGACGCCGTTCCCGACCGGTTTCCTCTGGGGAGCGGCAACCGCCAGCTACCAGATCGAGGGCGCAGCACGCGCCGGCGGCCGGGGCGAGAGCGTCTGGGACGTGTTCTCGCACACCGAAGGCAAGGTGGCCCACGGCCACACCGGCGACGTGGCCTGCGACCACTACCACCGGCTCGACGACGACATCGCGATGATGGCCGACCTCGGCCTGCAGAGCTATCGCTTCTCGATCTCGTGGTCGCGGGTGATGCCCGACGGCCGGGGCGAGGTGAACCAGGACGGCCTCGACTTCTACCAGCGTCTCGTCGACCGGCTGCTCGAACACGGCATCGTGCCCTGCCCGACGCTGTTCCACTGGGACCTGCCCCAAGCCCTCGAGGAACTCGGCGGCTTCCGCAACCGTGACACGGTCAGCTGGTTCGGCGACTACGCCGCACTCATGGCGCGTGAACTCGGCGACCGGGTCAGCATGTGGTCGACCTTCAACGAACCGTGGTGCTACGCCTACCTCGGCCATGCCGCCGGCGTCCACGCACCGGGGCTGACGGACCCGCACGCCGCCGTGTCGGTCGCGCACCACGAACTCCTCGCGCACGGCCTCGCGTTGCAGACGATGCGCGCCGAACGATCCGACCTGCAGCTCGGCATCGTGATCAACCCCTCGAACATCGTGAGCGACGGACGACGCCCCGCCGACGACGCCCAGATCCGTCTGATCGATGCGATCCACAATCGCTGGTGGTTCGACGCCACACTGCTCGGCCGCTACCCGGCAGATCTGCTCGACGCGTACGGGCCTCTCGCCGACGCGATCCAACCCGGCGACCTCGAGACGATCAGCCAGCCGCTCGACTGGGTCGGCATCAACTACTACTTCGACATCATCGTGCGCGGACTCGACGACGGCGAGACGACCGACCGCATGCTCGCCTACCCGACCGTCACCGGTGTCACCGAAGCCGACGTGGCCGAGATCCACACCGACATGGGCTGGCCGATCACTCCCGACGGATTCACCCGACTCCTCGTGCGGCTCCGCGACGACTACCCGAACCTTCCGCCGATCCACATCACCGAGAACGGCTGCGCGTACGACGACCCCGTCGTCGACGGCCGGTGCGCGGATCCGCGCCGAATCGACTACCTCGATCGGCATCTCCGGGCGCTCGCGAACGCGATCGATGCCGGGGTCGACATCCGCGGCTACTACCAGTGGTCGCTGATGGACAACTTCGAATGGGCACTCGGCTACGACAAGCGGTTCGGGCTGGTGCACGTCGACTTCGACACGCTCGTGCGGACACCACGCGACAGTGCGTTCTGGTACCGCGACGTCATCGGCCGGAACGGCCTCGGGTGAGTCGCGCTCAGTAGTCCGACGTACCCGCCGGGCCCTGATCGCCCTCGATCACGGCGAGCAGTGCATCGAGGAGCCCGCTCGCACCGAACCGGAACGTGGGCGGGCTCGCCCAGCCCTCCCCCATCACCGAGTCGGCCAGGTCGATGTACGCCATCGCCTCGTCGAACGTGCGGATCCCGCCGGACGGCTTGAGGCCGACGGGGCGTCCGGCACGGGAGATGACGTCGAGCATCGCGGCGGCCGCTTCGAGGCTGGCCCCGGCGGGGATCTTGCCGGTGGACGTCTTCACGAAGTCGGCGCCGTTGTCGATCGCCAGCTGCGCAGCCGACGCGACGACGCCAGGATCACCCAGCGCTCCGGTCTCGAGAATCACCTTGAGCAACGTCGGGGGCTCGACCAAGGCTGCGACAGCGGCCACCATCGCAGCGGCACGATCGACCTCGCCGGCCAACACGGCTCGGTAGGGCAGCACGAGATCGATGTCGTCGGCACCATCGGACAGCGCCGCCGCAACGGCCGTCGTGACGGTGTCGATCGGCTCGTCGCCCGACGGGAAGTTGACGACCGTCGCCACCCTCACGCCCGTCCCCCGCAACTGGTTCACGCACGTCGCCACGTACTCCGGCCAGACGCACACTGCGGCAGTCGCATGTTCACGGGCGCGACGACACAGCGTGTCGATGCCATCAGGAGCATGATCGTCGGCGAGGTCGGTCAGGTCGATCAATCCGATCGCCCGACGCGCTGCGGCAATTCGTTCGCGGTCAGTCATCGAGACCGACGGTATCTGCCGGTGGGTCACCCTCGAGACGCAACTGCCGTTCCTCGGGCGCTGCCAGCAACACGCCGGCGAGGTAGTCGGCCAGCGCTTCCTGGGTCCTGACTTCGGCGCCCCGCCTCTCCGCCATGAGATACCGGTGTTCGAGCAACTGGTGGAAGAGTTCCGGGGGCTCGAGGTGTGACCGCATGTCGGCAGGGATCGCGTCGACGACGGGCTGATAGACGTCGGCGAGCCACCGTGTGGTCGCAACGGCACTGGGGATCGACTGCCCCTGACGCCGCTCGAGCCACGCCCTGTGCTGATCGATGTCGGACAGGAGCCGACGAGCCTGGTTCTCCTGCACCTCGAGACCCGTCCGGCGGCGGAGTTCGCGGGCGTGGTGGCCCTCCTCGATGAGCACCGGTTGAACCGACAGTGTTCGCCCGTCACGGTTGATCGACAATTCCTCGACGTCGAACCCGAGATCGTTGATCCGCCTGACGCGCTGCTCGATACGCCACCGTTCGTCGAGATCGAACTCCTCGACACGAGTGAGTTCACCCCACAGCTCCTGGTACCGCGATCGCAGCGCCTCCGCGATGCCGAGGTGGTCGACCTCGTAGTCGATGCGTCCACTGGCCTGGAGTTCGAGCAAACCGCCCACGACGTTCTCGACGGCGATGTCGATGTCGTAGTTGCGCATCCGGTCCGAGATCGTCGGCCGCCGCTCGGCGGTCTCGGCGTCGACCATGTAGGCCATCATCGCTCCGGCGTCGCGCCGCCAGAGGATGTTCGACAAGGAACAGTCGCCCCAGAACACGCCCTCGAGATGGAGGCGCACGAGCAGCACGACCCCGGCATCCATCAGCCGTTCGGCGAGCGTCGGATCACCTCTGCCGAGCAGGTACCAGTAGGGCAGCGAGTAATCGAGGTATCGGGTGATGAGGACGGCGTCCTCCTCCTCGGGCGCATCGGACACCACTCCGACCGGCTCGACCACGGGCAGGTGGTCGTCGCGCAGGTCGCGCAACATCCGGTACTCGGTCTGCGCCGCTGCCACCGACGTCGCCTTGAGTGCGTAGACCCGCTCCTCGAAGCGCACGAACCTCACGACGTGTCGACTGATGCCGTGCGCCATCTTCACGAGACGTGGATGGTCCCAGTCGGCCAGCGGCACATCCCATGGCAGATCGAGGAAGTCGGGATGTCCCTGTTTGGTCACGATCTCCATGTCGACACCTCCCTTCCCAGCATTCCGGCCGTGCCGACCGTGCCGACCGTGCCGACCAATCCCGCCGTGCCGACCCTGCCGTGCGACCTCACGTCACCCAGACCGCCGCGTCGGCCGGGAGCAGGCCGTCGAGGAGCGGCCCCGACGCCAGGACGACCGTGCCGCCGGGCAGCGGTACCGGCTCGTCGCCCATGTTGGCAACACAGAGGAATCCGGCGCCCCGCCGGAACGCCAGCACGTCGTCGCCGAGATCGACGAGTTCGAAATCGGCTTCGTGGACGAGCAACCGACGGCGTAGCGCCAACGCGTTCCGGTAGAGCGTCAGCGTCGAGTCGGCGTCTCCGTCCTGGACTGCCGCCGACAGCGCCGCGAACTCGTCGGGCTGCGGGAGCCACGCCCCGTCGGCGCCGAATCCGAGCGATGGGCCCGTCGGCTCCCACGGGACCGGCACCCGACAACCGTCGCGCCCCTTGACCGTGTGGCCCGAGTCGTGCCAGATCGGATCCTGCAGCACGTCGACCGGAAGGTTCCACGCTTCGGGGAGGCCGAGTTCGTCTCCCTGGTACACGTACGCAGAGCCGGGCAGCGCGAAGGTCACGATGGCTGCCGCCCGGGCGCGCCGAGCGCCGCGCTCGACGTCGAGAAGATCGTGTGGGCCGTCGAGCAACCAGAGTCCCGGATCGACCCCGCTCGGGAGCGCGTACCTCGTGGCGTGGCGGACGACGTCGTGATTCGACAACACCCAGGTGGGGTTGGACCCCACGGCATGGGCCGATCGGACACTCTCGGCGATGATGGCCCGGAACTCCCGGGCGTCCCACGGCGCCGACAGCAGGTCGAAGTCGAAGGCCTGGTGGTACTCGTCGGAGCGCAGGTACAGCGGACGTCGATCGGCAGCGACCCATGCCTCGGCGACCATCATCCGGTCGCCGTACTCATCGAGCAGACGCCGCCAGCGACGCACGATCGGGTGGATCTCGTCGAGGTCGAAGTACGGAAGTGGTTCGACGCGGCCCTTGCCCTCGTTGACGGTGAGCCCGGCATCGGGGTATCCCGGCTCCTTCACGAGGGCATGCGCAACGTCGATGCGGAACCCCGCCGCCCCGCGGTCGAGCCAGAATCGCATGACCGAGTCGAACTCGTCGGGAACGTCGGGATGCTCCCAGTTCAGATCGGGCTGGCTCTCGTCGAACAGGTGCAGGTACCACTGACCGTCGTCGACCCGTGTCCACGCCGGCCCACCGAACACCGACTGCCAGTCGTTCGGTGGGAGTTCACCGTCGTCGCCGCGCCCGTCGAGGAAGTGGTAGCGGGCCCGAGCGGCCGACCCGGGAGGTGAGGCCATCGCCTCGCGGAACCACTCGTGGTCCCACGACGTGTGATTCGGAACCAGGTCGACGAGCACGCGGATGCCGTGTGCCCGTGCGTCTGCGATGAACTCCTCGGCCTCGTCGGTGGTTCCGAACTGCTCGTTGATCTGGCGGTAGTCGGCCACGTCGTACCCGCCATCGAGGAGAGGCGAGCGATACCACGGATTGATCCAGAGGGCATCGACTCCGAGACGTTCGAGGTAGGCCAGCCGCGTGCGCATTCCGGCGATGTCGCCGGTGCCGTCACCGTTGCCGTCGGCGAAGGACCGGAGGTAGATCTGGTAGACGACTGCGTGGCGCCACCACTCGTGGCCGACGGACGCCGGGGCGCTGAGATCTGGGTCGTGGTCCACGACGAGCGAACGTACCGCATGGGCGACCGGGGCGATTGCCGTCGGCGCGCCGAGCCGCTCGCGGCCGATCCTCTGTAAACGCTTACACTCGATCACGTATGGACGTGACGAGCGAGCCGATGGCCCCGCGCCCGCGTCGGCCGCGCATCGAGGACGTGGCGCAGGCCGCCCACGTGTCGGTCGCCACGGTGAGTCGTGCGCTGCGCGGGCTGCCCAACGTCGCCGAGTCGACACGCGCTCGCGTCCTCGAGGTGGCCACGGCGATGCACTACGAACCGGACCCTGCAGCCGCGCGGCTCGCCGCAGGACGCACGCGGACCGTCATCGTCGTCGTCCCCCACCTTGCGAGCTGGTACTTCTCGGCCGTCATCGCCGGAGCGGAAGCGGTGTGCAACGAGTCCGGCTACGAATTCCTCGTCGTCGGCGTCGGTACCGAGGCAGAGTGCAGCCGCCTCCTCGACGAGCCGTACCGGATCGAACGGCGAACCGACGGCGTCATCCTCGTCAACATCCAGGCCACCGACGAGCAGGCACGCTCGTTGCATCAACGAGGCGTCGCATTGTCGACCGTCGGCACACGGGTGCACGGGTCGCCGTCGGTGTCCATCGACGACAACGAAGTGGGACGACTCGCTGCCGCCACGCTCGCCGAGCTGGGGCATCGCCGAATCGGTCTGATCAGCGGGCTCGGTGAGGACCCGCTGAACTTCGAGGTGCCGAAGCGACGCACGGCAGGATTCCTCGCCGGCATCGAAGAGGCGGGGTTGCGCCACGATCCGTGCCTCGAGGTCGGCGGCGACTTCGGTATCGACGGCGGGCAGGAGGCGATGTCGCAACTCCTCGACCTCGACGACCCACCGACCGCGGTGTTCGCGATGTCGGACGAGATGGCCTTCGGCGCGCTGATGGAGCTGGCGGCGCGCGGTCTCCAAGCCGGTGTCGACGTGTCGGTGATCGGTGTCGACGACCACGACGTCTCGCGCGTGCTCGGCCTGACCACGATCCGTCAGGACGTGGCTTCGCAGGGTGCCGCAGCCGCACGGTCGCTGGTCGCCGTGATGGCGTCGACGCCGATCGACCTCGACCCGATCGTGGCACCGATCGAGTTGGTGGTCCGCTCCACGACAGGGCCTCCTCGCGGCCGACGCCCACGAGTGACAAGAACCCCCTCGTTTGGCCTTGACGCCGCGGGGTCAAGTCTGTAAGCGTTTACATCGCCGAAACATTTCGGCGATCATCCACCAGAGGGGGAGGACCCAATGAACAAACGCTGGCTCAAGCTGGCTGCTGTCCCGATCGCGTTGTCACTCGTTGCCGCAGCATGCGGAAGCGACGACGACAGCGGTTCGAGCAGTGACACTTCGAACACCGAGACCACGGAAGCCGCCGCCACCGGCGATGCAGCGCCGCTGGCGACTTCGGTGGCGTCACCGTCACCATCACCGGTCCGGAACGTGACGATCCATCGATCGCCGCCATCAACGACACGCTCAACGCGTGGGGCGAGACGGTCAATCTGAAGGTCGAGTACACCGGCGACGCCGACTGGGAAGCGAACATCAACACCCAGGTCGAAGGTGGCAACCCGCCCGACATCTCGTTCTTCCCGCAGCCCGGCAAGCTCGCCGATTTCGCGCGTGCAGGCTATGTGGTGCCCTTGACCGACGACGTGAACGCCACGCTCGACGAGTTCTGGGCCGACGGCTATCAGCTGTACGGCAACGTCGACGACGTCCAGTACGGCGTGCCGGCCAAGACCGACCTCAAGTCACTCGTGTGGTACCAGCCGCAGGCATTCGCCGACGCCGGCTACGAAGTGCCGACCACGTTCGACGAGTTCACCGCGTTGGTCGACCAGATGGCCGCCGACGGTGGCGCGAAGCCCCTGTGCGTGGGCATCGAGTCCGGCCAGGCGACCGGTTGGACGTTCACGGACTGGGTCGAGGACATGGTGCTGCGCCAGGCAGGCGCCGACGTGTACGACCAGTGGGTCAGCCACGAGATCCCGTTCAACGATCCGCAGATCGTCACGACGATGGAGACCGTCGCCGACCTCTGGAGCGAGGAGAACGTCTTCGCAGCCGGTGGCTCGATCGCAGCCACCAACTTCGCCGACAACGGCCAGCCGCTCGTCGACGGGCAGTGCTACATGCACCGTCAGGCGAACTTCTTCGCCGGTCTCTTCCCCGAGGGCACCACGTTCGCCGATCCGGAGGACCCGACCGCAGTCGACGTGTTCTACTTCCCGGACATCAACGGTGACCGACCGGTGCTGACCGCCGGCATCTTCGCCGCGGCGTTCAACGAGGATCCCGCCACGATGGCCGTGATGGACTACATCGCCACGGCCGACTACGCCGAGACTCGTCAGAAGAACCAGACCGAAGCCGTCGGCGGCGGTCTGTCCGGCTACCTCTCGGCAGCCCAGGGCCAGGATCCGGCGGTCTACCAGCCGCTGGAGCAGAGCTTCCTGGCGATCCTCGACGCGGCGCAGATTGCACGCTTCGACGCCTCTGACCTGATGCCCGCCGACGTCGGCGCCGGCACCTTCTGGTCCGAGGGCACGTCACTGGTCAACGGTGACACCACCGCCCAGGAGGCAGCAGACGCCATCGAGGCCTCTTGGCCGAAGTGAACACGGTTCCCTGACCCGAGCGATCGGGGCAGGTAACGCACGCAACGGGGCACTGGCACTACGGTGTCGGTGCCCCGCTGCTTTTCGGTCATCACGCCGGGGTCGAACACCAGGGGAAAGAACGATCAAGAGGGGGTCGCAGCGTGGAAACGCTCGAACGCACAGGAGCCGACGAAGGCACGCCGGAGCAACCCGCGGCGAGCACGGGGGGCGGCTCGGCGCCGGACCGGTCGCGTACGAACCAGCAGTACCTCAGGATCGCTGTGGGATTCGTCCTCGCGCTCGGGCTCATCTACTGGGCGTTCGTCGAGGAGAAGATCCGCAGCACCCTGCTGACGGTCATCATCGCAGTCGGTGCGAGTGCCGGCATCTGGATCGGCGCCAACCTGCTCTTCAACCAGGTTCGGGGACGCTGGCAGCTCTTCAACACCATCGCGTTCGGCGTCGTCGGTGCCATCCTCGGCATCGCCCTGCACGGCAACCTCATCACCATCGGTTCGGGCACCGGCTTTCTGACCTGGGTCGTCGGCCCTGCCGCCGGTGCTGCCGCGTTCGGTGCTCTCGGCTACGTCCTCGCCGGCACCGACGATCCGCGGCGACGACGCGTGATCGCGCTCGGCAGCAGCATCGTGATCGGACTCGTCATCGGCGCCGTCATCCGTGACGCATATCAGCCGGGCCTCGATCCGGTGGCCATCGCGGTCTACACGCTCGTCGGTGTCGCGATCGGCGCCGGTCTCAGCCTCCTGCTCAAGCACCCACCGATCGGCGGCGCGCTCGTCGGCGGAGCACTCGGCTGGATCCTCGGCGCCTGGGGCGCCGCGGACCTCGGCGACGGCTCACCCGCGACGTCGATCCTCGCCGCCGTGGTGCCTGCAGTCCTGCTCGGGCTCCGGCTCGGCATGACGAAGAACCCCGACTACAGGGGACGCGTCGCCATCGACAACCACTCGCGAGCCGTCATCTTCATCGGTCCGGCCCTGGCATTCATCTCCGTGATGCTCGTCATCCCGGCGCTCCGCACGGCCTATCTGTCGTTGCTCGACGCGGACTCGGTCGACTTCGTCGGCATCGAGAACTACCAGTCGGTGTTCGACGACAAGAACAGCCTCGATCTCGACAACTGGACGAACATGTTCACGAGCGTCCCGTTCATCCTCGGGATGATCCTGCTCGCCGTCGCCGTGGTCGTGGGCATTGCGATGAAGAAGCGCACCGGGCGCGCGGTCGAGATCGGCAATCCCACCGTCGCCCCGCTCGTGGTGGGCCTCCTGTTCGTGGCGTTCGGCGCCTTCACGGCGATGCGCGGCACGCTCATCAACAATCTCTGGTGGGTCGTGGTCGTCACCTTCGTGTCGACAGCGATGGGCCTGGCGATCGCCGTGCTCGCCGATCAGCGAGGCGGTGAACGCGTCGCGAAGTCCATCATCTTCATGCCGATGGCCATCTCCCTCGTCGGCGCCTCGGTCATCTGGCGGTTCGTCTACACCGCCCGCGACACCTCCACCGAACAGACCGGCGTGATGAACGCGCTGTGGGTCGGCCTCGGGCGTCTCTCGACCGGATCAGGACTCCCGACGCTCATCTTCACGATCCTGCTGGTCCTCGTCCTGGTCGGGCTCTTCATGGTCATGGCACGCATGCTCGTGCGGTACGGGCCGGCGCGCGCCGTGGTCCCCGGGATCATGATCGTGCTCGTGGGCTGGATGTTCGTGCGGTTCACCGGCATCGTCGGCGGTGGCATGGGCGGTTTCAAGACCCTGCCCGACGGCACCGTCGAGGGGCAGACGGTCTTCTTCGTCCAGGAGACCCCGTACAACAACTTCTGGCTGATGATCATCATGATCTGGATCCAGACCGGGTTCTCGATGGTGATCCTGTCGGCGGCGATCAAGGCGGTGCCGACCGAACTCATCGAAGCCGCGAAGATCGACGGCGCCACCACGAGCCAGGTGTTCTGGCGGGTCACGCTCCCGCAGATCGCCACGACCATCGGCGTCGTGGTCACCACACTCATCGTGGGAGTGATGAAGGTCTTCGACATCGTCAAGGTCACCACCAACGGCCAGTTCGGGTCGCAGGTGCTCGCCAACCAGATGTTCCAGGAGGCGTTCAGCTTCCAGAACAAGGGCAAGGGCGCCGCACTCGCGATGTTGATCTTCGTCGCCGTCCTTCCCGTCATGATCTACAACATCCGTCGCATGCAGAGGGAGAACTGAACGATGAGTTCCACCACGACGACCCTCACGGGCTCCGGTCGCCCGGCGCCCTCGGCCGACGGGCGCTCCAACGGCGTGATCGACCGGATGTACGGATTCCTGCGACGCATCCCGACCGGTGTGCTCTGGCTCATCGTCGTGGTCTGGAGCATCCCGACGCTCGGGTTGTTCATCAACTCGTTCCGCAGCCGCGATGCACAGCGCGCCACCGGTTGGTGGAAGGTGAGGCCGGACGAGTTGACGATCGACAACTACGACACGATCTTCAGCGCTCGAGCAGGTCTCGGCAGGTCGTTGCTGAACTCGGCGGCCATCGCCATCCCGGCCACGATCATCCCGATCGCCATCGCCGCCTTCGCGGCCTACGGATTCGCCTGGATCCCGTTCCGCGGCCGCAAGACCCTGTTCATCGCCACGGTGGCTCTGCTCGCGATCCCGTTGCAGGTCGCGCTCATCCCGTTGCTGCAGATGTTCGTCGGCGGAGCGAGCGTCACCCTGCCACTGCTCGACAAGACCGTCGTCCTGATCCCCGATTTCGGTCTGGCGGGCACGACGACGTCGGCCTGGCTGACCCACACCGGTTTCGCGATGCCGTTCGCGATCTTCCTCCTGCACAACTACATCAGTTCGCTCCCCAAGGATCTCTTCGAGGCGGCACGCATCGACGGCGCGGATCACTTCACGATCTTCTGGCGACTCGTGCTGCCGCTGTCGATCCCGGTCCTGGCGGCCTTCGCCATCTTCCAGTTCCTCTGGACCTGGAACGACTACCTGATCGCCAACACGATGATCGGCGCCAACGCCAGCCAGCAGCCCACGACGATCCTCATCGCCAACCTGGCCGGCGACTTCGGACGAAACGAGTACATCCTGCCTGCGGGCGCGTTCGTGCAGGCGTTCATCCCACTCGTCGTCTTCTTCGCCCTGCAGCGCTACTTCGTGCGCGGTCTACTCGCCGGCTCGGTCAAGGGGTGACCGGACACGCATCGGATTCGGCCGTGAACATCGTTCGAACACATCGCCGCCAACTCGCCTCGCTCGGAGAGGTGGGGCCGCTCGCGTTCGGTCTGTGGCGATTCACGAACGACGACGTCGCAGCCGCTCAGGCGTTGCTCGAGACTGCGCTCGACGCAGGCATGAACCTCGTCGACAACGCCGACGTGTACGGCTTCGACTGGGGCGGCACCGGGTTCGGCGCGGTCGAGGAGATCCTCGGGTCGGTGCTGGCCGCATCACCCGGCCTGCGTGACCGCATGGTGCTCGCGACCAAGGGGGGCATCATCCCCCCGCTCCCCTACGACTCGTCACCGGCGTACCTGCGCAGCGCCTGTGAAGCGTCGCTGCGACGTCTGCACACCGACGTGATCGATCTCTATCAGATCCATCGACCCGACCTGTTCGCCCATCCGGCCGACGTTGCCGCGACCCTCACGGCCCTGCGCGACGAAGGGAAGATCCGCGAAGTCGGCGTCTCCAACCACACGCCGGCGCAGGTCGCCGCGCTGGCTGCCCATCTGCCCTTCCCGATCGCGACGAACCAGCCCGAGTACTCCGCCGTCCATCTCGACCCGCTGCGCGACGGCACGTTCGACGACTGCATGCGAACCGGGACCGCTGCCGCTCGCCTGGAGCCCCCTCGCCGGTGGACGCCTGGCCACCGGCGACGGACTGCGGCCGGAACTCGTCGAGGTGCTCGACCGACTCGCCGATCGCGAAGGTGTCGATCGCAGCCAGATCGCCATTGCGTTCGTGCTCGCCCACCCTGCGGCTCCCGTCGCGATCATCGGATCGCAGAACGCCGATCGCCTTCGTTCGGCCACCGACGCGCTCGGTGTGGAGCTGTCCCGCCACGACGTCTACGAAATCGTCCAAGCCTCCGAAGGAGTTCCGCTGCCATGAGCGCCATCGAGCAACCCGACGTCCCCGAGATCTCCTGGTTCAGTGCGCTGTGCGACGACGACTACGAGTTCCTCGGCGTCCCCGATCCCGCGCTGGCAAGTTCGTGGGAGCACTGCTCCGACATCGTCGCGACCGCCGACCGCAACGGCTTCGACAACGTGCTCCTGCCGTCGGGCTACACGCTCGGGATCGATTCGACGGCCTTCGCCGCCGCCATCGCCACGCACACCGAACGCATCAACCTGCTGCTCGCCGTGCGGATGGGCGAGATGTGGCTGCCGCAGCTGGCCCGCCAACTCGCCTCGATCGACCAGTTCGCGCACGGGCGGCTGTGCATCAACATCATCTCGTCCGACATCCCCGGCGAGGAGCTCGAGTCCTCCCCCCGCTACCAGCGCACCCGCGAGTGGATGCAGGTCCTGCGCCAGCTGCTGAACGGGCGACCGATCGACTTCCACGGCGAGTTCGTCGACCTCGAGCTCGACCCGCCGCGTGCCACGACCGTCAACGGCATGTGCCCGCCGATGTACTTCGGCGGCTTCTCCCCCGCGGCGAAGGACGTCGCGGCCGCAGAGGCCGACGTCTTCCTGACCTGGCCCGACACCGTGTCGGCGGTCGCCGCGACCGTCGACGAGATGACCGCGCTGGCGAGCGATCGCTACGACCGCTCGCTCGTCTACGGACTCCGCGCCCACATGATCGTGCGCGAGACCGAGGCCGAAGCTCGTGCTGCGGCCGAACGACTCGTCTCCCGTCTCGACGCGGACACCGGTGAGGCGATCCGGAACAAGTCACTCGACGCCGCGTCGGTCGGCGTGCAGCGTCAGGCGTCCCTGCGCGAGGCGGCCCGCGACGACGGGTTCGTCGAGGAGGCACTCTGGACCGGAGTGGGACGCGCCCGCAGCGGTGCCGGCGCGGCGATCGTCGGCGATCCCGATCAGGTGGTGGCGAAGATCCGGGCGTACCAGGACGCCGGCATCGGAGCATTCATCCTGTCCGGGTACCCCCACATCGCCGAGTGCGACCTCGTGGCCGAGTACGTGCTGCCCCGACTCGACCACGCACCGCTCAAGCCGCGCTGGACCCCTTGACCGCGAGCCGGGCTCAGGCGGTCCGGGTCTCAGGCGAGATGGTTGCCCTCGATGCTCTCGCGGGTGTGGATGTCGAAGAAGTGCATGTTCTCGGTGGAGATGGCGATCTCGACCTGCTGGCCGATGCGGGCCCCTGACCGCGGGCTGAACCGGCCGACGGCGTTCGCCGTGTCGACGCCCGCCTTCTCCTCGACGGCGTCGGGATCTCCCGAGTCGACCGTGGTGGCATCGAGCCGGAAGTGCGCCATGAGTTCGGAGCCCAGAGCCTCCACGAGCGAGATCGTCGACGTGATCCGCTGCGACTCGGGGACCTGCGGGGCGAGCGCCGCGTCCTCGTAGTCCTCGGGGCGGATGCCCACGATGACGCGCTCGCCGTCGTAGCGCGCGCAGTTTGGGGTGCTTGACGAGGCACTCGGGGTCGAGGCCGAGCACATGCGATCCGAGCGTGACAGTGCCGGCGTCACCGGACAGGCGAACGTCGGCTTCGAACAGGTTCATCGACGGCGAGCCGATGAACGCGGCGACGAACACGTTGACCGGATGGTCGTAGAGGTTCTGGGGCGTGTCGACCTGTTGGAGGTAGCCGTCCTTCAGGACCGCGACACGATCACCCATGGTCATCGCCTCGATCTGGTCGTGGGTGACGTACACGGTCGTCACGGCCAACTCCCGCTGCAGCGAGGCGATCTCGGCGCGCATCTGGACGCGGAGTTTGGCGTCGAGGTTCGACAGCGGCTCGTCCATGAGGAAGGCGGCCGGCTGGCGGACGATCGCCCGGCCCATCGCCACACGTTGGCGCTGGCCACCCGACAGCTGGCCCGGCTTGCGGTTGAGGTTGTCCTCGAGTTCGAGGATCGCCGCGGCCTTGCGGACACGCGTGTCGATCTCCTCCTTCGGAACCTTCGCCAGCTTGAGCGCGAAGCCGATGTTGTCGTACACGGACATGTGCGGGTACAGCGCGTAGTTCTGGAACACCATGGCGATGTCGCGGTCCTTGGGTTCGACCTCGTTGACGACCCGGTCGCCGATGCGCATCGTGCCACCCGAGATCGTTTCGAGACCGGCGATCATCCGCAGTGCCGTGGACTTGCCGCAACCCGACGGGCCGACGAGAACGAGGAACTCCTTGTCGGCGATCTCGAGATTCAGATCGTGGATCGCGTGGAAACCGTTCTCGTACACCTTGTTGATGTTCTCGAGTTGCACTGTCGCCATGTTGAGTTCTCCCTCTGGTGTTCCACTCGTCGATGTCCGCCTGGGACCCCCTCCGACCGACAGATCGAGAACCTAGTCGATCGGCACGCGACCGAGCGCGTGGGCCGGTGCGGTCGTCGCCCGCACGATCAACTCTCCGGGAAGAATGCGCTCACCCCGGTCGTACGGCTGCCCCTGGATCTGAGCCAGCAGGACATCGACGGCGTAGTCGACGATGCGCGTGACCGGCTGATGCACCGTGGTCAACGGCGGATCGGTGAAACGCATCAGCACGGTGTCGTCGAAACCGACCACCGACACGTCCTGCGGCACCTCGAGCCCCCGCTCCCGAGCGGCCCTGATCGCACCGAGGGCCATCATGTCGCTCGCCGCGACGACGCCGGTGACACCAGCGTCATACAGGCGCTGCGCCCCGGTGAAACCTCCATCGAGGCTGAAGATCGTCTCGGCGACCAGTTCGTCGGTGACATCGACACCTGCCGATGTCGCTGCTGCCCGGAAACCGTCGATCTTGCGGAGAACGGGCGTGTAGCAGCGCGGCCCGATCAGCAGCCCGATCCGGTCGTGGCCGAGCGCGTGCAGATGTCGGTACGCCGTGATGGTGGCACCACGATCGTCGGTCGACACGCTCGGGATCCCTGATGCATCCATCGAGCCGTTCACCGTCACCAGGCCGATGCCGCGGCCGGTGATCTCGTCGTAGACGGTGTGGTCCGCCCGGACGTCGGCATGGCGTCCGGACACCACCATCACGCCGGCAACGCGATGGTCGACGAGCGACTCGAGGTACTCGTCCTCGCTCGGCCCGGCTCGAGTTGCACAGCACAGCACGCTGAGGTACCCGCTCGACAACAGTCGCGCCTCCGCGGTCTGTACGAACTTGGGGAAGATCGGATTGTCGAGCTCCGGAACGATCAGGCCGACGACGCCCGCCCGCGGTGTGGGATGCAGTGCGTCGGGTGCGTAGCCGAGTTCGGCGAGCACCCGAACGACACGCTCGCGTGTGGACGCGCTGACGCCTGACCTGCCGTTCATCACCCGGCTCACGGTGGCCTCGCTGACCCCCGCGAGCGCAGACACGTCGCGCAGTCGGATCCGCATGGGCGCGACTGTACGCGAGCGTCGCAAGAAAAGGAAGAAATCACGCAAGAATCTTGCACCCACCCAGCGACTTCCGTAGTGTGGAGTTCGGTTGCACACCACTCGTCCGAGGTGAAGACTGAACGGACACAGCGGGTCATCACGACCCGTTCTCGGCCGAGCGGAACGACCACGAACATCCCAAACCACCGATTCGACGGCACCTGCCGACGATCCAACCTCCTGAGGGGGAGACACCATGCGCGCATCACGCCGCTTGATCGCCTTCGCCGCCGTGGCCGCCCTGGTGGGCGCCGCGTGTGGCAGCGACGAAGATTCCTCGACCGGCGACACCACCGCCACCGAGGCCACCCAAGCCACCGAATCGACGGAGGCACCCGAGACGACCGAGGCGCCGACCGGCACCGAGGCCACCACCGAGACCACCGAGTACCAGGCTCCTGCCCGCGGCGACGCCGACCTCGTCATCTGGGCCGACGAGACCCGAGCATCCGGTGCTCGAGCCGATCGCCGACGAGTTCGCGGCAGCCGAAGGCATCACCGTCGAGGTCGTCGAGATCCCGAACGACGAGATCCGCTCTCAGTTCTCGATCGCCGCTCCTGCGGGGGAAGGCCCCGACATCGTCACCGGCGCGCACGACTGGCTGGGTGAATTCGTCTCGAACGGCGTCGTCGCGCCGATCGACCTCGGCGCCGACGCCGACCTCTACGCCCCCGTCGCCATCGAGGCGTTCACCTACGACGGCGCCCTCTACGGCGTGCCGTACGCCATCGAGAACATCGCCCTGATCCGCAACACCGACCTGGTGCCCGTGGCCCCGGCCACGTTCGAAGACCTCGAGGCAACGGCGCTCGCACTGCAGGCCGACGGCACCGTCGACGTGCCGCTCGGCATCCAGCAGGACCCGGCCGACCCGTACCACAACTACCCGCTGTTCAGCGCGCATCGGCGGCTACGTCTTCGGCGAGAACGCAGGACGGCACCTACAACGCCGACGATGTCGGCATCGACTCCCCCGGCGGCCTCGCCGCGGCGCAGAAGTTCGCCGACTGGAGCAACGAGGGGCTCATCTCCAAGGACGTCAGCCAGGACATCATGAAAGAGGCGTTCTCGACCGGCAAGTCGCCGTTCGCGATCACCGGACCGTGGAACGTCGGTGACTTCACCGACGCAGGTATCAACTTCGTCGTCGAGCCGATTCCGCCCGTCGCCGGTGGCACGCCGCAGGTCTTCGTCGGCGTCCAGGGCTTCATGCAGTCGGCGTTCAGCGAGAACCCCGACCTCGCCACGACATTCATGGTCGACTATCTCGGCACCGAGGAAGTGCAGCTTGCACTGTTCGAGGCCGGCGGTCGCCCACCGGCCATGCTCAGCGCCTACGACCAGGTGTCGTCCGACCCGATCATCCAGGGCTTCGGCGCTGCCGGTCAGCAGGGCACCCCGCTTCCTGCCATCCCCGAGATGTCGGCGGTGTGGGAGAGCTGGACCGACGCCTACTCGTTGATCTTCACCGGCACCGATCCGGTTCAAGCGTTCACCGACGCTGCGGCCCAGATCCGCGAGAAGATCGCCGAAGGCTGATCATCAGATGAACACCGCCGATTCCCGGGAGGAGGGGGCCCACGAACGTGGGACTGCCTCCTCCCGGGCCGGCACCGCCACCACCAACGGTACGAACGGCGCAACGATCGCGTCGGAGGGCGGCGGCCTCGCCTCGATGATGCCGCCGCTGTCGAAACCCACCGGACCGCGCTACGGCGCATCGGCCGGGTTGATCGCCAAGTACGTCCTGCTCGGACTCTTGAACGCCGTCGTCCTGGCGGCACTGCCCGACGATGTTCGCGAAGCCCGACTACTGGCTCGCCATCTCCTCGATCATCGCGCTGATCGTGATCGACGTGGTCTACATCGCCAAGCACCGGTTCATCCCGGCGAAGTACCTCCTGCCGGGCACGATGTTCCTGCTCGTCTTCGCGGTGTATCCGATCTTCTACCTGATCTACGTCTCGACGACGAACTTCGGAACCGGCAACAACATCGACAAGCAGACCGCGATCGAACGCATCGAGACCAACTCCACCAGCGCGAGCGGCGACTCGATCCGCTACGACCTGCAGATCCTCGCCGAAGGCGACGCGCAGGGTGAGATCGTCTTCCTGCTCACCGACCCTGATGGCCAACGGTTCCTCGGGACGTCCGACGGGCTCACGCCGATCGACGACTCGGAGATCATCGCCGACGGCCGACGCGAGACCATCGAGGGGTACGTCGCGCTCAACACCGGCGCAGCGAACGACCGGGTCGCCGACGTCAACGCCTTGGTCGTACCGGCGCCGTCGGGCGACATCACCAACGACGGGTTCGGCGCCGCCGTCGCGAAGACGCAGACGCGCACGTACGACCCCGAGACCGACACGATCTACGACTCGACGACCGGCACCACCTACACGGTCGTGGACGGCAACTTCGTCGACGACAACGGCAGCGCGCTCGTGCCGGGCTGGCGAGCGAACATCGGGACCGAGAACTACGAACGCATCGTCAACGACGACCAGACCCGCAGCGTCTTCGTCCGCGTCCTGCTCTGGACGATCCTGTTCTCACTGTTCTCGGTTGCGCTCTCGTTCGGTCTCGGACTGTTGCTCGCCATCGTCTTCAACGACGAGCGGATGTTCGGCCGACGCTGGTACCGCAGCCTCATCATCATCCCGTATGCCATCCCGAGCTTCATGACCGCGCTCGTCTGGCGCGGCATGCTCAACCAGCAGTTCGGCGTGATCAACCGCTGGTTCGGCACGAACCTGCCGTGGCTCGACGGCCAGTGGCTGCCCTACTTCTCGATCCTGCTCGTCAACACCTGGCTCGGCTTCCCGTACATGTTCCTGGTGTGCACCGGCGCGCTGCAGAGCATCCCGACCGACCTCACCGAGGCCGCCAACGTCGACGGCGCCGGCGGGTTCAAGGCGTTCCGCCTCATCACGTTCCCGCTCCTGCTCGTCGCCGTCGGACCGCTGCTCATCGCAAGTTTCGCGTTCAACTTCAACAACTTCAACATCATCTACCTGCTGACCGAGGGCCGTCCGCCGGTCCCGGGCAGTGACGCCGGCCGGACCGACATCCTGATCTCGTACGTCTACAAGATCGCGTTCGCCAGTGGCGGCGGTGTCGATTACGGCTTCGCCGCTGCGGTGTCGCTCGTGATCTTCATGATCGTCGCCACGATCTCCGCCGTCAGTTTCCGTGCGACCCGCTCACTCGAGGAGATGCGATGAACGCCGTGACCCAGGCGTACGAGCCCGAGGCACCGGCCTTCGAGGTCAACCGCCCATCGATGGGCAAGGTATTCCGCACCACCGGATGGCGCCACGTCGTGGCCTGGATCGCGCTCGTCTTCGCGCTGTTCCCCGTGTTCTGGGTCGTCTCGGCGGCCGTCACTGACGGCAACCTGAGTTCACAGAGCCTCATCCCGAAGGATCCGTCGCTCGACAACTTCCGGACCCTCATGACCGAGCCCGGCCACCCTCCGTTCTGGGACTGGTTCGCGAACTCGATGTTCATCGGCGTCACCACCGCGGTGCTGACGGTCGCAATGTGCGCACTGGCGTCGTACGCGTTCAGCCGGCTGCGGTTCAAGGGCCGCCGGGTCGGGTTGCTCTCACTGCTGCTCATCCAGATGTTCCCGAACCTGCTGGCGATCGTGGCGCTGTTCCTGTTCATGACTCGGATCAAGGGCTTGTTCCCGGCGATCGGGTTGGGGTCGTCGTGGGGCCTGATCTTCATCTATCTCGGTGGCGCACTCGGAGTGAACACCTATCTCATCAAGGGGTTCTTCGACACCATCCCACACACCCTCGATGAAGCAGCGATGATCGACGGTTGCACCCACTTCCAGACCTTCTACAAGATCATTCTCCCGCTGGCGACACCGGTGCTGGCGGTGATCGGTCTGCTGTCGTTCATCACCACACAGGCCGAGTTCATGGTCGCCAGCGTCATCCTGAGCGAGGACAACAAGACCCTCGCCGTGGGCCTGTCCGGCTATGTCAACACCGGGTTCGACAACCGGTGGGGGCCGTTCGCGGCCGGCTCGCTGATCGGGGCGATCCCTGTCGTGCTCGTATTCCTGTTCCTGCAGAGGTACATCGTCTCCGGGCTCACGTCCGGTGCCGTCAAGGAATGATCCGACCTGCGCCCGGCGGACGGACAGCATCACGACCGCTCACGCCGCCCGGCACGCCGGGAGCCGCCATGCCCTGCTTCCCACCCCTCTGAACGGCGACCACGCCGGGGCGCCGATAGCGTCGAGCGACGTGAATCAGATGAAGAACCGGATGCAGGCGCTCGGCCTGCTCGATCGCTCGTTCAAGGCCGCCACCGACGAGGAGCTCGCTGCGGCGATCGAAGCGCTCGACGACGACCACCGTGAGGGTCTCGAGTCGTTCGTCGACGCGCTGACCCCCGCCGGCGTCCGCGCCGGAGTCAGGGCCGGTCGAATCGACGGTGGCATGGAGGCGATCGCCGCAGTGGTGACGGATCTGTGCCTTGCCGACTGCATCACCGAACTCGGCGACCATGCGGACAATCCGTCGACCGCCCAGCTGCAGGAGGTCCTGCCCGGTCTCGTCGAGCGCCACGGCGTGGCGGTGACTCGCATCATGCTGGCCTCCACGGTGGCCGGCGAGGCACCGGCCTCGGCCATCATCCGCGACCTGTTGAAGAACGACGAACTCGTCAAGCTGCCGAAGGCCGACGAGGTCACCATCGCCCCGCTGATCGACACGCAGAAGCGCTCCGACGACGAGCAGGCGGCCGTCAAAGCCAAGCGCGCCGAGGCCAAGGCCGCCAAGAGGGAAGCAGAACGCGCCCGCAAGGCGCAGTCGGCCGCCGCCCGCAACCGCGCCTGACCGTCATCGCGATCGGGTCAGACCCCGATCGCGTCAGACCCCGATCGCGACAGCAACCCACGTTCGTGGTCGAGCAGCCAGGCCTTCGTGTCGAGGCCGCCGGCGAATCCGGTGAGTGAGCCGTTCGAGCCGACCACGCGGTGGCACGGGACCACGATCGAGATCGGGTTGCGACCGTTCGCCGCGCCGACGGCGCGGGCCTTGCGGCGATCACCCATCCGTGCCGCCTGCTCGCCGTAGCTGACGGTCGTGCCGTACGGAATCGTCCGCAGGGCCGACCATGCCGCCTGTTGGAAGTCGGTGCCGATCGGATCGAGTGGGAGGTCGAACTCCTGTCGTTCACCGTCGAAGTACTCGGTCAATTGGGCGACGGTCGCGACGATCACCGGGTGATCGGAGTCGACGGGAACCGTCGCGGAACCGGCTCGGCCGGACGTTCCGTCGGGCCACAGGATCGCGCGGACACCGTCGGCGGACACGACGATCGTGAGCGGACCGACCGGTGTGTCCATGACGGTCGAGACGAGTTCGGTGGTTGATCCGTGGTTCACGGCAGGGTCCTTCCGGGTGGTTCGACGGGCGACAGACTCGCCCACAGGTGGTGAACGGCGTACGAACGCCAGGGCGCCCATGCGGCGATCGATCGACCCCGACGTCGAGCGCTTCGAGGGCGTGGCGAACACCGAGGTCGGACTCGA
The DNA here is from genome assembly GCA_963829585.1 of Ilumatobacteraceae bacterium. Classification (GTDB taxonomy): domain Bacteria; phylum Actinomycetota; class Acidimicrobiia; order Acidimicrobiales; family Ilumatobacteraceae; genus Sva-07. The sequence continues at coordinate 236,662 of CAWHJD010000005.1, read as the reverse complement.
GGAACATGTCGGGGTGGCCGAGCCCACGCATCACGACGTAGTCGGCGGTCCACGGTCCGATACCGCGAAGGCGCCAGGAGCTGCACACGGGCCTCGGCAGGATCGGCGCCGACATGCAACTCGACGGTGCCGACGAGTACGGCCTCGGCAAGCCTCTTGATCGTCTCACGCCTGGCGTGGGGCATCGAGAAGGCCTCGTCGGGTGCCGCGAGGAGCTGTTCGGGGGTCGGGAACAGATGGGTGACTCGCTCGTGCGCCTGGATGGGCGAGCCGACCGCTTCGACGATCCGACCCGCCACGGTACGAGCACCGGCAACGGACACCTGCTGGCCGATGACTCCTCGTACGGCGGTCTCGAACGCATCGACGCTGGCGGGCGAGCGTCGGCCTGCAACGGCACGAACGAGCGGTCGCAGGACGGGATCACGGCCGAGCGCGTCATCGACCGCGCTCGGGTCGGCGTCGAGATCGAGGAGCCGTCGGATGCGCTGCACCGCTGCGGCGAGGTCACCCCACGACGTCAACGCCAGCCGAGCGACGACGTGGTCGTCGCTCGCGACGAGACTGACCACCCCCGGCCCGCCGGGCAGATGGAGGCTGCGCCGGTACGTCGCACCGTCCCATGTCTCGATGCCCGGAATCGCCCGCTCCCCGATGAACGCCATCACGGCATCCGCGGCGAACGGTCGGCGCACCGGAAGCCTCAACGACACCGTTCCCGTCACGGCACCACCGACCACGGGGTCGGGTCGAGGGGCCGCCGAACGCAAGCCGGTCGGGGAGGTCGCGAACACGCTGCGGATGGTGTCGTTGAACTGACGGACGCTTCCGAACCCGGCGGCGAACGCGACGTCGGTGAGCGGCATCGTCGTCGTCTCGACGAGCAGACGGGCCGTGTGCGCCCGCTGAGCCCTGGCGATCGCGAGCGGTCCGGCGCCGAGCTCGTCGGTGAGCACCCTGTTGAGGTGACGTTCGCTGTAGCCGAGGCGACGAGCGAGCCCCGGGACTCCTTCCCGCTCGACGAACCCGTCGGCGATCAGACGCATCGCCCGGGCCACGACGTCCTGGCGGACGTTCCAGTCCGGCGAGCCCGGCGACGCATCGGGGCGACACCGCTTGCACGCACGGAAGCCGTGCTGCTGTGCGGTTGCCGCCGTCGGGAAGAAGTCGACGTTCGTCCGCTTCGGGGTGATCGCCGGACAGCTCGGACGGCAGTAGATGCCCGTCGTGCGAACGGCGGTCACGAACCATCCGTCGAAACGCTCGTCGCGACTCTGGACGGCGACGTAGCAGTGGTCGGGATCGAGCGGTGGCACATGCCCATCATGGCCGACCGAACGTCGGTCGACCAGCGGGAATCGGACACCTCGGTCGAACCTCACCGCTGGAGGAGAGCGGAGGAGAACGAAGAGGATCAGTCGCCGGCGACGGGGGCGTACGAGACAGCGGGCGCCATGTGCACGGGGCCGGCATCGGGCGACCCGGCCGGAACGAGACGGAATCGCAACAGGTACAGCCCGAGCAGACAGAACGCGACCCCACCGAGGAAGCCGAGTTGCTTGCCGACGACGTTGGCGAGCCCGCCGATCAGGATTCCACCGGCGACCGACCCGACCTCGAAGAACATCGTGAAGGAACTGACGGCCCACGCCCGATCACTGTCGCTCGCCCGGTTCACCGTGAGCGCGAGCAGCGAGGGATAGTTGAACGCCATCCCGAAACCGACGAACGCCGCTGCAATCCACAGGGCGGCAATCGTCGGAAACGCGGCGAGGACGGCGAGGCCGACCAGCACGTTGCCGAGCGCGATGGTGACCGTGCGCCGCGGACCGAGCCGCTCCGGCAACGTGGCGCCGAAGACGCGCACGAGGACCGACACGAGCGCGTAGACCGCGAAGAGGCCGCCGGAGCTCGCAAGGCCGACGGATCGGGCGTAGTCGGGAACGAACGCTCCGAACGACGAGAACGCCGCGACGCCGGAGGCAAGCACGATTCCGGGCATGATCGCCGCCGGATGGATGAGCTTTCGACGTCCCGTGGCGGGCGCTGCGGAGGCAATCGGGTCGTCGAACGCCTCGTCGGTCTCGACGCGCGCCGGCGCGAACATCGCGAGAACCGCCGCCAGGAACGCGAAGAGGCCGGCAACGAAGAACGCTCGCTCGAAGTTCGTGTCGTCGAGCAGTGCTTCACCGATGATCGGCCCCACGCCGATGCCACCGAACACGGCGACGGAGAAGTAGCTCGCACCCTCCGCTCGCCGGTCACGCGGTGACATGTCGGCGATCAGCGTGGCCGCGCCGACGAAGACGGCGGCCTCACCCACACCGGTGAACCCGCGGAGCACGAGCAACTGCCAGAACTCGCTGACCTGGCTCGACCCGATTCCTCCGAGCCCGGCGAGGACTGCGCCGCTCACCATGAGCACGCGCCGTCCGTACCGATCGGCGAGGAGGCCGAGCAACGGTCGAGCACAGATCGCTGCCAGGGCGAACACGGCGACGGTCACACCGATGCCGAACTCGCCCTCACCCAGCGGCCCCTCGATGAACAGCGGCACGATCGGGATCAGGATCCCGATGTACACGAAGAAGACGAGCGCAGTGCCGGTCACGATGAGGAACGGGCGAGTGAGCAACGACTCGCGCTCCGCTCCGACCTTCGTGACCGTGGACATCCCCCCATCCAACCCGAAAATGCCTCCTCGTGCGCGCTCGAGCGCGCACCGGGAGGCACTTTCGGAGCGGAGGGGGCCGGAGTGGGGCTGGGGGCGGGGCCGGGGCGGGTCAGATGCGTGAGACGTCGACGGAGACGGCCAACGACTGCGTCGACGCCGGGCCGACGACCACGCCGCGGACCGGTGCCACGTCGGCGTAGTCCCGACCCCACCCGATCGTGACGTGCCGGGCCGGTGCCACGATCCCGTTCGTCGGATCGAAGTCGAGCCATCCGTGATCGGGGATCCACACCGAGCACCACGCATGCGAGGCATCGGCACCGATGGACTTCGCCTCCCCGGGCGGGGGTTCGGTCTCGATGTACCCGCTCACGTACCGGGCGGCGAGGCCGAGCGTGCGCAGACAGCCGACCGCGAGGTGGGCGAAGTCCTGACACACGCCGCGCCGCTCCGCGAGCACGAGATCGAGCGGCGTGCTGACCTCGGTGAACGACGGGTCGAACGCGAACGTCTCGAAGATCTCCGTGCAGAAGGCGATGGTCGCCTCCACGATCGATCGACCCGGCCAGAACGCGTTCGACGCGAGCTCGAACAGCGCCATGCGGTTGGTGTCGACGGTCACGAAACGTGAGGGCGCCGTGAACGGTGCGACGTCGAGAGCCATCGGACCGCGCAGTCCCGCCACGGTCGCCGCCACCCGCTCCCACGCCACGTCGACCCGCGGGAGTTCCTGGGCCCACACGATGGCCTCGGTGATCGCCTGCACCGTCAGGCCGTCGTGCGGCCGGTGCAGTCCGAACTGGACCACCCGGTTGCCGAAGATGTCGATGCGTTCGTCGTACTCGTCCGGCTCGGGGTCGGTCGTCACGACCGACGAGATCACGTTCTGTGACGGTGTCGGCCGAGCGAGCACGCACGCGACGCTGTAGCCGTCGAGCATCGTGGCGCCGTAGAGATAACCCGTCAGGTGCACGACCCGATAACGCTGGCCGGGCATGTCAGCCGCGCCCCATCATCCGCGGATCGACCGGCGCAGCCAGGTACGAACCGACGACGTCGCGAGCGAGGAGATCGCATCCCGAGAACACGTCGGCGAGCGTGGTGACCATTCCCTCGACCGAGTCGAACGACGCCACCTCGAGCAACGCCAAGAGCTCCGACGCGGTGTCGACACCGAACTGCCAGGCGAGTTGACCGGCCTGGTGTCGCACGTCACGAATCGCCGACGCTGCCGCCCGCGGATTGTGGACCTCGGCAATGAGCAGGTGCAGCGCCGTGGCGAGTTCCACGTCGCTGCGGTGCCGCCTCCGATAGGCGACGAGGCTCTCGTTCGATGCGAGCACGATCTCGACGAGCCGTTGGCGCTGGAAGTCGAGGCGATGGTCGTCGATCGCATGAGGCGATCGGATCGGCGACGACAGCGGTGTCGCCCCTGCACCCTGATACAGACCGAATGCACCACGCACGCCGTCGATCACGCCGAACGCCCGCTCGAGACGCCGGCCGATCTCACCGAAGCGCCACGCCGGACCGTGCACGACACTCTCGTTCCACAGGCCCACCAGTGAGGCCAGGTCGACGAGGATCGACTCCAGGTGCCGTCCGTCGATCCGGGCGATGTCGACCACCGACGACGACGAGCCATCCGTGCCGAGCAGCCATCTCAACTGGGCCCGTGACTCGGCGAGCCGGGCGAGCATGCGTCCGGCCGTGACCGAGAAGTACTCGCGCACCGACGAGGCCTCCGCGAGGAAGGACCCCAGCTGGTGCGCCAGCGCCTCGACGGCGAGCGCGAACGTGGCTCCCGGGCGATCGTCCGCCTGCGGGTCGATGCGAGCGGTCACGCCGGCCACCGCCGACAGCATGTCCAGGCCATGGACGACCCACGGTTCGGCCACCTCGGCATCGACGAGTCCGCTCGTGCGATCGAGCACCACTTCCATCGCACGGGCGATCAGCTCGGCACGTTCCATCGCGCGTCCCGCCCAGAACAACGCCTCCGCTGCACGGGTCGGAACCGACGCGATCAGATCCACCTGGGGCAGCGGTTCGCGACGCCTGATCTCGGGTGGTGCGACCGTTCCGCCGACGACCCACACGTCCTTGGCCGTCGCGAGGGTCGGCGCCATCGGGTCGTCGCTCTCCCCGAGCACGCGGGCGCTGCCGCCCTGCAGCACGTCGATGCCCTTGTCGCTGGCCACGAGGTGCAGACGCAACGTGACCGCCCGCTCGACCAGATCATTGCCGTCGAAGCTGGGGTACTTCACCCAGGCCGTCCGGGAGCGCTCGTCGGCGGACATGAACGGAAGGGGCCACGTGCCCTGGTAGTCGGAGTTCCGTCCGGTGAGCCACGCCCCCGCCGCGTCCCAGTACTCGCCCAGTGCAGGATCCTCCAGGACACCGCAACCGTGAGCGTTGGCGAGGCTGACACCGTGCGACCGCGCCGCGAGCAGCAGCCCGGGAACGCCTGCACTGCCCTCGGCGTTCACCTCCATGGGGTCGACGCGGTCGTCCTCCAGCCGACGGAACAACACGTCGACGGGTTCGAGGCCGCCCAGCGAGCGCAGCCACACCCGCCGCTGGCGCACGACGAGGTCCGCTCCCTCGGCCAGGTTCAACCCGAGCCGGGTGGCGAGGTACGACTGCTCGACGAACGACGGATGCTCGACGCCGCCCGACAGCACGACGATGCGAGGGTTCCGGGTGGCCGCGACGTCGGCGAGGCCGTCGCGCAGACGATCGGCGAACGGGTCGAGCGACCGCAACGCGCGCCCGGCCGGTAACCGCGAGATCACGTCACGATGCACCCGACCCGACACCGACCGCCCGAGCAACGCGTAGCCCACACCTGCCGGCGCATCGGTCAGATCGCGCACCACCCTCCAGTGGCCCGACGTGTCACGAACCACGTCGACCGCGTAGTTGGTCATCCACCTGCGATGCGGTCGCGTGCCGAACGCGGCCAACCGGTACTTCGAACTGCCCCACAGTGCGATCGGGTCGACGACGGCATCACGAAGCACTGTCCGCGCCCCGTAGAGGTCGCCGAGAAGAGCTTCGAGCATGCGCATCCGGGCGATGGCACCATCGGCGAGTGCCACGAACTCGTCACCGTCGATCACGAGCGGCACCGGATCGAGCCGCCACGGCCGCGACTCCAGTGCGACCGCCCGGCCATCGGTCCGCAGCGGAAGATCGTGGACGATGTGGCCGGCACCCTCCGCAGCGATGAGTCGATCGTGGTCGACCTGCCTGGACGCGAGATCGGCGAACCCGGCGATCGACGACATCAATGCCGTGGCGTCCACGCCACCGGGGCTGAACATGCCGGCGTGCGGTGTCCCCCGATTGCCGGTCTGGAGATGTGTCCGATCCGTCATCGCTCAGTGCACGACGTACTGCTCGTGCATGACCCTGTCGAGCCGCGCCAGTGCCACCTGGACCTCCTCCATCGCCGCGTCGAGCGCGGCGCCGTCGTCAGCGGCCGGGCGGCTGTGGCGGAGCTGACGATCGGCTGCCTCGACGGCACCGAGCACCGTCGAGTAGTGGGGCAGCCGCAGGATCGAGATGCGCATCTCCGCGAGGCACCCGGCGACCGAGCGAGGAAACCGATGGTCGAACAGGAGAAACCTCACGACGGCGGGCCCGTCGATCGGTCCGCGTGTCGCCCGCTGGAACATCTGCAGCGCGGACAGTGAGCGCAGTACACCCATCCACTGCACCTCGTTGAACTCGTCGGCCTCGCCCGCCGGCAACGACAACAGCGTGGCCGCCCGGACGCCGAGCACGCGGGTCGTCATGTCGGCGCGCTCGATGTAGCGCCCGAGCCGCCACATCTCGAACACCTCGTCACGGGTCATCGTCGAGATCATCACGCCGTCGAGGCGACGACTCTCGTCGATCACCCGGCTGAGGAACCGGTCACGGCGACGACGTTCGACCGACGTGACGGCGGCACCGCGCACGTAGATCGACAGGTCGTTCAACGTCTGCCACGCCTCACGTGGCAACACCTCCCGGCAGGTCCGCAGGTTCTCCCGGCTGCGATCGACGGTGTTGACGATGCTGTTGTGATGTTCGCGGTCGGCGATCAGGAACTGGGCCACCTGGTTCTCGTCGGACCCGATGACGGCCGGCAGCCGGACACTGCTCCCCGAGATCGTGACCAACGGACTCCATCGCGACGACGCTGTGGGGAGGTCGGCGAGCACGTCACCGTAGGCGCGCAGCACCCTGGCCGAGTCCTCGGCACGCTCGACGTACCGGGCCGCCCAGTACATCCGATCAGCGACCCTCGACAGCAGGGCCATCAGCCGGCCGCCTGGCTCTGCGACTGCGTGGTCAGGGCCGGGTCGGATGCGCCCCGCGCCGGGTCGACGTCGACGATCCACGTGTCCTTGCTGCCGCCGCCCTGCGACGAGTTCACCACGAGCGAGCCCTTCGTCAGCGCGACACGGGTGAGCCCACCGGCGGTGACGTAGCTGTGTGCGCCAGTGAGGATGAACGGGCGCAGGTCGAGGTGGCGTGGTTCGATGCCCTCGTCGACGAGCGTCGGAGCCGTCGACAGGTCGAGGATGGGCTGCGCCACCCAGTTGCGCGGGTCGGCTCGGATGGCCGCCGCGGCGATCTCCAGCTCCTCGGTCGATGCCCGATTGCCGATGACGATGCCGTAGCCGCCGCTCTCGTTGGCCGGCTTCAGCACGAGATCGCCGATGTTGGCGAGGACCTGTTCGCGTTCGTCGTCGTACATGCACCGCAACGTCGGAACGTTGGGGATCAACGGCTCCTCGCCGAGGTAGTAGCGGATCATGTCGGGCACCCAGGCGTAGACGCACTTGTCGTCGGCCACACCGGCACCCGGTGCGTTGGCGATGCCGACGTTGCCGGCCTTCCAGGCGCGCATCAGCCCCGACACACCGAGCATCGAATCGGCCAGGAACACCTCGGGATCGATGAACAGGTCGTCGATGCGCCGGTAGACCACGTCGACGCGCTCGAGCCCCTGGATCGTCTTCATGTAGACGCAGTCGTCGTCGCCGACCACCAGGTCCTGGCCTTCGACGAGTTCGGCGCCCATCCGCTGGGCCAGGAACGAGTGCTCGAAGTAGGCCGAGTTGAAGACGCCGGGGGTGAGCACGACGATCGTCGGGTCGTGTCGGTCGGCGGGAGCGAGCGAGACGAGCAGCTTGTTGAGTTCGTCGGTGTAGGCGTCGACGGGCCGGATCCGGTACTGCTGGAACAACTCGGGGAACACACGCTTGGCGATGGCGCGGTTCTCGATCACGTAGCTCACGCCCGACGGCACGCGCAGGTTGTCCTCGAGGACGTAGAGCTGCCCGTCGCCGGCCCGAACGAGGTCGGAGCCGGAGATGTGGGCCCACACGCCGAACTTCGGGTGGATGCCCCGACACTCCGGGCGATAGTTGGCCGAGTCGTCGAGCAGTTCGGCGGGGAAGACGCCGTCGGCGATGATCTGCTGATCGTTGTAGACGTCGTCGATGAACCGGTTGAGGGCCCGCAGGCGCTGGGCGAGCCCCCGTTCGACGACGCTCCACTCGTTGCCGTCGATCAACCGCGGGATGATGTCGAACGGCCAGGCCCGGTCGATGTTCTCGCCGTCGGAGTAGACGGTGAAGGAGATGCCCATCGTGAGGATCTCGAGGTCGGACACACGTTGGCGGGCGCGGACCTCGTCCAGACCGATCCGATGCAGCAACTCGATGAGGTCACGCGCGATCGGCCGAGGGCTCCCGTCGACCTCCAGCAGCTCGTCCACGCCCGCCGACCGTACTCTCCGACACCACAGTCCTCCGACGCCCCACGTTTCGAACACGTGAACAACTGCACGGTCAGGTCGATCATTTGTTCACGAGATGGAGCAGACGCCGCGCGACCTTGCACGGGATCGACGACCGCGGCGCGTCAGCGGTACCATCGAGCCCGCATCACCGGATCGGCCCGACCAGCCCGCGACATCTCCTCACAGATTCACGGAGGCTTCGATGGCCTTGATCTCACCAGCGCTCGCAGAGCGGATCGCACGACGTCACGGGATCGTGACCGTCGACGAACTCATTCTCGACGGGTTCTCCCATCGAGGTGTCACTCACCACGTCGAACACGGCGCGCTCCATCGCGTCCACAACGGAGTCTTCAGAGTGACGACTGCCCCGGACACGTTCGAAGCTCGGTGCGCCGCGGCCTGCGCTGCCGATACGCAGGTGGTGATCACCGGGTCTGCGGCGGCGAGGCTGTGGGAGTTTCGTCACATCGGTCGCCCGGACGTTCCCATCGTCCTCGTTGCACATGATCGAACGCCGATTGCACGGGGGGTGCTGCTTCGGCGCACCAACCTGCTCGACGACTCCGACCGCGTGACACGAGACGATGGGATCTGCGTCGCGAGCCCGCCGCGTGCATGGTTCGACTGCGCCCGCGATCTCGGTGACGAACGCTTCGAGCGCCTCACTGAGTGGGTGCTCGACCATCACACCACCATGCCCACGTTGTGGCGGACGGTGAAGCGGATGAGCGCACGCGGTCGCCCCGGGAGTGCTCGGGTGAACCGCGTCCTCTCACAACGGTCGGACTGGCAACGCCCCGCCGGATCCGGGCTCGAGTTGAAGGTACTGAAGGCGCTCGAACGACATGTCGGGCCGCTCGTTCGTCAATACGCACTTCGCCTTCCCGATGGCACCCTGATCCATGTCGACGCGGCCGACCCGTCGATCCGATGGGCACTGGAGGTCGACCACGTCGAATGGCACGGTGGCCGATTCGACGCCCAACGCGACAAGGCCCGCGATCGCGGGGCGCGGCGCCTCGGTTGGCAGGTCGACCGAGTCACCGACCTCGAGTTGGCCCACGACTTCACCGCAACGATCCACGAACTCGCGTTACTTCATCGGCTTCGCCGCGACCAGATGGCCGCAGCCTGACTCAACCCGCCGTTCTCGTGAACAACTACGCGGCCTGACCGTGCTCTTGTTCACGAGAACGGTCAGAACGGGGGGTCAGGATTCGTCGGGGCCTTTGGGTTCCTTGGGGAGGCCGAGGACGCGTTCACCGACGATGTTGCGCTGGATCTGGCTCGTGCCACCCCAGATGGTCTCCGAGCGCGAGAAGAAGAACGACGACATCATCGGGCTCACCGGATAGCCCTCGCGGCGCTTGTCGCGCGCCGCTCCGGGCCAACCGCCTGCTTCGGGTCCGGCGTCGATCATCATGGCGTCGGCGCCGTAGATGTCGACCGCCAGTTCCATCGCCCGCTGGTGCATCTCCGACCAGAACATCTTGTTGGTCGCACCGAGCGCAATGGTGCCCATGTCGCCGCCACCGCTCAGCGTCGCGGACAGATTGCGCAGACCGTTGATCCGCAGGATCTGGATCTTCGTCCAGTACTGCATGAGGCGCTGACGGATGAGCGGTTCGTCGATCACTCCCTTGTCGGTCGCAGCTTCGACGAGCAAGCGGTACTCCTCGGCGAAACGCCGGTAGCCGGTCGTCGCCGACTGCCCCCGTTCGAATGCGAGCGTGGAGTTGGCGACCTTCCAGCCGTTGTTGACCCCGCCCACGACGGCGTCCTTCGGGCAGCGGGCGTTGTCGAAGAACACCTCACAGAACTCCGCCGTGCCGTCGGGCTGGGTGATGCCACGCACCTCGACGCCCGGTTGGCGCATCGGCACGAGCATGTAGGAGATGCCGGCGTGCTTCTTCACGTCGGGGTCGGTGCGCGTGAGCAGGAAGCAGTAGTCCGCATGGTGGCCCTGCGTGGTCCACACCTTCTGGCCGTTGATGACCCACTCGTCACCGTCGAGCACCGCGGTGGTCTTCAGGCTCGCGAGGTCGGACCCGGAGTTGGGCTCGGAGAACCCCTGGCACCAGCGCGTCGTGCCGCTCAGGATGCCCGGCAGGAACTCCTTCTTCTGCTCCTCGGTCCCCCACTGCAGGATCGTGGGGCCGACGAGGGTGTCGCCGAAGAAGTCGCCGCGCATCGGGGCCTTGGCGTTCGCGAACTCCTCGGACAGCACGACGCCCTGCATCGTGGTGAGGCCCTTGCCGCCGTATTCGGCGGGCCAGGTGGCACAGATCCAACCGCCCTCGAAGAGCTTGCGGGGCCATTCCTCGTTGAACTGCTTGCGTTCGGCCTCGGTCATCTCGAAGCCGTCGTCGAACCATCCGTCGGGGAGGTTGTCGTGGAGCCACGCCTTGATCTCGGTGCGGAATTCCTCGGCTTCGGGGGGATACGAGAGGTCCATCCCCCCATTCTGCCAGTCGACTTGACCCACGGGTCAAGTTTTCGGCCCGCTCCCTCCCAGCGACCATTCACACGCAGGAAACACGTCGGCGACAGAGGGGAAATCCGGTCGCCTTAGGTTGCGCTCGCAATCCGGGCGGCAACGGCGCCACTGGACGCGTGAATCCATTTCCCTATCTCGTTTGCCAACATCCATTGGAGGACACTGTGCCCAAACGTGCACGACGAATCATCACGGCCGCGGCCGTCGGTCTCACCGGCGCCGCGCTCTTGCCCAACATGGCTTTTGCCCAGGAACCCGACCCCATCGTGGTGCTCGGGCAGGATCTCAACCTGCTCTGGGTCGTCATCGGCGCCATCCTCGTGATCTTCATGCAGGCGGGATTCGCACTCGTCGAAACGGGCTTCTGCCAGGCGAAGCATGCGGCCCACGTGGTCACCACGAACTTCGCCATCTTCGCTCTCGGCTTCGTCGCATTCTTCCTGGTCGGCTTCCCGCTGGCATTCGGCGGCTTCAGCGCGCCGATCTTCGGGCTCGACGAAGCCCCTGGTGGGGCGTTGCTGGGATCCGGCAACTGGGTCTTCCTGTGGGAGGGCGGCTGGGCGCTGAGCGGTGACCTGATCACGCCGGCGCTCGTCGGCTTCTTCCTCTACATGGTGGCCTTCATGGACACCGTCGCCACGATCCCGACCGGGTCGATGGCGGAGCGGTGGAAGTGGGGCAGCTTCGTGATCTGGGGGCTCTTCTGCGGCGCCGTGTTCTACCCGCTGTTCGCGGCGTGGACCTGGGGCGGCGGCTGGCTCGCGAAGATCTGGGACACGATGGGCCTCGGCGCCGGCTACGTCGACTTCGCCGGATCCGGTGTCGTCCACGCCGTCGGCGGCGCTGCCGCTCTGGCAGGCGCCATCGTCGTGGGTGCCCGCGTCGGGAAGTTCTCCAAGGACGGCACCCCACGTGGTATTCCCGGTCACCACATCCCGATGGCCATGCTCGGCACGTTCATCCTGCTGTTCGGCTGGTTCGGCTTCAACGCCGCCTCGACGTTCGCCGCAACCGACGTGCAGTTCGCCGTCGTGGCGACCAACACGGCGATCGCCGGCGCGTTCGGTGCCATCGCCGCCATGGCGTGGATCACGAAGCGGACCGGCAAGCCCGACCCGGGCATGATGGCCAACGGCATGCTCGCCGGACTCGTGGCCATCACCGCGCCCTGTGCGTTCGTCGCACCGTGGGCGGCCGCGGTGATCGGCTTGATCGCCGGCGTCCTCGTCATCGAGTCGGTGTTCTTCATCGAGCACAAGCTGAAGATCGACGACCCTGTCGGTGCCATCTCCGTGCACGGTGTCAACGGCACCTTCGGTGTGCTCGCCGTCGGCATCTTCTCCAACGGCAGCTACGGCGCGGGATGGAACGGCTCCGACGTCACGGGTGTCAAGGGCATCATCGAGGGATCTGACGGCTGGAGCCAGCTCGGCGCCCAGGCGGTGGGCGTCGTCGTCATCTGGACGGTGATCTTCGGCATCGCCTATTCCTTCTTCAAGATCCAGGACAAGATCTCGAAGGCACGCGGCAAGGGTGGCATCCGCTCGAAGGACGAGGATCAGATCACCGGTCTCGACATCCCCGAGATGGGCGTCGAGGCGTACCCGTCGTTCGTGAAGAACTGACCAGGACGATCCAGGAACCAGGAGACAACATGAAACTCGTGACAGCAGTCATCAAGCCGTTCAAGTTGGACGACGTCAAGGACGCCCTCAAGGCCGCCGGGATCACCGGCATCACCGTCGAGGAAGTTCGTGGATTCGGACGCCAGGGCGGCCACACCGAGACCTACCGGGGATCGGAGTACAAGATCGACTTCGTTCCCAAGGTGTGCCTCAGCATCATCGTCGAGGACGACGCGGTGGACGGCGTCGTCGACACGATCGTGGCCTCGGCCGCGACCGGCAAGATCGGCGACGGCAAGATCTGGGTCTCCCCGGTGGAGCGGCTCGTCCGCATCCGCACCGGTGAGGAAGGGAGCGACGCGATCTAGTTCGCGATCCAGCCGGTCCCGATCGGGACGCATCGTTGCGTCCCGTTGCTCGATCCCCGAGCCTCCTTTGCGTCCTCAGAGGGTTGGCTCGGGGATCGGCGCGTCGCTGGCGCTTCCCTCGCCGGTCGAGGCCCCTGTCGCGTACAGTCGGGACTCATGACGACCGTGGACTCCCCCGCCGAAGCCGATGCACCCGCCACTCCCGCTCAGGCGGGGCGGTGGACGGCGCAGTGGAAGGAGCTGTACGCCGAGGTCATCACGACCGGGCTGTGCACGGGCTGTGCCGGCTGCGTCGTCACGTGCCCGCACGACGTCATCGGGTACGAACACGAGGAAGGCAAGTACATCCCGTTCCACATCGAGGAGGAGCTGGGTCTCGACAACTGCATCCACGGCGAGAAGGGCTGCACCACCTGCACCCGGGCGTGCCCCCGCTTCCGGGCGTGGGAGCCGTCGGCCGACATGCACCTGTTCGGTCGGGTGCGTGAACCCGACGAGATGGCGGGCATCTGGCGCCAGCTGTACCTGACCCGGGCGAGCGACGACATGGTCCACAAGATGGGCCAGGACGGTGGACTCGTGTCGGCGATGCTGATCTGGTTGCGTGAGCACGACTACATCGATGCGGCGCTCGTGAGCGGCGTCGAGGACGACGACGCCTGGAAGGCGAAGCCCGCCGTGGTGGCCACGAAGGAGGAGATCCTCGCCACCGCCGGGAGCCGCTACACCTACTGCGCGAACCCGCTGGCCCTCCCCGAGGCCAAGGAGAAGGGCTACGAACGCCTCGCCCTGGTCGGGATGGGTTGCCAGACGTCGTCGCCGCCGACGATGTGGGATCGCAAGGCCGGCAAGGTCTCCAAGCCGTTCCTGTTCAACATCGGCCTGCTCTGCTCGAAGACGTTCGACGACGCCATCTTCCCCGAGCTCTTCGAGGCCAAGTACGGCCTGAAGAAGCAGGACATGGTGAAGATGAACATCAAGGGCGCGTTCCAGATCTGGATGAAGGACGGTTCGTACCACGAGATCGACCTGAAGGAGTGCCACGGCTGGACCCGCAAGGGCTGCACGAGCTGTCCCGACTTCGCCGCCGAACACGCCGACGTGTCGACCGGCGGCATCGGCGAGGACAACGACTGGACGCTCACGATCGTCCGTACCGAACTCGGCGAGGAGGTCATCGAGCGGATGATCGCCGACGGCTCGATCATCGCCAAGCCGGCCCAGACCGACGAGACCGCCATGCGCCTGCTGCGCCTGCTGTCGATCGTCAGCCGTCGCCGCTGGCCCGAATTCGCCGACCGTGCGCCCGCCGTCGGCGTGCCGCCGCCCAAGAAGAAGGCCGCCGCGCCCGCACCGGCTCCCTGACCCGCGTCACACGGTGCCGGGTCAAACGTGACGTTTCGGGTCGCGCCCCTGATCAGCGTCAGGCGTCCGCCCGGATCAGCGGCAGGCGGCGAGGTCGGCTTCGAACTTCGCGAGTTCGGCGTCAGCCGCCTTCGCCTTCTCGGCGTTGTCGCCGATGGAGTCCTCACCCAGCTGGTCGAGGTCGTAGTCGTCGATGACCGCGAGCATGCACTCCTGGACCTTCGGCTGCCCTTCGGTCTCGGTCTTCACGAGATCCTCGGCGATCCGCGTCGGACTCGGGTCGGACTGGCACGCCGACAACGTGAACACGGCCGCAACAGCGGTGACGAGGGCGAGCGGACGGCGAGAGGTCTTCACAGCGGTTCAAGGCTACTGAGCTCGACGGCGCGATGGAACACGGCATCGAGCATCGGTTCGGTGAGCCGTCCGGTGAACGTGTTCTGCTGACTGGGGTGGAACGAACAGATCAGCACCGGCCCGCCGTCCACCGGCACCTCGACGCCATGGCCGAACCTGGGACGGGGCCGGACGCCGAAGTGAGCACACGCTGCCTGGTAGCCGAACTGCCCCAGACAGACCACCACACGCATGTTCGTGAGTGCAGCGAACTCGCGCCGGAGGAACGGCGCGCACGCGTCGCGCTCGGCGGGCAGGGGCTTGTTGCCGGGAGGCGCGCACTTCACCGCTGCGGTGACCCACGCATCGGTGAGATGCAGGCCGTCGTCGGCCGACACCGATTCGGCCTGATTGGCCAGGCCGGCTCGGTGCATCGCCCGGAAGAGCCAGTCGCCGCTGCGGTCGCCGGTGAAGACCCGGCCGGTGCGGTTCGCGCCGTGAGCCGCCGGTGCCAGGCCGAGCACGACGATGGACGCCTGCGGATCGCCGAATCCCGGGATCGGGCGGCCCCAGTAGGTCTCGTCGCTGTACGACGCCCGCTTCTCGACGGCGACCTGCTCACGCCACTCGACGAGCCGGGGGCAGGCGCGGCACTCGACGACGTCGCGTTCGAGTCTGGCGAGCGGAGTCACAGCACTCGACAGTAGGTTGGACACACTCCATGGCCACCACGAAGCGAACCTCTCCCCCGCGTTCGGCGACCAAGAAGTCGCCGGGCACCGCGTTCACGACGATCCTGCTCGTCCGTCACGGGCAGACACCGACGACCGGCAAGGTGCTCCCTGGCCGCGCCAAGGGTCTGCACCTCGCCGACGAGGGCCGGCGACAGGCCGACATCGCCGCTGCGCGCATCGCCGAACTCCAGCGCGTCGACGCCGTCTACAGCTCGCCACTCGAACGGGCCAAGGAGACAGCCGCACCCATCTCGGCCGCCAGAGGCCTGCGGACGCAGATCGATCGCGGACTGTTCGAGTGCGACTTCGGCGACTGGACCGGATCCGAGTTGAAGAAGCTGATGAAGCTGCCCGAATGGCAGACCGTGCAGCGGGCGCCGTCGATGTTCCGCTTCCCCAACGGTGAGAGCTTCATCGAGATGCAGACCCGCATGGTCTCGACGCTCGACCGCTTGCGCGCCGCGCACCCCGGCGGCACCATCGTGTGCGTGTCCCACGCCGACACGATCAAGGCCGCCGTCGCCCATGCGCTCGGCACCCACATCGACCTGTTCCAGCGCATCGTCATCAGTCCGGCCTCGGTCACCGCCATCACGTGGGGACCAGGCGGCCCCGCCGTGTTGGCCGTCAACTCGACCGGACGTCCACTGACCGAGCTGCAACCGTCCTGAACATGAGTGTCTTCTTCGAGTTCGACGACGTCGCTGCGTTCACCGTCGGCACCGTCGGCCGCCCGGGCGAGCGCATCTTCCTGCTCCAGGCCCGAGCCGACGATCAGCGTGTCACCGTCAAGTGCGAGAAGCAGCAGACAGCAGCCATCGTGCAGTACCTGCGCAAGGTGCTCGCCGATCTTCCCCCGGCCGAGGATCGCCCGATGCCGGGAGCACTCGAGCTCCGCGATCCGCTCGATCCGGCATTCGTCCTGGGGCCGATCGGCCTCGGCTACGACCGCTCGAGCGATCGGGTGCTGATCCAACTCGAAGAGATCGGCGACGTCGACGACGAGGGCGAACCGCTCGACGACGATCGCGGTCACGTTCGGCTCTATCTCAGCCGGGGCCAGGCGGCAGCGTTCTGCGACCACGCGGACAAGGTGGTCGAAGCCGGTCGGCCGGCGTGTCAGTGGTGCAGCTTCCCGATGGATCCCGACGGCCACGTCTGCCCCCGGATGAACTGATGGCCACGACCGAGCCCGCGGACGAGCTCGACGACCAGATGGACGACGAGTTCGACGACGAGATGGACGACGGTTTCGACGACGAGCTCGACGACGAAGAGGAGCAGCGCGGCGTCGAACTGCGTGTCGACGAGATCGACGACCCGATCCGGCACCTTCTGCAGGGCGAGATCGAGGTCGAGGGTCGCATGCCCTACAGCAGCAACGCGACGTTTCTGGTGCACGTCACCCACGAGGAGGCGAGTCATCCGGCGATCTACAAACCGGTGCGGGGCGAACGCCCGCTGTGGGACTTCGAGCCCGGCCTCCACCGCCGTGAGGTGGCTACGTACGTGCTGAGCGAATACCTGGGACTGCACGTGGTGCCGCCGACGGTGTTGCGCGACGGCCCACTCGGCGAGGGGTCGGTGCAGTGGTTCGTCACCGCCGACCACAGCCAGCACTACTTCACGATCCACGAGGCCCACCCCGAGCTGCACGACCGATTGCGGGCGATGGCCCTGCTCGACATCCTCGCCAACAACACCGACCGCAAGAGCGGGCACGTGCTCCTGATCCCCGCCCGCGACGGCGAGCCACCCTCCGTCTGGGGTATCGACAACGGCCTGTGTTTCGCGGCGGAGTACAAGCTGCGAACCGTGATCTGGGAGTTCGGTGACGAGCCGATCGACGACGACCTGCTCGAACGGGTCGGGACGCTCTGCGAACACGTGCCACCGGAGATCGCCACACTGCTGGCCCACGACGAGGTCGAGGCCCTTGCCGCGCCGCGCCGCATGGTGTGTCACACACCGGCGGTTCCCGACGGACCCGAGCGGGCGTCGCTACCCGTGGCCGTTGGTCTGAGCAACATCATGAACGACGGGGACGACCGAGCCGATGACGCACTCGACGAGCTGATCCACCGCGCCGACCTCGACGGCCTCGTCCGGATGATCGACGATCGGTGCGCCGACCGCGATTGGGCCGGCCTGCTTCGTGTTCGCGATCGCTCACGTCATGCCGTCACGACCGGTCGCCAACTCTGGCCCGCGGCAACGCTGGCCGAGTACCGCCTCGCCCTCCTCGCGACTCCCGAGCACGTCGCCGCTGTTCTCGACGAGAGCGACGGGCTCTCCGGACGATTCACGATCGGCCCGCTCACGGAGGTCGCTGCGCAACACCACAGGTGGAACGACCTCGCCCCGCATCTCGATCGCGGTCCGCGAGCAGCATTCGTGGCGCACGAGCGGGTGATGCGGGGCGAGATCGTCGACGACCACGATCTGCCTGCGGTGCTCGACCTGCCGCTCGCGCTGCAGGCCTGGGAACCCGACTACGCGCTCGCGACGTACAGCGAGGTCGGTGCCGAGTTCCCCGCTCCCCCACTCCCCGACGATTGGGACGACATCGACCCGACCCCGGCGGAGGTGCTCGACGACGACGTGGAGTACGCCGTTCGACAACTCGTCGAGCCGTGGACGACGAGCTCGAACGGCCAGGTCGACGTGGTGTGCGTCGACGGTGACGTGGCCGGAGCGCTGGGCGCGTTGGGTCTGCGTCGGGCGCGGGTCGCGGAACTCGATCCGGCGACCGCCATGGCCTGGTTGGCCTGGGCCGGGAGCGAGCGGCGGCGCCCATGGACGTCGCCGTGGCGCTGCAGCGGGACGCTTCGGCGCCTGGTGGACACTGGCCGCGTTCGGCGATCTGACCGACGAGTGGCCCGTCGACCCCGATGCTCTCGGCGCGCTCGCCGCCGAGCTGCGGTGGTACCGCTGGGACGCCCACGAGCCGGCCATGGGCTGGCAGCTCCAACTCGCCGTCGAGGACCCCGAGGAATCCGTCGCCTGGGCCATCCTCGCCCGCGACGCCGCCTGAAAACCCGAAATTCTCCTGGACGTGCGCGCTGAGCGCGCAGTTCCAGGAGAATTTCGGTGGTTTGGGCGGGGGTGGGGTCAGCCGCGGGCTTCGAGGGCAGCGAGGAGCTGCGGGAGGACCTTGTGAACGTCACCGACGATGCCGAGGTCGGCGACACCGAAGATCGGTGCCTCCTTGTCCTTGTTGATCGCGATGATGTTCTTCGAGCCCTTCATGCCCACCATGTGCTGGGTGGCCCCGGAGATACCGGCGGCGATGTACACCGTCGGCTTGACGACCTTGCCGGTCTGGCCGACCTGGTAGCTGTACGGCACCCAGCCGGCATCGACGATCGCTCGCGACGCACCGGGCGCACCGTTGAGCGCCTTGGCCAGCGATTCGATCATCGCGTACTTGTCGGCCTCGCCGAGGCCACGACCACCGGCGACCACCACGGCCGCCTCGTCGAGCTTCGGACCTGACGTCTCTTCGACGTGGACTGCCGTCACGGTTGCTCCGGCGGTCGATCCCAGATCGGGAACCGGGGCCGACACGACCTCGCCCGCAGCGCCCGCGCCGGCTTCGGCGACGAAGCTCTTCGGGCGGAAGGCGGCGAGATACGGACGCTCGCCCGTGAACGTCGAGTTCACGAGCTTGGCTCCGCCGAAGACAGGTGTCTGCACCGTGACGGAGTCGCCGTCGACCGTGACGCTCGTGGAGTTGGTGAGCACCGTCCGGTCGAGCTTGACCGACAGACGTGCCATCACGTCGCGGCCCTCGTAGCTCTGCGGGAACATGATCAGGTCGGGCGTGTCGCCACCGGCGATCACGGCCTGCATCGCGGCCGACACGGCGACGCCGGGGAGTGCCCCGCCGAGGTCGCCGGTCGCGTAGACCTTGGCCGCTCCGTGGTCACCGAGCACGGCTGCGACGCCGGCGGCGTCGCCGGCGATGAAGGCCGAGACGTTGCCGGCGAGGCTGCGGGCCTTGGTGAGCAGTTCGAGCGTGCCGGTGGTCGGTGCGCCGTCGGCGGCCTGTGCGAACACCCAGATGTTGTCGATTCCCATGACGGTCTCCTCAGATGACTTTCAGGTTGTCGAGGAACTCGACGATCTTGTTGAACGATTCGCCGTCGTCCTCGATGACCTCGCCGGCCTCGCGGGCCGGGGCATCCTCGACGGAGGTGATCTGCTGGGCCCACGACACGGACTCGACGCCGAGGTCGGCGGCGGTGACGGTCTCGACCGGCTTGGACTTCGCGGCCATGATGCCCTTGAAGCTGGGGTAGCGGGGCTCGACCACGCCGGCGGTCACGGAGACCACGGCCGGGAGCGAGCAGGTGACCTCGTCGTAGCCGGCTTCGGTCTGACGATCGACCTTCAGGACGCCGTCGGCGATCGACACCGTCTTGGCGAAGGTGATCGAGGGCAGGCCGAGGACCTCGGCGATCTGCTCGGGCACGGTGCCGGTGTAGCCGTCGGACGACTCGGTGCCGGCGATGATCAGGTCGACGTCGCCGAGCCGCTTCGTGGCGGCGGCGAGCACCTTGGCGGTGGTCAGCGCATCGGCGCCGGCGAGCGACGCGTCGCTCACCAGTACGGCCTTGGCAGCTCCCATCGCGAGGGCGGTGCGCAGGCCCGACGTCTCGTCGTTCGGGGCCATCGACACGAGGCTGACCTCGCCGCCGCCGGCCGCCGTGACGAGTTGCAGCGCCATCTCGACGCCGTAACTGTCCGACTCGTCGAGAATGAGCTTGCCGTCACGCTTGAGCGTGTTGGTGGAGGGATCCAGCTCGCCCGGCAGCGCCGGGTCCGGGATCTGCTTGACGCAGACGATCACGTTCATAAGGCTCCCTAAGTTACCGGTGCGTCAACTTCGACCCAAACTCGTGCCACCCACGCACGCAGCGAGCCGCCCGGCGCTGCGTTACCGTCACTCATCTTGAAGGTCCTGCTCGTCGTCAACTCGTTCGCCTCGTCGGTCACGGCGCGCAACACGGTGATCGTGCATCGGCGACTGAGCCGCGATCACGACGTCGAGATGGTCGAGACGAACCGGCGCGGTCACGCCACCCGGTTCGCCCACGACGCCGTACGACGCAAGCTCGACGTCGTCATCGGATTCGGCGGCGACGGCACGCTCAACGAGGTCGCAACGGGTATCGCGGGTTCCGACACGGCGCTCGGTGTTCTTCCCGGCGGTTCCACCAACGTGTTCGCCCGCACGCTCGGCATGCCGAACGACCCGGTCGAGGCCGTCGAGTATCTCGCCAACGGCATCGACGCCGACGACTTCCGTCCGATCGGGCTCGGCCAGGTGAACGGCCGCTACTTCTGCTTCCACACCGGCGTCGGGTTCGACGCCGCGGTCGTCGAACGCGTCGAGAAGCGCGGATCGTGGAAACGATGGCTCGGCCACCCGCTGTTCATCTGGGCCGGGGTCACCACGTGGCTGACCGGTTACGACCGCAGCACACCCCACTTCCAGGTGATCGGTGATGGCGACCCGATCGACGGCTACTTCACGATCGTGCTGAACACCAGCCCGTACACCTACCTCGGAAACCGTCCGCTCGACCTGTCACCGGCAGCCACTCTCGATCGCGGTCTGGTGGCGATCACGTTCACCAAGATGAGTTCCGTGGCGATCCTGTCGTCACTGGCGGGTGCCCTTCGCGGCGGAGGTGTCAAGCCGGCAGCCCACCTCGACGTCCGCGAGGACGTCTCGCATCTGGTGGTGCAGCACGACACGCCGTTCCCGTATCAGGTCGACGGCGACGCACTCGGGTCGACGACCCGTCTCGAGTTCGTCCACGTGCCCGATGCCGTGAAGCTCGTCGTGCCGCTCAGGGAGCCGACGACGGCCACTGCGCCCACGACGGGCTGACCGCGACCTGACCGCCCGCCCGGCCGAGCGCCTGCAATGCGAGGTCGGGCACGTCGGTGCAGACGCCGTCGACACCGAGGTCGGCGAGTTCGACCAGCCGGACCGGATCGTTGCACGTCCAACCGTTGACGGCCAGACCGGCTTCGTGGCACTGCGCGACGAACTCCGCCGTGATGGTGGGTTCCCACGGATTCACCGCTGCGTGTCCGGCCGCGGCGGTCCGGGCGATCCCGTCGGCGCTGAGGGTCGAGACGAGCCATGCGGTGGCGATCTCCGGTGCAGCTGCTCGGCACGCTTCGAGTGTGTCCCAGGAGAACGACGAGATCAGCCACCGTGACACGGCTGCCTGGCCCCGACGACGCAGCTCCTCGACGATGGGGCCCACCATCGCCATCGTCGGATCGAAGCCTGCATCGGTCGGCCAGTTCTTGATCTCGACGTTGACCAGCATCCGTTCGCCGCACGCATCGAGCACTTCGTCGAGGGTCGCCAGGTTCAACCGATCGACCTCGTCGAGCGCGTCGGGTAACGGATCGTGAGCGACCAGCAGCCGGCCGTCGGCGACGCGGCGAACGTCGAGTTCGACCCCGTCGGCACCCATCTCATCGGCCAGGCGGAACGCCTCGGGCGTGTTCTCCCTGGTGGCGGCCGACGCGCCACGATGACCCAGTACCAGCATGAGGCCATCATGGCGCAGGCGGCCGACGCACTGCGAACGCCAGATGAACCGGAGCTGATCTCTTCGTGAACATTGGGACCAAACGCCTCTTGCGAGGGCATCGCATCGCGCTTACAGTTCGACCCGGCCTGATGGCCAGCGACGTCGTCCGACGACGACGAAAACCCCCCAAACCCCCCGGCGATCCGCTCGCCTCAACACCTTCGAGGAGCACCAACGTGTCGATCCTTGCGTCCAGCCTGACCCTGGGAGCCGCGGACTACGAATGGCGCGATGACGCCATCTGCCGCGACACCGACCCGGAGTTGTTCTTCCCGGTGGGGACCACAGGAAATGCGCTGTACCAGATCGACCGGGCCAAGCAGGTGTGCAACGAGTGCACCGTGGCCGAGCAGTGTCTCGATTTTGCGCTCGACACGAATCAGGACTCGGGCATCTGGGGCGGACTCACCGAGGAGGAACGTCGGGTCATCCGACGTCGCCGGGTCGCTGCGGCCCGCGCCGCCCGCGCCAGCTGAACCACCCCACGGCCGTGCACCCGGGGCTCGTCCCGGTGCAACGCTCAGTCGTCCGTCGGCACCGTCAGCTCGATGATCGTGCCGTGCTGGCGGCTCGAGCCGTCGCCGATGCCGGCGAGTTCGAGTTCGAGCGTCGACGCCGGCCTGATCTCGATCGTGCCGTTGAGTTCCGTGGTCACCAGGGTCCGCACGATCGAGAGTCCGAGCCCCGTGGCCTGATCGAGTTCGAACGAGGGGTCGACGCCTCGACCGTTGTCGACCACTCGCACCGTCAGGTGCCCGTCGAGATGGCTCAGTGCGACGTTGACGTCGCCGCCGCCACTGCCCTCGGGAAAGCCGTGATCCACGGCGTTCTGGAGCAACTCGGTGAGCACGACCGACAGCGGCGTGGCGGTGTTGGCCGGGATACGACCACCGTCGCCGTTCACCGTGAACCGCACGGGACGGTCGGGTGACTGCAGGCTCTCCTCGGCGAGGCGCAACAGCGGCCTGACGATCTCGATGAAGGCGATGTCCTCACCGGGCTCGCGTGACAGCGACTCGTGGACGAGGGCGATGGTCCTGATCCGGCGCACCGACTCCTGGACGGCCGCCTTGGCCTCCGGATTCGTGAGGCGCCGTGACTGCAGGCGCAGGAGTGACGAGATCGTCTGCAGGTTGTTCTTGACCCGGTGATGGATCTCACGGATGGTCGCGTCCTTGCTGAGCAGCAGCCGATCACGCTTGCGGAGTTCGGTCACGTCGCGGACGAGGAGGAGCCCGCCGGTGATCTCGCTGCCGGATTCGGTTCTGCCGATCAACGGGACGCAACGGCACAGCAGCGTGACGTCCGCGCCCTGCTCGAACTCCTCGACGATCGGTTCGCGTCGCTCGAACGCCTGGCGCACCGGACCGTCGTGGAACCCGAGTTCGGCCAGGCGCATCCCGACGGGGTTCGCCTGGATGCCGACGCGGTGCAGCGCCGAGTTCGCATTGGGTGAGACGTACGTGACCGTGCCGGTCGCGTCGAGCGTCAAGACGCCGTCACCGACACGCGGCGCAGCACTCGAGTCGGCGACGCGCCCGGGGAACGGGAACGCTCCGACCTCGATCATCTGGGCGAACTCCTCGAAGATGAAGGAGTAGTTGCGTTCGAGTTCGCCGAGGGGACGCCCTGCTTTGACCTTCCACTCCTTCGACAGCACGGCGATGATCTCCCCGTTGCGCCGCACCGGCATCGCGAGCATGCGGGCGTGGTTGATCTCGTCACCGCCGCCGTCGACCTCGATCGCACCTTCGACACGCTGCCCCGTCGAGGCCACCCGTTCGATGAGCTCGGCCTCGTCACCATCGGCCCACGCCCCCACGTAGTCGGTCGCGTAGATCGTCTGATTCGTCGCCGGCCGCACCTGATCGACGGTCAACCACTTGCCACCGCTCGATCGGACATAGAGCAGCAGGTCGGCGAAGCACAGATCGGCGAGAAACGCCCACTCTGCGGTCAGTCGATGCAGGTGATCGATGTCGTCACGGTCGAGCGTCGTGTGCTCGCGGGCCAGTTCGGCGAGAGAGGTCATCACTCATGATTCTGCCCGATCATTCGCCGGCGCGCAGGTGACCCGCCAGCAAGTCGAGCCCGGCGAGGTCGTGGATGTCTCCTGCGAGCCACGGGACGGTCAGGAACACCGGGGCGAGCGCGGCCAGTTCCGAACGTCGATCCGACTCGCGCGCCGCCACCATGGCGACGTCGTCGAACCGGGTCGCGATCTGGGTGAGAACCGCACTGACCTCCTTGCGCGGAGCAGCGAGTTCGGTCGCCACGGCGTCGGCGAGATCCCCGTCGGCATGCTCGAGCAGCACCGCGGCACTCTCGGCCGCGGCCGAACTGGCGAGCGCTGCGGGCAGGACGCGATTGGCGACGATGGCCCCGAGCGACATCCCGCGGTCGACGAGGGATCGTGCGAGGTACCGGGCCTCGTAGCTCGGGGCTGTCTCGAGCGTCGTCACGACGACGAAGGCCGTGCGGGGGTCGCGCATGAGCGCCTCGACCTCCTTCGCCCGGCGCACGAAGCCACTCTCCATCGCCTGGAACAGGACGAAGAAGTCCGCGATGTCCTGGAGGAACCGTGACCCGAGCACTCGATCGGCCACTTGGTAGAACGGCTTGGACGCCATCGTGAACAGCCGCGATCGGTACGGCACGGTGAGCCACCGGAGCAATCGGCTCCCGAAGAACTCGATCATCCGGTTGGGTGCGTCGAGGATCGACAGTGCGTTTCGCGACGGCGGTGTGTCGACGATGACGAGGTCGAACTCACCGCGGGCATGCAGGTCGTGGAGCTGCTCCATGGCCAGGTACTCGTGGCTGTGCACGAAACGGCGCGTGATGTTCTCGTAGAGCGGATTGGCGAGCACCGCGTCGCGGGTGGCCGGCGTCAGGAGCATGCCGCGTGATCAGCTCGTCCCACCCCGCCTTGGTGTCGAGCATCGCGACCCACACCTCACCACGCACCTTGTTGCCGGCCGCGGCGAACGCCTTCGGGTCGATGCGCACCGGGGTGTTGCCGAACTCGTCGATCCCGAGTGCCGAGGCCAGACGCCGGGCCGGGTCGACGGTCATGACGAGGACTCGCGACTTCTGCCGCTGCGCCGCGGCAATGCCCAGCGCAGCAGCGATGGTGGTCTTGCCGACACCACCGGAGCCGGCGACGAGGATCATCTCGCGGCTCGCGAGCAGGTTGTCGAGCTCAGCCACGACGGCCTCCCGGCGACATCGGCTCGGGATCGAGTTCGTCGGAGAGCGCCTCGGCCACGAGCGAGACCACGCGTGGTCCGGACCCCCGTGAGAACAGCTCGGACACGGTGATGATCGGGAGTCCGTCGGCAACCTCGCCGCTCGATCGGAGCCAGCGCATCAGACGATCGAGATGTTCGGCTCCCGTGCTGCGGCGCATCTCGGTGAGTCGGGCAGCATCGACCACCGTGGTCACGGCCGGCCCGGCCACGTCGGCGAGCAGTGGCATCACGTCGTCGAGACGGTCGACGATCGCCTGTTGGCGTCGGTTGAACATCGCCGGCAGCACGCGATTCGCGATCACCGCTGCGGCGTGGGCGCCGGTTTCGGCTCGCAAGCGACCGAGCAGGTCGATCGTCTCGGTCACCGGCATCTCCTCGGGCGTGGTCACCACTGCCACGCCGGTACGCAGCGGGTCGTCGAGGATGTCGAGCATCCACTGGGTCTGGTCCCGCACCAGCCCGACCTGGACGAGATCGGCGATCACCTTCGGTGCTCCGATCTGGCTGACGATGTGCCCGCTCGCCTCGGCGTCGACGACGATGAGGTCGTAGTGGCGCTCGCGGACCTCGTAGCAGAGCTTGCCGACGCCGAGGATCTCCTTCACACCGGGGGCGGCGTCGGCCACGAAGTCGAACGTCGAGGCGAGGGGACCGATGCGCCCGAGCAGCGGGATGCGCACGAACAACCGCAGGTACTCGCGCAGCGAGTCCTCCGTGTTCATCGCCATGGCGTGCAGCCCGGGCGCCACCTCGGTGGGCTCGAACGCCAACTCGCCGACGTCGAACGCGTTGGCGAGCGCCCCCTTCGCGTCCATTTCGCACACGAGCGTGCGACGGCCGTGACGGGCGGCGACCTCGGCGAGTGCGGCCGCGATGGTGGTCTTGCCGACCCCTCCCTTCCCCGTGACCCACAGCAGGTCGAGGTCGAGGAGACCCGGCCGACCGACGGGGCCCAGGTTCAGCCTCCGAAGCCGATCCTGCGGTCGCCGTCGGCGGAACCGAGCTCGATGTAGGCGATCTTGGCGGACGGGATGGCGACATCCTTGCCGCGCTTGTCGGTGATCCAGAGCACGTCCGTGGCGCCGGCGAGCGCTGCCTCGACACGCGACTTCAGGTCATCACGGTCGGTGTCCTCGGCGAGCTCGATGTTGATCTCGCGGGGGGCCTGGGTCACTCCGATGCGTACGTCCACGACGGTCACGCTACCCGCCCGCACCTCTCCCCGGTTCTCGTGAACAAGAGCGCGAACTATTGCGCAAGGAGTTCACGAGAACGCCGGACGCACGGGGAGTCCGTGGGTCACTACGGTGACGGCGTGACCAGCATCGCGATTCCCCTGTTCCCCCGGTTCACGGCGCTCGACGCCATCGGTCCGTACGAAGTACTCCAGCGGATCCCCGATTTCGACATCACGTTCATCGGTCACGAGCGCGGCGTGGTGCGCTCCGACAACGGCATGCTCGGCATCGAGGTCGACGCTGCGTTCGAGGAGTTGACGACACCGGACATCGTCGTGTTCCCGGGCGGTTTCGGGACACGGGCACTGATGACGGACGAGCGCGTCCTCGACTGGGTGCGCACCGCTCACTCGACCAGCACGTACACGACCTCGGTGTGTACCGGTTCGCTCGTGCTGGCCGCCGCGGGTCTGCTCGACGGGCTCACGGCCACGACGCACTGGGGAGCACTCGACATCCTCGCCGAGCACGGCGCCGTTCCGACCGACGACCGTGTGGTCGAACACCTCGATCGGCGGATCATCACCGCGGCCGGCGTGTCGAGCGGGATCGACATGGCGCTGCGCCTCGTCGAGATCCTCGTCGATCGCACGGCCGCCGAGGCGAGCCAGTTGATGATCGAGTACGACCCGCAACCCCCGTTCGACAGCGGCTCGCTCGCCAAGGCCGGCGACGCCGTCCGGCAACGAGTCGTCGAGTACGCCGCGCAGCGGCAGTGAAATTCGCGATCGGGGTCCGACCCCAATCGCGAATCAGACGGCGGTGGAGCAGAAGGTGGCGCCCTGGGCGATGCTCGACTCGGTGACGATGTCGACGACGTTGTCGTCGGCATTCACCAGTGCCGCGAGCATGCCCTTCACCATGCCGCGGTCGACCGCGCAGATGACGGGGTGATCGGTGGCGACGTCACCGAACGGGCAGTGGTTGTTGATGATGCGGAGCTGGTCGTTGCGACCTTCGGCGTGCGCCGCGAACCCGTGGGCGGTCAGTGCGTCTGCCACGGCCTGCATCGCGGAGCGAAGCGAGCGGCGTCCGGTGGCGAGCGCATCGCCGGTGAGACCCTGCGCCATCGCTCGTCCGTACTCCTGGCCGACCTCCTCGGCGATCATCTCGGCCTCGTCGTTGGGCAACCGGTCGAGCGCGCGACCGAGCAGCGACAGCAACAGGTCGTCGGAGCGCACCGGGAAGTCGACGTCGCTCATCGTGAGCGAATCACCCACGACGACGTAACGCTTCGACGGCCGACCGGCTCCCGCCCCTGCCACCCTGCCCGACACCACTTCGAGGTAGCCGCCGGCGGCGAGCTTGTCGAGGTGGTGACGGGCCACGTTGGCGTGCACACCGACCTCGGCAGCGACCATCGAGGCGGTCACGCCGTTGGCGTCGGAACCCGAATGCTCCTTCGCGTACAGATAGATGGAGCGGCGCGTCGGGTCGCCGAAGGCATCGGTGATGGCCGACACGGTGGCGGTGAACGACGGGCTCGAGCTCATGGGCGGAATTCTACCTATCCACATAGTGCAAATTCGGTGCAAATCCGACCGCCCGTCGCCACAATGGCCCGATGGCCGCCACCATCACCGAAGAACAGATCATCGACGCCCTCCGCCCGGTCGAGGATCCCGAGCTGCATCGCTCCATCGTCGACCTCGGCATGCTGCGCGGGGTGACGATCCGCGACAACGGCGTCGTCGGCGTGCTCATCGCGCTCACCGTGCCGGGGTGTCCGCTCAAGAGCGAGATCCAGAGGCGGGTGTCCGACGCCGCCACGCAGCTCGACGGCGTCGAGTCGATCGACCTCGAATTCACCGTGATGAGCGACGAGGATCGGGAGAACCTGCGCCGCACGCTCCACGGTGACGCCGGGGCGACCGCCGGCTCGAATCAGGCCCACGGTCACGCCGAAGGGCGCGAGATCCCGTTCTCGAAGAACACGTCGAAGACCCGTCCACTGCTGATCTCGTCGGGCAAGGGTGGCGTCGGCAAGTCCAGTGTCACCACCAATCTCGCCGTCGCGCTCGCGTCGCAGGGCTACAAGGTCGGCGTCGTCGACGCCGACATCTACGGCTACTCGATCCCCCGCATGCTCGGGACCGACCGGGACCCCGTCGTCATCGACGAGATGCTCGTGCCGCCCGAGATGTGGGGCGTGCGCTGCATCTCGATCGGCTACTTCGTGCCAGAGGGCCAGGCGGTCATCTGGCGAGGCCCGATGCTCCACAAGGCGCTCGAACAGTTCCTCACCGACGTGTTCTGGGACGATCCCGACTTCCTCCTGATCGACATGCCGCCCGGAACCGGTGACATCGCCCTGTCGCTCGCCCAGTACCTCCCGCGTGGTGAGGTGTTCGTCGTGACCACCCCGCAGCCGGCCGCGCAGAAGGTCGCTTCACTCTCCGCGGCGATGGCCGCCAAGGTCAACCTGCCGGTGCGCGGTGTGATCGAGAACATGTCGTGGTTCACGGGCGACGACGGCAAGCGCTACGAGATCTTCGGGTCCGGCGGCGGTCAGGTGCTCGCGGACGAACTCGACGTGCCCCTGCTCGGGCAACTCCCGCTCGTTCCTGCGCTGCGCGAGGGCGGCGACGACGGCAGGCCGATCACCGCCGTCGACCCCGAGTCGGAAGCTGCGCAGATCTTCCAGCGGATCGCTCGCTCGATCGCCGTCGACATGAAGCCCAAGAAGGTCTTCTCCGACAAGCTCAAGGTCATCTGACCGAGCGTTGCATCAGGTGGCGTGACCCCCGGATGCCACACTGTCGCCGATGGAGGTCGTGGCGCGGTACAAGTTCGAGGCGATGGTGGCCGACGCACTCGACGATCTGCCCGACGAGTTGCTGCACGTCCTCGACAACGTGGTGGTGCAGGTCGTCGATCGCCATCCCGACGAACCGACGCTGCTCGGGCTCTACGAAGGTGTGCCCCACACCGAACGCAACGGCACCGAGGGGCCCGACATCGTGTCGATCTACCGCTTCGCCCTCTGCGAAGCCTGTGACGACATCGACGAACTCGCCGACGAGGTGTACGTGACGGTCATCCACGAGATCGCCCACGCCGCGGGGATCGACGACGACCGGCTCCACGAACTCGGTTGGGGATGACTGCGCCGTTCGAGCACGGCGACTCCATCGCACTCGTGATCGCCGACGGGGTCGGTGCAGCGCTGGCGACCGACGGCGGGGTCACGTTGGAACTCGGTGCCGACGACATGTTCCCTGCCCTGTTCGAGATCGAACGCACCGTGGCACCTCGCTGGATCTGGTGGTCGAACGACACCGCTCGGACACTCGTCGGCGTCGGCCTGCGTCCGGCGCGGTGCTGGGACCTCGAAGCCGTGCACCGGCTCCTCGTCGGAGGATGGCGCGGTGGCGCAGGGCGGATCTGGGCCCACCGCCGGGGGCTCGACGCGGCCGACCTTCCACATATCGTTGCCCCCGATCTGTTCTCCCAGCCCGACGACGACCGTGTCGAAGCGGTCCGCCCGGACGGGCACCTCGATCCGGCCTGGATCGAGGGGCTCTGGAGGTCGGACCTGGACCACGCGCGAACCTGGGCGGAGCTCGTGCTCGACGTCCACCGGTGGCAGCTCGCCGAACTCGACCACCTCCCCGACCGGCCTGCGGCGCCGAGCACGGCACGCTCGGAATCGGCAGCCGCGCTGCTGTGCGCCGAACTCGAAGCCGATGGCCTCCCCATCGACGTCGCCGTGGCCGAGCGGATCATCGCGTCGTTCATCGGACCACGGCCGAGCGACGATGCCGACGAAGCGAGGCTCGCCGCCGAGCGCGACCACCGCGTCCTCCGGCATCTCCCCGGGTCGCTCGGCGACCTCGACCTGCGCAGCCCTGCGGGGGTGAAGTCGCTCCTGCGACGAGTCGGGATCGAGGTGCCCGACACCCGCGCCTGGCGGCTGGAGCAGCTTCGTGGCGAGCACGAGATCGTCGACGCGCTGCTCACTTGGCGCAAGGCCGAGCGGATCTCCACCACCTTCGGGTACCGGTGGCTCGACCAGCACGTCGGACCCGACGGGCGTCTCCGAGGGCACTGGTCGCCGTCGGACGGCGCGGCCGGGCGGATGACGGCAACTGCGGGCCTCCACAACATGCCGGCGGAACTCCGCCCGGCGATCGTCGCCGAGCCCGGCCACGTGTTCGTCCGTGCCGACCTCGGCCAGATCGAGCCCCGCATCCTCGCTGCAGTGTCGAACGACCACTCGCTCGCCGCAGCGACCTGGGACGACGACATGTACGCCCCCGTCGCGGCACGACTCGGGGTGACCCGCGACGTCGCGAAGGTCGCCGTGCTGGGAGCGATGTACGGGCAGACGACGGGACACGGCGCCGTGGCGCTGCGTGGTCTCGAATCGGCCTACCCGGTCGCCATGACGTACCTCGCCACGGCAGCCCGCGCCGCCGAGGGGGGCAACGACCTGCGAACTCGCGGGGGTCGTCTGGTTCGCATGTCGTCGAGCGAGCCCGACGCCGATCCGGGAGACGCCCCGGAACGGGCGGCGCGATCACGGGCGGCCGCACGTGGCCGTTACGGACGCAACGCCATGGTGCAGGGCGCCGCTGCGGAGTTCTTCAAGACCTGGGCGGCGATCGTCCGGGCACGTTGCACGCCGATCGATGCCCGCATCGTGCTGTGTCTCCACGACGAGTTGCTCGTGCACTGTCCGGCCGACCGCGCCGAGGCGGCCGCACGCATCGTGGCCGACGGCGTACAGGAAGCGAGTCATCGCTGGTCGGGCCGTGCAAGCGACGCGACCCTCGAGGTGGGCGCCTCCCACTGGGCGCCTCGACCGACGTCCGGTTCGTGGCCGACACGATCGTGATCACCCGCTGGTCCGACGCGAAGTGATGCCGTCCGACACGGGACTACCGGACCGCACCACCGCCTCGGCGCTAGGTTGGTCGCAGTGAGTGACATCCCCCCGCCTCCCGGTGTCGGGCAGCCGTCGTCGACGCCTCCCCCTCCGCCTCCGCTCACACCTCCTCCCCCGCCTCCGCCGAACCTCAGCGCACCGGCCGGATACGTCGGTTTCCAGTCGAACCCGACGCCGTACGCCGGTGTGAAACGCGTCGGTGGGCTCGCGAAGGCGATCGTCATCCTCACTTCCATCGTGGCCGCGGCGACGGTGATCACCACGCTGCTGAGCGTCAGCGTCGCCGGGGACGCTTCGGACTTCCTCGCCGGGGATCTCACCGACGACGAGTTCCGCTCGGCACTCGCACCGCTGAGCGCCGTCCAGAGCATCGCCGGGGTCGCCACCCTCGCCACCGGCATCCTCACCATGATCTGGATGTACCGGATCGCATCGAACATCCGGGCTTTCGGTCGCCGCACCACGTGGCATCCACTGTTCTCGATCTTCGGATGGTTCCTCCCGCCGTTCTTCCTCTACGTCATCCCCTTCCTGGTGCTTCGTGAACAGTGGAAGGGTTCCGACCCGATCGTCGACGGAACCGACGGATGGAAGGCGAACGACGACAACCGCACGCTGTGGGGATGGTTCGCCTTCTACGGCCTGCTCCCGCTGGTGCTGTTCGTTGCACAGATCGGTTCGGTCGCCAGCGCCGGTCTCGGGACCGGCGACGTCGAAACCGTCGCCGAGTCGCTGGACCAGGTGAGTGCGCTCACGTTCATGTCGGCCGTGTCGGTCGTCGGCGCCGCCGTCTTCTGGATCGCGTTCGTTCGACAGCTGACCCGACGTCACGTGACCATGACGAACGAGTCGTCATAGCCGGTGAGCTCGTCAGACGTCATCTATCTCGTCCGCCACGCCAAGGCCGGCGAGCGGAGCGGCTGGACCGACGATGACACGCTGCGGCCGCTGAGCAAACAGGGCTGGAAGCAGTCGCGGGCGGTCGCCCAGCGGCTTGCCGGGAAAGGCATCTCGACGATCCATTCGAGCCCGTACGTGCGCTGTGTCCAAACGGTCGAACCGCTCGCCGAACTCCTCGGCACCGAGATCAGGATCGACGACCGACTCGCCGAGGACTCGCCGTTCGAACCGGTGCTCGACCTGCTTGCCGACGTCGCCAGCCACGCCGTGTTGTGCAGTCACGGAGATGTCATCCCTGCGACGATCGAGGCGCTCGTGCGCCGTGGCATGGAAGTCCAGTCGACCGTCGACTGGCGCAAGGCCACCGTCTGGGTACTGCGGCGCAAGGGCGAGCGCATCATCAAGGGCAAGGTCTGGCCCCCACCCTCCTGAGACCGCCCTGCTGTCGGGCCGGTCTGTCGGGGTCGGGTCCGGAAAGACCGGGCCGGTCTGTCGGGGTCGGGTCCGGAAAGACCGGCGGTCAGTTGCCGGCGGCGCGGATCTCGTCGGCGAAGTTCTGCACGAGTGCGCCGACCTCCGCAGGCGGGTTGCTCGCCTCGCACTTCTCGATGTGCGGCAGTGCGGCCTCGGCGTCGCCGCGGAACTGGAACTCGATGATCGCCAGGAAGCACTGCGGGTCGGCATAGTCGGGTTCCATCTCGGCGGCCTGCCCGAGCGCCAGCCGGGCGGCATCGAGCCGCTCCTCGCCGTTGGGCTGGTCGGGGTTCTGCCTGGTGAGCAGCGCCAGCGTCCACCCGAAGTAGGCCAACGCCTCGGCGTTGTCGCGTCCCCGGTCGCGCTCCATCTCGATCACGCGACCGAACAGCGAGTTGGCGAGCTGGAAGTCGCCCTGGCCCATCGCGTCGCGTGCGTTGGTGAGCACGATCCGCGATTCGTCGCCCGGTGTCAGGCCCGTGATCTCCTGGCCCGACGATCGTTCTCCCCACGCGCCGGCGAGGATGAACCCGATGGCCACCGACCCGACGACCACGGCGGCGGTGACGGCGATGACCCGGCTCCACCGTCGAGGCGGCCGTTGCGGGAGTTCACCGCGACCCAGCTCGATCTCCCGCAGCACGTCGGACGCGCGGACCGTGTAGCCGTCCTTCAGGGTCTGGTAGTCGAGATCGTCGACGTCGCCCGCGGCGTATTCCTTGTCGAGATCGACCAGTGAGCGCAGGAGATACCGGCGCTCCTCCTCCAGCTCGGCCAGCCGGTCCAGACGTCGGCCACTCGCCGTCATCGCCCGGTGTCCGTCACTTTCCCGTGTCCTGGTCGTCGAGGTCGGCGAGCAACGCTGCCTCGACGAGCGCTCGGTCGTCGTCGGTCGGCTCGCGCATGTCACCCGCTTCGCGTTTCCACCGCCGGAACACCACCACGAGGGCGGCCGCGCCACACGCGAAGGCGACCGCCGGGAGCACCCACACGAGCGCGTCGAAGCCGCTCGCCTTGGGCACGAGCAGGACCTGGGCGCCATAGCGCGTCTCGATGAAGGCGATGATCTCGGTGTCGCTCAGATCGTTGTCGGCGACGAGCTGCTGCACCTGGTTGCGGATCGCCTGCGACGCGTTGTTCTGCGACTCGAAGACACTCTCGCCGTCGCAGATCGGGCACGCCACGCGACGAGCGATCGCGTCGACGCGATCCTCCTGGCTCTCGGGGCCCGGTGGAACGCGTCGCACCGACCGCGAGGAAGCCGGCGATCACGAGGATCAACAGCACCCAACCCGGCCAGCGCTTGAGCTTGGAGTTCAATTCGCTCGCCATCAGTACTGCTCACGGAACTGCTGGAGGATGGAGTTGAGCTGATCGGCCGTCACCTTCGAGATCAGCCGCAACTGGACCACCCCGCTCGGGTCGATGATCCAGGTCTCGGGCACCTGCGACACGCCGAATGCCACGGGGAACTCGTCCGCCTCGGAGTAGATCGCGGGCCAGTCGCCACCGTTCTCGGCGAAGAACTGGTCGATCTCGGCCTGCTCGCCGCGGGTGATCACCGAGTACAACTCGGCACCGTCGGTCCCGAGGGTCGCTTGGTCGTCGGCGAACTTGATCAGTTCGGGGTGCTCCTGGACGCACGGGATGCACGTCGGATCGAAGAAGTTGAGCACGACCCAACTCCCCTTGCGGCGTGACAGGTCGAACGACGTGCCGTCATCGAGTGTGCCCGTCGCCTCGGGCGCGGGTCGGCCGATCAACGGCGAGTCGGCCGACTCCTGCTGGCTGGCGTCGGCACCGGCGAGCACGACGATCAAGCCCACCATCACGAGCGCGATCAGCGCGACGATGAGCGGTGCGAGCCGTCGTCGCCCGCCCGCACGTCGTTCGTCGGCCGCCACCTGCTCGGCCGGGGCGATCTCGTCGACCTCGCTCACACCGGCGCCCCTGTTCGCAGGTCGACATCGTCCTCGGAGGCGTCGTCGTCGGAGGAGCCGTCGCCGTCGGGCAGTGGGCCGTCCACGGAGATCGGCGCCGACACGGGGTCGATCGCGATGCGACGACGCGAGCCGGGGAAGGCGGCGAGCAGCGTGCCGACGGCCATGATGGCCCCACCCAGCCAGAGCCACAGGATCATCGGCTTGATGAACACCCGTATCGTGACCGCCGTGTCGCCGGGAGCCGCACCCTGGCCGAGCGTGAGGTAGACGTCCTCGGTGAACCCGGTGCGCACGGACGGCGTACCGATGTCGGCACCCATGTTGAGGTAGGTCGTGATGGCCGGGCGGTAGGTCTTGGCGCCGTCGAGGATCACGTTGGCGGCAATTCGGCTCTCACGGTCGTTCGTGCGTTCGTCGACCGAGACGAGCTCGAAGCTGTGACCACCCCACTCGACCACATCGCCCTGGGTCAGCTCGAGCGTCGCGGAGTGCGTGAAGCTGTTCGATGCCGCGAGCGCGACGGCAATGACGATCACACCGATGTGCACGACCATCCCGCCGTTCGCACGACCGACGAGGCCCCGCCAGCCCTGACGCCGGGTGGCCAGGACGAGCTGACGACCGGCCGATCCCGCCGCGAATCCGGCGAGGCCGAACGCCACGAGCGGGGCCCAGCCGTCGGCGCCGACGAACACGGCGATCATCAGTGCACCCGCGCCGCACCACGCCGGCCAGAACAGTCTCGTGCGCAACAGTTCGGTCGAGGCCTTGCGCCACGGCAGCACCGGAGCGACACCCATCAGGAACAGCAGCACGAGGCCGATCGGTTGCGAGAGCCGATCGAAGTAGGGGGCGCCGACGAGCGTCTGGCGGTCCTGCAGGGCCTCGACCAGCAGCGGGAAGAGCGTGCCGAGCAGGATGATGAACGCCCACACGGTGAACAGCACGTTGTTGGCGAGGAACGCCCCCTCGCGCGAGAGCGGTGAGTCGATGGTGCCGGGCGAGCGCAGGCGGTCACCGCGCCACGCGATGAGGCCGAGCGACACCACCACGACGAGCCCGAAGAACACGAGGAGCCAGGTGCCGACGGGGCCGTCACCGAACGCGTGCACCGAGTTGAGCACGCCCGAGCGCGTGAGGAACGTCCCGAGGATCGTGAGCGCGAACGTGGCGACGAGCAGACTGAGGTTCCAGACGCGCAGCATGCCGCGACGCTCCTGGACGAGCACCGAATGGATGTAGGCCGTGCCGGTGAGCCACGGCAGGAACGAGGCGTTCTCGACGGGGTCCCACGCCCACACGCCCGACCAACCGAGCACCTCGTAGCTCCACCATCCGCCGAGGAGGATGCCGATGGTCAGGAATGCCCACGAGAACAGCGCCCATCGGCGCGTCTCCATCAGCCATCCCTCGCCGAGGCGCCCCGTGACCAGTGCGGCGATCGCGAAGGCGAACGGCACGGTGAATCCGACGTAGCCGAGGTAGAGGATCGGCGGGTGGAACAGCACGAGGATGTGGTTCTGCAGGAGCGGATTGGGTCCCGGGCCGCTGGTGACGCCCGCTGCACCGGCCGCGAACGCGTCGGCCGGCCCGAAGCTCAGCATGGCGAAGAACGCCGAGACGACGAACATCACGATGAGCGCCCACCCCACGAGGACGTCGTTCGTGCGGTCACGGAAACGCCAGGCCACCGCTGCGGTGAAGATGCCGAGCATGAGTGCCCACAGCAGGATCGACCCCTCGAGGGCCGACCACATCGCGGCGATGTTGTAGAGCAACGGCGTGTCCGCCGATCCGACCTGCTGGATGTAGGCCATCGAGAAGTCGCGAGTGATCAGCGCGCGCTGCATCATGATCACCGCGAGCACGATCCCGCCGAGCGCGATGAAGGCGTACATCGGGCCCTGCCGGAGCAGGCGCTCGTCGCGGCGGCGGATGCCGGAGAGGACCGCCAGCGCGCCGAACACGCACGCGGCGAGCATCAGCAGCAGTCCCGCCCGGCCCAACGCCGAGTTCACGCTCGCGGCAACCAGCATCACGGTGTGGTCGTGGTGCAGCCGGCCTGCTCGGCCTCGAGCACCCGCTCGTCGTTCACGGCGACGTATTCGTCGGAATGCTTGACCTCGACGCGGTCGCCCGACAACTCACCGTTCTCGATCACGCCGTGCACGACGACCGGAATGCATTCCTTGAAGATGCCACCCGGCTCGCCGTCGTAGACGACCGGGATCGTCTCGCCGTTGAAGGAGATCGTGAACACCGTGGTGTTGGCGACCTTCTCGACCGAGCCTTCGTCGACGGTCCCCTGCAGGCGGATGCGTCGACCCTCGTCGCAGCCGTCTCGGTTGCCGACCTCGTCGACGTTGCAGTAGTAGTCGACCGCCGATGTCAGGAACTGCGTGAGGATCACCCCGCCGGCGACGACCACGAGCGCGAGCACGAGCATGGGCAGCCACTTGCGTTTCGCCTTCGGCTTCGATCCGCTGGGATCGACGGGGGCTCGGGGGGAGAGGTCCATGTCGGTCATGTCAGATGTCATTCTGCTCGCTCAGAGCCAGTATTTCTCCTCGTCCGGCACCCGCTGGGCGAGTCGTCGACCGGCGCGCACCACGCGCCAGGCCATCAGCCCGACCACGGCGAAGGTGAGCGCGTAGCCACCGAGGATGAATCCCGCGTCTTCCATCAGATGTCTCCCTCATCCGCGCCGGCTGTGTCGGAGAGCGAGCCGCCGGACCGGCCTTCGTCGGCCTCCGCACGTCGGGCAGCCAGAGCGACGTCGAGACCGTGGTCGTCCAAGATGTCGTCCATGGCCATCACGCGGGTGCGGTGCATGACGTACCAGACGTAGAACAACGTGAACGCGACGACTCCGACGAAGAGACTGAAGAGCATCAGTCCGTCCATCTTGACGTCGGCATCGCCGTCGTTGATGGTCGCGGTCTGGTGGAGGCTCCGCCAGAGCACCACGCTGAAGTGCACGAGCGGGAGCAGCAGTACTGCCAGCAGTCCCACCACCGCGCTCCGACGCGCGCGTTGCTCGTGGCTCCCTTCCAGGCCGCGCACGGCGAGGTAGCCGACGTACGTCACGAAGAGCAGCGCCGTGGTCGTCAGGCGGGCGTCCCACTGCCAGAACACGCCCCAGGTGAGCCGCCCCCACAGTGCGCCGATCACGAGCGTCACCGCCACGAAGACCGTACCGAGCTCGGCGCTGGCGCCGGCGAGACGATCCCAGCCGAGCGCCTTCTTCTTCGACAACAGATAGGTCGCCGAAGCGACCGCCGTCACGATGAACGCCAGGTACGCGACCCAGATCGTCGGAACGTGCACGTACAGCAGACGGACTGCCTCGCCCTGGTCACGATCCTCCGGCGAGAAGCCCAAGCCGAACGCGACGAGCCAGCCCATGGCGATGATGGCGCCGATTCCGACGATCCGGGTGCCGCGGCTGCCGGTTCCCGTGGCTGTCGAGGTGCCGACACTCGTCGGCTTGGATTCGGTCGTCGTCATGTCCGTTCCGTCATTCGTCGATCCCTGCCGTGTCGGTCTTCGATCTGGGTCATTCGATCAGGTCATTCGATCTGTCATTCGTCGATCAGCGGACCGAACGCCAACGATCCGCCGACCCCGAAGGCGACGGCGAAGACGACCAGCAGGCCCACCCAGGGCCAACCGTCCGACACCACTGCGCCTGCGGTGCCGAGCGCTGCTTCGACCGCTCGTGTTGCTCCGATCAGGACGGGCGCCACCGCTGGGAGCGTGAGCAGCGGGAGCAACGTCTCGCGGCCCCTGAACCCTGCGGCAAGGCCTCCGTACAGGGTACCGACCGCGGCGAGGCCGCACGTCGCGGAGATCAAAGTGGTGACGAGAAGCACAAGACCCCCGAGCGGCACCGTCTGGCGGTAGAGGACGACCGCCGCGAACAGCAGCACGACCTCGAGCACGAGCAGTTGCACGGCCAGCCCGCCGGCCTTCCCCAGGAAGATCGCGCGCGGGTCGATGCCGGCGACTCGTAAGGCGTCGAGGGCCCCGTCGTCGGTCTCGACGGCGAACGTGCGCTGGACGAGCACGAGCATGCTGAACATCGTCGCCAGCCACACGAGGCCGGGTGCCACTCGTTCGAGGATCGCATCGGAGTCGAGGGCGAACGCGAAGATCACCATCGTCACCCCGGCGAACGGCAGCACCTGATTGGTCAGGACACGGCTGTGCCACTCGATCCGCAGGTCCTTGCGCGCCACCAGACGGGCGATGCGCCAGACGCTCACGACGGATCCTCCGGTGCCCGGTGCGTCTCGTGGATGCGGCCGGCCACGACGTCGACCGTACGGGTGGCGAGCGAGCCGGCCCGTTCGAGTTCGTGGCTCGCCACGACGATCGTCGCCCCCGCCTCGGCGGCCTGACGCAGCGTGGAGTCGAGTTCGTCGCGGGCGGCGGCATCGAGACCGGCATGCGGCTCGTCCAGCAGCCACAGTTGCGCCCGACGAGCCACGAGACATGCGAGTGCCGTCCGGCGTTTCTGACCCGCCGAGAGTTTGCGGACGGGGATGTCGACGAGGCGTCGACCGACCCCCAGCCGCTCCATCGCGGCGCGGGTCTCGGCATCGCTCGCACCGACCGTGGCGCCCCAGAAGCGGATGTTCTCGCCGACGGTGAGGTCGAGGTAGAGCCCGTTCTGGTGCCCGAGGAGGCCGACGTGTCGACGAACGTCCTCACGCTGGGTGACGAGATCGAACCCGAGGATGCGACCGGTTCCGCGCACCATCGGGACCAGACCGGCACACAGCCGCAGCAACGTCGTCTTGCCGGCGCCGTTGGGCCCACGCAGCAGGACGATGTCGCCCTCGTCGATCGTGATCGAGGCACCGGCCAGCGCAGGGAACGATCCGAGGACCGCGACAGCCTCGGTGAGTTCGACCACGGGCGCGGACATGCCGCCACGCTAGGGAGAAAGACTTCGACAACCGCGATCGCGTCGCGACGAGTGCCGCAAGAGTGCCAGCTAGCTTCGACGGACGTGTCGGACGTCGCGGAGCCAACTGCTGAACCGGGACGCGTCCGCAAGTTCGACCGTCCCCCGCCCCCGCACGACTGGCGGTGGTGGGTCGGCGGGCTCGGCAAGACGCTGATCGCGATCGGCCTGCTCATGTTCGGGTTCGTCGCGTACCAGCTGTGGGGCACGGGGATCGAGACCGCACGGGCGCAGGACGCACTCGAGAACGAGTTCGAGGACCTCCTCGCCGGCACGACGACCACCGATGCACCGATCGTCGTCGACACCGCACCCGTCGGCTCCGCGCCGGACACGGTGCCCGAGGTCTCTGCACCGGTCACCGTGCCCGACGTCACGACACCCGACACGGTGCCGACCCAGCCGCAGATCGACCAACCGGTGGTCGAGGAGGGCGATCCCATCGCTCGCATCGAGATGCCGACCATCGGCGTCGACAACATCGTGGTCGCGGGGGTCGAGAAATCGGACCTCAAGAAGGGCCCGGGCCACTACCCGGAGACGCCGATGCCCGGCCAGCTCGGCAATGCAGCCATCGCCGGGCACCGAACCACCTACGGTCAGCCGTTCTTCGACATCGACAAGCTCGAGGTCGGCGACGAGATCATCGTGACCACGGTCGACGGCCGTTTCGTGTACCTGGTGACGGGACAGCAGATCGTGTCGCCGAGCGACTACCAGGTCGTCGCCACCGTCGATCCCACCATCGCCACGCTGACCCTCACCTCCTGCCATCCCAAGTGGACCGCTCGTGAACGGATCGTCATCACGAGCGAGCTGGACACTGCTGCGTCGTCGGGCCCCGCCGGTGAACCGGTGATCAACTACGGCCGCCCGATCGACGAGGCCGGCGACGAGATCGATCCGACGAACACGGTGGTCGACTCCGTGCCGACCGACTCCACAGCGACCTCCGAACCCGCTCCTGCCGAGGGCAGCGACGATCCGCCCGCCGCCGCCGACGTCGGGTCCGACGCCGTGAACACCGGGATCGCCGACGCGTTCGACGACGGGTGGTTCAGCGACCCGAACGCCAACGGACAGGTCGCCCTGTGGGGACTCCTGCTGGCTGCGGTCGGGGTGCTGTCGTATCTCGTCAGCAAGAAGGCCAAGCGTGACTGGGTGGGCCTGACGGTCGGGATCGTGCCGTTCGTGATCGTGCTGTACTTCTTCTTCCAGAACGTCAACCGCCTGCTCCCACCGAACCTCTGAACCGAACCCTCGCCCTGCTCCCCTCCCCCTCTCAGCGATGAGTCTCAGCGCGTACAGGTCTCGCTCGAACTCATCGCTGCAACCCTGGCGGTGTTCCCGATGAGTTTCAGCGCGTACTTGTCGCGCTGAGACTCATCGCTCGAGAGGGCTCCGACGTCAGTGACCGGTGAAGTCGGGGCGTCGCTTCTCGAGGAACGCCGTGCGGCCCTCCTCGGCGTCGGCGCTCGCCCAGGCGGCCGATCGGGCGGCCTCGAACACCTCGTCGAGGGCAGGCTCGGGCATCGAGCGTTCCAGGCCGATCTTGTGGCCCGTGATCGTCAAGGGCGCCAACCGGGACAGTTCGTGCGCCCACTCGATGGCATCATCGAGGCCGCCCAGGCGATGGATCCCGCCGGTGGCATGGAGTTGCTCGGCGGTGTAGGTCCGGGCAGCCAGGAGCATGGCGCGGGCGATCGGCGGCGA
Organism: Ilumatobacteraceae bacterium; assembly: GCA_963829585.1. Lineage (GTDB taxonomy): Bacteria > Actinomycetota > Acidimicrobiia > Acidimicrobiales > Ilumatobacteraceae > Sva-07. Next base: position 195,264 of record CAWHJD010000005.1, on the reverse strand, counting down.
GAACTCCGAGGCCAGACGCCTGATCGTCCAGTGATCGACGACCAGACCGAGCTTGGCCGCCGGGATACCGATCACGCTGTCGGGCGTGGCCACTCGGAGGTCGGTGGCGATCGCGAGCTGTGCTCCCGCTCCGAGCGCCGGGCCGTCGATGGCCGCCACGACAGGGACCGCGAGCGTGCCGAACCCACGCAACACCGAGCCGAGGTCGGTCGCGAACTGGCCCTCCTCGACACCGTTGAGGTCGGCGCCGGCGCTGAACGCCGGCGGCTTCCCGGTCAGCACGACGGCTCTGATCGCGTCCGGTGAGCGCGCGGCGATGGCCGCTTGCACGTCGAGCAGTTCCAGCAGGGTGGCGTGATCGACCGCATTGCGACGTTCGGGACGATCGAGGGTGACGATCGCGACGAGTCCGTCGTGTTCGAGATCGACGGTCATGACCGCACGCAATCGGCTCGTAGCATGGAACGACTGTATGTCGAACACTCCGCCTGCCTCCGATGCCGTCGATCCGGTGCGCGCACGACGAGCCCAGGTCGCAAAGTGGACGCTGCTCGCCAATCGCGTCGGCTATCTCTTCGTCGCGCTGTCGATCGCTTTGTTCGTCATCGCCTTCGCCGTCGGCTTCTCGTCGACCATGGCGACGCTCGTGATCATCTCGTTCGTCATCGGCTGCGTCCTGCTCGCCCCGTCGATCATCCTCGGCTATGCGGTCAAGGCAGCCGAACGCGATGACCGCGAACGGGGATTCTGAGAGCATCCCATCGCCGGTTACCATTGGGTAACACATGTCTCCTCGACTTCCCGCCAACGCCCGACGCGAGCAGATTCTCGATGTCGCCCTCGTCGTGTTCGCGACCAACGGGTTCCACGGCGCGTCGATGAACGACGTTGCCGACGCCGTCGGAGTCACCAAGCCGGTGCTGTACCAGCACTTCGACTCCAAGCGCGACCTGTACCAAGCCCTCATCGACGAGGTCGGCAATCGCCTGCTCGCCAACATCACCAAGGCTGCCGCCGAAGCAACCGACGGCAAGAGCCAGACCGAACTCGGCTTTCGCGCCTACTTCCGCTGGGTGTCGGACGATCACGATGCCTTCCGCTTCCTGTTCGGGTCGGGCACCCGCCGTGACGACGAGTTCAACGCCGCGGTGCGACGCATCACCGCCGAGGCCGCGAAGGCGGTCGCTCCCCTGATCGCCGTCGACATCGACGAACGCCACCGCACCACGTTGGCCCACGCGCTCGTGGGGCTCGCCGAAGGAGCCAGCCGACTCCTCGTCGAGCGGGGCGACGAGTTCGATCCCGACGAGATCGCACAGGTCGTCGCCGACCTCGCGTGGGCCGGGTTGCGCGCCGTCCAGCCCAAGGACTGACCCGACACGACCCGGCCGGGCGTCACATTGGGCCCGGCACCGTGTGACGGGCCTGGTGTGACGTTTCGGGGCGTGGGAAACTCTGGCATGACCGACACGCTGCGCTCCGCCGGCCCGGGGAACACCAACCCATACCTGTTGGGCAACATGGCCCCCGTCGAACACGAAGTCACCGCCCTCGACCTGCCGGTGGTCGGCACCATTCCCGCCGATCTCGAAGGACGTTGGTTGCGCAACGGCCCGAACCCGCGCGCCGAGGTCGACCCGAGAACCCACCACTGGTTCCTCGGCGACGGCATGGTCCACGGCGTCCGGCTCCGCGGCGGACGCGCCGAGTGGTACCGCAACCGGTACGTGTCCGGCGGCGACGGATTCGCTCCGAACACGAACGTCGGCGGCTTCGCCGGCCGCACCTGGGCGATGGTGGAGGCGGGCACGCCGCCCGTCGAGCTCGACTACGAGCTGACCTCGATCGGCGTCAACCGTTTCGACGACACGCTCACCGGCCCGTTCAGCGCCCACCCCAAGTACGACCCGGCCACCGGCGAGCTCCACGCGATGTGCTACCAGTGGCCCGACCTGATCGACCACCTCCACTACGTGGTCGTCGGCGGCGACGGGCGCGTCACCAAGACGCTCGACATTCCCGTCGCCGACATGCCCATGGTCCACGACATGTCGCTCACGCCCACCTACGCGATCGTGTACGACCTGCCGGTCACCGTGAACTTCGACGTCATGGGCCAGGGGTACCCGTTCCCGTTCGCGTGGAATCCCGATCGCGCTGCCCGCGTGGGTCTCCTGCCCCGCAGTGGAACCGCCGACGACATCATCTGGTGCGACGTCGACCCCTGCTACGTGTTCCACCCCCTCAACGCCTACGACGCGCCCGACGGCACCGTGGTCGTGGACCTGTGTCGCTACGACTCGATGATGGTCGAGAACTTCAACGGTCCGTTCGGCGAGGCGCTGCCCACGTTCGACCGCTGGGTCATCGACCCGGTGGCCCGACGCGTGGCCGAGACCCGCATCGACGACCGCCCGCAGGAATTCCCTCGTCACAGCCCGAAGGTCGCGCTGGCGCAGCATCGGTACGGCTACACCTCCGAGGTGTCACCGGGCGCCGAGAACCTCCACGGTGCGATCCTCAAGATCGACGTCGAGCAGCGCACCACGCAGGCTCACGAGTTCGGAGCCGGCCGGGGCGGCGCAGAGCCCGTCGTCGTCGCGAAGGCCGACGGCGCGCGCCGAGGACGACTGCTGGATCCTCACCGTGGTGTACGACGCCACCACCGACTCGAGCGAGTTGTGCATCCTCGACGCCGCCGACATCACCGGCCCGGAGGTGGCCCGCATCCAGTTGCCCCAGCGCGTTCCGTACGGTTTCCACGGCAACTGGGTCTCCGACAGCTCCGTCGCGCCGACCTGACCGATCAGCCGACGACGACGATCTCGTCGCCGGGGACGAGGTCGAGTCGCCGATCGGCGGACGGGTTGAGCACGAGCTCTCCCCCGAGGTCGTCGGGTCGACGCCATCCGATCGCGAGCATGTCGCGGCCGTAGGCCGCGGCAACGACCTCACGCACCGTGACGCCGCCGCGTAGATCGAGGTCCTCCGCCGCCACGAGGTGGATCGACGGTCCGTCGGTGGCATACAGGGCCAGGTAGACGGCTCGCCGCGACGGATCGTCGACCAGTCCGGCGAGGATCCGGCTGGCCATCGCCGGCGTGACGAACACCTCGTCGGACCCACGCACGTCAGCGAGCGGCGCGTTCCCCGGGTCCGTCAGTTCGACCACCAGGCGCGGCATCGTCTGTCGCCGGTTCTCCAGATCCCGCCGGAGCGTCATGAGCTCCAGAAGTGTCCGGCTGTCGACCTCCTGTGGCGGCAGATGATCCCGGTACGCGAGCAGCACGATCGCCGTGATCTGTGGTGCCACCCGCCGATCCATGGTCACGATGTCGCCGGCGAACGGGGTCAACACGACCGGGATCTCTCCAAGGTCGGGGACGTCGATCTCGCCCTCGTCGATCACCCGCGGATCGAACACCACCTCGACGGTCGAGCCACTGCCTGCCGACATCGCCCAACCCGAGAGCAACGGCCGTCCGAGACCACTCCAGCCCACCACGAGAACGTGGTGGGTCTCGGCGGTCGGATGAAAGACCGGCCTCGCCTCGCGACTGACCAGCCGGTTCGGCCATGGCTGCGTGGTCGAGATCGAGCGTCGTTGCCGAGTCGTCGGCCACCATCACCAGGCGATCGCTCGCGTCGATCACTGCGTGCGGCGCCGGCCGCAGTTCGACGACCCCGCAGTCGCTCATCAGCCCGATGGGGCGGAACTTCGACGCGCCGACCACCACGTCGCCGAATCGTGTTCCGGCCAACTCGGGGCACGGTGTGACGTAGATGCCGGCACCACCTCGGAAGTCGGAGAGTTCGGCCATCACCTCGCCGAGACCACGTTCGCGCAGCGCGAACACCACGTTGCGGGCCACGGCCTGCGACAGGACGATCGGATCCACCGAGTCGTCGAGCGACGCGGCGAGCGTCGCGGCGACGGCAGCCTCGTCGAGCACCACGATGATCGGTGTGCGGTCGTCGTCGCCGAGCGCTTCACGGACGGCCAACACGGTGTGCACGGCCCGCGCGTCGCCGACGTGTTCACCGTCACCGTTGAGCACCACCACGGTTCGACAGTGACTCAACCGCACCAGCTCGAGATCGGCGAGCCGAGTCGGGTCGCCGGCGCGGAACACCAAGCGGTTGCCGAACGTGCTCTCGATGCCCTGGCGTACCTCGTCACTCAGACCCGCCGGGTCCTGATCGGCCATGACCACGATCGCACTGCGCCTGCCGGCGTTGGCGCGACACAGCTGATCGATCACACCCGGGAGCAGGCTCGACGCCCCGAGCACGACGATGTGATCGGACTCGACCACCGCGCTGCGACCCCGCTTCATCCGATCGATCTGGGCCTCGACACCGCTGGCGATGACGCCGATGAGCGTGCCGAGCACCAGGAGTCCGAAGAGCGTGACGGACAGAGCGACCAACCGCTGTCGCCAGCCGTCGTCGCCGGCCATCGTGCCGGTGTCGAGCGTGCGCAGCAGGCTCTGCCAGAAGTCCTCGAACCAGCCGGCGTCCTCACTCCCGGCGAGCGTCACGCCGGCGCGCCGCAGCAGGAACGACGCTGTCAGTACGACGGCGAACGTGATGATGCCGAGCCACAGCAGCACCGCCCAGGTACCACGGGCGAGCAGACCGTCGAACCGGTATCGGAGGTACTGGCGCCAACTCGTCCCGTCATCCGAACCGCGACGTCGGCTCATGCCGCTTCGACGGGCTGCGCGCCGATCCACGATCGTGGCGCGGGGATCCACACGGTCAGCACATAGGCGGCCACCACGGCGACGATGGCCAGCGGCATCACCGCGTAGGCATCGCTCGACAGCAACACGGTGGCGAGCAGAACCGACGTGAACGGCAGCTTCAGCATCGACACACTCATCGCTCCGATCCCGATCGCCAGGCCCGGAACGAGCGCCATCCCCGGGAGATCCGCCGCGAGCACCCCGATCGCTCCGCCGATGAACAGGCTCGGAAAGATGGGTCCACCGCGAAAGGCGCTCAGCGACAGGCTGTAGGCAAGGCCCTTGCAGACGATCACCAGCAGCAGCGCGCCCGTCGACCACGTCGCGGACTGCTCGATCAGGACGGGAAGCGCTGCCTGACCGGAGAACAACACGTTCTCGACACCCTTGTCGGAGATCTCGCCGAACGCGATCGCGAGCAGCGCGATCACGACACCCAGCAACGGCGTGACCAACAGCCGGCGGGCGTGCACCAGCGTTCGGACCGACAGCGCGACCGACGAGACGAACCACGCCAGGAACGGCGCGACCATCCCCAGGACGACCGCCCAGCAGATCATTGCCGCCGTCGGGGTGGTGAACGCCGGAAGATCCGGGATGCCGAGTGAGAAGGTGCCGAGGCCGGTCAACGCGTCGAACCCGACGAACACGAGGAATCCGACTCCGGCAGCGAGGAGCCCGGGGAGCAGCGCGACAGCCAGCATCGTTCCGCCCAACCCGGCGACCTCGAGCATGAGGAATGCCGCGACCAGTGGCGAACCGAGCAACGTGCTGATCGCCGCGAAGCTGCCGGCAGTTGCGACGATGGCCACCGCATTCGGTGGTGCGTCCTTGCTGACCACACGCACGGAGAGCGCGGCGAGCCCGCTGCCGATCGCGATCAGTGGCGCCTCGGGCCCCAGGACTGCGCCCAGTGAGAGTGTCGCGAGAGCCGCCAGGAAGATGCCGGGGAGTTCGATCGGCAACGTCGGCGACGACTTGCTGAATCCCTCCGATGGCGAGTGGCCGGAGGTGCCCGGCAGCGATCGAATGCACCAGGCGACGACCAGACCCGACAGGGCCAACAACGGCACCGGCCACCACGTCGGTGGCGTGTCGAATCCGAGCCCGCTCGGAAGATCGGTGAAGAGGGTTTCCTGGAGCTGGTCGACCAGTGCCAGGAACCCGTAGGCGACGATCGCGATCGGGATGCTGATCACGGCTGCCAGCGCCAGCACCTGCACATAGGCCCTCGATCGGACGACCGAGAGCGGATCGGCTGGGTTCGTGTCGTCGGTCGTCGTCGCGTCGGTCATCGTCGCACCGGGATGTCGGTCGTCACGCGACAACCCTAGACAGCCGGCATCGAGCGAGAGCGGCTCCTCAGCCTCTGGCGACCAGGCCCCGGTACCCGTCGGCGAACCCGGTGGAGCGGAGCAACTCCACGAGGCCGTCGGGCACGGCAGGGCCGGTGAGGCCGTCGCCGTTCACCTTGCGGATCTCGACGGACTTCATTCGGCCGTCCTTCACCAGCGAGATCAGCGCTGCACTCCACGACGTGTCGTCGAGCGCGCTCGGGAACGTCACGAGATGGTGTCCGCGCCGGTCGAACCACACGAGCGGCCGCCCGGCGCGCAGCACCACGAGCGAGGACGCGCTGCGCGCCGGACGTCCCGGCGTGTCGGGCCAGGCCAGGGACGCGCCGTACGGCTGCGCCGGATCGGTCGAGGCGAGCACGACGGGATGCGGCACGTCGTCGGGACGGATTCTCGGATCGGGCGTCTCGCGGGCCGCGCGCAGACGGTCGACCGCGCCGGGAACGGCGAACTGGGCGGCACCGAGGCCGTCGACGAAGTAGCCGCGACGGACCTGACCGCGCTCCTCCAACACCTTGAGCACCCCGTAGACGGCACTGAATCCGCCGACGAGCCCCTCGGCCATCACGGCCTCTCGGACCACCACCCCGTACCGCTCCACCAGCTGCAACGCCTGGGCGTGGGCCGCCTCCGTGGCTGTGGGCACCGGTTGCAGCAGTGGCGCGACGAGGCTCCACCGACCCTGACCGGCCGGAGGACCGATCCGGGTGAGCCGGCCGGGACGAGGCCGGCTGCGCCCGTACGCGGCTCGGCCCGTCGCCGCTGTCTTTCTGACCTTGGCCCCGCCGAGGACCGACCGCAGTGGGGCGAGCGAGTCGTTGGTGACCTCCCCCGCCCACACCAGGTCCCAGAGAGCGGTGAGCAGTTCCTGGTCCTGCGCTCCGGGCGCGGCCGCGCGGATCTGGCCCCAGAAACTCGCACCCTGTTCGGTGAGCAGGGTCCGGATCGCCTCCTGAAGGCTGCCCTCGGCGGGGTCGCGCACTTCCCAGCCGGGCGCCAGGAGCGGGAGCTGGTCGGCGAAGCAGAGCCGCACGCGGCCGTCCCGCGCACCGAGGGCGCCGGCACCGATCCAGACGACCTCGCCCGCAGTGCACAGTTCGTCGAGCATCGACGCCCGGAACCCCGACACCCGGACCGGGAGCACGTCGCGCTCGATCGTCGACGCCACGAGGGCAGTGCCCGACAGCACGCCGAGCGTCTCGACGAGGGCGTCCATCCCCCGCCGCTGCGCGGGGATCTCATGCCACGCCGTGAGGAATCGTGCGAACGCCTCCTGCTCGACAGGTTCCACCTCTCTGCGCAGTGCTGCCAGCGACCGCCGCCGCAACTGCCGCAGGACGTCGACGTCGCAGAACTCCCTCGAGACACCTGTGGGCCGGAACTCGCCGACGACGAGACGCTCCTCGCCCTCGAGCGCGGCGAGTGCACCGGCGATCCGCTCGATCGGAGCCCCGAACCTCCTCGCGACGTCGGCGGTGAGGAACGGGCCGTGTGTGCGGGCGTACCGCCCGACGAGTTCCTCGAGGGGACGTGCAACCGGATCGGTGAACGCCATCGGCAACCCGAGCGGGAGCGAGCAGCCGAACGCGTCGCGGTACCGAGCTGCATCCTCGGCGGCGGCCCATCGAGTTTCACCGGCGAGGGCGATCTCGATGACGCGTCGCTCGTCGACGAGCTGCGCGAGCCAGCCGACGGATGCCTCGCATCGCAACTCGACCTCGGCCGCGGTCAGATCGCCGACCTTGCGGAACACGTCGTGGAGTTCGTCGGCCGAGCGCGCTCGCCGACCGTCGGCCACGCACTGCAGTTCGAGTTCGACGTCGGCGAGCACCTCGGGATCGAGCAGGTCGCGCAGTTCCTCGGCGCCGAGCAGGTCGCGGAGCAGGTCGCGGTCGAGTGCCAGCGCAGCGGCGCGGCGCTCGGCGAGCGGGGCGTCGCCCTCGTACATGTACGCCGCGATCCAGTTGAACAGCAGGCTCGATGCCATCGGGCTGGCCCTGCCGGTGTCGACCGTGACGACACGGATCGCCCGCGACCGCACCAACCCCAGGACCTCACGGAGAGCAGGCACGTCGAAGACGTCCTGCAGACACTCCCTCGACGTCTCCAACAGGATCGGGAACGTCGGGTACTTCGCAGCCACGGCGAGCAGATCGGCAGCACGCTGACGCTGCTGCCACAGCGGCGTCCGACGATCGGGGCGACGACGGGGCAGCAGCAACGCCCGGCCCGCACACTCGCGGAACCGTGCGGCGAACAGCGCCGTCTGCGGCAGGGTCTCGACGACGAGTTCGTCGATGTCCTCGGGGTCGATCATCAATGCCTCGATGGGGAGTTCGACGGCAGACTCGGGCAGACGGATCACGATGCCGTCGTCACCCCACATCGACTCGACCGGGATGTCGAAGCGGTCCATCAACCGTCGCTCGATCGCCATGGCCCATGGCGCGTGCACCGGCGTCCCGAACGGGCTGAGGATGCAGATCCGCCAGTCGCCGATCTCGTCCTGGAACCGCTCGACGACGACCGTCCGATCGTCGGGGACCGCTCCGGTCGCCTCGGCCTGTTCAGCCAGATACTGCTGCAGGTTGCCCGCGGCGAACGCGTCGAGGGAGTAGTGCGACATCAGCCGCTCGGTCGCTGCCGACTGGTCGAGTTCACGGATCTCACGCACGAACACCCCGAGCGCCCGACCGAGCTCGAGCGGCCGACCCGGGCGGTCGCCGTGCCAGAACGGCATCTTGCCGGGTTGGCCGGGAGCCGGACTCACCGTCACCCGCTCGAACGTGATGTCCTCGATCCGCCACGTGGACGCGCCGAGCACGAACGTCTCACCGGGACGGCTCTCGTAGACCATCTCCTCGTCGAGCTCGCCCACTCGCGTTCCGTCGGGCAGGAACACGCCGAAGAGACCGCGATCGGGAATCGTGCCACCGGAGGTCACGGCGAGGCGCTTGGATCCGTCGCGCGCGCGGAGACGGTCGTTGATGCGGTCCCAGACGATGCGGGGACGCAGCTCGGAGAACTCCTCGCTCGGGTACCGGCCCGAGAGCAGATCGAGCACGTTGGTGAGCAGATCGTCGGAGATGTCGGCGAAACCCGCGCAACGTCGCACCATCGACGCCACCTCGCCGACCGAACACTCCTCCACGATCGCCACGTGGGCCACGATCTGCTGGGCGAGGACGTCGAGCGGGTTGCGCAGGTAGCGGGTCGACTCGATCTCGCCGTCGACCATCCGCCGGGTGACGATGGCCGCTTCGAGCAGGTCGCCGCGATGCTTCGGGAAGATCGAGCCGCGTGACGGCTCACCGACCTGATGGCCCGCCCGGCCGATCCGCTGGAGGCCCCGGCTGACCGCTCCGGGAGATTCCACCTGGATCACCAGGTCGACGGCGCCCATGTCGATACCGAGTTCCAGCGACGAGGTGGCGACGATCGCCCGGATCTCCCCGCGCTTGAGACGGTCCTCGATCAGGACGCGCTGCTCGCGTGCCAACGATCCGTGGTGAGCCATTACAAGAGCGGGTTCGTCGTGCTCCCTGGCGGGTTCGTCGTCCGCTGCGCTTCCTCCTCGCGCCGCGTGCGGCTCGTCGCTGGCGCTTCCCTCGCCGCGCGGGTACCGATCGGCGGGCGAGTACCGGCCTGCGGAGCGTCCGCCCTCTTCCTCGTAGAGCTCGTTGAGTTTGGCGGCGAGGCGCTCGGCGGAGCGGCGGGCGTTGCAGAAGATGATCGTGGTGCGATTCGCCAGTATCCGCTTCAGGATCTCCGGGTAGATGCTCGGCCAGATCGACGTGCGCCGTTCGGTCAGTGCCGAGGTCGCCGGGCCGGCCGTGAGTTCGACCTTCACCTGCCCGATGGTCGACATGTCCTCGATCGGGACGACCACCTCGACCTCCAGCGCCTTGCGGATGCCGGCGTCGACGATCTGCACCGGCCGCTTGATGCCCGGCTCGCTGTAACCGCCGAGGAACTCCGCCACCTCCTCGAGCGGCCGTTGCGTCGCCGAGAGCCCGATGCGCTGCGGTGGCCGGGCGGTCACCAGTTCCAGTCGCTCCATCGTCAGCATGAGGTGCGCGCCGCGTTTCGTGGTGGCCATCGTGTGGATCTCGTCGATGATCACGGTCTCGACGCCGACGAGCGTCTCGCGCGCCGACGAGGTGAGCATCAGGTAGAGCGACTCCGGCGTGGTGATGAGGAGGTCCGGCGGTCGTCGGATGAGCTTCTGACGGTCGTTCGCTGCCGTGTCGCCGGTGCGCATCCCGACCTCGGGCGCGACGAAGTCCTCGCCGAGGCGTTCGGCGGCGAGTTCGATGCCCTTCAGCGGCGCTCGGAGGTTCTTCTCGATGTCGAAGGCGAGCGCCCGCAGTGGCGAGATGTACAGCACGCGCGTGCGGTGCGACCGCTCGTCGGGCCGGGGGTCGGTGGTGAGCCGGTCGATCGACGCGAGGAATGCCGTGAGTGTCTTGCCCGATCCGGTCGGCGCGCAGATCAGCGTGTGCTCGCCGGCGGCGATGTGCGGCCAGCCCTGCACCTGCGGCGGCGTCGGCGCCGGAAACGACGCCGCGAACCACTCCCGGACGGCGGGCGAGAATGCGGCGAGCACCGGATGGTCAGCGATCCGCCCAACCTATCCACCCACCCCACCGTCGAACCCCCGGTCTTTCCGGACCCGACCCCGACAGACCGCCCCGGTCTTTCCGGACCCGACCCCGACAGACCGGCTGGCCGGGTCAGCCGGCCATCGTCGTAACGGTCGTGTCGCCGGTCATGTCGAGGGTCCTCACCGGTGCCGCGACCACCACCTCGGTCCCGTCGTCGAAGACCATCGTCACCTCGATCGTTCCGACGATGTCGGCGGGATCGATGTCGATCAGCATGATGTGCGCGCCACCGGGCTCCAGCGAGAACGAACCGCCCGCCGGGATGACGAATCCTTCCGGCACTTCCTGCATCTGCATCGTTCCGTCGTCGCCCATGATCGTCTCGTGGATCTCGACGGTCGCATCGAAGGGCACCGATGCGCTCACGAGCGTCACGTCGGCGTCGCCGTTGTTGGTGATCGTGGCGTAAGCGGCCGACCGGGTCTGACCCTCGGCCGGTTCACGAACCCAGGCTCCGGTCACGGCAATGTCACCGACGGTCGCCTCGCCGCCGGCCATGTCGCCGGCCGTGTCGCCGGCCATCTCACCGGCCGTGTCGGTCGTTGCGGCCATGTCCGTCGTTACGGCCATGTCGGTCGTTGCGGCCATGTCCGTCGTGGATTCGGTCGCGCCGGTCGACGTGTCGGTCGCAGTGTCGTCATCGCTGCCGCATGCAGCGAGCGAGAGCGTGAGGGCGATGGCAGCAACGGGAACGAGGATGAGCTTTCGTTGGTTCACGGGGCACTGGTCGTCGGCACCGTCCGCCCGGTTCCCCATCATGCGAGATCGGGACTTCTGTCACATTCCGTCGCCGGCGCCCTTCACGCCGTCACACCGTGCCGGGTCCAACGTGACGCTCCGCGATCACGCCGTCCGCGACATCGAACGTTCGCGTGATGCGCACCCGCTCGAGGAGTGCCCGGTCGTGGGTGACGAGGATCACCGTGCCCGCGAAACTGTCGAGCGCCTGTTCCAGCTGCTCGATCGCCGGCATGTCGAGGTGGTTCGTCGGCTCGTCGAGGACCAGCAGGTTCGCCCCGTTCGCCATCAGCAGCGCCAGCGACGCCCGAGTCCGCTCACCCGGCGACAGGGTGGACGCCATGCGATGGACGTGTTCGGCGCCGAGGCCGAACTTGGCGAGCAGCGTCCGGGCGTCGGCGATCGACAGGCCGGTCGCAGCGGTGAATGCGTCGAGCAGCGACTCGACGCCGATCAGTTCGGAACGCGCCTGTTCGATCTCACCGACGACCACACTCGCACCGAGCGTGGCCGTGCCCGCGGTGGGCTGGATCCGCCCGAGCAGCATCGCGATGAGCGTCGTCTTCCCACTGCCGTTCGCTCCCACCAGGGCGACGCGATCGCCCGACCGCAGGTCGAGATCGACTGGCCCGAGACGGAATGCGCCACGATCGACCTCGGCACCCCGCAACGTCGCGACGACGTCCCCGCTGCGACCGGCGGTCGGGATCTCGAGACGTAGTTCCCAGGGTTCCCGCGGTTCGTCGACCACCGCGAGTCGCTCCGCCGCCTTCTGGGTGCGCGCTGCACGACCGGCCAGCTGTTCGGTCTGATTGATCTTGAAGTTGCGGATGTGCTTGTCGTTCTCACCCGACTTCTTCACCTTGGACTGTCCCTGCGTTGCCCATTCCCGCTCGCGCTGGGCTCGCTCCTTCAGTGCCGAACGCTTCGTGTCGTACTCGTCGAAGCGCTGCTGGGCGTGCAGACGTGCGAGTTCACGTTCGGCGAGGAATGCCGACCAACCGCCCGAGTACCACTGGGCGCGATGCGAGTGGTGGTCGATCTCGACCACGTCGGTGATGACCCGTTCGAGGAAGGTGCGGTCGTGGCTGACGAGCAGCACCGGTGCATCGAGGCCGAGGATCCACCGCTCCAAGCGCTCGAGTCCGTCGAGGTCGAGGTCGTTGGTGGGCTCGTCGAGCAGGAAGACGTCGTAGCGCGACAGCAGCAGCGACGCCAGCGAGCTTCGGGCCGCTTCTCCCCCCGACAGCGTCGCGGTGGCCTGATCGAGCAGCACCGGGTCGAGCCCGAGTTCCGCCCACGTCTCGCCGACACGCGCCTCGAAGTCGGCCGCACCGAGCGCCAGCCAGCGGTCGAGTGCATCCGAGTAACGGTCGTCGGCGCCGGTGTCGCCGGCCGCGAGCGCTTCGGTCGCGGCGTCGAGTTCGATCTGTGCTGCGAGCACTCCGGTTCGGCGACCGAGGAAGTTCCGCACCGTTTCGGCGACGGAGCGTTCAGGTTCCTGGGGCAACAGTCCGACGTTGGCGAGACCGGGACTGACCTCGGCCGAGCCGCTGTCGAGCGGCACGGATCCGCAGAGGGCACCGAGCAGCGTCGACTTGCCGACCCCGTTGGGCCCGATCAGACCGACACGGTGGCCGGGGGCGAGGACGAGATCGACGGCGTCGAGTACGACGAGCGGGCCTCTGACGACAGTGAGTTGACGGGCAATGAGCGACGCGGCCATGACGGCACCTCCAGACGAGAACGGACGGTGGACGGCTCACAGGTCGGTCATCGCCACCCACCGTACCGCCTCGCCACCCTCACCAACCTCCGAATTTCTCCCGTCGGTGCGCGCTGAGCGCGCACGCGGAGGAGAATTTCGGAGGTGGTTGGGGGTCGGGGGTCTCGGCGCCAGACTCGGGGGGCTGATGCCGACCGTGACCCTGCGCCCGTGGCAACGCACCGCCTACGAGCAGTTCCGGGCCAGCCCCCACCCCGACTTCCTCGCCGTGGCCACGCCCGGCGCCGGAAAGACGACGTTCGCCCTGACCTGCGCTCGCGCCAGCCTCGCCGAGGATCCGCGGATACTCGTCGTCGTCGCCCCGACCAGCCACCTCAAAGTGCAGTGGTCGCTGGCAGCGCACCGGCTCGGCCTCCAACTCGACCCCGATTGGAATCCCGGCGACGGCCTCGCGCGCGATGTGCACGGGCTCGTGACCACCTACCAGCAGATCGCCACCGGGAACACCGCCGCCAAGCTGGCAGGTCTGTCGGCCGATGGTTTCGTCATCCTCGACGAGATCCACCACGCCGGCCACGACAAGGCCTGGGGCGACAGCATCCGGGTCGCCTTCGGGCACGCCGCGCGCCGACTCTCGCTGTCGGGAACCCCCTTTCGCAGCGACGCCATCCAGATCCCGTTCGTCCGCTACGACGCCACCGGCGAAGGCGACCAGGCCCACGCCGACTTCACCTACGGGTACGCCGACGCACTGCGCGACGGCGGGGTGGTGCGGCCGGTCTACTTTCCCCGCGTCGACGGTGACATGGAGTGGACGACCGCTTCGGGCGACGTGATCAACGCCAGCTTCCAGGACGAGTTGACCAAGGACCAGATGTCGATGCGCCTGCGGACGGCGCTCAGCCTCGAGGGCGAATGGATGCCGAGCGTGATCGCGCGCGCCAACGAACAACTCCGCTCGATCAGACAGGACCACCGCGAGGCGGGCGGGCTCGTCATCGCGATCGATCAGGATCACGCCCTCGGCATCGCCCGCCTGCTGCGCGACCGCTTCGGCGTCCCCGCCGACGTGGTGATCAGCGACGACCCGACGGCGTCGAAGAAGATCGCCGAGTTCAGCCACAACGACCGGCCCTGGCTGGTCGCCGTGCGGATGGTCTCCGAGGGCGTCGACATCCCCCGCCTTCGCGTCGGGGTGTTCGCCACGACCACGTCGACCGAGCTGTTCTTCCGTCAGGCCGTCGGTCGTTTCGTCCGATGGCAGTCGGGCCGCCCCAGCCAGAAGGCCTACGTCTACATCCCCGACGACCCGAGGCTGCGCACGCACGCGTTCGAGATCGCCGAAGCCCGTCGCCACATCCTGCGCCCACCCGGCAGCGACGACGACGGCGACGACTTCGCCCTCGACGGTGGCCTCGACGACCAGATCCACCCCGACGACGCAGCCGAACAGCTGACCCTGTTCTCCGTCGTGTCGTCGACGGCGACCGACATCACGGTGCACACCGTCACGCAGGACGGGGTGCGCTACGAGCCACTGTTCTCGCCCGACGACCTCACCGCGCCCCGGTACGACGACGACATCGAGATCCCCGAGCCGCGATTCGTGGCCGATCCGAGCCTCAGTCTGGATCTCCCGGAGGTACCGACGGCGGCGGGGCTCGTGCCGAGCGGCTCGCTCAGCGTCGCCGAACGCAAGGACGACCTGCGCACCCGCAACGCCCACGTGGCCAAACGCCTCGTCGACATCACCGGTTGGGGCCATGCGAAAGTGCACGCCGAGATGAACCGGCTCGCGGGCGTCACGCGCGTGGCGACCGCGACGACCGAGCAGCTCGAACGACGTCTGCGCTATTCCGAGAGCTGGCTCCGCAAGCTCCAACGCTGACGAGGCCCGCCGGGCGGGCGGGTGTCCGGACGGCACCGGTAGGATCCACCCATGCCTGCGAGCGGTGAGCACCATCCCGCCTTCGAGGAGTACTGCGAGTGCATCTTCGAGTTGCACGAGGACGACGTCGACGTCATCCAGGCCCGTATCGCCGAACGTCTCCAGGTGTCGCGCCCGGCCGTGAGCGAGATGATGAAGCGCCTCGAGGCGGAAGGCCTGATCACCTCCGACGACGGCATCCGCCTGACCGACGCCGGTCGTCGGCTCGGCGAACGGGTGGTACGCCGACACCGCCTCGCGGAAGTGTTCCTGACCGACGTGCTCAAGCTGTCGTGGGCCGAGGCCCACCACGAGGCCGGCAAGTGGGAGCACATCATGAGCGACTCCGTCGAGCGGGCGCTGAACGACCTCCTGGGCGCACCGACCACATGCCCGCACGGCAATCCGATCCCCGGGTCGGACTACGAGGCGCCGGACTCCGCTCCCCTGTCCGACGTTGCGGTCGGCAGCCCGTTCACCGTGCGACGAATCACCGAGGAGCTGGAGTTCGAGCCCGGCCTGCTCGAGTTCCTCGAGGCGTCTGCCATCCTGCCCGGCAACCGGGGGACCGTCACGGCGGCATCTCCCGACGGCACGCTGACCGTCGAGATCGACGGTCGTCACATCGGCGTCGGCGCGTTCGCGAGTGAACGCATCCTGGTCACCTCGTGAAGACGGCCCGCCTCGGAGCTCTTGCGGCGACGCTCGCAGCAGCACTGGCGTTCTCGGCGTGCGCGGACACGGTCGTCGAGGTCGACTCGAACCCCAACGAACGCACCGACGCCGACGGGTCGGTCGAGACCATTGCGACCACCACGCTCCCGATCGTCGGCTCGACCGGCGAGCTGCTCGCCGAGATGGCCACCGACATGAGCCAGCTCAGTGCGCAGATCGCCGACGAGGGTGACGAGCAGGCAACCCTGCGCCGCATCGAAGCGATCTGGGTGGTCGCTCGACCCGACGTCGAATCGACACGCCGCGATCTCGCGGGCGGCATCCAGACCACCGTCGACATGGCCCGCAACGCCGTGGTCAGGATTCGTCCGGCCGACGCCGACAAGGCGTTCAAGATCCTCACCGATCTCGTCGACCGCTACACCGGCGACGGCTGACGTTCTTGCAGAAGGGGTCTGACCCCTGCTGCAAGATCAGCGCAGCGGTTCGGGGAGTTCGTCGGCGTGGACGATGCTCAACCGCTGCGTCGGACGTGTGAGCGCCACGTACAGCGACCGCATGCCGTGTTCGTGGTCGGACACGATCCGGGCGGGCTCGACCACCACCACGGCGTCGAGCTCGAGACCCTTCACCACGCTCACAGGGACGAGCGTGACGCCCTCGTCGAGCCCGGTGCGAGTGGCCGTGCCGTGGTTGACGCCGGCCGCGGTGAGGTGTTCGGAGAGGTCGTCGATCATCGAGTCGGGCGCGATCACACCGAGGCTGCCGCCGGGAATCGTCGCCGTCAGCGAGCGGACCTCGTCGGCGACCGCCTGTCCCATCGCCGCCGGCGAGTCGGCCCGAACGATCATCGGCTGGGCGTCGCCGACTCGCACCGACACCGGCGACCGCAACGAGGGCGTGGCGACCGCCATCACACGGTTCGCCAGTTCCATGATCTGGCCGGGGATGCGGTAGCCGACCGACAGCCCGATGACTCGCGACGGCTTCCGATCGGGAAGGTGGTCGAGCACGTCCTGCCAGTCGGTCGGCGCGAGCGGCCCCGTCGCCTGTGCAAGGTCGCCGACGATGGTCATCGCGCCGTTCAGCGAGCGACGGGTGGCCATCTTGAGCTGCATCGGGGTGAGGTCCTGGACTTCGTCGATGACGATGTGACCGTAGGTGCGGATCTCGTCGGCGTCGTCGATCTTGCCGTTGCGGCCGGGCTTCGGCCCGAGCACGTCACGGGCGTCGTCGAGCAGGGCGACGTCGGCCGGAGTCCACCGCACGTCATCGACCGAATCGGCACGCGGCCGGAACAACACCAGCGCCTCGGACTCGTCGAGCACACCACGCGCCGCCAACTTCAGGAGGGCCTTGGACCCGAAGAGATCGTGCAGGAGTTGGGCCGGGGTGAGCAGTGGCCACATCCGGTCGAGTGCCTCGCGGATCTCGGGGGTTCCCCGGAGTGTGTCCTTCACCGACCGCGGGCCGATCTCCGGGTCGTGGAAGCTGGCGGCCAGCGCCGACCACAGCTCGTTCTCGACGAACTTGCGGCCGCTGTTGTGGCGACGGAAACGCCGGCGGGCCGCCTTGACGATGCGGGCCGATTCCTCGGCACGCAGCCGGACGTACCCCGTCCGGAACGGAATCACGAGATCGTCACGCAGCGGACGCTCGCGATCACCGATCGCCTGATCGATGACGTCGGACATCCGCACGTCGCCCTTGAGGCGGGCCGCCGTCGGCGTGTCCGCGCCCGCCCGATCGTCGGGTCGCAGGAACTGGACGCCCGGGACGAGGTCGGAGAGCACCACCTGCTCGACGCCGGCCTCGCCGAGCGACGGCAGCACGCGTTCGATGTAGCGCAGGAACACACGGTTCGGGCCGATCACCAGCACGCCCTGGTCCTCCAGCGGGAACCGGTGGGTGTAGAGCAGGTAGGCGGCCCGGTGGAGCGCGACGACGGTCTTGCCGGTGCCGGGCCCACCTTGGACCACGAGCACGCCGTGCTGCGGCGACCGGATGATCTCGTCCTGTTCGCCCTGGATCGTGGCGACGATGTCGCCGAGCGAGCCGGTGCGGCCCCGCTCGAGCGCCGCCAGCAGCGTGGAGTACCCCCGCAGGCCCTCGGGGCCGGCACTCGTGGCACTGTCGAGACCTTCGTCGTGACCGAGCCCGAGATGGCCCTCGCCGAACAGCTCGTCCTCGATGCCGAGGAGCCGCTGACCCTCGACGGCGAAGTGGCGTCGACGGACGAGACCCATCGAATTGCGGCCCGTGGCGCGGTAGAACGGCTCGGCGACCGGCGCCCGCCAGTCGATGACGATCGGTTCGCGATCGACGTCGGCCACGGCCAGACGCCCGATGTGGAAGCTCTCGACGCCGTCGGGAGATTCCGCCGATCGATCGATCCGGCCGAACACGAGCGACGAGCCACCCAATTCGAGGTCGGCCAGGCGTTTGAGCAATGCCTCGTCGAACGCATTGCGCTCGAAACGGGCCTGGAAGGTGCCGCCGAGGTCGGCCTCGTTGAGGTCACGCAACCGCCAGGCATGCTCACGACTGACGCGCAAACACTCGTACGCGTGGTCGATGTAGGCCTGTTCGTCAGCGAGATCGGGGTGCTGCTGGGTCATAACGGGTCACGAAATGCTATCGGCGCCAGCTCGACTCACGACCCTGGCCCAACTCGACTCACGACCTCCGGCCATGCCGGACCCGGCGGTAGCGTGACGCCGATGAGCCCGGCCCTGGAACAGCACGACGCGCCCGCAGCGAGCGCCGGTGCCTTCCTGGCCGCCGCGCACGGAGCGTGCGGCCCGCACACACCCGTGTGGTTCATGCGCCAGGCGGGACGATCGCTTCCCGAGTACCGCGCCGTTCGTGGCGAGGGCTCCATTCTCGACGCGATCAAGCAGCCCGAGCTGGCCGCCGAGATCACGATGCAGCCCGTTCGTCGCTACGGCGTCGACGCCGCAGTGCTGTACAGCGACATCGTCGTCGCGCCCCATGCCGTCGGATTCGGTATCGACGTCGCTCCGGGGACCGGTCCGGTCGCCGAGCATCCGCTGCGATCGAGCAACGACGTCGAGCGACTGCGTCCCCTCGAGTTCGACGACATCGACTACGTCATCGCCACCGTGCAGCGCCTCGTCGCCGAACTCGAGGTACCGCTGCTCGCGTTCGCCGGCGCGCCGTTCACGGTCGCCAGCTATCTCATCGAGGGACGCCCGAGCAAGGACTACCGCCACACCAAGGCGCTGATGCACACCGACGAAGTGCTCTGGCACGACGTGATGGAACGTCTCGCCGAATCGGCGATCACGTTCATCGACGCCCAGCTCTCCCACGGCGCAGCAGCGTTCCAGCTGTTCGACTCGTGGGCCGGGTCGCTCAGCCGAGCCGACTACAACCGCTTCGTGCTGCCCCACTCCCGCCACGTGTTCCGTGAGCTCGAGCGTCGCCACCCGAACACGCCCGGGATCCACTTCGGCATCGGCTGTGACCACCTCCTCGAATCGATGTACGAGGCCGGCCCGACGGTGATCGGCCTCGACTGGCGGACACGGATCCGTGATGCCCGTGTGCGACTCGGCGACGGCGTCGTCGTGCAGGGCAATCTCGATCCGGCACTCGTGCTCGCCGGAGTCCGGCCCGCACTCGACGGTACCGAGCAGGTGCTGCGCGACAACGAGCTCCCCGACGGCACCCAGCATCCGGGCCACATCTTCAACCTCGGCCACGGCGTCAATCCCGAGACCGATCCCGGTGTCCTGCAGGCCGTCGTCGATCTGGTCCACGAGCGCACGAGGGTGACGCCGTGAACGCGGCTCGGCCCGACATCGCCGTGCTGCTGATGGCCTACGGCACACCCCGCCATCCCGACGAGATCGAGCCCTACTACACCGACATTCGGCGTGGCCGTCCGCCGACGCCCGAGGCCCTGGCCGACCTGACCGCCCGTTACGCAGCCATCGGGGGCGTCTCCCCGCTGGCGCAGCTCACCGAAGCACAGCGCGACGCACTCCAGGCGGCGCTCGATGCTGCTGCTCCCGGCCGATTCCACGTGGCGCTCGGCCTCAAGCACGCCGATCCGAAGGTGGAGGTCGCCGCAGGCCGACTCGCCGAGGAGGGATTCGCCTCGATCGTCGCCCTGGTCCTCGCACCGCACTACTCGTCGTACTCGATCGGTCAGTACATCGATCGGACACGCCAGGGTGTCGACGACGTCGGCGGGTCCGCCGAGGTGATCGGCATCGAGAGCTGGGCGGTCGAGCCGGCGTTCGTGTCGTTCCTGGCCGACGACCTCGCCGCCCGGGTCGCCGCGATGCGCGAACGGACAGGTGGCCGGGTGCGGGTGCTCTTCACCGCCCACTCCCTGCCGGAGAGGATCATCGCCGCCGGGGACCCGTATCCGGACGAACTGCGCTCGACGGCCGAAGCGGTCGCTGCAGCGGTCGGGCTCGACGAGGGCGACGACTGGCAGATCGCGTGGCAGTCGGCCGGCCGCACCCCCGAGCCGTGGATCGGCCCCGACATCCTGGCCGTCATCGACGAGCTCGGCGAGAACGACGATGTCGACGGCGTGATCGTGTGCGCCTGCGGCTTCGTCGCCGACCACCTCGAAGTGCTCTACGACCTCGACATCGAAGCAGCCCGACGCGCCGAGACGTGCGGGTTGGACTTCGACCGCACCGCGTGCGTGAACGACACCCCGACGGTCATGGCGGCGCTCGCGGCGCGGGTGATCGCCGCCGTCGAGGGTTGAGCCGGATGACTCGACGCGTCGCCATCGTCGGTGGAGGGATCAGTGGCCTGTCCGCTGCGCTCGGCGTGCTCGATGCCGGCAGAGATGCCGACACCGGTGCCGACGTCGACACCGACGTCGTGGTGTTCGACGCCGCCGTGCGCGTGGGCGGTCGCATCGACACGAGTCCCTTCGCCGGTGTGGAGCACGTCGACGAGGGCGCCGACGCCTTCCTTGCCCGGGTGCCGGAGGCGGTCGCACTCGCCCGGCGCGTCGGTCTCGGCGACGACCTCGTGTCGCCCGAACCGGTGGGCGCCGCGGTCTGGCACAACGGGCTGCACCCGATCCCCGACGGGCTGCTGCTCGGCGTGCCCGGACGCCTCGGACCGCTCGCGACCACCGGCCTGCTGTCGTGGAAGGGCAAGGCCCGTGCCGCTCTCGAACCATTCCTGCCCCGCACCTCCACCGAGAGCGACTCGATCGGCGAGTACGTACGGGCCCGGTTCGGCGACGAGGTGCACGAACGCCTGGTCGACTCGCTCGTCGGCAGCATCTACGCCACCGACACCGACCGGTTCAGCCTCGCCGAGGTGCCGCAGCTCGCGGCGCTGGCCAAGGACAATCGCAGTCTGCTGTTGGCCGCGCGTCGCCAGCGCAGCGCACAGGGCACGGCGACCGCGTCGACGAGCCCGATCTTTGCAGCACCTCGCCGGGGCATGTCGGCGCTCACCACGGCCACGGCCGACGCCGTTCGCGCCGCGGGTGGCACCGTCCTGACCGGTGCGACGGTGGCGTCGTGCGCACGCACCGCTGACGGCCGCTGGCGCCTGGACACCGGGACCCCGACCGACGACGTGTTCGATGCCGTGATCTTCGCCACGCCCGCCCGCGTGACGGGCGAGCTGCTCGCCGAGGCGGCGCCCGACGCGTCGACGCTGCTCGCGCAGGCCGAGACGGCCGACGTCATCATGGTGACCCTCCATGTCGCCGCCGACCAGTGGCCCGCAGGTCTGCGGAACATGAGTGGCTACCTCGTGCCGAAGCCGGCCCAACGCTGGGTGACCGCAGCATCGTTCGGTTCGCAGAAGTGGGCGCACTGGCGGCCACCCGCCGGCGGTGAGATCCTGCGGGTCTCGCTCGGTCGCGATGGCGTGGAGGTGCTGCAGCTGAACGACGACGAGGTGCTCGACGCGGTGCTCACCGACCTCGAGCTCCATCTCGGCGTCGCCTTCGACCCGCTCGAGGTCCGCATCACCCGGTGGCCCGGAGCATTCGCCCAGTACCGACCGCACCATGCCGCTTGGGTCGATGCCGTCGAGCGCGCCCTCCCGTCGGGGATCTTCGTCACCGGCGCCGGGTTTCGCGGCATCGGCATCCCGGCATGCGTCCGGTCGGGCGCCGCAACGGCGGGGCGCACGAGCAGCCACCTCGCGAATCTGGAAGAATTGTCGCCGTGACCGGAGTCGAGCCTCCCTCCTTCGTCCGGCGCCCCGCGGTGCCGCTGGCGGGCGTCGTCATCGCGCTCGGTGATCGCCGTCGGATTCTTCGCCATGAACGGGCGATCCGAGCCCAACACCGTCGCGACGTTCGATGCCGACTCCGCAACCACCACGACCGCGCCGCCGACGACTCAGCCATCGACGACCACCACTACCACCACCACGACGACCACGACCACGACCACCACGACGACGACCACGACGCTGGCGGTCCAGGCGGCCCAGCCCGTCGCTCCGCCCCAGGATGCTCGGGGAGCCGAGAACAATCCGCCGATCGGGCGCATCACGATTCCCAAGGTCGGTCTCGACTCCGAGCTGCAGGAGGGAATTCGCCTCACCACCCTGAACCGGGGGCCGGGACACTGGCCCGGATCGGCCATGCCGGGTCAAGTCGGCAATGTCGTCGTGGCCGGACATCGCACCAGCCACGGCGCCGAGTTCCGCCACCTCGACAAGTTGGTCCCCGGCGACGAGGTCATCTTCACGACGGCGGCAGGAACGAGCACCTATCGCGTGACCGGCACACAGATCGTCACTCCCGACGCGTTGTGGATCACGAACCCCACCGACACACCGACGGCCACCCTGTTCGCCTGCCACCCCCTCGGCTCGACCGCGAAGCGCATCGTCGTGAGTCTCGCCCTCGCAACTTGAGCAACCTCGAACCCGATGTGGGGCCGCTGCCCACCGGGCGGCGCCCGCTCCACGAACGACTCGCGCGTCCGGCTCTCGCGCTCGGAGCCGGCGCGCTCGTGGCCCTGTCGATGCCCCCGTGGGGCTTCTGGCCGCTGGCGATCGTCGGCGTGATGCTCTTCGAGGTGGCCCTCGGCGACGGACTCTCCCGGCGTCGACGGATGCTGCTCGGCTTCCTCTTCGGAGCCGGATGGATGTACCTCGGGCTGGCGTGGATGGTGCAGCTGACCATGCCCGGGTACCTGGTCGCCGCGGCCGTGTTCGCCGGCTTCCACCTGTTGGCGGAGTTCGTGGCGCCGGTCGGGCCATGGCGTGTCATCGGGCGGCCGGCGGCGCACACACTGGCCGAGGCGGTGCGGTTCTCGTTCCCGTTCGGTGGCGTTCCGTTGGCGACGATGGGGATGTCGCAGGTCGGTGGCCCGCTCGTCGGCGTCGTGCGCGTCGGCGGCGTGATCCTGCTCACGTGGGTGGTGTTCCAGCTCGGCATGTCGCTGGTCGACATCGGGCGCCAGGTCCGCGACCGACGGCGCGGCACCGGCTCCGGCGTGCGAGCGACCCCGCAGGCCGCAATCGCCATCGGCGTGATCGCCGTCGTGGCAGTACTCGCGGTCGTTGCGCCACGCGGGTCGGCGACCGGCGAGACACTTCGCGTGGCGGCGGTGCAGGGGGGCGGCGAACAGGGCACGAGCGCCTTGGAGGTGCCGCCGCGGCTGGTGACCGAACGACACCTGGAGGCCACCAGGTCGATCCCCGACGATGCGGACCTCGACCTCGTGCTGTGGCCCGAGAACACGATCGACGTCGACGTCTTCGAGGGGTCGGAGATCTACGACGCCATCGTCGAGCAAGCTGCCCGACTCGACGCGCCGATCGCCGTCGGTGTCACCGAGGAGCCGAGGATCAACTCGCAGATCCTCGTGACCCCCGACGGTGAGATCCTCGACCGCTACGTGAAGGTCCGTCGGGTGCCGTACGGCGAGTACGTGCCGCTGCGCGGGATCCTCGAAGCGGTCGGCGCCCCCGTCGGACAGGTGGGTCGCGACGCCGTGGCCGGCACCGGCCCGGCGGTCCTCGACCTGCCCGACGGCACCCGCCTCGGCGTGGTGATCTCCTGGGAGGTGTTCTTCGCCGGACGGGCGCGCGAGGGCGTGAAGCTCGGCGCGGAGGCAATCGTGAATCCGACCAACGGCGCCAGTTACACGGGCACGATCGTGCAGACCCAGCAGGTGGCGTCGAGCCGGCTGCGAGCGATCGAGACGGGCCGCTGGGTGGTGCAGGCCGCTCCGACCGGGTTCACCGCCGTCGTCGATTCCGACGGCAACGTCCTCCAACGCACCGCGGTGAGCGAACGCAACGTGCTGTACGACACCGTCGAGCTGCGCGAGGGACGTACCTGGTACACCAACCTCGGTGACGGCATCTTCATCGTCACGCTCCTGGCCGTCCTCGGCACCTCCCTCTGGTTCTCCCGCCGCCGCACTTCGGCCGCTCGCGCCAACTCGGCGTCAGCTCAGACGTAGCGCCTCGCTGTTCTCGCTGACGCTGAAGGCTCAGCCGACCTCGAGCATGAGCGTGACCGGACCGTCGTTGACGAGGGCGACGCGCATGTCGGTCCGGAAGCGGCCGGTCTCGACGTCGGCGCCGAGTGCCCGCAACGCCGTGACGACCCGGTCGACGAGTGGTTCGGCGTGCTCGGGTCGGGCTGCGGCGATCCAGCTCGGGCGTCGCCCCTTGGCGATGTCGCCGTAGAGCGTGAACTGGCTCACGACGAGCACCGATCCTCCGACGTCGGCGACCGAGCGGTTCATCACGCCGTCGTCGTCGTCGAAGATGCGCAGGCCCCACAACTTGTCGGCCAACCTGTCGGCGGTCGCCTCGCTGTCGTCGTGGGTCGCTCCGACGAACACACACAGCCCCGGCCCGATCGATCCTGCGGTCTGCCAATCGGTGGCGTCTTCTGGTCGGAAGGTCACTTCCGCTCGGATCACACGTTGCACGAGCGCTCGCATCCGAGCAGTATCACCCGATGCCCACCGCCGACGCCATCCGCACGCTCACGGCCCGCGACGTGACCGTGACGATCCATCCGTCCGCCGGATGCCGGATCGGCCAGGTCACCGTCGCCGGCCAACCGCTGCTCGTCGACGTCCCCGACGATCGCCACCCGATGGCGTGGGGCTGCTATCCGATGGCACCGTGGGCGGGGCGGATCCGCCACGGCCGGTTCACGTTCCTCGGCGTCGAGCACCAACTCGACATCAACCACCACGACGGCAGCGGTCCCGAACGAGCCCATGCCATCCACGGCCTCGTCTTCGACCGCCCCTGGCTTGACGACGCCGTGAACGGCGCATCGGACTCGTCGTGGAGCGCGACCCGGGCACTCGGCTGGGAGTTCGGCGGATTCGTGACGCAGACGTTCGAACTGCACCCCGACCGGATCGACATCACGCTGACGATCGAGTCGGCCGGTCGCACGTTTCCCGCAGAAGTCGGTTGGCACCCCTGGTTCCGAAAGCCCGATCGGTTGGAGTTCACTCCAATCGCGATGTACCAACGCGACGAGTTCGGCATCCCGACCGGCGCGCTGGTCGAGCCCACCGAGGGTCCGTGGGACGACTGCTTCGTCAACGTCGAGCCGGTCGTTCTCCACTACGACCGGGCCGTGGCACCGTCGGTTCGCGTCGAGTCCGACTGCGACCGGTGGGTCGTCTACGACATGCCTGCCCACGCCACCTGCGTCGAGCCGCAGTCCGGCCCGCCCGATGCGTTCAACCTGCACCCTCACGTCGTCGACCCGGACACACCGCTGCGCCGCAGCATGACCATCTCCTGGTGAACCGGTCTTTCCGGACCCGACCCCGAAAGACCGGCGCGGTCTTTCCGGACCCGACCCCGAAAGACCGGCGGGGTCGTTCTCACCGTTACCCGGTGGTAACGGTGCGCCGATAGCGTTGTCCGGATGTCGACGGCCGGACTCGATCCTGATGCACCGCTCAAGATCGCGTACCTCACGTATCGCGGCAAGCCCCACGTGGGCGGCCAGGGCGTGTACACCCGCCATCTCACCAAGGCACTCGCCGACCTCGGCCACACGGTCGAAGTGCTCGGCGGCCAGCCGTACCCGATCCTCGACGAACGGGTCACGCTCACCAAGCTCCCCAGCCTCGACACCTTCAACGAGTACTTCCCCGGTCGATTCCCCGGCTTCTGGGAGTTGAAGACCCGCGAAGACGCACTCGAGATGGCCCAGTTCATGACCGGGGTGTTCCCGGAGCCCCTCGCCTTCAGCGCCCGCGCCGCACGCGAGCTGAAGCATCGGGCACGGGAATTCGACCTCGTGCACGACAACCAGTGCCTCGGTTACGGCATCTTGAAGATCGAGGAGAGGATCCCCACGATCGTCACCCTGCACCATCCGATCACCAAGGACCGCGAACTCGAGATGAGCCACGCCAAGTCGTGGTCGAGGCGCTGGTCGGTCGGTCGCTGGTACTCGTTCGTGAA
This sequence comes from Ilumatobacteraceae bacterium, assembly GCA_963829585.1. Lineage (GTDB taxonomy): Bacteria > Actinomycetota > Acidimicrobiia > Acidimicrobiales > Ilumatobacteraceae > Sva-07. The sequence goes on along the minus strand of CAWHJD010000005.1, from coordinate 169,003 downwards.
GATGCAGGGCAAGGTCGCGTCGAAGATGCCGCGCATCGTCGTCGTGAGCCAGAACTCGATCGACGACATCCACACCGACATGGGCGTGGAGATCGACCGCATGCGGCTCGTGCCGGTCGGCGTCGATCCCGACCTCTTCAAGCCACTCCCCCACGTCGAGCGCCGGCCCGGCCGACTGATCACCACGGCCTCGGCCGACGTCGCGCTCAAGGGCCTGTCGTACCTCCTCGAGGCGATGGCGAAGCTGCGCACCGAGCGCGACGTCACGCTCACGATCATCGGCAAGCCGCGCCCCGGCCACTCGATGGATCTCATCGACTCGTACGGGCTGGCTCCGCACATCGAGTTCGTCTCGGGGGTGACCGACGAGCGCATCGTCGAGCTGTACGCCGAAGCCGAGATGGCGGTCGTGCCGAGCCTGTACGAAGGCTTCAGCCTTCCCGCGATCGAAGCGATGTGCTCCGGCACGCCTCTCGTCGCCACCGACGGCGGTGCGCTCCCCGAGGTGACGGGCACCGACGGCGACACCGTGATCGGCTGCAAGGCCGGCGACGTGGATTCGCTCGCCGCAGCGATCACCCGCGGCCTCGACAACCCGGAGCTGCGCGCCAAGGTCGGTGCCGCGGGCCGTCAGCGCGTGCTCGACCGCTGGACGTGGACGAAGTGCGCGGAGCAGACCGTCGAGCAGTACCGCGAGGTGCTGGCCATGCCTCAGAACATCGCCAAGCTGCGCGCCAACGGACGGCTGTGACATGTTGACGATCCGCTTCGACCAACTCGGGCTGGCCCCCGGTGACCGCGTCCTCGACGTCGGCGCCGGCTTCGGCCGCCACGTGTTCGAATGCGCCCGCCGCGGTGCCAACGTCGTGGCGCTCGACTACGCCGAGGACGAGGTCGTCCAGACCCGCGCAACACTGGGCGGCATGGTCGACGCCGGCGAGATCGACCTCGAGCGATTCAAGGGCGTCCTGCGTGGCGACGCAACGAGGCTGCCGTTCGCGGACGACTCCTTCGACGTGGTCATCACCTCCGAGGTGCTCGAACACATCCAGGACGACGTGTCCGCCATCGCCGAAATGGTCCGCGTGCTCAAGCCCGGCGGCCACTTCGCCGCCACCGTGCCGGCGTGGTTCCCCGAGAAGATCAACTGGATGCTGTCCGACGAGTACCACGCCCCGAAGAGCGAGGGCGGCCACGTGCGCATCTACAGCTCCACCGAGCTGTCGGCCAAGCTCCGCACCGCCGGCCTCGACCTGCGGGGCAGCCATCGGGCCCACGCACTGCATTCACCGTACTGGTGGCTCAAGTGCGCGGTCGGGCCCCGCAACGACGACCACCCCGCCGTCAGGAAGTACCGGGAGTTCCTCGAGTGGGACATCATGGAGCAACCCACGTCGACCAAGTTGGCCGACAGGGTGCTGTCGCCCGTGCTCGGCAAGAGCATCGTGTTCTACGGCGTGAAGCAGGCCGAGCCATCTCGATGAGTCACCTCCCCGATCTCCCCGGCGTGCTCAGCGCCGACGAGCTCCATCTCACGGGTCGTCATCTCGCCTCGCTGCAGCTCGACACCGGGATGATCCCGTGGTTCCCCGGCGGGCACTGCGACCCGTGGAATCACGTCGAGACCTCCATGGCCCTCGACGTGGCCGGCTTCCACGACGAGGCCGAGCGGGCCTACGAGTGGCTCGTCGACACGCAGCGACCCGACGGTTCGTGGCATGCGTACTACCACTCCGACGGATCGGTCGCGGACGACAAGCTCGACACCAACGTGTGCGCGTACATCGCGACCGGCGTGTGTCACCACATGCGCAACACGTGGGACCGCGGATTCGCGGAGAACATGTGGCCGACCGTCGAGCGTGCCCTCGAGTTCGTGCTGTCGCTGCGCCGCCACGACGGCCTCCCCCTGTGGGCGATCGAGCCGGACGCCCGGCCGTGGGACTACGCACTGCTCACCGGCACGTCCAGCATCCAGCATGCGCTGCGTTGCGGCGCGCGGCTCGGCGAGAGTGTGGGCGAGGCCCGCCCCGACTGGATCGCGGCCGCCGACGTGATGGCCGACGCCGTTCGCAACCGTCCCGACGCCTTCGAGCCGAAGACCCGCTGGGCGATGGACTGGTACTACCCCGTGCTCACCGGCGTGCTCACCGGCGAGGCCGCGAAGGCCCGCATGGCCGACGGCTGGGACGAGTTCGCCATGGAGGGCCTCGGCATCCGGTGCGTGAGCGACGAGCCCTGGGTGACCGCCTCCGAGACGGCCGAGTGCGCGCTCGCGTACGCCGCCATCGGCGACACCGCGACGGCGACCGATCTCTTGAGGTGGACACGCACCCACCGACGCGACGACGGCTCGTACTGGACCGGCATCGTCTATCCCGAACCCGTGCTGTTCCCGTTCGACGAGCACACCTCGTACACCGCTGCGGCGGTCGTGCTGGCCGTCGACGCGATCACCCGCTCCACGCCGGCCAGCGACGTCTTCGTCCCATTCTGAGCAGCGGGGTGACGGAGCTCGTTCGCCTGTCAAGTGTCAGCGACCGATGACACCCTCAACACCGCGCCCGGCACGGCGACGACGGTCTCGGAGACCACGTCGTCGCCCAACGCCTGAGCGAGGCTGACGGCCATCGGTTCAGCCGTGCAATCAGCAGGTTGCATCGCAGGGATGACGCTGTGGTGGAGCTCCGGGAGCCTGCTCATGGCCTGCCACGCCAGGTACGCGGTCAGGGCCGTGCCCGTGAGACCGATGATCGTTGCGACCGCGAAGCCGCCCCAGGTCGCCGCGACCTGGAATCGTGGTGGGGCCTGCACCCAGCCCGGCCCCGTCCACGACAGGTCCATCGTCTCGGTGCCCCGTTTCGGGTTGAGCAGGCGCGCCCACAGGAACCAGCCGACCAGCCTTGCCGCCCCGTACACGACGTAGGCGCGGAACACCGCACGTCGCACGTGATCGGGCATCCGGAATCTGTGCTGCAGCGTTCCCCAGAACGGATCGGCCGGCTCGACGTTGGCGTGGAAGTACTTTGCCGTGAGGGCCTCTCGTGCGAGGAGCACCAGCAGCACGAGCCAGACCACGTCCCATGCCCAGCCGAGGCTGGAATAGTACGCGGCGGCATCTCCGTAGCGGCCCTGCTGCGACGAGTACTGCCACATGCCGATGCTGTAGTGCTGGGTCGTGAAGGGGAAGAACATCATCGCGCCGACGGAGTCGGCGGTATCGGTCAGGACATGCGACCAATAGCCGATGAGGATGCCGATGCCCCACGGCTTGCTCCGGGTGATGAGGTACACAACGCACGCGACGAGGATCCCGGCCACCAGCGAATGCGTGGGCCCGGATCCCGGCCAACCTCGGTGGTACATCCACGGCTCCGGAGCCTTGATCAGTTCCCATCGGCCGATGTGGAGCCCGTAGACGGGCAACTTCGTGAAATCGGGCATGAGCGCACCGACGAGGATCGCCATGTAGCTGATCCGCCACGCCCGACCGGTGCGATCCATGTGGCGGTGCAGGATGACCGATTCGAGCTCGTGCGCTGCCCAGCTCATGGCGGTCGCCTCCGCGAGAGCAGCGGTGTCAGGAGTGCCACGGAGCCCACGACGATCAACGGTCCGACGAAGAAGTTGAGGACGATCGTGCGCAGGAACATTCCCGCCACGACGAGGACGGTGAACGCCACCGCATAGGCGACCATCTCGGCGGCATGCTCGCTCACCGGACCCCTCCTTCCCGACGGGTGCTCAACATCCACCTGATCTGATCGTGACCCCCTCGTCGATGACACGAACAGGGTCGTTGGACCTCGACGACGATCCACGGACGGTGACGAACGATCCCCGGAACAGCGCGGCCGCCCCGCAGCGGGAGGACGGGTGTCGGGCTGTTACCTTCCGGGGCATGAAGTCGACGTTTGCCCGGACCATCTTCTCGATCTGGAGTTGGTTCGTGCTCGGCGTGGTGATCCTCGTGTGGACGCCCATGGTCGCCGTGGTGCGACTCGTCACCATGCCCTTCGACAAGGGCGCCTACGCCGCGGGGTACCTGTTCCGCAAGCTGACCGTCGTTCACGAACGGCTCACACCGCTGTGGAAGTTCCGCACCTCGGGCAAGCTGCCCGACGACATGCGGCGCCCCTACGTGGTCGTGTCGAACCACGAGAGCTTCGTCGACATCCTCCTGATCTCGCACCTGCCCACCGAGATGAAGTGGATGTCGAAGATCGAGATCCTGCGCATCCCTCTCGTCGGATGGATGATGCGCCTCGCGCGCGACATCCCACTCGAACGCGGCGACGCCACCTCGATCGCCAAAGCGCTCGAGGCGTCACGCGAGCGGCTGAACTCGAAGGTGTCGGTCATGATCTTCCCGGAGGGCACCCGCTCGAAGACCGGTGAACTCCGGCCGTTCAAGACCGGCGCCTTCCGACTCGCGATCGAGGCGCAGGTTCCCGTGCTGCCCCTCGCCGTCTACGGAACCCGCGACGCCCTGCGCAAGCACGACTGGCGCCTCGGGTATGCAGAGGCCGAGGTCCGCGTGCTCGAGCCGATCAGCACCGAAGGGCTCACGATGGACGACGTCGCCGCGCTGAGCGAACAGGTGCGCCAGGCGATCATCGCCGGTCGCGACGAACTCCGGCGCGAGTTCGGCGACTGAGCGACGCGTGTCCGTCCCGGTCCGGCTCCTCGCAGCGGCCAAGCCAACGGTGCCGGCGGCGCTGCTGGTCGCCATTGCCTCGAGCACGGCCGTCTTCACCGCGACACCGTTCTTCCTCTCCTCGGTCGCCGAGCAGTACGAGGTCGCGATCGGCACGGCCGGCCTCACGTCGACGGCGCAGCTCGGTGGTTTCGTCGTCGCGTCGTGGGTCGGTGGCCGTTTCCTCCATCCCGTCCGCGGCATCTTCGTGATCGGCACGTTGCTGGGCGTCTTCTCCAACCTCGGCTCGGCGGCCGCGACCACGTTCGAGCTGCTCGTGGCGCTCCGCTTCGTCAGCGGGCTCTCACTCGGTTTTGCCGCATGGATTGCCTGGCAGGCAGCATTCGGTCACCCCGGAAGGACCGGCGATGTCGCCGTCGTCGGCCCACTGGTCGGCGTCGTCGCCTCCCCGCTCATCGCCATCGTCCTGCACTCGGCGGGGCTGGACTGGCTGTTCGTGGTCCTGGCGGCCATCACGGCCATGCCGCTCGCCTTCACCCGTCAGGTTCCGCGCCTCGACCACCTTCGTCCGCACCGCACCCGCCACGTCGCGACACGTGCCGCGAAGGCGATCCTGTTCGCGCTCACCCTCCTCACGCTCGGTGGGTCGTCGGTGTTCGTCTACGCGGCCGCCATCGGTGAGGAGCTCGACGGGCTCACACCCCTCACGGTGTCGCTGATCTTCAGCGCCAACGCGCTGGCGTCGATCCCGTCCGCTCGATGGACCGGCCGACGAGGGCCGGCCGGCATCTGGTTCCTGATGACGGCGCTGTGCGCGCTGGCGATCGCGCTGTCGCGCAGCGGACTGCTGTTCGGCGCGGCGATGATCGGATGGGGGTTCGTGTTCTTCATGGGTGTTCCCGCCGCCTTCACCCTCCTCGCCGCCCGGTCCAACTTCCCCGAAGAACGCGCCGGCGATGCCCAAGCGGTCATGGCGCTCGGCCGGGTCTTCGGCCCCCTCCTCGGAGGTGCGCTCTACGCTGCCGGCTCCACCGTCACGCTCGGCATCGTGGCGGCGGCGGTGATGGCGGTCGGCTCCGGGCTGCTGCTGTACGTCGACCGACAGCGATTCGTCGTGATGCGTCAGTTCGGGAGCTGGACCCGGTCGTCAGTGGACACGACGCAGCACGCGTAGCGAGCCGGTCGCCGACACGAGCGAGAAGCGACCGGATTCGAGTGCCGGTCGGAAGATCTGTTCGTACGGTGGGCGGCCACCGTCGGCCGGATCGGGGAACACGTCGTGGATCGCCAACGTGCCGCCCACGGCGACGTGCGGCGTCCAGCCCTCGTAGTCGAGACGGGCCGGTTCGTCGCCGTGTCCGCCGTCGATGAAGAGGAACGACAACGGCGTCGTCCATGTCGCCGCGACGATCGGCGACTTGCCGACGACGGCGACGACCGAGTCCTCGAGCCCGGCGTCGTGGATGGCGTCACGGAAGAACGGCAGTGTGTCCATCTTGCCGGTGCGCGGATCGACGACGTCGGGGTCGTGGTGGTCCCAGCCGGCCTGGTTCTCCTCCGACCCACGGTGGTGGTCGACGGCGAACAACACCACACCGGCCGACTCGGCGGCATCGCCGAGCCACACCGTCGAGCGCCCGCAGTAGGAGCCGACCTCGAGCATCGGCGCACCGGGCACCGCCCGGGCCGCATCGACGGCCGCCTCCCAGAGGGCGTCGCCCTCGTCGGCGGGCATGAAACCTTTCGTGGCGAGCGCCAGGTTGCGACGCTCGGGCGTCACCAGGTGTCCCAGTGGATGATCGTGTCGGGATCGGGGCGAATCGCCCGCTTGAAGTCGGTGCCCATCGTGTACGCGAGCGGCGTGAGACAGGCCTGCTGCATCTCGTCGAAGGGGATGCCGACGACGTCGGCCACCTCCTTCTCCATCATCAACGCGATCGTCGTCCACGCCGTGCCGAGCCCGCGGGCCCGCGCGGCCAGCATGAAGCTCCACATGCCGGGCAGGATGTTGCCCATCGACGACGCCGACATCATCGCCGGCGCACCGTCGACGCGGCCGGCGGTGCATCCGATCACCAGGGCGGGCGCGTCGGCCATGTGCTCGGACAGGTAGGTCGCCGAATCGACGACGCGATCCTGCTGCGCCTGCTCGATCTCGCCCTCCTTCTTGATCGCGCCGGCGAAGAACGGCATCGAGCTGTAGATCGCCCAGCACTGCTTGTAGATCTCGCCGATCGCATGACGCTTCACGGCGTCCTTGACGACCACGAACTGCATCGTCATCAGGTTCGAGCCCGACGGGGCCTGCATCGCCGTGGCGACACACTCGCGGATGACGTCGTCCTCCACCGGCCGTGAGAAGTCGAGCCGCTTGCGAACGGCGCGGGTGGTGTTGAGGACGTCATCTGCGGACAGGTCGAGCAAGGTCATGGCATGACTGTAGGACGTGCCAACATGACGACTGCCATGGAGAGCACACCGATCGATCCCGCCGCGTCCACACCCGAGAGCCAAGCGGCGCTGGACGACCTCGTCGCGCTCCTCGACCTGGAAGCGATCGAGGTGAACATCTTCCGGGGCAACTCACCCGACGAGAATCGCCAACGGGTCTTCGGTGGGCAGGTCGCCGGCCAAGCCCTCGTCGCCGCCGCCCGCACGATCGACGAGCGCGACCGGCTCGTCCACTCACTGCACGCGTACTTCCTTCGTCCGGGTGATCCGACGGTTCCGATCCTGTACGAGGTCGACCGCATCCGCGACGGCCGGAGCTTCTCCACGCGGCGCGTCGTCGCGATCCAGCACGGCCGGGCCATCTTCAACCTGCAGGCGAGCTTCCACGACCACGAGGACGGCCCCGACCACCAGCTCACGATGCCCACCGACATGGGCGATCCCGCCGATCTGCCCGACTTCCGCACGCGGATGGCGCCGTACGCCGAACAGATCGGCGACTGGTACGACCGTCCCCGCCCGATCGATCTGCGCTACGTCTCCGGCGATCCGCTGAGCCGCAAGGGCCAACCGACCACGAGCCAGCAGGTGTGGTTGCGCGCCGACGGCACACTGCCCGACGATGCGGTGCTGCACGCGTGCGTCGTCACCTACGCCAGCGACATGACGTTGCTCGACACCACGATCCTTCCGTTCGGGCTCGGGTGGGACAGTCCGGGTATGCAGATGGCCAGCGTCGACCACGCCATGTGGTTCCATCGACCGTTTCGTGCCGACGACTGGCTGCTCTACGACCAGTCGGCGGTGTCGACCTCGGCGGCTCGGGGAATGGCCCAGGGATCGATCTTCACCCGCGACGGGCGGCTTGCGGTCAGCGTCGTGCAGGAAGGCCTGATCCGCATCACCCAATGACGAGCCCGATGTCCGCACCCCGGGTTCGTGCGGTAGAGATGGGGTGATGGATGCCCGATGGCCCTCGCGCCGTTCACTGAGTCTCGTCGCTGCACTGACGCTCGGCGTCGTCGCTGCAGGTTGTGGCTCCGACGGGCCACCTCGCACCGACAGCTCGTTCGGAGCCGGACCCCCCACGACACCGGCCACCACCGGCGGCGCGGTGATCACCACGACTCCCCCGTCGACCGGTTCGACCGGTTCGAACGCACCTGCGCCGACGACCGCTGTTGCGGGACCGCTGCCCACACCGGCCGTGTCCCTCTACGAGATCGGCGACTTCGACCAGCCGGTGCAGCTGACCTCACGTCCCGGCGATGCCATGGCCTTCGTCGTCGAGCAACCCGGCAAGGTGGTCGCCGTCACCGACCTGTCGACTGACGTCGTGCTCGACATCAGCGACCTCACCGACGCGAACGGCGAGCAGGGCCTGCTCGGACTGGCATTCCACCCGACTGCCGACCTGGCCTACGTCGACTACACGACGACGTCCGGCGACACGGTCGTCGCCGAGTTCGCCGTCGATCCGGCCACCGGTGTCTTCGACCCGTCGTCGCGTCGTGAGGTCCTCACCGTCGACCAGCCGTACGAGAATCACAACGGCGGCCAGCTGGCGTTCGGGCCCGACCAGCTGCTGTACATCGGCCTCGGCGACGGAGGTTCCGGGGGCGATCCCGGGCGTCGAGCGCTCGATCTCGGTTCGCGGCTCGGCAAGATCCTGCGCATCGACCCCGTCGCCAGCGGCGATCAGCCGTTCAGCGTGCCGGCGGACAACCCGTTCGTCGACACGGCCGGAGCCGACCCCACGATCTGGGCGTACGGGCTGCGAAACCCGTGGCGCTTCTCCTTCGATGCGCCCACCGGCGACCTGTGGATCGCCGACGTCGGCCAGGGCGACTGGGAAGAGGTCAACCGGGCCCGAGCGACGGCCGACCGGATGGATGCCGCTCGCGGCGCCAGCTTCGGCTGGAGCGCAGTCGAGGGTTTCGAACCCTTCAACGCCGACCAGTCGAGCGAAGGGGCGCTCGAGCCCCTGTTCGTCTACGACCACGACGACGGTCGGTGCTCGGTGAGCGGCGGCGCGGTCGCGCGCGCCGAATCGGTCCCCGACCTGCAGGGCTGGTACGTGTTCGGCGACTACTGCACCGGCCAGATCTGGGCGCTCGACCCGACCGTGCCCCCCGGCGAACCCCGGGTCATCGAGATCGCCCGGCTCGACGGCCTCGCAGCGATCTCCACGGGTCCCGACGGTGATCTCTTCGCCGTCTCCAACGCCGGCACCGTCGCCCGCCTCATCCCCGCCTGACAAGCGATCCACGCCACGTCCACGGTGACGTTCGGTCACAGGAAGCTGAGCAGGTCGGCGAACGTCTCCTCCGCGTCGACGGCGACGCCCCGGCGCTCGAACCATCCGCAGATGTTCAGCACGTCGCGGTGCAGGAAGTCGAGGCCCTGCATGTTGGCGGCGATGTCGATCGACTGCGGGAAGTCGATGAACCACAGCCGGCCCTCCCACCAGAGCAGGTTGTAGGCCGACAGGTCACCGTGGGCGATACCCGCCGCGGTGATCCCGCGGAGGCCGACGACGAGTTGTTCGTAGGCATCGTCGAGTTCGCCGCGCGACAGCCGGGCGGCCGACAACTGCGGGGCGGCCGCCTCCCAACTGCCGACGTATTCCAGATCGAACACGTCGTCGGCGTAGCCGATCGGGTACGGCACCGACACTCCCTGGCGCCACAGGCGCAGCATCACCTCGTATTCGGTGTCGGTCCATCGGTCCTGCAGGAGACGCTTGCCGTAGGTCGACATCCGTTCGATCGCCCGACGGTCGCGTGACTTGCGGAACTGGCGGCCCTCTCGATACTGCACGTCGTGACGAAAGGCCGAGGCGCGCTGCACGCCGAGTGCTTCGAGCTGGCCCTTCTGGGTGACGTGGCGTGGGAGATAGCGCTTGCGGGCGATGAGGCAACTGCGGTCATCGCCGACGCCGTCGGCGATGCGTTCGACGAGGTTGACCTGAGCCTCCTTGCCGCTCTTGATGACGCCGTGATCGACGTCGTGATACGGCTCGTCGACGAGCCACTGCGGATGATCTGACATGTTGGAACAACCTCGTGTGTGTGGAACGAACGGATCACCGGTCGTCGCGCACCAGGGTGCTCGGCTCGAACCTGCTCAGCAGGCGAGCGCGCGACCGGAGGGGCAGAACACAGATGCAGTCATGTGAACAACCTCCCTTCGGTCGACGGACACCGAACCATACGCCGGTGCGACTCGGCCGTCCACCGGGTTTCGGCGGAACGTCACGTTTGACCCGGCACCGTGTGACGCGGGGTTACCAGGATTCGCCGTGGTCGGGGAGTTCCTCGGGGGTCCCGACGATGAGCGGGTCGGGGGTTCCGACGATGTCGTGGTCCTTGCCCTCGTACGGCACGGCGGCCAGTACGTGGCGCATGGCGTTGACCCGCCCTCGCTTCTTGTCGTTGCTGCGCACGATCGTCCACGGGGCGTAGTCGGTGGAGGTCCGCTCGAACATCGTCAGCTTCGCCTTGGTGTAGTCGTCCCACCGGTCGAGCGAGGCGATGTCGGTGGGGCTCAACTTCCACTGCCTCATCGGGTCGATCCGTCGGATCGTGAACCGTGCGATCTGTTCACGCCGCGACACCGAGAACCACAGCTTGATCAACTTCGTGTCGGAGTTGACGAGCATCCGCTCGAACTCGGGGACCGCTCGCAGGAACTCCTCGTACTCCGCGGCGCTGCAGTAGCCCATCACCGGCTCGACCACCGCCCGGTTGTACCACGAACGGTCGAAGAACCTGATCTCGCCACGCGTCGGCAGGTGGCGCACGTATCGCTGGAAGAACCACTCCCCCTGCTCGCGCGGCGACGGCACGCCGAGTGCAACCACGTCGGCGCCACGGGGATCGAGATGCTCCCGGAACCGCTTGATCGTGCCGCCCTTGCCGGCCGCGTCACGCCCCTCGAACACGAGCACCAACTTGTAGCCGGTGTCCTTGATCCAGTCCTGCGCCTTCAGCAACTCGATCTGCAGACCCCGCTTGTGCTCCTCGTACTCGTGGCGGCTCATCCGCTCGGCGTACGGGTAGTGCTCCTGCCACGTCATCACGGGAAGGCCGTCGGGCCCGAGCAGGACCGGATCGTCGATCTCGTCGAAGGTCCCCTCGACGGTGAAGCCCCGCTCGGCGATCTCGGCCGACGACATCGAGCGGAATTCCTCGATCACACGGTCGATGTCGGTGGCGTCGAGATGGTTGATTCGGGACGTGTCGGGGCCAGTCCACGTCTGGAAATCTAGCGACGCGCCCCCATGAACATGCCCTTCAACGCCTCGTAGTGCTCGATGACGTGGCCGGCACCGAGCACCACCGCTTCGAGCGGCACGTTCGACATCTTCACCGGCACCTCGGTCTCGCGCTCGATGCGCTCGGCGAGGCCACGCAACAGCCCGCCTCCGCCGACGAGATACATGCCGCGCACCAGGAAGTCCTGTGACAGCTCCGGCGGCGCCTTCGACAGGCACCGGATGACCGACGCCACGATCGACGACACGACATCCTCGATCGCATAGCGAACTTCCTCGGGCGTGAGGATGACGGTCTTGGGCAGACCGGTCATCAGGTCACGCCCACGCACCTCGGCCTGGTTCTCGTCGGGCGTGGGATCCGCCGACCCGATGGCAACCTTGATCTCCTCGGCCGTCCGCTCCCCGATGGCGATGCCGTGCTCGCGACGCACGTAGTTCTGGATCGCCGCGTCGATGTCGAACGACCCGACACGTACGGCCTCGAGTGCCACGATGCCGCCCAGGCTGATGACGGCCGTTTCGCTCGTGCCACCACCGATGTCGATGACCATGTTGCCGACCGGCTCGTCGATCGGCAGATCGGCCCCGATGGCTGCGGCCATGGGCTGCTCGATCAGGTTGGCGTCGGCCGCACCGGCCCGACGGGCGGCGTCGGTGACCGCTCGACGCTCGACCTCGGTGATCGCCGACGGTACGCAGATGACCACCTTGGGGCGCGTGAATCGGCTGACCCCGACACGTTGGAGCAGCAGCCGGATCATGCGCTCGGTGATCTCGAAATCGGTGATCGCACCGCCGCGCAGCGGACGCACGGCGACGATGTAGCCGGGCGTGCGCCCGATCATCTGCCAGGCTTCGCGACCCGTGGCGAGCACCTCGCCCGTCTGACGGTTGAGCGCAATCACCGACGGCTCGTTGAGCACGATGCCGCGGCCCTTCATGTAGACGAGCGTGTTCGCCGTCCCGAGGTCGATGGCGAGGTCACGCGCCACAGGACCTCCTCGTTGCGTCAGGTGCCATTGCCACCATCATCGCCCGTCGAGCGCCCATCGGACGGTTTCATCCGATCGGACGTCTGGCGGCGAGCTTCGGGCGACAGGGCATCGATCTGGCGTCGGAACGAATCGATGTCGTCGGGCTGGCGACGATTGCGCTTGGCGGCGAGCAGGACGAATCCGATCAGGGCGACGACCGCGACGATGATGATGACGACCAGCGGGGTCATCCGCCCACCGAACGCGGATCTCGCAGGTCGTGCGCTCCGGTACCCCAGTCGGCACCGTCGGCCCATACTTCGTGTTTCCAGATCGGCGCCGACTCCTTCAAGGCGTCGATGGCGAATCGCGCGGCCTCGAACGCCTCGGCCCGGTGCGGCGCGGACACCACGGCGACGACGGACGATTCCCCGACGAGCAGACGTCCGCTGCGATGCAGGAGCGCGATCCGTCCGGTGTCGGGCCACCGGCGACGCAGCTCCGCGCCGATCTCGGCGAACCGGGACACGACGTGCTCGTCGTACGCCTCGTAGGTGAGGTGCTCGACGCCGCCTCGGCCCTCGGAGTGGTCACGAATGGTGCCGCTGAACAACACCACGGCACCACAGTCGGCTCGCACGGCCCACTCGTACGCTGCACCGATCGGAAGTTCGGATTCGGTGAGGGCGAACCATTCGTCGACGTCGGACGGTCCCTGCACGATGGCAGCGTAGCCAGCTGTGGTCTTCCCGCGGCCACAGGGTCTCGAACGAGTTGTACGATCTCGCATTCGTGGAACACGGTCCGTTGCCTCCTCACGAGCGGACATGGCGACACCCGTCCGAGCTCGGTCCCACCAGGGCCGACATCGAGACGGGATCGTCCAACCACCTCGCTGCACTGGCCATCGGGGCGCTCGCTGTCGTCGCCGTCGCAGGGCTCGTCATCGCCATGACACCCCGGACGTCGTCGAGCCCGATCGCGCTCAGCGCGACGACCACGCCGGTGTCAGCTCTGCGTACGAACGACCCGTCCACGGTGGGGGTTGCCGCGACCAGTCCTGTGCGTGTCGCGACGGCGGCAGCCTCCGGCATACCGGCACCGCGGATTCCGATCGGCGCACTCCTCACGTCGTTCTCGGCATTCCCCCACGCCGTCACGTCGGGCCCTCAACTCACGCTCGACGGCACCGACGTCGCAGCCCGACTGCCCGACGACCACGACATCGTGCTCGTGCGCACCGAAGCGGTCACCTACGAGCTTCCCTGGGGTGAAGTGCCCTTCTTGCGCGTGCCCGACGGCTCGGTGGTCTTCGACGGTGACGGCGCCCTCCTCGCGCACGTCGCCGGCGGCCGACTCGTCACGCTCGTCGACGACTGATCCGACGCCTCACCACGACGGCGACGACGAGCGCAACGACCGACGCTCCGACGACGCCCGCGCCGAGCGCGAGTTCCTGGCGCCGCTTCGGCGACACCATGGTCCACCACGGTGCCTCCGTGCTCTCCACGTAGGTCTGTTCGTTCGTGACAGTCGGAGTCCAACCGGCGGCGCGCAACCGGCCGTTCGAGACCACCCACGGCTCCAGCGTGTACGACAGCAAGCCCGGGGGGATGGGCCCGCGCTGGAACCGCCATCGCAGACCTGCGACGAACTCGGACAGACGCTCGGGCAGGGGCAGGCGTGGGCGCTCGCCCGACAGCGCGCGCACACGCTCACCGGCCACCCAACCGTCCGGCGCAACGTTGTACACGCCATCGAGACGATCGGTCACGGCAAGGACCACGGCGGCAGCGAGATCGTCGAGGTGCAGGTACTGCGACGGCGGATCGGCCTCGGCGAGGCGCCGCCCGAAACCCGACACGATGGCCGTCGCCAGTCGGGAGTCGCCACCCGCTGCCAGCGAGACGGCCGGTCGCAGGACACAGCTCGCGCGACCCGGCTCCGAGAGACGCCACTGCTCGACGAGTTCCTCCGCCGAAGCGAGCTGCCTCGCGAACACGAACTCGACATCCGGGCGCAATGTCGCCTCCTCCGTCAGCGGCACGGGATTGTTGGAGTGCGCCCCGTAGACCATCGCCGACGACACGAACACGACCTGCGACGCACCGAGACGATCGGCCGTGGCCAGCGTCTCTGCTGCGAACTCGGTGACGCTCTCGCGCCGGGCGGCACGGCGGTCGTAGTCGCTGCTGCCGAGGTCGACGACGACGTCACAGCCGCCGATCGAGCCGTCGACCGGCACACCCGGCTGCTGGACCACGACGTCGATGACCCTCCGGTCGGGGTCGGGGCGCAGGCCACCGCTGGGGTGAGCGCGCTGCGAGTGGGCCCGCAATCCGTCGATCACCCGGTCGCCCAGCGCGCCCGCGGCGCCGGTCAGCACGACGATCATCGACCGAACGATACCGAGGCCATGACCACCACGAGGGCCATGGCGAGCCCACGGCGAGTCCACGACGAGTCGGGCGCACGCCGGAAGCCGTAGCATCGGACCATGGCCGATGACGACGAATCCGGCGAGTCGATCGATCCCTTCGCGGGGCTGCCGCTGTTCGGCGACCTCTCCCGGGCGCTGTCGGGACAGGGCCCGCTCAACTGGGACGCCGCACGGCAGTTCGCCACGATCGCGGCCTCCGGCGGCGGGCTGCTGGCCGGAACCGGTGCCACCACGTCGCCCAACATCGACCCCAACGTGCGCATCAAGTACGGCGAACTCGCCCAGATCGCCCGACTCCACGTCGCCGACGTGATGCAACTCGAGGTCCCCACGACCGAACCCGCCGTCGCCACCGCCGAGCAGTGGGCCCAGCAGACACTCGAGGCGTACCGTCCGCTGTTCACCGAACTGGCAACGTCGCTCGGTTCGACCGACGAGCTGCCCGCCGACCTGGCGGCCGACCCGATGGCGCAGATGATGGCCGGACTCGGCAAGATGATGGCGCCGGCGATGATGGGCATGAGCGTCGGCTCGATGGTCGGCAACCTCGCCCGCCGGGCGTTCGGGGTGTACGACCTGCCGATCCCGCGTGCGACACAGGCGCTCGTGCTCGTGCCGTCGAACATCGACACCTTCGCCCACGAGTGGTCGATCCAGCTCGACGAGATGCGGCTGTGGGTGCTGGCGCACGAACTCGCCGGGATGACGCTGTTCTCGGTCGACCACATCGCCGAGCACCTCCGTTCGCTGGTGAGGCGCCACGTCGGTGCATTCCGTCCCGACCCGTCCGCGATCACCGACAAGTTGACCTCGCTCGAGATGGATCAGGGCGATCCGCTGGCCGCGATGCAACAGGCCTTCGGAGACCCCGAGGTACTCCTCGGTGCGGTCCGCTCGCCCGAGCAGGCGGCGCTCGAACCCGAACTCGACGCGGCCGTCGCCGTCACGATCGGCGCCATCGACTGGGTGGTCGACGCCGTGTCGGTCCGCATCATCGGCGGCAACGCGCTGCAGATCGCGGAAGCAGTCAGGCGACGTCGCGCCGAGACGTCGCCCGACGACATCTTCGTCGAGCGGCTGCTCGGGATCCGCCTGGGAGCCGAGCAGACCGCGCGCGGCAAGGCATTCGTGCAGGGCGTCGTCGATCGCGCGGGTGAGAACGGACTCGAGCCGTTCTTCACCGATCCGGCCGCCGTGCCGACCCCGAACGAGGTCGAGGCACCCGGCCTCTGGCTCGCCCGCGTGACCGGGGAGTGACCCCGACGCCGGCCCGGCGCTCCCAGAGGTAGAAGCTGGCGCCCGCGGCGGTGAGCCCGACCACGAGGAAGCCGATCGGACCCGGGGCCCGGACGGCGACGGCCAGGAACGCCCCGAGCGCCCACGCCAGCTGGAACCGGGTCTCGAACACGGCGAAGGCCCGACCTCGATTGGCGCCGGGCGCGTCGCGCTGCACGATGCTCTCGAAACTCAGGCGTCCCAGCGCGGCCATCAGGTTCAACACACCGGCGAGCACCACCGCACCGACGGGTCCGCCCAGCGCCGCCACGGCGAGCCCCGCTGCTGCGCACACCAGCAACGAGATGCTGAGCATCGTCTCCTCGCGAACGTGCGTCCGCACGGACGAGGCCACCGCGTTGCCGGCCATCGCCGCGAGCGCCGACAGGCCGACGACGGCGGCGAACCAGAACGTGCCCTGATCCTGCGACCGCAACCAGAAGGCGAGGTGGAAGAACGTGAAGCCCACCAGCGCCCGCAGGACCGTCATCGCGATCGCTGCCAGCTCGATGTTGGAGGTGTGCAACTCGCGGGCTTCCTCGGCGTCGGCGGCATCGGCTGCGACCACCTCCGGCGGCAAGCGGGTCGCCGCGACGAAGGACGCGCCGAACAGGAGTGCGCTGTAGACGAGCGTGGCAGGAGCCCCGACGACCTTGAGCAGCATGGCGGCGGGAATGACCGCGACGGCGCCGGTCAGCCCGGCGATCAGGCCGAGCTTCGAGTTCGCTTCGACCAGTTCGGTTTCCGAACGGACCGTCGACGGCACGATCGCCGACTTCGAGATCATGTACGTCTTCTGCAACACCAACGATCCGAAGACCAGTGGGAACAGCGCCAGAGCATCGAGGTACCGGGCCATCAACAGCGCCAGGACGACCCGTCCGACGGCGGCCAGTTGGATGACGAATCGCCGCCCACCGGCGACCCGGTCGATCATCGGCCCGATCAACGGCGCCACGACCAGGAACGGGGCGAACCCGAGGACCAGGAACAGCAGGACCCGTGATCTCGCGGCATCGAGATCGATGTCGAAGAACAGCGAGTCGGCGAGCGCGACGACCATCGCCGCGTCGCCGGCCATCATCAACGCATGCGTGACCGCCAGGCGACGGAACTTGGATGGGCGCCGAGAGGTGCTCGCCGATTCCACCGAGGCGATGTTACGCCGATCCGGATCGCTCGTACTTGTAGCCGAGGCCCCGGATCGTGACGATGCGCGTCGGCACGGCCGGGTCGGGTTCGATCTTCGACCGCAGACGCTTCACGTGCACATCGAGTGTCTTGGTGTCACCGACGTAGTCGTTGCCCCACACCCGGTCGATCAGCACGTCGCGCGGCAGCACCCGACCGGCGTTGGCGAGGAGGAGGTGCAGCAACTCGAACTCCTTCAGCGGGAGGCTGATCTCCTCACCGGCGACCGTCACACGGTGCTCCTCGGAATCGAGCAGCACGTCGCCCACCTGGATCATCCCGGGGGTCCGCACGACGATGTTGTCGTGGTTGTGGTTGCCCTCCGCCCGGCGCAGCACGGCTCGCATCCGGGCAACGAGTTCGCGCAGCCGGTAGGGCTTGGTGACGTAGTCGTCGGCACCGACCTCCAGGCCGACGACGGTGTCGATCTCGGCACCCTTGGCGGTCACCATGATGATCGGCACCTGGGTCCGCTTGCGCAACTGACGGCAGACGTCGATGCCACTGATCTTCGGCAGCATCACATCGAGGAGCACGAGATCGGGCGCGATCTCGTCGAACTTCTCGAGTGCTTCGGCGCCGTCGACGGCGACGACGACCTCGAACCCTTCGCGTCGCAGGCCGATCGTGAGCGCCTCGACGAAGCTCGCCTCGTCCTCGACGACGAGGATCACCGCCTCACTCATGACGCTTCTCGCTCACGACCGCTCGGCTCCTGGTTGCGTATCACCAGGTCGGCGGGCAGGCGGAGCACGAATGTCGACCCTTGGCCCTCCTGCGATGACACCAGGACCTCACCTCCGTGGTTGGTCGCCACATGGCGGACGATCGACAGGCCGAGGCCGGTGCCGCCCGTGTCGCGGCTGCGAGCCTTGTCGACACGGTAGAAGCGCTCGAACACCCGGTCGATGTCACGACTCGGGATCCCGATGCCCTGGTCGGCCACCATCACCTCGACGGCAGCGTCGTCGACCCGGATGCGCACCTGGACCACGTCACCCGGCCGGCTGTACTTGACCGCGTTCTCGACGAGGTTGCCGACCGCCGAGGTCAACTGTCGTTCGTCGCCCCGGATCAACACCGCGTCGGCAGTCTCGAACGCCGAGATCTCGACACCACGCCCACCGTCGACGGCGCGGCCCCGGGCGACCGCCGTCTGCACCACCGAGGTGAGGTCGACCACCGTGTCGCCGGGCCGAGTGGATTCGATTTCTGCCAGCTTCAGCAGGTCGTCGATCGTTCGAACGGCGCGGTGCGCCTCCTCGACGAGATGGTCGGCGAGGCGATGGACCACCACGGGGTCGGTCTCGCCCATCAATGCCTCGGCGAGAACCGCGACCGCACCGACCGGAGTCTTCAGCTCGTGGGAGACGTTGGTCACGAAGTCCGTGCGCATCGCATCGGTGCGGACGCGTTGGCTGATGTCCTCGATCGTCGCGACGGCACCACCGCCCGGAATCGATTCGGCGCTGATCGCCAGCCAGATCTTCGGGGGTCCCTGCAACTCGACGACACGGGCCGTTCTGTGCCCTGCAACAGCGGCCTCGTCGATGATCGACCTGAGGTGGTCGTCGACGAGCACCCCGATGTGCGTTCCGCTGAACGCACGGGCCGCGGCGTTGCGGTACACGATGCCGTTCGGCTGTTCCGCGACGACGACGCCGATCTCGAGGTGGTCGACCGCACTGGTCACCAGCGTCGGCACGTCATCGTCATCGGGCGGCGCCGGCGATTCGTCGAACGTCGACGATCGCCCGGCGAGCACCTTCGCCACGGTGAACCCGATCGATGCGCCGACCAGCAGCGCGAGCACCACGGCGAGGATCATCGCTCAGGTGTCGTCGACATCGGCCACCGCGACGACGACCCGTGGTGTGTCGTTGTCGCTCTCGGCGTACGGACGGTCGGGAAGCCATCCGTTGATGATGTAGCGGGTGCGGTCGCCGACGTTGACCGCGTGGTCACCGATCCGCTCGTAGAAACGAGCCACCACGGCGAGCTGGACGGCCACCTGGAGATCGATGTTGCCGGCGGCATGACTCTCGAAGATCGCCTGGATGAGCTGGCGATGCAGGTCGTCGAGGTAGGCGTCCATGTCGTGGAGGGCAGCAGCTCGGACGCCGTCGAGATTGAGATAGGCCTCGGTCGCCTCCTTGAACAACACCTGCGCCTGGTCGCCGATCTTCTGGATGACGCCGCGCAGGTGCGGATCGAGGTCGTGGCCGTAGATCCGCCGCGCTGCCTTGCAGATGTTGACGCACAGGTCGGCGGAGCGCTCGACGTCGGCGATGATCTTGATGGCCGAGATGACCGCGCGCAGGTCGGTCGCCACAGGAGCCTGCAGCGCGATGACCTTGAAGCAGCGTTCCTCGAGGTCGAGGGCATGGGTGTCGTACTCGTCGTCGCCGAGGATCAGGTACTCGGCCCCCTCGAGGTCCATGGTCAGCAGGATCTCGGTCGCCCGTGGAACCATCTCGGTGACCCCGGCCGACATCCGGGCGATTCCGTTCTGGATCTCGTCGAGTTGCTGGTGGAATTCCGAACGCAGCTCGTTCATCAGCCGAACCGTCCCGTCACGTAGTCGATCGTCGACTGCTGTTTGGGATTCGAGAACATGACGTCGGTGTCGTCCATCTCCACCACGTAGCCGGGTTGGCCGGTGCCGTCGATGGTGAAGAACGCAGTCCGGGACGACACGCGTGCCGCCTGTTGCATGTTGTGCGTGACGATCACGATGGTGTACGTGCTCTTGAGTTCGTTCATCAACTGCTCGATCGCCAGGGTGGAGATCGGGTCGAGCGCCGAACACGGCTCGTCCATCAGCAGGATCTCGGGCTCGACGGCAATGGCGCGGGCGATGCACAGGCGCTGCTGCTGACCGCCCGACAATCCGGACCCGGGTCGGTCGAGACGATCCTTCACCTCGTCCCACAGGTTGGCGCCGCGCAGCGACTGCTCGACGAGATCCTCGGCCTCGGCCTTGTTGATCCGCTTGCTGTTGAGGCGCTTGCCGGCGAGCACGTTGTCGGCGATCGACATCGTCGGGAATGGGTTGGGTCGCTGGAACACCATCCCGACCTTGCGCCGCACGGCGACCGGGTCGACGCCGGGCGCGTACAAGTCCTGCCCGTCGACGAACACCGAGCCCTGCACGTGAGCACCGGGGATCACCTCGTGCATCCGGTTGAGCGACCGGATGAAGGTCGACTTGCCACAGCCCGATGGTCCGATCAGCGCGGTGACCGAGCGTGGCTCGATCACCATGTCGACGTCTTTCACGGCGAGGAAGTCGCTGTAGTAGATGTTGAGATTCTCGACCACGATCCGGTTGTCCGGACCCGTCTGGACGGCCGGAGTTGACACGTCGATGTCGGTGGCGGGGATGTCGACTCGATCGGTCATGGCGGCGGTCTCCTCATTGGAGCGGGATTTGACGTTGGTCATGGTTCACCGAAGACCTTTCGGCTTGAGCACACTGGACAGAATACGGGCTGCGGTGAAAAGCACCAGGACGATGATGATCAGCACGAGCGCTGCGGTCCACGCACGGTCCTGACCGGCCGACGGCGGCACGCCGGGCTGGACGTACTGGTAGTACGTGTACACGGGAAGCGTGGTCATCCGCCCGTCGAGGGGATTCCAGTTCACGCTCTGCGCGAGACCGGCGGTGATCAGCAACGGGGCGGTCTCGCCGATCACACGTGCAATGGCCAGTACGACACCGGTGATGATGCCGGCGATCGCGGTCGGGAGCACCACCTTGACGACGGTCTTCCACTTGGGCACCCCGAGCGCGTACGACGCCTCGCGCAGCTCGTTCGGGACGAGCCGCAGCATCTCCTCCGAGGAGCGCACCACCACGGGCGTCATGAGCACGGTGAGGGCGACGGCGCCGGCGATGCCCGACCGGGTGCCGGGACCGAAGATCAGCTCGAACATGGCGTAGGCGAACAGACCGGCGACGATCGAGGGGATGCCGGTCATCACGTCGACCATCGCCTGGATGCCCTTCGCGAGCTTGGTGCCCTGGCCGTACTCGGCGAGGTAGATCGCCGTGAACAGCCCGAACGGAACCGACATCAGCGCGGCAAGCCCCGTGACGACGAGCGTTCCGATGATGGCGTGGTAGATACCGCCTCCCTCACCGGTCACACCGCGCATCGTCTCGGTGAAGAACGTCAGGTCGAAGCGGTTCGTACCACGCTCGATCACGGTCCAGATGAGCGAGACCAGCGGCATCGCGACGAGCACGAACGCGCTGGTGACGACCGCCGCCATCAGACGGTCGGTTGCCCGTCGTCGCCCCTCCACGATGCGCGACACCACGTAGATCGCGACGCAGTACGTCACGATCGTGACGACGATCCAACGCGCCCAGTTGGGCTTCCCGTCAGCTGCCCACGACAGCGCGCCGACGACCACCGCACCGACGGCGACCGAACCGACCTGGATGCGCCCGAGTGTGTTGGCGGTCATCGACGACGGCTCGTGCGTCGGCACCGGCCGCTCCTGCGTCATGGTCATCCGTCCGCCCCCGAGAAGCCGGTGTTCGCGATACGGCGGGCCAGCGAGTTGACGAGGAACGTCACGAAGAACAGCACGAGTCCGGTGGCGATGAGTCGATTGACCGCGAGGCCCGCCGACTCGGGGAACTTGAGCGCAATGTTGGCCGCGATGGTGTTGGGATTCTGGTTGCTGATGACGTTCACGGTGATGATGTCGGCCGGCGACAGGATGATCGCCACGGCCATCGTCTCGCCGAGCGCGCGACCGAGCCCGAGCATGGCGCCACTGATCACCCCCGAGCGACCGTATGGCAACACGGCTTGCTTGATCATCTCCCACTTGGTCGCTCCCAGTGCGAGCGATGCTTCCTCGTGAAGGCGCGGGGTCTGCAGGAAGACCTCCCGGGAGATCGCCGTGATGATCGGCAGGATCATCACGGCCAGCACCACGGCGGCGGTCATCATCGTTCGTCCGCTGGTGGATGCCGGACCGGCGAAGAAGGGCAGGAACCCGAGGTTGTCCTCGAGCCAGGGGTAGACGCTGCGCGACAGGATCGGGGCGAGGACGGCGATCCCCCAGATGCCGAACACCACGCTCGGGATGGCAGCGAGGAGATCGATGAAGTAGCCGAACGACTTGGCGATGCGTCTGGGTGCGTAGTGACTGACGAAGAGTGCGACGGCCACGGCCAGCGGCATCGCGAGGATCAGCGCGAGAAACGCCGCCCAGATCGTGCCGAACAGCAACGGGGCGACGTAGGAGAGGAACGACTCGTCGAACTCGGACGGGTCTGCCGTGAATGTCGGCCATGCCTCGACGAAGAGGAAGAGTGCGACGGCGGCGAGGGTGACGAGAATCAGGATGCCGGCGCCGAGCGAGATGCCGCCGAAGACGCGGTCGCCCAGTTTGCTCGTGGTCCCGAACGGCGAAACGACCGTGTCGCCGCCGGGTGGAGTGTCCGTGATGGTCACGTGTGGTGTCCTCCGAGCCGGCATTCGAGGCCGGCATGAGTGTGCGAACAGTGAGTGAGGAGCCGGTTCCGGGCCCACCATAGGGCAGGCCCGGAACCGGGTTCACCTCACAGGGAACAGTCCGGGATCAGGAAGCGAGCGAGATCTGCTCGATCGACTTCTGGACCTCGGCCTGCACGTCGGCCGACAGCGGCGCCGAGCCGGCAGCCGCCGCGGCAGCAGCCTGACCCTCGTCGGAGCCGACGTAGGTCATGAATGCCTTCACGAGGTCGACCTTCTCCTGGCTGTCGTACTGCAGGCAGACGATGTGGTACGACACGAGCGCGATCGGATACGTGTCGGCCGAGTCGGGCGTGCGGTTCACGACGATCGTGTAGTCGAGCCCGCTCTCGCCGGCCACCCGCTCCGAGGCGTCGACGATCTTCGCGGCGGCTTCCGGCGAGTAGGCGACGAATTCACCGGCGACTCCGACCGCGGCAGCGGGCAGATCACCGATCTGGCTGGCGTCGGCGTAGCCGATCGAGCCCTCACCGGCGCCGACTGCCGCGACGACACCCGAGGTCTGCGGAGCACCTTCGCCGCCGCCCGGGCCCTCGTCGTCCCACGCTTCGATCGCCCCGAAGGTCCACGTGTCGGGCGCGGCCTGCGCCATGTAGTCGGTGAAGTTCTTGGTCGTCCCCGACTCGTCGGAGCGGTGCACCGGGTTGATCGTCGTGTCGGGCAACTCCAGGTCGGGGTTGTCGGCGGCGATCGCCGGGTCGTTCCACACCGTGATCTCGTTGGCGAAGATGCCGGCGATGACCTCGGGCGACAGATTCAGCGTCTCGCCCTCGAGCGAGGGGAGGTTGTACGGGATGGCGATCGGCGAGATGTAGTGGGGCAGGTTGATCGCGCCCTGGTCGCCGGCGCAGCTCTCGGTGGAGGTGGCGTACTCCTCCTCGTTCAGTGCCGAGTCGGAACCGGCGAAGTCGGTGCCACCCGCCAGGAACGTTTCACGTCCGCCGCCCGAACCCACCGGGTCGTACTCGACCGTCGCGTCGGGGTTGAGTTCCTGGAATCCGGCCTGCCAACCCTGCATGGCGGCAGCCTGCGCCGACGAGCCGGCGCCCACCAGAGTGCCGGAGACTTCGGCCATGGCCTCGCCACCGCCGCCGCCATCGGTGGTACCGGCGGCCTCCGTGGTGCCGGCCGCCTCGGTGCCCGCAGGCGTCTCGGCGTCCGAGGTCGTGTCGTCGTCGCTGCTGCACGCAGCAGCGATCAGGGTCAATGCAAATGCTCCGGCAAGAATGCGGCGCTTGGGAGAGTTCACGCTTCCAACTCCATTCGTAGTGTTCACGGGGGTGTGTTGACTGGACATGCTCTGTTCACGGACGGGCAATGTCACACGACATTCGTCGGCGTCCTGCGGGCAAGCTACGACGGCAAGATGAACCCGAACCGGTCGTCAGGTGAACGAGAGGTGAACGGAGTCTGTCGACTCGACGAACTGTCCCGCTGTCACCCGAAGAACGGGTGACACGAGGGTTCAGGAGCGCCCGGCGAGCTGTTGTTCGACGGTCCAGCGGTACATGCGCTCCTGCGAGTGCGGCTGGAACGAGTTGGCCGCACCCATGCGCACCCACGTGTCGTCGGGCTGCAGTTCCCACCGCACGATGTCGTCGGCGAGCGCGAACTCGAGGGCCTGATCGAGCGACGCGGTGTGCCGTGCGTGCTGGATCGGCACCATGACCTCGACCCGACGATGCAGGTTGCGCGGCATGAGATCGGCCGAGCCGATCAGGTAGACCGCGTCGGACGTGGCGCCCGCGAGCCGCTCGCCGTGGACGACGTTGCCATGACCGAACCGGTAGATGCGACTGTGTTCGAGGTAACGACCGAGGATGCTGCGCGCCCGGATGTTCTCCGACAGTCCCGGGACGCCGGCACGCAGACAGCAGATGCCACGCACGACGATGTCGATACGGGTGCCTGCGGCACTGGCCGCGTAGAGCGTCTCGATCAGATCGTCGTCGGCGATCGAGTTGCACTTCAGCGTGATGTGGCCGTCAGGCCCGAACGATGCCTCGTGCTCGATCAGATCGACGAGCTGGCGGCGAAGATCACGCGGTGCGACGAGGAGATTCTGGTAGTCGTCGGAGCGGCTGTACCCGGTGAGATGGTTGAAGAGCTGTGCGGCGTCGTCGCCGATGTCGGGCGAACAGGTCAGCACGCCGATGTCCTCGTAGACCCGTGCGGTCTTGGCGTTGTAGTTGCCGGTGCCGATGTGGACGTAGCGGCGCAGCTGGTCGCCGTCGTCGCGAATGACGAGTGCAACCTTGCTGTGCGTCTTCAATCCGACCATGCCGTACACCACGTGCACACCCGATCGTTCGAGTTGACGCGCCCACTGCACGTTGTTCGCTTCGTCGAATCTCGCCTTCAACTCGACGAGCACGGCGACCTGCACGCCGCGTTCGGCCGCACGGATCAGGCTGCGGATGATCCCGCTGTCGCCGCCGGCGCGGTACAGCGTCATCTTGATCGACTGCACCTTCGGGTCGTCGGCCGCCTGGGAGATGAAGGCCTCGACGCTGCTCACGAAGCTCTCGTAGGGGTGATGCACCATCAGGGCCCGATGACGCACGACGTCGAAGATCTGCCGATCGGTCTCCTCGGCGGCGATGATGCGTCCGGCCGTGACGGGCGACCAGGCCTCGTCCTTGAGGTCGGGTCGATCGAGTTCGAGCAGCTGCCACAGACAACTCAGGTCGAGCGGCGAACGATGGAATGTGACGTCGTCCATGGTCAGATCGAGCTCGCGCACGAGCAGTTCGAGCACCTCGGCGCCGATGTCGTGCGACACCTCGAGGCGCACGGCCTTGTTGAACCGGCGACGACGGAGCTCCATCTCGACGGCTTCGAGCAGGTCGTCGGCCTCTTCCTCCTCGAGTGTGAGGTCGGCGTTGCGGCTCACCCGGAACGGTGCCCAGTCCTCGACGATCATGCCCACGAAGAGCCGATCGAGTCGCGCCGCGATCAGCTGTTCGACCGGCAGGAAGCGGCCAGGCGAGGACTCGACGAGGCGGGGGAAGAGCTGGGGGACCTTGACCCGAGCGAATCGGCGGTCGCCGGTCTCGGGGTCGGCCACGTTCACGGCGAGCGACAGTGCGAGGTCGGAGATGTAGGGGAACGGGTGACCCGGATCGACCGCCAACGGTGTGAGCACCGGGAACACGCGCTCTTCGAACCACAGGTCGAGCAACTCGAGTTCGTCGTGGGTGACGTCGGCCCACGAGATGATCTCGACCCCGGCATCGCTCAGCTCGGGAACGAGCCGGTCGACGAACACGGAATCGATGCGGTCGATGAGCTCGAGAACGGTGTGACCGACCTCGGCGAGCGTCTGCGCCGGCGTGCGACCGTCGGGTGACGGCTTGTCGATGCCCGCCTCGATCTGGTCCTTCAGCGCGGCGACCCGGACCTGGAAGAACTCGTCGAGGTTGGTCGCGGTGATCGCGCAGAACTTCGCCCGCTCCAGGAGGGGGATACCCGGCTCGGCGGCGAGTTGCAGGACCCGATCGTTGAATGCGAGCCAGCTCAGCTCTCGATTGAGGAAACGCTCGTCGGTCTGTGCCACGGAACCGCCGCTTTCCAGCTGGGTCCGGCCGGTCAGACCGTGTCCTCGGCGTAGCCGAGGTCCCACTCGATCGAGATCAGTTCACGCTCGGCGTCGCGCACGATGCGCTCACGGTTGCGGCGGAACTGCGGGTCGTCGCGGGTGAGCAGCACCAAACGGGCCAGCACACGGGCCCGGAACTCGTCGAGCACCTGGCGGTCGCCCCAGTCACCGTAGACCTCCCAGTGCGGCGCCACCGGCCCGTGGTAGACGATGCGGGCATGTGCCCGTGGGGCCTGGGTCTCGGCGAGATCGGTCATGGCCCACGATGCTACCGGACGGGCGTTCAGGCGAACGGTGCTCGCATTCGTATTACGGATGCGTTACGATTCCGCTCCAACATCGCAACATTGCGGCTCGAGCGAGAAAATCCGGCGAGAGCGGGAACTGATCGTGCAGTCGCAACGTCAAAGACACAACGCCCACCACAGCAGACACGACGACCAGGACCCCCCGTCAACCGGTCGGAGAAAGGTTTCCCGATGATCACCCGCAAACGCAGCATCGACATCGCGGCCGAACGGCCGACCGAGTTGGGAAATGCTCCCCACGATCCCGATTCGATCACCGCATGGATGGCCGACGGCAATTGCCGACTGCATCCGCCGGCCACGTTCTTCCCGAGCGACGGCGTCGGCGTCGACCGCGCCCGCAAGATCTGCCGCGATTGTCCGGTCATCAACACGTGCCTGGAGTTCGCCCTCGAGGAGCGCATCGATCACGGCGTGTGGGGCGGATGCAGCGAACGTGAACGTCGCCGGATCCTCAAGCGCCGGCGCGTCGACGAAACCGTCTGATTCCTCGTATTCCTCTGATTCGTCGTCGTTGACCGACGACGCAACTGCGACTACTGCTGCGGCGCGGCCGGCGGCGGAGGTGGTGGTGGCGGCGGCGGCGTGGCCGACGTCGGCTGGGCCGGCGGTTGGGCCGGGGCCTGGGAGGTCGGCGTCGCTGCGCCCTCACCCATGCCGTCCTTGAATTCCTTCTGCGCCTTGCCGAGGTTCTTGGCGAGCTTGGGCAGCTGCGAGCCACCGAAGAGCACCAGGACGACGACGAGGATGATGATCAACTCGGGGCCACCAGGCATGCCGACACGCTACCCCAGGAAGATCATCGCCGGGGTTCAGGTGGCGAATTCCTCCGGCGCCGGATCTTCTCGGACGCCCGAACCTCGGGCGCCGGGCCGTCAGGCGCCGATGGTGCTGCGGGCGACCTGGGCGCGCTGGCGACGGATGCGCCGACGTTCACGCTCGGACAGTCCGCCCCAGATCCCGAACTTCTCACCGTTCTGCAGTGCGAACTCCAAGCAGTCGTGACGCACCTCGCACCCTCGACAGACCTCCTTGGCCTCGCGGGTGGATGCCCCACGTTCGGGGAAGAACAGATCGGGGTCCACACCCAGGCAGTTGGCGTAGTCGTGCCAATCGGGGTCGGGTTCGACCGGGGTGGCGCTGACCGTGATGCTGGATGTGGTGATGAACTGCATGTGAGGACCTCCTGCAGGCCCGTGGGCACGAGTTGGGCGCAATCACCCGCCCCCAAACGAATGATCGACAGCGATGTAATTACAGTGCCGTCATTCTGACATAGCACACGGCGATTTCGCAAGGGGGGATTTCAGGAAATCGCGCGCAACGCGCGAATCAGCCGGCGCGTCGCCTGCGGGCGGCGAGGGCGCGCTTGCCCTCCATGAAGTCGACGAGCACGTAGTCGCCGAGGTGCTCCGGCGTCGTGAAGAACGCCCGACCGCGATTGATCTGTGTCATCTGCTCGATGAAGGCTCGCAGCGATCCGTCGGCACCGAGGCCGAAGGTATTGATCCGGATCTGCTCCTTGGTGCAGCGAACGACCTCACGCAGCGTGGCCTCGACCGTCTCACGGACCGGCGGGTAATTGAAGAACGGCATCCCGTTGTCCATGATGTGCGCCGTCGGCTCACCGTCGGTGATCATGATGATCTGCTTCGTGCCCGACTCACGGGCGAGCAGCTTGCGGGCGAGGATGAAGCCGTGCTGCATGTTGGTGCCGTACACGAAGTCCCACGACACCTCGGGGAGTTGTTCGGCGGTGAGGATCCGCGCGGTCTCGGAGAATCCGACGATGCCGAGATAGTCCCGCGGGAACTGTGACGTGATCAGGCTGTGCAACGCCATCGCGACCTTCTTGGCCGGCAGGAAGTTGTCACGCATCGGCATCGACAGCGACAGGTCGAGCATCAGCACCGTCGACGATCTCGTGAGATGTTCGGTGCGCTCGATCTCGAAGTCGGAGGGGTCGAGTTGCACCGGTGATCCACCGCCCGAACGCCCGATCGCATTGCGGATCGTTCGGTTCAGGTCGAGTTGGAACGGGTCGCCGTACTCGTACGGCTTGGTGTCGTAGGTGCGCTCGTGGCCCTGGCCGAGGTTGGAGGTCTGGTGCTGGCCGACGGTGTCCTTGGCCAACTTCGAGAAGAGGTCGCGCAGGGCGTTCGAGCCGATCTTGCGCAACCCCTTCGGGGTCAACTCGAGGCGGCCCTCCTTCTGCTCGATGAGGCCGGCCTCCTCCAGCATCTTCGTGAGTTCGGCCAGTCGTTCGAGTGACCGTGCGGCGTCGTCGCCCATCAGGTCGCGCACCCGATCCATGTCGGCCTCGGCGAGCGCGGCGGGGCTCGAGGCATTGCGCAGCAGGTTCTCGAGCTGGTCGAGGTCGCCCATGTCCTGCATCGCCTGCATCGCCTGCTGGAACCCCATCGGATCCTGGCCCTCGAAGTCGTAGCTCTGATTCCAGTTGAGTTGCGGGAACATCTGCTGGAGGTTGCCCGACAGCTGCTGCATCTGCCACTGCAGGTCCATGTCCTCCATGAGCTGGTCGGACAGCTGCTGGAGCTGTGCGCGCTGCTCGGGCGTCATCGAGTTCATCATCGCCTGCATCGCGGCCATGCGCTTGGCCATCTGTTCGAGGAGTTCCTCGACGGTCTCGGGGTTCTCGGGGAAGAAGTCGCCGTACTCCTCCATGAACTGTTCGAAGCCCGGATCCTCGCCGCGCTGATGCTTCTCGAGCATCTCGTTGAGCGCCGCCATCATGTCCTTCATGCGCGCCATGTCCTCGGGCGTCATGTTCGCCATGGCACCCGACATCTGGTCGACCATCTGCTGCATCAACTGTTCGCGCAGCTTGTCCATCAGCTGGTCGAACCGCTGCTTGGCCTCCTTCGACTCGAAGTTGTACGCATCGAGTTCACGGACCTTGCCGGCGAGATCGTCGGGCATCAGGTCGAGGCGCATGTTGCGCTCGTCCGCAGCCGCCTGTGCATTCCGTGCCCGACGCTCGTCACCGGAGTTGAGTGCGTCGTTGAGAGCGTTGTCGACGGCGTGACGCTCTTCATCGATGATGTCGTCGAGCTGTTCCTTGATCTCGTCGTAGACGCCGCCGAGGTCGGAGTTCTCCAGACGCTCCTGGCGTTGCTGACGGAGCTTCTCGAGAAGCTCGCGGATGCCCTGCAGTTCCTCGCCGTTGCGGTCGCGCATGCCCTCCTGCATCATGCGGCGCAACGCGGCGTTGACGTCGCCGTGGTACAGCAGTTCGTCGGTCAGCTCGTCGAAGGCGGCCTCGGCATCGAACTCGAAGCCCGTCTGCGATCCGTCCCACCGCGAATATCTGAATCGCTGCGCCATGACAGGAACTTAACGGGTCATACGCCCCGTGGCTGTTCGGAGCCAATAACATCGTTGTCATGCGTGTCCCCCGCACGTTCGTGTTCGTCGACCTGTCCGGCTTCACGAATTACACCGCAGCGTTCGGCGACGACGCTGCCGGTCGTGTGCTCAGCACATTCCGCGGCATCGTGCGCACGGTGGCGTCCGAGCGTGGCGTGCGCATCGCCAAGTGGCTCGGCGACGGTTGCATGATCGTCGCCGTCGAACAGCGTGACGCCATCGAGTTCGTGCTCGACCTCGAGGAGCGAGCGACCGACGTGTGCGCGCCGCTGACCGTCCGGGCGGGCCTCGCAACCGGTCATGCACTGCTCTTCGAGGGCGACGACTACATCGGCTCGGCGGTGAACATGGCCGCCCGATTGTGCGACCACGCCAAGGGCGTCGAGGTGCTGATACCGACGATGCAGCTCGAACGGCTCCCCGAAGGTGTCCGCGCCGAACCGTTCGGCGAAGTCGAACTGCGAGGATTCCCGGGCCCGATCGACGTGGTCGAACTCGTCGGGACGCCGTCGCCCGCGAACGTCGACACGTCCGAACTCTGGACTCGCACTCCGTTCATCTGAACGGTTCGCCCTCGACCTCGATGCCATTTCGCCGAGGCGCCGCACTGACGACGGCGACCACGCTCGGGTTCGCCGACAACTCCGACATCGGCCCCACCGCGGGCAACGAATTCCTGCGCTCGTGGCCGGACGACCTCGCCGCACTGCACGAGGCCGGTGTCACCGACCTGCGTCTCACGCTCGACTGGGCGCGACTCCAACCACGTCCCGGCGGCCTCGACGACGACTGGGCCGACCTGTACGAGCAGATACTGGCGTCGGCCGACACGATCGACCTGCAGGTGTGGGCAACCCTCCACGACGGGTCGATCCCCCGCTGGTTCGACAACGACGGCGGATTCGACGACGACGAGACGTTCACCGCGTGGTGGCCACGCTGGGTCGAGCGGGTCGCCGACCGCTTCGGTGACAGCGTGGCCGGATGGGTGCCCTTCGCCGAGATCCCCCACGGCGCGCCGATGCAGCCGTGGCGCGACACCTGGAGCATTCTCGAGGGAAGCCGTCCCGTGGTCGCGTCCGTCGCACCCGACACGACCACGATCGAGGACTTCGTCGGTCGCGCGTCGGTTCTCGGGATCACGCTGGAGACGCCGTGGGAGCCCGACGATGCCATCGGCGACCGACAGCTGGAAACGGCCTCGACACAGTGGGGACGTACGATTCGCGACGGCGCCGACGACTTCGACGGACCGGTCGTGATCACGGGGTTCCGTCCCGCCCACGACGATCCCGGCGCTGCCCGGCTCATCGTCGAGCAGTTGGTCGACTCACTCGACGACGCGATCGGCGACGGGGTGCGCGTCGAGGTGTGCTTTCTCGAACCGGCCATCTCGGCACCCGACGCACCGCCGGGTCTCCTCGACGTCGACCGCGACCTCACGCCCGCCGGCGAGCACTTCCTCGCCTGACCCGGTCTTTCGGGGTCGGGTCCGGAAAGACCGGTCTTGTTCAGGTGCGGCCGCGGTAGGTGGCGCTGCCACCGCTCGCGTCCTTGTTCAGACGCTTGGTGAGATGCAGGCCCTCGAGGACGAACTCGACCGCGGCGGCCACGGCGGCCGGCGACTCGTCGCCACCGGTCAGGATCGCCACCGGAGTTCGCAGCGCATCGACCTCCTCGACGAGTCGGGCCAGCTCCTCGGTCGGGACGCCTGCACCCGTGTGGGCCACGGCACCGTCCTCGAACGCGCCGATCACGGCACGCGTCTGCTCGGGCGGCACGACGTCCTTGAAGACGCTGAGCACGGCACCCTTGATCAGGTTCTCCATGATCGCTCCCTCGCGACCGTCGTCGAGCGACTCGATCTCGATCTTGCCCATCGAGCTCGCGGCGAGCGCGTCGAGATCGTCGACGCGCGCCACCACGTGGCGCTCCCCCGCCCGCAGTCCGCGTCGCAGCGCGTTTGCCGCGAGCGCCTCGAAGTTGGCGACGCTGAGACGAACGCTGACTCCGGAGCGTTGGTTGACGTGATTGCTGGCACGAGCGAGATGACTGAACGTGGCGACCACGTCGGCCAGGTAGTCGGGCACGTCGACCTGGATGTCGCCGGCGGCGGTCGTGATGTTCAGCGGCACCGCTTCCTGGCGCATGATCTCGACCTCGGTGTGCACCTCGAGCGGATAGTGCGTGCGGATCTGGCTGCCGAAGCGATCCTTCAACGGCGTGATGATCCGGCCCCGGTTCGTGTAGTCCTCCGGGTTGGCCGACGCCAGCAACATCACGTCGAGCGGAAGCCGGATCTTGTAGCCACGGATCTGGATGTCGCGCTCCTCGAGCACGTTGAGCATGCCGACCTGGATCCGTTCGGCGAGGTCGGGGAGTTCGTTGATGGCGAAGATGCCACGGTTGGTACGCGGCACGAGCCCGTAGTGCAGGGTCAACTCGTCGGAGAGGTACCTGCCCTCGGCCACCTTGATCGGGTCGACCTCACCGATCAGGTCGGCGATCGAAGTGTCGGGCGTCGCCAGTTTCTCGCCGAATCGCTCGCTGCGGTGCACCCAGTGGATCGGCGTGTCGTCGCCGAGTTCGGCCACGAGGTCACGGGCGTGCTTCGACACCGGCGCGTACGGATCGTCGTTGATCTCGCTGCCGGCGACGATCGGCATCCACTCGTCGAGCAGCCCGGTCAGCGACCGGATCATGCGGGTCTTCGCCTGCCCTCGCTCGCCGAGGAAGATCACGTCATGGCCCGCCAGCAGCGCATTCTCCAGCTGCGGCATCACCGTGTCCTCGTAGCCCGCCACGCCTGCGAACAACGGCTCGCCCGCTGCCACCTTCTCGATGGCATGCTCACGAACCTCCTGCTTGACGGGCCGCGAGACCCAACCCGACGCCCGCAACTCACCCAGCGTTGCTGCGAGATGTGTCGGTCGATTCAATGCCGTGTCAGCCATGGCCCGAACCTAGCGCTCCGGCCGTGAACGCGCTCCGCGGAGCGGCGACGCCACAGCGAGACGATGCTGAGTACCATCCGAGCGATGGAACTGTCCGGTGTCTGGTTGGCAGCCGTCGCCGACGACGACGTTCGGCGCAGCGGGATCGGCCTCGACACCGACGACAGCACGTGGACCCCGGTTCCGGTCCCCGGCCACTGGCGCAACACCCCTGAGTTCGCCACCACCGACGGCCCGGTCATGTACCGCCATGCCTTCACCGCCGAGCCGCCACCCGACGGACGGCGACGCTGGATCACGCTCGACGGGGTGTTCTACCAGGCCGACGTGTGGCTCGACGGCGCATACCTCGGCGACCCCGAGGGCTACTTCTTCCCCCACACGTTCGACGTCACGACGCTGTCGAGATTCACCGACGAGCACGTCCTGGCCGTCGAGGTCACGTGTTCGCCGCAGACCTCCACGACCGGCCGGCGCAACATCACGGGGGTCTTCCAGTCGCCGACGTCCACCGCCAACCCCGGTGGACTGTGGCGGCCCGTCAAGTGCTACGACACGGGACCGGTCAGGATCGACCGGCTTCGGGTGCTGTGCCGCGACGCCGACGAACGGCGTGCCCACCTCCGCATCGCCGCTCGCCTCGACAGCGACCGCGAAGTGGCCGTGACGATCCGGACGTCGATCGACGGGGACGTCCGTGACGAGTCGATCCTCGTCGTTGCCTCCGGCCAGAACGAGATCGAGTGGAACGTCGACATCACCGACCCGCAGCTGTGGTGGCCACGGGCGCTCGGAACGCAGCCACTCGTCGACGTCGACGTCGAGGTGCTCGTCGACGGCGAGGTGAGCGACCGTCGAGATCGGCGTACCGGGCTGCGCCAGATCACCTGGGACAACTGGCAGTGCACCGTCAACGGTGAACGCCTCTTCCTCAAGGGCGCCAACTACCTCCCGGTCGCCGAGCTGCCGGCCGACGCCACGTCCGAGCGCATCCGCGGCGACCTCCGGGCTGCCGTCGATCTCGGCCTCGACGCGCTCCGCATCCACGGCCACATCGCCGATCGTGAGGTGTACGCCACTGCCGACGAACTCGGGATCCTGCTGCTCCAGGACTTCCCGCTCCAGTGGGGACACGCCCGGTCGGTGCGGGCACAGGCGGTCGAACAGGCGCGTGCCGCGGTCGACCTGCTCGGACACCATCCCTCGATCGCGATGTGGAACGCCCACGACGATCCCGGCGGCACGGACGCGTACGACGGCCCGCCCGGCTGGAGCCGCCAGGTCCGCACCATCGCGGCCGCACAGCTCCCGAGCTGGAATCGCAGCGTGCTCGACCGCTGGGTCAAGCGGGCATTCGAGAAGGCCGACAGCACGCGCCATGTCGTGGCTCATTCGGGCGTTCTCCCCCACCTCCCCCAACTCGACGGGACCGACAGTCACCTCTGGTTCGGGTGGCACCACGGCGAGGCCGTCGACCTCGCCGACTTCGCCCGTCGCCTCCCGCGGATGGTGCGCTTCGTCAGTGAGTTCGGATCGGATTCACCGCCGCGCTCGGCGCCGTTCATCGACGAGGAGTTGCTCGTCAACGAGTGGCCCGATCTCGACTGGGATCGCCTCGCTGCCGAGCACGGTTACGACCGTTCGACCTTCGAGCGGCTCTTCCCGCCGAGCGATTTCGACACCTACGAGGACTGGCGCGACACCACGCAGCACTACCAGTCGCACGTCCTGAAGGTCCAGATCGAAGCGCTGCGGCGCCTCAAGTACCGCCCGACCGGTGGGTTCTGCTTCTCGTCGCTCAACGACTCCGCGCCGGCGATCGCGTCCGGCATCCTCGACGCCGATCGCGTCCCGAAGTTCGCCTGCGACGCCGTCCGCGCTGCATGCGCTCCGGTGATCGTCGTGGCCGATTCGCTTCCGGATCTCCTCGAACCCGGGGACCGCGTCGATCTCGACGTGCACCTGATCAGCGACCTTCGAACGGCCCTCGACTTCGCCGTCGTCGACGTCGTCGCCGCCTGGCCCGGCGGCCGGCAGCGCTGGAGGTTCGGAGGCGCCGTCGGTGCCGACGACGTGGTCAAGGTGGGCCACCTGCGCTTCGATGCCCCGGACGCCGTCGGCATGCTGACGGTCGACCTGACGATGACGGCGGGCGAGATCGTGTCGGCGAACCACTACGCCACGACCATCGAACCCGCAACCTGAACGCGGAACCTGAACGCGGAACCTGAACGCCGGGGTCAGACCCCGGCGTTTCAGGTTCAGCGGGCGAGGGACTTGCGGTTCTTGAACTTCGACTTGAGGTAGTCGATGTTCATGATCGCGATGTTGTCGATCGAGATCTCCTTCGGGCACGCCGCCTGGCACTCACCGTGGTTCGTGCACGATCCGAAGTACTCGTCCATCTTCTCGACCATCGCCTCGGCGCGCTTGTAGCGCTCGGCCTGACCCTGGGGCAGCAGGTTGAGGTGGGCGATCTTCGCCGAGGTGAACAAGCTCGCGGCACCGTTCGGGCACGCGGCCACGCAGGCGCCACAGCCGATGCATTCCGCAGCATCCATCGCGGCGTCGGCAACCGGCTTGGGGATCGGGATCAGGTTGGCGTCGGGTGCACCACCGGTGGGCGCCGTGATGTAGCCGCCCGCCTCGATGATCCGATCGAGTGGCGAACGGTCGACCATCAGATCCTTGATGATCGGGAACGCAGCCGCCCGCCAGGGCTCGACGACGATCTCGTCGCCGCTCGTGAACGTCCGCATGTGGATCTGGCACGTGGCCGCGCCCCGCGAGGGACCGTGGGCCTGGCCGTCGATCATCAGCGAGCACGTCCCGCAGATGCCCTCGCGACAATCGTGGTCGAAGACGATGGCCTCCTTGCCCTCCTCGATCAGTCGCTCGTTGAGGATGTCGAGCATCTCGAGGAACGACGCCTCGTCGCTGATCTCGGGAATCTGGTGGCTCTCGAAACGGCCCTGGCCGGTCGGGCCGTCCTGGCGCCAGATCTTGAGGGTGAGGTTGGTCAGGCTGCTCACTTGTAACTCCGTGTCTGGAAGTGCACGACTTCGTACTCGAGTTGTTCCTTGTGCTCGATCGGGTTCGCCATGTCGCCCGACCACTCCCACGCGCTGACGTAGGCGAAGTCGTCGTCGTTGCGCAGCGCCTCACCCTCGTCGGTCTGGTGCTCGGAGCGGAAGTGACCGCCGCAGCTCTCCTCGCGGTTGAGGGCGTCCTTGCACATCAACATGCCGAGTTCGAAGAAGTCGTCGACCCGGCCGGCCTTCTCGAGGGTCTGGTTGACGTTGGTGTCGCTGCCGGTGACCTTGAGGTCCTTCTTGAACTCCTCGTGCAGCGCCGGGATCTCCGACAGGGCCTTCTCCAGGCCGGTGGCGTTGCGGTCCATGCCGCAGTAGTCCCAGATGATCTTGCCGAGTTCACGGTGGAAGTGGTCAGGGCCGCGCGTGCCGCCGATTGCCATGTACCCCTTGAAGCGATCGGTCGCCTCCTGCTGGACCTTGCGGAACTCCTCGTGCGAGGCATCGGGGATCGGCTTGTTGAGCCACTGCGACAGGTACTGCGAGATGGTGTACGGCAACACGAAGTAGCCGTCGGACAGACCCTGCATGAGCGCGGACGCACCGAGGCGGTTGGCGCCGTGGTCGGAGAAGTTGGCCTCGCCGGCGCAGTACAGACCCGGGACGGTGGTCATCAACTCGTAGTCGACCCACAGACCGCCCATCGTGTAGTGGCTCGCCGGGTAGATGCGCATCGGCACGTCGTAGGGGTTCTCGCCGGTGATGCGCTCGTACATGTCGAACAGGTTCCCGTAGCGCTCGCGGATCGTGTCGATGCCGAGTCGACCGATCGCCTCGGCGAAGTCGAGGTAGACGCCGTTCTTCAGCGGGCCCACGCCCTGGCCGGCGTCGACCATGCGCTTGGCAGCGCGCGACGACACGTCGCGCGGCGCCAGGTTGCCGAAGCTCGGATAGATCCGCTCGAGGTAGTAGTCACGCTCGTCCTCGGGCACCTGATCGGCGCGGCGGGTCTCGTCGGGATTCTTCGGGACCCAGATGCGACCGTCGTTGCGCAGCGACTCCGACATCAAGGTGAGCTTCGACTGGAAGTCGTCGGCCTGGGGGATGCAGGTGGGGTGGATCTGCGTGAAGCACGGGTTGGCGAACGCCGCGCCGCGGCGGTGGGCACGCCACGCGCCGGTCACGTTGCAGGCCATGGCGTTGGTCGACAGGTAGAACACGTTGCCGTAGCCGCCGGTGGCGAGCACGACGGCGTGCGCCGAGTGCGACGAGAACTCGCCCGTCATGAGGTCACGTGTGACGATGCCGGCGCAGCGCCCGTCGATGTTGACGACGTCGACCATCTCCATGCGGTTCCACAGCTTGACGTTGCCGAGACCGATCTGGCGGGAGAGCTGCTGGTACGCGCCGATGAGGAGCTGCTGGCCGGTCTGGCCGCGGGCGTAGAACGTGCGGCTGACCTGTGCGCCGCCGAAGCTCCGGTTGTCGAGCAGGCCGCCGTACTCACGGGCGAACGGCACGCCCTGGGCGACCATCTGGTCGATGATGTCGACCGACACCTCGGCGAGGCGGTGCACGTTGGCCTCGCGGGCACGGAAGTCGCCGCCCTTGATCGTGTCGTAGAAGAGTCGGTGGACGCTGTCGCCGTCGCCCTGGTAGTTCTTCGCCGCGTTGATGCCACCCTGGGCGGCGATCGAGTGGGCACGGCGAGGCGAGTCGTGGAACGTGAAGGCCTCCACCTGGTAGCCGAGCTCACCGAGCGTGGCCGCGGCGGACGCCCCGGCCAGGCCGGTGCCGACGACGATGATCTTGAACTTGCGCTTGTTGGCAGGGTTCACCAACTTCTCGTTGGCGATGAAGTTCTGCCACTTGTCGGCCAGCGGGCCCTCGGGAATCTTGGAGTCGAGAGTGATGGTCACGGTGCTGCCTCCTCGGTGGCGGTCACGGCGTCCGGGTTGAACTCGATGATTCCCGCCTGCACCGCGATCGGGATCGAGACGTTGCCGACCACGATCACCGTGGCCACGGCAGTGGCGAGTCCTCGTCGCCACGAGTTGAAGCGAGGGTTGCTCCATCCCATCGACTGGAACAGCGACCAGGTCCCGTGGAACAGGTGGATGCCGAGGGCGATGTTCGCGACGATGTAGAGGATCGCCACCGGGAGTCGGGACAACGACGCGTCGATGTTGCGGTAGGGGGCGCCACGCACGTAGTCGGGGTTGAACCAGCCCCACGTGAGGTCGGCGAGGTGGAAGGCGAGGAACAGCACCACGATGATGCCGGTCCACCGCATCGTGCGACTGGCGAAGTTGGCGACCTGGTAGTCACGTGGCGTCTGGTACTTGACCGGCCGGGCCTTGCGGTTGAGCACGGTGAGCGAGTACGCCGCGTGCAGGTGCAGGATCAACGCCCCGATGAGCACGAGGCGCAGGCCCCACAGGAAGATCGTCCTCGGCAGGATCGGTACGAGGATCTCGCGCAGGAACTCGCCGTAGAGGTCGACGTCGTAGATGCGTTCGTCACCCTCGGTGATGACACCGAGGTACACCTTCAGGTTGCCGACCATGTGACCGACCACGAAGAGGATGCCGATGATGCCGGTGATCGCCATCACGTACTTCTTCCCGACAGCGGTCGAGTAGAAGTCGCGGACGAAGCCCTTCCTCTTCGGCGGATTGACTGCGGTGCCCGAAACGGGACCGCGGTTCAACGTCTGTGCCATTCGAGGGAAACTACTCCCCGCCGGACGTACTCGCCGCCCAATCCTCCGCCGGTTCGCCGCTCGCGGTCCACCTCGACACAATCTGACGCGAAAGGTTCCTTTCGTCGCCGCATCGGATCTAGCGTGCGCCGCCGCACCATCGTGGTCGATTCGCTCGACGGCGGATCGATCGACTCGCCGCCCAGGAGGCAACGAGCCCGTGGACGCCGTCCCGTACCTCGCCGCCGCTTCCGCGGTCGCCGCACTCGTCCTCGCGTACTACTTCTACAAGGTGGTCGAGCGCGCGTCCCCCGGCGACGAGCGCATGGTCTTCCTGATGAACGAGATCGCCACCGGCGCCCGAGCCTTCCTGAAGAAGGAGTACCAGTGGGTGTCGGTGTTCGTCGTCGCGATGATGATCCTCCTGGCCGTCGTCATCAATCCGCTGGCATCGATCACCTACCTGTTGGGAGCGCTGCTGTCGGCGGCCGCCGGGTACGCCGGCATGAACGTGGCGACGATGGCGAACGCCCGAACGACCGAAGCCGCCAAGTCGGGCCCCGGCGCAGCGTTGCCGATCGCGTTCCGGGGCGGCGCCGTGATGGGCTTCTGCGGTCGCCGGTCTCGCACTGCTCGGCCTGATGATCACGTACCTCGTGTTCGTGGTCTGGATGGAGGTCGACGAAGCCTTCGAGATCTTCACCGCCTACGGACTCGGTGCGTCGTCGATCGCCCTTTTCGCCCGCGTCGGCGGCGGCATCTACACCAAGGCCGCCGATGTCGGCGCCGACCTGGTCGGCAAGGTCGAGGCCGGCATCCCCGAGGACGACCCGCGCAACCCGGCGACCATCGCCGACAACGTGGGCGACAACGTCGGCGACGTCGCCGGCATGGGCGCCGACCTCTTCGAGTCGTACGCAGGGTCGATCATCGCCCCGGTCTCGCTGACCGCGTTCGCCCTCGCGCTCACCGCCGATCAGGCCGGCGACACGGCGGGCTCGTCAGCCTGCTCGTGTTCCCGATGGCGATCGCCTTCATCGGCATGGTCGCATCGATCATCGGCTCGTTCTTCGTCAAGGGCGGTGCCTCCACGGACTCGCACTCGCTGAGCCGCGCGCTCCACATGGGGACCAACGTGGCGATGGTGCTGACCGCGATCGGCGTGTGTCGGCGCTCGCCTCTGGCTGTTCTCCGGCGACGAGTTTCGAGAACCCGCTCGGGCCTCGCGATCTCGGTCATCGGCGGCCTGATCGTCGGATGGGCGCTCGGCAAGTGCGCCGAGTACTACACGTCGCGACGCAGTTCGGCCCGGTCAAGAAGATCGCCCGGCAGTCCGAGACCGGCCCGGCCACGACGGTGCTCGGCCGGCATCAGCTCGGGCATGGTGTCGGTCGCCGCTTCCGTCGTGCTGATCCTCGCCGGTGTCGGGATCGCCTACTGGGGCGGACAGCTCGCCTTCACTGTCCGACGCCTTCGGCGGGCTCGGGGAGGACTTCGGGGGCATCTACGGCATCGCCGTCGCGGCCATCGGCATGCTCGCGACGACCGGCATCGTCGTCTCGGTCGACGCCTACGGCCCGATCGCCGACAACGCCGGCGGTATCGCCGAGATGGCCGGACTCGACCCGTCGGTGCGGGAGGTGACCGACGCGCTCGACTCGCTCGGCAACACCACCGCAGCGATCGCCAAGGGTTTCGCCGTCGGTTCCGCGGCACTCACCGCCCTGGCCCTGTTCAAGAGCTTCGAGTTCGCCATCGCTCGACGCCGACCCGGCCGCGGCGCTCAACCTGAACATCGGCAAGGTCGAGGTGTTCATCGGCCTGTTCATCGGCGCGGCGCTGCCGTTCCTGTTCGCTGCGCTGACCATCGACGCCGTCGGTCGAGCCGCCCAGAAGATGATCGAGGAGGTGCGCCGCCAGTTCCGCGAGATCCCGGGACTACGCGAGGGTCGTCCCCGGCGTCGTGCCCGGATTCGGCGCGCTGCGTGGCGATCTCGACCGAGGCGTCGCTGCGCGAGATGATCGCGCCCGGGGCGCTCGCCGTGGTGGTCCCGCTCGTCGTCGGCTTCATCAGCGTCGACGCGCTCGGTGGCCTGCTCGCCGGTGCGCTCGTGACCGGGTTCTGCCTGGCGATCTTCATGGCCAACTCGGGCGGCGCGTGGGACAACGCCAAGAAGTACATCGAGGCCGGCGCTCATCGGCGGCAAGGGCGGCGACTCCGCACAAGGCGGCCGTCGTCGGCGACACGGTCGGCGACCCCTTCAAGGACACCTCCGGCCCGTCGATGAACATCCTCATCAAGGTGATGACGATCGTCAGCCTGGTGTTCGCCGGCGCCTTCGTCTGAGCACCAACCACTTCACCCCACCCCGGTTTGCGTGACAATTCGGTTGGGCCGGCCCAACAGAACGTCACTCAAACGGGGTGGGAGCGACGAAGTCGATGAGCTGTTCCACGGCGCCGACGAGTTCGGGGCGAAGGTCGGCGAAGGTGTTCACGCGGTTTCGCAGCTTGGGCCAGAAGCCGTCGAACGGCACACCGAGGGCGGCGCACAGACCCTCCTTCCACGGCACGTCACCCTTGGGGATGTCGGGCCACTCGTCGAGGCCCAGCACCTTCGGACGGATGCCGGCCCACACGTCGACGAACGGATGCCCGGTGATCAACACGTCGGGATCTCGAACCGTGGCGGCGATGCGCGTCTCCTTCGACCCCGGCACCAGATGATCGAGCAACACACCGAGCCGGCGGGTGGCACTCGGCCCGAAGTCCGCCACCGCAGCGGCGAGGTCGTCGGCGCCGTGGAGCGGTTCCACGACGATGCCGAGCTCGCGGAGATCGTCGCCCCACACGTGCTCGAGCAGTTCGGCATCGTGTCGGCCCTCGACCCAGATCCGGCTCGCAGCGGCCACCCGGGCGCGGCCGTCGCCCGCGACCGAACCCGACGCCGTGATGCGCTGGGTGGCAGCCTTGGCGCTCGGTGGCCGCACGAGGGTGACCGGCCGGCCCTCGATCAGGAAGCCGCCCGGCTTCCAGGTGAAGTGGCGGATGTAGTCGTTGCGATCCTGCAGCGTCACACCTTCGGCGCTCCAGCGGACCACGTTTCCGCAGAAGTGACTCGCTCGGTCCTCCACGAGCATGCCCATCTCGACCACCACATCTGGGTAACTCGGGCCGCGGCGCTGGGCTGCGAAGTCGTCGAGGATGTCGGTCTCGTAGGCCACGCCCCCAGTGAAGCAGTCGGATGATCCGCTGTGCGAGCATGCCCGCATGGAGAGCTTCACGGGCAAGGTCGCTGTCGTCACGGGCGGTGCGAGTGGGATGGGACGAGAACTCGTCCGGCAACTCGCCGCGGAAGGGTGCCACGTCGCGCTGTGCGACCTGTCGGTCGAGGAGATGGAGGAGACGAGGCGACTTGCCCTCGCCGATGCCCCCGCCGGCACCGTCGTGAGCACGCACGTCTGCGACGTCTCCGACGAGGCATCGCAGTTGGCGTTCCGTGACGCAGTCGTCATGGCACACCACACCGACCACGTGAACCTGTTGTTCAACAACGCCGGCATCGGAGGCGGCGGCTCCATGATCACCGATCCCCGCGAGGTGTGGGAGCGGACGTTCAACGTCTGCTGGGGCGGCGTCTACCTCGGAGTGCGCACGTTCCTGCCGTTGGTGATCGCCTCGGACGAGGGCCACATCGTCAACACGTCCAGCGTCAACGGGTTCTGGGCGAGCATCGGACCCGACCGCCCGCACACCGCCTATTCGGCCGCCAAGTTCGCCGTGAAGGGGTTCAGCGAAGCGTTGATCACCGATCTGCGCGTCAACGCGCCGCACGTCAAGGTGTCGGTGGTGATGCCGGGGCACATCGGTACGTCGATCGTCGAGAACTCGATGCGCCATGGCGCCCGGGAGCTCGACATGGAGACCGCCGAGATGGTGCAGCTGATGTCCGACATGTTCCGCGACCAGGCACCGATGACCGCCGCCGAGGCGAGTACGGAGATCCTCGACGGCGTACGCGAGGGCCGCTGGCGGATTCTCGTCGGCGACGACGCCCGCAAGCTCGACCTCGCCGTGCGTGCCAACCCCGAGATCGCCTACGAGTCGCTGACGCTCGGTGACCTCACGTCCTCCCGCGAGGGCTCCCCCTTCAACCCCGCTCCCTGACCGATCTTGTGAGCCGTGTTGTGAGCGATGCACGCATCAGGTGCGTGCATCGCTCACAACACGCCGTGGCGACGGGCCCGCTGCGCCCAACCCCGAGGGGTGAGCACGAGATCGCTGATGGTGCCGTCGGGGAACACGAACGGCGAACGCACGCCGGTGTGGGCGGTCACCTCCGCCAGCACCAGTGGTCCGAACCCGGTCGGCTCGACCGTCCACCGATGCCAGCGGTGTGCCGGGACCTCGACGAGTTCGACCCGGGGTTCGCCGAGGACCTCGATCGACCCGTGGACCACCCCGACCTGTTCGTACCCCTCGTCGATCGACGCCTGATCCGGCGCCGGCTCGAGCCGCGTCGCACCCGCGGTCGCGTACCACTCGAGGTCGAACGCGATCGGCGTCGGGTTGCCGTACGCGAGACCCAGCGCCTCGTCGGGGTCGTCGATCGCCGAGGCATAGGTCTCGTTGCCGATCGACCACTGCTGCATCTCGGCATCGCAGTGATGCTCGGCCCACAGCGCCTCCCCCTTCACGATGAACGGATCGGCGCGAACGGGCACGTCGAAGTCGGTGACGTGCAGGAGCGGACGGTCACGGCGAGCGAGCGACGACCAGTACCACGCGTTGCGACCGACGATCCGATGGCCCGAGATCACCCCGAGGCGGGCGTCGGGCGTCCACGCGGCGAACACCCACTCCTCGACCGGGGCGCCCACATGGCGACCGTCGTGCAGTGCGTCGGGGTGTTCCTCGGGGTGTTCGTCGTGTTGTTCGACGGCTGGCATGATCAGGCAGACTACGAACCATGATCCGCTATCTGAGTCTCGACTGGATCAACGCTCTCTCGGACGAGGTCACCGCCAGCGACCACATGCGAGAGATCGCCGAGTCGTACAGCATCGGCGTCACGCAGGTGGTGAGCGACGGCCCCGAGGGCGACGTGACCTACCACCTCAGTGTCGGCGACGGCGGTGCGTCGTTCGGCGCAGGGCCCGCCGACCCCGAAGACGTGAAGATGGAGCAGGACTGGGACACGGCGGTGGCGGTCGCCACCGGCGAGCTCAACGCCCAGGAGGCGTTCATCACCGGGCGGATCCGGTTGTTCGGCGACCAGCAGAAGCTGCTCGATTCGCAGCCGGTGTTCGGCGCCCTCGACACGATCTTCTCGTCGGTACGCGAACGCACCTCGTACGACTGAGGACGACCGCTCGTCATGCCGGAGATGCCGGAGATCCAGGCACACGCCGAACGGCTCACCGATCGCTTCTCGACGCGTGTGCTGACCGGGTTCACGCCCTTCAACTTCACGGCACTGAAAACGGCGGTCCCGGCCCCTGCCGAGGCATTCGGTCAGCCGCTGATCGACGTCGGCCGACGCGGCAAGTACCTGCTCCTGCGGTTCGAGCCGGTGACCTTCGTCGTGCATCTCATGCAGGGCGGGCGACTCGTGCCCGACACGGCACGATCGGCGAAACCGCGTGGTGGGCAGGCCAGATTCGTGTTCGAGCCCGTCGAGTCGACCGACGGATCCATCGACGAGACCGCACTGCTCCTGACCGAACAGGGCAAGGAGCGCCGCGCCGGCGTCTGGTGCGTACCTTCCGCCGACGCGCTCACGTCGCCCCCGCTCGACAAGCTCGGCCCCGA
The DNA here is from genome assembly GCA_963829585.1 of Ilumatobacteraceae bacterium. GTDB lineage: Bacteria > Actinomycetota > Acidimicrobiia > Acidimicrobiales > Ilumatobacteraceae > Sva-07. The sequence continues at coordinate 124,408 of CAWHJD010000005.1, read as the reverse complement.
GGCCGCCACGATCAGCGACGACGAACTCGCCGCGCTGTTCGCGGCGAATTCGATGCGTGTGCACGGGTTCCTGCGCGACCAGCGGATGGTGGCCGGCATCGGTCGACGATTGGCGAACGAGATCTGTCATCGGGCACGCGTGTCGCCGTTCGCGAACACCCGCAAGCTCGGTGCGGACGGAGCAGCCGTGGTCGCCGAGGCGATCCGGTCGTGTCTCGACGAGGGGCTCCGATACGAACGGACGCGCGACGACATGAGTTCGTCGAAGGAGCGGCCGAGCGCGATGCACAGCCGCACCGGCGACCCGTGCCCTGACTGCGGTGATGCGGTTCGAGCGGTCGAGTACTCCGGCTACACCGTGAACTACTGCCCGACGTGCCAGACCGGCGGCAAGGTGCTCGCCGACAACACCACCAGCAAGTTCCTCAAGTAGCACCTGCCCAATACGCTCGTGGCATGCCGATCCATCTGCGCGCCGAGCCGGGCGATTACGCCCCCAACGTCCTGTGTCCCGGCGACCCACTGCGCGCCGAGTACATCGCGACGACCTTCTTCGACCCCGGCGCGCGTCGGGTGAATTCCGAGCGGGGGATGCTCGGGTTCACCGGCACGTTCGAGGGCCGGCCCATCAGCGTGCAGTCGACCGGGATGGGTTGCCCCAGCGTCGCCATCGTCGTCGAGGAGCTGATCATGCTCGGCGCGACCCGCTTGGTGCGGGTGGGCACGTGCGGGGGTCTGGGCGACGACATGGCGATGGGTGACACCGTCATCGGCGTGTCGGCGTCGAGCGACGATCAGACCCCGTTGCGGTACGCCGCGATGGAGGGGTACGCCCCGAGCGCCACCTTCACGCTCACCGAGACCGCCGCCCGGCTGAGCCGTGCCGAATCGGCCCGTGCGGTGCACGTCGGGCCGATCGTCACCTCGGGGCTCTTCTACGATCCCGACCCCACCACCTTCGCTCGCTGGAAGCGGCTGGGACACATCGGCGTCGAGATGGAAGCGGCGATGATCTACACCATCGCCGCGATCAAGGGCATCGAAGCCCTGGCGATCATGACGGTCAGCGACCTCCTCGGCGAGTCGGGCGACACCGAGCGGATCAGCGACGAGGAGCTGAAGGCAGGAATCGATCAGATGATGCGCATCTCCTGCGCAGTTGCCGTGTCATGATCAGCTGACTCGGCGTCCGCCGAGGGAACTTCTCCGAACTCAGGAGCGTCAGAAGCACCATGATCCCCCGTACCGCACTCGCAGTCCTCGCCGTCTCGGCCCTCGTGTTCGCCGCCTGTGGGAGCGACTCCGACTCCGATTCCGGCTCCGATTCCGGCTCGGCGCCGACCGCCGACGAGCTCGCCGGGAAGGCCTTCACGTCGACCGACGTCACGGGCTACGAGCTCGTGGCCGACACCGAGATCGCGCTCGCCTTCGAAGCCGACTCGATCAGCACCCAGGCCGGATGCAACACCCAGAACGGCGGCTACACGATCACCGACGGTGTCCTCGAGGTGGGTGTGATGATGGCGACGATGATGGCGTGCGACGAGGCGCTCATGGACCAGGACGAGTGGCTGAGCGACTTCCTCACCAGCGGCCCGGAGATCGCGCTCGACGGCGAGACCCTGACCCTCACCGGCTCCGACGCCACGATCACGCTCGCCGCCGTTCAGCCGGCAACGCTCGAGGGCACCACCTGGTTGCTCACGGGCACCATGGCGACGGAGGCGATCTCGTCGTTGCCCGCCGGCGCGGAAGCGTCGCTCACGATCACCGATGGGCAGGCGGCGATCCAGACGGGCTGCAACAGCGGGTCGGCCAGCGTCGAGATCACCGACACCACCATGACCTTCGGGCCGGTGGCATTGACCATGATGGCCTGCCCCGACGATCTGATGGCGCTCGAGGCCAGCGTCATCGCCGTGCTCGACGGTGAGGTCACCTACGAGGTCACCGGCGACACGTTGTCGATCCGCAAGGACGCCGCCGACGGCGAGATCGGCCTCGAATACACCGCCGAGTGAACCCCCACCCCAGCGATGAGTCTCAGCGCGAAGGTGTCGCGCCGGAACTCATCACACCTGCCCGCACCACCCCGGCGATGAGTTTCAGCGCGACCTGTCTGCTCTGAGACTCATCGCTGGAGTGATCGGACGAGTGCCAGTATCCGCTGGACCGTCGCAGGGAGTTGTCCACCGAGATCAACCTCTCCGAGACGCTCGACCGACCAGCCCGCGCCCGCCGCAGCTTCGTCTCGCCACTCGTCGCGGCGCCGACCGTCGGACTCGCGGTGCGTCGGGAACATGTCGACCTCGATTGCCAGCGACACCCTCGGAACGGCAAGGTCGAATCGGGCGGGACCAAACCCGGGAAGATCGATGCGGTACTGCCGTTCCAGACCGAACAGACCCGCTGCTGCGAGCGCGTCACCAACCACGGTTTCGGGATGCGACTCGGCCGCTCCGCCGGGCAGCCGACGGTTCAGCGTCTCGAGGTACCGTCGTACCCACGGTCGCCGAGGGGTGATCCAGTCGACCGCGACTCGGCGCATCTGATCGTCGGAGCACCGACCATCGTGCATCACCTGCTCGATGATCGACAGCAGATCACCCGCGCCGACAGACCGGGCGAGGTCGAGCGCCGTCCTGGGCCGGCTGGTCACCACGATCCCGTCGGGCCGCACGACCCGATCGCCGTCGTGGATGGCGGCGGTGCGATGGGCAACGACCCATCGGCTCGTCGTCGGTCGACCTCCCGGCGGTGCGATCACATGGATTCGCTCGTCGCGCGGCAGCCGACGCAAGCCCCAGATTCGACCCGCAGTCGGACCGCTGACCACCACCTCGGGGTGCGCGGCGCAGACCGCCACGCACCGGGCGACCTCGTCGAGAGGCACCGCCGGCATCCGGTAGACGCCACGGAGTATCGATTCGAGATTGCCGGCCTCGACCAGTCGTCTCACCGTGAACGGCGACAGGCCGAGCGACTTCAGCATGCCGATCGAGGCGATGCCGTGATGCGACTCGAGGTACTCGAGCGACTCCGTGGTGAACAGTCCCATGTCACTCCCACTTCTTCGTGATGAACGAAGGGGGAGTCGGTCCACGCGACGGTAGCGCCGTAGGTCGCCGTCCACTCAGCGATGAGTTTCAGCGCGACCTGTACGCGCTCGGACTCATCGCTGGATGGCGAGCAACCTCGAACGATGAGTTTCAGCGCGACCTGTACGCGCTCAGACTCATCGCTGGAGTGGTTGGGGGTGGGTCCGGGTCAGATGAGGCCGAGTTCGGCGACGGCGTCGCGTTCGCCGATGAGCTCGTCGGCGGAGGCGTCGATCTTGGCACGGCTGAAGTCGTCGATCTCGAGGCCCTGGACGATCTGGTAGTCGCCGTCCTTGCAGACGCACGGGAACGACGAGATGATCCCCTCGGGGACGCCGTAGCTGCCATCGCTCACGACCGACATCGACACCCAGTCGCCTTCGGGCGTCCCGAGCGTCCAGTCGCGGATGTGATCGACCGCAGCCGACGCAGCCGAGGCTGCCGACGACGCTCCACGGGCCTCGATGACCGCCGCGCCGCGCTTGGCGACCGTGGGAATGTACGTGGAGTCGTACCACTCGTGATCGCCCACGGCGTCGTAGGCGCGAGTGCCGTTGACCTCGCAGTGGAACAGGTCGGGATACTGGGTGGTCGAGTGGTTGCCCCAGATCGTCATCTTGGTGATGTCGTTCACCGACACGCCGAGACGCTTCGCGAGCTGGGTCTTGGCACGGTTGTGGTCGAGCCTGGTCATCGCTGTGAATCGGCCCGGGTCGAGGTCGGCGGCGTTGCGCTGCGCGATCAGGGCGTTGGTGTTGGCGGGGTTGCCGACGACGAGCACCTTGACGGCCGGGGTCGCCGAACGCGACAGGGCCTCGCCCTGCGGCTTGAAGATGCCACCGTTGGCCGAGAGCAGGTCGGCGCGCTCCATGCCCGCCTTGCGCGGCATCGACCCGACGAGGATCGCGATGTCGGCGTCGCCGAAGGCGGTGTCGGGGTCGTCGGTGCACACCACGCTGTCGAGCAGCGGGAAGGCACAGTCGTCGAGTTCCATGCGCACGCCGTCGAGCGCGCCGAGCGCCGGCGTGATCTCGAGCAGCTGCAGCGCAACCGGGGTGTCGGGCCCGAGCATCGAGCCCGAGGCGATACGGAAGAGGATGCTGTAGCCGATCTGGCCTGCAGCACCGGTGACGGCGACGCGAACGGGAGTGGTCATGTTCCGAGCGTACGCCCGCACGACGAAACGACCCAAGCGAACCACGACCTGAAACGCTGGGGTCTGACCCCAGCGTTTCAGGTTGGTCAGGGCTGGCCGAGAATCTTGCCGATCATGTCCGCGTAGTAGTCCTGGCCCGACTGGGTGAGGTGGATGTCGTCGTCGTAGAAGCAGCGACCCTCACAGCCGGCCGAGATCGCCTCCCAGTCGACGACGGTGACGTTCGGATGCGTTGCCGGCACCGCCTCGAGCCGGGCGTTGTTGTCGGCGATCCAGCCACGATCGGCCTTCCCCGTGAGCAGGAGGACGACCGGCACGTTCGCGACCGTCGTCAGCATCGCGTCGAGCGTCTCCTGGCTGAACGGCCCGTTCGTGCCGAGGTGGATCACGACCACCGACCCGAATGTTCCGTTGTCACGCAGCGCCGCCATCGTGGGAACGAAATCCTTCATCTGGCGGCTCACCATCGCGTCGACCTGGAATCCGCGGGCCTGCAACTCCTCGGCGGCCCCCAACATCACCGAGTCGCCGAGTGCGACGAGGGGGAATCCGGTGGTGGCAGGCGGCGGCGTCAATGGAATCACGCCCTCCAGTGACGAGACGATGCCGAGCTGCGTGACTGGCGCGACCGTCGGCGCAGGGGTGGGCGGCACCGTCGCCGGTGCCGGGGTCGTCGGCACCTCGGTCGGCGCCGGCACCGAGCCATCGAGCATCGGGTCGACCGGCACCGCGGCCGGGTCGAGGGTCGTGGTCGGCGCCACTGTCGTCGTCGTGGTGGTGGTCGTGGTGGTCGTGGTGGACGCGACCGGAATCTCGTCGACGTCGAGCAGATTCGTGGTGAAGTCGCTGCCCTCGTCGAGCGCCTGGGCGATCTCGTTCTGCTCGAGTGGCGCTCGGAACAACATGACCCCGAGGCCGAGTGCGAACACCGTGATCACGGCGATCGCACCGTTGAGGATCAGCTTCGGACCCCGGGCCGAGCCCGACCTCACCCACCGACGCCACGCGCGGAAACGGCCGGTCCGGATCGGCGTCTCGATGAAGCGGTAGGAGGCCTCGGCGACCACGACCGTGAGGGTCGTCGCGAGGACGAACTCGCGAAGCGTGAGCTTGTTGCCCGCGATCCCCCGGATCATCTGATAGATCGGCCAGTGGTAGAGGTACAGCCCGTACGAGCGCAAGCCGATCCAGACGAGCAGGCCGGCGCCGAGCCGTCGGTTGACCGACGATCCACGGTGCGTGATCGCGGCGATGACCACCAGCGTGGCGATGCTCGTGAGGAACAGTCCGCCTCGGAACAGGAACGGATCAGCCCCCGCCGGCGTCGCCAGGTACGTGTTCGCGCACATCCACCCGAGGAAGACGAGGGCGAGCACGGCCAGCACGTCGAAGAGCCGCCCCTTCGACCGCAGCGGACCTCGAACGATGGCGAGGGGCCTCCACACCATGGCGAACGCCGATCCCAGCATGATGCCGGGCAGCCGCGAGACGGTACCCAGGTACAGCGTGTCGATCTTGCCGATCGGACGGTCGCCGATCCACCAGTACGCGTCGGGTGTGACCGACGGGTCACCCGTCGGCCCGGGGTAGAACAGCAGGGCGACGATCACCGTGATGGCCACCGCGGCGATGAACAACCACCGGCTGACATCGGCCACGCGGCGGGTACCGGCGCGGCCGAGCAGCACCAGCATCACGACGGGCCAGAACAGGTAGAACTGCTCCTCGACCGCCAGGCTCCACAGGTGGCGCAGCGGCGCGAAGTCGCCCGCGGCCGTGTATCCCTGACCGACCCAGATCTGGTAGTAGTTCGAGACGTACAGCAGGCCGGCCACCACGTCGCCGCGCAGCTGGCCGAGGGCGTTGGTCCTGAACACCGCCGTCCACACCACGACGATCGTCATCATCACGAACAGCGCCGGGAGCAGCCGCCTCGCCCGTCTGGCCCAGAACTTGCGCAGCGAGATCCGGTACGTGCGTTCACGTTCGGAGATGAGCAACAGGGTGATCAGGTAGCCGGAGATGACGAAGAAGATCTCGACGCCGAGGAAGCCGCCCGGGAGCCAGTCGCTGTTGGCGTGGTACACCATCACCGCGATCACGGCGAGCGCGCGCATGCCGTCGAGCCCCGGGAGATACGGGACACGACTGATGAACGCGCTGTCGTCAGCAGCAACGAAGGTGCGCTCCGGCGGGGCAAGCGTCGACATGGAGCGTCCAGTATCGCCGGGCGACGCCCCTCGACGGCGTCATGCCGCTGCCGAGCCGCTCGGGTCCCCGACCGCTCAGGTAGGTGCCTGGAGAGCGCCCGAGATCAGTGCGGAGTAGTAGATCTGACCGTCCGGTCGCAGGTGGTAGCCGTCGGAGTAGAAGCAGTCGCCCGGACACGAGTCGTCGAGGCCGGCCCAGTCGAGCAGCGAGACGTTCGGGTACGTGTTCACGGTGTCGTAGATCAACCCGTTGTTGGCATCGGTGTATTCACGCGGGACATCGATGGTGAGCAGCAGAACCTGCGGGACGTCGGCCAGCGCCTCCATCATGGCGGTCATGTCGCTCGGGGTGATCGGGCCGTTGGTGCCGAGGTGCACCACGACGACCTCGCCGAGACGGCCCTGCTCCTTCAACTGCTGCACGGTGTCGAGCCCGTTGACGAACGCACGACTCTCGACGGCGTCGACCGTGAACCCGTCGGCCGAGAGCTGGGTCGCCGCACCGAGCATCACCGAGTCGCCGAGCGCGAGTTTCGCGATCGGTGCGGGCGGCAACGTCGTGGTGGTGGTGGTCGCCACGACCGACGGGGGCACGACCGCCGAGCCCGTCGCATCGGTCGACGTGACGGGCTGATCCGCTGCCGCCGTCGCGTCGTCGACACCGTCACAGTTCGGGTCGTTCACGACGTCGCAGGTCGAACTCGCGGCCTCGTCGAGCGACTGGCGCACTTCGTTCTCGACCACGTCGGCCGTCGCGAGGCTGACCCCCGCGAACACGGCGAACGTCGCGAACACGACGCCGGCGCCGAGCAGAGCGTTGCGGGCGCCGGTCGAGGGCGAACGACGCAGACGGTGCCACGACTCCCCCATCGTGCCCTTGCGGATCGGAGTCTCGATGAAGCGGTAGGAGAGTTCGGTGACGATCCCGGTGGCGATCATCGCGAAGACGAACTCGTGGAACTTCAGATGGACGCCGGCGATGCCGCGGATGATCTGGAAGATCGGCCAGTGGTAGAGGTAGAGCCCGTACGACCGTGTCCCGACCCACAGGAGTACCGGGATGCTGAGGACCCGTGAGGTCGCGGCGCGCTCGTGGGTGACGGCTGCGACCATCATCAGCGTGCCGATGGCGCAGAGGACGAACCCACCGCGGAAGAGGAACGGGTTGCCACCGGACGGGCTGATCAGCCACATCCACCACACCATCGCGGCGAGGATCAGGAATCCGAGCACCGCAACGAGGTCGAGCAGGTGACCCTTCGTCCGCAGCGGCCCCCGCATCACCGCAACGGGCCGCCAGACCATGGCGAACGCAGCGCCGAGGAGCAGGCCCGCCGCACGGCTGAACGTGCCGAGGTACGACCAGTCGAACTTGGAGATCTCACGACCCGCGATCGACCAGTACGCGTCGGGCGTCACCTCGGGAGTGCCGATCGGGCCGGAGGTGTACACGAATGCCGTGACGAGCGTGATGAACACCGCCGCTCCCACGAGCCACCGGCTCAGACCCGCGATGCGCCGGGTTCCGCCCTTGAGGAGCGCGAACATGACGATCGGCCAGACGACGTAGAACTGCTCCTCGACCGCGAGGCTCCACAGGTGGCGCAGCGGCGCGAACTCGTTGGACGCGGTGTATCCCGCACCGGTCCAGATCTGGTACCAGTTCGACACGTACAGCAGCGCGGCGATGACGTCTCCGCGCAGCTTGCCGAGAGCATCGCGATCGAACAACGACGTCCAGATCGTGATCGCGATCAGCAACGTGAACAGCGCCGGCAACAAGCGCCTGGCCCGCCGGAGCCAGAAGTGCTTCATGTCGACCGTCGACGTGCGTTCCTTCTCCGAGATCAGCAGCAGCGTGATGAGGTAGCCGGAGATCACGAAGAACACCTCGACGCCGAGATAGCCACCCGGGAGCCAGTCGGCGTTGGCGTGATAGACCATCACCGCCATGACGGCGAGTGCTCGCATGCCGTCGAGACCGGGCAGGTACGGGACGCGGCTGATCTCGGGCGCCCGTCCCCGTCGCTTCGGGGTGGGCACGTCGGGGCCCTCGCCCCACGGGATGCCGATGCGCTGCGTCGGGCGAGTGTCCGCCCGCGTCGGCGCGTTGGTCGCGTCGGAGTTCACGTCGGGTCAGGATCCCGCAAGGTCGAGGTTCTCGCAGATCGCGACGACGGAGTCGGGCCGGTTGAGTGCGTAGAGATGGAGTCCGGGTGCTCCGGCGTCGATCAGATCCCTGCACAACTGCGTGGCGACGTCGATGCCGATCGCGCGGATCTCGTCGGGATCATCGGTGAGGTCGAGCCGGTCGGCGAGCCAGGTGGGCAGCGCGGCCCCGCTCATGTCGGCCATCCGCTTGACCTGAGCCTTGTTCGAGATCGGCATGATGCCGGGCACGACCGGTTTGTCGATGCCGAGCGCGGAGAGTTCGTCGACGAGGCGCACCCAGTGCTCGACCTCGAAGAAGAACTGCGTGAGGGCGAAGTCGGCGATCGACAGCTTGTCGGCCAGGTGACGGCGATCGGTCGCACGGTCGGGCGAGCGAGGATGCACCTCCGGATGGGCGGCGACACCGGCCGCGAAACAGCCGGCGGCGGCGACGTCCTCGAGCAGTTCGATGGCGTAGTGGTAGTCACCGGCCTCGTCGCGGCCGTCGGCGGGCGGATCGCCGCCCAACGCGAGGATGTTCTCGATGCCGAGTTGCTGATAGTTGTCGAGCAGCGTGGCGACGTCGGCGCGGGAGTGGCCGCGGCAGGTGAGATGCGGCATGGGAACCCACGGTGTCTCGACGCGCATCCACTCGACCACGTCGCCCGTTCGGTGCCGGTCCGATCCACCGGCGCCGTAGGTGATCGACACGAAGTCCGGGTGCAACGGCTCGAGCGCAGCAACGGTCCGGCCGAGGGTCATGTGCGCTCCGGAGGTCTTCGGCGGGAAGAACTCGAACGACAACGTGCGTCGGTTCTCCAGCAACGTCGGGATCCGGACCATCCGACCAAACTATCGACAGCGAGACCGCCGGACTGGCCAGACACGAGGGTCGCCCAAATTGCCGGCGCCCCGGTGTACGTTCCGCGGCAGGCCCACTCGGGCCGCCGAAGAAGGGGACGAACACATGGACATGGTCAACATCTGGAAGACAGTGGTACTCCAGCGGTACGCGAAGTTCGACGGACGGGCGGGCCGAGCCGAGTTCTGGTGGTTTGCGCTGGCGAACTTCCTCGCCTACCTCGTGCTCGCGATTCTGATGGGGATCGCCGACATCTTCTTCGTCCTGTACCTGGGGTACTGGATCGCCACGATCGTCCCGAGCCTCGCCGTCGGGATCCGACGTCTGCACGACACGGACAAGTCGGGCTGGTTCCTCCTGCTCTCCTTGATCCCGTTCGTCGGTGCCATCATCCTGATCGTGTTCCTCGCAAGCCGAGGGCACCAAGGGGCCGAACAACTTCGGCGCCGCCGCAGAACCCGCCTCAGCCTGACTCGCCCGAGTCGCGATTGGGGTCTGACCCCAATCGCGACGGTCAGTGGCGGAAGTGGCGTTGGCCGGTGAAGACCATGGCGATGCCGTGTTCGTCGGCGGCGGCGATGACCTCGTCGTCGCGGACGGACCCGCCCGGCTGGATCACTGAGGCGATCCCTGCCGCTGCGGCAGCGTCGAGGCCGTCGCGGAACGGGAAGAACGCGTCGCTCGCGCAGGCGCCACCGGTTGCTCGGCCGGCTGAGCGCTCGGCCGCGATGCGGGCGGAATCGAGCCGGTTCTGCTGGCCGGCGCCGATGCCGAACGCCTGGAGATCCTTGGCGTAGACGATCGCGTTGCTGCTGACCGCGGCGCACACCTGCCAGGCGAACTCGAGGTCGGCCCACTGCTCGTCGGTCGGCTGCACGGCGGTCACGACTCGCCAGGCGTCACTGCGCCCGGCCACCGTGTCGGGCTGCTGCACGAGGAGCCCGCCGTCGACCGGTCGCATGTCGAACGGCAGTGGTGAGGCCGCGTTCGCCGACATCACACGGAGGTTCTTCTTCGCGGAGAATATCTCCAGGGCCTCGGGCTCGAAGTCGGGGGCGATGACGACCTCGGTGAACACGTCGCCGAGCGCTGTCGCCATCTCGGCGGTCACGGTGCGGTTGGCGGCGACGATCCCGCCGAACGCGCTCACGGGATCGCACGCGTTCGCCCGGACGTAGGCCTCGGTGATGTCGGCAGCGACAGCGACACCACACGGGTTGGCGTGCTTGACGACGACGCACGCAGGGTCGTCGAATCGGTGGACGAGCCGCCACGCCGCCTCGGTGTCGAACACGTTGAGGTAGCTGAGTTCCTTGCCGCCGTGCTGCGTCATCGAGTCCCACCAGCTCGCCGCCCCGGCCTGGCGGTAGCGGGCGCCCTGCTGATGCGGGTTCTCGCCGTAGCGCAACGGCTGGGCCAGCTCGAGCGCGAGGTGGATCGACGGCGGAAGACCGGGGACGGCATCGGTCGAATCGGCGGCCGTCGTCTCGTCGAACCACGTGACGATGGCGGCGTCGTAGGCGGCCGTGTGGGCGAACGCCGTGCGGGCGAGACGTCGACGAGTGATGTCGCCCAGCGCGCCGGAGGTACGCAGCTCGTCGAGCACCTGCTCGTAGTCGGCCGGATCGACGAGCACGCCGACGTGCGCATGGTTCTTCGCGGCGGCGCGCACCATCGCCGGACCACCGATGTCGATCAGTCCGATGCTCGGATCCGACGAGAACGGATAGAGGTTGACCACGACGAGGTCGATCGGCTCGATGCCGTGGTGCTCCATGTCGGCGACGTGCTCGGCATCGGTCGGGTCGGCGAGGATCCCGCCGTGGATCTTGGGATGCAGCGTGACCACCCGATGGCCGAGGATCGCGGGGAGCCCCGTCAGCTCGGCGACGTCGGTGACGGGCACATCCGCATCAGCGATCGCGCGGGCGGTACCGCCACTCGACACGAGGCTCCATCCGAGTTCGTGGAGCGATCGAGCGAACTCGACGATGCCGGACTTGTCGTAGACGGAGAGCAGCGCTGTGGGCACGACTCGACCGTAGTCAACGGGACAGTCGCTCGACGCATGATCGCCCGCCACGGTTCGGCGAGAGGAGTACGGTCGTGAGTGAGGACATCAAACAAAGGGAGTACACATGGACTTCAGCAAATTCAAGACACCCGACTGGTTGATCATCGGAGGTGCCATCGGCATCTTCATCTTCGGGTTCTTCGAGTGGGTGACCGTCTCGGTGTCGGGCTTCGGCATCTCGGCGAGCGCGAGCGGCGGCAATGTCTTCGACTTCTTCTTCACCGGCACGATCCCGTGGTTCTTGATCATCGGCTCCGCAGTGATCACGGTGCTGCTCGTGATGGGCGTGCTCAAGGAGGAGCAGGCACCCTGGCCGTTGATCCTGCTCGCGACGACGGCCGTCGCAGCACTCCTGCTCCTGATCCGTCTGATCTTCAACCCGCTCGACGTTCCGTCGGAAATCGACGTCGGCCGCGGCATCGGGATGATCCTGTCGGTGATCTCGGGCATCGTGGCCGCCGTGGGCGGCTACCTGAACTTCACGTCCAGGGGCGGCGACATCAAGGATCTCGGTGACATGGACAAGCTCAAGGCGAGCTTCTCGAAGAGCGACGCCACACCACCACCCCCGCCGGTCGATCCAGCGACCGACGAGACCCCACCACCGCCTCCCGCCATCTGAGCGTTCTCGTGATCTCGTTGCGGAACTGTTCCGCAACGAGATCACGAGATCAGAGACTGGCGACGATCTCGGCCATCAGTTCGCCGGCTTCGGTCGGGTTGAGCCCGACCTTCACACCCGCAGCGGCGAGCGCATCCATCTTGCCCTGCGCCGTGCCCTTGCCGCCCGAGACGATGGCGCCGGCGTGGCCCATCTTCTTGCCGGCCGGCGCGGTGACGCCCGCGATGTAGGCGCTCATCGGCTTGGTGACATTGGCCCGGATGTACTCCGCGGCCTCTTCCTCGGCCGATCCGCCGATCTCGCCGATCATCATGATCGCGTGCGTCTCGGGGTCGGCCTCGAACTCGGCCAGGCAGTCGATGAAGTTCGTCCCGGGCACGGGGTCGCCGCCGATGCCGACACACGTCGACACGCCGATGCCCTTCTGCTTGAGTTCGTACAGCGCCTGGTACGTCAGCGTTCCCGAGCGGCTGACGATGCCGACATTCGGTCCGTCGGCCGAGGGCACCTGGGCGATCTCGCCGGCGGTGATGCCGATGTTGCACTTGCCGGGGCTGATGATGCCGGGACAGTTCGGGCCGAGCAGACGGGCGTTCGGGAAGTCCCGCACGAGCGTGTTGTAGACCTTCGCCTCGTCCTGGGCCGGGATGCCCTCGGTGATGCAGACGATGAAGCCGATGCCCGCTGCAGCCGCCTCCAGGATGGCGTCCGACGCGAACTTCGGTGGCACGGCGACGAACGAAGCCGTGGCGCCGGTCGCGGCGACCGCGTCGGCCACCGAATCGAAGATCGGAATGCCGTCGACGTCCTGGCCGGCCTTGCCGGGAGTGACACCACCGACGATCTTGGTGCCGTAGTCGCGGTTGCGCAGGCCGTGGTACTTGCCCTGCCCGCCGGTCAGACCCTGAACGATGACCTTGGTGTTCTCGTTGACGAAAATTGCCATGACTACTTCCTCACTTCGCGATCGCAACGGCCGCACGGGCGGCATCGAGCATGGTCGGCTCCGAGCGGAGCCTGTCGGCCGGGATGCCGGCATCGAGCAGGATCTGGCGACCCTCCTCGGCGTTGGTGCCGTCGAGGCGGATGACGATCGGTGCCCGCAGGTCGACGCGGCCCATGGCCTCGACGATGCCCTTGGCGACTTCCTCGCCGCGGGTGATCCCTCCGAAGATGTTGATGAGGATCGACTGGACCTTGTCGTCGGAGTTGATCACCTCGAGGGCTCCGGCCATCACGTCGGCGTTGGCGCCGCCGCCGATGTCGAGGAAGTTGGCGGCCGATCCACCGACCTGGTTGACGACGTCGAGCGTCGACATGGCGAGGCCGGCGCCGTTGGCGATGATGCCGACGCTGCCGTCGAGACCGATGTACTGCAGGCCCTTCTCGGCTGCCATCTTCTCGCGGTCGTCCATCTCGGTGAGACCACGGAATGCATCCCACTCGGGGTGACGGAACTCGGCGTTCTCGTCGAGGGTGACCTTGGCGTCGAGCGCATGTACCTCGCCGGTCGGCTTCAGGATCAGCGGGTTGATCTCGGCGAGGTCACAGTCGCCCTCGGTGAAGCAGCGGTAGAGCTTCACGAGGATGTCGGCCGCGCCGTCGAGTGCCCGCTCGGGCAGTTTGGCGTCGATGCACGCCTGGCGAGCGGTCGCCGTATCGAGCCCGTCGATCGGATTGATGTGCAGTTTGACGATCGCATCGGGGTTGCTCTCGGCGACGGCCTCGATCTCGACGCCCCCCTCGGCGGAGAGCATCAGCAGGTGCTTCTTGGCCGCGCGGTCGAGGGTGAAGCTGGCGTAGTACTCCTCGTCGATGTCGGACGCCTGTTCGATCCAGAGTCGCTTGACGACGTGGCCTTTGATGTCCATGCCGAGGATGTTGCCGGCGTGCTCGCGCACCTCGGCCTCGTTCGCGGCGAGCTTGATGCCGCCGGCCTTGCCCCGTCCGCCGACCTGCACCTGCGCCTTGACGACCACGGGATAACCGGCGCGGTTGGCCTCCTCGACCGCCTCGTCGACGGTGTCGGCCGGGCCACCCCGGCTGACCGGGATGTCGTAGCGGGCGAAGTACTGCTTGCCCTGGTACTCGAAGAGGTCCACGTGGGGGTGCTCGCTTTCTTGGTGATTCGATCGGGGGTGTTCAGTCGGTTTCGCGTTCGTCGAGCGCCTGCTCGAGCCAGAGGCCGATGGCCTTGAGCGACGAACCGGGACCGAAGATTTCTGCCACGCCCTGCTCACGCAGTGCACGCGCATCGGCGTCGGGGATGACCCCTCCACCGAAGACCAGCACGTCGCCGAGGTCGCGGGCCCGCAGCTCCTCCATCACCCGCGGGAAGAGGGTGAGGTGCGCACCGGAGAGCAGCGAGAGTCCGACACCGTCGGCGTCCTCCTGCAGCACGGTCTCGGCAATCTGTTCCGGCGTCTGGTGCAGACCCGTGTAGATGACCTCGAAACCGTGGTCGCGAAGGGCCCGGGTGATGGTCTTCGCGCCACGGTCGTGGCCATCGAGACCCGGCTTCGCCACGACGATGCGATACGTGCGCTTCACGAAGGGAGAACCATAGGTGACGATGCGGCGTCAGGCCGAAACGGCCGAGCGCGACATCCTGGGTCGGACGCCGGATGTAACCCGCGACGACCAGGCAGACTGTGAGCGTGTCGAACGACGCCGCTCAACGGCCGGTCAAGTTGAAGTCCACGTGGTCGCGGGCGCTCGTGCCCGTGTTGGGGGGAATTGCGTTCCTGGTGTTCATCGGGTTGATCACGTGGGGTGTCGCCGCATGGATCTCTCGTGGCGGCGCCGAGGTCACCGACACACTCGCCCCGACGCGGTTCACCGTCGGATCGGTGGAGGCCGCGTCGCGGATCGTGTCGGAGGACGGCCCGATCATCTTCCCCGGGCTCAACACGACGACGGGTGAGCGAACCCTGGTGCTCGACCATCAGGGCGACGACCCCACGCGCGGATGGACGATCTACTACGCGTATCCGGCCGGGCGCGACATCGACTGCCCCGTGGAACAGATCGAAGGCACCCGTGGGTTCGTCGACTGCGACGGCAACACGATCGACGTGTCGGAGCTCTCGCCGCCCTCGTCGGGCGTGAATCCGGTGGTCGAGGACCAACGCGTGTTGATCATCGACCTCAGCGGCGTGACGACCGGCTGACGCTCGGTCTCAACGGACGGCGACGGCGTCGACGAGGCGTTCGGCGAAGATCTCGCTGTGCTGGTCGAGCTTGCTGCGATTCAGCGCCATGCCACCGATGACGTAGGCGCCGGTGTCACCGAGTGCCTGGTCGAGCTTGTCGAGCGCCTTGCCCGGATCGAGCGCGAACGTGAGGAACCCGACGGCGCGCTTGCCGCGCATCGTCGGCAGGTTGGCGATGTTCGACACGGCCCACGGCGCCTGGCCGAAGATGAACGCGCCGTGCACCCATGTGCCGACGAGAACGAGATCGGCCTCCTGGATGGAGCCGTAGTCCGGCTGCTTCACCTTCGACAGGCCCGTGATGCTCCAGCGTTCCTGCGCGAGGAGGTCGGCGACCTTCTCCGCGGCGTGCCACGTGTTGCCCGTCAGACTCTCCACCAAGATCGCTGCCTTCACGCAATCGATTCTTGCAGGTTCGACCGCGTGGCTCCCACCTTCGTCGGACCGTGCCCCGTCACCATCTGCCCGTCACCATCTGCCCGTCACCATGTGACCCGGTCACATCCCTCATGGTCGTCGGGCTCGATCTGGAACGTTCCGTGTGAGACGCCGTAGGTCTCCGCGAGGCAGAGGCGGGCCGCGTCGAGGACGGCATGCGTATCGGCACCCACCGAGGTGACCAGGTGCGCCGACGCCGCGTCCATCTCCGACGTGAGCGTCCACACGTGCAGATCGTGCACGTCGACGACACCGTCGATCGATCCGAGATCTCCGGCGAGTCGGTCGAGATCGAACCCGTGGGGAGCTGCCTGCAGCAGCACGCGCACCGCCTTGCGTCCGAGCCGCCAGGTACGAGGGAGGATCCAGATACCGATCGCCGCACCGACGACCGAGTCGACCCAGGCCCACCCGAACACCTCGAGGACGATCGCGGCAACGATGACGCCGACCGACCCGACGGTGTCGGCGAGCACCTCGAGGTAGGCACCCTCGACGTTGACCGATTCCTTCGCACCCTGCCGGAGGAGCGCGAAGGCGAACAGATTGGCAGCCAGGCCGAGCACGGCGACGGCGAGCATCGGCACGCCGAGCACCTCGGGCTCGTCGCCCAGGCGGCGTATCGCCTCGACGACCACCCAGATCGCGACACCGAACAGCAGCAGCGAGTTGACGAACGCAGCGAGGATCTCGAGTCGGTACAGACCGAAGGTGTGCGTCGAGCGGGTCGCACGCGGGCGTTCGGCGAACCGGGTGGAGAGTTGGATGGCGGCCAGGGCCATCCCGAGGCCGATCACATCGGTGAGCATGTGGGCGGCATCGGACAGCAGCGCGAGCGAGTTCGTCCAGAACGCAGCGACCAGTTGCACGACGAAGAACGCCAGGATCACGGCGAACGCCATGGTCAGACGACCCCGGTGACGCTCCCCCGCCCGCGCCAGGGACGGCCCGTGGGAGTGCTCGTGACCCGACGCCATACACGCATTCTCACTTACTGAGAACCCGATCGCAACCCCGAGAGCCCGCCCCCGCGCCGCCTCCGCCTCCCGACTTCCGGTTTGCGTTGCGGTTCTGTTGGCCCGTCCCAACCGAAGTGCAACGCAAACGGTCCTCCGGGCGGAGGGAGGGTCAGTCGGAGATGGGGATCTGGACGGTGAAGACGACCTGATCGAACTCGCCGAACCGGGCCGTCACGTCGAACGTCCACACGCCTGCGACCGGCAGGTTCACGTCGGTGGCGACCACGTGGTTCGGGCCCGCTGGAATCGTCTCGATGTCGAGCGGGCCGAGACCGGCCGATTCGAGACTCGCCGTGACCGTGATCTCGTCGGCCTGATCGAGCCCCCCACTCGGCGAGCTGAGATAGACGTGCATCTCCGCACCCTCGGTGACGGCAGGTTCGAGTTCGACCTGCACGATGCGATCGCCGACGACCGCCGACGCCGCCTCGGTCGTGGCCGCCGACGGTGGCGGCGGCGAGTTCACCAGACCCGCTGTGGCCATCAGGACGAGTGCGATGCCGGCGAGCTCCAGCAGCACCGTGCGTCGGAGCGCCGCGGGCGCTTCCTGATGCGGAATCGCAGCGTCGTCCGCAAGCTCGTCCGCGGCATCGTCCACGACACGATCGGCGACCGCAGTATCGGTCGCCGATTCCTCCACCGGCAGCTCGTGGACCGGCAGCTCGTCGATCTCCTGCTCCTCCTCGTCGTCGGAACGCGCCATCCGACGACTGAAGAACGCGATCCCCACCACCAGGGCCACCAGGAGGAGCTTGACGACGAGCCAACGGCCGTACGACGTCTCCGTGAGACCGGAGAGCGACCCCAGCTGGCGCCAGGCGTTGACGCTGCCCGTGAGCGCCAACACCACGACGGCACCCAGCGCCCAGGGCGAGAACTGCGACGCCGTCCACCAGAACCACGCTCGCGGCACACCGAATGCGAGGAGTGCGAGACCACCGAACCAGATCGACATGGCCGCCAGGTGGATGGTCGTCGCTGCGAAACCGGCCACGGCGACATCACCCGCGACTGCGTGCCCGCCTGCGGCAACGACCCCGCACACGATCAACGACGCGAGTGCCACCTCGACACGTCCGGGCGTCGACGCGAGGAACGACCTCGCCGGGATGAACAGGGCGAACAGGCCGATCGCAGCGAGCCGGGCGAGCCACCACTGCCCGGACTGGACCTGCACCACGTCGCCCCACGCCAGGAACGAGCCGCTGATGAGGTGGGCCTGGGCGGCCATCATCAACCCCGTGCCCACGACAGCAGTGAGCGCCGCGGCCACGAGCAGCGCTCCGATCCGTCGCTGACCGATCAGTTCGGGAACGAGCACAGCCGCGAGGAAGAGCGAGCCGAGCAACACGCCGATGCCGGCGAAGCTCATGAATCGACCGACGCCGAGCAGCAGCGAGTCCGACTGGGCGGTGCCACCGGCGTCGAAGATCTCGTCGATCACGCCCGGCGCCGTCGGCGTCGCGGCACCGACCGAGAACGTGAACGCCCCTCGGATCTTGTGCGAGTCGGCCGAAATCGCTTGCCAGCCGACGATGTACGTGCCGTCGGGGATCAGCGCCACCGGGGCACGAAGCGTGTTCTTGCCCAGCGACTGGTCAACCAGGCCGAGCGGTGCCGGGTTGCCGTCGGCGTCGACGAGACGGATGGAGTCGTCCACCGGATCGACGCCCTCCGAGAAGGTCAAGAGGATCTCGGAAGGCTGCACGGCCAGAATCGCCTGATTCGCAGGATTCGACGACGTCAGCTCGGCGTGCGCGAGCACGGTCCCGGCCACGCCGAGCGACCCGATGACGCCAACCAGCGCAGCGACGGCAACGATCCAACGACGCACGATCACTGCCTCGCCTCAGCTCTCGGCGCGGGAGTTGCGGGCGCTGCGAGCGCGGAATGCGACGAAGACGCCGAGGCCGAGCACGGCCGCGACCGTGGCGACGAAGAACCAGGTACCGGTGTCCTGCGAGCCGTTCTCGTCGGTCGCGACTGCGGCGGGTTCGCTCGACGTCGTCACGTCGACCGCCGGCACCGCGGCAACGGTCGTGGCGGGTGCCGCCGTCGATACCGCAGCGGTGGCAGCCGGCGTCGTGTTCGGCATCGTGGTCGCGGGGGCGACCGGCGTGGTGGTCGTGGCGACCGGTCCGGTCAACGACATGGCGGGCGCCGGTTCCTCGGGCTCGGCGCCGGCGTCCCCGGTGGGGATGGCGATCCATCGGATCTCTCCGACCTCGCACCGCTGGACGAACGGGAAGTAGATGGTGGTGTCGGGCGTGGGCGGCAGCGTCATGGTCACCGAGAACGTGCCCTCCTCGTCGTCGGGGAGCGGACCACCGACGAAGGTCACGACATCGGCGTCGATCGAGCCTTCCCACCCGTCGATCGGGTCGGGGCTCGCGTCGGTGACACCCTCGGGCAGCCGCATGTCGAGCTGGATCGTGGGAGAGCCGTCGCAGCCGTGCTCGACCGTGAACGCCACCGACAGCGTCGAGCCCGCTTGGGCCTGCGTCGGATCGGGGTCGATGTGCGCGAGCACCGGAGACGCGAGCGAGACCGCGGCGATCGCCCCGGCAGCGGACAACAGGAGGGTGCGGCCAATCATCGGGCCGCATCGTACGGGACAGCCTGCGGGGAACCCCGCCGACGCACTCCTTAGACTCGCTCCAATGCGTTCGCTCACGGGATCCGACGACGCGGTGTCGCAAGGCTCCGAAGAGGTCGAGCAGACGATCTCCGACGAGGCCACCCAGAAGTTGTTGAAGGGCGTGGTGATCGCTCTCGGGGCGATCATCGTGATCGGAGTCTTCGCCGGTGCGGCCATCTGGGCACTGCGGGGCGACGACGAGCCGGAAGCGCCGATGAACGCCGTCGACGTGGGTTTCCTCCAGGACATGCTCGACCACCACGAGCAGGCCCTGCTGATCTCGAACACCTACCTCGACGGCAACCCGGACGGTGATGCAG
This sequence comes from Ilumatobacteraceae bacterium, assembly GCA_963829585.1. GTDB lineage: Bacteria > Actinomycetota > Acidimicrobiia > Acidimicrobiales > Ilumatobacteraceae > Sva-07. The sequence goes on along the minus strand of CAWHJD010000005.1, from coordinate 104,608 downwards.
CGCCCTACGCCGAGGAGGTCGTCTTGTTCCAGACCCGCGACATGGGATGGATGCGTGACTGGCTCGCCGAGGGGGGATACGCACCGGGCGAACCCGACCGGATCGCGATGCAGTGGATGAACGAGCCCGTTCCGGTCGCCGAGATGACCGGGATGCAGACACCCGAGCGGCTGGCGGAGCTCGCCGATGCGAGCGGCGACGACGCGGACCGGCTGTTCTTCGAGATCATGACCGACCACCACCTCGGCGGCGTACACATGGCCGATCATGCCGCGGCCAACGGCGCACGCGAGGAGATCACCGACTTCGCGGCATCGGTCTCACGCAACCAGCGCATCGAAGTGATCGAGTATGCGAGCGCCATGGAGCGCCTCGGTCTCACCCCCTGACGTCACCGGCTCCCGGAGCGATGAGCGAGTGAACCACCCCTCGGTCCGTTCGCTCATCGCGGGATGGAATCGGGTCGGTCAACGCTTCTTGAGCGGGGCCCAGGCGAGCGCGAGATGTTTGGTGCCCGCGCCGGGGAAGTTGATCGTGGCTTCGGCCTTCTCGCCCGTGCCGGAGATGTCGATGATCACGCCCTCGCCGAACGCCGGATGCTCGACGTCGTCGCCGATACGCAGCCCGAGATCCTGACTGTTGGTCGGTGTGGGTGCGGGCTTCGAGCCGGATCGGATCGCTGCTTCGACCACACGGTCACGATGTGCATCCTGGTCGGCCTTCGCCACGAGGATGTCGGCGTTGATGTCGCGTCCGCCTCCGCTCCCCCGGCGATACGCAGGAGGTTCGCCGTAGTCGGAGTCGCTGCGGCGTCGGTAGCTCTGGCGGCCGTAGCTCGATCGACCGGTGACGTTGCCCTTCGACTCGACGAGATGCGCCGGGATCTCGTCGAAGAATCGTGACGGCGGGTTGTACTGGGTGGAGCCGAAGAGCTGACGGCTCCAGGCGTGCGACATGTAGAGCCGCTGCATCGCACGGGTGATGCCGACGTAGGCGAGTCGCCGCTCCTCCTCCATCTCGACGGGCTCGGTGAGCGCGCGGATGTGCGGGAAGATCCCTTCCTCCACACCGACGAGGAAGACCACCGGGAACTCCAGACCCTTGGCAGAGTGGAGGGTGAGCAGCACGACCTGGTCGTCGATCTCACCATCGGGCAGGTCGTCGGTGTCGGCCACGAGGGCCACCTGCTCGAGGAACTCGTCCATGACCGTGAACTCACGAGCCGAACCGACGAGCTCGCCCAGGTTCTCGATGCGGCTGTGGGCCTCGACGGTGTCCTCCGCTTCGAGTTCCGCGAGGTAGCCCGAACCGTCGATCGCCGCCTGGAGCACGTCGCCGGGCCCCTGCTCGGGGTCGGCGGCGACCGTCGCCACCCGGTCGAGCAGGTCGACGAACGACGTGATCCCGCGGATCGCCGGCCCGGTGACACCGGCTTCGTCGGCACGGCGGAGGGCCTCGACGAACGCGATGCCCTCGGATGCGGCGAACGCGTCGAGCTTGGCCACGCTGGCGTCGCCGATGCCGCGCTTGGGCACGTTGAGGACCCGCTTCACGCTCACCTCGTCGACCGGGTTCACGACCGCCTTCAGGTACGCCATGGCGTCCTTGATCTCGCGACGGTCGTAGAACCGGGTACCGCCGACCACCTTGTACGGCACACCGAGGCGCATGAACGCCTCCTCGATCACCCGCGACTGTGCGTTCGTGCGGTACAGCACCGCCATCTCGCGGAAGTTGACGCCATCGTCGGCGTGGAGCTGGCGTGCGGTTCCGGCCACCCACGTGGCCTCGTCGCCCTCGTCCTCGGCGTGGTAGCGCACGATGCGCTCGCCTTCGCCACTGTCGGTCCACAGCGACTTCGGCTTGCGTTCGACGTTGTTGTCGATGACCGCGTTGGCGGCGTCGAGGATGGTCTGCGTGCTGCGGTAGTTCTGGTCGAGGATCACCGTGGTGACGTCGGGGAACGCCTCCTCGAAGTCGATGATGTTGCGGAAATCGGCGCCTCGGAATCGGTACACGCTTTGTGGACCAGCACGCCGTTCGCGTCGTAGGTGTGGTGACATCGACATCGAGGTCGTCATCGCCAGTGCCCGTCCAGCGTCGTGGAAGCACGCCGTCGGGAGCCCGTACTCGGCCGAGAAGAACGACTCGAAGTACGCGGCCTCTGCCATCGATTCGCAGACCTTCAGGATCCATGCGGCGTCGGCGTGCTCCTGGTTGGTCCGCACGAACAGGCCGTGCTGGAGTTTGCCCCTCGCGGGGGACGCGGGCACCGACGGTCCTTCCGATCCGCCAACCGCGGTCGGCGCGGAACATGAGGTAGACCAGCCACTGGTCCTGCTGCGGGACGAGCCGGGCGGGCACGAGGTGATGGGGCGTCGCCGTCAGCCGTCGACCGCCGACGGTGATCTCGACCAGATGGCCGTCGTAGCGTCCCTCGTGGACGTGCTCGACGGTGCCCGCTTGCCGGCCTCGACGGCCACCGGCGCCCCACACGACGTCACCGATCGCCACCTGCTCGATCGGTTTCGAGCCGTCCGGACCATCGACCAGAGTTCCCGGCGGCAGGCACTGGTCGGTGTCGCCAACCACACACACGTTGCGGTGGCCGTCCGCGAGGAGCAGCACCATCTCGTTCTGCGCCTGGTTGGTGTCCTGGTACTCGTCGACGAGGATGTGCTCGAACCGCTCGCGGTAGTGCTCGAGCACGTCGGGGTGCTCGCGGAAGAGCTTGACGGTGTTGGCGAGCAGGTCGTCGAAGTCCATCGCGCCGGCCTTGAGGAGGCGGGCCTGGTATTCGGCGTACACGTCGGCGTGCTTGCGGTCGAAGATGTTCTGCGCCCGACGCTGAGCTTCCTCCGGATCGACGAGTTCGTTCTTCCAGAGGCTGATGATGCTGTGCACGCCACGAGGCGTGAAACGCTTGGGGTCGAGGCCGAGGTCGCGGATGACGTATCCGGTGAGCCGATTCGAATCGGCGGCGTCGTAGATCGAGAACTGGCGGGGGTAGCCGAGCAGTTCGCCGTGCGCTCTCAGGATGCGCACGCAGGCCGAGTGGAACGTCGAGACCCACATCGTCTTGACGACCGGCCCGACGAGCACCGCCACGCGCTCGCGCATCTCGGCGGCGGCCTTGTTGGTGAACGTGATGGCCAGGATCTTCGAGGGATGCACGCCGGAGTGGATCAGGTGGGCGATGCGATGCGTGAGTACGCGGGTCTTTCCCGACCCGGCGCCGGCGATGACGAGCAGCGGGCCGGACTCGTGCACGACCGCATCGAGCTGGTCGGGGTTGAGCCCCTCGGCGAACGGCGAAGGACCACGCTCGATGCCGCGGTCGAACCGTCCACTGTTCGAGGACTCGTCGGCGGACGCACTGTCGGCGGGGTGCGGGATGTCGTCGGCGAACAGCTCGTCGTCAGTCATGTCGCGTCCACTCTAGAGATCGGGTGTGACACCCGGTCTTTCGGGGTCGGGTCCGGAAAGACCGGGTGTCGGGGAAGGCTGATGACGGGCGGAACGGCGGGCGCCGGCGTGGTTCACTGTGGTCATGGAGTACACCGACGTCACCCCCGAGGAGTTCGGCGAGCTCGACGGACTCGACGACTGGCGAGTCGTCCTCGATTCGATTCACGCCACGTTCACAGCACCCGACTACCTCGTCGCCGCCGACCTCGTGAAGTCGATCGCCGAGATCGCCGAGGCGCACGCGCACCACCCCGATGTCGAGCTCCGCTATCCCGGTCGCGTCCACGTCGCACTCACCACGCACGCCACGGGCGGGCTCACCACACTCGACGTCGACGTCGCCCGAGCGATCTCGGCGGCAGCAGCTGCGGCAGCCGCCACGTCGGATCCGTCGAGCACGCGGGCGATGGAGTTCGCCTTCGACACGATGGATGCCGACCGGATCCGGCCGTTCTGGGCCGCAGTCCTCGGCTACCACGATCACGGCGGCTATCTCGTCGACCCGACCGGGGTCGGCCCGTCGGTCTGGTTCCAGCAGATGACCGAGCCGCGCACGGACCGCAACCGGATCCACATCGACGTGATCGTGCCGCACGACGTCGCCGAACAACGCGTGGCGGACGCACTCGCAGCGGGCGGCGTGCTGGTGACCGACAAGTACGCGCGTTCGTGGTGGGTGCTCGCCGATGCCGACGGCAACGAGGTCTGCGTCTCGACCTGGCAGGACCGCTGATCCGTCACAGGTTTCGACCGTCACGCAGTTCTCTGCGGAATACGTCGCGAGGGCTGCAACTCATTCCGCAGAGAAGTGCCGGCGGAACCCGTGGACCCTGAGATGGACCTTGAGCCCGACGTCAGCGGCCCCGAGGTGGAACAATCATCGATGTTGCTGACCGACCTGACCATGTCCGCCGTCGACTTCGAGGCGGCCACCGGATGGGCGGCCAAGCCCGAGGGGATGTGCAAGGGCGACGTGTGCGTGCCCGCCCCGGGGGCGGTGGTCGACGGCTCGATCGACGTGGAAGCCGTCGCCGGCCGGCTCGGCATGGCACTCGTGCACGACGCCGCCCACGACGTGTGGGCGCTCGGCCCGGAAAGTGGCGGACGGGCACTCACCACTGCGGTCGCACCGGAACTGGAACTCCCCGATGCCGACGGCAACCCGTTCAAGTTGTCCGCGATGCACGGCCGCAAGGTGCTGCTCGTGGCATGGGCGTCGTGGTGAGGCTGTTCCGCTGACCTGCCCGTGTGGCAGGCCCTCCACGAAGAACTCGAACCGCTCGGACTCACCGTCGTCACCGTCGCTCTCGATTTCGACCCGGCGAAGGCCAAGACGTGGATCGATGTCGCGGCACCGACACATCCGTCACTGATCGATGCCGACCACCGCGTCGACGAGTTGTTCGGCATCAGCAACGTGCCGATGGCCGTCTGGATCGACGAGTCGGGCACGCTCGTGCGGCCCGCCGAGAGCGCATCGATCCAGGTGAGCCCGCTGCGTTCGATGGAGATCTCGGACGACCTGCCGGAGCGGCTCAAGCTCGTGCTGAGCGAGTTCAGGAACATGCCGGACACCGCCGAGGCCTACCGGGCGGCGATCGTCGACTGGGCGCATCGCGGCGCCGAGAGCCCGTACGCGCTGGCACCCGACGAGGTCATTGCCCGGTCACTGCCCCGCTCGGCGGACCACAGCCGGGCCGCAGCATGCTTCGAGCTCGGCCATCACGCGCACTCCACCGGCGACCACGACGCGGCGATCGCCTGGTGGAAGCAGGCCCACGCCCTCTTCCCCGAGAACTGGACCTACAAGCGCCAGGCCTGGACCCTCGAGTCGACCCCCGAGGGCGCGGACTCCGACAAGGCCCAAGAAGTGCAGGAGGTCTACGGCACCTCCTGGAGCGACGAGTTCCTCGCCATGGGCGGCGGCGCGGCCTACGTCATCGCCCCGCAGCTCTGACGACTGGCGCCCCTCCCGCGCTCGCTCGCGTTCAGCGTCAGCAACCATCGCTGTGGTCGAGGTTGTGGCTGACGCTGAACGGGGGATCAGCCGCTCTGGAGTTCGGCGAGCTCGAGCCAGCGTGACTCGAGGTCGTCGAGCTCGGCCTGCGCGGCCGCCAATTCGGAACCCAGCGAGTGCAGCTCCGAGTGATCCGTTGCACCGACGAGACGTTCGGTGAGCTGATCGACCCGCTTCTGCGCCTTCGCCATGGCCTGTTCGGTCTCACGGAGTTGGCGTCCGACGGTGTACTGGCTCGGCGCACCCTTGGCCTTCGGTGTCGCCGGAGCGGGCGACCGCTTCACGGCGGCAGGCTTCGCACCGCCACCCGCCGAACGTTCTGCGAGCCAACCGGATACTCCGCCGGGCACTCGGCGGACCGAACCACCCGGATCGATCGCGAGGACGTGGTCGGCGACACGGTCGAGGAACGCCCGGTCGTGGCTGGCGACCACGAGCGCACCGGGCCAGTCGTCGAGGAACGCTTCGAGCGAACGCAGGGTGTCGAGGTCGAGGTCGTTGGTGGGCTCGTCGAGGATGAGCAGGTTCGGTTCGGTCGCCAACACCATCACCAGCTGCAGGCGTCGCCGCTCGCCGCCGGACAGCATCCTCACCGGCGCGTACTGCGCCGTGGTGTCGAACCAGAACCGCTCCAGCAGTGCTCGGTCACGGTGGTCGGGTTCGCGGTGCGGGCCGGCCACGAGTTCACGCACGACGGCGTTCTGATCGAGGTCGGCCGAATGTTGATCGGCGAACCCGACGACGACGGTCTTGCCCCGCTTCACCGTTCCCGCGACCGGCTCGGCCCTCCCGGCGATGATGTCGAGCAGCGTCGACTTGCCGGAGCCGTTCGGTCCCACGACCGCCAACCGTGCCCCGGGCTCGATCAGCAGGTCGACGTTCTCGAACACCGTGAGTTCGTCGGGTGTGCCGACGTTGAACCGCTGCGCCACACCCTCCAACTCGACGACCTGATTGCCCAGGCGGGCCGTGCCGCCACCGAGCTGCAGATCGCTTCCCCGCACGCCGACAGGAGCCGGGCCGCCCGACACGATTTCGTTGGCCGACCGCAGACGCGCCTTGGGCTTGGTGGAGCGCGCCGGTGCTCCCCGGCGCAGCCAGGCCAGCTCCTTGCGGGCGAGGATCTTGCGGGTCGACTCCTCCTGCGCCTCGCGGTCCATGCGCTCGGAGCGAGCATCGAGGTACGTGGCGTAGGCGCTCGAACCTGCGGCAGCCTGATGGACGAAACAGCGACCTCCGTCGAGCTCGACCACCTTGCTCGGCCCGACCGCGGTGGTCAGCCGATCAAGGGCGTGACGGTCGTGCGTGACGAGCACGAGCGCCGAATTCATCTTCACGAGACGCGATTCGAGCCACTCGATCGCTTCGAGGTCGAGATGGTTGGTCGGCTCGTCGAGCACCACCATGTCGTGGTCGCCGTGCTCGTCGTCGGCGAGCATCCTCGCGAGCGCGACACGCTTCGCCTGCCCTCCGGAGAGCTCGTTGGTACGCCGATCGAGCAGCGGCTGCACGCCGAGTCTGGTGGCCACGGCTGCGACCTCCCACGAATCGCCGAGGAACTCGCGAACCGTGCCAGGTGGGAGCACCGGGTCCTGCTCGAGCGATGCGATCCGCACACCCCGTCCGAAGCGGACGTCGCCCTCGTCGGGCTGCAGCACACCGGTCATGATCTTCAGCAGCGTCGTCTTGCCCGAACCATTGATGCCCACCACGGCGACGCGGTCGCCCGTCGACACGGTGACGGCGACATCCTCGAACAGCACCTTGTCGGGTTGGGCCATCCCCACACCGGCCAGGTCGACGCAGATCACGGCCACGACGCTACGGCCCCCTGCGGCGATTGGTGTCTGACACCGATCGCCGCAGGGGGCTCGTGAGCGGGAGGATGGAAGGTGATCAGTCGACCGTGTCGGCGGGAGCGTCGGCCGGGGCCTCGGCAGGAGCGTCGGCCGGGGCCTCGGGACGATCGCCGCGCTCGGGGCGACCGTTCTCGACCATGTCGGTGATCTTCGTGGTGGCGTCGGCCAGCTTCTGGTCGGCCTCGGCCTGATCGATGCGGCCGTCGGCGACGGCGTTGTCGAGACGTTCCTTCACCTCGGCGACGAGTTCGTCGACGACCGCCTGCGGGGCAACGCCTTGTGCCTCGGCGATCTCGGCGAGCGTGGCTCCGTCATGGAGCTGGGTGTGGAGTTCCTCGGCGTCGATGCCGAGCAGGTCGGTCAATGCCTCCGACGCGACTCCTCCGGCGCGTCCGCCGAGCATGCCGCCCCGCGGGCCTCCGTGGCCGCCGTGGCCGCCCGGGCCATCGCCGAACTCACCCCGTTCGGGGTGGCTCGCCAGGAGCTGAGCGACAATGGCGTCGGCCTGCTCGGCGGTGATCGTCTTGTTGTCGACGAGCGGTTGCAGATCTTCGAGCAGGCGAGCTCCCATCTCGGGTGCGTCAGCCGGAGCGGCGGGGACGGCCGGGTCGTTCTCGTCGGTCTGCTGCACGACGGCGGCGGGAGCCACCGATGCGGTGTCGAAGGCTGCGCTGGACAGGCCCGGCACGCCGAAGACGAGTCCGGCAGCTGTCCCGGCGAGGAGACCCCCGGCGAGTCCGATCGTCAGCCCCCGGCGCTTTCCGCGTGAACCGCCGGTGTCGATGTTGTCGTTGCTCATGGTGTGCTTCCCTTCAACAGTTTGGTCGGGCGACGGGTTCGCCGCTGACAGAACTCATGGTGATCGCCCTCGGTGAAGATCATGCGGGAGCCACGTAAGGCCAGGGTGAGATCTCCGCAGGTGCAGATTCAGGCGATGAGATGGCGGTGGCTGATCTCGCGGTTGATCTCGCGGTTGATCTCGCGTCGGAGATCAGTGCATCTGCCTCATCACATCGCGGGCGGCATGCCAGCCGCACATTCCGTGCACGCCCCCACCCGGAGGCGTCGAACTCGAACACAGGTAGACACCCTTGATCGGCGTCGTCCACGGATGCAGGCCCAGCGTCGGGCGGCGTACGAACTGTCGGAGATCCCCCACCCCGCCGCCGATGTCGCCACCGATGTAGTTGGCGTTGTGCGACTCCATGGCTGCGGTGGTCATCGCATTGCGGGCAATGATCCGATCCCGAAATCCTGGTGCGAATCGCTCGACCTGACGCTCGATTCGCTCCGTCATGTCCACGCTCGATCCATGGGGGACGTGACAGTACGCCCATGCCGCCTGCGTCCCGACGGGAACGCGACCCTCGTCGACACGAGACCGATCGAACAGGCTCTGCTGGGACAGCAGAACATAGGGTCGCTCCGGATGACGCCCGGCCTGCACCTCGGCCTCGGAGAGCGTGATCTCGTCGACCGTGCCACCGAGGTGCACCGTCGCGGCGCGGGCGCACTCGGCGTTGGTCCACGGGATCGGGCCGTCGAGCGCCCAGTCGAGTTTGAACACGCCTGGCCCGTAGCGAAATCCTTCGAGCGCGCGCCGATAACGCGGCGGGACCGCATCACCCGCCAACGCCAACACCTGGCGGGGTGTCAGGTCGAGCAGCACCGCGTCGACCCTCGGGAGTTCAGCGAGCGACTCGACCCTGTGGTCGCACTCGACCCGACCGCCCAACCCCTCGAGGACCCCGACGAGCGCATCGGCGATGCGTTGCGATCCACCCCGTGCGAGAGGCCATCCGACAAGGTGAGCGAGCACCCCGAGCATCAACCCGTACCCAGCCGTCACCGGCGCCCGGAGACTGAGGATCGAGTGGCCGGCGAGCCCGGCGAACAGCGCCCGTCCGGCCTCCGTGTCGAACCCACGTCGAGCGACCGTGCGAGCCGGCAGTATCCCGATCAGACCGAATCGCGCCATGGTCAACGGGTGCTCCGGAGGAATCGTCAGCGGGGAGAGCAACCCGTCGGTCAGGTCGAAGCCGGCGGTGACGAGGGGCCCGACGAGGCGGCGGTACGCCTTGGAATCAGCACCGAGACCGTCGGCCGTCTCGTCGACCGACCGGTGCAGCAGAGCGGCACGCCCGCCATCGAGCGGATGGGCGAGCGCGATGTCGGAGTGGATCCAGTCGAGACCATGGGCCTCGAGTGTCGTGACGTTCGCAGCGATCTCACGGAACGCCGGCGAGGCGAGCGCGAGTGGATGAATCGCCGAACACACGTCGTGGATCACCCCCGGCAACGTGAGTTCCTGCGAACGTGTCCCTCCACCCGCCTGACCGGCACCCTCGAACACCGTGACGTCCCAGCCGGCGCTCGCCAGCGTGATGGCCGCCACGAGACCGTTCGGCCCGGAGCCGACCACCACCGCCGTACGTCCGTTTCTTCGCTCGAGTCGGTCGATGCTGACGGCCATCTCCCCATCCCTCGTGAACGTGCCGACGGAACGACCGGCACTGGGCTCCATCGAACCGTAGCGCCATGTGTCTCCGAGCGCAGTTCGCGGCGCCAGCAGTGCTACAACGCCGAGATGACGAACAACGAGATCAGCGACTACGAAGACCTCACCGGCATGCAACTGAGTGACGAAGACCTCGAGGACTTCGTGCGTCGCGGCGGGGAGTGCATCTTTTCGTGGACGAACAAGGAGGGCTTCCCCGTTGGCGTCGTCGTGGCATACATCTGGCGTGACGGCAAGTTCTGGACCACCTGCGCCGAGCGCCGTGCCCGGGTGCCGGCGCTGCGAGTTCGTCCGCAGTCCGGCGTCGTCGTCAACCGCGACCGCAAGACCGCCTCCTACAAGGGCAACTCGATCGTGCACACGCACGACGACGAGGACTGGGACGAGGTGAAGACCTGGTTCTACGCCGCGCTGTCGGGCACCGAGCAGCGACCGGACGACGTCAACGCCCGCAACTTCGAGAAGTTCCTCGACTCCCCGCACCGGGTGATCATCGAGACCGAAGCGAACCTCGTCGTGAGCTTCGACGTCGCCAAGTTCAACGAGTTCACCGCACGAGCGATCGCCGCGGGCCTCGGCGTCGAGTAACAGCTCAGCCCCTACGCCCCCCGAGCAGGACGAGCGATGAGCGAACCGACCGGACGCCGGTCACTTCGCTCATCGCGCTGATGGTTCGGGGAGTGGGCCGTCCGTCGGCCACTGGGGCGACACCGGCAGGGTGAACCCGATGGCGGCGCCGCCCCCGTCGCGGTTCGTCGCCGACACGGCGCCGCCGGCGCGCTCGACGACATCACGCACGATCGACAGGCCGAGGCCGGATCCGGGCATCGATCGGGCCGACTCGGCACGGTGGAAACGATCGAAGATCCGTTCCTCCTCGCCCTCGGGGATCCCTGGGCCGTGGTCGAGCACCGTGAGTGACCCACCGTCGACGACCACGTCGATCGGGCCGGCGGTCTGGTCGAACTTGCAGGCGTTGTCGATCAGGTTCGTCACCGCTCGGTCGAGCGCGGAGCGCGGCGCATCGACCGCCGCCGCCGACCGGACATCGACCACGATGTCGCGCGACCGGCGCCGTCCGACGCGTTCGGCGACCTCGGAGGCCAGCGCCGGAAGATCGATACGTTCGCTCGGCTGAGTCTCGAGGTCACCCGACGCCACCGCGACGAGTTCGTTGACGAGGTCGGTCAGTTCCGTGATCTCCGAATCGAGGTCGTCCAGCACACCGTCACGCATGTCCGGCGCCATCTCGGGATGTCGCCGCAGCACCGACAGGTTCGTCTTGAGGCTCGTGAGCGGCGTCCGGAGTTCATGGCCGGCATCCTGCACGAGGCGCTGCTGCTCGGCACGCGACGTGGCGAGCGCTGCGAGCATGTAGCGGAACGCACCGCCGAGACGACCGACCTCATCGGTCCCCGTACCCGGCACCGCCACGTCGAGACGGCCCGACGAACCGACCTCCTCGGCCGCTTTGGTCAGGCGACGCATGGGTGCGGCGACGGTACCGGCGATCAGCCATCCGACGAGCGCGGCGGCCAACGACACCGCGATCACGAGCACCAGCGTTCGACGACGAAGGTCCGCGAGCACGCTGTCGACCTCGTCGAGCGAGCGTCCGATCTGGATCGCCCCGTTCGGCAGCCCGATCGTGTGGACCCGGGCATCGGTGCCGGTCACGGCAACAGTCGAACGATCGAGAGTCTGCGGCTTGCCGATCACCGCCTCGGCGTCCGGCTCGACGGCCACATCATCGGGGAACGAGCTCGCGACGACCGAGCCGTCGAGGCCCAGCAGCCTGACCCAGTACACCTCCAGCAGACCTCGGCTCGGCACGCGGAGGCGATCGTTGCGCGAGAGATCGAGCATCTGCTGCGAGGCCTGCGTGATCGATCGGTCGACCTCGCTGACGAGTCGCGCGCTCGTCGTGCGGTAGCTGATGAGACCCACCGCCAACGTGGCGATCAGTGCGACGGTGGCCAACGACAGCGCGATCTTCCAGCGCAGACCCATCAGTCGTCGATCCGTGCGGTGTAGCCGACGCCGCGAACGGTGTGGACCACACGGGGTTCACCCTCTGCCTCGGTCTTGCGGCGCAGATAGCCGATGTACACGGCGAGGTTCTTCGAGTCGGGCCCGAAGTCGTAGTGCCAGATGCGGTCGTAGATGGTCGAGTGGTCGAGCACGATGCCACGGTTCGCGACGAGCAGTGCGAGGAGGTCGAACTCGGTCTTCGACAGTTGGATCTCGCGTTCGCCGCGGAACACGCGACGACCCGACGGGTCGAGTCGGAGGTCACCGAGCACGAGGTCCTGGTCGGAGGCACCCGCACCGTCGGCGCCGTAGTTCGACCGACGCAACAGCGCCCTGACGCGGGCGAGGAGCTCGTCGAGGTCGTACGGCTTGGCGAGATAGTCGTCGGCACCGGCGTCGAGTCCGGCGACCCGGTCGCTCGGCTCGGTCCGCGCCGTCAACATGAGCACGGGCACCTGGTTGTGCTCGGCGCGCAGCACGCGACACACCGTGAGACCGTCGACCATCGGCATCGACACGTCGAGGAGCACGACATCGGGCTCGGCCTGTCGGACCGCCTCGAGCGCCTCCGCGCCGTTCTTCGTGGCAGCAACCGTGTACCCCTCCAGTTGGAGCGCCCGCACCAGCGACTCGCGCACCGCACGATCGTCCTCGGCGACGAGGATCCTGATGCTCTCGTTGTCCGTCACGATCCACAGTCTGGTCGCAGGGGGTGAGAAACGGGTGTGACCCACGCCCCGGTCTTTCCGGACCCGACCCCGACAGACCGGGCGCACATCCGCACGGCACGGCACTGCGTTTGGTACGAACGCAGTGTGCAGGTCTTCGATCGATCCACTCCGTTCGCACCGCACGTCCTCGTCAGGGTCGCGCTCGGTGGCGCACTCGGAGCGTCGGCGAGATGGGCGGTGGGCGAAGCGATGAACGCAATCGCGTCGCCGCACCAACCGGCGACCTGGCCGTGGGCGACGTTGACCGTCAACATCGTCGGAGCCCTGCTGATCGGGCTCGCCGTGAGAGGCGTCGAGCGTGACACGCCGGCATGGGCGTTCACGGTGACCGGGATCCTCGGCGGGTTCACGACCTTCTCGACGTTCGCGGTCGAACTGAACGATCTCGCCGACGCCGACCGGCTGCCTCTGGCGGTGCTCTACGCCGCAGTCACCCTGGGTGTGGGAGTGCTGGCGACGACCGTCGCGGGCATCAAGCCGAAGACGACGGTGGCCCGATGACGCCGGTGTTCTTCGTGCTCGCCGCGGGCGCCGGTTCGCTCGGACGTCATCTCGTCGGGCAGTACGCGTGCTCGTGGATCGCACTGCTGTGGGTCAACACGATCGGATCGGGACTGCTCGGCCTGCTGGCCGCCTCCGACCTGTCGCCCGACGCACTCACCGTTCTCGGCGTCGGATTCTGTGGCGCGCTCACGACGTTCTCGTCGTTCGCACTGGAGACGCGCTCCCTGGGCCCGCGCTGGGGCACGGTGTACGCGCTCGGAACCGTGGCTGCCACCTGCTCGGCAGCGTCGCTCGCCGCCACCTTCGTGTGATCGCGATCGGGGTCTGACCCCAATCGCGATTCTCAGTCGGCGACTTCGAGGATGCGGACGGGCAGCTCGCGAGGACCGCGGACCATGCCGACGCTCCAGCGCACGTCGCCGGCGAGCTCGAAGCGCGGGAAGCGCTTGATGAACTCCTCGATGGCGACCTTGAGCTCCAGGCGGGCGAGGTTCGAGCCCACGCAGCGGTGGATGCCGAGCCCGAACGCCGCGTGCCGGTTCTCCGCACGGTCGACGATGAAGGTGTCGGGATCCTCGAACTTGAGCGGATCGCGGTTGGCCGCCGGGAACGGCAGCAACACCCAGTCGTCCTTCTTCATCGGGCACCCGTGGAAGTCGAGGTCCTGCGTCACCAGTCGGCCCATCGTGACGGGCGCGTACGCCCGCAGGAACTCCTCGAGCGCGAACGTCATCACCTCGGGGTCGTCCAGCAGGCGCTGGTGATCCTCCGGGTGCTGGGAGAGGTGCCACAGCGACGATCCGATCGCCGACCATGTCGTGTCGACGCCGGCGACGAGCAGCAGGATGATCATGCCCTCGACGACCTGGTCGTCGAGCTTGTTGCCATCGAGTTCGACGTTCATCAGGAAATTCGTGAGGTCGTCGCGAGGGTTCTCACGATGGTCCGCGATCTGCTCCTGGACGTAGGCGCCGAAGTCGTTCGAAGTCTGACGCGTCCCCGGCTCCTCGTTGATCCGCTCCAGGACCTCATGGACCATCTCTCGGAACATCGCCTCGTCCTTCTCCGGGAAGCCGAGCATCCGACCGATCACGTTCACCGGGATGTGCTGCGCGTACTGGACCGCAGCGTCGATGACGGTCTCACCGGGCGTGATCTCTCCCATGTCGTCCAGCAACCTCTCGCAGAGCAGCCGGACCTCGGATTCCCACGGCTCGATCACCTTCGGCGCGAACGCCGGCAGGAGCAGTCGACGGGCGATGGCGTGGAAGGGAGGATCGCTGGTGATCGGCGGGGCGAGGCCGATCGGGGCGGGCAACGCCCGGTCACCGGGTCGCCCGACGCCGGGTACGACCGCACGGCTCGAGAAATGCTCGGTGTCGTAGGCGATGTCGTGGACGGTGTCGTGCGTCAACGGCACCCACATGCCGCCGTATCGATCGGAGTGAGCGATCGGGCACCCACCCTCGCGCACCGCCTTCCACACCTCGGGAGCGTTGGGATTGTAGGAGGGGGCGGCGTGGTCGAAGTCGGTCGCGAAGTCGGTCACCGGGCCGTAGTCGGCGGCGTCGTACGGCACCCGCTGCCAGACATCGGTGCCCTCGGGGCTGCTGCCGACGATGAACTCCATGGATTCGCCGTTGCGATCCCAGGTGATGATCTTGTTGCCGGTCTCCGGGTCGATCCGGATGTCCGGCCCAGTCGTGTTCTCGTCGAGGGTGTCGGTCATGTTCAGCCGTTCTCCGTGATCGTGATGGCGTACTCGGGACAGTTGGACGCAGCAAGGCGGGCCTTGTCCTGCAACTCGTCGGGGACGTCGCCCTCGACGAGCAGCATGGCCTGGCCATAGTCGTCGACGTCGAACAATTCCGGCGCCAACGCGTAGCAACGGTTGTGGCCCTGGCACTTCTCTGCATCGAGGTGGACTCGCATATTTTCCGACTGTAGAGGCCAGAGTGGGGCGGTGACCAGCGTCAGGGCAACTTTTTCGAACATTGTTCCAATGCTGCTCCTGCCGCCGTCGGAAGGGAAGGCGCAGGGAGGCAGCTCGCGGCGTGCCGGCTGGTCCCCCGACGCCGGCGCATTCGGGTCCCGACTCTCCGATCGTCGGATTGCCGTCGTCGAAGCACTCTCCTCGATGGGTGGTGGCGACGAGAAACTCCTCGGCGTGAAGGGCGAGTACCTGCTGCGCGCCCAGTCCGCCAACAGCTCGCTGATCGGGGCGGCGACCTCGCCGGCGTGGCAGCGCTACACCGGCGTCGTCTGGGACCATCTCGAGCCCGCCTCCCTGCCGGCTGGTGCCCGCAGGCAGATCGTCGTGGTGTCGGGCCTGCTCGGATTGGTGCGCGCCGACGACCTGATCCCCGACTACCGGCTGAAGATGGGCGCCAACCTCCGACCGCTCGGCAAGCTCTCGACATGGTGGCGTGGCGATCTCTCCGCCGAAGTGCAGCGGGTCGGGCGGCGGCGCTTCGTGGTCGACCTGCTCCCCCAGGAACATCGCGCCGCAGTCGATCTCGACGGCCTGGACGGCGTGGCGGTGACGCTGGTCGACCCGACCGGCCGACCGGGCGGCCACTTCGCCAAGGCCGCAAAGGGCGAGCTCGCCCGGGCGATCCTGACCGACGGCCTCGGCGTGCTCGACACGTGGCACGACCCCCGGTTCGACCTCGTCATCACCCCGTTGCGATGAGCGAGGCGCCCCACGTCCGGGTCCTTCGCTCATCGCAACGGGGTGATGGGGATGGTGGACGGGATGGGGTCAGCGGCGGACCAGCGTGGTGAGGAACATCGCGAGGACCGCGGGGAGCACGACGATCGCCATGGCCTGGCCGACATCGAAGCTCGACGAGTTCGCGAGCGCGCCGACGACGAGTGGCGTCACCACGCCGGCACCGCGCTGGCCGACGAGCATGAACGCGAAACCCGAACCCGGCGGCCCGGGAGCGCGCGCGGCGCGGTCGTAGAGCTGCGGGAACAGGACCGACGTGCCGAGCCCGCCGACCAGGAACCCGACGACCGCCACGGGCACGCTCGGCACGAGCATCGCGAGGACCGCACCGACGCCCATGATCAACGTGGAGATCCGGATCAGTCGGACGGGACCGACGCGCACCTGGACCCAGTCGCCGCTGAGGCGCCCGATCGTCATCCCCCCGGTGAACGCGAGGAAGGCGAGGCCCGCCACTCCAGGGGCCGCCCCCAGGTCGTCGCCGAGCCGGAACGACGACCAGTCGCCGTTCGTGATCTCGATCGCCATGGCAGCCGCGCCGCCCACCGCGAGGAGCATCGCCGCGATGTCCAGTCGACCGAGATGGGTTCGACCCTGGAGGGCGGCAGCCTCCTCGTCGAGCTCCGGCGCCTCGTCACGATGCAGGAGACCGGGCGCGACGAACAGCAGGGAGCCGATGAGCACCAGCGCGACGGACGTCAGCTGCACCTCCGTACTGACTCCGGCACGCAGCAGCACGACGGTGAGGATGCCGCCGGCCACCGTTCCGAGGCTCCACAGACCGTGCAGGCGGTTCATCACCGGCGTGTGCCGCCGTGCGCTCAGGGCCGACCCCTGCACGTTCATCGCCACGTCGATGAAGATGTCGAAGAACAGCAGCGCGAACAGTGCGATGGCCAGCACGACGGCAGACGTCGCGAAACCGATGATCGGCAGGAACCCGATCGACATCACGGCGCCGTAGATCATCACCCGGCGACTCCCGATCCGAGCCGTCACGCGCCCTGCGAAGACCGAGCCGATCAGACTGGCGATGCTCGCCACGGTCAGCACGAGGCCGAGTGTCCCGATCGAGATGCCGACCTGGTCGCGGATCTCGGGGAGCCGCGGGATGATCGTCGCGTAGGTGGCGCCGTTGGCGAAGAACTGCACACCGACCGACTTCAGCGCCCGCCGGTCGACGGCCTCGTCGTGCAGTGGGGTGCTCATGGTGACGCCGACGGATCAGAGACCGGCGACGGCGTCGCTGCCGGTCACGTCGACGACCGCACTGATGGGACGGCCCGCGCCCACCACCGCAGCGAGCGGGCCCCCGCGCACCGTTGACGACGTGAGCACGACGAACTCGGTCCCCGGCATCGCCTCGGCAACCACGGCCGCCTTGGCGATGACGCGCCAGACGGCGTCGATCCGACTCAGGCCCGGTCGCGCCGGCGTGTGCGTGCCGCCGAGTTCGAAGAGTCTGACCACACCCTGCGGGCTCGTGGCGCGGAAGCTGACCGTGACGCCGGGAGCGATCCGCACGTTCTCGTCGACGTCGCGGTACCCCGCCGCATCGAGCAGCGTGCGCGCCATCTCCTTGAGCGTGCGCCGATCGCGAGGTGCCGCGGGCACCATCGACTCGATGCGTTCCCGAGCCCGACGGACGTACCCGGCGTCGGTGTCGTAGCCGATGTAGTGACGGCCGGTGTTGACGGCGGCGACCGCCGTGGTGCCCGAGCCCATGAACGGATCGAGGACGACGTCGCCGTCGTAGGTGAACAGCTGGATGCACCGCTCCACGAGCGCCACCGGGAACGGAGCCGGATGACCGACACGGGTGGCGCTCTCGGCGGGGATCTCCCAGACGTCGAGCGTCGCCTCCATGAACTCGTCGCCGGGAATCGTCGCCACCCCGGGGTCTCCCGGTTCGGCCGAACCCCGCCCGACACGGTCGAAGCGTCCCTTGCTGGCGATGATCACCCGTTCGGTCGTGTCGCGCAGCACCGGGTTGGCCGGCGACTGGTAGGAGCCCCACGCACACGATCCGCTGGCACCGCGCTGCTTCTGCCAGACGACCTCGCCGCGCAGCAGCAGGCGAAGGTCGTCCTGGAGGATCGTGATGACGTCGGCGGCGAGGCTGCGGTAGGGGCGGCGCCCGAGGTTGGCGACGTTGACGGCGAGGCGGCCGCCCGGCTCCAACACGCGGACGCACTCTGCCAGCACGTCGCGCAACATCGTGAGGTAGTCGATGTAGTCGCCGGGGACGTGCCCCTCGCCCAGCGCGGTCTCGTACTCCTTGCCGGCGAAGTACGGCGGCGACGTCACCACGAGCGCGACCGACGCGTCGGGCACCTGAGCCATGTCGCGTGCGTCACCGACGTGGATGACGTCGAGTTCCCCGGGTTCGCCGAGATCGTCGTCGTCGCTGATCTCGGGCGCGGCGAAGCGCGCGTAGAAGTCGGTCGAGTCGTGCGACTCACGCTTGCCGACGCCGAAGGACGAGGTGGACGTGCCCATCAGGCCGTCAGCCCTCCGGCATGTTGACCGGTGGATTGACGCCGTCGGCAGCCCGCTGGACGCGAGCGACCGAGGCCTCCCGGGTGGAGTCGTGCGTGAGGATCCAGAACCGGCCGGCCTTGATCGCGGCGACCACATCGGCAGCGACCTGGCTCGCCGGGATCCCGCCGTCGACGCCGGCCCTCAGCGCCTGGTTGATCAACTGCGCCATCGGAGAGTCGACGGCCTCGGGCTCCTTGCCCATCAGGTCGGTCTTCACGAACTCGGGGCAGAGCACGCTGGCGCCGACGGGCGAACCCAGGATCTCGAGCTCGAGGAAGAGACTCTCGCTCAGTCCGACGACGGCGTGCTTGCTCGCGACGTAGGGCGCGATCCCCGGCGCTCCGTTCAGCCCCGCGTGAGACGCCGTGCTCACGATGTGGCCGACGCCCTGCTCCTGCATGACCGGCAGCGCGGCACGGATGCCGTAGACGACGCCGAGCACGTTGACATCGAGGACGCGATTCCACAGTTCGACCGGGTCGGTCCAGGCATCGCCGACTCCGCCGATGCCGGCGTTGTTGAACATCACGTGGACGCCGCCGAACTGTTCGACGGCGTACTCGATCAGGGCGTTCACCTCGGCCTCGACGGTGGTGTTGCACACCATCGTGGCCACCGATGCTCCGTCCTCGCTGAGTCGTGCCTCGACGTCGCGCAACCTGGGTGCGTCGATGTCTGCCAGCACGACGCTCATGCCCTCGGCGATCAGCGCCTCGGCAACGGCGAGGCCGATCCCGCTCGCCCCACCGGTGATCACGGCGGCGTGGCCGGGAGCGATGGCCGCGGGGCGCGCTCCAGGATCTGACTGCGAGTCGGACATCGCCCAAATCTAGACGGGCACGGCAGTGCCGGAACGTGACAGCTACCGTTGACGGCGCCATGGCCTACCGCTACCTCTGGTCTCCCCTCCAGCTCGGCCCCGTCGAGGTGCGCAACCGGATCGTGTTCTCGGCGCACCTCACGAACTACGCGCGCAACGGCCTGCCCACCGAGCAACACGCGGCGTACTACGCGGCGCGGGCGGCCGGTGGCACCGGGTTGATCATCACCGAGGAACACTCGACCCATCCGACCGACTGGCCCTACGAGAAACTGATCCACGGGTTCCACCGCGAGGTCATCCCCGGGTACCGCAGGATCACCGATGCCGTACATCGCCACCGTGTGCCGATCTTCGCCCAGATCAACCACAACGGCGGCCAGGCCTCGTCGATGTACTCGCGTCTGCCGGTCTGGGGCCCGTCACCGGTCGCGGATCCGCTGTTCCGCGAGGTGCCCAAGGCGGTCACCCAGGCCGAGATCGACGAGATCGTCGCCGGGTACGCACTCGTCGCCGAACACTGTGCCGAGGGCGGCTTCGACGGCATCGAACTCCAGTGCTCGCACAGCTCGATCGTGCGCGGCTTCCTCTCCCCCGCCACCAATCACCGCACCGACGACTACGGCGGCCCGCTCGAGAACCGGGCCAAGCTCCTGGTCGAGATCGTGGCGGCGGTCCGCAAGGAGATCGGCCGGGGCATGGCACTGGGTGTGCGGATCTGCGGCGACGAGCTGATCGAGCACGGCACCACCATCGACGACGCGGTCCGCATCGCCGAGATCGTCGAAGCCACCGGCCAGGTCGACTACATCAACACCTCGATCGGCGTCGCAACGGCGAGCCTGTTCATGATCGAGGCGTCGATGCACATTCCACCCGGCTACGCGATGTTCATCCCCTCGGCGATCCGCAAGGCCGTCGACCTCCCGGTGGTCGGCGTCGGAAGGTTCAAGGATCCGCTCCAGGCCGAGCGTGCGCTCGCGGAGGGTCACTGCGACCTCGTCGGCGTGGTGCGCGGTCAGATCGCCGACGCCGACTTCGTCGCGAAGGCGCGGGCCGGATCCACCGACGAGACCCGGCTGTGCCTGTCGTGCAACCAGGAGTGCGTCGGGCGCATGGGTCTCAACCGGTGGCTCGGCTGCATCGAGAACCCGCGCACCGGCCGCGAATCCGAAGGTGTCGGCACGGTGCAGCTCACGACGAAGCCGAAGTCGGTGATGATCGTCGGTGCCGGACCGGCCGGCCTCCAGGCCGCGATCGCCGCCCGTCGCAACGGGCATCAGGTGACCGTGTACGAGAAGGAGCCGGTCGCCGGCGGGCAGGTGCGCCTCGCGGCGTCGGTGCCGAACCGGGCCGAGTTCGGCGACATGATCCGCAACCAGCTCACCGAGTGCCGCCGCCTCGGTGTCGAGTTCGAGTACGGCGTGGGCGTGTGGCCGGGGCTCGTCGAGGAGAAGCGACCCGACCACGTGATCATCGCCACCGGCGCCGAGCCGGCGCGGCCGTACTGGGTTCCGGGCGACGCCGACAACGTCGCCGACGTGCGTCAGGTGCTCGACGGGTCGGTCGAGCCGTTCGGTGACGTCGTGGTCTTCGACGAGATCGGGTTCCACCACGCCACCTCGACCGCCGAGGTGCTCGCCGATCGGGGCTGCAACGTCGAGATCATCACCCCGGGCATGGTCGTGGGTCAGGACCTCGGGATCACGCTCGACATGGAGAACTGGTGGATCCGCGCCGGCGAGAAGGGGATCGTCCAGACCACCGATCTCGTGCCGATGGGCATGGAGGGACACACGTTGAACCTGCTCCATCACCCGACGGGCGCGAATGTCACCCGAACCCCCGACTGGGTGGTGCTCGCCGTCCACCCCCACCCGGTCGAGTGGTTGTACAACGACCTCAAGGCGGCAGGCGTCAGTGTCGAGCGGGTCGGCGACTGCGTCGCCCCCCGCCGCGCCCACGCCGCCGTCGTCGAGGGCGAACGCGCCGGCGCCGCCGTCTGACGTCGCGATTGGGTCTGCGACGGCTCTTGCATCAGGGGTCTGACCCCTGATGCAAGAAATGTCAGACTCGGCGGGTGATCGATGTCGATGCGGCACTGGCCGCACTCTCGCTGGACGACAAGTGCGCACTCGTGGCGGGCCGCTCGACCTGGCGGACGCATGCCTTCCCCGATGCCGGCGTGCCGCAGCTGAAGATGTCGGACGGCCCCAACGGGGTACGCGGCGAGGGCCACGGCGGGTCGAGCACACCCGGCGTCGTCGTCCCGGCCGGCATCACACTCGGCGCCACCTGGGATCCTCGGCTCGTCGGTGAGATCGGAGCGCTGATCGGCACCGAGGCGCGCCGCAAGGGCGCGCACATCGTGCTGGGCCCCACCGTCAACCTGCATCGGACCCCCGTCGGCGGTCGCACGTTCGAGTGCTACAGCGAAGACCCCGAACTCACCGGCGCGCTGGCTGCGGCCTACGTCCGTGGCGTGCAGTCGCACGACGTGGCCGTCACGGTCAAGCACTTCGCCGCGAACGACACCGAGATCGAGCGGATGAGCGTCGACGTCGACGTCGACGAACGCACCCTCCGCGAGCTCTATCTGCGCCCGTTCGAACTCGCCGTGAAGGACGGCGACGCGTGGGGGATCATGAGCGCCTACAACCGCCTCGACGGCGAGTTCTGTGCCCACAACCGCCGACTGCTGACGGAGATCCTGCGCGACCAGTGGGGCTTCGACGGCTTCGTCGTGTCCGACTGGTACGGCGTCCACGACGCGACGGGCGCGGCGAACGCGGGGCTGAACCTCGAGATGCCGGGCCCGGTGCGTATCTACGGCAACAAGCTCGTGGCGGCCGTCGAGCGCGGCGAGGTCGCCGAGGCGCAGGTCGACCGTCTCGTCCGCGACCTCCTCGTCCTCGCCAACCGCACGAAGGCCGACGAGCGCTCGGCCGACGAGCCGGAGCAATCGATCGACGATCCAGCCGAGCGGGCGCTCACCCGGCGAGCCGCCATTGCGGGCACGGTCCTGCTGCGCAACGCGCCCGTCGACGGATCGACGGTCCTGCCCTTCGACGCCACGTCGGTCCACTCGATCGCGATCGTCGGCCCCAATGCGTCGATCAACCGATGCATGGGTGGTGGCTCTGCCAGCCTCACCCCGTTCGCTCACCGCACGTTGCTCGCTGCGATCACCGATCGTGTCGGCCCGGGCACCGCAACCGATGCGACCATCACCTACGAACCGGGCGTGCGCATCGATCGCCTGACACCGGTCGTGCGCAAGGGCCAACTGGTTCGCCCCGACGGCGAACCCGGCCTCCGGGTCTCGTACGTGAACGGCACCGACTGGGACGGCGTGGTCGTCGCCGAGGAAACGTCGTCGACGTCACTCGTGCGGTTCTTCGGTTCGACGCCGCCGGGCATCGACCCTCGTGGCGTTCGCGGCGCGGATCGAAGGAGCCTTCGTCCCCGACGTCGACGGACCACACACGTTCGGCATCGTCAGCACCGGCCCCGTCTCGCTGGCCGTCGACGCCGGCCACGGCATGACCACGGTGGTCGAGGACCCGAACATGGAGCTTCCCCGCAGCGAGGAGTTCTTCGGGTACGGCAGCGTGGAGGTCACCGAGACGATGGACTGTCGAGCCGGGGTGCCCGTGCCCATTGCCGTCAAGTGGTCGACGGCGGCCGGCAACGGCTTCGCGGCGATCCGGCTCGGCGTGCGCTCCCCCGAACCCGCCGACCTCATGGACCGCGCCGTTGCTGCCGCGGCGGCAGCCGACATCGCCGTCGTCATGGTGGGCACCAACGACGAGTGGGAGACCGAAGGCCAAGACCGCACGACGATGGATCTTCCCGGTCGCCAGGACGAACTCGTTCGCCGGGTCGTCGCCGCGAACCCACGCACCGCAGTGATCGTCAATGCGGGCTCGCCGGTCACGATGGACTGGGCGGCCGACGACGACCCGAACGCTGCTCCCGCAGTGCTCACCTCGTTCTTCGCCGGCCAGGAGCAGGCCGAGGCTCTCGTCGACGTGCTGTTCGGAGATGCCGACCCCGGCGGGCGCCTGCCCACCACGTTCCCGAAGCGGCTCGCGGACCACCCCGCGTACGTGCACCATCGACCGGACCACGACAGCACCGGTGCCGGCACACAGCGCTACGGCGAGGGCCTCTTCATGGGCTACCGCGGGTACGACGCCCGCGACGTGGCGCCGCGGTTCGCGTTCGGGCACGGCCTCAGCTACGGCAGCGCCGACTGGGGTGAGGCAGCGGCGTCGTCGACCACGATCGGCATCGACGGTTCCGTCACCGTCACCGTGCCCGTGAGCGCCACGGGCGAACGCGACGCCACGGTCGTCGTGCAGGGCTATGTCGCACCGGTCACATCCCGAGCCGAGCGTCCCCCCAAGGAACTCAAGGCGTGGGCCAAGTCGGTCGTCGCTGCGGGAACCACGTCGGAGTCGGTGCTGGAGTTCGGCCCCGACGCATTCCACCACTGGGACACCGCGACCGGCGCCTGGATCGTCGAGCCCGGCGAGTACGACCTCGTGATCGCATCGTCGGCCGGTGTCGAGCACACGCGCATCCGCATCACCGTGACGATCTGATCACGCCACCACCGCCCTGCGATGAGTTCCAGCGCGACCCGTGCGCGCCCGGACTCATCGCTGGGGCCGACCACCGCACTGCGATGAGTTCCAGCGCGACCTGTGCGCGCCCGAACTCATCGCTGCGCGGGTCGTGGAGGGTCGGCGCTGGGTAGCGTCGGGGCGGCATGGCCGTGATCGTCGCGAACATCGTCACCGACGTCACCGACTGGCTCGACGAGTTCTCGTCGAACTGGTGGTTCCTCCTGATCATCTTCGCTGTCGCCCTGCTCGACTCGGTGATTCCGATCGTTCCCGGCGAGACCACCGTGATCGCCGGCGGGGTCGCCGCCGGTGCCGGCAACCAGACGCTCGCCCTGGTGATCCTCGCCGGAGCACTCGGCGCCTTCCTCGGCGACAACCTCGCGTACACCATCGGCAACCGCTTCGAACCGAGAGTGCGGGCATGGGCCGCCCGCAAACAGAACCGCGCCGAGCGACTCGACCAGGCCGGGCGACAGATCCGCAAGCGCGGCGGTCCCCTCCTGATCACCGCACGGTTCATCCCCGGAGGTCGCACGGTGCTGACCGTGTCGTCCGGGCTGACCCGCCAGCCGCGACGCTGGTTCGCGACCTGGGTGGCCATCGCCGCCGTCATCTGGGCGACCTACGCCGGCGTGCTCGGCTACCTCTTCGGTCAAGCCTTCGAGGACGACCATGCCATTGCGTTCTGGCTGGCATTCGGCACCGCACTCGCCATCACGGCGATGATCGAGATCATTCGTTGGATCCTCGACCGAGGACGTCCCACTGTGATTGCGCACGCCGAGGAGCCCGACCGTACGCTGGGCGAATGATTGCGCTGATCCCGGTACGTGACGGGGTACTCCCCGCCGGCGCCGCCGAGACGATCAGCGAATGCGACGGACACGCTCTCGTCGCGGGCAGCCGAACCGGTGAGATCGCCTTCGACGGGCTGGCGAGCACGGCCCTGCTCGTCGAACTCGGACCGGTGGAACCCGCCCGCTGGACCGCCGTGCTCGCACCGATCATCCGGCAACTCTCCGAGCAGGGCGTCGACACCGACATCGTCGTGCTCCCCCACGCACCCGACGGTCGCGATCTCGCACCGCACCTGGCGCTCGCCCTCGACCGGCCGCTGCTCGCCGGTGCCACCGAGGTCTCGGCCCACCGTGTCCGAGTCGCCCGCCGAGGGGGCCTCGAACTCCATGAACAACGACCGATCGGACCGTTCGTCGCCACGCTGCAGACCGGGGCCCGCGGGCCCGTCACCTTCGACGGTCCGGCAACGGTCGAGCGCCTCGACGTCGCGGACGGCGCTGCGTCCACGCACG
This sequence comes from Ilumatobacteraceae bacterium, assembly GCA_963829585.1. Taxonomy (GTDB): domain Bacteria; phylum Actinomycetota; class Acidimicrobiia; order Acidimicrobiales; family Ilumatobacteraceae; genus Sva-07. The sequence goes on along the minus strand of CAWHJD010000005.1, from coordinate 79,447 downwards.
ATGCGCACGTGGTCGAGGTCCTTCCCCCCGACGTACGCACGATGGACCTCGCCGAGGCCCGACGAATCGTCGGTGGCGGCGCCGGCCTCGAGAGCGCAGAACGATTCGGGCAGCTCGACCGGTTCGCGGTCTCCATCGGCGGGGTGATGGGTGCGACCCGCGTCGTCACCGACCGGTCGTGGGTGCACCACGATCGTCAGATCGGCACCACGGGTGTCGTCGTCGACCCCGTCCTCTACCTCTCGTTCGGTGTCAGCGGCGCCGTACAGCACACGAGCGGACTCGGACATCCCGACCACATCATCAGCGTCAACACCGACCCACACTGCCCGATGATGGCGATGTCCGACCTGGCGATCGTCGCCGACGCCAACGAGACGCTCGACGAACTGCTCCGCCTGATCGAGTCGCCATCCGACGTGATGCCGGCCGACGTGACGGCAGTGACGGCAGGGACGCCGACCGACGACACGGGCGAGGCCGCCCATGGCTGAGGCGATGACGACCGACGTCATCGTGGTCGGTGCGGGACCGGCAGGTTCCGCGGCGGCGACGGTGCTCGCCCGCCACGGATACTCGGTGATCCTGCTCGAACGCGGCAGCTTCCCCGGCTCGAAGAACATGTACGGCGGCGTGGTGTACCCGCGCATCCTCGACCAGCTGCATCCCGAATGGTGGCTCGAGGCACCCATCCAGCGATGGGTCACCCGGCGCTCCACCATGGTGCTGACCGAGACCCAGGCGCTCACCGTCGATTTCCGTTCGACCAAGTGGGGGACGCCCCCCTACAACGGCGCCACCGCGTACCGCCCCGACTGGGACCACTGGCTGGCCGGCAAGGCCGAGGCCGACGGCGCCGTACTCGTCTGCTCCACCACGGCGACCGGCCTGCTGCGTGACGGCCGCGGCCACGTGATCGGTGTCACGACCGACCGCCCGGACGGCGACCTCCACGCCCGTGTGGTCATCGCGTGCGACGGCGTCAACAGCTTCCTCGCCAAGGAGGCCGGGCTCTACGGCGAGGTCGACGCTGCCAACTACACCGTCGGTGTCAAGGAGACGATCGCCCTGCCGAAGGACGTCATCGACGAGCGCTTCGCCGTCCGGGACCGCGACGGCGTCGACATCGAGATCCTCGGCGGAACCTCGGGTGTCAACGGCGGCGGGTTCATCTACACGAACCTCGACACGCTCTCGGTCGGTGTCGTCCTCAAACTGCAGAAGCTCGGTGCGCAGAAGCTGCGGCCCGAACAGATCATCGCCAACCTCAAGGCGCATCCGGCGATCGCCCCACTCGTCGAGGGTGGCGAGATCAAGGAGTACTCGGCGCACGTCATCCCGGAGGCGGGCATCTCGATGATGCCGAAGATGACCGGCGACGGGATGCTCGTGGCCGGCGACGCCGCCGCCCTGTGTCTGGCGGCCGGCATCTGGCTGGAAGGGCGTCAACTTCGCGATGGCGAGCGGGATGTACGCGGGCGAGGCGGCCGCCGAGGCCCTCGCGGCGAACGACACCAGCGCCACGGGTCTGGCCGGATACGAACGCCGCCTGAACGACACGTTCGTCATGCGCGACCACCGCAAGCTGCGCCGGGCGCCGTCACTGGTGCTCGCCGATCGCGTCCAGCACCTCTACCCCGACATGATCGCCAATACGGTGGAGCGGATGTTCCGCGTCGACAACCCGACACCCAAGCCCGGCTTGCGACGCATCCTGAACCAGGAACGCAAGCGCGCCGGGGTCAGGCTGCGCGACCTGGCCCGCGACGCGCTCGACGGAATGAGGACCTTCGGATGAGCACCCAGCCGGTGAACACGGCGGCCACGGGCGAACGCTGGCCCGAGTTGTCGTTCGAGGACCTGATCGGGTCGACGCGTTTCGACGTGCACGAACGTGCCCACATCACCGTCGACGACACGATCTGCGCGGACTGCTCGACGCGCGAGTGCATCGTGGCCTGTCCGGCCAACCTGTTCGTGCCCACGAGCGACGGCGGCATCCTGTTCAACTACGAGCAGTGCTTCGAGTGCGGTACGTGTTATCTGCTGTGCAACAAGGAAGGTGCCATCACGTGGACCTACCCCGAAGGCGGCTACGGGGTCGTCTTCAAGCGAACGTGAGCACACGGTCACCGGTGGCGGCGTCGTGAGGATCATCGTCTGTTGGAAGTGGGTGTCACTCGACCGCGAACACGACGTCGACGAACGATGGGCCGGCGTGTCCGCAGCCGACGAGGCAGCGCTCGAGGTGGCGTTGTCCGTGCGTGACGCGGTCGTCGACGGTGAGGTGCAGGTGATCTGTCTCGGACCACCGGAGGCCGACGACGTGCTGCGTGCTGCGCTCGCCGCCGGAACGGATTCCGCCTTGAGGATCCACGGCTCGCCCGAGCTCGACGGGCGCACGGTGGCCGGTGCGATCGCCGATCACCTGCAGGACGCCGACCTCGTGCTGTGCGGCGACTACTCGATCGACCGGGGGACGGGCTCGGTCCCGGCGTTCCTCGCTGCCGAACTCGGCACGGCCCAGGCTCTCGGGCTGGTGGGCATCGATGTGACGACGGCGACCACCCTGCCCCTGCGCGTGGTCCGCCGGCTCGACGGCGGCCGTCGCGAAGTGCTCGACGTGCCACTCCCCGCCGTGCTCTCGGTCGAGGGATCGGTGGCGAGGCTCCGCCGGGCATCGCTCGCCGCGTCACTCGCGTCCCGTGGCACCGCGATCACCACGGTGGCGGGACCCCACGGCCGGCCGGCCGAGGCCGAGGTGCATCCGTACCGCCCGAGGGCCCGGACACTGCCGGCTCCGGCAGGTGACTCGCTCTCGCGAGTGAAGGCGATCCTCGACGTCGGCGGTCACGAGGGACACGCCGAGACGGTGCCCCTCGACCCCCCGGCGGCCGCACGCCGAATCCTCGAACAGCTCGACGAGTGGGGCTACGACACCCCTGTGGCCCGCCATGCGCCTGGGTGATGCGACGTGGACCGAGATCGACCGGGCGACGACACACGGTCGGCGGTCCGACGACGGCACACTCGCACCGATCCTGCTGATCCCGGTCGGGTCGACCGAGCAGCACGGACCCCATCTCCCTCTGGCGACCGACACGTTGATCGCCGAGGAGATCGCCGGGCGGGCCGTTCATCGCACCGAGGGCCTCATGATCGGCCCGACGATCTCCGTCAGCGCCTCGGGTGAACACGCGGACTTTCCCGGCACGTTGTCGATCGGAACGGCGACCACGACGGCCCTCGTCGTCGAGTTGGTCCGCAGCGCCGACTGGGCCGCCGGTGTGGTCCTCGTCAACGGCCACGGCGGCAACCATGGGGCCGTCACCGACGCGGTGGCAACACTCACCGCCGAGCGGCGCACGGTACTGGCGTGGTGGCCGTCGTGGCCGCGGCGACTCGACGGTGGCCCCGCCGATCTGCACGCCGGACGAATCGAGACGTCGATGATGCTGGCGATCGATCCCGGACTGGTCCGACTGCAACTCGCCGTCGCCGGTGCCGACGCGTCGCTCGACGAGTTGCGCACACGCGGAGTGCGAGCCGTGAGTGCCAACGGCGTGCTCGGCGATCCGGAGGGGGCATCAGGACGGGAGGGCGAGAGGTTCATCACCGCCTTCGTCGACGACCTCGTCCATCGGATCGAGCGGTGGCGTCCGATCGATCCGCCGTCCGAACCGGTGACGGACACCTGATCGACGCCGTGCGTTATCGACTCGACAGTTCGTGGCAGCGATTCGATGGCACCGTCATCGCCGGGTCGCCGCTGCGACTGTTCCGCACGACCGCTGCGGGCAGCAGACTGCTCGACCGGCTCGAGCGCACTGAGGACGTGGCCGGTTCGGTGCTCGTCGACCGCTTGCTCGATGCCGGGGCGATCCACCCCGTCCCCGACGGCCCGGGGAGACTCGGTGTCGACGACATCACGGTCGCGACCCCCCAGTTGCGCGCCGACGCCAGGAGCCGGGCGGCCGATGACGGTCGCATCACGATCGACGACGGCTCGATGCCGCCACTCGCCGGTGCCACCCATCGCCTCCCGATCACGAGCGGCCCCGCCGCGGCGCGTAACGCGGCGCGGCGGTTCGTCCGGACCGAACTCGTGGTGTTCCTCGACGCCGACGTCGAGGCGCCCGACGGCTGGCTCGAACCGTTGCTCGCGCACTTCGACGACCCGAAGGTGGGCCTGGTGGCCCCGCGAGTCACCGGCGAGACCGGGTCGCCGCTCGACCTGGGCGACGAGCCCGCCCGTATCCGCTCCGGCACGCGGGTGAGCTACGTGCCCGGCGCCGCACTGGTCGTTCGGGTCGCCGCGTTCGACTCGGTGGGCGGGTTCGACCCGGCACTGCGGTTCGGCGAGGACGTCGACTTCGTGTGGCGCCTCGACGAGGCGGGCTGGCGATGTCGGTACGAACCCGCCGGCGAGGTCCGCCACGAGCCCCGAGCCACGTTCGGCGCCCGCCTGCGGCAGCACGCGGGCTACGGCACCTCGGCAGCTCCCCTCGCCCTGCGACATCCGGGCGCGCTCTCACCGGTGCGGTTCAACGGGTGGACGGCGTTCGTATGGGCCGCGATCGCCGGCGGCCACGTCGTCGCCGGTGGTGCCGCGGCGATCGCGAGTTCGCTCGCCCTCGGCCGCAAGCTGCCCGACGTACCGAGGGCCGAATCGTTCGGACTCGCCATGCGGGGACATCTGCTTGCCGCACGCCAGATCACCGCCGCGGTGCGCCGGGCGTGGTGGCCGATCGTCGTGGTCGGCGCACTCGTCTCACGACGGATGCGCTGGATCGCACTCGGATCGGTGCTGGCCGACGTCCGTGCGACGCCGACCGACGTCGCCTACGGATGGGGTCTGTGGCGAGGCATGCTGCGCCACCGGACGTGGAGCCCGATCGTCCCGCGCCTCAGCGCATGGCCGGGGCGTCGGCCGGCCTGACCGACGCCGGTCCGGGCAACGCCGATCCGAGCGACGCCGATCCGAGCGACGCGGTGCCAGACGTGGCCCCCTCGACATCGTCGACTTCCTGACGTGCCTCGACGAGTGCCCGACGGAGACGGTCGCTGATGTCGTTGCAGTCCGCGCACCCCCAGATCGCGCTGTAGGCGATGCAGCCGAGGCAGACGGCGAACGCCGCTTCGAGCGTGGCGGCCACGGCGAGTGCAGCGACCAGTACCCAACTCACCGCGGGAGCACCGAGCAGCCAGGCGACCGAGGCCGACGCCGTGAATCCGAGTCCGATGGCCTGGGCGAAACGCTTCGGCGGACCTGGAACCTGGCGGGAATGGAATCCTGTGCCGGCCCGGGCCTCGACACGAGGGGTGGCGAACCGAGTGGCGAACTGGCCGAGGGGCGACAGGGTGGGTCCGGTGGCCACCCGGGCGAGGAAGCCGTAGGTCAGCGGAACGAGGATCCATCCCTCGCGCAGGATCAGGAACGCGAGCGCCATCGCCACCACACCGGCCGCAACGATGCGAGCGGAGGTCTCGTTGACGGGGTTCGGGAACTGGAACAGCCTCACGGGCCACAAGATATCGCCGACAAATATGATCAACACAGTCGGGTATCAACGGATCGGCCCGAGAATGCGCCGAATCCGGTGTTTGCGTCAGCGCTGATCGCCGCCGGCGACGTCGTCGCTGACACAGATCGTCGCTCACACGAATCTCGGTGGGACCTCGAAGCGCCACTACCGTCGTGGCGGTGACGATCCGGCTGACCATTCGCACCGCGCTGTGGCGCAGCCACGTGGCGAGCGTCGTCAACCGGGTCGACGGACTCGTTCCCGTGGTGAAGGGCAACGGCTACGGCTTCGGACGCGTCGAGCTGGCCCGCATCGCATCGGAATTCACCGACACGGTCGCCGTGGGTACCGTCCACGAACTCGAGGGACTCCCGGCCGGCCTCCACGTCGTCGTGCTCACCCCCACCCTCGTCGCCCCGCCGTCGACGGCGCCCGTCCTCACCGTCGGCAACCGGATCCACCTCGAGGCACTGTCGGACTGGCCGGGCCGGGTGCTGGTCAAGCTGAGTTCGTCGATGCACCGCTACGGGCGCGGCCCCGAACTGCTCGAGGAAGCTCGACGAATGGGGCTCGACGTGGTCGGCGTCAGCATCCACCCTCCACTCGCCGGAACTGCAGCGGATCACCACCGTGAGATCACCGAGTTGATCGACGGACTCGACCCCGCCGTTGCCGTGTGGGTCAGCCACCTCGACCCCGTCACCTACGCGACGCTTCCGACGACACACTCCTACCGCCTGCGGTTGGGCACCGGGCTGTGGCACGGCGACAAGTCGTTCCTGCATCTCGACGCCGACGTCGTCGACGTGCGGCCGGTCGCGGCCGGCGAGCCGGCGGGCTACCGCCAGGAACCCGTTCGCAGCGACGGCCACCTCGTGATGATCGGGGCCGGAACCGCCAACGGCGTCACGCCCCTCGCCGACGGTCGCAGCCCGTTCCACTTCGAACGACGACGTCTCGATCTGCACGAGCCCCCGCACATGCACACCTCGATGGCGTTCGTCCCGGTCGGCGACCCGCTCCCCGCCGTCGGCGACCGGACGGACCTCCAACGTCCACTCACGACGACACTCGTCGACCAGTACGTCTGGCAGTGAGCGCGCGAGCGACGGCGTCGGCCACCACGCGGGCGCGCGAGCGCCTGCCCGGACCCGACGTCGTCAGAGCGGTTGCCCTGATCGGCGTGGTCGCCGTGAACTACCACGGCTACCTGATCCTGCGCAGCGGCTCGTCGCGCGGCACCGGCTGGATCGAGGACGTGTTCGACCCGTGGGACGGACCGTTGGCGACACGGTTCGCGGCAACGTTCGTGCTCGTGGCGGGTGTCGGCGTCACGCTCATGACCGCACGAAGTGTCGAGGCCACCCGGCTCGCCGTCGCCGCGGACGAGACGACCCGGGCGCTGGAGCGGGTGCGGACGATGCGCGTGCGGCTGGTTCGCCGAGGCCTGCTGCTGTACGTCACGGGACTACTGCTCGACGGGATCTGGCCCGGCACGATCATCCCCTACTACGGCGCCATGTTCGCTCTCGCTGCAGCCATGTTCACATTGCGGAGCCGGTGGCTGCTCCTGATCGGGTTCGGCGCAGCGATGGGCGGATCACTCCTCCGGCTGTGGCGCGACCAGCGCGAACGTGAGGGCATCAGCACGGCATGGTTGACCGAGCCCGACGAGGGCTCGCTGCGCGACCACGTCTTCGGCGTCTTCGTCAACGGCACCCACCCGCTGCTGCCGTGGCTCGCTTTTCTCTGTGCCGGCATGGTGCTCGGCCGGCTGCTGCACACGACGTGGTGGCGCCGCGCTGCGATCGGAGTGGGCTCGGGCCTCACCGGGCTCGGATGGCTGGTGTCACGGCAGGCGTCGACGTCGTTCGAGGACGTCGCATTCTCGATCTCCCCCCTCGACCGCGGGGTGGTGTACACGGCGAGTGCGCTCGGCACGGCACTCGTCGCCTACGCCGGCGTCGACTGGCTGGCCACCCGGTATCCCGTCGCCACCGATCCACTGCGACGCGCCGGCCAGATGACCCTGTCGCTCTACATCGCGCACGTCCTCGTCTTCAACCTGGTCGTCGACTGGCTCGGGTGGATCGAACCGGCGGGCGTCGAGGTGGCACTTGCCTTCGCCTCGGGCTTCTGGATCATCGGGATCGCTCTCGCGGTTGCATGGCAGCATCGATACGGCATGGGACCCGCCGAGCGGATCTATCGCACGATCGGCGGATGACGCGTCACCGTGACGATCGAGCGGCGCGACGCAGGCCCCGCCAGCCGACGGCCCCGGCGCCGATGAGCGGCCCCTGCTCACCGAGGCGGGTGGGTGTGATCCGCGCGCCCCGGCTGTACGGGAGCCTCGCCCCCTCGTCCAGCGCGACCTGTGCGGCATGGAAGAACGTCGAGCCGAACCCCAGAGCGACGCTGCCACCCACCACCACGAGCGACAGGTCGAACGCGTTGCACATCACCGCTGCCGCCCGCCCGACGACGTCGCCGGCTCGTTGCATGATCTGGAACGACGGCTCGGTCGCCGGGCGTCCGGTGATCGCGTCGATCGCCATCCCCGAGGCCTCGGCATCCAGGCACCCCTGGGTACCGCAGTGGCACCGGCGCCCTCCCGGCTCGACGATGACATGGCCGATCTGGCCGGCCTGACCGGACTCGCCGTCGAGGAGGTCGCCGTCGAGCACGACGGCGCCGGAGATGCCGCCCGACACGGTGACCGCGAGGAAGTTCGGATGGCCCTGCGCCGCACCGAGCCAGCCCTCGGCGAGTGCCAGCGCCTTGGCGTCGAGCTCACCGTGCACGGTGAATCCCGTCAGTTCCTCCAGCCGGCTCCGCAGCGGGAAGTCACGCCACGACGGGAACGCTGATCGGCGTCACGAGGTCGAGGTGCCGGGTGACCAGGCCGCCGCTGCTGACGCCGACACCGACGATTCGTGCATGGTGTCGATGGGGCACCTGCGCGACGAGATCCGTCACCACTCCGGCGAGCGCGGTGTAGTTCGACTCCGGCCCGACGTCGATTTCGATGGGTGTCGATCGCCGGTCGATGAGGACGCCTCTCGCCGTCACCAGGCCGGTCTGGAAACTGTGGGCACCGACGTCGACGGCGAGAATCACGTCGGTGGGACGCGGCGGGTCGGTGGCGACCGGGTCGCCGGGTGGGACATCGGACATGACGAGGCGAACCGTAGCTGGAGGCCGACTCGCTCACCGGACGGCCAGGGACTGGTCGTGCGGCGAATATCTGGTCCAGCCGGCCGCTCGGTGTGCCGATACACACCGTGTCGGTATCCATGACCACCTACACCGATCGACGTCCCCGCCGTGAAACCGAAGACACCGAACCGATGAACGTCACGATCGCCCTTCGTTCGCGTCGACGGAGCGTTCCTGTCGTCGCGGCCATCACCGCGATCACGATCGTCTCGATGTCGATGCCGGCACTCGCCGTCGACGAACCGACCGAACCCACCACCCCACCCGTCACCACCACGCCAATCGCCACGACCGACGCACCGGCTCCGGTCGCACCGGAGACGACTGCCCCGGATCCGACACCGACCACCCCGACGATCGTCGCCACGACCACGACCGCACCGGCCGAGACCACCACGACCACGCCCGAGATCGCAGCGCCCGACACGACGGTGCCCGTCGCGGCACCGCGCAACGTGAAGGTGCTCCCGAGCCAGATCGCGAACATCCTGGCGACGATTCGCTACGTCGAGTCACGTGGCGACTACAACGCCCCACCGAACAGGGGCGCCGCCTCGGGCGCGTATCAGTTCATCGCGTCGACCTGGAACGGTTACGGGGGATACCCGCATGCGTACCTCGCGCCGCCCGAGATCCAGGACGAACGTGCGGCACTCGACGTCAACCGCTTCCTCGCCCAGTGGAACAACGACGTCTCGATGATTCCGGTGATGTGGTACTACCCGCGCGCATCGCGTGAGGTGGCGTTGATGGACATCGTTCCCGTGCCCTCGGCGGGCAACGTGCTCACCGTACGCGAATACCAGCAACGGTGGCTCGGGGTCTGGGCGTTCCTGTCCGGCCAACCCATCCCCCGCCAGCTCCCGCTGGACCAGGCCCTGGGACGCTTCGGCATCCCACCGGCGCTTCCCGAGGAACCACCGATCGACCCTGCGGCACCCGCCGTCGAACGCAAGGCCACCATCGCGTTCCCGGTGATCGGCCCCACCCGACTGGCCGCTCCGGATTGCGATGCGCTGGACATGGCGCAGTACGCCGGGGCAGGTGCCGGCGCCACACCCCAGGAGATCGAAGCTGCCGGTCTGTGCGCCGAAGAGGCGCCCGGCATCGTGTTCGGGGTGAAACTGCAGCCGGTGCTCTCCGTGACCGACGGCGTCGTGACCGACGTCCACGACGAGCTGGGTGACACCATCTCGGTCACCGTCACCGACGACCGCGGGCGCAGCTACAAGCTGGCCGGGTTCAACGACGACAGTCCGGGGACCAACGACGGCGCCGCGCCGGCCCACCTGCGACTGTCCGCGCTGGCCAAGGTCGGCACCAGTGTCAGAGCCGGGCAGATCCTCGGGTTCATGGGCGACTCGAGCCCACTCCCACTCGGCATCCGCTCCGACGTGCCCACCGATGCCACGGTCCAGATCGCGATCGACTCGGTGGCCCCGCACATCCGCCTCTCGATCGAGGACCTCGACGGGACACCGGTCGACGCCTACGGACCGGTCATCGACTCGTTGTTCCGCCAGGTCTGCTCCGTCGGTATCGGCCCGTGGTCGAGCGCGCCCACGGGAGGGCTGCACGACCCGGTGACGACCGAGACGACCGACGACAAGCGTGGCATCGACTCCGAATGGGTCATCACCTCGACGGGAGAGGTCACCGCAGCCGGGTGGGCGGCGATGGTCTACCCGAGCGAGAGTTGCGGCTGGGCGCCCGAGCTCTCGTACGGACCCGGCGCCGCGGGATCGCCCCAGGTGCCTCCCTCATGGGCCGAACCGCTCGATCTCGCAACGCCGATCTGGATCGAACTCGCGCAGCAACGCGACGGAGATGGACCGTCGAACCTCCTCGTGCGCCCGTGAGCGTCAGCCGACGCGGCGCGCGGTCTCCACGAGATTGATCTCGTAGAGCACCTCGTCGAGCGCGTCTTCGGCGCTGATCGCCGCGAACCGCTGGGGATTCTCGGCGGTACAGCACGACGGCACCGGCGACAGGATCGTCCACGGCCGGGGATGACAGAACTGCACGACGCTGTAGCGCTCACCCTCGTAGCCGGGAGCAGCGACCACGCGGTGCCAGCCGATCGGGATCACGCCGTTGGTGAGCCGTTCGAGCATGATGCCGGTGTTGATGATGACGGCATTGTCGGGCGGGATCGCATCGACCCAGTCGTCGTCGACCTTCACCTGCAGCCCGGGAGCCGTGGCACGCGGCAGCGCCGTGATCAGGTTGATGTCACCGTGTTGGGCGGCCCACACGTGGCCGTCGCCGCCGAGCTCCGACATCGCCGGGTAACGGATCGCGCGCGTCAGGGTCGGTCCGTCGGCGACCATGTCGTCGAAGAACGTCTCGTGGCAGCCGATGCCCTCAGCGATGACGCGCAGGAAGCGGCGCTGCAGGTCGGCGATCGACTCGTGGAAGCGATCGAGGACCTCGGTGATGCCGGGTACTGCCTGCTCGGGAAGGAGCTGGTCGGGATATGCGGTCGGGAACTTCCGCTTGAGCGGGTGCCCGGGTGCGATCGGCTTCGACCAGTTCAGCATCTCCTTCCAGTCGGGCTTGTCGCTCGACGCCGCGGTCTCCACGAGCAGGCCGGTGTAGCCGGTCTGCCCGTTCGCGCCGGGAGCCACGAAGCGCTGCTTCTCGTCCGCGCCCAGCTCGAAGAACGTGCGCAACATCGCATACGTGGTGTCGAGCAGATCCTCGGAGAGGTCGTGGCTGGTGTACACGAATCCGGTTTGGAGGCTTCGGCGCACACCGTCGACGACCGCGCGACGCTGCGAGCCGGTGGTCCGTTCGAAGGCCAACAGGTCGACGTCGAGGATCTGATCGCTCATCGCCGCAACGCTACCGGGCGCCCTCGATCGGCTCCGGCGGCACCCCGCCGGGGGCGAACAGCGCCGGCCAGCCGCCCGTGTGGATGAAGACGACGTCGTCGCCGAAGCGACCCTCGGCCGCCAAGCCGAGCAGCCCGGAGCATCCCTTGCCCGAGTAGGTACGGTCGAGCAGCCAGCCGCCGTGCCGCGCCGCCCAGCGAATCGCGGCGTCACCGTCGGCAGTCGGCACCGCGTAGTCCTCGCCGATCCATCGGGTGTCGACCTCGACGTCCTCGTGGGCGACGATCGCGGTGGAGTCCATCAGCGTCAACGTCCGGTTGGCGAGGTCCGCGATGTCGGGACGGCCGATGTTGACACCCTTGGCCACACCGATCGCGATCACGTCGGGAACCCATCGACCGCCGTGGGCCGCAGCCGCCCTGCCCGCGAGAAGGCCGGCATGGGTTCCCCCGCTCGACGACGTGAACACCACGTGGCTCGGCATGATGCCTGCGGCGTCGAACTGATCGAGCAACTCGATGAAGGCGGACGCGTACCCGAGCGCCCCGACGGGCGTACTTCCCCCGATCGGAATCGCGTAGGGCGTGAGGTCGTCCTCGACGAGCTGCTCGGTGAGCAGCTCCCGAGCCATCTCGAGCTCGCCCCAGTGGCTCTCCTCGGCACCGGTGAAGTGCAGCTGGGCTCCGAACAGCATCGACAACAACTGGTTGCCGGTCACCTCCTCGGGCCGATCACCCGACAGCAGCAGGTGCACCTCGAGGCCGAGCCGGGCCCCTGCCGCAGCGGTCATCCGGCAGTGGTTCGACTGGGCGGCGCCGACCGTCACCAGTGCCCCGGCGCGGTCGGCGAGCGCCTGGCCGCACAGGAACTCGAGCTTGCGAGCCTTGTTGCCACCGCCACCGAGACCGGTCAGGTCGTCGCGTTTCACCCAGAGTCGCGCTCCGCCGTCGAGGGTCGGACCCGCTTCGAGCGGGGTCGGCAGCGTGGCGAGCTGTGCTCGCTCGAGGTGATCGAACATCACCTTCATGCTATGCACTTGCACCGATGTCGAAGACCGACTGGAACCCGTTGCTGCGCGATCAGTTCGACCAGCCGTACTGGACCGAGCTGCAGTCGTTCGTCGCCGACGAACGACGCCACCACGCCGTGTACCCGCCGCCCGACGACGTCTTCGCCGCGCTGCACCTGACCCCGTACGCGGACACGCGGGTGGTCATCTTGGGCCAGGACCCGTACCACGGGCCACGGCAGGCGCACGGCCTGTGCTTCTCGGTGCGACCCGGCGTGCGAATTCCACCGTCGTTGGCGAACATCCACAAGGAGCTCCACGACGACCTGGGACTGCCCATCCCCGACCACGGCAGCCTCGAGGCGTGGGCACGCCACGGTGTCCTGCTGCTCAACGCGACGCTGACGGTGCGCGCCGGCGAGGCGGCCTCGCACCAGAAGCACGGCTGGGAAACGTTCACCGATCACATCATCGAGGTGGTCAACGACAAGCCGGAACGCGTCGTGTTCCTGCTGTGGGGGAACTCGGCTCGCCGCAAGCGGACGCTGATCGACACCACGAGACACATCGTGATCGAGTCGGCCCACCCGTCACCGCTCTCGGCCCACAACGGGTTCTTCGGGAGCAGGCCGTTCAGTCGGGCCAATGCCGCGCTCGTCGCGGCCGGTCGTGAACCGATCGATTGGAATCTGACCGATTCGGAGATGATGTAGGCGATGGCATGGACCACCAGCGACAGGATCATGGGTCTGCGGGCGAGGCACCCCGCGATCGAGGTGGGCGTCGACACCCTCGACGGATGGCGCCGTCACATCTCGGGACGCAACGCGTCGGTCCTCGCATTCTTCGGCTTCCTGTCGATCTTCCCGTTGCTGCTGGTGGCGACCACGATCCTCGGCTTCGTGCTCCAGAACAACGAGGACCTGCAACGACGGATCCTCGAGGGCGCGCTCGCCGACATCCCGGTGATCGGCCAACAGCTGCAGGATGATCCGGCGTCGCTGAACGGCAGCGTGTGGGTGCTGATCGCCGGCCTGGCGACCGCCCTGTGGAGTGCCACGAAGGCATTCGTCGCGCTGCAGGGCGGTCTCGACGACGTCTGGGAGATCGACGTCGATCATCGCGATGCGATGCCGCGACAGCGCGGCAAGGCGCTGCTCGGTCTGGTCTTCATCGGCGGAGCCCAGGTCGCCGGCTTCGTCGTGACCACCGTCGTCAGCGAGGCCGGCCTGCCGCTCGGGGGACGAATTGCCGTGTTCGCCGGCACGGTGGCGATCAACATCGTGGTGGTCGCCGCGATGTACCGCTATCTCACCGCGGCCCAAGCGTCGTGGGCCGACGTCTGGCCGGGTTCGATCGCTGCGGGAATCGCCGCGACGTTGATCCAGCAATTCGGCACGATGATCGTGGTGCGGATCACATCGAACGCGAGCGACACGTACGGCCAGTTCGCCGTGGTGCTCGGCCTCGTGACGTGGTTGAGCCTGTTGGCCATCGCCACGATCATGAGCGCAGAACTGAATGCCGCGCTCGTGCGCCGGCGCGAGGGCTCACTGGCCAGAGTGCAGCCAGCCGAGTCGTGAGACCGGCTCAGGGCCGCAGGACCGGGTAACCGTCGAGCACGTCGAGCAGCGGTGACACCGGCGTCGCCGGGAGCGGATGGCCGAGGTCACGTGATCGCACTTCGCCGATCCACTGATCGTGCTGGTACTCGTGGTTCACGAGCGCCCGAACGAGTCCGGCGGCGACCACCGACAGTTGGGCGGGCGCTCCCACGGCGCCGGAACGGATCGCTTCGACGCGGACCAGGACACGCTCGGACACCGCCGACCGGTAGCGCACCAACCGCTCCCGATCGGGAAGCTCACCGCGAGCGGGTTCCGGGGTGGCGCTGTCCATGAGTGCATCGAGTTCGGGGTCCGGGCTGGGTTCGGCGGCGAGCAGGTTGCGCACCATGAAGTGCGCCACCGCTGCCTGATGCCCGAGGTGCCAACCGATCGCGCTCGAGTTCTCGTTCGGGCGCCAACGAACCTCGTCGTCCGACAGATCCCGCGAGAGGGCGTCGGTGAACGCCCAGGCTCGGCGGAGTTCGGTGACCAGATCGCCGAGGGCGGGAGTCACGTCGACGTCAGCCGTGCTCATGATCGGCGTCAGCCGTGCTCATGGTCGGCGAGGGTGGTGACGATCGAACTGGACGACGTGAGCGTGCGGTGCACGGGGCACTTGTCGGCGATCTCGAGCAGCTTGGCGCGATCGGCGTCGGTGAGGTCGTCCCCGGCGATGTGGAGCACCCGCTCGAAGCGGTCGATCATCCCCGAACGGTCGGCGAGGACCCCGTTGTCCGCACATGCGGCGCAGTCGTCCGCGTGGATCTTCCCGTGTGTGACCTCGACGATGACCCGATCGAGCGGCAACTTCTTGCGGTCGGCATACATCCGCAGGGTCATCGACGTGCACGCGCCGAGAGCCGCCCCGAGGAAGTCGTACGGCGACGGCCCGGCGTCGTACCCTCCGACCGACTCGGGCTCGTCGGCGAGCAGCCGGTGACGCCCGACCACGACGTGATTGAGGAAGGCGCCCTGGCTCGTCTCGGCGACGACGACCGGTGCCGTCGCGGCCGGCACGTCGAGCGCGCCACTCTCGTCGACGACGTACCGGTCGGCGAACGCCCCGATCATCGATGCGGCGAATGCGGCATCGGAGTACTCCGACAGCAGGTGGTCGGCGCCGTCGAGCGACACGAAGTTCTTCGGATGGCGTGCCGCCAGGAAGATCTCCGCGGCATTGTCGATGCCGACGGTGTTGTCGATCGGCGAGTGCAGCACCAGCAGCGCCTTGCGCATCGTCGCGACGCGATCGATGATCACGCGGTTGCGGAGATCGTCGACGAACTGCGGTCGGATCGTGAAGGTCCGGTCCGCGATCCGCACCTCGGCGGTGCCGTCGGCCTCGATCCGATCGAGCGACGACGCGAGGAGCCCGGTCAGGTGCTCCGGGCTCGACGGAGCACCGATGGTGGCGACGGCGCGCACCTCGGTGATGGAACCGGCGACCGCGAGCACCGCGGTTCCGCCGAGCGAGTGGCCGATCAGCAACTGGGGAGCACGACGATTGGCCCGCAGCCAGTCGGCCGCGGCGACGAGGTCCTCGGTGTTCGACGTGAAGTTCGTGTTGGCGAACTCACCCTCGCTCATGCCCAACCCGGTGAAGTCGAAACGCAACACACCGAAACCCACCTCGGTCAGCGCGTTGGCGATGCGCGACGCGGCGTGGATGTCGCTTCCACAGGTGAAACAGTGGGCGAACAGCGCGAATGCCTTCGGTGGTCCCGCCGGGAGGTCGAGCCGAGCGGCCAACTCGGCGCCCTGGCTCCCGGTGAACGTGATCCGTTCGATGCGTGCACCCATGGGTCGGACGGTACCCGCGTTCCCGCGCCGGCAGGCCGACACGCGGTCCGAGCGGGCGGGTCAGATCCCGCTTTCCCAGATCCCGCGTCTCACTTGCGGCCGAAGCCGAAGAGGTGTTGGCCGACCTTGCGCATCTGGATCTCCTCGGAACCCTCGGTGATGCGGTAGCGGCGATGGTGGCGGTAGATGTGCTCGAACGGCATGTGCCGCGAGTAGCCGACCCCGCCACAGGTCTGCATCGCACGGTCGGCCGCATCGCAGGCGAGGCGGTTGGCGCGGTAGTTGCACATCGCCACGAGATGCGTGACCTCCATGTGGTGCTTCGTGTCGAGCATCGACGCCGTGTACCGCACGAGCTGGCGCAGCATGGCCGCCTCGGTGTGCAGCTCGACGAGCGGGAACTGGATGCCCTGGTTGACCGACAGCTTCTTGCCCCACGTGGTCCGGCTGTTGGCGTAGGCGACGGCCTCGTCGATGCAGTACTGCGCCGCGCCCAGCGACGACGCCGCCTGACGGATGCGGTTCTCGTGGACGAAGTGCTGGGCGAGTTCCAGGCCCCGATCGACCTCGCCGAACAGGGCCTCGGCGCCGACGCGGACGTCGGTCAGGCTCACCTCGGCGTGATCGGTCGGCATGTTGAACGTCCACCAGAAGAACTCGACCTGGAAGCCCGGTACGTCGGTCGGCACGAGGAACGCGCTGATGCCCTGGGGGCTCCCGGGCTCGCCGGACGTGCGGGCGAAGATGATGTCGTGGGTCGCGTGGTGCAAGCCCGGAGTTCCACCGCTTCATGCCGTTGATGACCCATTCGTCGCCGTCACGGACCGCCGTGGTCTCCATGTAGGTGGCATCGCTGCCGTGGTTCGGCTCGGTGAGCCCGAACGCGAGTCGACGAGTTCCGTCGAGGAAACCCGGCATCCAGTCGGCCTTCTGCGCCTCGGTGCCGAAGTCCCGCATCATCAGCACGGTCGGGAAGTTGCCGACGATCGACGACTCGTTCTGCAGATCGTTGTGCAGGCCGAGCCCCTTGTGGGCCAGATGCTCGCGGATGATCGCCATCTTCAGGTTGCTCGCGTCCTGGCCGCCGAACTCCGCCGGGAGGGCCAGGCGCAACCACCCTGCCGCATCCGCTCGACGGCGCATCTCACGCAGGAGTGCCTCCCAGTCCTCGCGAGGCACACCATCGTTGTCGAAGTCGGTTCGCGCCCATTCACGACGGTGGTCGAAGAACCGGATGTTGTCGTCCTGTTCCTCCAGCGGCTTGATCTCGGCCTCGATGAAGGCATCGAGCTGGTCGAGCGTGGCGCGGATGTCGTCGGGGATCTCGAAGTCCATCGGCCGAGTGTGCCGACACGACACCTACGGCGACGAGTCAGGCGACGCTGACCCCGCCCGCGACCTGGATGGTCTGCCCGGTCACCCAACGCGCCGCGGGCGAGGCCAGGTACACCGCCGCCGATCCGATGTCGCGAGGGGTGCCGAGACCCAGCGGCACGCGCTGGGCGACCTCGTCGATGCCGATGCCTCGTCGGTCGATGGCCTCGAAGAACATCTTGGTCGGGATGATCCCGGGCGCGATCGCATTCACCCGGATGTCCGGCGCCAGTTCGACCGCCATGGTCCGGGTGAGCGAGATCACCGCGGCCTTGCACGCCGCGTAGTGACCGCCACCGGGCAGCGCCCCGAACGCGGACATCGACGCAATGTTGATGATCGAACCCCACCGCATCTGTTCCACCGCTGCCATCGAGGCGTCCCAGACGGCCGTGAAGTTGAGATCGACACAGCGGTCCCACTCGCCGCGCGTCAGATCGGCCAGCGACTTGGTGCCCTCGGAGCCACCCGCGTTGTTGACCCAGATGTCGAGATGGCCGAACTCTTCGACGGCCGTCGTCGCCAGCGAGCCCAGGGCGAAGGTGTCGGTCACGTCGGTGGGGACAGCCACAGCGTTGCCCCCGGACGCTCGGATCGCTGCGGCGACGAGTTCGATCTCCTCGCTCGTCCTCGACGCCAGGACCAACGACGCGCCGGCGTCGGCGAGCGAACGCGCGATCCCCTCACCGATCCCGCGACCCGCCCCCGTGACGACGGCCACCTGACCTGTCAGATCGAACTCAACCACGAGACCAGTCTGACACTTGGACTGACGGATCACCTCGGCCGACGTGGGGGTTGTCGAGCCCACCACACGGTGGGTCGGTCAGCCGGTTGAGCGTCGTCGTTCCAGGAGCGCGGTCACGGCCTTGCCGTCCGCCTGCCCCCTCGACGCCTTCATCACCGCGCCGACGAGCGCGCCGAGTGCCTTGCCCTCGCCACCGCAGTACTTCGCCCAGGCATCGGGCTGCGCGGCGATCGCCGCGTCGACCATCGTCTCGAGTTCCGTGGTGTCCATGGCCTCGAATCCCTTCGAGGCGGCGATCGCTCGTGCGTCGCCGCCCCCGTTGGTGACGATCTCGGCGAGCACCTGCTTGGCCTGCGTGGCGGTCAGTTCGCCGTCGACCTCCATCCGCGTGAGCGTGGCAAGGTCGGCCGCGGGCACGGTCGGCCGCGCGCCTTCGTCGGCGAAGGCCTCCTTCACGTGGACGAGCGCCCGACCCGCATCACCGCCTGCCGCGGCCACGGCGAACACGTACGCATCCTGGTCGCGGTCGGTCACGACGAGGATGGCTTCGGCGTCGGGACGCTGGCCCGTCGCCTCGGCCAGCTGCACCCGACGCGCGGCCGGCAGCACCGGCAGGGAGTATCGGACGCGCTCGATCCATTCGGGATCGGGGTCGACCACGACGAGGTCGGGTTCCTGGAAGTACCGGTAGTCGTCGGCGTCCTCCTTCGAGCGCAGGGTGTGCGTGCGGCCGTCGGTCTCGTTCCAGTGCCGGGTCTCCTGGCGGATCGACTCACCGGCCTCGAGCAGGGCGACCTGGCGTTGGGCCTCGTACTCGATGGCCCGGCCGACCGAGCGCACGGAGTTGACGTTCTTGATCTCGCAGCGCGTGCCGAACTCTGCGCCCGGCAGGCGAACGCTGACGTTGGCATCGACACGCATGGAGCCCTCCTCCATCTTGGCGTCGGACGCACCGACCGCGACGAGGATGGCGCGGAGTTCGCTGACGTACGCCTTGGCCTGCTCCGGATTGCGGATGTCGGGTCGGCTCACGATCTCGACCAACGGCACACCGGCGCGGTTGAAGTCGATCAGCGAGTAGTCACTGCCGTGGAGCCGTCCGCCGGTGCCGCCGACGTGGGTCGACTTGCCGGTGTCCTCCTCCAGATGCGCGCGTTCGATCCCGACGCGGAAACCGTCCGGCAGGTCGAGCCAGCCGTCGACGCAGATCGGCTCGTCGTACTGACTGATCTGGTACGCCTTGGGCATGTCCGGGTAGAAGTAGTTCTTGCGTGCGAAGGTCGAGCGCTGCACCCTGCAGTTCACCGCCAGGCCGAGCCGCATGGCGAGCTCGACCGCCTGACGGTTGAGGACGGGGAGTGCGCCGGGCAGGCCGAGTGTGACGGGGTCGATGTTGGTGTTCGGTTCGTCACCGAACCGGTTGGGTGATGCCGAGAAGAGTTTCGTGCGGGTGGCGAGTTCGACGTGGACCTCGAGGCCCACGACCATCTCGTAGCCGTGGAACGTCCAGGCGGCGTCGGGCGCGACGGTCTGGCTCATCTCGGCGCCCTCCGTTCGAGTTCGGCCGCAGTTCGGAACATCGTGGCCTCCTGCAGCGCGGGGGCCAGGATCTGCACGCCCACGGGCAGCCCGTCGTCACCGGCGCCGAACGGCACGCTCATGGCGGGGTCGCCGGTGAGGTTCGACGGGATCGTGTAGGTGTCGCAGAGGTACATCGACATCGGATCGGCCGTCTTGTCGCCGAGGTGGAACGCGACCGTCGGCGACGCGGGGGTGAGGAGCACGTCGGCGCGTTCGTAGGCGGCGGCGAAGTCGGCGGCGATCCGGCGCCGCACCTTGAGCGCCCGGCCGTAGTAGGCGTCGTAGTAACCAGCCGACAGCGCATAGGTGCCGAGCATGATGCGGCGCTTCACCTCGGCGCCGAAGCCGTCGGTGCGGGTGGCGATGTACATCGCGTTCGTGTCGGGCGCCTCGACACGGTGCCCGAAGCGGACGCCGTCGTACCGGGCGAGGTTGCTCGACGCCTCCGCGGGTGCGATCAGGTAGTAGGCCGTCAGACCGTAGGAGAACGCGGGCACCTCGACGTCGACGATCTCGGCGCCGGCGTCGCGCAGGGCGTCGAAGGCCTGATCCATCCGCTCCACGACATCGGGGCTGGCACCTTCGGGTAGGTCCGTGATCCGGCCGACCCGCAGCCCGGCAACGCCGAAGTCGAGGTGACGAGTGATGTCGAGCGACCCCTGACGGATCGACGTCGAGTCCATGGGGTCGTGACCCGAGATGGTCTCGAGCAGCAGCGACGCGTCGGCGACCGTATTGGCGAACGGTCCGATCTGGTCGAGGCTCGACGCGAACGCCACGAGCCCGTAGCGACTCACCGCACCGTAGGTGGGCTTGACGCCGACCACCCCGCACAACGCCGCCGGCTGACGAATCGAACCGCCGGTGTCGGAGCCGATGCCGAGTGCGGCGAACCCTGCGGCCACGGCAGCGGCCGACCCACCGCTGGAGCCGCCCGGTACACGGCTCGTGTCGTGCGGGTTGCGGGTGGGGCCGAACGCCGAGTTCTCGGTGCTCGATCCCATGGCGAATTCGTCGAGGTTCGTCTTGCCGATGATCACTGCGCCGGCCTCGCGCAGCTTCGTGACGACCGTGGCGTCGTAGGGCGGCTTCCAGCCGTCGAGGATCTTCGACGAGCATGTCGTCGGGATGCCCCGCGTGCACATGTTGTCCTTGAGCGCGATGGGCACGCCTGCGAGCGGGCCGGGATCGCGCCCGACGGCGACCGCGTCGTCGATCTCGGCCGCACGAGAGCGCGCCTCGTCGGCGAGCACGAGGTTGAAGGCATGGATCTCGCCCTCGCGCCGCTCGATCTCGGCGAGATGGCGTTCGACCACCTCGGTCGCCGTGACGACGTTGTTGCGGACGTTCCAGGCGATGTCGGTGGCCGTCACGGATGTCGACTCGGTCGGGTCGGCCATCAGTCCAGCCCGACGATCGGTGGCACGCGGAAGCGGCCGTCCTCGGCGGCCGGCGCGGCAGCGAGCACTTCGTCGCGATCGAGGCAGTCCATCTCGATGTCCTCGCGCATCACGTTGGCGATCGGCGTCGGATGGGTCATCGGCTCGACCCCGTCGAGGTCGAGTGCGTCGATGTCGGCGAAGTGGTCGAGCATGTCACTCAGCTGATGGGTCGCATGCTGCAGTTCGTCGTCGCTGAGTGACAGCCGAGCGAGCTTGGCCACCTTCGCGACAGCCTCGGGGGTGATGCGGTCGGACACGACCCCCAACGCTACCCGCCCCTCCCAACCCCCACCCTCCCCCGAAATTCTCCTCGGGATGCGCGCTGAGCGCGCACTCTCAGGAGAATTTCGGGGGTGAGGGGGGTGGGCCGATGTAGCGGGAGGAGGGGCGGATGAGTTTGCCGGCGGCCGCCTGTTCCACGATGTGGGCGCACCAGCCGACGGTGCGGCTGACGGCGAACGTCGGCGTGAACATCGTGCGGGGCAGGCCGGCTGTCTCCATGACCACGCCGGCGTAGAACTCGACGTTGCTCGGCAAGGGTCGGCCCGGCTTCAGTTCGGCGAGCGTCACGAGGATCTCGGCCTCGACGGCGATCGCGAGGTCGACGAGCTCGCCGCCCAGCCGCTCGGCCACCTCCCTGAGGAGCCCCGATCGGGGATCGGGCGCGCGGTACACGGCATGGCCGAACCCCATGATCCGGCGCCCCGCGGCGACTTCCCCGCGGACCCAGTCGGCCGCCCGGTCGACCGTCCCGATCTCGTCGAGCGCGTCGAGCGCCCGGCTCGGAGCGCCACCGTGCAACGGACCCGACAACGCCCCGAGCGCTGCGCACACCGCATCGGCAGGATCGGCACCCGTCGACGCGACCACGTGGGCCGTGAACGTCGACGCGTTGAACCCGTGGTCGATGGTGAGGATCATGTACTGCTCGACCGCTCGGGCCGCCACCGGCGTCGGGACGACCCCGGTCACCTGGTGGACGTACGACGCGGCATGTCCGAGTGATGGGTCCACCTCGACCGGCTCCTCGCCTCGGCTCATCCGATGGAGCGCGGCGACGATCGAGGGCACCAGTGCCGCGAGCCGAAGCGTCTGCTCGCGCCGCTCGGCGTCGTCGACATCGATCACCGGTGCGAGCCCGAGCACACCGGCGGAGACCGACAGGACCGCGCGGAGCTTCGCCAGCATCGGGGCCTCCTGCCCAGCCACGACCTGGATCACAGGCATCAACGCGGGCGGGACGGAACGCAGTCCGACGACCTCGGCCCGGAACTCCCCTGCCTCGGCCGGCGTCGGGAGCCGACCGTTCCGGAGGAGGAACCACACGTCCTCGAACGAGCGGGTCCTGGCGAGGGTGGTTGCATCGTGCTCGCCGTAATGGAAGAAGCCTCGGTCGCCGTCCACCGCGCCGATCGCGGTGTCGGCGGCCACGACCCCGTTGAGCCCGGCGGGGACCTCGATGAGTTGTCGTGTCATGTGTCGAGTGTCGAGCGGTCCACCCTTGAGATCAACGTTGATTCGATCAACGTTGACGAGATCAACCCCATGACGCACGATGGAGTGGTGAGCACGTTCATCAGGTCGACCGAGGCAGCCGCACTGCTGAACGTGTCGAAGCCCACGCTGTACGCCTACGTGAGTCGAGGTCGGCTCACACGCACGATCGGAGCCGACGGCCGGACGTCGCTGTTCGCCCGCGACGAAGTCGAGCGACTGGCGCAACGGAGCCGTCGCGCCCCAACCGGACCCCGACCGACCATCGACGTGCAGATCTCCTCCGACATCACCACGATCGACGAATCGTCGTTGCGGTATTTCGGACACGACGTCGTCGACCTGGCGGCGAACCACCGATTCGAGGACGTCGCCGAGATGCTCTGGTCGAACGGGATCGGACCGATCTCGTCCGTCACGAGATGGCCGGCAGTGTCGCCGGTGGAGCGCACGGAAATCGCCCCGGCGACGGTCCTGGAGATGTCGCCGATCGCGCGGATCGCGACAGCGTCGCACCTACTCGGATCACTCCATCCCGACGACTCCGCAGCCGATGCGGCACGGCGGCTTCTCCTCGCAGTCCCCGATCTGCTCGGCTCGACCCGCCGGACGGGGCACTATGCGGACCGGCTCGCCGCTGCATGGCAGCGTCGCCCGACACCCGAACTGGTCGATGCGATCGACACCGCGCTCGTCCTGCTCGCCGATCACGAGTTGGCGACGAGCACCCTGGCCGTACGCATCGCTGCGTCGGTGCGCACGTCGCCGTCCGTCGCCTTCGCGGCCGGGCTGGCCTGCATGGAGGGCGCGCTCCACGGTGCTGCATCCGCCGAAGCGCACCGGTTCCTCGAGAGATCTGCCGTGACGGAGCCGTCCACCGTGATCGCCCGACTGCGAGCCGAGCGTCGCCCGGTCCCCGGGTTCGGCCACAAGGTCTATCGCGGCGTCGACCCGAGGTTCTCTCCGCTGCTCGACTGCGTGCGTCGGCTCGACCCCGACGCAGCTCGGATCGTCGACGCCGTCGTGGCGGAGGCCGGACGGGTGATGTCGCACCAACCCAACGTGGATCTCGCGCTCGGGGCCCTCACGTGGGCGGCGGGACTCGAGCCGAACACGCCGATCTTCGCCATTGCCCGCATCGCCGGCTGGGCCGCCCACTACGCCGAGGAGATCGCCGAGTCGCCGGTCCGTTTCCGCGGTGTGGCGACGCCGGCGCGATGACGCCGTTCGCCGACAGGGCTCTGTCACGGAGTTCTCGGGCACGCCAAGCTGTGCGCTGATGATGTCCATGGAGGCGCTCCGGCACGACCTCGAGGCGGTCGCCGATGTCACGTCGGCGCAATCCGATGGCCGCCTACATGAGGCAGCAATTCGAGTTCATGGGGGTCAAGACAGCGCAGCGCCGGCTGGCGACGAAGCCGACGATGGCCCGGGCACGGCAAGCGAGTGGCGACGAGGTCGTCGCGTTCGCCCGCGACTGCTGGAACGAGCCCGAGCGCGAGTTCCAGTACGTGGGCACCGACGTCCTGACCGCCAATGTCGCCCGACTCGAGTCACGACACCTCGCCGACATCGAGGGGTTGATCACCGCCAAATCGTGGTGGGACACCGTCGACGGCCTCGCGGCGTGGTGTGTCGGCGGGCTCGTGCGAGACGACCGCACGTTGGTCACCGAGATGGACCGTGGATCGACGCCGACGACATCTGGCTCGCGCGTTCGGCGATCCTCCACCAGCTCCGCTGGGGCGCCGACACCGACGCCGACCGGTTGTTCGAGTACTCGCTCCGGCGCGCCGACGACACCGAGTTCTTCATCCGCAAGGCGATCGGATGGGCGCTGCGTCAGTACGCCCGCATCGATCCCGACGCCGTCCGGGCCTTCGTCGAGACCCACGAGTTCTCCGGTCTCACCCGCCGAGAAGCCCTCAAACACCTCTGATCCCCTCGAACACCTCGGATCAGGGTCCCCCACCCCGAAATGTGCACCGATTTGCGCGCCCAGCGCGCACGGGGCGGCACTTTTCGGGAGAGGGGGTCCTCCGGAGGGGACGCGTCGTGGGGGTCACACGGCGCGGAGGTGGAAGAGCACGGCCGACTCGGGGTGCAGGACGGGTGGTCGCAGGCCGTGAACGGCCAGCTGACGGCCCGACACCTCCACGCCGCCGGTGAGCCACGCCGGCTGGCTCGCAGCCATGCCCCATCGCTCCCCCGGGAGTGGCACGTGCTCGGCCCGGTACGTGCGATCCGGGTCGAGCCCCGGCAGCCGGAGCGCGGGCGGTGTGAGGCTCGGCGCCGTGGTCAGCTGGGCGAACGACACCAGGGCTTGCGAACGGTCGGGCGCATACACGCCGTGAGCGCAGTACGGGGCCTCGGTGTCGAACCGGACCGTGTCGCCGCCGTGCAGCAACGACCGGAACCGTTTGTGCAACGCGATCGCCTCCGCCAACGCCGTCCGGTCGCGGTCATCGAGCTTCGTGACGTCCCACTCCACGCCGAGGTGGCCGAACAGCGCTGTCGCCGCCCGGAAGGCCAACGTGTGCACGCGGGCGGTGGTGTGGGCCCGCCTCGGGCCGATGTGGGCGCCCATCATCTCCGGCGGGATCAGCATCGACGCGCCGCGTTGGATGGTCTGGCGTTCGAGGGCGTCGTTGCAGTCGCTCGTCCACACCCGTTCGGCGCGCCGGAGGATCTCCAGGTCGATCCGTCCGCCGCCGCTCGCACACGACTCGAACTCGACCGTCGGGTGCCGCGCCCGCAACTCGTCGAGCAGTCGGTACAGCGCGAGGGTCTGCGCATGGGTGCCCGCCGCGCCGTCGGCGCCCGATCCCTGCACGTGGTCGCGGTTCATGTCCCACTTGACGTAGGAGATGTCGTGATCGCCGAGCAGCGCGTCGAGCAGGCCCAGCACGTGAGCGAACGCGTCGGGGCGAGCGAGGTCGAGCACCAACTGATTGCGACCGAGCACCGGCTCGTAGCCGTCGGTGGTCAGCGCCCATTCGGGATGGGCCCGCATCAGCTCGCTGTCCGGGTTGGCCATCTCCGGCTCGACCCAGATGCCGAACTCCATCCCGAGCCCCGTCACGTGATCGACGAGTGGTGCCAAGCCGTCGGGATACACCTCGGGCGACACCCACCAGTCGCCGAGCCCCGACGTGTCGTCGCGTCGCGACCCGAACCATCCGTCGTCGAGGACGAACCGCTCGACGCCGACCGACGCGGCGACGTCGGCCAGCTCACACAGCCGGTGGGTGTCGTGATCGAAGTAGACCGCCTCCCAGGTGTTCAGCAGGACCGGCCGCGGGGTCGTGGGATGCGCCGGGCTCGACCGCGCGATCCGGTGGAACCCCCAGGTGGCCGGCGTGAGGCCGCGGTCGGAGTACACCGCGATCACGTCGGGCGTGGAGTACGACTCGCCCGCTTCGAGCACGATCTCTCCCGGGTGCAACAACTCGCCGGTCTGCACGTAGCGACGTCCGTCGGCGAGGCGTTCGGCCAACATCGTGTGGTTGGCGCTCCACGCCAGGTGGACGCCCCACACCTCGCCGCTCCATTCGCCGAAGCCGTGGGAGCCGGCGAAGAGCAGCGGCACACGCTCGTGCGACGTGCGCCCCCGCTGGTTCTCGGACAGCACCGAACCTTCCGCCAACGCGAACCGAACCGGCTGGAACTCCCGCGCCCACCGGCCCTCGAAGCGCAGGATCTCGTCGGCGTACGACGGCACCGGGAGCGTGACCGTGAGGGCGTCGAGCGAGTACCGGCGGTTCCCCGTGTTGGTGAGCGTCGCCTTCACCGTGAGCGCGTCGCCGACATCGATCGCGATCACCAGGGCGAGTTCCGCTCGCTCGTCGACCGACTCGACGATCAACGCCTGGCCGTCGCGGCGATGTGACACGGCTTCGAAGCGGGGCGCCCATGCACGGCCACCGGCGCGGCGCCCCACGAGCCCTGGTCGCCCGGGGAAGCCGTCGGCGTGCAGCGGGACGATGCCGACCGGGGCGACCTGTGCCATCGCGCCGGCCACGCTCGGGCGACCGAGTGCCCCGGCCAGTGCCGCCAGATCGGCGCCGGCCCCCAGCGGTGCACCCCAGTGGACGACCGTCGGAACACCGGTGGTCACGTCGACCACGACATCGAACGACGGGCCGGTCAACGCAACGAGGTCGGACACCCGCACAGTTCAGCATGTGTGGCAATGGCTCCCACCAACGGCCAAGATGTGCATGTTGCAGAGTTGCGACGCACACGCACCGAGGTCGCAGGAGGATTCGTTGGCCACCGTCACTTTCCAGGGAGCGAGCCGGCTGTACCCGGGAGCGGATTCGCCCGCGGTCGATCATCTCGACCTCGAGATCGGCGACGGGGAGTTCCTCGTCCTCGTCGGCCCTTCGGGTTGCGGCAAGTCGACGACACTGAGGATGCTCGCCGGCCTGGAGCCGATCGACGAGGGCCGCGTGTTCATCGGCGACCGCGACGTCACGTTCGTGGCGCCGAAGGATCGCGACATCGCCATGGTCTTCCAGTCGTATGCGCTCTATCCGCACATGACCGTTGCCGAGAACATCGGCTTCCACCTCAAGGTCAAGAAGATGCGCAAGAAGGAACGAGCGGCCAGGGTCCACGAGGCGGCCCGCATCCTCGATCTCGAGGAACTCCTCGATCGCAAGCCGGCGAACCTGTCCGGGGGCCAGCGCCAGCGAGTCGCGATGGGGCGAGCGATCGTTCGGGAGCCACAGGTGTTCCTCATGGACGAGCCGCTCTCGAACCTCGACGCGAAGCTCCGCGTGCAGACACGCACCCAGATCGCCGCACTACAGCGAGAACTCGGCGTCACGACCGTGTACGTCACCCACGACCAGATCGAGGCGATGACCATGGGTGATCGTGTGGCGGTCATGCTCGACGGCGTACTGCAGCAGTGTGCGACGCCGAGAGAGCTGTTCACCGATCCGGTCAACGCCTTCGTCGCCGGGTTCATCGGATCTCCGGCGATGAACCTGCTGACGGCGACCACCACGGAGCAGGGCGCCACCTACGGATCGCTCACGGTGCCGCTGTCGCCCGCCCAGCGCACTTCGCTCACCTCGGCGGCCGTCACGATCGGCGTCCGACCGAACGACCTCGACATCGGCACCGATGGCGGGGTCGATGCGACCGTCGAGTTCGTCGAGGAACTCGGCTCCGAGGCCTTCCTCTACTGCACCACGACGGACAGCGGGCAGGAGGTCGTCGCCCGGACCGACGGGCTCAGCAGTCTGCGTGCCGGCGATCGGGTGAGCCTGGTGCCGAAGCCGTCCGGCATCCACCTGTTCGATGCCGAGACCGGCGCCCGACTGGTCGCCTGAGTCAGCGCACGTCGGTGGGGTCCGGCGCGACGTCGTCGCCGTCGGCCGAATCGAGTTCGTCGCCGTCGACGATCGAGTTCGTCGCCGTCGACATCGGCGACCGTCGACGGATCATCGGGGACCGCCGACAGATCGTGGAGATCGTCATCGTCCCGGGCGAGCGGTTGCCCGATCACCGGTTCGGGGATCGGATGGCGTCGCATCCACGCGAGCACGATGCCGCTGACCACGACGGTGACGAGGGCGACCCACTCGTTGAGCCGGAGGCCACCGATGCGGTGGGCGGCGTCGATCCGGATGCCCTCCACCCAGAACCGACCGAGGCCGTAGCCGATGAGATACATCACGAACAACTGGCCCGGCGCCGGGCGCCAACGCTTGTCGATCCCCAGCAGCACCAGACACAGGCCGAGACTCCAGAGCGACTCGTAGAGGAACGTCGGGTGGAACAGGGTGCCGACCGCGTAGCCGTCCTGGAGATGTGCCGCGTCGATCTCCAGCCCCCAGGGCAGCGTCGTGGGGCGTCCGTACAGCTCCTGGTTGAAGTAGTTGCCCCACCGTCCGATCGCCTGCGCCAGCGGGATCGCGGGAGCGGCGCAGGTCGCAGCGACCGCAATCGGGATGCCACGCTTCCTGGCGAGGTACATCCCGACCGGGACGCCGAAGAGCAAGCCCCCGGGAATGCCGAGGCCGCCGTTCCAGATCGCGGGGATCTCGTCCCAGTTGTTGCGGAAGCGGTCGTAGTCGGTGACGACGTGGTAGAGCCGGGCTCCGATGACGCCGGCGAGCACGGCCCAGATGGCGATGGCGCTCGCATCATCCTTGGTGCCGACCTCGCGATCCTCGAGACGCTTGCCGAACAGCCAGACGGCCGCGATCACGCCGAGGGCGATCATCAGCCCGTACAGGTTGAGGCTGAGTGGGCCGATGTCGATCGAGTTGAACGATGGGCTCGGAAGGCTGGCGAGCATGATCAGCCCGCGATGACGCGAGCGACGAACTCGCCCGCGAGCCGGTTGATGTCGTCGGCGTCGTAGTCGAGCGTGGCGACGTGGTAGCTGCGTTCGAGCCACACGTGCTCGACGTCACCTCCGTAGGTTCCCGCGAGGTGTTCACTGTTGGCCGGCTCCACGGTGTGGTCCTGGCGCGACGTGATCAACAACAGCGGCAGAGCCAGTTCGTCGTAGCGATCCACGAGGGATGCCAGTCCGTCGTTCATCAACGACAGCGCGGCCCGCAGCGGCGTGCCGTCGTAGCCGTTCTCCTCCGCCTCGGGATCGGCGATGTCGCCGCTGATCGCCGGGGCGATCTCCGTTCCATCGGCCACCATCTCGGCGATCATCTCGACCACCTCCGGCGGGGCCGGCATCGTGACCGGATTGATGCACACGAGGCCGACGACGTCGCCCAGTTCCAACCCCGACCAGAGCGTCAGCGCTCCACCCATGCTCAACCCCATCACGACGATGCGATCGGTTCGTTCGGCCAGGCGACCGTGCGCCGCTGCGACCTCAGCGGTCCAGTCGGCCCACGTGGTGTCGAGCATGTCGTCGATCGTCGTGCCATGGCCGGGCAGGAGCGGCATCTCGACGGAGTGTCCTGCCGACGCCATCGAGTCGGCCAGACCGCGGATGGAGATCGGATTCCCGGTGAACCCGTGGAGCACGAGAACCCCGACGTCGGTGGTGCCGACATGCGACATCGGTTCGGCTCCGGGCAGGACTCGTGGCGTGGTCATCGACCACGTTTCTACTCGCTCGACGCTCCAACCGGAACCCATCCCCGTCCGATGTTCGAATTCGCACAGGAGGTGTGCGACACATCGGCGACGTCAGCGGTACGGGTCATCCGAGCTGAGCGGCTCGTCCCACCAGTCGTCGGGAATGGCGGTGGCCTGCCAGTCGGGGTCGGGATAGATGCAGTCGACCGGGCACGCGGGCAGGCACTTGTCGCAGCCGCTGCAGAGCTGGGGGATGATGATCACATCGGCGCCGTGGTTGAAGATCGCGCCGAAATGTGGCGGACAGTGCCGGAGACAGGCATCGCAGTTGATGCACTCGGACATCTCGATGCGCAGCGGGACGTTCTGCCACTTGTCGTTGCGGGTACGCAGCGAGATGCGCTCGTCACGGGTGCCGGCCATCGACGCCGATGGTACCCCGGTCCGTCGGCTCCGTCTTGACCCGCGGGTCAAGATCGGTTGGACTGTCGGCGTGACGAACGCCGGTGCCGACTCCCTCGACGCCCTCGACGAACTCGACGAACTCGACGCGACACGGCGGAGTTCGACGACCCTGCGGAGCTCGACGACGCCGCGCCGAGCGACGAACGCCAACACACCGAACACGGCCTCGAACGCAAGCAGCAGCTGCTCGATGCCGCCGCCGAACTGTTCGCCGACCGAGGCTACGCAGCGACGCGAATCGTCGACATCTGCGCGGCGGCCGGCGTCGCCAAGGGTCTCTTCTACTGGTACTTCCCCACCAAGGGTGCGCTGTTCGCCGAGCTCGTTCGAACGATGCGCCTCCGCTTGCGGCGCGCCCAGGGCGCCGTGCTCGACCCGACGGCCGACGCGGTCACGAGGATCGCCAACGGGGCCGAAGCGAGCGTGCGATTCATGGCCGACCATGCCGCGTACTTCGCGCTGCTGGATGTGGAGCGCACCGATCCCGATGTCGCCGACGTCCTCGACGAAGGCGCCGGCGTGTACCTCGACGACGTGCGACGTCTCGTGGAGGAGGGCCAACGTGCGGGCGACATCGCGGATGCGCCGTCGAGCCTCGTTGCCGTCGGTGTCCTCGGCGCGGTGTCGTCGTTCTCGAACTCCTATCGCAACGGACGCCTCGGCGACGACATCACCGTCGACGACCTCGCGGTGTTCGTCCGACGCTGGGTCGCGAGCGCCCTCACCTGAAACGCTGGGGTCTGACCCCAGCGTTTCAGGTCAGCGACTCGAGCGGTGCTTCAGCGGAACTCGTCGGCAAGTTCAGGGTGCCGTGCGCTCATCACCTTGACGAAGGCATCGACGAGATCGGGCTGGAACTGCGAGCCCGACCCCGACATGACGAAACGCACCGACTCGGCGAGATTCCATTCGCGCTTGTAGGTCCGACGCGTCGCCAGCGAGTCGAAGACGTCGGCGATCGCGACGATGCGCCCCGACAGCGGGATCGCCGGCCCGTTGAGCCCGTTGGGATAGCCCGAGCCGTCCCACCACTCGTGGTGCGACCACGCGGCCTCGGCGGCCAGCGAGAAGAGCTCGGTCGACACCCCGGACAGGAGCCGCCGGCCGAGCACGGTGTGCTGTTTGACCTCGTGGTACTCCTCGACGGTGAGCGGACCCGGCTTGAGCAGCACCGTGTCGGACACGGCCACCTTGCCGATGTCGTGCAGGCGCGCTGCGAGCCGCAACCGCTCGCACCACTCCGGCTGCTGGCCGATCGCATGGCCGATCTCGGCGGCGAGATCACCGACGGCGCTCGTGTGTTTGGTGGTGTTGCCGCCCCGGAACTCCGCCAGCGCCGCGACCCGTTCGAACGCCTCGAGATGGTAGGCATCGACGTCGGCATGGTTTGCCGCGTAGTCGGCGACCAGCCCGCTGGTCTTCAGGCGGGTGATCTCCGCGAGTTGGCGGGCGGTCTCGTTGTCGTGGGCGACCTGGACGGTACGCAGCCGCAGGTCCGCCGCGTCGTTGAAGATCTCACGGTGCAGGGCGAAATGGCGCTCACGGTGTTCGAGCGCCTCGGCGTGGCGACCGGCCTGCTTGTAGGCGACCGCCAGGAGGTCGTGCACCTCGAGTTCCAGTTCACGATGGTCGGTGCGGTCGGCCAGATCGAGCGCCGCGAGCAACGTGGCGATCGCCGTGTCGAGCTGACCGCTCCGCAACGCGACGCGCCCTTCCGACACCATGACCCCGAGCTGCTCGGCAGGGGCGAGATTGTTGCCGTCGATCGATCGCAGGTCCCAGTTCTCACGCGCCTCGGCGAAACAGGCGGCTGCGGCATCGTGATCGGCCAGACCGACATGGGCCTCGGCAAGGTCGGCGAGGAGGCTCCCGACGAGCTGCGGCGCATGGACCCGCGCCAACTCGACGGCGCGCCGCCCGAGGGTGACGGCTTCGAGATGCTGACCGCGACGACCGCGGATGCGGGCGAGGTTGCCGAGGACCATGGCATCGACGTCGGGCCGGTTCAACGGTTCGTTGACCGCCAGTGCGTTCTCATAGGTGCTGATCGCGCGGGTGTAATCGGCCATCGACTGGTAGATCGCCGCGATCGAGTGGAGGATCCGGCCCTCGTCGACGGCGTGATCGGTCGCCCGGTAGATCTGCAGCGCCCGCAGACAGTGATCGAGCGCGCCGGAATGATTGCTCGCCTGGTAGTAGACGACGCCGATCAGATGGAGCGACCATGCGAGCGTCAGGCTGACCTCGTTGGGCTCGGAGAGCTCGACCGCTTCCGACGCGAGGGCGAACGCGTACTCCGAGCGCCCACGCTGGTGCGCGATGGCCGCGAGCTGATAGAGGGCTTCCGCTTCGGTGTCACGCAGATCGTGGGCACGAGACAGGACACGGGCGTCGAGCGCGAGTTGCCGGGCCCGGTCGGCGTCCACCGCCCGACACGAGGCCGACTCGTCCAACAGCACACGGACCCGCTGCTGCTCGACCGTCAGTTCCGTCGTCGTGGTTCTTTGCACCGATCGTCCTCACTCACGTGCTCACCGAGACCCAAGTTCATGGATGCGAGGCGACAGTAACCCCCGGTACGTCCGCCACACGAGGAAACACGCCGATCTTGAACAACATCAGACCGCGAGGGAGCGTCGACCACGGTGCGTATTGTGGCCACCGCTATGCGAGCACACCCGGGCGCCCGACGCGTCGACCGCGGTGCGATCTGGGCGTTCGCGCCCGTCGTTGCCATGATCCCCTTCAGCCTGCTCGCGCTCTTCGTGATCTGGTTGCCGATCGGCTGGGCGACAGCGCTGTCGTACGGGTGGTTCGTCCTCGCCTTCCTGGTTGCCGGCCTCGGGCTGTTCGTCCGGCCGATCCAGGTGCTGGTCCTCACTCCGCTGCTCGGCGCCCGCCGGCCGACACCGGCCGAGGCCGCCGTCATCGAGCCGCTGTGGGCACGGATCGCGCAGGCGAACGACCTTCCCCCGAGTCGGTTCGTGGTGCGCGTCCTCCCGTCGGACGAGCTGAATGCGTTCGCCTGCGGCGGCCATCTCGTGGTCGTGACGACCTACGCGGTCGACGAGCTGTCGCAGGGGCAGTTGCGCGGAGTGCTCGCCCACGAGTTGAGCCATCACCTCGGGCTGCACACCGTGGCGATCACCATCGGGCACTGGCTGTCGGCACCGGTGGTGCTCCTCGCACGCATCGGGTTCTTCCTCGAGAACGTCGCCCACGCCGCTGCCGGAAGTTTCGGACGCGAATCACCCTTGATCTCGGCGGTCGGCAACGTCGTGGCGTTCGTCGTGAACGGCATCTCGTGGATCTTCACGGCCGCACTGCGCGGGAGTGACGCGCTGGCGAACCTCGTGGGGCACTCCTCGGAGTACGAAGCAGATCGACGCGCCGTCCGCATGGGATTCGGGCGGGAGCTCGCGAGTGCGCTGCGCCAACTCCTCGCGAGAGGCTCCGGCGCCCGACCGATCGGCTGGCGGGCCCGGCTCGGCGCCTCGCATCCCCCGGCACGAACCCGCGTGGCTCGCATCGAAGCGCTGATGCGCCACCCCGCGCGTTGACTCAGGCTCACTCAGGCGCTGATTCAGGCGGTGATCGGGGCCACGACGGCGTCGAGGAGGTGCACCATGTCGCTCGGAGCGAGGCCGATGTCGAGACCGCGTCGGCCGCCGCTCACGTAGACCACGTCGAACAGTTCGGCGGACTCGTCGACCACCGTACGCAGGGGTTTGCGCTGCCCGATCGGGCTGATGCCGCCGACGATGTAGCCCGACGAGCGTTCGGCACGCGCCGGTTCGCACATCACCGCCCGCTTCGCTCCGACGGCAGCGGCGACGCGCTTCATCGACAGCTGGCAGCTGACCGGCACGACCGCCACGATCAACTCGTCGTCGGCGACGACCACCAACGTCTTGAACACCTGATCGTGGTCGAGCCCGAGCTGTTCGGCCGCCTCTCGCCCGAAGTCGCGCAGATCCTCGCCGCGTTCGTATTCGTGGATCGTGTACGAGATCCCGGCGGCATCGAGGGCCACGACTGCAGGCGTCACGGCCACGACTGTAGAGGTCGTCCGCGCTTGTAGGGTCGGCGCGTGCGTCTCTCCGCCGATCCTTCGAGATCACCCGATGCCTACGAATTCCACCACGAGATCCGCGTCCGGTTCGTCGAGACCGACGCGATGGGCATCGTGCACCACAGCAACTACCTGCACTACTTCGAAGAGACGCGCGTCGAGTACCTCCGACACGTCGGGCACCCGTTCACCGAGTGGCGCGAGGCCGGGCTGGAGTCGCCCGTGCTCGAATCGTTCGTCCAGTACCGCCAGCCGATCGAGTTCGACGACCTCATCACGGTGCACCTCTCCCTCGCCGACGTGACGCGTGCGACGTTCCAGATGGCCTATCTCGTCACGGTCGACGACGAGCACGGCGTACCGGGTGTTCGGGCCACCGGCGTGACCGTGCACGGATGCGTCACCACCAGCGGGCGCCCGACGCGGCTGCCGGCGTGGCTCACCGCCATGGCACCGCGCTGACCGGCGTCCGACCCGGCCGCCTGTGACGGTTCGGGTCGTTCCGGTGTGACGGTTCGGGTGTGACGGTTCGGGTCGTTGCACGGTGGGAGGGGTCGGTACGTTCTGGGGCATGGCTGACACTGCTGCTCCGACCCGCGTCCCGTTGGTCGACTACCTCGTGCTCGACGACGGCGATCCCCACCTGGTGGCTCACGAGTGCACGAATTGCGGGGCCCGATTCTTCGATCGTCGCAATGCCTGCGCCTCGTGCTTCCGCACCGAGTTCCGCACGGTCGACATCGCGACCGAGGGCGTGCTGCGCACGTTCACGATCGTGGCCTTCGCGGCCCCCGGCGTCGAGGTGCCGTTCGTCTCCGGAGTGATCGACTGTGACGGCACGAGCGTGCGCGGCAACCTGCGCAACGTCGAGCCCGACGCCGATCACGTCCACACCGGCATGAGGGTCAAGCTGACCACGTACTCGCTCGGCACCGACGACCACGGCACCGACGCCATCGGCTTCGCCTTCGAACCCGCCTAGCACCCACGACCGACAACGACAGAAGAACTGACCAAGACCGCCGAGGAAAGCGCCAGCGACGAGGCGGACGAGGCCGACCTGACGTACCCAACCACCGACTGGCCGTGAGGCCGAGACAGGAAGAACAGTGACTGAGATCTGGATCCTCGGGATCAACATGACCAAGTTCGGCAAGCACACCGATCGCGACGTCGTCGACCTCGCATCGGAGGCCGTCATGGCCGCGCTCGCCGACGCCGGGGTGACCATGGGCGACATGGGTGTGATGGCCGCGGGCAACCTCATGGGGTCGGGTGGCATCGGCCAGCAGATCCAGAAGCAGGTCGGTCAGACGGGCATCCCCGTCTACAACGTGTCGAACGCGTGCGCAACGGGCGCGACCGCGCTGCGCACGGCGATCATGTCGATCAAGGCCGGCGAGTCCGACATGGGGCTCGCCGTCGGTGTCGAGAAGCTCGCCGGCGTCGGCCTCCTCGGCGGCGGAGGTCGCGCCAAGAAGGACGGCAACGAGTGGGAGCCGCAGGGCCGCTTCGGCGCCGTCACGTCCACCGACGGCCGCATCGGCACCGACACGATGCCGGGCGTGTTCGCCCAGGTCGGCATGGAGTACGGCCACAAGTACGGCGGCGCCGACTTCGAGCTGTTCGCCAGGATCTCCGAGAAGAATCACGCCCACTCGACGCTCAACCCGTTGGCGGCCTACTCGAAGCGGTTCACGCTCGAGGAGATCATGGGCGACATGATGATCGCCTATCCGAACACCCGGCCCATGTGCTCGGCCAACTGCGACGGGGCAGCGGCAGCGGTCGTCGTCAGTGGCGAGAAGCTCAAGACGCTGTCCCTCGAGCAACAGCGGCGCGCGGTGAAGGTGTCGGCATCGGTCCTCACCTCGGATCCGTGGCAGGAGGCGTGCCAGGTACTCCCCGACGTCAACACCCTGACGCGTAATGCGGCGCGGATCGCCTACGAGCAGGCCGGCATCGGGCCGGAGGATCTCGATCTCGTCGAGCTCCACGACTGCTTCGCCACCGCCGAGTTGGTGCACTACGACAACCTCGGTCTGTGCGAGGAGGGCGGCGCCGTCGACTTCTTCAACTCCGGCGCACCGTGGCGCGACGGTTCACTCCCGGTCAACGTGTCGGGCGGCCTCCAGTCCAAGGGCCACCCGATCTCGGCGACCGGTATCGCCAACATCTGGGAGATCTGCCATCACCTGCGCGGCGAGGCCGGCGACCGTCAGATCGAAGGTGCCAAGGTCGGGCTGGCCCACGTGATCGGCCTCGGCTCGGCCTGCGGCATCCACATCCTCGAGAAGTCGGCCGCCTGAAACGCCGGAACCTGACACGTGGTCCGACCCCAGCGTTTCAGGTGGCGGGTGGGACCACGACGACGGGGCGGTCGCAGTGGTGCACGACGTGGTGGCTCGTGCTGCCGAGCACCTGCTCGTCGCCCACGCCACGCGAACCGACCACGACGAACGACGCCCCGAGATCGCGACCGAGGTTCAACAGCACGTCGGCCGGGCTCCCGTAGACGATCTCGGCACGCCAGCGCAGCGACGGATCACCCTGCAGGGCACGGCACCATTCGGTGCGCAGTAACCGTTCGATGTCGTCACGATGGCCCTCGGACGGCACATGGCGTCCCTCGATCACCGTCATCAGACCCAGTGCGTGGAACACCGCGAGATCCGCGTCGAACGCTCGGGCGAGATCGGCAGCGAGGCTCAGCGCTCGCTGGGCGTTCGACGATCCGTCCACGCCGACCACCACCGGACCGCGTCGAGCACCTGTCGCGTCAGGTCCTGCGTCAGCGTCTTGGTTCGACATGAACGTCTCCTTCGTGCGCGTCGACGACCGGACTGGTCACTCCTCGATCCTAGAGTCGAGAGCATGATCACACTGGAGTTCCTCGGGGCGACCCGAACCGTCACGGGCAGTCGATTCCTCGTGCGAACCGACCAGGCGACCGTCCTCGTCGACGCCGGGTTGTTCCAGGGGACCAAGCGCGATCGTCTGGCGAACTGGGAGCCGTTCCCGGTCGACCCGATCACCATCGACGCAGTGGTCGTCACCCACGCCCACATCGACCACAGCGGCTGGCTCCCCGGCCTCGTGCGTGACGGGTATCGCGGACCGATCTTCGCAACGCGCCAGACCAGCGAACTCTGCGCGATCCTCCTGCCCGACGCGGCCCACATCCAGGAGGAACAAGCCCGGTTCGCCAACGAGCGAGGGTTCTCCAAGCACCACCCGGCCCTTCCCCTCTACACGTCGGACGACGCCGCCGCCACCCTCCCGCTCTTCGAGTCCGTCGCCTTCGACACGCCGATCGAGGTGGCCGAGGGCATCACCGCGCGGTTCACGCCCGCCGGCCACATCCTCGGATCGGCGAGCGTGCACCTCACCATCTCCGAGGCGGCGGCATCGACCGGCCGGCCGGCCACCACCACCACGTTGTTGGTCAGCGGTGATCTCGGGCGCAACGACCATCCGCTCGTGCCCGGCCCGTTCACACCGCCGGCGGCCGACACCGTGCTGGTCGAGTCGACGTACGGCGATTCGCTGCACCCCGCACCCGAGGAGGAGATCGACACGTTCGCGGAGTTCATCAACCGCACCGCGCGTCGGGGCGGCACCATCCTGATCCCCGCCTTCGCGGTGGATCGCACCGAGGTACTGCTGACCGTGCTGCGCGAGCTGATGGCCGACGATCGGATCCCCCAGCTCCCGGTCTACGTGGACAGCCCGATGGCGCTGCGGGTGCTCGACATCTACCGCGCGGCCTACCCCGACGTCGACTTCGATCCCGGCGGCGGCCTGCACGAGTGCCCGTCGGTCGAGGACTCCAAGGCGCTCAACGAGCTGAGTGCTCCGGCGATCATCATCTCCGCGTCGGGCATGGCATCGGGTGGCCGCGTCCTGCACCACCTGGCCCGCCTGCTGCCGAATCACCGCAACTCGGTGGTTCTCTGCGGCTTCCAGGCCGCCGGCACGCGTGGCCGGTCGCTCTCGGACGGAGCCCGGACGCTCAAGATGCTCGGCCGCTACATCCCGGTACGCGCCGACGTCCTGACGCTGCGGTCGATGTCGGTGCACGCCGATGCCGACGGACTCGCCCGGTGGATCTCGTCGCTGCCCCGTACACCACGAACGGTTTTCGTGGTGCACGGTGAGCCCGATGCCAGCGAAGCGCTCGCCGAACGCCTCATCGACGACGGCTTCACCGCCGTGGTGCCGCAACAGTTCGAACGGGTCCGTCTCCCGTAGGTCCGTGCCCTCACGGGCCGATGACGTTCGACCCTTCATCACCACCGGCCGATCGTGTTGGATGGTTGCATGGACGAGAGACAGCAAGCCACCGAGATCCTCAGCGAGTCGGAGTGTTGGGAACTGCTCGGCGAGGCCGCCGTGGGTCGGCTCGCTGTCGACATCGCCGGCCAACCCGACATCTTCCCGATCAACTTCATCACGGATCAGCGCGGCATCGTGTTCCGCAGCGCCGCCGGCACGAAGCTCGCCGGTGCCGTACTGAACCGTTTCGTGGCATTCGAGATCGACGGCTACCAACCGGGCGATCGGACGGCCTGGAGTGTCGTCGTGAAGGGCCAGGCCCGGGCGATCGAACGGATGCAGGAGGTCTTCGACGCCGAAGATCTCCCCCTGTTCCCCTGGCTCGCCTGGGACAAACCGAACTTCGTCCGCATCGAGCCCATGGTCGTGACGGGACGGCGGTATCACATCGTCGACTCGGCGGCGCCCGACACGTCGATCGGATGGGCGGCCACCGACGACGATGACGCCGAGCCCCTCGCGGCGGAGCCGGTACCCGGCGCCGAGTACCACCCCGGCGCACCGAAGTTGCACGCCGACTGAGCGACGTTCAGCCCGACACCTGATTGCTGACCGGACCGTCGCCGAACACCGAGGTGACGTTGGCGAGCGTCGTCTCCGCGATCGCGGCCAGGGCCTCCTTCGTGAGGAATGCCTGGTGCGCGGTGATCAGGACGTTGGGGAACGTCAACAGTCGGGCGAACACGTCGTCGTCGAGGATCTCCTGGCTGCGGTCCTCGAAGAAGAGGTCGGCCTCCTCTTCGTACACGTCGAGCGCGAGCGAGCCGATCCGACCGGACTTGAGCCCGTCGATCGCGGCCTGGGTGTCGATCAGGGCACCGCGGCCGGTGTTGACCAACATCGGTGAGCGCTGCATCGCGGCGACGGCGTCGGCGTCGATGAGGTGGTGGGTCGCGGGCGTCAACGGGCAGTTCAGCGTGATCAGGTCGCTCTCGGCGAGCAGCTGGTCGAGTTCGACGTATTCGACGCCGAGCTCGACCAGGTGGCCGTCGTGGAACGGATCGACCGCCACGACCCGACATCGCAGATGCCACAGCAGGCGCGCCACGATGACGCCGATCCGACCGGTCCCCACGACGCCGGCGGTCTTGCCGGCGAGATCGAATCCGACCAGCCCGTCGAGCGAGAAGTTGCCGTCGCGCACCCGGTTGTAGGCGCGGTGGATCCGCCGGTTCAGCGCGAGGATCAGCGCCAAAGTGTGTTCGGCGACCGCATTGGGCGAGTACGCCGGGACGTGCACCACGTCCAGACCGAGGCGCCGCGCAGCGGCGAGGTCGACGTTGTTGTACCCGGCGCACCGCAGCGCCACACAACGGACCCCCGCCGAGTGCAGGGCCTCCAACACCGGGGCCGACAGATCGTCGTTGACGAACACGCACACGGCGTCGGCGCCGACCGCGAGTTCGGCCGTCGATGCGTCCAGACGGGCATCGAGGTACACCAGCTCGTGCCCGTGCCGGCCGTTGGCGGCGTCGAAGCCCCCACGGTCGTACGGCTTCGTCGAGAACACCCTGATCCGAGCCACGATCGGCCCCGTCGCAGACGGCCCGGTCACGATTCAGTGGGGAACGACGACGACGGGGACGGAGGCATCCTGCAGCAGGGACGTGCTCACCGAACCGAGGAACTCCGCGGCGATGACACCGCGGCCCCGTGCGCCGACCACGATCAGGTCCGCCGAGCGGGCGGCCTCGCCGAGTGCGTGACGGGGGCTGTCGAGCACGAACGACCGTTGAGTGCGGTGATCGACGTCGACCGCGTCGATGGCCGCTGTCAGCACGCGTTCCTGTTCGGCGATCTCCTCGGGGAACTTTGCACGTGTGTCGCGTTCTCCGAGCCACGGCGCCACCTCCATCGCCGCGACCACCGAGACGGTGTTCTCCGCCCCTGCGAAGTCGAGCGCCCACTGCAGGGCTGCAGCGGCGTTGTCACTCCCGTCGAAACCGACGACGATGCGCTCGCTCGGCTGCGGCGTCCATTCGGGCGGGACGACGACGACCGGCGACGTCGAATGCGTGGCGCAATAGCGGGTCACGGAGCCGAGCCGGTGCTGGCGGAGGTCGCCGCTGCCGCGTTGGCCGACGATCAACGCGTCGGCTGCCGCCGCCGCGTCGACCAGGACGTGCGCCGCCTGGCCCTCGACGACCTGCGGTATCACGACGACCTCCGACCCGACACCGGCGATCGCCATGTCGAGGTCGTGGCCGGCCGTCGCTGCCAGACCGAGTTCGTCGACGCCGAATCCGCGTTTCGCCGTCATCAACGCCATCACGGCCGGGACGTGAAAGGCAGTCAACGCCGTCACCTCGGCGCCCCGTGACGGCGCATGTTCGACTGCCCAACGAAGCGCGTCGACCGCCGTGCCGTCGACGCCCACGATCCACTGAATGGTCATGCCCCGAGTATCGCCGCCCGTGTCGGCGTTCCACCAGTGCCGAATGGCGGCACGTGCCGTGACCTTGGGCCCTTGCACCCGCACGAACACCGAGTGACGATCGGATGAGTGAGGGAAC
Organism: Ilumatobacteraceae bacterium; assembly: GCA_963829585.1. GTDB lineage: Bacteria > Actinomycetota > Acidimicrobiia > Acidimicrobiales > Ilumatobacteraceae > Sva-07. The sequence goes on along the minus strand of CAWHJD010000005.1, from coordinate 38,367 downwards.
CCGTCGCCGTATCGCCGGTCGAAGGGAGGCGCGAGATGCAGTTCGAACAGGAACCGATGGAGCACCTGATCGAGTCGGAGTGCTGGATGCTGCTCCGCGGGGCGCAGGTGGGCCGGCTCGCCGTCCCGATGCAGTCGGGCGGGGTCGACATCTTCCCCGTGAACCACATCGTCGACCAGGGTTCCATCGTGTTCCGGACGGCGCTCGGTTCGAAGCTGTCCGGGGCGACCGGCGCCCGTGAGGTCGCCTTCGAAGCCGACGGTGTCGACGACGGACGCGCATGGAGCGTCGTCGTGCACGGCCGTGCCGAACTGATCAACCGGCAGACGGATCTCTTCGATTCGTTCGATCTGTCGGTGCGCCCCTGGCACCTGTCACACAAGCCGTTCTTCGTGCGCATCGAGGCTGCGTCGATCACCGGTCGCCGATTCAGGATCGACCCACATCACTGACCGCTCACGACCACCGGAGGCCCCCATGGTTCAGCACCTGATCGTTCCCGTCGACGGATCCGACGCGTCGTGGCACGCAGCTGACGCCGCCTTCTCGCTCGCCCGGCGCTGCGACACCAACGTCGACATCATCGAGGTGGTCGCCGACGCCGGAGAACTCGACGATGCGCGGACACGACTCGCCGACCGTGTCGGCCAGCGCGACACGGCGGGCGTCGAGGTGGCCACGAAGGCGATCGTCGCGTCGGAGAGCGTTGCGGCCGGCATTGCCGAGGAGGTCGACCTCCACCCGGAGGTCACCGTCGTGATGGCGTCACACGGGAGGGGTCGATCCGCTGCGCTGCTCGGCAGCGTCGCCGAGGAGCTGTTGCAGCTTGTCTTCGGACCGATTCTCCTCGTCGGGCCCCGCTGCGAGCGCACGGGCTTCGACGGCCCGATCGTCGTGACCGTCGACGGATCGACGGCGTCCGAGTCGGTGTTGCCGCTCGCGGCCGCGTGGGGCATCGAGTTGCGGGCCGAACCGTGGATCGTCGAAGTCGTCGAGCCCGACCTGCGGACCTCGGGCGATGTGGATCAGACGACGTATCCGGCGCGACTGGCGCATCGATTGTCGGCCGAATCAGGTCACCCGGTGCAGTTCGAGGTGCTCCATGGCCACGACGTCCACGACGAGATCACGGACTTCGCCGACTCGCTGCAGGCGTCGCTGATCGTGGCGTCGACCCACGGCCGCACGGGGATGGCCAGACTCGTCACGGGGAGCACATCTGCAGCCCTCGTACGTGACGCCCGCTGCCCGGTCCTGTTGGCCCGACCCCCACACCTCGCCACGACCTGACCCGGGACACTCGGACACCTGGGACAAAGGGGCGCCAAGACATCGGAGACCACCTAGCATCGAAGGTGAATGGACCACGCCCAATTCGCCGAAGCACTCTTCGACTCGTCCCCCGACGGGGTCATCGTGGTCGCCGACGATGGTGAGATCCTGGTCGCGAATCCGAGCTCGGAGAAGATGTTCGGCCGCACCGATCTCGTCGGCTCGTCGGTCGACGACCTGGTTCCACCCGAGTTCCGTCACTCCCACGCGACGCGACGCGCCGAGTACCGCGACCACGCCACCATCCGACCGATGGGCACGGGACTGCGATTGTTCGCCCAGGATGTCGGCGGCGCGATGTTTCCGGTGGAGGTCAGCCTGAGCCCTGTCGTGATCGACGGTGAACATCGCACGATCGCGACGATCCGCGACGTCAGCGACCGCCAGGCCTTCGCCGTCGAGATGGCGATGCTGCAGGACCGCGAGCGGATCGCCCGCGACCTCCACGACATGGTGATCCAACGCTTGTTCGCCGCCGGGATGAGCCTGCAGGCGGTGCACGCTCAGGCCCAACCGGCTGTCGTGGCGGATCGCATCGGGAGCACGATCAACGAACTCGACGACACGATCCGCGAGCTTCGGTCGGCGATCTTCCGTCTCGGCCAGACCAACGAGCATCGGAGCCTGTCGGCGCAGCTGACCGAGCTGGTGCACGATCGGGCACGCCATCTCGGGTTCGAACCCGAACTCCGACTCGTGGGCGACATCGATCACCTGCCCGACTTCATCACCGACCAGCTGGTCGCCACGGTCACCGAAGGACTGTCGAACGTGGTGCGTCATGCCGGGGCGACGACGGCCACCGTGCACATCGAGCACGTCCACGACCGGCTCGTGCTCACGATCAGCGACGACGGCCGCGGACTGCCGGAGGGACCGAAGCGATCAGGGGGCCTGTCGAACCTGATGTGGCGCGCCGCCGAACTCGGCGGAACCTGCACCGTGGACCGCAACGAGCCGACGGGCACCGTGCTGACCTGGAAGGTGCCGGTCTGACCCATTCGGGTCCGTCACGGACTTGGCCGGTGCCGGTCAGGTCTCGTTGCGATGGCGTTCTTCCAGGCGAGCCGACAGGGCGGCGGCCTCGGTGCGACGCGACATGCCGAGTTTCGCCAGCAGGTTCGACACGTAGTTCTTGACGGTCTTCTCGGCGAGATACATGTCCTGGGCGATCTGGCGGTTCGTGTAGCCCTCGCCGATGAGATCGAAGATCCGGCGCTCCTGCGGCGTCAGGTCCTCGAGGCGGCCCTCCTCGCTGTCACGCAACCTGCGCAGCGCCAGGCGGACCTCGGCGTCATCGAGGTACTTGCGACCTGCGGCGACCCCACGGATCGCCTCGATGAGTTCGTTGCTGCGGATCTGCTTGAGGATGAACCCCGACGCACCGGCGAGGCCCGCGTCGACCAGCGCCCGGTCGCTGTCGAACGAGGTGAGGATCAACGACCGGACATCGGGGAACTCCGAGGTGATCTGACGGCACACGTCGATGCCGTTGCCCTCGCCGAGCCTGACGTCGAGCACTGCGACATCGGGCGAGCAGCGCCGGATCTCGTCCAGCGCGGTATCAGCGTCGCCGGCCTCGCCGACCACCGTCATGTCCGTCTCGGCTTCGAGCGTGGCGGCGATTCCTCGACGGACCACCTCGTGGTCGTCGAGCAGGAAGACACGGATCATGGGGTCATTGTCGCTCGCCGCCGGCTGATTGTCGAACCTCGATCGTTTCTACCCGTGGAAGATGTCGGGCGACGGTGATCCCGCGGCAACGCCCGGAGACGTATCGGAGAGCGGCACGACGACGATCGGGCGGTGGACGTGGTGGAGAATCCACGTCGACACGGACCCCAGCAGGGCTGAGCCCACGGCGCCATGGCCGCGTGCTCCCACCACGACCAGATCGACGTCGTCGGCCTTGGTCGACAACGCGGCGCGAGGTGTTCCCCGGATGAATTCCCGTTCGATGCTGACGTCGGCGGCGGCCGCGTCGTACTCGAGCGGTTCCACGAGATGGTTGAACCGTTCCGCCGCCAGATCGCTCGCATCCGGGAAGAAGAAGGCGTCCGAGCCCACGGCGAGTGGCGTCGCGTCCCAGACCCAGGCGACCACCACGGTGGAGCCGGGAGCCGCGAATCGCACCGCCCAGCGCGCTGCCGCCATGGCATTCGGAGAACCGTCGAACCCGACGAGGATCCGTCGCGTGGCGATCGGTTCGACGTCGCCGGGCACGACGACGGTCGGCACCGTCGCGTGCGTCGCGCACTGCGTGCTCGTCGAGCCGAGGAGCAGCCGGGCGAATCCGCCGCGACCGCGACTTCCCACGACGAGCAGCCCGGCGTGCTCCGACGCAGCGAGAAGCACCTCGGCCGGCCCGCCCCTGCCCACGTACGACTCGGCGGGCACATCGAGCTCGACGCGGCAACGCGCCGCCACCGCCTCGGTCTCGTCGGCCGCGGCTGCGATGAGTTCGGAGTCGTCGAACACGGTCACCGACGGACTCGACATCGGATAGGCGCCGATGGTCGGCGCCTGCCATGCCGTGACGAATTCGAGGTCCGTGGCGCGACCCGGCGCGTTGGCCACGACCCAGCGCACGGCATTGTCCGCACACTCGGATCCGTCGATCCCGATGATCCATCGGCCCGGATCTCGTTCACTCGTGGCAGCGTGATCGGTCACGGCGTGGTCAGTCTTCAGCATGTCGTTTCGTCCCTCCTTCGGCGGTCGCTCCCGGGCCATCGCACTGATCAAGCCACGTTCGTGGCCGTGGAGGCAGGGCCAAAGGTCATGCAGGGCGGCAACGATGTGCTCTTCGCGATGACCTTCTTCCCTGGCAGCGGGCACCCGGGTGGCGGACCATGGACGTCATGACCGTTCACGACTACCGGGCGCACCGGACCGAACTCCGTCAGGGTTACCGCGATCTCAACACCGTCATCCCCGCACAGATGAAGGGATTCGGTGACCTCCACCGGTCCGCCGTCGCCGACGGCGCACTGCCGCAGGCCACCAAGGAGATTGATGGCCGTGTCGATTGCCATCGTGCAGCGCTGCGATGACTGCATCGCGCTGCACATGCACGATGCACTACGCGCCGGAGCAACTCCCGAGCAGGTCCACGAGGCCATCGGCGTTGCGGTCCTGATGGGTGGTGGCCCTGCCTCGACGTACGCGACCCACGCCCTGCGAGCACTGGAGCAGTTCTCGACATGACCGGGCGAGAAGTCGTCGAACCCTGGCTGGTCGACTACGACGCGGCCTGCGCCCGGTTCGACTGGAACGACGCCTGGGACGACCTCGGAGGGCGCCCCGACGACACTCGTCGGTGTCAACATCGCCGACCTCGCCCTCGATCGCCACGTGCGTGCCGGTCGAGGCGATCACGTGGCGCTGCGCTGGATCGGGCGCGACCCCGACGACGTCGACGAGCCCGTCGACCTGACCTACTCGATGCTCGCGGCGCGTACCGATCAGTTCGCCTGCGCGCTCCGGCACCACGGGTTCGGTCCCGGTACGGGCGTGGCCTCGTTGACCGGGCGGATTCCGGAGCTCTACATCAGTGCGCTGGGCACGCTGAAGGCGCAGTGCACCTTCACACCGCTGTTCTCGGCGTTCGGGCCCGATCCGATCGCACAACGGCTGCAGCTCGGACAGATCCGGGTCCTGGTGACCACGCCCATGCTCTACCGGCGCAAGGTCGCAGGAATCGTCGATCGGCTGCCCGACCTCGAACTCGTGCTGATCTGCGGGGCGGCCGAGGACCAGACATCCGACCGGTCCGGGCGCGGCCGTCCACGAGTCGTCTCGATGGGGTCGTTCCTCTGCAACGGCACCGACTCGTTCGACATCGGCTACACCGACCCCGAGACTCCCGCGCTGCTGCACTTCACCAGTGGCACGACGGGCACTCCGAAGGGCGCCGTGCACGTCCACGGGGCCGTGGTCACACACCACCTCACCGGCCGGCTCGTCCTCGACCTCCACCCCGGCGACGTCTTCTGGTGCACGGCCGACCCCGGCTGGGTGACGGGCACCTCCTACGGGATCATCGCCCCGCTCACCAACGGCGTGACGAGCATCGTCGACGAAGCCGACTTCGACGCCGAACGCTGGTACCGCATCCTGCAACGGCACGCCGTCGACGTCTTCTACACCGCCCCCACGGCCATCCGGATGATGCAGCGACTCGGAACCGAACTTCCCGCGACGTACGACTTCGACGCGCTCCGCCTCGTCGCCAGCGTCGGTGAGCCCCTCGATGCCGATGCCGTCCGGTGGTGCCAGGACGTGTTCGGCGTCCCGGTCCTCGACACCTGGTGGCAGACGGAGACGGGCGGCATCATGATCGCCAACTACCGGTCGCAGCCGGTTCGCCCCGGGTCGATGGGTCGACCGCTGCCCGGCATCGAGGCGACACTCCTGGAGCGGACGCCCGACGGCGACCTCGTCACCGGTGCCGACGGGTCACCGGTCGAGATCACCGACCCCGACACCTCGGGCGAGCTGGCGCTCCGGGCCGGGTGGCCGTCGATGTTCCGCGGCTACCTCGGCCAGGACGCCCGCTACCGGGCGACGTTCGTCGACGGCTGGTACCGCTCGGGCGACCTGGCCCGCCGTGACGCCGACGGCTACTACTGGTTCGTCGGACGCGGCGACGACGTCATCAAGACCGCCGGTCACCTCATCGGACCGTTCGAGGTCGAGTCGGTGCTCAACGAGCATCCGGCCGTGATCGAGACCGGGGTCATCGGCAAGCCCGACGAGACCGCCGGCACCATCGTCAAGGCCTTCGTGGTCCTGGCGCGTGACCGTTCGCCGTCGGACGAACTCCACCACGAACTGATCGGGTACTCACGGGCCCGCCTCGGTGCGGCCGTCGCGCCACGTGAGATCGAGTTCGTCGACTCGCTGCCCCACACGCGCAGCGGCAAGATCATGCGACGACTGCTCAAGGCGCGCGAGGTCGGCGAGGACGAGGGCGACGTCTCGGCACTCGAGTCGAGCCCGACCGGAACGAGGACGTCATGAACACCGAGCACGATCTGTGGCGATCACTGCTCGCGGACATGATCCGGATCCGCGTCTTCGAGGAGCGGTGCGCCGAGCTGTACGGCGAGTCGAAGATCCGGGGATTCCTCCACCTCTACATCGGTGAGGAGGCAATCGCATCCGGGGTCATGAGTTGCCTGGAGCGCACCGACGCCGTGCTCGCGACCTACCGCGAACACGGCCACGCACTGCTGCGTGGCGTCTCCGCCGAGTCGATCATGTGCGAGATGTTCGGCAAGGCAACGGGTTGTTCGGGCGGGCGGGGCGGTTCGATGCATCTCTTCGACGCGGCGACCCGCTTCTTCGGGGGCAACGCCATCGTCGGCGGCCACCTTCCGGTTGCCGTCGGGCTCGGACTCGCCGATCAGGTACTCGGCCGTTCGGGGGCGGTGACGGTCTGCTTCTTCGGTGAGGGCGCGGTCGCCGAAGGCGAGTTCCACGAGGCGATGAACCTCGCGGCGTTGTGGAACGTCCCGGTGCTGTTCTGCTGCGAGAACAACCGCTACGCCATGGGCACGTCGCTGCGCTCGAGCGAGTCGCAGATCGATCTCGCCCTCAAGGCGGCGAGCTACGCGATTCCGGCATGGAGTGTGGACGGCATGGACGTCGTCGAGGTGCATCGGGCGACCTCGAAGGCGCTCGCCTCGATCCGGGCCGACGGCGGACCGATGTTCATCGAGTTCCAGACCTACCGGTTCCGGGCACACTCGATGTTCGACCCGGATCTCTACCGTGATCCCGCCGAGGTCGAGGAATGGAAGCGACGCGACCCGATCGTGACATTCGGGGAGCGCCTCCTGCGCGACGCGGTCGTGACCGATGACGACATCGAGCAGATGTGGTCATCGGCGCGCGACGAGACCGAGGCGGCCGTGGTCGCCGCCGACGCCGCACCGCTCGAATCCGTCGACACGCTGCTCGACAACGTCACCCTGGACCGACCGGAGCCCGGCACCGCCGGCGCGGAGCGTCGCCGACACCGACACCGGACGCACCGACACCGGACCGCACCGGTGACCACACCGATACCGACGAAGAGGACGACGAGGTCTGGCCGTGAGCATCGATCTACTGCCGGGCGACACGTCGACGGACATGATGACCTATCGCGAGGCGATGCGCGAGGCGATCCGCGATGCGCTCGCCACCGACGACCGGGTGTTCGTGATGGGCGAGGACGTCGCGGACTACGGCGGCACCTACGCCGTCACGAAGGGCCTCTACGAGGAGTTCGGTCGCGATCGCGTCCGGAACACGCCGCTGTCGGAGGCAGGCTTCGTCGGCGCCGGCATCGGCGCCGCCCTCGGCGGACTGCGCCCGATCGTCGAGATCATGACGGTCAACTTCAGCCTGCTGGCACTCGACCAACTGGTGAACACCGCCGCAACGTTGCTGCACATGTCGGGCGGCCAGTTCAACGTGCCGCTGGTGGTGCGCACGACCACGGGGGCCGGTCGGCAACTCGCTGCTCAGCACTCCCACAGCCTGGAGGGTTGGTTCGCTCACGTTCCCGGACTGAAGGTCGTCGCTCCGGCGACACCCGAGGACGCCCGCTGGATGCTGCCCACCGCCCTCGCCGACCCCAACCCGGTGATCATCTTCGAACACGCAACGCTCTACAACGATCGTGGCCCCGTCGACCCGAGACTCGGACCCGTCGACCTCGAACGGGCCGCCATACGTCGTGCGGGAACCGACATGACGGTGATCGCCGCGGCGGGGATGGTGCCCAAGGCCCTCGCCGCGGCGGACGTCCTGGCGGCCTCCGGGGTCTCCGCCGAGGTCATCGATCTGCGCTCGCTGCGCCCGCTCGACATCGACACCCTCGCGGCATCGCTGACACGAACGAACCGCGCGCTGGTGGTCGACGAGGGTTGGCGGACCGGTGGACTCAGCGCCGAGATCGCTGCGAGCCTCACCGAGCGGTGCTTCTGGTCGCTCGACGCCCCCGTCGCCCGGCTCGCCAGCGCCGAGGTTCCGATCCCGTACGCCAAGCATCTGGAGTCCGCGGCCATCCCGCAGGTCGACGACATCGTCGCCGCCGCACTCGACCTCGTCGGTGGCCGATGAACGACTCGGCCACCGCCGACCCGGCACTCGCCGCCTACGACTACCTCCTGCCGTCGCTCGGCGCCGACATGGACGAAGGTCGTGTGGTCGAGTGGCGTGTCGGCATCGGCGACACCGTCCACCGGGGCGACCTGATGGCGGTCGTCGAGACCGAGAAGTCGGACATCGACATCGAGATCTGGCACGACGGCATCGTCGAGGCCTTCCTCGTTCCGATCGGCGAACTCATCGAGGTGGGTACCCCCATCGTGAGGCTGCGCCCGCTCGGCTCCGGCGAGCCGTCGCGGGTCTCCACACCCCCACCATCGGCACCGGCACCATCCGCGACGACCCTCTCCACGCCACTCTCCACGCCGCTCTCCACGCCGACGCCACCCACGACGCCGCCACCGATGCCGGCACGAGCACCATCACCGGTACCCGCCGCGACACGGGCACCGGCACCCGCTCCGGCACCCGCCGGTGATCGCGTGCTGGCGTCGCCGCTGGCCAGGCGGCTGGGTGCCGAACGGGGACTCGACCTCTCGACCATCGCCGGCAGCGGCCCGGGCGGCGCGGTGCTCGAGGCCGACGTCCGAGGCGCCCCAGTGCCCCAGGAGACCTCCCGACGACGCACGCCGGCGACGATGCGGTCGCTCATCGCCGAACGGATGAGCCGTTCCAATCGCGAGATCCCCCACTATCACCTGGCGCGCGACGTCGACGTCGGGCGCCTCGAGGCGTGGCTCGCGGAACGCAACGCGAACCGACCCATCACCGAACGGCTCCTCCCCGCCGCGTGCTACATCCGCGCCGTCGCTCTGGCAGCGGCGCGCCACAGCGAGTTCAACGGCTCGTGGGTCGACGACCACTTCGAGCCGGCCGAGTCGGTGAACGTCGCGATGGCGATCTCGCTGCGGGGCGGCGGCCTGGTCACCCCGCACGTCGGAGCGGCCGACGAACGATCACTCGACGAGATCATGGTCACGCTCAACGAAATCGTCGCAGCTGCCCGCAGCGGCAATCTGCGCGCCAGCTGGATGACCGGCTCGACGATCACGATCACCAACCTGGGCGACACGGGCGCGGACCTCGTCCACGGGGTCATCTCGCCGCCACAGGTCGCGCTCGTCGGGTTCGGCCGCTCGCGACGTCAGCCCTGGGTCGTCGACGATCTCGTCACGATCCGGCCGGTCGTCACCACCACTCTGGCCGCCGATCATCGCGCCACCGACGGCGCCAACGGGAGCCGGTTCCTCGCGACTCTCGCCGCCCATCTCGAACACCCGGAGGACCTGTGAACACCGACAACACGCTTCCCGACGCCGCCGACCACCGGGTCGTCGATCCCGTCACGATGATTCTGGGGGCGATCGCCGACGTCGCCCCCGAACTGGAACCCGAACTCGCCGACCTCGATCACGACGTCGACTTCTGGACGGAACTCCAGCTCGATTCGATGGACCACCTGTCCGTGATGACACGCCTCGCCACGCAGACAGGTCGCGACATCCCCGAACGCGACTACCCCCGACTGACGACGATCAACGAACTCCGCAACTATCTCGGCGGGGACGACGGATGAGCCCGGGCGACGAATGACCGAGACCACGAACGATCCACCCGACCAACCGGACGGATCCCGGCGTTGGCAACTCGTGGTCGGTGCCGTCGTGATACTCGGTGCACTGATCGCGGCACTGGTGCTCGTCACCGGTGGTGACGACGACTCCGACTCCGCGGCCAGCAGCGTCGTGGCCACCACCGAGGCGTCGGCGACGACACCGGGCACGGCGCCTGGCACGACTGCGACGCCGTCCACCGAACCGCCGATGGAACCGACGACCGAGCCACCGGCGGCCACGGCTGCGCCCACCACCGATCGGGCCGACGCCACCGACAACGCGATCTGGCCGTGGGTCGACACCCCGACGCGCTTCGCCGATCCCGTCGAGGCCGCGACCAGCTTCGCCGTGGACTACCTCGGTTTCATCGATCCGGTCGTCGGTGAGTTCCAGGCGGGCGACAGCCGGTCCGGCGAGGTGGTGGTCGCAGCCGGCACGGTGGGCCCGACAACGGTCGTGTTCGTCCGCCAGCTCACTTCCGACGACACCTGGTGGGTGCTCGGGGCAGCGGGACGGAACATCACGGTCGAGCAGCCCGAGTGGGGCGAGGTGGTCGACAGCCCCCTCACCATCTCGGGAACGGCGTCGGCCTTCGAAGGAACCGTCGACGTGGAACTGCGCGCCGACGGCAACGGCGAGGCGATCTACGCGGGGTTCGTGACCGGGAGTGGAAGCCCGGAGCCGGGCCCCTACGAGGCCACGATCGAGTTCACGAGTCCCGGCAACGGCGGAGGCGCGCTGGTGCTCCTCTCGCGCAGCCCCGAGGACGGCCGCGTCGTCGAGGCGTCGGCGCTGCGAATCTTCTTCGGCTGATCGCCGGGTCGCAACGGCCCGGACGCTCGCCGGGCGCAGTTTCAACGATGGCCGATCAGCGAAACGAGCTGCGCGACGGCTTGCGCCCCGTCGCCGTCGAGTTCGACGCATCCAGCCGGTGCGACGTCGCCGTCGGCAGCTCGATGTCGCACGATCACGGGCGTGTCGGGGCTGTTGCGACGATGGGCCTCGACGAGTTCTCGGGTGCGTTCGTCCGCCGGATCGAGCAGTACGACGATCGCATCAGCGTTGTCGGCGAGCGGACACCTGCCACCCTCGAGGACGGGGCAGCCGTGCTTCGCGCGGTGGTCGGGGCCGGCGCACATCGTCGTCGCGAACCCCGCCTCCTCGGCGGCGCGCTCGCCCGACCATCGACGACCGGCAACTTCGACGAGGATCCTCGGTCGCGTCTCCCCGGGAGGCCAGTCGGGCGTGGTCGCCGCTCGTGCCGATACTCACCCGAACCACCCCGTCGCTGTGTTCGATGGCGACGGCATCACGATGACGCACGAGCGCCAGCATGGGCCCGTTGTCGAGCAGCACCTCGGCTTGGAGGTTCCGGACGCCCTGGGCGGCGGCCCGACGCACCAGCACGTCGAGGAGGTAGGCGCCGAGCCATCCACGCCACGGCGCCGCGATCGTGATGGCCAGATCGCCGTCGCCGTCCTCGCGAATGGTGTAGCCCGCCTCGGCAGCTACGACCGGTTCGCCGCCGCCGGCGTCAGCGACGAGGGCGATCACACCGAAACCGCCGCGCTCGCCCACGGTCGCCCATTCCCGACACCACTCGATTCGCGGCGAGAACGCCCCGAAGAACCGACGATGCCGATCGGCCAACGTGAGCTCCTCGTAGAGGGAACAGATCCGGTCGGCATCGTCCAACGTCATGGCGCGCACCGTCATCGAACGACCGTCGGCGAGATCGATCACGTCGATCACGTCGTCCGGAGGTGTGGGCATCGAGGTCACGATCTCGACTGAACCGCATGCGCCGGGACTTCGCAAGGGTCGGACGGCCCCGAGTCGACAATCGAGGACCTTATACCTTGCGGGGTATGCCCACGCCGCTGCTATCGTGACGGCCGTGCGTCGGATCGCCCTGCTCGTCGTCGTCGGAACCCTGGGAATCGTCACGTCGTGCAGCAGCGACGGGTCGTCGTCCGCCGAGCCGGCCGCCGCGGCCGCCACGGCAGGTGAGTTCGCGACCATCAGCCCCGAGGACGCGGCCACGGTGGTCGCAGAGCCGCCGACGGATCTCGTCGTGCTCGACGTGCGGACACCCCAGGAATACGCCGAGGGTCATCTCGAGGGCGCCGTACTCGTCGACTTCTACGATCCCGACTTCGCCGACCAACTGAGCGAGCTCGACCCGGAGGTCCCGTATCTCGTCTACTGCCGCTCGGGCAACCGCAGCGGTCAGACACTCACGATGATGCAGGAACTCGGCTTCGCCTCAGCGACCGATGTCGACGGCGGCATCGTCGCCTGGCAGAGCGCCGGGCTGCCTGTCGTCGTCGAGTGACGCCGGCCAGATCGGGTCGATCCCGCGCCTCGCCAGCGTTCGCGTGAACTCCGCACCGACAAGGACGATCTGGGCCTCGTAGTAGATCCAGATGAGGACCAGGAACACGCTGCCCGTGGCGCCGAGGAGCGACGTGGCCGCGTACCGTCGGAGATAGGCCCCGATCGCCGCGGTTCCGACCGCGACGAGCAGCGCGGTCACCGCGGCACCGGGGAGCACGCCGCGCCACGGGACTCGCACGTCGGTGAGGTACCGGAAGAGCAGCGCGATGACCCCGACCCCGAGAACCCACGAGCCGGCCGTTCCGATCAGCTCGCCGAGCGACTCCACCACGGCGACATCGGGCACCATGCGCGCGAACAGCGCGGTGATCGCGTTCAGGGCGAACGACACCATCAGCACCGCCCCGGCTCCCACCACCACGAGAAAGGCGACGGCCCGGCGTACCAGCGTCGTGCGGATCCCGGCCCGCACCGGACGTTCCCAGATGGTGTTCAGCGCATCCTGGAGTGCCAGCACCAACAGCGACGCCGTCAACAGCAGCGACACAGCCCCGACCACACCGAGGCCGAGCAACGAGTCGAATCCGTCGAGCACCCCGGCGAGCGCGGAACTCACCGCCGCGGCGTCGCCGCCGAGGATGTCGGCGAGCTGGCCGGCGAGGTACTCCTGCACGTCCTCCCGCTGGAAGAAGAACCCGGCCAGCGAGAGACTCACGGCCAGCAGCGGCACGAAGGCGAAGAGCCCGTAGTAGGCCAGCCCGGCGCCGAGGCGGATCGTGCGATGCATCCGCCACTCGCCGTACGTCTCGGACAGCAATCCGAGGAACGAGTCGGCGACCTGGCGCACGCGGGACGGCATCACCTCGATCGTACGGAATCCCCGGTCTTTCGGGGTCAGACCCCGAAAGACCGGGGCGGTCTGTTGGGGTCGGGTCCGGAAAGACCGGAGGACGTCAGCGGGCAGATGCCTGGGTGACCTCGACCCAGGCGCCGAATCCACCCACGAGGTCGGACACGTCCTCGAACCCGCGCAGGCGCAGGAGACTCGCCGCGACCGACGACCGGTAGCCGCCGGCGCAGTACACCACCGTGGGTGCCGACAGATCGAGTTCGTCGGCACGACCGGGAAGCTGCCCGACCGGGATCGCCAAGGACCCGGGCACCGAACCCAGGGCGATCTCCCCCGGATTGCGGATGTCGACGATCTGCAGATCCTCGACGTCGACGCGGCGCTGCTCGAACTCGCGGACCGTGAGCCGCGAGGCCCGCTGCGTCCGCTCGGGAGCCGCCGCCATGACGCCCATCGGGTTGTCGAGGTACCCCACCACGCGATCGAAGCCGATGCGGCCGAGGCGATTCCGGGCCTCGAGTTCGAATCCCGGCTCGACCACGAGGACGATGTCGGCGTCGCTCGGCACGACCGAGCCGGCGAATTCCGCGTAGCGACCCTCGAGGCCGACGTTGACCGATCCGACGAGGTGTCCGTGGGCGAACTCCTCGGGAGTGCGGCCGTCGAGCAGGATCGCTCCGGCGTCGACGAGCCGCGTGGCCTCGTCGAGGTCGAGCGCTCGCAGCGGCGCTGTCTCGTCGAGCAGGGGCCGGTCCTTGCGATTGAGCACGGCGTCGTAGACGAAGTACGACGGTGCAGGCGGTTGGCCTTCCGTGACGAGGTCGACGAAGGTCTGCTTGTCGGGGGCGAGCAGCGCGTAGTTCTCGACGCGCTGGTCGCCGATGGTCGACCACGTCTCGGTCGAGAGGTTCTTGCCGCAGGCGGAGCCGGCACCGTGCGCTGGGTAGACGCGGGTCGCGTCCGGCAGCGTGAGCAGCTTCTGGTGCAGGCTGTCGTAGAGCTGGTCGGCGAGTTCGTCACGGGTGAAACCGAGCGAGGCGAGCAGGTCGGGGCGACCGACGTCGCCGATGAAGAGCGCGTCGCCGGTCAGCACGCCGTAGGGCACGGCGTCGTCGGCGTGTTCCCACACCACGATGCTGATCGACTCGGGCGTGTGGCCCGGGGTGTGGCGGATCTCGAGCTGGACGTCGCCGAGCGAGATGCGCTCACCGTCGGCGAGCTTGCGCGACGGGAACTCGGTGACCGCCACCGACGAGTAGCCGATCTCGGCGCCCGTGGCGTCGGCGAGTTCCAAGTGGCCCGACAGGAAGTCGGCGTGGAAATGGGTTTCGATCACCAGCTCGATGGTGAGACCGGCGGCGCTCGCGTCACGGACGTATTCGTCGATGTCGCGTCGGGGGTCGACCACCACCGCGCGACCGGTCGTCTCGTCGCCGATCAGATAGGACGCCTGCGACAGGCAGTCGAGGTAGTACTGGGTGAACTTCATCGTCGTCTCCTCCGTGTCGGACGCTACAGCCAACGATACCCCTGGTGGTATTATTCCACGGTCCCGGCGGGGCCGACGGCTACGGTGCAGCCATGCATCCATCAGTTCGGCATCGATCGATCGGCCGTGCGGTACCGGCTGCTCTCCTCGTCGTCGCAGCACTGCTGCTCACCGGTTGCTTCCGGTTCGAGTCGACCTACACGATCAACGACGACGGGACCGCCGACGTGTCGATCCTGACGGTGATCGACACCGAGCAACTCCAGGAACTCGGCGGGCTGCTGGGGGAGGACACGGACGAACTCCTGGGGCTCGGCGGCGAAGACCTGGTCTCGACGCTGACCGAGGGCGACGACCCGTGCAGCGACATCATCGGATCGCTGACGGGGTACGACGTCGAACTCGAGGAGATCAACGAAGGGTCCGAGGTCGGCGTGAAGTGCACGGTCTCGGGCGTGCCGATCGACGAGCTGACGACGTCGGGACAGGATTCCTCGATCGAGATCGAACAGGACGAGACGGGGACGAGGTTCACCGCCACGCTCCAGGGCGTCGACGAGCTGACCGGTGGCGGCGACACGGCCGGCATGACCGAGTTGCTCGGTGTGAGCCTCGACGAACTCTTCTCGATCGAGTTCAGTGTGTCGGCACCCGGCTCGCTGGGTGACAACAACGCGTCGTCGACGAGCGGGTCGACCGCAACCTGGAAGATCACCCCGGACGCCGACTTCGTGACGAACGGCGACGCCACCCTGACCGCCGAGTGGGCGCCGGGAGGCGGCTCGGGTTCGAACACCTGGATCATCGTCGCCGTCCTCGTCGCGCTGGCCGGCATCGCGACGGTGCTCTTCTTCGTGATGCGCAGCCGCAGGACGACGCCGGCGACAGCCGGTGCTCCAACGGTGACGGGCGTCGACGCCCCGCCGATGTCGCCCGCCACCGATGTCATCACCGCCGATGTCGTCACCGCCCGGGGCCGCCGACGTTCCGCCGCCGCCGAGTTCCCCACCGCCACCGCCGCCACCGAGTTCGCCGCCGCCACCACCGCCGCCGACTTCCCCACCGCCACCTTCGGCCTGACGCCCGCGCCAGTCCCGCGATCAACCGTCCTTGGAGGTGGGGGCCATCGCGTCGAGCAGGTCGCCGATCACGTGATCCTGTTCGACACGGTGACGCATCGGCCGGTCGAACACGATGGCGTACCGGTTGCGGCGTCCCTCACGGTGCCGGATGATGCATCCGGCCGTCTCGAGGTCCTTGACGATGCCCTGGACGGCCCGCTCGGTGATGCCCACCTCGTCGGCGAGATCGCGAAGGCGCAACTGCGGATCGCGGGTGAGGCAGATGAGCACGTGCGTGTGATTCGTCAGAAACGTCCAGGTTCCCTCGTCGACCGGCGCGCTCATGACCTCATCCTAGGAAACCCGACGTCACACGGTGCCGGGTCAAATGTGACGTTTCGGGTTGCCCGATCGGTCTGGCAGGCTGTCGAGGTGAACACTCCCGCGTACGACCAGCTCTTCGAGAACAATCGACGGTGGGTCGAGTCGGAACTCGCCGTCGATCCGGATCACTTCGAGCGCCTCGCCGAAGGCCAGTCACCCCAGTACCTCTTCATCGGGTGCTCCGACAGCCGCGTGAACGCCAACGAGATGGTCGGGATGCGGAGCGGGCAGATGTTCATCCATCGCAACATCGCCAACCTCGTCGTGCACACCGACATGAACCTGATGTCGGTGCTGCAGTTCGCCGTCGAGGTGTTGGAGGTCGAGCACGTGATCGTGTGCGGGCACTACGGATGCGGCGGCGTCGCGGCAGCCATCGACGGCTCGTACCACGGCCTCATCGACAAGTGGCTGCGCACCATCAAGGACGTGTATCGCATCTATCACGTCGAACTCGAGGCCATCGACGACCCGGAACTCCGCCATCAACGCCTCGTCGAGTTGAACGTGCGTGAACAGGTGTACCGGTTGTGTTCCACCTCGTTCGTCCAGCGGCGGTGGGGCTCGACGATGCGCGATCACGTCCACGGCTGGGCGTACGACCTGCGCCACGGTCTCCTGAAGGACCTCGAGATCGACCCCGCCGACGAACCCGCTCGCAACATCTACGAACTCCACGGCCTCTGACGGGGCCCATCGAGGGACGTTCGGCACTGGCCTCGAGGGCCGGCCGGGGATGACCCTGGGAGTGGGTCGCAGGACGATCCTGCGACGTGTTCCGAGGGAGATGGCCATGGCGCAATTGACCCAAGTTCGACGCATCGTCGACCTCTCCGAGGTCGGGCTTGCGGATGTCGGACTCGTCGGCGGCAAAGGGGCGAACCTGGGCGAGATGATCGCGGCCGGGTTTCCCGTGCCCCATGGATTCGTCGTCACCGCCGAGGCCTATCTCGATGCCATGGAACTCGCCGGACTCCGCGAGGAGATCGCCGAACATGCACGCCGCGCCGGTGACCTGACCCCCGACGAACTGGCCGAGGCAGCGCGCCAGATCCGGGAGGCGGTGCGCGCCTGCGCGCTGCCCGCCGCGCTCGCTGACGACGTCCGTGAGCGTGTGGATGCACTCGGGCCCGACGTCAGGGTGGCCGTCCGGTCGTCGGCGACCGCAGAGGACTCGACCGACACGTCGTTCGCCGGCATGAACGAGACGTTCACGAACGTGCGAGGCCCCGACGTCCTCGGGCGCATCACCGACTGCTGGGCGTCGCTGTTCGGCGAACGTGTCGCGTCCTACCGCGTCGACCGTGGACTGTCCGACGAGCCGGCGATCGCCGTGGTCGTCCAACAGATGGTCGCCTCCGACCGATCGGGGGTGATGTTCACGGTGGACCCCGCCGAGCGCGGGCAGATCGTGATCGAGGCGGCCTTCGGCCTCGGCGAGGTCGTGGTGTCGGGCCGGGTCGAACCCGACACGTACCATGTCGACCGCGCGACGGGGATGCTGCGCAACGTGCGGGTCGGCTGCCAGTCGGTGCGCATCACCACCGGTCCCGACGGCGACGTCCTCGAGGAACTCGACCCTGCCGAGGGCTGGCGTCGAGTGCTGACCGACGACGAGATCACGCGCGTCGCGCGCCTCGGTCTCGAGATCGAGCAGCACTACGGCAGCCCGCAGGACGTCGAGTGGGCGTTCGTCGGCGACGAACTGTTCATCGTCCAGTCCCGACCGCTGACCACGCTCGAGCCGTCGACGCTCGGCGCATCGGAAACGCCGATCCTGCAGGGCCTCGGGGTGGGCGATCGCCACGCGTCGGGTCACGTGCGGATCCTGATGTCGCCGAAGGAAGGCCACCTGCTCGCCGACGGCGACGTGCTCGTCGCCGAGATGACCTCACCCGACTGGGTCGCCACCATGCGTCGCGCCTCCGCACTCATCACCGACGCCGGTGGCAGCACCTGCCATGCAGCGATCGTGAGTCGCGAACTGGGGCTCCCCGCGATCGTCGGGACCAGGACGGCCACGACGACGCTGCGCAACGGCGACATGGTGACCGTCGACGCTGCCGCCGGCCAGGTGTTCGCAGGCGATCGCGAGAGCCATCTCCCCGCGGTGATCACCAGTCGCGGGGTCGAGCGCGCCGAGCCGACTCCAGCCACCGTGTCGGAGGTGACGGCCACCAAGCTGTACGTCAACCTGGCGATGGCCGATCGCGCGGCGGAGGTCGCCGCCCTCGACGTCGACGGTGTCGGACTGCTGCGCGGCGAGTTCATGGTCGTGGACGCCCTCGGTGGGCGCCACCCACGCGCGCTGATCGCGGACGGCCGCAGCGACGAGTTCATCAGTTCGATGTCGGCGCAGCTGGGACAGATCGCCGGCGCGTTCGGCACCCGCCCGGTGGTCTACCGGACGATGGACTTCCGGTCGAACGAGTTCCGCGGTCTCGCGGGAGGTGACCAGTACGAGCCGGTCGAGCAGAACCCGATGATCGGCTACCGCGGCTGCTATCGCTACATCAAGGATCCCGAGACGTTCGCACTCGAGTTGGAGACACTCGGGCGGGTCCGCGAGGAGTTCCCGAACCTGCAGGTGATGATCCCGTTCGTCAGGACGAAGTGGGAGCTGGAGGCCTGTCTGGAGGCCGTCGAAGCGAGCCGGCTCGGGCGACAGCGGGGGCTGGTCATGTGGGTGATGGCCGAGGTCCCCTCGGTGATCGCGCGGATCCCCGACTACGCCGCACTCGGGATCCAGGGCGTGTCGATCGGCAGCAACGACCTCACGCAGTTGATGCTGGGCGTGGATCGCGACTCCGAGATCCTCGCCGAACTCTTCGACGAGAGCGATGCGGCGGTCCTCTGGGCGATCGAGATGATCGTGACCGCCTGCCGCGACGTCGGGATCACCTCGTCGCTGTGCGGACTCGCACCCTCTCGCAACCCGGCGTTCGCGGAGCACCTGGTGCGGTTCGGCATCACGTCGATCTCGGTCGACCCCGACGCCGTGACCGCCGCACGCCGGGTCCTCGCGACCGCCGAGCGCCGCCTGCTGCTCGACGCCGCCCGAACCTGAACTGTTTGCGGGTGGCAGACTGTGCGGATGCAGCCGCTGGGGGTTCATCACGTGTCGATCAACGTGCGCGACGCCGCCGAGAGCATCGAGTTCTACACCGGTGCACTCGGGCTGACCGCCCGGACGGATCGTCCCGACTTCTCCTTCGGTGGGGCGTGGCTCGACGTCGGCGGCCAGCAGGTCCACCTGATCGAGAGCGACGTGCCGGAGAGCTGCGGCCAGCACTTCGCCATCCGGGTCGCCGACCTCGACGCGGCGGTCGCCGAGCTGCGCGAACGAGGCATCGAGGTTCGAGATCCGAGTGGCGTGGGTTCCGCCCGTCAGGCGTTCCTGTTCGACCCGTCGGGGAACATGATCGAGTTGCACGAGCCGGCGTCGACATCGTGATCGCCGACATGATTCCCGTCGTGAAGACGCCGCCCGGTGGCTACGGCGACACGTTCCCCGAAGCGGTCCTCGCCGAATGCACCGAGCCGATCGTCGACGGCGCTCCCGACATGCGCGGATCATGGGAGGTCGTCGAGGTGCTCGTGGACGGCGTCGCACTGCCCGAGCACCGAATCCTCGGCAGCGTGCAGCGCATCGAGCAGTGCGGTGATCGGGTCGCCATCACCGCCGGCGGGATCATCCACGACATGCGCTGTGACGGCACCGAGGCCAACGGCGTCAACGACGTCGCCGAGTTCGACAAGACGACACCGATCACCGTGGTGGCCACGTTCGAGGACGGTGTCCACGTCCTTCGACCCGTCGGCGTGCCGATCGAGGTGAAACGCTGGCTCGACGGCGACGACCTGATGTGGCAGTACGTCGGTTTCACGTGCCGCCTGAACCGCCTCGAAAGGGACCCATGACCGACATCGATCTCGAACTGAACGCCCGGCCCTCGCTCGCCGATCCGATCCAGGACTCGCTCTACCGGCGGATGCGCACGATGCACTCGCTGTACTACCAGGCCGTCGACTCGATGGACCTCGAGCACGTCAACCACCAGGAGCGTGAGGGCGTGCTGCCGATCGCGTTCTCGCTGTTCCACTACGTCAACGTGCACGACGGCTCGTTCATGATGATCACCGGTGAGCCACCGATCTGGAACGACGAGTGGCAGGAGCGCGTGCAACTCACCATCGCCGACCACGGCAAGCACCGCACGGTCGACGAGATGGTCGCCCAGCGCATCGGCGACTTCGACGCCTACAAGGAGTACCAGCGCGCCGTCTTCGAGCGGACCGAGGCGTACATCGCCTCCATGGACCCCGCCGACTTCACGCGGGTCCTGATCGCCAAGCCCTACCCGCCCATGATCGCCAGCACGTACAGCGCCCGCTGCGCCGGACCCGACGGCATCACCGTGCTCGACGGGTTCGAGTGCTGGCTCTACCAGCACGGCCTGCGCCACATGGGCGAGATCGAGCTCGCCCGCGGCCTCGTCGGCCTGGGTGGAATGACGTCGTAGTGCCGTCCGTCATGTCGCCGGCCCGATGACACCGGGAGCGCAAGCGAGCGAGCCGCCCGGCGGGTCGACGCGACCTGTCGTCGTGCACGAGAGCGACTGCCCGGTCGAGGACTGGAGCGATCTCGGCCGACCGAGCGTTCGCTGGCGGACGCTGATCAGCGCCGACCGCACGCCGACGAACTCGCTCACGATGGGCGTCACCGACATCGAGCCGGGCGCGCCCGACGAACTGCACCTCCACCGCCACGAGCCCGCCGAGGTGTACTACATCGTGGCGGGCGAGGGGTACGTGTCGATCGACGGCGAACGGCACGGCGTCGGACCGGGTGATGCGGTGTTCGTACCGTCGCATGCGCTGCATGCGGTCGCCAACACCGGCGACGAGACCCTCCGTCTCCTCTACGTGTTCGGCGTCGACTCGTTCACCGACGTGGAGTACCTCTTCCCGAGCTGAACCGCTCGAGGTTTCCGCTCGACGGCTCAGGGGAAGCCGGGGACGCCGTCGTCGAGTTGGACGCCGGCGCTGTTGAGGAAGCCCGACACCAGCCGGTAGAACCCGGCGACGACCAGCAGTTCGACGAGCTCGGCGTCGGACCACCGCTTCGCCAGCGCGTTCCACGTCGCATCACTCACGCAGTCGTCGGTGGCGAGCTCGTCGGCCATCGCGATGAGCGCCCGGTCGTCGACGCTCCAGTCGTACTCGCCCGGGCCCTTCGTGAGGGCAGTGATCTCGGCGTCGGTGAGGCCGCAACGACCACCGATGACGGTGTGCTGGCCGAACTCGTAGACGGCCTGGGCGTTCCAACCGATACGCAGGATGACGAGTTCGCGTTCACGCTCCGGGACGAGTCCCTTGTTGAGCAGGAACCCACCGAGCAGGTTGAAGCGCTTGAGCAACTTCGGGTGGTGGCCGAGGACACCGAAGATGTTCAGCGGGCGCCCCTCGAGCGTGAGCGCCCCGGCGAGCGTCGTGCGCAACTCGTCGTCGGTGACGTCGTCGAGGTCGATCGGTGCGATGCGCGGCTGCGTCGGGCGGTCGGGGTGCGACCCGGACGCGCCGTCGTGCGCCGTCACGAGCCGACTTTCGCGTGGTCGCTCACGCGGACGCAGCGGTTGGTCATGGTGCCGATGCCGTCGATGGTCGTGGTGATCACGTCGCCGTCGGCGAGGAACTTTCCCTGCGCAGCGCCGATGCCCTCGGGTGTCCCGGTGAAGATCACGTCGCCGGTGACGAGCGTCGTGATGCCCGAGAGGTAGCTGATGAGCGTCGGGACGTCGAAGATCATGTTGGCGGTGGTGTCGTCCTGGCGCACCTCGCCGTTCACCGCACAGACGATGTGCAGGTTGTCGCGGTCGGCGACCTCGTCGACCGACACGAGGACCGGACCGGTCGGGCCGAACGTGTCGAACGACTTGCCGAGGTCGAAGTGCGGCGGCTTCGCAGCGAACTGCGCCGGCCGGTCGGAGATGTCCTGGCTCACCGTGAGGCCCACGACGTGATCCCAGGCGTCGGCGATGCTGATGTCCTTGCCGCCCTTGCCGATGACCACGAGCAGTTCGCCCTCGTAGTCGCACCCGTCGCTGCGGAGTTCGACGTCGGCGGTCGGGCCGACGATGCACGACGGGAACTTCGTGAACACGAGCGGGCTCTCCGGCACCTCCATCCGACCCTCGGCCGCATGGGCCCGGTAGTTGAGCCCGACGGCGAACGACTTCTGCGGGCGGGGCACGGGCGGGCCGAGCACGACGTCGGCCAGCAACCCCGTGACGGACGACTCGTCGAGCCCCGCCGAGAGTTCGGCGAGGAGGTCGGGCCGGGCGAGTGCGGCCATCGGATCGGGACCGAGCAGCCCCGAGGAGTGAGTGGCGAGGTCGGTGTAGTGGTCACCGGCGACGAGCACTGCTCGGCCGGCGACGTTGGCGAGGCGGAATCCCATCTTCACATCATGGACCATGTCAGGCGCCGGCGGCGATGAGGTCGGCGAGGTCGCGCGGTTCGAGGAACTCGGCGGGGACGGGCGGGCCGAACGCGTACAGGAACTCGTGGCCCTGCCAGTCCTTCGGACGGTAGAGGTCCTGGGCGGAGATCCGGTCGATGTCGGCGGTGTACTCCACGAACGTCCCGCTCGGATCGCGCAGGTACCAGAACCAGTTCGAGCCGATCGCGTGGCGACCGACGCCCCACATGTTGCGATCGGCGTCGATCTCGACCATGTGCTGTCCCCCGCGCACCACGTCGTCGATGTCGTCGACCTCGAACGCGATGTGGTGGGGGAAGGCGATCGGTGCGGCCTGGATCGCCAAGTTGTGGTGGACCTCGCCGCACCGCGTGAAGGCGATGATCCCCGGCACCTGGTCGCTGATCTCGAAGCCCACCACGTCGGTGAAGAACTGCAGCGTCGTCGGTTGGTCGGGCGTGCCGTAGACCACGTGGGTCAGGTTCGACGGGGTGACGGGGTCGGCGGTGAGCACGCTCTCGGCCGGCACGTCGAATCGCTCGCTGACGCCGGGACGGTTGAAGGTGTGCGGCGTCGCTGCGACGTCGTAGGGGTCGGCCCGGGTCACCTCGACGAGCAGACCGGTGACGGGCTCGGCGAGCACGAGACGGTCGCCGGTCGACTCGACGACCGAGCCGAGGCCGCTGCGCTCGACGCGGCCGGCGATGCGACCCAGGTCGTCGGGATCGTCGGTCCCCACCCCGAGCCGACGCAGCGACCGGTTGGGCGACGCGACGAGTTCGAGCTGCTCGCCGCCGTCACGGGTGCACAGCACGCCGTCGCCGGTCAACCCGAAGTCGTGGAAGAACGCCGTGGATGCGGCCACGTCCGGCACGCCGAGCGTGATGGAGGTCAATCGGTGAAGAGCCATGGCTGGACAAATTAGATCACTTGATAGAGAATGGCAACCCATGACCGCTATCGAAACGTCCATCATCGAGACGTCACCACCCACGGCGCGCCGACGCCAGGCACGTGCCACCGCCACCCGCACGGCACTGCTCGATGCCGCACTCGAGGAGTTCGCGGCACACGGCTTCGAGGGCGCGTCGACCCGGGCCATCGCCACGGCCGCCGGCACCCACCAGCCCCAGATCAACTACCACTTCGACTCCAAGGAGGAGCTGTGGAAGGCGGCGGTCGACCATCTCTTCGACCGCCTCGACCACGCCGTGAGCGGACAGCTCGGCGAGACGAACCCGGGCTGGGGCACCAGGGCGGGATTCGCCGCCAACGTCCGCGCGTTCGTACGCGCCGCGGCCGGGCTGCCCGAGCTCAACCGCATCATGGTGCAGGAGGCGACGATCGACTCCGAGCGCCTGCAGTGGATCGTCGAGCGGCACACTCGTCCCCGCTTCGAGCGCGTCACCGAGGAGTGGCGCCGGCTCCGCGAGGAGGGCCGTGTGGCCGACATCGACGAAGTGGTGCTCTACTACTCGCTCGTCGGCGCCGCCTCACTCGCCTACGTGAATGCGCCCGAGGCACGACTGCTCGGCCACGACACGCTCGCCGACGCCTTCATCGAAGCCCACGCCGATGCGCTCGTCACGATGTTCCTCGGACCCGACGGAGGTGAAGCCCGATGAGCACCACCGATGTCGACGTGATCGTCGTCGGCGGCGGTCCCGTCGGTGTGATGACCGCGTTGCTGCTCGCTCAACGTGACTTCTCCGTCCGGGTGATCGAACGTGCACCCGAGGTGTACGACCTGCCTCGGGCGATCGTGATGGACGACGAGATCCAGCGGGTGTTCCAGAACGCCGGGCTGCTCGACGAGTTGCTGGCGATCACGACGCCGCTCCGCGGCGCCGAGTTCGTCCGACCCGACGGCGAGCGGATCATCGGGGCCGAGCTGCCTCTCGATGCACCGTGGCCGCTCGGCCTGCACCCGACGATCACCTACTACCAGCCCGAGTTGGAGGCGTTCCTGAGGAGCGCTGCTCAGCGCAACGGCGTGGAACTGCAGCTCGGGGTCGAGGTCACCTCGGTGGAGCCGGAGCCCGATGCAGTCACCGTTCGCACCGACGCCGGATCGGTGCGTGGCCGCTGGCTGGTCGCCGCCGACGGGGCGTCGAGCCGCATCCGTAAACAACTCGGCATCGCGTTCGTCGATCAGGGCTTCGATCAGGACTGGCTGGTGCTCGACGTGAAGTTGCGTCGCGACGTCGCGTCACTCCCCCAGGTCGTTCAACAGGTGTGCGATCCGCTGCGGCCGACGACGTTCATCGTCGGCCATGCCGACTACCGACGCTGGGAGTTCCAGCTCCAGCCGGGCGAGACCCGTGAGGAGATGGTCGAGCCGACCCGCGTGTGGGAGCTCCTGGAGGGATGGATCACCCCCGACGACGCCGACCTCGTCCGGGCAGTCGTGTACCGGTTCCATGCCACGGTCGCCGATGCAATGCGCGTCGGTCGGATCTTCATCGCCGGCGACGCTGCTCACCAGATGCCACCGTTCCTCGGCCAGGGGCTCTGCTCGGGCATCCGCGACGCCGCCAACCTGGCGTGGAAGCTGCGCCTCGTCGACGACGGCCTCGCCGGCGACCGGCTCCTCGACACCTACGGCGACGAGCGGCTGCCGCACGCGGCCGGCGTGGTGGAGCATGCCGTCGACACCGGCCGTCTGATCGACGAACTCTCGGGACGCGCGCCGCAGCAGACCGGCCTCGACGCCGCGTACGGCGGCAGTCGGCCGTTCCCGATCCTGCGCCACGGCATGCTGTTCGGCGACCACCCGTCCGTCGGCCGTCAGCTCCCGCAGCCCACGATCGACGGGCATCCACTCGACGAACTGCTCGGGAGGGGATTCGCCATCGTCGTCGACGACACGTCCGTCCTCGCCGACCTCGACGAGCGGTGGGGCGACCTCGCTCGGATCGTCGAGCTGCCGGCCGGCTCGCTCCCGATGACGCTCCCGGCGGGTGGCGCGGTGATCGTGCGACCGGACCGCTACGTCGCCGCCGTCGCCCACGACGCCACCGAACTCGCCGCGGCGAGCACCGCACTGCTCGAGCACCTCACCGCACAACCGACCGAAAGGCCCGCGCCATGAACTGGGAACCGCAACACCTGGAATTCCTCCGAGCCCACGTGTGGGCGGTGCTGGCCACCGGACGCAGTGACGGCTCGCCGCAGCAGTCGATGGTCGGGTACGCGCTCGACGACGACCTGCGGCTGTTGGTGTCGGCCAAGTCGTACACGGCGAAGTGGAAGAACGCCGTCCGCCAACCGAAGGTGTGCCTGACCGTGCCCGACGGGCGTGTTCACCTCGTGATCTACGGCGAGGCGGAGGCGATCGACGCCGATCCGTTACGCGCGGAGCTGACCGCGCAGATCTTCGGCGCGCTGTCGGGCAACCCGGCACCCGACCCGGTCTCCATCGTTCCGATGCTGGACGAGCAACAACGTGTCGTCCTGCGCATCACCCCCACCAAGACCCTCTACATGGAGTGACCGGATCCAGCGCCTGATGTGGCGAGGGCGGCGCGGATCGCGGAGATCAGTCGGTCTGCCGCGACCGGCACTGCGGCCGCCACGGCCGGGGTGAGGCCCTCGCCGTGGTCGAACGTCTCACCTTCGATGCCCAGCACCCGGATCTCGGCCGGGAGCCGGTCGAGTCCCGCGGCCAACTCGATCGCCTCGCGTGGACCGAGGGCATGACCGCCACCGACTCCCCGCCACGAGCCGGCACCCTCGCCGAGTCGGCGAGCGTCGACTTCGTGGAGGGACCCGGGTCGGCGGTCCGACGACGTGGCGTCGACGATCCAGACGGTCGACGACCCCTCCCATGTCTGCATCATCCGGACGGGTTCCCCGTCGAGTTCCGCGAGCCGGACACGAGGGTCCGGCCCGAGCGATTCGCCGACGGCGGCGAGCACCGCCGCGCCGACGCCGTCGTCGCGCCGGTACGGATTGCCGACGGCGATGAGCGTGACGAGCGGCGCGCCGGTCACGACCGGTGGACGCGCATGTCGAGGAAATGGGTGGCGCACGAGATGCAGGGGTCGTAGTTGCGCACGGCCTGCTCGCAGACGGCCTCGAGTTCGTCGTCGTCGAGGTGCAACGAGTGACCGATGAGGTGGGCGAGATCGTGTTCGATCGCCGGCTGGTTCTGCGATGTGGGTGGCACGATCCGTGCTGCGGCGACACGGCCCTCGTCGTCGATCTCGTAGCGATGCCAGAGCAACCCGCGCGGCGCCTCGCTCCAGCCGCATCCGGCGGCCGCACGGGGCTCGACAGGCACCGAGGCCCGCACCGGAGGGACGTACGCGTCAGCGATCGCGAGGGCCACCTCGCAGGCGTGCACCGTCTCGATCGCCCGCACGACGATGCTGCGGAACGGATTGCGTTCCTGCGGTGACAGCCCGAGTTCCCGGGCGAGCGCCGCGGCCGTCGGCGCCAGATGGTCGGCGTTGAGGGCGAAGCGGGCGAGCGGACCGACCAGGTAGTCGCCACCGGCGAGCATCGCCCCGTGCAGCGCCGTCGAGTGCTCGACCTGCACCTCGGTGAAGTGGTCGCCGTACTCGGCGGCCGCGAGGTCGAGCCCCGTCGTGCTCACGAGTCGGTCGCCGAGCATCGGATACTCCGTCGCATGGCGCAGCGCGACGAGTGCGGTGCCCTCGGGGAGTTCGTGGTCGGGCATCGGGAAGGTCCCGACCCAGCGGGCGACCTCGACGGCCTCGTCCAGCGCCCCACGGAGGTCGGACGCCAGCGCGCGCATCGCCGTCACCGTCGGCGTGCTGTAGAAGCCGCCGACCTTGACGTTCACCGGGTGGACGGCCCGGCCGCCCACCACCTCGACGATGCGGTTGCCGATCTTCTTGAGCCGCAGTCCGCGTTCGACCTCGTCGCGATGGTCGACCGCCATCGCCAGCCCGCTGGGGTAGCCGAGGAAGTCGGGGGCGTGCAGCAGGTGGATGTGCAGGACGTGGCTCTCGATCCACTCGCCGCAGTAGAGGAGGTGGCGCAGCGTGCGGATGCCGTCGTCGACCTCGACGCCACAGGCCGCCTCGAGCGCCTGGCAGGCACTCATCTGGTAGGCGACGGGACAGATGCCGCAGATGCGCGCCGTGATGTCGGGCGGCTCGGTGAACGCCCGCCCGCGCAGGAACCCTTCGAAGAAGCGGGGCGGCTCGAAGATCCGCAGGCGCACGTCGGCGAGTTCGCCGTCACGGATCTCGACGATCAGGCCGCCCTCGCCCTCGACACGCGTGAGCGCCTCCACCTGGAACCGCCGGGCCGCGTACTCGTGCGTCATCGTCGCCCATCGTCGCGCACCTCGGGCCGCAGCCGTACCGCAACGCTCTCCGCGGCGGTACGAAATGCCGGTGCCGCGACGTTGAAGGTCTGCAGCGATCGGATCCAGTCGTCGTCGGCGATGCCCGCTTCGCTCCACGCCGCGTGGAGTGCGTCGGCATTGACCGCCTCCGATGGCCCGAAGCAGCCGAAGCAGCCCCGGTGCAGCGACGGGCACAGTGCGTCGCAGCCGCCGTGCGTGATCGGGCCGAGGCAGGCGATGCCCTCCGCCACGAGCAGACACGGGTTGCCGCGCTGTTTGCACTCCACGCACACGCTCTGGCCGGTGATCGGCAGACGCCGGCCGGCGAGGAGCGCGGTGATCATGTCGAGCAGCTGGCGCTTGGAGATCGGACACCCGCGCAGTTCGTGGTCGACCGCCACGTGGTCGGAAATCGGGGTGCTCGTGGCGAGGGTGTCGATCCAGTCCGGTCGGGCGTAGACCGCCCCGACGAAATCGGCGACGTCGGCGGTGTTGCGCAACGCCTGGATCCCTCCCGCCGTGGCGCACGCGCCGATCGTCACGAGCAGCCCCGACCGGGCGCGGATGTCGCGGATCCGTTCGGCGTCGTGGGCGGTCGTGACCGAACCCTCGACGAGCGACAGGTCGTAGTGGTCGAGGAGTTCCTCGGGGCCGGCTTCGAGGAACATGCGCAGGTCGAGCGCGGCACCGATCGCGAGCAGTTCGTCCTCGCAGTCGAGCACCGTCAACTGGCACCCGTCGCACGACGCGAACTTCCAGACGGCAACGGTGGGCGGGACGGTGGGCGGGACGGTCGCTGGACGGTGTCATCGGCCACGCTCCCGGAGCAGTTCGGTCACCCGGTCCCAGCGGACCACGGCGCCGTCCCGACACAGCAGGAGCGGTCCGAGTTGGCAACGCCCGCAGTGCGCGATCCCGCAGTGCATGTTGCGTTCGAGCGACACCCACACCTGCTGCGGATCAGCGCCCAGGCGGACCGTCTCTCGCGCCGCCGACGTCATCATCAGTTCCGGTCCGCAGACGAACACCACGTCGTGGCGTTCGCCGAGACGGTTCGACGAGTTCGGTTGCCGTTCCCACCGATCCGTCCCACGTGCGATCGGCGGTGTCGACGGTGACGTGGACGTCGACGCCGAGCGAACGCCACCGCCGAAGGTCGTCGGGGTACAGCACCTGATCGGGTTGACGGGCACCCATCACGACCGTGAGGTGCGTCGGTCCGCCGTCGGCCAGGGCGTCGATCGCGGTGCGCAGCGGCGCCAGCCCCAAGCCACCGGCGACCACGAGCACGTCGCGTCGCGTCGCCTCCTCGATCGGCCAGCTGGTGCCGTACGGCCCGCGGAGGCCGAGCAGGTCGCCGGGGCGCGAGGCGACGATCGCATCGCTCACGGCACCGACCGCGCGCACGGTCAGCGCGACGCGGCCGCCGTCGGCGACGCCGCTCACCGAGATCGGGATCTCGCCGACGCCGAAGGCCCACACCATCACGAACTGTCCCGGCCGGATCGGAGGGAGTTGGCCGGCGACGGGTTCGAGCGTCAGCGTGACGACGTCGGGTGTCTCGGCGACGACGCGGACGACCCGATGCGGCGTCGGCGTCATCGGATCGGCGACGGCGGCGAGTTCCTCAGCGGTCGTGGCCATACACGTCCACCAGTTGTTGCCGGGTCGCCTCGAGCCGCGACGCCACCACCTGCAGGAGCCGCACCGTGATCTCGGCGCGGAGGCCCTCGCTGTCACCGCACGCGTCGAGCAGACGCCGGGCATCGAGCGCGATCGACCTCACGTCGTCGAGTGCGATCACGTCGAACTGCCACGGCCGGTCGAAGAACCACGACCACCCGATCACGCCACCGGCATGCACCGTTGCGACGATCAGGGGATCACGGCCGGGCGCGTTGATCTCGATCCCGGCGCGGCCCGACACGACGGCGTGGAACGCGTCGGGGTACTCGCCGGCGCGAGCGATCCACGAGTGGGCGCGGTGGTCCGACCACGTCGCCAGCGAGGCGAGCGTGTCGAGATGGTGGGAGTCCATCTCGGCGAAGAAGGCGTGTTCGCCGAGCGCCTCGCGCAGATCGTCGGTCATCGGTGCTCTCCTGCCGTTGCGCCGGCGGCGCCGACCAGCACCGCGGCTTCGTGGACGATGTCGATCCCGGCCGGGCACCAGGTGGTGCACCGGCCGCAGCCCACGCAGCCGGTCACGCCGAACTGCTCCGGCCAGGTCTCGAGTTTGTGCGTGAGCCACTGTCGGTAGCGCGACGCCGTCGTGGCGCGCACCGGTCGCCCGGCGAGGTTCGAGTGATCCAGTTGGAAGCACGAGACCCAGTGCTGCTGCCTCACGGTCTCGATCGGTGCGGAGCCGTCCGCCGTCAACCCGGTCGAGTCGTCGAACGTCGAGCAGAAGCACGTCGGGCACACCATCGTGCAGTTGCCGCACGACAGACACCGCTGCGCGACCTCCTCCCAGTGCGGGTGGAGGGCGGTGCCCTGGAGCAGTTCGGGCAGGTCCGGACCCGGAACTCGCAGCGGCAGACGCTCGACGGCGTGCTGCACGACCCCGTCGGCGGCGACGCGGTCGACATCCGAGGCCGGCGGGCCGGCAAGGTCGGCGAGGATGTCGTGACCTCGATCGGTCCCGGCCTCGACGAGGAGGCGGTGACCGTCGGCGTCATGGAGTTCCGTGACCCGCAGATCGAACCCGTGGGCCGGCTGCGGGCCCCCACCGATCGAGGTGCACCAGCAGGTCGCCGACGGCACACCGCAGGTGACGGCGACGACGAAGACACCACGGCGGCGAGCGGCGTATCGCGGGTCGGGAGTGTCGCCGTCGAGCAGCACCCGGTCGAGCACGTCGAGCGCCCTCACCTCGCAGTCACGCGCACCGACGATCGCGAGTGGGCGCTCGGGCGGTGACGGAGCCTCCGCCACCCACGACCCGTCGACCCGACGGATGCGCAGCACCTCCTGATGGGCGGGGTACACGAACTGTTTCCACGAGTCCGCGCCGGGAGTCCACGCGAACCGTGTCCCATCGTCGTGCTGGTGGAGCCGCCATCGTCCGGGCGCCTGGTCGACCGTGCAGCCGGTCGGCAGATCGTCACCGTGGGCGACGTCGTCGTAGGCGATCACGCCCTCACGAACCACCGGACCGACGACCCGGTACCCGGCGGCGACCAGCGTCGTCACGAGCGCATCGAGACCCACGCTCGGATCGAGCGTGCGCGCCCCGTCACGAATCGTGCTCACGGGTCCAGCGTGCGCCGGCGTGCCGCGGCGAGCCAGGGACGAACGTCACGGCGATCAGCAGATGCGCGGCAGCTGCTCACCGAGGGGAACGTCGACGACCCGTCTCGCGCCGAACGCAGTCGTCGCGACCACGACGCCGGGGTGGGCATCGACGACCCGACCGATCACGCACGCGCCGCGCCCGTCGGGGTGGGCGTGCATGGCGTTCATCACCGCATCGACCCCCGCGGGTGGCACGAACGCCACGAGCTTGCCCTCGTTGGCGACACTCATCGCGTCGAGGCCGAGGAACGAGCAGGCTGCGGCGACCGCACGTGGCACGGGGACGGCCCGCTCGTCGTACTCGACGCCGACGCGGGCGCTCGCCGCGATCTCGCACAGCGAAGCCGTCACTCCCCCGCGGGTCGGATCTCGCAGGACGTGGATGTCGCGGAACGCGGCGAGCATCGCGGCGACGAGACCGGCGAGCGGCGCCGAATCCGACTGCAGGTCGGTCCCGAACTCGAGGCCCTCGCGTGTCGACAGCACGGCGATCCCGTGTTCACCGATCGGCCCGCTGAGGATCACCACGTCGCCGGCGCGGGCGCGACTCGGGCCGGATGTCGACGCCGTCGGGCACCACCCCGATGCCGGCGGTGGTGATGTACATCCCGTCGGCGAGGCCGACCTCGACGACCTTCGTGTCGCCCGTCGCGATGCGGACCCCCGCAGCGGTCGCCGCGGTCGCCATGGCGTCGACGACGGCACCGAGCGTGGCCAACGGCAGGCCTTCCTCGAGGATGAACCCGGCGCTGAGTGCGATCGGTCGGGCGCCGCTCATCGCGATGTCGTTGACCGTGCCGTTGACCGCGAGATCGCCGATGCAGCCACCGGCGAAGAACAGCGGGCGCACGACGTAGGCGTCGGTGGAGAACGCGAGCCGGCCGGCGTCGACGTCGAACGTGACGGCATCGTGCAGCTCGATCTCGGCCCCGTTGTTGAACGCCGGCACGAAGAGGTGCTCGATCAGCTCGCCCGACAGCTTCCCCCCGCCGCCGTGGCCGATGACGATGCGGTCGTAGTCGCGCAGCGGCAGCGGACAGCTCCACGCCGCGACATCGGGTCGATCAGACATCGAGCCGCCGGTACTGGTGGTAGGCGGCGCAGGCGCCTTCGCTCGACACCATCGTCGCTCCGAGCGGCGATCTGGGCGTGCACTCGACGCCGAACGCCGCACATTCGAACGGCTTGATCAGGCCCTGGAGCACCTCGCCGCTGCGGCAGCGATCGGACTCGGGGCTGTCGATCGCGCCGACGTCGAACCTGGCCTCGGCATCGAACCTGCGGTAGCGGTCGGACAGACGCCAGCCGCTCGCCGGGATCTCCCCGATGCCGCGCCACTGACGGTCGCAGACGTCGAACACGTCGTCGAGCATCTGCTGCGCGGGAAGGTTGCCCGCCTCGGTGACCACTCGTTCGTAGGCGTTCTCCAGGCGGGCGGTTCCCGATTCGAGTTGGACGACGACGCGGCGGATGCCCTCGAGAACGTCGAGTGGCTCGAAGCCGGTGACGACGATCGGCACCCCGAACCGCTCGACGAGCGGGCCGTACTGCCACGTGCCCATCACGGAACACACGTGACCGGCGGCGAGGAAGCCGTCGACGCGACTCGACGGCGACGACGCGATCGCCTCGATGGCCGGCGGCACGAGGACGTGGCTGACGAGGACCGAGAAGTTCGTCAGCCCGCGCCGGTCCGCGAGATGGACCGCCATCGTGTTCGCCGGCGCCGTGGTCTCGAAGCCGACGGCGAAGAACACGACCTCGCGATCGGGATTGTCGGCGGCCAGCGTGACGGCGTCGAGCGGCGAGTACACGACTCTGACGTCGCCACCTTCGCTCTTCACCTGGAACAGGTCGCGGCCGCTGCCGGGCACGCGCAGCATGTCGCCGAACGAGCAGAAGATCACCTCGGGTCGCGCAGCGATGGCGAGCGCCTTGTCGATGATGCCGAGCGGGGTGACGCACACCGGACAGCCGGGTCCGTGGATCAACTCGATGGCATCGGGGAGCAGCTGGTCGATGCCGTTGCGGATGATCGAGTGGGTCTGGCCGCCGCAGACCTCCATGATCGCCCACGGGCGCGTGGTGATGCGGGCGATCTCGTCGAACAGGGTGGCGGCCAGCTCGGGGTCGTTGAACTCGTCGAGGTACTTCATTCGAGGTTCTCGTCGAGGATGCCGAGGTCCCGGAACATCTGCAGCGTCTCGCGCGCCGACTCCTCGTCGACCGTGGAGATGGCGAAACCGACGTGCACGATCGCGTAGTCGCCGAGCTCGGCATCGGGCAGGTACGCGAGGCAGATCTCCTTGCGGATGCCGTCGAAATCGACCGTCGCCATGCGCGTCCCGTGTTCCTCCCAGACGTCGACGATCTTCCCGGGAACGGCGAGACACATGTCAGCCATCCTTGCTTTGCGGTGGGTGCCGCGGTGTGCGGCGACGAACGCCTGGCCGAGCGCGAGGCCTCCGTCGTTGGGCGGGACGAGGTGGTGCGTCAGCGGCGTGAAGCCTGCGTCACGGAGCGCATCGACGCACATCGTGACGAGCAACGCGTTCTGGAACACCCCGCCGGCGAGCACGATGGTCGCCCCGCGTCCGGCCGTTCGCTCGGCGACGGCCACGACGACATCGCGCACCGCGGCGTGGAAGCGGCGTGCGATGTCGCCGACCGGCACCTCGCCGCGCAGGTCGTCGACGATGCCGTGCACGACCGGGGCCTGGTCGATGACCGGGCCATCGAGCCCGAAGCGGTACGCCTCACGGTCGTCGGATCCGACGGCGACCATCTCCAGCTGGATCGCGGCCTGCGCTTCGTAGGAGATGTGATGTCGGAGTCCGAGCAACGACGCCACGGCGTCGAACAGCCGCCCCATGCTGGTCGTCGGCACGCAGGCCACTCGCCGCTCGAGCTGGCGGTCGAGCAGTTCGAGCTCGTGCGGCTGCAGCGCCCGCACGGGTGCGAGGTCGTCGCTCCACGCGATTCCGGCATGGCGGAGGTGGGCCAGCGCGACGCGGCACGGGTGGCGGATCGCGGCGTCGCCACCGGGGAGATCGACGGGCGCCAGGTGGGCGACGCGTTCGTACCCGTCGACGTCGGCGAGCAGCACCTCGCCACCCCAGATGGTGCCGTCGTCGCCGTATCCCGTGCCGTCGAACGCGAAGCCGAGGACGGGTCGGTGCGGGTCGCACTCGTGCTCGGCCATCACGGCTGCGATGTGGGCGTGGTGGTGCTGCACCTCGACGATCCGATCGGGGTGGTGGGTGCGCGCCCACCTGGAGGTCGAGTACCCGGGGTGGGCATCGACGGCGACGACGTCCGGCGTGATGGCGTGGATCCGTTCGAACTGCGTGACGAGGCGCTCGAACGCATCGAGCGTCTCGAGGTTCTCCATGTCGCCCAGGTGCTGGCTCATGAAGGCGCGCTCGGTCGATGCCAGACAGAACGTGTTCTTGAGTTCTCCACCGACGGCGAGCACCGAGCGGCGACCGTGCCCGACCGGCACGGGCAACGGCGCGAAGCCGCGGGCGCGGCGGATCGGGAGCAGGACGTCGCCGGCGACGCGGACGACCGAGTCGTCGCACGGCACGTGGATCTCGCGATCGTGCATCGAGGAATGCGTCGCAGAGATCTCCCAGCCTCGTGCCGCGCGTCGTCGTCGAGGTACGCGAGCGGCTCACCGGCGCGGTTGCCGCTCGTCATCACGAGCGTCGGAGCGCCGAGGCGGAACAACAGGTGGTGCACGGGGGTCGAGGGGAGCATGATCCCCAGCATCGGGTTACCCGGAGCGACGAGCGCCGAGACCGACGCGGCGGCTCGGGAGCGGAGCAGCACGATCGGCCGGGCCGGAGCGAGGAGTTGGGTCGCCTCGGCGTCGCTCACCTCGGCGAGGCGGCGGGCAGCGTCGAGGTCCGCGACCATGACGGCGAACGGCTTGTCGGGACGGTGCTTGCGCTGCCGGAGGCGCTCGACCGCGGCATCGTCGGTCGCGTCACAGGCGAGGTGGTAGCCACCGAGTCCCTTGATCGCGACCGTTCCGCCGGCGCTGATCGTCGCCAGCGCCGCCGCGAGGGCGTCGGCATCCCCCGTCGTCGAGTCGTCGGCGAGTGCGCCGCGAGAGTGCAGCACAGGCCCGCACTCGTGACAGCAGATCGGCTGGGCGTGGTACCGGCGGTCGGCAGGGTCGCGATACTCGGCCGCGCAGGCGTCGCACATGTCGAATGCCGCCATCGTGGTGTTCGGCCGGTCGTACGGGAGATCGCGGATGATCGTGAAGCGCGGGCCGCAGTTCGTGCAGGTGATGAAGGCGTGGCCGAACCGACGGTCGTCCGGGTCGTCCATCTCGGCGATGCAGTCGTCGCAGACCGCCGTGTCGGGCGCGATCAGGGTTCTGCCGCCGGCCACGCAGCGACTCTCGACGATCCGGAAACCTCGTTCGTCGGCGGCCGCGCACGCCGTTCGCGTCACCGATTCGACCCGCGCGAGTGGCGGTGCCTCGGTGACGAGGCGCCGGGCGAACTCGTCGATGCGCGCCTGCGGTCC
This sequence comes from Ilumatobacteraceae bacterium, assembly GCA_963829585.1. GTDB lineage: Bacteria > Actinomycetota > Acidimicrobiia > Acidimicrobiales > Ilumatobacteraceae > Sva-07. The sequence continues at coordinate 2,569 of CAWHJD010000005.1, read as the reverse complement.
CGTCACCTCGATGAACACGCTGGCCGGGTCGTTGCCGACGAACCCGTCGAGGCCGGTCTCGGTCGCCAGACGGTGCACGAACGGCCGGAACCCGACACCCTGCACGACCCCCGTCACCTCGATCCGCTCACCATCGGTGCGCCGCGTCACCATCCTCCGATTGTTGCCCAACCGTCACACGGTGCCGGGTCAAACGTGACATTCGTCGCGATTGGGGTCTGACCCCAATCGCGAACCGTTCGTAGGCTGGGAAGGTGACTGTCGCCGCCGGCCCTCGCTTCGATCTCGACGACTCGTTCGCCCGGGAGCTGATCGGCCTCCACGAGCCGTGGGAGCCGGTGCCCGTCGCCGATCCGTCGCTGCTCGTGTTGAACGAGGCCACTCGCGGTCGAGCTGGGGCTCGACGTCGATGCGCTGCGCTCGCCTGGCGGCGTCGCTGTCCTCGGCGGAAACGCCGCGCCCGAGGGCGTCACCACCGTCGCCCAGGCCTATGCGGGCCACCAGTTCGGCGGGTACTCACCGCGGCTCGGCGACGGTCGGGCCCTGCTGCTCGGCGAGTTCGTCGACGACCACGGCGCGCGCCGCGACCTGCACCTGAAGGGGTCGGGACGCACGCCGTTCGCCCGCGGCGGTGACGGACGCGCCGCCGTCGGCCCGATGCTGCGCGAGTACGTGATCAGCGAGGCGATGCATGCGCTGGGCGTCCCCACCACCCGCTCGCTCGCTGTCGTGGCGACCGGCGAGTCGATCGTCCGCGAGGTCGACGGTCGGCACGCCCAGGTCCCCGGTGCCGTGCTCTCCCGGGTGGCATCGAGCCATCTGCGTGTCGGCACGTTCCAGTACGCGTCGGCGACCGGCGACGTGGAGCTGTTGCGCACGCTGACCGACTACGCGATCGCCCGCCACGCGCCCGATGCAGCCGGCGCCGACAACCCGGCGCTCGCTCTGTTCGATCACGTCGTGGCCGTGCAGGCATCGCTCGTCGCGCAGTGGATGGCCGTCGGGTTCATCCACGGCGTGATGAACACGGACAACACGACGATCTCGGGCGAGACGATCGACTACGGGCCGTGCGCGTTCATGGACGTCTACGACCCGGCGACGGTGTTCAGCTCGATCGACCACGGCGGCCGCTACGCCTACGGCAATCAGCCGGCGATCATGGCGTGGAACCTCGCCCGCCTCGCCGAGGCGATGCTGGCGCTGTTCGACGCCGACGTCGACGCCGCGATCGAACAGGCCACGGCGGTGCTGCAGTCGTTCCCCGAACGGTTCCGGCAGGCGTGGAGCCTGGAGATGCACGTGAAGCTCGGTCTCGACGCGAACGCAGCCGATGGTGACGAGCTGATCGCCGACCTGCTGTCGCTGATCGGTGAGCAACGGGTCGACTACACGTCGTGCCTGCGGTCGTTGTCGTCGATGGTTCGGGGCGACACGGGGCCGGCCCGATCGCTGTTCGCCGATCCCGATGGGTTCGACGCGTGGAGCAGGCGCTGGCTCGATCTGCTCGGCGGCGACCGAGTCGCGATCGCCGCCGCGATGGACCGGGCGAACCCGATCTACATCCCCCGCAACCACCTCGTCGAAGAGGCGCTGGACGCTGCGACCGCCGGAGATCTCGCGCCGTTCGAGCAGCTCCTCGAGGTCGTGACGAACCCGTTCGAGCAGATCGGGGGCCGGGAGCGCTACGAGTCGGGCGCCCCCACCGATGCCCCACCGCACCGCACGTTCTGCGGCACCTGAAACGCTGGGGTCGGACCCCAGCGTCTCAGGTGGCGACGCGGAAGCCGATGTTGCCGGTGGCGCTGTCGGGGGTGTTGGCGCTGCGGGCGCCGACGCGGTAGCGGGTGCAGTACGAGTCGTGGCAGAGATACGAGCCGCCGCGCATCACCCGATGGGTGCCGCCGGGCGGGCCACCGGGGTTCACCCGGGGCGACTTCTTCTCGCTCTCGCGATAGGTGCCGGGCGAGAACCAGTCGGCGCACCACTCCCACACGTTGCCGGTCACTTCGTACAGCCCGAACCCGTTCGGTGGGAACGACCGCACCGGCGCTGTCCCGGCGAAGCCGTCGGCGGCGGTGTCGTGCTCGGGGAACGTCCCTTGGAACACGTTCATCAGGTGCTCACCACCGGGTTCGAGATCGTCGCCCCACGGGAACCGCTTGCGGTCGAGCCCGCCGCGGGCGGCGTACTCCCACTCGGCCTCGGTCGGCAGGCGGGTGCCGCTCCAGCGGCAGTACGCCATCGCGTCGTCCCACGTGACGTGGATGACCGGATGGTCCAGCGCGTCCTCGAACGTCGTGTGCGGGCCGGCGGGGTGCCGCCAGTCGGCACCCTCCACCTGCCGCCACCACGGCGCGGCGGCCACGGCCCGGGTGGGCGGGAAGTCGTCGGGCAGGAGCCCGCCGAACACGAACGACCACTGGTCGGCCTCGGCGAGGGTGACGTAGCCCGTCGCGTCGCAGAACGCGGCGTAGTCGGCGTTGGTCACGGTCGTGGGAGCGATGGAGAACGGTGACAGTTCCACCTCGTGCACCGGCCCCTCCCCGTCGGCCTCGTACCCGTCGCC
>CAWHJD010000004.1:0-43327 GCA_963829585.1 Ilumatobacteraceae bacterium | reverse complement strand
GACGCGATCCGATCGCGATCGAACCCTCAGTCGAGGAGGGACTCGTAGATCGCCATCGTCCGTCGGGCCGCGACGTCCCAGCCGAAGTCGGCGATCGCCCGGCGACGCCCCTCGACGCCCATCGCCCTCGCCCGGTCGGGGCGCGGACAACCTCGTTGACCGCGTCCGCGAGCCCCGCCTCGAAGGCTTCCGGTTCGCTGGCGTCGTAGTGCACGAGGCGGCCCGTGTCCCCGTCGACGACGACGTCGGGGATCCCACCGACGTCGCTCGCGACGACCGCCGTCTCGCACGCCATCGCCTCGAGGTTCACGATGCCGAGCGGTTCATAGATCGACGGGCAGACGAACACCGTGCCGTGTGTGAGCACCTGGCGCACCTGCTCCCGCGGCAGCATCTCCGACACGAGGTGGACGGCGTCGCGTTCGGCGCGCAACGTGGCCACGAGGTCGTCGGTCTCGGCGGCGAGCTCAGGTGTGTCGGCTGCGCCGGCCAGCAGCACGAGTTGGACCGACTCATCGAAGTCGCGTGCCGCGCGCAGCAGGTGGGGAACGCCCTTCTGGCGTGTGATGCGACCGACGAAGACGACTGACGGACGCTCGGGGTCGACACCCAGCCGTTCGAGGACGTCCGTCTCGGGATCGGGCCGGTAGAAGTCGGTGTCGATCCCGTTGTGGACGACGTGCACCTTGGCCTCGTCCAGTGTCGGATAGGCCGAGAGGACGTCGCGCTTGGATCCGTGGCTCACCGCGATCACCGCGTCGGCGCCCTCGTAGGCGGTGCGTTCGGCCCATGACGACACCCGGTAACCACCTCCGAGCTGTTCGGCCTTCCACGGCCGATGGGGCTCGAGCGAGTGCGAGGTCACGACGTGGGGAATGTCGTGGAGCAGCTTCGCCCAGTGGCCGCCCATGTTGGCGTACCACGTGTGGGAGTGGACGATGTCGCAACCCGCTGTCTGATCGGCCATGGCCAGGTCTGCCGCCAGCGTCCGCAGCGCAGCGTTGGCGTCGACGAGCAGCGGGTTGCGTTCGGAGTGGGCGATGGCGCCCGGGCGGGGGTCGCCCATGCAGTGCACCTCCACGTCGGCGAGCTGGACCAGCTCACGGACGAGGAAGTCGACGTGGACGCCGGCGCCACCGTAGACGTCGGGCGGATACTCGCGGGTCAGGATCCCGATGCGCACCCGGGCAGGGTACCTGCCGGGCCTGTCCACAGGTTCGCCACCGCTGCGTGCGTTTCGCCTCGCTGAGCTCGACGCCGAGGATGACCGCGTCCGAATCTCTCGGTTCCCCATCCCGACCACATCGACCAAGTGCAGTGGACCTCGAACTCGAGAGCGTGCTCGTGTTTCATCCGGGCCCGCTGCGGCAACCCTGCAGTTGGTCTATGAACAGCACTGCCACCACCGGTTCGGTTCTGGGCTCACGGTACGTGCTGGACCACTTGATCGCTGTCGGCGGTATGGGACAGGTGTGGAAGGCGACCGACCAGGTCCTCGAGCGTCCGGTGGCGGTGAAGATGCTGCGCACAGACCTGCTCGATTCCGACGATTTCCGCAACCGGCTCAGAGCCGAAGCGCGGCTCGCCGCCGGGCTGCCACACCCTGGCACCGCGCACGTGTATGACTACGCGGAAGATTCGTTCGACGGTCGGCGGGTCGCGTTTCTGGTGATGGAGTTCGTGGAGGGTCAGCCACTGTCGCATCGATTGGCGCGAGGTGATCGTCCCAAGCTCGGCGAAGTCGTGTCCATCCTCGACCAAGCCGCCCGGGCGTTGGGTGCTGCCCACAACGTTGGCATCGTCCACCGCGACGTCAAACCTGGCAACCTGCTGATCACACCGGATGGCCGAGTGAAAGTCACAGACTTCGGCATCGCCCGAGCGATGAACTCCGCGGACATCACCGAGGTCGGCAAGGTGATCGGAACGGTGCGGTACATGTCTCCCGAGCAAGCACGCGGCGGGGAAGCGACGCCGGCCAGTGACGTGTACTCGCTCGCCGTGATCGGCTACGAGATGTTGTCCGGCAGCACCCCGTTCCACGGCGATACTCCGGGCGCGATCGCGTGGGCCCACGTGCATGCCAGCCCGCCAGCGCTCCCCATGCACGTGCCGGCCGAACTTCGATCCCTCATCGAACAGTCACTTGCCAAGCTGCCCGACGAGCGACCGGGCGATGGTGCCCGATTCGCCGGCGCCCTGCAACGGATCACCATCGATCCGACACTGCCAATCGTCGCGTCGACGACTCGGTTCGACCCCACGTCGCGTCCCCCGACCCAAAACGTCGGCGTGGACCCCACCGCTGTCTTCCACCATCCTGTGACAACCGTCGAGCGACTGACGACCGCAGAAGATGCGGGTGCCGAAACGGCGTCGCCGGTTCGTTCGCCGTCGGAGGAACCGCTGATCGTCGGAGGGTTGGTTCACCAGCAACGTCGCCGTCGGCGTGCAGCGGCATGGGGTGCTGCCATGGCGGTTGCCGTCTGTTTGCTGGTTCTCATGGCGCTCAGTGGCGGCTCCGACGACGGGGCGACCATCGCGTCGGGCGCCTCCGACCCGCCGGTCACGACGTCGGTACCTCCTGCGGCCGCTGTCAACTTCGTCACGGTCGAGCCGTCGACCTACCTCGGGCACACCGAGGCCGACGCGCGTGCCGCGCTGACCGCTGCCGGTTTGACAGTGATGACCAAGACTGCCCCGAGCACGGGGGACCTCACAGGTCTCGTGATCGACGTGCAGCCGAACGGGCCGGTCGCTCCCGGCTCGACCGTGACCATCACGCTCGGCGACGGCACGATGGCCCCGGCCACCGACCCGGTCACCGACGATCCGGTCACCCACGATCCGGGAACCGGAAGAGGCAACGGGTATGGCAAGGACAAGAACAAGGGCAGGAACCGGGACTGACGCCTCGGCGTCGCAGGCGTCGTCCGTCATCTGACGCCGGGTGGAGCGTCACGGATCGTCCAGGACTCGCCGAGTAGCGTCCGACGCCGTGGAGCACTCGACGGGTGACAGTGGGGACGATCGTCACCAGGAGGTCGGCCGGAGACTGACGACACCGCGAGCGGCAGCTGTCGCGGGGATCGCATTCTCCGTGATGCTGACCGTCACCTACGCGCTGCTGCGTTCGTCGGTCCCGGAGGACCCCCAGGACTCGGGGGAGTGGCTCACGGGCAATGCCGACCGCGTCAACTTCGCGCTCTGGCTCGTTCCGTTCGCCGGCATCGCGTTTCTCTGGTTCATCGGCGTCATCCGCGACCGACTCGGGGTGTTGGAGGACCGCTTCTTCTCCAGCATTCTCTTCGGAAGCGGCCTGCTCTTCATCGCCATGACGTTCATCGCGACCGCGCTCGCCGGCGCCCTGATCGCGTCATATCAGCAGGACCCGGTGGCGACGATCGAGAACGGGCTCTACGCGTTGGAGCGCGAGACCATCTTCAGGGTCACCAACGTGTTCGGCGTCAGGATGGCGGGCGTCTTCATGTTCTCGGCCGGCACCATCTGGTTGCGCTCGGGCACGATGCCGCGCTGGCTCGTGGTGGTCACCTACCTGACCGCACTCGTGCAGCTGTTCTCCCTCGGCTTCAGCCTGTGGTTCACGCTGCTGTTCCCGGCATGGGTGCTGATCGTCAGCGTCCATTTCCTCGTGTACCCGCCGGGCGACCCGCTCGCCGCTGACGCAGCGTCGCCGGACTGAGTGGCGCGACCGGACCGCTACTTCTTGGCAGCCGCCTTCTCGAGGCGCTTGGCTGCCTTGCCGATCGGCTCGATCTGACGCTTGTCGAGATCGCCGACCTCGGCCCCGTTGTCGAACAGCACCCGGTAGCGCTGCCAGTTGAAACCGTTGGCCAGGATGACCTTGCCCTCGGTTCCGGCCGGCACGCCGTGCATCTCGACGATGGTGCGGACCCGGTCGTTCATGCGCAGCTCGAGCTGGTCGGCGTGCGGTGTGGCGAGCGCGTGTGGCTTCCAATACTCCATCGAACTCCATTGTGCCCGCTGGGGGCCGCGACGCGCGAGTTTCTCGTGCGAGGGGGCACCGGTGGGCCGGACCGGAGGCAGGGCGTCGCCGATACACTCGCCCGTCTGTGAAGAGTTCGGTGGAGACCCTCGAGGGCAACAAAGTCAAGCTGTACGTCGAAGTCGACGAGGCAGAATTCGAACACGACATCGATCGGGCGTTCAAGCTCATCGCGAAGGAGGTCAACCTTCCCGGCTTCCGGGCGGGCAAGGCCCCCCGCAAGGTCTTGGAGGCCCGGGTCGGTGTCGCTGTCGCCCGAGAGCAGGCGCTGCGTGACGCGGTGCCGCAGTATCTCGCCAAGGCGGTGCGCGAGCACGAGATCGACCTGATCGCCACACCGGAGGTCGAGATCACCGACGGTGCCGAAGCCGGCCCCGTCGAGTTCGACGCCACGTGCGAGGTGCGTCCCACGATCACGGTCGACGGGTACGCCGAGATGCGCGTGGAGCTGCCCTCGATCACGGTGAGTGACGACGATGTGGCGTCGGCACGCGAAGCCGAACTGAAGCGCGGCGGCTCGCTCGTGGATGTCGACCGCCCGATCCAGACCGGTGACTTCGTCACGATCGATCTCGTCACCACCCGTGACGGTGAAGAGCTGATGGGTCTCAACACCGAGGACTGGTCCTACGAGGTCGGCCAGGGTTGGGTCACCGATGACTTCGACGAGCAGCTCGTCGGCGCAACGGTGGGCGACGAGCTGACGTTCACCTCGACACCGAAGGGCATCGACGAACCTGCCGATTTCGTCGTCAAGGTGACCGCCGTCCAGGAGATGACCGCCCCCGAACTCACCGACGACTGGGTGTCGGACAACCTCGGCGAGTTCGACACCGTCGAGGAGTGGGACGCCAGCCTCAGGGAGTCGATCGCGAACACCAAGCTGAACCAGGCTCGACAGAGCCTCGTGCGGTCGCTCAACGAGGCCCTGGCGGCGCTGGTCGACATCGAGGCGCCCGAGTCGATGGTCGATGCCGACCTGAACCAGCGGGTCCAGGGCACGGTCCAGCAGTTCCAGGCACAGGGGATCGATCTGGGCCAGTGGCTCGCTGCCACCGGTCAGGAGCCCGAGCAGTTCATCGAGTCGATGCGCGGTGCTGCCGTCGAGGCGGTCAAGGTCGACCTCGCCCTGCGAGCCGTCGCCGACGCCGAGGGCCTCGAGGTCGAGCCGTACGATCTCGACAGCGAGTACGCCCGCATGGCGATGCAGTACGGCCAGAAGGCCAAGGACATTCGCAAGGCCTACGAACAGAACGACGCCGTGCCCGAGTTGCACGCACAGATCCGCAAGTCCAAGGCGTTCGACTGGTTGATCCACAACGTCGAGTTCGTCGACGACAGTGGCGAGGTCATCGACCGTGACACGCTGCTCGGCCACACCCACGACGAAGACGGTGGCCACGGAGAAGACGGTGGCCACGGCGACCACGACCACGGCGTTGCCGACGTCGAGGCGGCAGCGGCCGCCGTGATCGCGGCCACCGACGCCGAAGCGGCGGCCGCCCAATCCGCAGCGGCCGAACCCGCAACGACCGAATCCGACAACGAAGAGGAGACCCCGTCATGAATCTCGATGCGGTGAGCTACCTGGTCCCGAACGTCGTCGAACAGACGAGTCGCGGCGAGCGGGCGTACGACCTGTACAGCCGCTTGCTGAAGGACAACATCATCTTCCTGCAGACCCCGGTCGACGATCAGATCGCCAGCCTGCTGTGCGCCCAGTTGATCCACCTCGAGTCGGAGAACCCCGACAAGGACATCAACATCTACATCAACAGCCCGGGCGGCGACATCACGGCGCTGTTCGCCATCTACGACACGATGCAGTTCATCAAGAACGACATCGCCACGATCTGTCTCGGTCAGGCGGCGTCTGCAGCGGCGGTGCTCCTCGCTGCGGGCACGAAGGGCAAGCGTCTCGCGCTGCCGCACAGCCGTGTGCTGCTCCATCAGCCGAGCGGTTCGGTCGGCTACGGCCAGGTGACCGATCTCGAGCTCGCCGCCAAGGAGATCATGCGGATGCGTGAGCTCCTCGACGGCATCCTGTCCTTGCACACCGGGCAGCCGATCGAGCGGATCCACGCCGATACGGACCGTGACTTCGTCATGGAGGCCGACGAGGCGCTGGAATATGGCATCATCGACAGAGTGATCTCGTCTCGCGAGGCGGTGGACCGGACCGGTCCCATCCGCTGATCGGGGTGGGGTCGGCCTGATTCGTCGGGTGGGTCCACGACTCGTCGTGGTGGACGCGCCAGACTGTCGGGCTTCAACTCGCACAGCCAGCGCAGGAACGACACGGAGGGGTACCGACAGTGGCGAAATTCGGGGACACCGGTGAACTGCTGAAATGCTCGTTCTGCGGCAAGTCGCAGAAGCAGGTCAAGAAGCTGATCGCAGGCCCGGGTGTGTACATCTGCGACGAGTGCATCGACCTGTGCAACGAGATCATCGAAGAGGAACTCACCGAAACCGCTGAGCTGACCTTCGACAACCTTCCCAATCCGCGTGAGGTCCGCGCGTTCCTGGACGACTACGTCGTCGGACAGGAGTCTGCGAAGAAGATCCTGTCGGTCGCCGTCTACAACCACTACCGGCGGATCCAGCACCAGAGCCAGGCCACCACGGTCGGGCGCCGCGACGATGTCGAACTCGCCAAGTCGAACATCCTGCTTCTCGGCCCGACGGGGTGTGGAAAGACCCACCTCGCGCAGACCTTGGCGCGTCAGCTCAACGTGCCGTTCGCCGTCGCCGACGCCACCGCCCTCACGGAGGCCGGCTACGTGGGCGAAGACGTCGAGAACATCCTGCTCAAGTTGATCCAGGCGGCCGACTTCGACGTCAAGCGCGCCGAGACGGGGATCGTCTACATCGACGAGATCGACAAGGTGGCCCGCAAGAGCGAGAACCCTTCGATCACTCGCGACGTGTCGGGTGAGGGCGTGCAGCAAGCCCTGCTGAAGATCCTCGAGGGGACGCAGGCCTCGGTGCCGCCGCAGGGTGGTCGCAAGCATCCTCACCAGGAGTTCATCCAGATCGACACCACCAATGTGCTGTTCATCCTGGGTGGAGCGTTCGCCGGCCTCGAGCAGATCATCGAGTCGCGCATCGGCCACAAGGGCGTCGGGTTCCACGGCACGGTCCGCTCGGCCGTCGACCGCGACCCCGGCGAGTTGTTCGCCCAGGTGTTGCCGGAAGACCTCGTCAAGTTCGGCATGATCCCCGAGTTCATCGGTCGCCTGCCGATGATCGGAGCGGTCGGCAGCCTCGACCGCGAGGCGCTGGTGAAGATCCTGGTCGAGCCGAAGAACAGCCTGGTCAAGCAGTACGAGAAGGTGTTCAGCTTCGAAGACGTCGAGCTCGAATTCACCCCCGACGGTCTGCAGGCAGTCGCTGATCAGGCCATTCTGCGCGGGACCGGCGCTCGCGGACTGCGGGCGATTCTCGAAGAGGTGCTCCTCAACACGATGTACGACCTTCCGGGGCGCACCGACGTGGGCAAGGTCGTCATCGACGAGACAACGGTGATCGACAAGGTGAATCCCACGCTCGTGCCCCGGTCGTCGGGCCGCCAACGAAAAGCCGCTTCCTGAGCAACCTCGCGCCCCGGCCCTAGCCTGGGCGTTTCATGACCTACGACGACGCGCTGCGTTACCTCGACGAGCACGCGACCTACGAGAAGACCGGGCGGATCACGTCGCCGTCGCTCGACAACATCACCGCGCTGTGCGAGGCAATGGGTGACCCGCAGCACGCCTCGCCGGTCATCCACATCACCGGCACCAACGGCAAGGGTTCGACGGCCCAGATGATCTCGCGCCTGCTCGTTGCGAGTGGTCTGACCGTCGGTACGTACACCAGCCCGCACCTCGAGCGCGTCAACGAACGGATCAGCCGCAACCTCGAACCGATCTCCGACGAGGATCTCGCCGAGCAGATCGCCGCGATCGCCGAACTCGAGGCGATCATCGGTCGCCGTCCCGGCTACTTCGAGATCATGACGGCAGCGGCGTTCCGCTGGTTCGCCGACGTCGCGGTCGACGTGATGGTGATCGAGGTCGGACTGCTCGGCCGGTGGGACGCGACGAACGTCGTCGACGCCACGGTTGCCGTGGTCACCAACATCGGGATGGACCACACCGAGTTCGCCGGACCGACGCTCGCCGACATCGCCCGTGAGAAGTCCGGCATCATCAAGCCGGGGTCCGCGACCGTGGTGGGTGAGACCCGACCCGATCTCGTGTCGATCTTCGCGGCCGCTGGGGGCGCCTCGCTCCTCACCGTCGACGACGATTTCGAACTCGTCGGGAACCGGCTGGCGATCGGCGGGCGCCTGCTCGACATCCGCACACCGACGACCATCTACACCGACGTCTACCTGCCACTCAACGGAGCCCATCAAGGGAGCAATGCGGCAGTGGCCCTCGTGGCCGTCGAGACCTTCTTCGCGTCACCCCTCGCCGAGGAGGTCGTCATGGAGGGCTTCGGCGAGGTGACGATGCCCGGGCGCTTCGAAGTGCTCGGGCACCAACCCCTGGTGATCGTCGACGGCGCGCACAATGCACCGGGAGCCGACATGTGTGCCGCGGTCTTCTTCCAGGACTTCGATCCCGACGGTCGCCGGATCCTCGTCGTCGGCACCCTTCGAGATCCCGACGAGATGCTCGCCGCGCTGCGTGCCGACGAATTCGACATCGTGTTCGCCTGTACGGCGCCGTCGCCTCGCGGCGTGCCCGCCGCGGCTGTCGCCGACGCGGCGCGTCGGCTCGGGTGCGACAACGTGTACGTCTTCGACTCGGTCGAGGCCGCCTGCCAGCGCGCCATGGAGTACGCCGACGGCGACGACGCGATCCTCGTCACCGGCAGCCTCTACACCGCCGGTGCCGCACGCCCCGTCCTCCAACGCTCCGCCAACTGACCCCACCGATTCCCCGAACCCCCTCCGAAATTCTCCTCGAGGTGCGCGCTCAGCGCGCACACCGAGGAGAATTTCGGAGGTAGGAGCGGGGATGGGGGGTAGGTTCGGCGGGATGTCCGATCGAACACTGGTCCTGTTGAAGCCCGATGCCGTGGAGCGCAAGCTCGTCGGCGAGATCGTGTCGCGATTCGAGGCCAAGAACCTCGACATCGTGGCGATGGAACTCCGCTCACTCGACGCCGACACACTGGCTCGTCACTACGAGGAGCACGTCGGCAAGGGCTTCTACGGCGAACTCGTGGAGTTCATGAGCCGCGGCCCTGTCGTGGCCATGGTCGTCGAGGGCCCCGAGGACACATGGGAGGTCGTCCGTGCGATGATGGGCGCAACCAATCCCCGCACGGCGGCTCCGGGAACCATTCGTGGCGATCTCGGCATCCTGTTCACCGAGAACCTGGTGCACGGCAGCGACTCGCTGGCGTCCGCCGAGCGCGAGATCGGGATTTTCTTCCCCAATCTGTAACATTGAGTGTTCCCGGTTGCTGGCACGGTTGGAGTGCCGGATCGGAACTCTCGACAGCTCGCGAAAGGTGGCCAGTCCATGGCCCGCAACAATCCGCTCAGTCTCGGGCGTGACCTGGCCATCGACCTGGGCACGGCCAACACGCTGATCTACGTCAGGGGCCACGGCGTGGTCCTCAACGAACCCTCCGTGGTCGCCATCAACGCCAACGACGGACGTCCCGTCGCGGTCGGGATGGAAGCCAAGCGGATGATGGGTCGTACCCCGAACCACATCAAGGCGATCCGGCCGCTCAAGGACGGCGTCATCGCCGACTTCGAGGTGTGCGAGAAGATGCTGCGCTACTTCATCCAGAAGGTGCACGGCTCGAAGTGGAGCAAGCCGCGCATGGTCATCTGCGTGCCGTCGGGCATCACGGGTGTCGAGCAGCGCGCCGTGCAGGACGCCGCCGAATACGCCGGCGCCCGCAAGCCCGTCCACATCATCGAAGAGCCCATGGCGGCGGCGATCGGTGCCGACATGCCGGTCCACGAGCCATCGGGCAACATGATCGTCGACATCGGGGGCGGTACCACCGAGGTGGCCGTCATCTCACTGGGCGGCATCGTCACGGCACAGTCGATCCGCGTCGCCGGCGACGAACTCGACGATGCGGTGCTGCAGTACGTCAAGAAGGAGTTCTCCCTCGCGATCGGTGATCGCACCGCCGAGGAGATCAAGATCCAGATGGGCTCGGCGTGGCCGCTGGAACTGGAACTCACCGCCGACATTCGCGGACGCGATCTCATCTCCGGTCTGCCCCGCACGGTCCAGGTCACGACCGAACAGGTGCGTGAAGCCCTTGCAGAACCGATCTCTGCCATCGTTGACGCCGTGAAGACCACACTCGACAAGACCCCGCCGGAACTGGCGGCCGACATCATGGAAGACGGCATCACCATCACCGGTGGTGGCGCGTTGCTCGGCGGCCTCGACCAACGGTTGATGCACGAAACGGGCATGCCGATCCGTATCGCCGACGAACCGCTGTACAGCGTGGTGATCGGATCCGGTCGAGCCCTCGAGAACATCGATGCCATGCGTGGCCTCATGTCGCTCGGCGGCGGGGACTGACCGCCGGCGTCGCGCTGAACCCCCTCTCACCATGGCCATCTACTCCGTCGGGCGCAAGCGTGTCATCCTCGCGCTGCTGCTCACCACGGCGCTCCTGCTGACACTCGACCTACGCGGCAATCCGGTGATCGACGGCTTGCGCAACGGCTTCTCGTACGCCATGGATCCGGTCGAGTCGGCGACCGATGTCGTGACCGTTCCGATCGAGCGGATCTGGCACGGCATCATGGACTACGACAACCTCGAGCGGGAGAACCTGGCACTGCAGGAGCAGATCGACCGCCTCATCGGAACCCAGGCGGCGGCCGAGGCCGCAGTGATCGAGGGCAAGGAACTCCAGGCGCTCTACAGCCTCCCGTCGCTGTCGGGGATCGACACCGAGGTCGCTCGCGTCGTCGGCTACGCCGCCAACAACCTCGACCAGGTGATCGAGATCAACAAGGGGTCGCGCAGCGGCATCGAGGTCGGGATGCCGGTCGTCAACCAGGCGGGTCTCGTGGGCAAGGTCACCCAGGTGTCGGCCAACTCGGCGCGTGTGATGCTCGTGACCGACGCCCGCTACAGCATTGCGGTCAAGGTCACCTCGTCCGATCAGGCGTTGGCCGACACTCCGACCGACACCACCCCCTCGGGCCTCGACCCGCAGCAGGTCGCCGACGCCGCGACGACCACGACGACCACGACCACGACGGTGCCGGCCGCCCTCGTGCCCGGAGTCACCGGACCCGACGGGCTGCCGGTTCCGGCCACCACTCTGCCGGGCGCCACGCCACCCAATCCGTTCGTCGATGCAACCGGTCGTCCACTGACCGAGGAGGAGATCCTGGCGCTCGCGGAGGCGTTCAACACGACCGATTCCGTGCCGACGGACTCGGTGCCCGGCGATTCGGTGCCCGGCGAATCGGTGCTCGCCAACACTGGTGCGGCAACGACCACCAGCACCACCACGACGGTGCCGATCATCGAGAAGGAATACGGAGCGCTCGAGGGTCGGGGTCGACTCCGGCTGCCCCAGATCCGTTTCCTGCAGGACACGCCGTCGCTCGCCGAGCTCCAGGTCGGCGACCTCGTCGAGACGGCCGGCGGGTCGGAGAGCTTGGCCCCGCCGGGAATCCCGGTCGGTCGGGTCCTGAATCGCGCGAACCGCGCCGGGTCGGGTGGGCCGCTGCTCGATGTGGAGTTGAACGCCGATCTCGCCCGCCTCAACTTCGTTCGAGTGGTCCTGTACAAGCCGCTGTCCGAAGTCGGCCAGTGACCACCGACCAGCGGCCGGTTCGCCCTCGGGCCAGCTGATGTTCGCGGCGTTCGTCCAGGGTCCTCTCGTCAGGCTGATTCCGGTCGGCATGGTGCTGCTGGCGTTGCAGCGCACGATCTTCGTCGAACTGCAGGTGCACGGTGTCATCATCCAGGTGATGATGGCCACCGCAGCGGCCGCCGGAGCCGCCGGCGGCAGCGAACGGGGTGCCCTCGCGGGATTCGTGTTCGGCATCATGTTCGACCTGGCCGAGGGCACGCCGTTGGGATCCACGGCCACCGCCATGACCATTGCCGGCGTGGTCGGTGGGCTGCTCGCGTTGATCGCTGCCGATCCACAGTGGTGGCTGAATGCGCTGTTCACCGGCCTGGGCGCAGCGGCGGGAGCGCTGATGATTCCGGTCGTGCGGCTCTTCGTCGGCGAGCCCGAGCCGTTCCAGGATCGACTCGCGTTGGTGGTTCCGGTGGTGGCGATCTCGTCCGCGGTGATGAGTCCCGTGCTCGTGCCGCTCGCACGATGGTGCCTGCGCATGAAGCGACCGGAGTGGAGCCAGCCCATCGGCGGCGACTCTGCGATCTGAGCCGACCCGACGCGAGTGTGAACCAGGTGAGAATCGGCGAGTTGACGTGCCGCTCCGCCCGCGCCCCGCAACGCGTTTGTAACATGCAGACTGGTATGTCATGGTGATCTCCGCCCTCATCGACGCGCGGGTGCGCAATGGCCGCTGACAAGCGCGCTGCCCGCCTCGGTGTGCTCGCGCTCGTCGGCATGCTGCTGTTCGGACTCGTCGGGGCGCGCCTGTGGTTCCTGCAGACCGTCGAACAGGAGAGCCTGCAGGCCGAGGTCAACCAGACGAAACTGCGCACGGTCCCGCTCCTGCCCGAGCGCGGTCGCATCTTCGACGCCGAAGGGCGGATCCTCGCCGACAACGACCGTGTGCTCACCGTCGGGGTCGAGTGGGAGATCATCCGGAGCGAGACGTATCGCACCGAGATCTTCCGGCGACTGTCCGGATGGGTCAACGTGCCGATCGAGGACATGGAGGCCCGCTATCAGAGCGGCATCTACAGCCCGTTCCTGCCGATGCCCGTGGCCGAGGACATCGACGAGCGCACGGCGACCGCGATCCAAGAACGCGTCGAGGACCTGCCCGGCGTGTCGATCCTCGAACAGTCACGACGCGTGTATCCCTACGCCCCGCTGGCCAGCCACGTCGTGGGGTATCTGGGACGCATCACCGCCGAGACGAAGGACTACTACCAGGGCAACGGGTACTTCCTCAACGAGCGCGTGGGGCAGTTCGGCATCGAGTTGAGCATGGAGGAGGAACTCCACGGTCAATGGGGGTCGGTCACCTACGAGGTCGACAACGCCAACCGCATCGTCCGTGAGGTCGAGCGGGTTCCGCCGATCAACGGCAACGATGTCCAGCTCACGATCGATCTCGACCAGCAACAGTTCGCCGAACAGGCGCTCCAGACGCAGCTGCGACTCCGCCAGCAGGTGACCGCGAGGAACCCGCTCGACCCCGAGACGAACTTCGAGGAGCGCGTGTTCCCGGAGTATCCCGAAGAGGTGCCCTACAAGGCGCCGGCCGGTTCGGTGGTCGTCCAGAACTACCAGAACGGTCAGATCATCGCGCTCGCGAGTTATCCGACGTTCGACAACCGGTGGTTCGAGGCCGATCTCGGCGGCGGCAAGTTCGAACAGGTCTTCCCGTCGGTCGATGCCAACGGCGAACCCATCGACCCCGACGAGTCGATCCTCGTGAACCGGGCCATCCAGGGTCGGTACAACCTGGGATCGACGTTCAAACCGTTCACCGCCTTCGCCGCGCTCGACAGCGGGCTGCTGACACCCGACGACTACTACCGCGACGAAGGTTCGTACCGGATGGAGTCGGTCGAGAGCGACCGGTGCAACTCGGGCCTCGTCCGGTGCGTCTATCGCAATGCCACCTGCAGCGGCACCGGTCGTCCCTGCGTGTACGGCGCCGTCGACGTCGAAACGGCACTCGCCGTGTCGTCCGATGCGTTCTTCTACCGCATCGGCGAGCTGATCATGACGACCAACGACTACCAGCCCGTGCTGCAGGAGGAGGTTCGCAAGTTCGGGTTCGGCTCCGATCCCGGCATCGAGTTGCCCTACGCGTTCGACGGCACCGTTCCCGACGCGGCGCTCAAGGCCGATTACGCCGAACGAGGTGTGATCAGCGAAGTCGAGGGCTCGAACTACTTCACCGGCGACAACGTGCAGCTCGCCATCGGCCAGGGTCTGCTGTCGGCGTCGCCGCTGCAGCTCGCGATGGGCTACTCCACGATCGCCAGCAGGGGATTCCTGATGAAGCCCGAGATCATCAAGGCCGTCTGGCAGCCCGGCGTGCCGGATTCGGCGACGCAGGGGTACGTCGACCTGTCGGAGGCGAAGCTCGCCGAGCCGGCCAACGTGTCGGGTGAGGTCGTCCGTCAGATCCCGATGAGCGACGAGACGTGGCAGGAGATCGACAGAGGTCTCCATCGCGTGATCACGGGTCCGGGGACGACGAGCGACTCCTATCACTCGACCACCGGCGAGAAGCTCTTCTACTACTACCCCGACAGCGCCATCCCCCTTGCCGGCAAGACGGGCACCGCGCAGGGCGCCGGCAACTATCCGTGGAACGACTCCTCGGCGTTCGCCGCCTACAGCCGTGATCCGTCGCGGCCGTACACGGTGGCGGCGTATCTCGAGAAGGCCGGTTACGGCTCGCAGGCGGCAGCACCGGTCGTCAAGTGCGTCTTCCTGCAGATGTCGGGCCTCGAGCAGTCCGATCCCGTCGTCCTGTCCGACGCGCTCGACACCAGCTCCGATCTGCCGGCGCAGCCCCTCCAGTTGACCGATCCGAGCTGTTTCGCCGGCCGGTTCGACGGCGGCGTCCGTCCGATCGAGTAGTCGTGGCAGTCTCCTTCCTCTCGCGCAAGCCCGACTCCGGTCTCGGCAACATCGGGGCAAGCCCCGCAGCGCCGAGCCGCAACGTCGACTGGATCCTGCTCTCGGTGCAGGCGATCCTGACCGTGATCGGGTGCTTCGTCGTGTTCTCCGCATCCCGGACCCGCGTCGACGACGATCCCTATGCCTTCGTGACACGTCAGGTCGTGTTCGCGATCATGGCCGCCCTCGTCATGGTGATCGTGATGTCGGTCGACTACGAGTGGTGGAAGGACCGCGCGCGGTTCCTCTACGGGCTCACGCTCGTGATCCTGTCGCTGCTGTTCCTCGTCGGGATCGCATCGGGCGAGGACCGCATCTCGTTCGACCTGGGGCCGTTCAACTTCCAGCCGGCGGAGATGGCCAAGTTCACCACGCTGCTCATGCTCGCGACGTATCTGGCCGAAGAGCGCAGCGACGAGGTGTCGTACCCGAGGTTCCTGGGCGGCCTGATGATCGTGGGGGCACCCGCGGTGCTCGTGATCATCCAGCCCGACCTCGGCTCCGCGTCGGTGCTCGTGTCGATGGCGATGGGCGTGCTCCTGGTGGCAGGGGCCAAGGCCCGCTACATCCTGCTGATCACCCTGCTGTCGGTGATGACCGTGCTCGCGGCGTTCGTCGGGCGATTGGTGAACAGCTATCAGGCCGCTCGAATCCGTGCGCTCGTCAATCCGGCCGCAGCCAACCAGGACGACCTCTACCAGGCCGACAATGCCATGCGCGCCATCGGTACCGGTGGGGTGTGGGGCAAGGGATGGCTGAAGGGACCGTTGACCAACGGCCGGGACATCCCGGTCATGTGGGCCGACTTCCCGTTCGCCGCTGTGGGCGAGCAGTTCGGGCTGATCGGATCGGCCGTCGTGCTCGGCCTCGTCGGTGTCGCCCTCGTGAGGATCTGGCGGATCGCCCACCTGTCGCGCGACCTGTTGGGCACCTACCTGTGCGCAGGTGTCTTCACCATGGTGCTGTGGCAGACGTTCCAGAACGTCGGGATGACGCTCAAGATCATGCCGGTGACGGGCCTTCCGTTGCCCTTCATCTCCTACGGCGGCTCGGGGTTGATCGTCTACTTCGCGATGTTCGGACTGGTGCAGTCGGTCCACATGCGCCGCATGCGTTGAGGTCGCGTCCGGTCGAGATTTCGACCGGTCATCCCTCGACTCGGCCTCGCGCCACGTAGAATTGCCAACCCAGTGGCCAACTTCGACGGACTCATCACCCATGAGCGGTTGCGCGAGCAGCGCAGTCGGGTCGGTTCACGTACCAGTCGAAACGCTCGCCTGGGGGCGATGCGTCTTCCCGGGGCCGCCGACCGGCGGATCCGTACGTCACGAGCAACCGGAACCCACCGCACAGCGCGGACGGTCCCCGTTGCGGAGGGCGCCATCTGCGCTGCTCTCCTGAGAAGGGACACCCTCCAACATGGATCACTCCGAAACCGATGTTCCCGCCGAGGTGGCGGCCAGCACACCGACAACTGACGGGCCGGACACGGCTGCCGTCGACCTCGCACCCGGTGCGTCGTCGGGCAGCGCCGACGCAGGCCCGCCTGCACCCGACGATGAGCCGCTCGACGAGAGTCCTGTGCTCGCTGGGGGCACCTCGAGCGCTGCTCGGCGTCGACGCGGCTCTCGTGGAGGCCAGCGCCGTCGAGGTGCGGGGCAGGGCGGTGACGCGTCCGGCATCGATGACGACGACGAGTCATTCGACGACGACGATCGCAACGACGTCGAACTCCCGGAGCCGATGAGCGAGGGTCGCGCCTCGGTCGAAGCGGCGGAGAAGGCGCTCGTGCGCAAGCCGCGGATCGGTGACACGATGCCGATGCCGACGTCACCACCCCCCGGGCCGGCACGTGCAGCCGGCACCGCCGGCGCCAAGGTGGGTGGCGACAAGCAGGGCGGCGAGAAGCGCCGCCGCCGGCGTGGCAGCGGCCCCGGTGAGTCGACCGGCGACGGCGGTTCCCCGGCAGTCGAGAGGTCGTCGGCCCGCACCGGTCAGGACGGATCGGAGTCGGGCTCGAAGAAGAGCCGCCGTGCTCGCGGGCGTGGCAAGGGTCGCGCCGACGACGGGCAACTCGACGACGCGATGCTCGAACAGCGTCGGGGGCGCGAACGCAACGGCAAGCCGATCGGCCGCTACTTCATGGCCGTGCAGGTTCGCCCCGGCATGGCACAGGTGGGTGTGCTCGAAGGCCGCAACCTCATCGAGCACTACGTGAGTCGTCCGGCCGACGACGTCAGCCAGATCCACGGCAACATCTACGTGGGCCGGATCCAGAACGTGCTGCCCGGCATGGAAGCCGCATTCGTCGACATCGCAACCCCGAAGAACGCCGTGCTCTATCGCGGCGACGTGCAGTACGACGCCGAGGACATCGACGAGCGCGGCAAGAACCCGCGCATCGAAGACATCTTGAAGAACAAGCAGTTGATCATCTGCCAGGTGACGAAGAATCCCATCGCCCACAAGGGTGCGCGTCTCACCCAGGAGGTGTCGCTGCCCGGCCGGTTCGTGGTGCTCATCCCGAACTCCAAGACCTACGGGATCTCGAAGCGCCTCCCCGACGATGTCCGCAAGCGCCTGCGCGGCATCCTCGACCGGGTGAAGCCC
Organism: Ilumatobacteraceae bacterium; assembly: GCA_963829585.1. Classification (GTDB taxonomy): domain Bacteria; phylum Actinomycetota; class Acidimicrobiia; order Acidimicrobiales; family Ilumatobacteraceae; genus Sva-07. Next base: position 25,911 of record CAWHJD010000004.1, on the reverse strand, counting down.
GACGAGCACGGCCTCATCGTGCGCACGGCCGCCGAGACGGCCACCGAACAGGAACTCGTGGCCGACATGACGATCCTGCTGCAGCAGTGGGAGGAGATCGCCGAGAAGGCGGCGAAGGCGCAGCGGCCCACCCTGCTCTACCGTGAACCCGAGTTGGCCGTGCGGGTGATCCGCGAGGAGTTCAACGCCGACTACCGCGGCGTGGTCATCGACGACGAGCGCCTCTACAACGAGGTCAAGCGCTACGTCGCGGCGTTCAATCCCGAACTCGCCGATCGGATCGAGTACTACGACGCCGCCGCAGAGGGCGGCCTGTCGGTCTTCGAGCGCCATCACATCCACGAGCAGGTCCACAAGGCGCTCGATCGCAAGGTGTGGCTGCCATCCGGTGGTTCGCTCATCATCGAGCACACCGAGGCGTTGACGGTGATCGACGTGAACACCGGCAAGAACGTCGGCAAGTCGAATCTCGAGGACACCGTGTTCGTGAACAACATGGAGGCCGCCGTCGAGATCGCCAAGCAACTCAGGTTGCGCGACATCGGCGGCATCATCGTGATCGACTTCATCGACATGGAGATCAAGGGCAACCGGGCCAAGGTCGTCGAGGCCTTCCGTGACGCTCTGGCGCGTGACAAGACCCGTTCGCAGGTGTTCGACATCACCGAACTGGGCCTCGTCGAGATGACCCGCAAACGCATCGGCGAGGGCCTGCTCACCGAGTACTCCGAGATCTGCCCCGACTGCGAAGGCCGTGGCGTCCTCGTCGACTACTCCCTCCTCGAATGACCGTCACACGGTGCCGGGTCAAACGTGACGTTCTAGCCTGAGACGATGCAGATCGAGATCAGCGACGAGGCCCGAACGCTGTTGGAGCGCAAGGGCGGGACGATGTCGATCGACTTCATCCGTCCTACCGGTTGAGGAAAGGTCGCCGAGGTGTCGGTCGACACCAACGTCAAGGGCAAGAACCTCGCTCCGTACCGCAAGTTGCGCCACGAACGATTCCAGATCCTCATCTCGCCGACACTGATCGGCATGGCCGAGTCGATGCGCGTCGTCACCAAGGGCCGGTTGTCGAAGTCGCTCACCGTCGAGTTCCGAGCCGCCGCCGGCGTCACCGACGACTCCTGCGCCCTCTGACCATCCGCGTAAGGTTGGCGGATGGCTGATCTCCTGGCACTGTCCTCCCGGGTCATCGATTCCGGTGTGGTCGACGAACCCGTCAACCGGGTCACCAACGAGTTGTCGGAGTTGGCTGACGGGTTGGCGATCGTCGAGAGCTTCAGTCACAGCATCGTGCTCGACGCGGGAGAGGGGCTCGTCGCCTTCGACGCCTCGCACGCTCGAACCGGTGCCGACGTCGTCGCTGCCATCCAGGGTTGGACCGCGACACCCGTCACCCACCTCGTCTACACGCACGGTCATGCCGACCACGTCGGCGGGAGCCCTGACTTCGCGGCGGCCTTCGGCCAGATGACCGTGGTCGGGCACCGCAACGTCGAAGAGCGCTTCGACCGGTACGCCTACACGAACGACTGGAACGTTCGCATCAACGCCCGTCAGTTCGGCGGTGTACGTGGCGACTTCGGGATGGGTGCGACCCCTGAGTTCATTCCGTCGACGACGCTGCGCCCTGACCACGTCGTCGACGACCACGACACGGTGACCGTCGGCGACACCTCCATCGAGTTCCATCACGCCCGCGGCGAGACCGACGACCACCTGTGGGGGTGGATCCCCGAGCGTCGGTGGCTCTTCACCGGCGACTTCGTCATCTGGAACTTCCCGAACGCCGGCAATCCGCAGAAGGTCCAGCGCTATCCGATCGAATGGGCCGCGGCGCTCCGGGCGATGGCCGAGCGTGGCCCCGAGCTGCTCCTGCCCGCACACGGTCTGCCGATCGAGGGGCGCGATCGCATCGTGTCGGTGCTCACGGACATCGCAGGGGCGCTGGAGCATCTCGTCGTCGAGGTCGTCGACATGATGAACGCGGGTGAGGTGCTCGACACGATCGTCCACACCGTGCGCGTGCCCGACGACGTGCTGGCGAAGCCGTACCTCCGGCCGCTCTACGACGAGCCCGAGTTCGTCGTCCGCAACATCTGGCGCCAGTTCGGTGGCTGGTGGGACGGAGCGCCGAGCCGCCTCAAGCCGGCTGCGGATTCGGCTCTGGCGATCGAACTGGCCGAGTTGGCCGGCGGGTCGTCGGTGCTCATCGATCGGGCCCTGCAGCTCGCCGAGGTCGGCGACTTCCGGCTGGCGTGCCACCTGGCCGACCTCGCCGGATGGGCCGCCCCGGACGATTCCGGCGTGCATGCGTCCCGAGCGGTGATCTACCGGTCCCGGCGGGCGGCGGAGAGTTCGCTGATGGCCAAGGGCATCTTCGCCGGCGCCGCCAGGGAATCAGAAGCCATCGCGGGTTGAGCCGGCCAGTTCGGCCGCTAGCATCGGACAACGCTATGTACGCAGTCATCGCCTCAGGCGGCAAGCAGGAAAAAGTGGCCGAAGGCCAGCAGGTACGAGTTGAACTGCTCGACGCCGATGAGGGCAGCGACGTGTCGCTGACCCCCGTCATGGTGGTCGATGGAGCAACCGTTCTCGCTACGCCGGATGAGCTCAAGAGCGCATCGGTCACCGGCAAGATCATCGGCCAGGTCAAGGGTCCGAAGATCAACGGCTACACCTTCAAACGCCGCACCAACAACCATCGTCGCTACGGCCATCGTCAGAAGTACCACTTGGTCGAGATCACCTCGATCACGGTCTGACCGCCGACACACTGATTCGAACGGAGTAGAGCACTCATGTCAAAGACAAAAGGTGGCGGTTCAACCCGCAACGGTCGCGATTCCAACGCCCAGCGCCTCGGAGTGAAGGCGTTCGGCGGCAGCTCGATCACCGCCGGCACGATCATCGTGCGTCAGCGTGGCACCAAGTTCCATCCCGGCAAGAACGTCGGCAAGGGCAAGGACGACACGTTGTTCAGCCTCGTCGACGGTACGGTCGAGTTCGGTCAGATGAAGGGCCGCAAGTCGGTCAGCGTCATTGCCGCCGCCGACGCCTGACGCCGAACCACCACAATTGAACGCCGACGACGGCCGGGGCCTGCGGGTCCCGGCCGTTGCGCGTCCGGGAGCTCGCACCCGCATCTCGTGAACTCGTTGCGCAACAGTTGCGCAACGAGTTCACGAGAACGCTCAGGCGTCGGCGAGCCTGGCTTCGAGGGTGTCGACCTCGACGTTCAGGACCGCCGGGAGGCGGTCGCCGAACTCGGCGTAGTGCTCGCGGATCTGCGGGATGGCGGCCTGCCAGCCCTCGACATCGACCGACAGCAGCGTGTCGAGATCCGCGTCGTCGATCTCGAGGCCGTCGGTGTCGAGCGCAGCCTTGGTCGGCAGCTTGCCGATCGGCGTGTCGATGGCCTCCGTGGCATCGTCGACCCGCTCGAACACCCACTTGAGCACGCGGCTGTTCTCACCGAAGCCGGGCCACAGGAAACGGCCGTCGTCGTCACGGCGGAACCAGTTGACGTAGAAGATCTTCGGCAGGTTCGCCGGATCGGTCGCCTTCTCCATGCCCAACCAGTGGGCGAAGTAGTCCGCGTAGTTGTATCCGCAGAACGGCAGCATCGCCATCGGGTCGAAGCGGAGCTTGCCCACGGCACCCTGCTGGGCGGCGGTGGTCTCCGAGGCCATGATCGAGCCCAGGAACACGCCGTGCTCCCAGTTGTTGGCCTCGGTCACGAGCGGCACCGTGGTGCGGCGACGTCCACCGAAGAGGATGGCCGAGATCGGCACCCCGGCCGGATCCTCCCACTCCGGAGCGATCGACGGGCACTGAGCCGCCGGGGCAGTGAACCGGGCATTCGGGTGCGCGGCCGGCGACTCCATCTCCGGATTCCAGGCCGTACCCGTCCAGTCGGTCGCTCGAGCCGGGGGAGTGTCGGTCATGCCCTCCCACCACACGTCACCGTCGTCGGTGAGCGCCGTGTTGGTGTAGATGCAGTTGCCCCACAGCGTCTCCATGGCGTTGGAGTTCGTTTCCCAGCCGGTGCCGGGCGCGACACCGAAGAATCCGGCCTCCGGATTGATGGCGTACAGCCGACCGTCGTCGCCGAACTTCATCCAGCAGATGTCGTCACCGATGGTCTCGGCCGTCCAGCCGGGAATCGTCGGGACGAGCATGGCGAGGTTGGTCTTGCCGCACGCCGACGGGAACGCGCCGGCGATGTACTTCGACTCGCCCTGCGGGTTCGTCAACTTGAGGATCAGCATGTGCTCGGCGAGCCACCCGTGGTCACGGGCCATCACCGAGGCGATACGCAGCGCGAAGCACTTCTTTCCGAGTAGGGCGTTGCCGCCGTAACCCGACCCGTACGACCAGATCTCGCGGGTCTCGGGGAAGTGCACGATGTACTTGTTCTCCGCGTCGCACGGCCACGCCACGTCGCTCGCGCCGTCGACGAGCGGTGCGCCGACAGAATGCAGGCACGGCACCCAGTCGCCGTTGCCGAGGGCGTCGAGCGCACCCTGACCCATCCGGGTCATGATCCGCATGTTGACTGCCACGTACGCCGAGTCGGTGAGCTGGATGCCGATGTGGGCGATGGGTGAGCCGAGCGGTCCCATCGAGAACGGCACGACGTACATCGTGCGGCCCCTCATCGAACCGGTGTACAGCCGCGTCAGCTCGGCACGCATCTCGTCGGGATCACGCCAGTTGTTGTTCGGCCCGGCGTCGTCCTCGTTCGCAGCACAGATGTAGGTGCGGTCCTCCACCCGTGCCACGTCGCCGGGATCGGAGTGCGCCCAGTAGCTGTTGGGCCGCTTGGCCTCGTCGAGCTTGGTGAACGTGCCCGAGTCGACCAGTTGCTGACACAGTTGCTCGTACTCCTCCGCCGACCCGTCGCACCAGTAGATGTCAGCGGGCTGCATCACCGCTGCCCATTCGGACACCCAGTCCTTGAGGTGCTGGTTGTTCGTGGTTCCGCTCATCTCGTGACTCCTCGTTGAGTTCATGGTGTCGAGTTCATGGTGTGGCATTCGTGGGGGGTTGCGTGCAGTCGAACGCGCACCGTGGCGACACGCCGATCACTGGTGCCAGCGTAGGGGGCATCGACGTCGTGAGAGAAACACGGCAGCGGGCCAAAAGTCACGATTCGGCCGCGGAGAAGCAGTCGGGCCCTCAGGCGCCGGGTGTCTGCATGTCGACCTCGGAGCCGAGGCGCAGGCGCGTGGCCCGGCCGACATCGTCGAGGTCGAACACCACACGCTGGCCTTGGCGCAGCATGCGGAAGATCGAACCCGCCAGCGCATCGGCGGCGAGTTCGTAGTCGTTCAGGTCGGTGTCGGACATCACGAGTCCGTCACCGGTTGCGGGGTCGTAGGCCTTGATGACACCCTGCATGTCGTTGTCGGCTCAGCCGGCCTTGACGATCTTGCCGGACTTGATGCAGCCCGTGCAGACGTTGACGCGCTTGGCGGCGCCGTTGACCTGTGCGCGGACCCGTTGGATGTTCGGATTCCAACGACGCTTGGTGCGGCGATGCGAGTGAGACACCGACATGCCCCATGACGGGCCCTTGCCACACACTTCACATTTCGATGCCATTGGATTCTCCTGCGGGGCTGCCGGGAACCCCGGCTCGATCACGTTGGACGGGTCGTCGGACGACCCGCTTGCGCCCCTCGACGTTTCCGCCTGTCGGGACAGCCATGAAATGCTACCAAGGCGCGCCGCCGGCGCCACGCCGAACCGTGAAGTCGATCGCCGCTCGGCCACCGGGACATCACTGCGGGCGGATGGCTCCTAAGCTCCCCGGTCGTGCCCACCCTGGAACGGTTGAACACCGCTGCTCTCCGCGAATCGGTCAGAACCTTTCGCGACACCGTCCGCGAGCACTCCCACGGGCTCAACCGGCTCAACGTGTATCCCGTTCCCGACGGCGACACCGGCACGAACATGGCGCGCACGCTCGATGCCGTGGTCGCCGAGATGGACGCTGCCGCCGATGACGACCACGACGCGACCTGCGACGCCATCAGCTACGGCTCGCTCATGGGGGCGCGTGGCAACAGCGGGGTGATCCTCAGCCAGATCATGCGGGGATTCGCCGGCACCCTCAAGGCGCAGGCCGACGTGCGTGGTGCGAAGTTCGCCGAAGCGCTGCAGGCTGCAGCCGCCGGAGCGTACGACGCAGTGCTCAAGCCGATCGAGGGCACGATCCTCACCGTGTGCCGCGAGAGCGCCGAGGCGGCCAAGGTCGCTGCGGATGCGGGCGGGTCGCTCGCCGAAGTCGTTCGCGCGGCACGTGCCGCCGGTCGGACGGCACTCGCCAACACGCCGGAGCAACTCCAGGTCTTGAAGGACGCAGGAGTCGTCGACGCAGGGGGAGCCGGCTTCTTGCTGTTGCTCGATTCGGTGCTGTACGTCGTCGACGGCGAACCCCTTCCGGTGGCCGAACCCGACGACGGCACCGTGGGAGCGGTCGGCGCGGTGTTCGACGCCATTGCTCACCGTCACGCCGCGGCGCCCGGCGAGCTCGACGTGAGCGAGCAGCGTTACGAGGTCATGTACTTCCTCGAGTTGGCCGACGACCGCATCCGCGACTTCAAGTCGGGATGGGGCGCGATCGGCGACTCGATCGTGGTCGTCGGCGGCGACGGTCTGTGGAACTGCCATGTCCACACCAACGAGATCGGCGCGGCGATCGAGGTGGCGCTCGACCTCGGCGGGCGGCCGAAGACAATTCGGGTGTCCGACCTGTTCGAGGAAGTCGACGAGGAGCATGCCAAGCGGGAGGCCGAACTCGCCGTGACGGCACACGACGCTCCTGTCGCCGACGCGTTGCCCGAGGTGACGACTGCAGTGGTCGCGGTCTGCTCGGGCGACGGCCTCGTCGAACTGTTCGCCCAACTCGGCGTGCAGGGCGTCGTGACCGGCGGCCAGACGATGAACCCCTCGACGGCGGAGCTGCTCGAGTCGGTGCAGCGCGTCAATGCCGATCAGGTCGTGATCCTCCCGAACAACAAGAACATCATCCCGGTTGCCGAGCAGGTCGGGGCATTGACCGACAAGACCGTCGTGGTCGTGCCGACACGCTCGATGCCCGAGGCCCTCGCCGCGCTTGTCGTGTACGACCCCGGGGCCGATGCCCACGACACCGCGCGCGAGATGCTCGACGCGGCCGAGTCTGTCGTCACCGGCGAGGTCACCCAGGCGGTACGCAGCAGCAACAGCCCGGTCGGGGCGGTGGCGGAGGGCGACTGGATCGGACTGGTGCGCGGTGACGGCATCGCCTCGGTGGCGGCGACCGTCGACGCGGCGTCGATGGCACTGCTCGAACGGATCGTCGGAGACGATGCCGAACTCGTGACCATCGTCACGGGTCGGGATGCGGCCGAGTCCGCCACCGAAGCGATCGAGGCGTGGCTGCGCGACCATCGCGGCGACGTGGCGGTCGAGGTGCACCGGGGCGGGCAGCCCCTCTACCCGTATCTCTTCGGGGTCGAATGACGTCACTGTCGCTGCGTGAGCTCGCCGGGATCGACGTCGGCCGGCTGAAAGGCGTCGGTGACAAGAAACGCGCGTCGCTGGCGGGCATCGACGTCGACAATCTCCTCGATCTGCTCACCTTCTACCCGCGGCGTTGGGTCGATCGATCGAACGAAGCGCGCATCGCCGATCTCGTTCCGGGCGACGAGGCGCTGGTGCTCGCCACGGTGCGATCGGTCACCAAGCGCATCACCCGCAATCGCCGCACGATGGTGACGGCGAACGTCGGCGACGGTTCGGGACGCATGGAGGTGGTGTTCTTCAACCAGCCGTGGCGTGAGCGGCAGTTGCGTGAAGGGCTCCAGATCGCGTTGTTCGGCAAGGCCGACGTGTACCGGGGCGGATTGCAGATGTCGAACCCCGTGGTCGATCTGATCGGTGATCGCACCGGCCGCATCGTGCCGATCTACCCGCAGAGCGAGAAGGCGCAGATCAACACCTGGGAAGTGGCCGGGTGGGTCGAGGAGGCGCTGCGTCGTTGCCGCGAGCGCGGCATCGACGACACCTTGCCCGATGACATCCGTCGCCGACTCGGACTGCTCACCCGCTACGACGCGTTCGCCAACATCCATCTGCCCGAGAGCATCAAGGACAAGGAGCAGGCGCGCCGGCGTCTCGCATTCGACGAGCTCCTTCGAGTGCAGCTGGTCCTCGTGCTGCGCAAGCGGGCGATGGAGCGTGAGCAGCGCGGACTCCGACACGAAGTCGATGGAGAACTCGTGCACCGCTTCTACGACGCCCTGCCCTACGGGCTCACGGGTGCGCAACGGCGAGTGATCGGCGAGATCGAGGCCGATCTCGCGGCGCCGCACCCCATGCACCGGCTGCTGCAGGGCGACGTGGGTTCCGGCAAGACCGTGGTCGCCGTCGCCACGATGCTCGCCGCAGTGCAGGGTGGACACCAGGCGGCCCTGATGGCGCCGACCGAGGTGCTCGCCGACCAGCACGCCACGGGTGTGAGGGCGTTGCTCGGCGGGGTGAACGTTCCCGACGCCGACAACCTGTTCGGTGATCGACCGTTGCGTGTCGAGTTGCTGACGAACCGCGTGACGGGTTCCGACCGCAGGGATGTGCTGGCCGGCCTGGCCGACGGCACGGTCGACATCGTCATCGGCACGCACGCCCTGATCCAGGATGCGGTCGACTTCTCCAGCCTCGGTGTCGTGGTCGTCGACGAACAACACCGCTTCGGCGTCGAGCAGCGAGCGGCCCTTCGCGCCAAGACGCTCGGCGGCGCCGTTCCGGACATGCTGGTGATGACAGCGACCCCGATCCCGCGTACCGCCGCGATGACCGTGTACGGCGATCTCGACGTCAGCGTCCTCGACGAACTCCCGCCCGGACGCACGCCGATCGTCACCAAATGGGCCGAAGGTCCACTGCTCGAGGCCGAGGTGTGGGCCGACATCCGCTCGCAGGTCGCCGACGGCCGGCAGGCCTACGTGGTGTGTCCCCTGATCGGTGAGAGCGAGAAGTTGGAGGTGGCCTCGGCCGAGGAGACGTACGAACGGCTCGCGGCGGGCGAGCTCGCTGGTCTCCGGTTGGGCCTGCTGCACGGGCGCCTGTCGCCCGCGGAGAAGGAGGCGACGATGGATGCCTTCCGGGCCGGGAACGTGGACGTGCTGGTGGCGACCACCGTGATCGAGGTCGGCGTCGACGTTGCGAACGCCACCGTGATGGCGATTCTCGACGCCGACCGTTTCGGCATCGCCCAGCTGCATCAGCTGCGAGGTCGGGTGGGCCGCGGAGCTCACGCCTCCACCTGTTGGCTGGTCACCCAACAGCCCGCTGACGACGAGGTCGGCGTCGGCAACCCCCGCGTCGAGGCGCTCGTGGCCACGACCGACGGATTCGAGCTGGCCGAGGTCGACCTCGACCTGCGTGGCGAGGGGACGTTGATGTCGACGTCGCAGAAGGGCCGGAGCGATCTGAAGCTTGCGTCGCTGCGCCGTGATCGCAACCTGGTGGAGTTGGCCCGTGAGGTCGCGTTCGAAATCGTCGATGCCGACCCCGAACTCGCACGCCACTCGGGCCTCGCCGACGAACTCGACCTCCTGTTCAGCGAGTCCGACGAGCAGTTCCTGGCCAAGAGCTGACCAGTACCGGGACCTGATCAGTCGCCGCGAGCCACTTCCTCGTCGTCTTCGTCGGACATCACGAGGTCCCATCGGTCGAGGCAGTCCTCGCAGCGATAGGCGATGATGTCGCCGGGTTCCCAGATGCCGTCCTCGGGCGGGTGCGTCAGCAAGAAGCAGCGGCCGCCGCAATCGATGCAGATGATCTGAGGTGTCGGGGTGAGCACGCCCCCAGTCTTGCCTGCTCGAACGTGGGCCGTGCATCTGCTCGTATCGTTGGGGCATGCGAGTCGTGGCGGGTGAACTGGGTGGGCGTCGATTGGTGACTCCCGGCGGCACGTCGACGCGCCCCACGACCGACAGGGTCCGCGAGGCCGTGTTCAACTCGCTCGGCAGCGCCGGTGTCCTCGACGGCGCGCTGGTCGCCGACTTGTTCGCCGGCAGCGGCGCGATCGGGATCGAGGCCCTGTCGCGTGGCGCGGAACGCTGCGTCTTCGTGGAACGAGATCGCAATGCCCTCCGGGCGCTCGACGACAACCTCGACGCACTCGGTCTGCGAGATCGATCCAAGGTCGTGGCGGCCGATGCCCTCAGCGCTGCCGCCACGATCGACGCCGACATCGTGTTCGCCGATCCGCCCTACGATTTCGACGACTGGGCCCCGTTGCTCGGCCGCGTTCGCTCCGACCTGGTCGTTGCAGAATCGGGTTCCACGATCGGGCCCGTCGATGGTTGGGAGACGACGCGGGAGAAGCGGTACGGCCGAACCTGGGTGACCTTCCTCGAACGGCGTGCGAGCGTCGATGTAGGGTCTGGATCCCCATGACTGCCGGACCAACGCCACTGCGGGTGCTGTATCCCGGCAGCTTCGATCCCATCCATCTCGGCCACGTCGACATCATCGAGCAGGCGTACGAACTGTTCGGGCCCGTCGTCGTCGCGGTGATGCACAATCCGGGCAAGCCCTCCGGTCTGTTCCCCGTCGACGAGCGGGTCGAACTCGCCCGTGCGGCGCTCGCGCATCTCGACGGCGTCACCGTCGAGGCCCAGACCGGCCTCGCCGTCCAGGCGGCGTCACGCGCCGACGTCGACTTCATCGTCAAGGGATTGCGGACCCCCGGTGACTTCGAGATCGAGCAGCAGATGGCCCACAACAACTACGCCGTGACGGGAATCCGTACCGTGTATCTTCCCTGCCGCCCCGAATTCGGGTACATCAGCAGCCGTTTCGTGCGCGAGATCGCGAAGTACGGTGGTGCCATCGACCATCTCGTCCCGGCGCCCATCGCCGATGCACTCCGCCGCACCTTCGACGGCGACCAGAACTGAGCGACACCATGAGCCACGACGACCGCGACGGCGATCAGTACGACGACTACGACGACATCGACGACGAGTATCCCGATCCGGGCGTGCCCGGCGGCTACGTCGGCGATGCCGAGACCCTCCTTCGCCGGGCGATCGACATCATCGCGACCGCTCCGACGATGCCGCTGTCGTCGTCGCCCCGAATCGACCGCGACGAGATCATCGAGCTGCTCGAAGAGTCGTTGCACCGCCTTCCCGAGGAGTTGCGCCAGGCCCGGTGGATGCTCAAGGAACGCCAGGAATTCGTGGCGAAGACCGCGTCGCGAGGCCGACGAGCTGCTCGAGGCGGCCCGGGTCCGCGCCGAGCGCATGGTGCAACGGACCGAGGTCGTCCGCGCCGCCGAGCAGCGTGCCCGCCAGGTGCAGGAGGCCGCCGAGGCCGATGCCCGCCGGTTGAAGCATGAGACCGAGGACTTCCTCGACCAGCGGCTCGGCTCGTTCGAGATCCTGCTCGACAAGCTCCAGAAGACCGTGGGTGCCGGCCGTCAGCGTCTGTCGATCGGTACTGCCGTCGACGACACCTCGATGCACGCCGTCGACGAGGAGGACCCCACCAAGGGCTTCTTCGACCAGGATCACTGATCGGGCGTCTTCGACATGGTCGATCCGCTGCGCCCGTTGCGCATCAACGCCGTCGAACTGTTGCGCCAACCGGGTGCGACTCGTGACCTCGACGTCGTCGTCGATGCCGAACCGCTCGATGCCGCCCACGAACATCTCTCGGGCCAGATCAGTGTGGCTCTGCACCTGCGCGCGATGAACGACGGGATCAAGGTCACCGGCACCGTCAGCGCTCCGTGGGCCACGGTGTGTCGGCGGTGTCTCGTCGACGTGGCCGGAATCGCCGTGGGGTCGGTCGACGAGCTGTATCAGATCGAACCTCTCGATCCGGACGCCTACCTGATCGAGGACGGCCAGCTCGACCTCGTGCCGCTCGTTCGTGAAACGGTGCTGCTGGAACTCGACCGCGAGCGGCAGTGTCGTGACGATTGCGCCGGGTTGTGTCCCGTCTGCGGCATCGACCTCAACTCCGGATCGTGTGACTGCGACGCGGCGGTGATCGACCATCGGTGGGCCGCGCTCGAGGGATTCGTCGCCGACGACGAGTCCTGACGACGCCTGGCGCGCCAGGCCGCAGCCAGGCCGCATGCGCCGGCAAGGCACTTGGTCCCTGCTCAGACCGGACGACGCGGATCATGCTGAGGGTAGGAATTTCCCACGGAAGGAGTGAGTGTGATGAAGCGTCATCTGACATGTGCAATCGTCGTCGTGGCTGCGCTCGGGATGCTGGGAGCCTGCGGTGACGACCAGGACGAGACCGAGTTTCCGACCGGCAAGTTCGTCCCGGTGACTGCCACCTCGACCGAGGGCGGCTACATCGAGTACAAGTCGGACGGAACCTACGTCGGGATCGACGAGTCCGGCGACACGTTCACTGAGGGGACCTACACCATCGACGGTGACGAGATCACCTTCGAGAATGACAGTTACTGCGAGACCGTCGCGCCGGACAGCAACCCGGTGACGTACACGTTCGAATGGGACGGCGAGGTGCTGAGCTTCGGCGACAACCCGGACGACGTGTGCATCGCGCGGGTGGAAACGTTGGCGGGCGATTCGAAACTCGCCGCGGACTGAGCCGACCCCGTCGGGCCGCATGAGCGGGTGGTACCCCGGTTCGTGGGTCATTGGGCCCGGCGCCCGATAACGTGATGCAGCCCTTGCGGCACGGGTGAGCCCGGCAGCGGGCAGCAGTCCACCAACGAACCGGTCGATCATCGACCGAGCATCCCGACGAGGAAAGCGAACGATGGCCGTTCCGAAGAAGAAGACATCGAAGTCGAAGACCCGCAGCCGACGGGCGAGTGCCTGGCGGCTCAACGCGCCGGCGCGCAGCCTGTGCCCGCGCTGCGGCAACGCCAAGACGCCGCACACCGTGTGTCCGTCCTGCGGCTGGTACCGCGACCGCGTCGTCGTCGACGTCGCCTGAATCCCTGACGATGCTCCCCGTAGCCGTCGACGCCATGGGCGGCGACGACGCCCCCGGACCCATCCTGGCCGGGGCCCATCGGGCTGCCGCGTCGGGCATTCCCGTGGTCCTCGTCGGACCTTCAGACCTCGAGGGTCGCACTGCTCCTGACGGCTCGGTCCTCGATCTGATCGAGGCATCCGAGGTCATCGGCATGCACGACGACCCGGCGCAGGGCGTTCGTCGCAAGAAGGACTCCACGCTCGTGCGCGCCGCCGAGGCCGTCCGTGACGGCAAGGCCAGTGCGATGATCTCGGCCGGCAACACCGGCGCCACGATGGCCGCAGCGCTGCTGCGCATGGGCCGGATCTCCGGCGTCAAGCGACCGGCAGTGGCCACGCCGATCCCGGTCCCCGGGGCGAAGCCGACGGTGCTGCTCGACGCCGGCGCCAACTCCGAGGTCCAGGCCGACTGGCTCGTCCAGTTCGCGCTCATGGGTTCGGTCTACGCCCACCATCGCTTCGGCATCGAGTCGCCGCGGGTCGGGCTGCTCTCGATCGGTGAGGAGCCGGGCAAGGGCGACTCGCTGCGCAAGGAGGCCTACGAACTGCTCGGTGCCGCGTCGCATCTGAACTTCGTCGGCAACGTCGAGGGCCGCGACGTGATGAGTGCCGACCTCGACGTCTGCGTGACCGACGGGTTCACCGGCAATGTCGTGCTCAAGAGCCTCGAGGGGGGCATGAAGGTCATCGTCAACGCGATCCTCGAGGCATTCGCCGCGGAGGAGCACTACAAGCCGCACGCCGACGCATTGATGCCGGCCCTCCTGTCGCTGTACCAGACGCTGAGTCCCGACACGTACGGCGGCGCCGTGCTCCTCGGAGTCGACGGCGTGTGCATCATCTCGCACGGGTCGTCCGGCGAAACGGCGATCGCCAACGGCATCGGCGTCGCGCGCGACATGGTCGAGCACGACATGGTCGGCGAGATCCGCGCCGCCATCGCAAGCAACAGGGCCTGAGCCGCTCAACTAGACTCGCCGTTCGTGCCAGCAGAGACCGAAAAGGCCCCACTCGAACGCGAGGAGATCTTCGAGATCGTCCGCGACCGCCTCGCCGACATCCTCGAGATCGACCCGTCGACCATCAGCGAGGGCCAGTCGTTCGTCGACGATCTCGACGCCGACTCACTCGCCCTGATCGAACTCGTCGAGGCACTCGAAGAGACGCTCAACGAGCGGATGACCGGCTTCCGCATCGAAGACGAAGACCTCGAGGACCTCAAGACGGTGCGCGACGCCGTCGACTACGTCCACGATCGGGTCAAGTAGACCGCACCGTCACGTGGTGACGTCCGGATCCGACACGGATCTCGCAGCACTGGCTGATCGCATCGGCCACCGGTTCGCCGACGAGTCCCTGCTGCGTCGTGCGCTCGCCCATCGTTCGTGGTGTGCCGAGACTCCCGGTGAGATCAGCAACGAGCGGCTGGAGTTCCTCGGTGATGCCGTCCTCGGCTGGGCGATCGCCGACATGGTGTACCACCGCTACGACGTGGCCGAAGGCCAGCTGACCGACCTGCGAAAGAGCGTGGTCAACGCGATCGCATTGGCCGAAGTCGCCCAGGATCTCGATCTCGGGCCGCACATCCTGCTCGGACGCGGTGAGGCTGCTGCCGGGGGTTCCGACAAGCCGTCGATCCTGTCCGATGCCTTCGAGGCGGTTCTCGGAGCGGTGTATCTCGACGGCGGCGCGGAGGCTGCGTACGGGATGGTCGAGCGGTTGGTGATGCCGCGGATGCCCGAGACCGCCGACTCCATGGACCAGTTCGACCAGAAGACGCAGCTCCAGGAACTGAGCGCCCGCGCCGGTCGTGGCGCGCCGGTGTACGAGGTGACCTCGCGCGGCCCCGATCATGCCAAGTCGTTCCATGCGACCGTGAGCGTCGACGGCCAGATCATCGGCGAGGGTGACGGGCGGTCGAAGAAGGCCGCCGAGCAGGCTGCCGCCACGCAGGCCTGCCAGACGTTCGACTGACATCGCTCATCGCCGTGCCGGAACTTCCCGAAGTCGAAACTGTTCGGCGGGGCCTCGAACGACATCTGGTCGGCCGACGAATCACCTCGGTCGAGGTCGGCCGGGAGCGTACGGTCCGCCGCACGTCCCGACAGGCGTTGATCGCCGGGCTCACCGACACCGTCGTGGAGGCCGCCGACCGGCGTGGCAAGTACCTGCTGCTCCCGCTCGATTCCGGCGACACGCTGATGATCCACCTGCGCATGAGTGGCCAGGTGTTGCTGGCGGGTGCTGGTTCGCCCCGTCCGCTCCACACGCACGTGGTGATGCATCTCGACGACGATCGGGAGGTCTGGTTCGTGGACCCTCGAACGTTCGGCGAGGTGGTGGTGTTCGACCCCGACAACGTTGGGGTCGAGCTGCCGGAGCTGGCACGTATGGGCGTGGATCCGATCGCCGAGCCGTTCGATCCGGCCATCCTGCGTGCGGCGTTCGGCACCTCGAAACGCGCGCTCAAGCCGTTGTTGCTCGACCAGCACGTGGTCGCCGGGATCGGCAACATCTACGCCGACGAGATCCTGCACCGGGCCCGACTCCGGCCCGACCGCGCCTGCCTCGACGCTCGACCGTCGCCAGTTCGGGGTGCTCCACGCGTCGATCGTCGGTGTGCTGCGTGAGGCCATCGAGGCCGGCGGCTCCACCCTCGGTGACGCCCAGTACGTCGACCTGATGGGGGAAGGCGGCTCGTACCAGGACGACCACCGTGTCTACGGACGCGGCGGCGAGCGTTGTTCGACCTGCGGGCGCGGTTGGATCCGCCGGACGGTGACCGGTGGCCGCGGCACGCACTTCTGCCCCGTCTGCCAGTTCTGATCGAGAATTCCCCGTTCTGGTCGGGAAGTCAGGGCCAACCAAGGCCGAGCGGGTAGTTTCGCTGCTGCTGTGTTCTTGAAGAGTCTCAACCTCAAAGGGTTCAAGTCGTTCGCCGACAGCACCACGATGGTGCTCGAACCCGGGGTGACCGTGGTGGTGGGACCCAACGGGTCCGGCAAGTCGAACGTCGTCGATGCCATCGCGTGGGTGCTCGGCGCCCAGGCGCCCAAGGCCGTTCGCAGCCAGAAGATGGACGACGTGATCTTCGCAGGGACGGCAACCCGCCCAGCGCTCGGACGCGCCGAGGTGAGCATCACCATCGACAATTCCGACGGCACGCTCGGGGTCGAGTTGGGTGAGATCACGGTCACCCGTGTGCTGTTCCGCAACGGCGACTCCGAATACGCCATCAACGGTGTGCCGTGTCGGTTGCTCGACGTGCAGGAGCTGCTGTCCGATGCGGGCGTGGGCCGCCAGCAGCACGTGATCGTCAGCCAGGGCCAGATCGATGCCGTGCTCAATGCGCGCCCCGAGGATCGTCGGGCGATCATCGAGGAGGCGGCGGGCGTCCTCAAGTTCCGCAAGCGCAAGGAGAAGGCCGAGCGTCGCCTCGACGCCACCGAGGCCAACCTCCTGCGCGTGCAGGACCTCCTGCGCGAGGTTCGCCGCCAGTTGCGTCCGTTGGAACGTCAGGCGCAGGCCGCCGAACGGCACGGCTCGCTGATCAGTGAACTGTCCGAGGTGAAGACCTACGTCGCCGGCCGGGAGATCGCGTCATGGCGGGCCAAGCTCGAGTCCCTGGCGGCGACCCGCCTCGACAGCGCGTCGGCCGAGTCCGAGCTGAAATCGGCACTCGCCGCGCTCGACACGCAGGTGATGGCCATCGAGGCGCAACTGTCGGCTCGAGGCGCCAGCGATGTGAGCGATCGTCTCGTGCGCGTCGAGCAACTCCGCGAGCGCGCACGCGGCCTGGCTGCCGTGCTCGTCGAGCGCCGTCGCTCGCTCGAACGCGACAAGGGTCAGCTCCTCGACGCGGGTGTGGTCGCGAACCTGGAGGCCGATGCAGCACGGTTCCGGGAGGAGCTCGACGCCGTCGTCGTGGCCCTGGCCGCGATCCAACCGGCGTCCGATCTCCTGCTCGCCGACGAGGAGGCCTTCCGCACCGAGCGCACGAAGGTGCTCGAGGCTGTCGCCACCGACGCGACGGGGACGCAGGCGGCGAGCGCTGCAGCGGAGGTCCGCGGCGAACTCCGTTCGGTGCGCGCCTCGTACGAGCGCTCCGCCGGCGACCTTCGGCGATTCCGGGAACGGTTCGACTCGCTCGCCCAACGACGCGACGCGAGCGCCGACGACGAGGTTCGATTCCGCGCCGAGTGTGAAGCGGCCGGCTCGGTCGAAGAACCGCTGGTCGCCGACCTGCAGCAGGCCGAAGCGGCACGTGCCGAAGCCGAGTCCACCCACGAGGCCCGTCAGTCGCTGCGCAACGATGCCGCCGAAGCCGTCTCCCGCTGGACGGCGCGGGTCGAGGCGTTGCAGATGGCGCTCGATGCCGCTCGCGCCCGTGCCGGCGCCGAGCGTCTGTCCGGTGTCGACGGTGTACTCGGCACGTTGCTCGACCTGATCGAGATCGACGAGGGCTGGGCACCGGCGGTCGAGGCAGCACTCGGTGAATCGCTGACGGCGGTCGTCGTCGACGACCCGGCCGCCGGCCGCCGTGCGCTCTCGGCACTGCGGAGCTCCGACACCAGTGGAGCGGTGATCGCGCTCGGCGCCCGGCCTGCCAGCCCCGCGGCTCCCCGCATCGGCGATGCCGTACGCCCGCACGTGCGCTCCGGCCGACCAGGTGTCAGCACGTTGCTCGACGGGCTCCTCGGCGGTGCCGTACGTGTCGACGATGTCGGCGACGCGGTCGACGCTGCGCTCGCGCACCCGGAGGCCGTCATCGTGACCGGAGGCGGCGACCGGTTCGGGCTCAGCGGGTGGCGCGTCGGTGCCGCGGGGAGTGGAGCGACGGCCGCAGCACTCGACGATGCCATCGAACATGCCACTGCGGCGGAGGGCGACCTCGCGCGGGCCGTCGAGGCGCTGGCTGTCTCGGAGCGTGCGCTGCAGTCGGCTCAGGCGGCAGAGGCCGAACTGACTCGGCGACTCGACGCCAACGATGCACGTTTCAGTGCCGCGTCCGAGGGCCTGTCGCGAGCGCAGGGCGAGCATCGTGAGGTGCTCACCGAACTGGCGAACCTCGAACGCTCGATCGTCGACCTCACCGTCAACATCGAGCGCGACGTCCAGCGGATCGCGGAGCTCGAGGCGTTGCTGCCGGCGTTGGAGTCCGACGAACAGGCCGAAGTCGATGCCGCTCGGGCCCGCGGCGAACTGCGAGCGGAGATGGAGTCGCGGGCGGCCGCGCTGGCATCGCGCCGCAAGGATCTCGAGGTCGACAACGCAGGCTTGCACGAGCGTCAACAGCTGCTCGAACGTCGTCTCGACGAGACGGAACGGCGCCTGGCTGCCGATGCCGATGCCCGCGTCGCCGCCGAAGGGCAGCGCGTCAGGATCGAGCGCGACATCGCCGCGATCGACCGGATCGTCGACCTCGTCACCCGTCATCGTGATGTGGTCGAGGTACTCCACACCGACCTCGTCGAACAGCGCCGCCGCCAGAGCGACGAGGTTCGTGGGCTGACGACCGAACTCGATCAGCACCGCCGGGCCCGCGCCGAGAAGGAGCATGCCCTCGACGCGTCCCGCGAGCGGGCGCGCCAGGCCGAACTCGGCGAGGCCGAGGCCAAGCTCCGTCTCGAGACGGCGATCGAAACGCTGCGACGCGAACTCGACATCGAGCCGTCCGTTGCCGAGGCGGCTCCACTCCCGGTCCTGCCCGATGGCGCGACGCCGGCGGGGCGTGTCCGTGAACTCGAACGTGAACTCCGCCTCCTCGGACCGATCAACCCGCTGGCGTTGGAGGAGTTCAACGAACTCCAGGCCCGGCACTCCTTCCTGGAGGAGCAGCTGGAGGACGTGCGCTCGACCCGACGCGAGTTGTCACGGGTGATCGCGGCGGTCGACGCCGAGATCCAGAACGTGTTCGCCTCGGCGTTCCACGACGTCGCCGAGAACTTCACCCAGCTGTTCGCGCTGTTGTTCCCGGGTGGTGTCGGCAAGCTCAAGCTGACCGCTCCCGACGACATGTTGAACACCGGCATCGAGGTCGAAGCCAAGCCGAGCGGCAAGAACGTCAAGAAGCTCTCGCTGCTGTCCGGCGGCGAGCGGAGCCTGACGGCCCTGGCGTACCTCTTCGCCGTGTTCCGCTCGCGTCCGTCGCCGTTCTACGTGATGGACGAGGTCGAGGCGGCCCTCGACGACGTCAACCTGCACCGGTTCCTGGGCTTGATCCAGGAGTTCCGCAAGGACGCCCAGCTGATCGTGGTGTCGCACCAGAAGCGCACGATGGAGGCCGGCGACTGTCTGCTCGGTGTGAGCATGCAGCCCGGCGGCTCGAGCAAGGTCGTCACCGAACGCGTCTCCAGCACCTCCTCCTGACGCTCGCCGCCTGCCTCGGGCTTCAGCGTCAGCCACAACGTCGACCTCCTGCGTTTGTGGTGACACAGACCGGGAGGCCGCCGGTGCGTGACTCGGCCGGTAGCGTCGCCGTCGATGGGTATCGAGATTCTGTTCCTGATCCTGGCGATCGCCGTGGTGGCGTTCGGCATCGGCGTCATCGTCGTCAGCCGGCGCCGGTCGGCCGCGACCCAGGCGCCACCGGCACGCCCGGCGCGGCCGACGACCCCTCCACCTCAGATCGAGCCGGACAGTCGAGGGTGGCGCCGGTGTGCTCGTCGAAGAGCGCCCGGTCGAGATCGTCGAGCCGGTCAAACCGGCGTCGCTGCGTGACCGTCTGGCCAAGGCTCGACTCGCGTTCACCGGGGCATTCACGGGGGTGCTGGGGCGCTCGGGGATCACCGAGGAGAGCTTCGAGGATCTGGAGGAGGCACTACTGCGCGCCGATGTGGGCGTGGGCGTCACGACCGACCTCATCGACGGTCTGCGCGCCAAGGTGGCGTCGAAGGAGATCACCGAACCGCAGGCGCTGCTCGACGGGCTCGAAGCCGAGATGGTCTCACGACTGGACGGTGCCGACCGGACGCTCGCATTCGACACCGAGGCCGAAGGACCCAACGTGTGGATGTTCGTCGGGGTGAACGGGGTCGGCAAGACGACCACCATCGGCAAGCTGGCGAATCAGCAGATGCGTGACGGCCGGACGGTGCTGCTCGCCGCCGGCGACACGTTCCGCGCTGCTGCAACCGAGCAGCTGACGACCTGGGCCGAGCGGTCGGGCGCCGAGATCGTGCGGGGCGCCGAGGGCGGTGACCCGAGTTCGGTGATCTACGACGGTGTCGAGCGCGCTGCGGCCCGTGGCATCCAACTCGTGATGGCCGACACGGCGGGACGGCTCCACACGAAGTCGAACCTCATGGAGGAGCTGAAGAAGGTGCGTCGGGTTGCCGAGAAGGGCGCCGGTCGGGTGACCGAGACGCTCCTCGTGATCGATGCGACGACCGGTCAGAACGGACTCACCCAGGCCCGCGAGTTCCGTGAGGCCACCGATGTCACCGGCGTGGTGCTGACCAAACTCGACGGCTCGGCCAAGGGCGGCATCGTGTTCGCCATCGAGACCGAACTCGGCATCCCCGTGAAGCTCGTCGGCATCGGCGAGACGATCGACGACCTGATCCCGTTCGACCCCGCCGAGTTCGTCTCCGCCCTCGTCGAACCCTGACCCGCGCCACCCCGAGCCTCCACCCCCGAGCCTCCACCCCCGAAATTCTCCTCCCGGTGCGCGCTGGGCGCGCACGGAGAGGAGAATTTCGGAGGTCGGGGGCGCTGGGGCAGGCCATTCGGGGAGCTTTTCGGGGAGAGGGACCGCCTGACAGACTGGCGGGATGACGATCACCGAGACGCCGGCCGCATCCACCGATCCGCAGACGCGTGAGGTGGAGGCAGCCATCGATGCGTTGCTCGCCGCCCACGACCCGAAGACGACCGACAACGTCGAGTTCCGCGGAGCCCGCTACGACGCCGGGTTGGCGTGGGTGCACTTCCCCAAGGGCTACGGCGGCCTCGACTTGCGGCCCGAGCTGAACCGCCTGGTCGAGCGGCGCCTCAGGGAGGCCGGTGCGAAGCCCACCGAGCCATCGACGTTCTTCATGGCGCTCGCCGGCCCGACCATCGTCACGCACGGCAGCGAGGACGCCAAGCAGCGGTTCCTGCGTCCGATGTTCACGGGCGAGGAGAAGTGGTGCCAGCTGTTCTCCGAGCCGGGTGCAGGGTCGGATTTCGCCGGCCTCGCCACCAAGGCCGAGCGTGACGGCGACGAGTGGATCGTCAACGGCCAGAAGGTCTGGAACACGATGGCGCACCTCGCGGACTTCGGCATGCTCGTCACCCGGACCGATCCCGAAGCCCCGAAGCACAAGGGGATGACCTACTTCGCGCTCGACATGCACGCCGAGGGCGTCGAGGTGCGGCCGCTGCGTCAGATCACCGGTGAGGCCGAGTTCAACGAGGTCTACATGACCGATGCCCGAGTGCCCGACGCGCACCGCATCGGCGACGTCGGCGAAGGGTGGCGGGCGAGTCTCACGACGCTGATGAACGAGCGCAACGCCATCGGGACCGGCGAGGGTGCCGGCAGCGGGTCGGTCCGGCGTCGAGGCGCTGCCGCCAACGATGCGGTCGACATCTGGAAGACCCTGGATTCGTCCGAGCAGACGGGCGCCCGCAAGGACACGCTCATGAAGTGGTGGATCCAGGCCGAGGTCAATCGCCTCACGAACCAGCGGGCGGGCGAGAACGCGAAGGCCGGCAACCCCGGCCCGGAGATGACGATCGCGAAGTTGGCCTTCTCCGAGTTGAACAAGGGCCTCTACGAGTTCTGCATCGACCTGATGGGCGCCGACGCACTCGTCGGCTACGACTACACCTTCCGTCGCCCCGGTGAACTCGACGTGACCGGCACGATGCACGGCACCCGCTACTCGTTCCTGCGGGTGCGGGCCAACTCGATCGAGGGCGGCACCTCGGAGATCCTGCGCAACATCATCGGCGAGCAGGTGCTCGGCCTGCCCGGCGAGCCCCGCGTCGACAAGTCGATCCCCTGGAACGAAGTCCCCCGCAACTAATCGGGGCGTAACCTCATCGGTCTGATGTTCGACAATCTCTCCACACGACTCGAAGGCATCGTCAAGAAGATCCGTGGCAAGGGTCGTCTGACCGAGGCCGACGTCGACGAGGTGATGAAGGAGATCCGCACGGCGCTCCTCGAAGCCGACGTCAACGTCACCGTCGTCCGCTCGATCTGCAACCGGATCCGTGAAGTCGCCATCGGCGCGACCCGGTCGTCGGCGCTCGACCCCGCTCAGCAGGTCGTCAAGGCCGTCAACGACGAACTGACCCGTGCGCTCGGTGGCCAGACGCTCGCCATCACCTACGCCTCGAAGCCACCGACCGTCGTCCTGATGGCCGGCCTGCAGGGCTCCGGCAAGACCACCAACTCGGCCAAGCTCGCCGCCTGGTTCAAGGCCCAGGGCCGCCAGCCGCTCCTCGTCGGCGCCGACCTCCAGCGCCCGGCGGCCGTCGAACAGCTCCGCACACTCGGCCGTCAGATCGACGTCCCGGTGTTCTCCGACCCGTCCGACCCGGTCCGGGCATCGGCAGCGGGCCTCGAGGAGGCCAAGCGTCTCGGACGCGACGTGGTCATCGTCGACACCGCCGGTCGACTGTCGATCGACGCCGAGATGATGGAGCAGGTCCGTCAGATCTCGGCGACCGTCGAGCCCGACTACACGTTCCTGGTGATCGACGCCATGACGGGCCAGGACGCCGTCCAGACCGCCGAGTCGTTCCACGAGACGCTCCAGATCGACGCCGTCATCATGTCGAAGATGGACGGTGACGCGCGTGGCGGCGCCGCCCTGTCGGTCAAGGAGGTCATCGGTGTCCCGATCGCCTTCGCCTCCACCGGTGAGAAGCTGACCGAGTTCGAGCAGTTCCACCCCGACCGCATGGCGAGTCGCATCCTGGGCATGGGCGACATGCTCACGCTCATCGAGCAGGCCGAGAAAGCGTTCGAAGCCGACGAGGCCGAGGCCGCCGCGGCCAAGCTGATGGAGGGCCAGTTCACCCTCGACGACTTCCTCGATCAGATGCAGCAGATCAAGAAGATGGGCTCGCTCGGCAGCCTCATGGGGATGATGCCCGGGATGCCGAAGGAGCTGAAGGGCGCCAAGATCGACGACGACGATCTGAAGCCGATCGAAGCGATCATCCGGGCGATGACCCCCGACGAACGGGCGCAGCCGACGATCATCAACGGCAGCCGTCGCCAGCGCATCGCCAATGGGTCCGGCACGCAGGTCGGTGACGTCAATCGTCTCGTCAAGCAGTTCGGCGAGATGCAGAAGA
Organism: Ilumatobacteraceae bacterium; assembly: GCA_963829585.1. Classification (GTDB taxonomy): domain Bacteria; phylum Actinomycetota; class Acidimicrobiia; order Acidimicrobiales; family Ilumatobacteraceae; genus Sva-07. Next base: position 2,587 of record CAWHJD010000004.1, on the reverse strand, counting down.
TGATGAAGAAGTTCGGGATGGTGGGCCAGAAGCCCGGCAAGAAGGGCAAGAAGGGCCGCAAGGGGAGCGGGCCGAAGGGGCGCGGGCTTCCGCCGGGCCTGCTCGATCCGAATGCCACTGGCGGCATGAATCTCCCCGGCCTGCCGGGCATGCCGAACATGCCGGGAGTCCCCGGTCTGCCTCGCTGAACCAATTGACGGCCGCCGAGGGAAGCGCCAGCGACGAGGCGGTGTGAGGCCGACCCAGCGTGACCAGCCACCACCTCGCGGTGAGGCCGAACGCATCAGAGGGGATCACCGCTGGCGCCGCTAACCTTGCGACGTTCTCATTTGCACCCAGGAGTAGCGATTTCAGATGGCAGTCAAGCTGCGGCTCACCCGCATCGGCAAGAAGAAGCAACCGCAGTACCGCATCGTTGTCGCGGACTCGCGTTCACCCCGTGACGGGCGCTTCATCGAGATTCTCGGTCACTACGACCCGCGCCAGGACCCGTCGGTGCTGACCGTCGACAACGACAAGGCCGTCAAGTGGCTCGGTGAGGGTGCCCAGCCGACCGACCGCGTTGCCAAGCTGTTGAAGATCTCGGGCGCCATGGAGCAGTTCGAGGCCGCCAAGGCGTCGAAGTGAGCGACGTCGACACCGACACGATCGACACCGACGAAATCGCACCCACGGCCGTTGCCGTGTTGCTGCACATCGTGAAGTCGATCGTCGACGACCCCGATGCCGTCACCGTCGAGGTCGACGATTCGGGTCGACGCCCCACGCTGAACGTCCGCGTCGGCGAAGGTGACCTCGGTCGCGTGATCGGCCGTCGCGGCCGCACCGCATCGAGCATCCGCACCGTTGCTCGCGCTGCCGCGAGCAAGGACGATGTCGAGATCGACATCGAGTTCCTCGACGACTGAGGTCGTGTTGTCCGACGACGACCTGCTCGAAGTCGGTCACATCCGCCGGGCCCACGGGCTGCGGGGCGAGGTGTTCGTCCAGCTGATCTCCGATTCCGACGTCCGCGTCGCGCCGGGGGCGGAACTGATCGCCGGTGACAAGACGCTCGTCGTCGAGTCGTCGCGGGTGGCCTCGAACGGGCGTCGGGTCGTCAAGTTCGCCCAGATTCCCGACCGCACGGCCGCGGAGAGCTACGCGAACCAAGTGCTGCGCGGCCATCCCCTCCATGATCCCGATGCGCTCTGGGTGCACGAGTTGATCGGTCGACGTGTCGTCGAGGTCGACGGCACCGATCACGGGGTGTGCGTGTCGGTCATCGCGAACCCGGCGGCCGACCTGCTCGAACTCGACTCGGGCGCGCTCGTTCCGTCGAACTTCGTCGTGTCGAATGCCGACGGCGTGATCGTGGTCGACACGCCCGAGGGGCTGTTCGACCTCGATTCGCCATGAGCGCGCTGCGCATCGACGTCTTCTCGCTGTTCCCCTCGCTCGTCGACGACTTCTGCGCCGAGAGCCTGCTGGGCAAGGCCCGCGGTACGGGCCTGCTCGATCTGCGATGCCACGACATCCGCGAGCAGACGACCGATGTCCATCGAACGGTCGACGATTCGCCGTTCGGCGGCGGCGCCGGCATGGTGATGCGGGCCCAGCCGATCTTCGAGGCCGTCGAGGCGGTCGATCCGCCTCGACCGCTGTTCCTGCTCGGCCCGGGCGGGCGACGCTTCGACCAGTCGTTGGCGGCCGAACTGGCGGCGACCGACGGCTTCAGCCTGTTGTGCGGGCGGTACGAGGGCGTCGACCATCGGGTTCGTGAGCACCTCGTCGAACGACGAGCTCAGTGTGGGCGACGTCGTGCTCAGCGGGGGAGAGGTTGCTGCGTGCCTGGTCATCGAGGCTGTCACGAGGCTTCGCGACGGCGCGATGGGCAATGCGGCGAGTCCGGTGACCGAGAGCTTCGGCGAATCCGGTCTCCTCGAGGAGCCCCAGTACACCCGACCGGCGGAGTTCCGTGGGTGGCAGGTCCCCGACGTGCTGCGCAGCGGTGATCACGCCCGGATCGAGCGCTGGAGGCGGGCCCAGCGGCTGCACCGCACGCTGCGTGACCGGCCCGACCTCATCGAGCGGCTCGGCGGACTGTCAACAGATGACGCGCGCCTGTTGGAAGAGTTCCCCCCGGTCCCGTATCATTGACGGGCCCCATCGGCGCGAGTGTGCGTCCGTGATCAGCACACCGAATTCGCATCGGCCATCCGGCTCGCAGCACGACTCGCAGCCCCGACAACGCAGGTAGACGCCATGAAAGCCACTGACCTCATCGACAACGATTCGCTCCGCGACGACATCCCGGAATTCCAGGCGGGTGACGAGCTCAAGGTGCACGTCCGCGTCGTCGAGGGCGGCAAGGAGCGCATCCAGGTGTTCCAGGGTGACGTCATCGGCCGCCAGGGTGGCGGGCTGCAGGAGACCTACACGGTCCGCAAGCTCAGCTACGGCGTCGGTGTCGAGCGCACCTTCCCGCTGCACACCCCGACCGTGCAGAAGATCGAGGTCGTCAAGCGCGGCGATGTCCGCCGGGCGAAGCTGTACTACCTGCGCGACCGCAAGGGCAAGGCCGCCAAGATCCGCGAGAAGCGCGACT
>CAWHJD010000003.1:0-22513 GCA_963829585.1 Ilumatobacteraceae bacterium | reverse complement strand
CGGCTGCCGTTCACCCGTGGGCGGCGTTCGTTAGCCTGACCGGGTGGTTTCCCGGATCGTTCGCCTCGGCATGTTCGGCCTGCTGTGCGCAGCCGGTGTCGTCGCCACGGCCGAGATCGCCGGCGCAGCGCCGCCCGAACCTGCGCCCCGCGCCAGTGCCCGCGCCCGTCCCCGTCGACGCGGGATTGATCCCCGTCCCCGTCGGTTGCCCGCAGCCGGAGCCGGCCGCGGTGGCCTTTGTCGGCACCATGATCGGCAAGGACGACGTCACCCAGATCGTGCGGTTCCGCATCGACCAGCTTCGAGCGGGGTCGGCGGCGCCCTGGGCGATCAACGGCTTGATCGACATCCGCTACGGCGACGACTACCGGTTCCTCGTGAAGGGTGACCAGTACCTCGTCGGCGCCCGGTCCGATCCCGTCTACGGCGTGTTGTCGTCGACGGTGCGGCCTGCAGAACCCTTGTTCGGTGGCAACGACGTCGTCGGGGTCGACGACCTCTCGGTGGACTGCCCGCGACTCGACGATCCGGTGCGGACGGTCAATCTCGACGGCACGAGCATCGACTCGGGCGTGTTGAGCTTGCTGACCGACGATCGTCGCCTCCTGCTCGCGACCATCGCAGTGCCCGCGGCGCTCGTCTTCGCCGCGCTGCTGGCGCTCGTGGTGCTGAAGACCTTCGGCCGCCTGGCGGTGGGTGGCGTCTGGCAGCTCGGGCGTGCCGCGGTCACGCCGGTTCCCGACCATCGGGCAGTCCGCGTCCGAACGCACCACCTCGTCGACGAGCCCTCTGCGCTCGCCGACAACGCCGAACGCAGCTGAGGGTCGTTCGCCCCTTTCGTCGTCGTGGCGAGGTCGTGACGATGGGTGTATGACCGTACGAACGGAAGGTTCCGATGCCGTCTGCGTCCTGTGTGTCGGGCAGTCGACGCTCGATCATGTCCTTTTCGTGCCGACGGAGTTCGCAGTCGGACACAAGCATGCTGCCGACGGCTACCAGGCGGTCGGAGGTGGGGTCGCCGCCAACGCCGCGGTCGCTGTGTCCCGGCTCGGGGGCACGAGCATCCTGGCCAGCTGTGTCGGAGATGACGCCGCAGGGCGCGCCGTGTTGGAAGGTCTTGCGGACGAGCGGGTCGACACCCACTTCGTGCGTCGCGTGACCTCGGCGGCAACCCCCTGCTCGACGATCGTCGTGTCGTCCGATGGTGCCCGCACGGTGTTCAACCACACACCGGCGGACTTGTTCGATCGACCCTGCCTCCCGCTCGATCACCACCGGATCAACGTGTTCCTCACCGACTGCCGATGGCCGGCCGGCACCGAGGCAGCCCTGCGTCATGCACACGACAACGGCGTGCCCTGCGTCGTCGACGTCGACCGCCGTATCGCGGATCCCGAGGTCCGACGCATGGTGTTCGACCTCGGCACCCACCTCGTGTTCAGTGAGGATGCGCTGCGAGACACGACCGGGTGCGCGTCGAGTGCCGACGGGCTTCGAGCGATCGCGCGAGAGACCGCCGCGCACGTCTCGGTCACGCTCGGCGAGCGAGGTGTCCAATGGCTCGACGGCGACGTCGTGAGGTCGATCGACGCCTTCACCGTCGACGTCGTCGACACTGCAGCTGCCGGCGATGTCTTCCACGGCGCGTTCGCCCTGGCCCTCGGCGAGGGCCTCGACGAGGCTGCAGGGTTGCGCTTCGCGGCTGCGGCGGCAGCGCTGAAGTGCGCCCGTCCCGGAGCACGCGCCGGCATGCCCGAGCGGTCCGCCGTCGATGAACTCATGGCGCAGGCGCTGACGGGAAGCCGGTGATGGCCGACGTGGTGGTGATACCGATCGGTCGTCCGACCTTCGACCTCGAACTCGGATCGGTGCAGGTGGCCGCGGCGACCTCGGTGCTCGAGTCGCTCGGTGTCCAGCCGGCCGACGTGCCGGCGATCGTCACCGACATCGACGGCCTGGACGATGTGCTCGCGGCCGTGGCCGACCCGACCGAACTCGTGGTGGTGCTGCAGGCGACCTTCGCCGACGCTTCCCTCGTGGGTCGGATCGCGGATCGAGTCGACGCGCCGATGGTCGTCTGGTCGTTTCCGGAGGAGCGGACCGGTGGGCGCCTCCGGCTCAACTCGCTGTGCGGGGCCAACCTCGCGGCCTACCTGCTGCGCCGACGCGGCACGCGCGTCCGGTTCGTCCACGTCGACCCGACCGATCCGGATGCCCCCGAACTCGTCCGCGAAGCGCTCGACACGGCGAGTGAGCCGATCGCCGTGGCGATTGCACAAAGGACATCGCTGCACGGGTCGTCGATGTCCCTGTTCACGTCGGCCCCTTCGCCGGGCGTCGGATCGGTGTCGTCGGCGAACCGCCATCGGGCTTCGAGCCGTGTGAAGGCGACATCGACGAGGTCCGCCACATCACGGGCATCGAGGTCGATCGGATCGCGTTGGACGATCTCTTCACCGCAGCCGATTCCGTCGGCGAGGCGGAGCGAACGGCAACATCGCAGCGAATCTTCGCGACGATGGACGTCGCCGACGACGTGCGCACGGCGGGCATGGATCGCAGCGTCGGGCTCTACGGAGGCCTCGCCGGACTCGCGCGCCGTCACGGATGGTCGGCAGTGGCCACCCGGTGCTGGCCCGAGTGCATGACCGAGTACGGCGGAGCGATGTGCACACCGATGGCGATGCTGACCGAGGACGGTGTGCCGTCGGTGTGTGAAGCCGACCTGTACGGCGCCATCACCGCACTGATTCTCGAGGAGATCAGTGGGACCGACCCGTTCATCGCCGATCTCGTCGACGCCGACACCAGCGACGACACGTCGGTGGTCTGGCACTGCGGTATCGCGTCCCCGCGGCTCGCCGACACCGCCCGATCGACCGATCGGCATCACGCATCCGAACCGTCACCGAGCGCTCGCCAACCAGTTCGCGCTCCGGCCGGGTCGGGTCACCGTTGCCCGGCTGAGTCAATCGTCCAACCAGGTCGCCATGGTGCTCGGAAGTGGGGAGATGTTGAGCCGACCGCGTCCGTTCCAGGGCACCTGCGGCGTTCTCCGGTGGGATCGCCCGATCGGCGCCGTCCTGTCGACGGTGTTCGAACACGGACTCGAGCACCATCTCGGCATCGTCTACGGCGACCACCGGTCGGCGCTCGAAGCGCTCGCCGCCGAATGGCACATCCCCGTGGTGCAGCTCTGAGCGGTGAAACCACGTTCGTGCGCGGTTCGACCGGTGCCGCAGGGAGCGGCACCGGCTGCCGAACAGTTGCAGGTGGCGGTCAGTCCTTGGCCGTGACCGGGATGGTCTTCACCGGCGGAACTTCACCGTTGTGCGGTACCCGTACCTCGAGGACCCCGGCCTTGAACGTTGCCGTGATCGCGTCCTCGTCGGCGCCCTCGGGAAGGCGGACGGTCCGAGCGAGGGATCCATATCGGAACTCACTGCGGTAGTTGCCGTTCTCGCGCTCCTCGGAGCGCTCTTCGCGCTCGGCGCTGATCTTGAGGACACCGTCGTCGACGGTGATCTCCAGATTCTCGTCCGGGTCGATGCCCGGGAGTTCGGCACGTACCACGAAGGTTCCGTCGTCCTCGGTGAACTCCTCGAGCTTGAACTGAGTGTCCACCAGGGGGAATCCACGGAACGACTCGGGCCAACGGCGCGCGAACACCTCGGGCCAGCGATCGAACCACTCATCGAAGTCGATCTGTCCGAAGGGTCGCCCCCACACCGAGGGTGAGCGCTCCGCGACGTCGACCTCTGCGGTCGGCTTGGTGATGTGCTTTGCCATGGCAACTCCTTTCGATGCGTCGTGATGTACGTGGAGTGATGTCTCCACTTCGATTGGGCGCGCGGCCCGGTGGAGGTCGGTAGGGCTCAAAGTCAGCTGACCAGCGGGTCGCGGGCTCGGCCAGGCGTGCGGCAATACGGTCGGATGTCCCTGTTGCCGACCGTGCCGGTCTGATCCACTGGAGGCAGGGCACTCGAGAGGAGGCCAACGTGTTCAGCAACCGAATCGATGCCGGGCAGCGACTCGCCGCCCGTCTGGGCCACCTCCGCGGCCCCGACACCGTGGTCGTCGGTCTGCCCCGAGGGGGCGTTCCGGTGGCAGCCGAAGTCGCCCGTGAAATCGGCGCGCCGCTCGACGTGATCCTGGTACGGAAGTTGGGTGTGCCGTTCCAGCCGGAACTGGGCATGGGAGCAATCGGCGAGGACGATGTGCGCGTGATCAACACCGACATCGTCCGGATGGTCGGCGTCGACGACCGGGAAGTCGCCGAGGTCGAGGCCCGCGAACGCAAGGAGCTGCAGCGCCGCAGCGACCTGTACCGGCGTGGGCGCCCTCGCGTTCCACTCGCCGGCCGGACGGTCGTGGTCGTCGACGATGGCGTGGCGACCGGCTCGACCGCCAAGGCGGCCTGTCAGGTGGCCAGAGCGGAGGGGGCCACGCGGGTCGTGCTGGCAGTTCCGGTCGCTCCGACCGATTGGAAGCTGCGACTGGCCGGCGAGGCCGACGAATTCGTCGCTCTGTCCACGCCATCGGACTTCTCCGGCGTGGGTCAGTTCTATCGCGACTTCTCGCAGACGTCCGACCGGGAGGTCACGCAGTGTCTGGATCGGGCCAACGCCTCCACCCGTGGTCCCCGACCACGTGACGAGGAGGTGCGCATCAGTGTCGGCAGTGCCGCGCTCGGCGGGCACCTGACCGTGCCGGCGAACGCCACCGGCATCGTCGTCTTCGCGCACGGGAGTGGGAGCAGCCGACACAGCCCCCGCAACCGCTACGTCGCGGCAGTCCTCAACGAGTCGGGGTTGGCCACGCTGCTGTTCGACCTGCTGACGCCCGCCGAGGAGAACGACCGTGCCAACGTGTTCGACATCGCACTGCTCGGACGTCGTCTCGAACAGGTGACCCGTGCCGTTGTCGGTGAGGCCGATTTCCATGACCTCCCTGTCGGCTACTTCGGTGCCAGCACGGGTGCGGCCGCCGCGCTGTACGCAGCTGCCGAGCCCGAGACGAGCGCCGTCGCCGTGGTGTCGAGAGGGGGCCGACCCGACCTGGCCGGCCCGCGTCTGGCAGCGGTGCGCGCGCCGACGCTGCTGATCGTGGGTGGACGCGACGACCTCGTGCTGGAATTGAACGAGCAGGCACGACGGCAGCTTCGTTGCGAGAGTGACCTGGTGGTGGTGCCGGGGGCCACGCATCTCTTCGAGGAACCGGGCACGCTGGAGGCGGCGGCCGGACACGCGAGGGACTGGTTCCTCGGCCATTTCTGACGACCCGAGGTATCGGATCGCTTTCAGATCACGGCGGCTCGGACCTCGGCGATCGCGTCGTCCCAGTCGGTGATGTGAATCTGTTCGGCACTCCCGTCGGCGACGCAGCGAACGAGGATGCCGCCGACGATCGGTTCGCCGAGTGCGGCACCGAGCGCCGCGCCGTAGGCCGCGAGCTGCAGCCGGTACCGACCGACCCGTTCGGCGGTCTGTACCGGTCCCGACCACTGGTCGGTCTTGTAGTCGACGATGACGAGACCGTCGGGGGTGCGCACCAGCAGGTCGACATAGCCCTCCAGCACCCGATCGCCCACCGGCGCAGCGACGAACAACTCACGCCAGTGTTCGGCGCCGTCGACGACCTGACGGACGACGGGTGCATCGAGCGTCGAGCGGGCGAGCGAGGCCACGCGGTCCTCCAGCCCGATCACACCCTCGGCCGCGCACTGTGCCCGCGCGAGGTTGTCGATGTCGGCCCCGGTCGCCAGATCACAGAACTGGAGCACACCGTGGACCGCGCGTCCGATGCTCGTTCCGTAGCGCCCCCGCTGCCACGGTGGGGTCTCGACGTTGACGGGGTGCTTGTCGAGTCCTGGATCGTCGACGGCATCGCGGTCGCCGATCGCGGCCAATTCCTCCGACAACCGGGTGGCGGCAATGCCCGTACGACGGGATGCACGCCGCAGGACCATGGTGCGTTCAGCGGCCCAGATCGTCGGATCGCCCCACTCGAGATCGAGTGCGATCGGTGGGGGTGGGGTGAACGGCACTGTCTCGAACGACGTCGCCTCGGCACCACACGACGGTTCGGTCGCCCCGGCGGCGAACAGCAGCTCGGCTGATGTCAGCGGACCCCAGTCGGCGTACTGCTCGTTCGACTTCGTCGGCGCGCAACGGTGGAGTGACACCACGAGGTGATCCGCGGCCCGTGTGCACGCGACGTACAGCAGCCGGCGACGCTCGGCGTCACTCATCTGCTCGTCGATCGGTTGGTGGGCGTCGAAGACGCCGTCGTCGCCGCGCCCCGTGAGCATCCAGGTGCCGTTGGCCCACACGACGCCGTTGGTGGTGGCACGTCGTGGCCGGGTGGTGAGCCCGGCGACGATCGTGATGGGGAACTCCAGACCCTTGGCCGCGTGGATCGTCATGACCCTGACGGCGTCATGATCACTCTCGGGCAGGATCGTGTCGGCCACGCGGCTCTCGGAGGCCTGCAGCTTCGCCCACTGCAGGTAGCGGCGCACGCCGTGGCCACCGGCATCGGCCCAGGCCCTCGCCTGTTCGACGACGTAGCGGATCCGCCGCCACACATCGCGGCCGTCCGGACCGGCCAACGCGAGGTCGAGGACTCGTCGATCGTCGACGATCGACGCGAGCAGATCGGCCGGCGATGCCCAACCCACGCGCTCGGCCACGGACCTCACGTGTGCGATCGACGTGGCCACGGGGTGCTCGTCGAGCCCGTCGGGGGCCGGTGCCCACGGGTTCCAGGACCCGCCTCGACGCTTCCACTCCCAGAGTTCGACGTCGCTGCACCCGTACAGCGGGCTGCGCAATGCCTCGACCAGCGCCAATTCGTCGGTCGGATCGTCGGCAGCCCGCAACACCATCATCACGTGGCGGATCTCGGCGGTGGCGTAGACGACGGAGGAGTTCTCGGCCCGGTACGAGAGCCGGGCGCTGCGCAGTTCGGACTCGAGTGCGGGCAACGCGATACGAGTGGGGAGCAGGATGCAGATGTCGTTGGGACGACACGGGCGCAACCGGCCCAACACCTCGTCGTGGACGGGCCACCCCTCGGCGAGCGCGGTCGACACGGTGGCAGCGACGTCGGCGGCCTCTCGGAGTCGCAGGGCGTCGGCGGCGCCCAGGTCGCCGGTGCGGCTGTTCGGCGTGAGGTCGTCGTGGCGTTCGGCGCCGAGTACCGACACGGTGCCGTGCGTGAGGGCGATGGCGGGGCGACACGCGTCGAGTGACTGGAATGCCGGCTGGGCATCGGCTTCGAACGTGATGAGTCGGCCGAAGACGTCGTTGGCGAAGTCGATCACGGCCTGCGTCGACCGGAAGTTCGCGGACAACGCCATGCGTTCGGCGCCGACCTGATCGGCCGCGCGCAGGTACTGGGCGATGTCGGCCCGCCGGAAGCGGTAGATCGACTGCTTGGGGTCACCGACGATGAACAGGCGGCCCGGGAGTGGTTGCAGCTGCCTCCAGGTCGGTGCGCTGCCGTCGGCCGTGGACTGGGCCGGATCGTCGGGGTCGGCGGTGAGTCGGACGGCGATCTCGAGTTGGATCGGGTCGGTGTCCTGGAACTCGTCGAGAAGGATCCGCTCGTAGCGATCGTGCAGGATCCGGCGGACGTGCGGACGATCGGTCAGGAGGCGTCGGGCGAGCACGAGCAGGTCGTGGAACTCGAGCAGGCCCGCCTCGGCGCGCCGCCCGGCGGTGTCGAGGACGAAGCGCCCCATGATGGCTCCGAGCAGGAGTCGCCGATGACGACGGACGCCTTCGAGGAGCTCGTGTGCGACGCGACCGAGTTCGATTTCGAGGCCCTGGAGTGCCTCGAGCTCGGCCGCACCCGTGGCTCCGAACGCCTTGGTCCACGTGCCCTTCGCCCCCGGCCAACGTTTGGCGTCGCCCCAGTGCCCGAAGCGGCGATCGAGCTCGACGATCAGCTCCAGCCTGGTTCGGACGTTGTCGGCCGACGCCAGACCGCCGATCAGCTCGGCGATGTCGCGAGTGGTCTCGACCTGTTTGTCGTCGGGCGGCACCGCTGTGTCGGCGATCGCAGCGCCGACGGCGAGCAGGGGAGCGATGTCGAGGCGCAGCGGCCCCGGATCGCGAAGGTCCACGCGATCGTCGACGAGGTCCCAGTTGGCCCGGAAGTCCTCGGCCACGCGACGGACGCCCTTGTTGATGCCGAAGCCGTCGAACTCGCACAGCTCGACGAATGCCCGGCCTCCCTCGATCATGCCGCCCGGCGGATCGGCTTCGTCGAGCAGGCGATCGAGCAGATCGTCCCACTGCTCCTCGAACTCGAGTGCGCTCTCGAGTTCGTCGAGGACGGAGAACCCGGGCGGCAGGCCCGCTTCGATCGGGAAGTCGAACAGCATCCGCCGGGCGAACGAGTGCAGGGTCCCGATCGGCGCATGATCGAGTCGATCGAGTGCAGCGCTGGCGCGGTCGCTCGGATCGTGTTCGAGGCTGGCACGGGTGCGGCTGCGCAGTTCGGCTGCAGCCTTCTCGGTGAAGGTGATCGCAGCGATGGCGGTGATCGGCACCCCGGCGCGCACGAGGTTGACGATCCGGGCGACCAGCGAGCTCGTCTTGCCGGCGCCGGCGCCGGCCTCGACGAAGAGCGTGGTGTCGAGATCGGTCCGGATGCGGACGCGGGCGGCCTCGTCGGGTGGCACCGCCGCCATGGGGAGTGGTCGGAAGCGGTCATGCGTTGTCACCGATGGGCCCGAACCAGGGTGCCAGGCGAGGATCGTGCTGCTTGCGGTCCCATTCGGCCCAACGTTCCGCCGTGCCGAGATGGTCGGGTTCGCAGTACTCGCAGGAGACGTAGAAGCGGAATCCCGGCCGCTCGGGCCGGTTCGGGAAGTACCCGGTCTCGATCCCGGCCACCACGAGAGCGAGCGACGAGCGCACCCGCTCGTCGACGTCGGGGGTGAGCACGTAGCCGGGCCGTTGGTAGTTCCCCTTGCTCATCAGCCCGTACTCGGCGTGCACGATCGTGTCGACGTCGCCGAATCGCGCGCGGGCTGCGGCCGCGTAGCTCGGCAGCTGGAACAACGTGCCTCCGGCGGTGGGATCGTCGGCCGACAGATCCTTGAACTTGGCCTTGCCGCCCGTCTTGTGGTCGGTGACCACGAGGGCCCCGTCACGGGTTCGGTCGACGCGGTCGATCGAACCCTGCAGCCGGATGTCGCGTCCGTCGGGCAGGCGGATCACGACGGCGTCGTCGGCACCGAAGCGCATCTCGGACGCGAGCACGGTCGAGCCGCGTTGGCGGACGAGTTCGCTGTCGTGTTCCAACCAGGCCAGCAGGTCGGCCCGCATCCTGTCGCGCTCGTCGGCCCAGAAGGCGGGTCGCCCCGTGCGTCCGCGTCGCTGCGTTCGATCGCACACCTCGTCGAACGCTGCGCTCAACGCGCCGCGATGCTCGTCGGTCCAGCCGGCCGGGCCGGGTTGGGGCAGGGTGCCGTCGACCACCGCCCGGTGGAACAGATCGAGTGCGCCGTGGTGGGCGGAGCCGCGATCCCGTGCAGTGATGCTGATCTCGTCGTCGGGCTCCTCGACGGGGTCGACCTCGAGCAGGTAGTGGGCGAAGTACGCGTGCGGGCAGGCCACCCAGGATTCGAGCCGGCTGGGCGAGACCGGCCCATCGAGCCGCGGAACGCCGGTGCCGCTGAGATCGCCGTCGTACGCCGTCAAGCCGTCGGCACCACGCTGGTCGACACACGCGAGCGCTCGCCGGAGCACGTCGTCGGCGAGATCGCCGTCGGCGCCGTCGAGGGCGAGGCCGGATCGGATGTGTCGGTAGCGGCCACGCAGTCGGTGCTCGGCCGCGGTCGCCGGGAACTCGCTGCGCTCGAGGCCGGCGTGGTGGGAGGGCACCTCGATGACACCGAGGTCGTCGATCCAGCGCCCGATCCATCGCGAGGGCAGGAGGTGCGAGGTGGCGCGGAGGTCGCCCCGGGGGTGGGTGAGCGTGACCGAACTCGTCGCAAGCGTGGCGAGCAGCAGCCGATGCAGCCGGATGGCCCGGGCGTCGGCCGTGGGGAGTCCGGCCAGGGCCCGGTCGGCTTCGGACAACAGCGGGTCGCTCCTCGGCGTCGGTGGCAGCATTCCTTCGGCGGTGCCGACGATGACGACCATGTCGACGTCGAGGCCGACCGCACCGGCGAGTGGACCGACCGTGACGCCGTTGCCCACGCGTCCCTCGCGAGCCGGGCTGGCGTCGAGTTCGGCCTCGAGCGTGGAGCGGAACTGATGCCGCGTGACCGGTTCACCGACAGGGTCGAGATGGCCCAGGCGATCGAGTGCCGTGGTGAGCGACTCCCAGGCCCGATATTCGGCTTCGGGGAGACGCTCGACGGTGTGACGCCCGAGCCAGCGCTCGACCTGGTCGTTGCACCACCTCGACCAGTCGGACCACGCACGCTTCGCGGTGGGGTGGCCGAGTTCGGCCCGCAGATCGGCCACGAACGTACGCAGCGAGGTTGCCGGCGCCGCCCATCGTTCGTATCCCGAGATCGATCCGAGTCGCCGGTCCCAGTCGTCGTCGCGTGACACGCCGGCCTCGCGGCTGACGCGTTCCCAGCTCGCGGTGGGGAGGTAGTTGCCATCGGCGTCGCGGGCCGGCACGTCGGCGAGGAGGTCGAACAGGTTGCGGCGCCGCAGACCGCGCCGGTCGACGTCGAGCAGGTCGAGCACCAGGCGTGGCGCGAGGCGTTCGGTCACGGTGGTCCCGGGCCGTCCGTTCCACGGGATCTCGGCGTTGTTCAGGTGATGCTCGACGAGCCGGGCATACGGGCGCTGGGCCGGCCAGAGCACGGCGATCCGCTCGAACGGCGTGCCCGAGCGTGCAGCGTCGAGCACGGCGCGCACGGCGGTGCGGACCTCGTCGTCGGCATCGGTGGTGGAGATGATCGCCGTGGGTCGAGGATCGGTCGGGATGTCGGTGTGGCCCGAGGGGGCCACCCCGAGCGCGTCGATGATCGAGTCGGTGTCGCTGTCGGCGGACGGGTTGCCGGTGACCTGCATGACGAGGCGTACCTCGATGACCTCGCCGAGCGCCCGGACGAAGTCGAGTGCCAGACCCGACAACTCCTGGGGCAGATGGAGCACGAGGCTGCGCAACCCTTCGGGGGCGCCACGTCGGACGACGGTGGTCGCCACGGCGTACAGGTCGGCCTCGTCGTACCACGACGCCTGGAGCCGTTCGGTGACGGCGTCGCTGACGCGCAGCACGTGCCGCCCCCGGACGGACTCCGCGGCGAGCCGATTTCGGGCGGCCGGGCCGGCCAACCGGAGTTCGCCGTGGAGTTCGCGAAGGGCGACCACGGTGGAGGGGTGGGTGGCCACGGAACCGAACGGGCCCGGATCGGCGGCCAGCACCGCGCCGATGGTGAGGTCGACGACGGGAGTCGACGTCGGTGAGCGTCCGGCGTCGGCGAGTTCGGGGCCCGCGATCAGCTCGGCGAGCCGGTTGAGGGTGACCATGTCGACGCCGACGATTCCACCTGCACGACCGAGCGCGCGCCGGGTCATCACGCCGCAGGTGTTGGTGGGGACCGCCACGGTCACCGGGGCGAGCGTGTCGGTTCCCTTCGCCTCGGCGATGAGGGTCGCGAGCGCCTGGAGCGCTTCGGAAGGTGCGACCAGGGCCGCCGAGATCGTCACACCACCGATCGTAGGGAAGGGGTGTCACAGCCCGCGATCTACGATCGGGTGATGCAGGTTCGCAGAGCACGACCCGACGACCTCCGAGCTGCGTGCACCACGGCGATGCGGGCGTTCGTCGACGATCCGGTGCTGCGCTGGCTCTATCCCGAGGACGACGTGTTCCTGGCCCCGAACGGCGCCGTGTTCCGGCCGGCGATGACCGGCTGGATCGGACTCGGCGAGGTGTGGTGTACCGACGATGTGGCCGCCGTCGCGGTCTGGATCCCGCCGGATCCTCCGGAGATCGAGTTCGTCGAGGACCCTGACGCGCCGCCAACGCCGGCGGATCGTCTCGAACGGTTCGCAGCGTTCGGTGCGGCGAAGGCGGAACACACCCCCGCCGAACCGCACTGGTACCTCCAGTTGCTGGCGACTCACCCCGACTGGCAACGCCAGGGTCTCGCTGCCGCCCTGATGAACGTCGTCTTCGAGCGTGCGGAGACCGACGGCCTGCCCTGCTGGCTCGAAACCGAGACGGTCGAGAACGTCGCCTACTACCGGCACCACGGCTTCGAGGTCCACGCGGAGTGGGACCTCGCCCGAGGCCCGCACGTGTGGGGCATGTACCGCCCCACGTGAACCGATCGGGCTCGGTCTTTCGGGGTCGGGTCCGGAAAGACCGGGTCAGGCGGGGCGGGCGGCTTCGGCGCGGGCTCGGAGATCGGTCACGGCGTGGGCGAGGCCCAGGGGATCCTTGTAGAGGGCGCTGCCGGCGATCAGGACGTTGGCGCCGGCGGCCGCGGCTCCGGCGATCGTTGCCGGCCCGATGCCGCCGTCGACCTCGAGATCGACGGTGTCGGACAGGCCGGCGGCGTCGATCATCGCTCGGATCTCGGCGATCTTCGGTTCCATGGTGGCGATGTAGGCCTGACCACCGAAACCGGGGTTCACGGTCATCACCAGCACGAGGTCGACCAGGTCGAGGACATGGGCGATCGCCGAGGCCGGTGTCGCCGGGTTGAGGGCCACGGCGGCGTTGGCGCCGAGGTCGTTGATGTTGCCCAGGGTGCGGTGGAGGTGGGTGCAGGCCTCGGCGTGCACGATGAGGCGTGAGCATCCGGCGGCGATGTACTGCTCGGCCATCACGTCGGGTGTGTACACCATCAGATGTGCTTCGAAGGGCACGGAGGTGTGCGGCCGGGCCGATGCGATCACGTCGGGGCCGAAGGTGAGGTTCGGGACGAACTGGCCGTCCATCACGTCCCACTGGATCAGGTCGACGCCGGCGGCTTCGAGCGCGGCGACCTCCTCACCCAGCCGGGAGAAGTCCGCGGGCAGAACGGAAGGGGCGATCTGGATCGGTCGGCTCATCGACCCCGCAACCTACTTCGCCGCCACCCTTTCCCTCCGACGCTGTGAGCGATGTGCGCGAATGGCGCGCACATCGCTCACAACGACGGGTCAGGGGGTGGGGTCGGACGGGCGGTGGGCCTTCGCTCCATGACTTGTCGGCCTCGTCCCATCCTTCGTTGCGCTGCTCGACCTTGGCCTTCCAGTTCTCGGCGTCGAACCGGGAGGGGTACGGCCCGAGAAGATGATCGGCGGGGCCGCGCTCGGAGGCCGGCACGGCCACCTTGCGCTCGAGATCCCAGTACCACTCGGTGTCATCGCTCACGACGTCCAGTGTCGCGCATCGGCCACCGGCCCGGCCATCGGCGTACGCTGGCGGGATGCAGCTCACCCCTGATCGTCTCGTCGCGGGCGGCGATGCCATGGCCCGCGACGCCGATGGACGCATCGTGTTCATCGACGGTGCGTTGCCCGGCGAACTCGTCGAGGTCGAGATCGACGCCGCGAAGAAGGATTTCGCCCGCGGCCATCTCGTGCAGGTCATCGAGCGGTCGCCGCTGCGGGATTCGCCGTCGTGCGCCCATCGTCGCGCCGGCTGCGGCGGTTGTGACTGGATGCACATCCAGCCCGCTGCCCAGCACGACGCGAAGGTCGAGATCGTCCGCGAGTCGTTGCGTCGAATCGGTCGCCTCGACGCCGGGCTGGTCGACGAGATCGTCGTCGCCGGCGCTGCTGTGAGTCCGTTCGGCTACCGCACCACGATCCGCGTCGTCGGCGGACCCGACGGCACGGTCGGTTTCCGTGAGCAGGCGTCGGATCGGGTGGTGCCGGTCACGAGTTGTCCGGTCGCCGAATCGAAGCTCTCGCGCCTGCTCGCCGTGATCGAGGTCGACGAGGGGGCGGAACTGACGTTGCGGACGTCGGTGGCCACCGGTGCGATCACGGCGATCTGGGACAAGCGCTACCGGAAGTCCATCCGTGGTCTGCCGTCGGAGGTCCACATCGGCGAGCGGGCTTGGCTGACCGAGCGAATCGCCGGACGTGACCTGCGGGTGTCGGCCGGTTCGTTCTTCCAGTCGGGTGCACAAGCCGCCGAACTGCTGGTCACCGCGGTCACGACTGCAGCGCCCGAACTGTCGACGGCGCGTCACGCCGTGGATGCATACGGCGGCGTGGGGCTGTTCGCGGCGACGGCGATGTCGGCTGCCGAACAGGTCACCGTGATCGAGTCGGGCAAGTCGGCGTGTCTCGATGCCGAGCACAATCTGGCGGGTCGCGACGCCCGGGTCGTTCGTGCGGAGGTGACCGGCTGGACGCCACCGACCGGTGACGGCCCGAGTCGACCCGTCGACGTGATCGTCGCCGACCCGGCGCGACCCGGCTTGGGAAAGCCCGGCGTGACCGCCCTGGCGGCCGCCGGCGCCCCGGTGCTGGTGCTGGTCAGCTGCGATCCGGTGTCGTTGGCCCGTGATGTCACGCTGCTCGACGCGGCCGGATACCGAGCGGAGCGTGTCGAGGTCCTCGACCTGTTCCCCAACACGCATCACGTCGAAACGGTGACCAGGTTCACTTCTGCCGCCGGTCGGAATATTCTCTGAATTCACTCATCCGGGAGGACGCCCTGCAACGTACAGACGACGTGAGACGGGAGTACACCGACGCTTCCGACGCCGCCCTGGTGGTGTCGATCGGGCGGTATCAGCAAGCTGCGCTGGCGGAGGCGTACCGGCGTCATGCCGGCGCCGCGTTCGGCCTGGCCAAGCGTCTCCTCAATGATCATGCCCGCGCCGAAGAGGTCGTGCAGGAGGTGTTCGTCCGTCTGTGGAACGAGCCGAGCCGTTTCGATCCCGAGCGCGGCACGCTGCGCAGCTTCCTGCTGGCGCACACGCACGGGCGTTCGGTCGATCTCATCCGTTCGGATGTCTCTCGTCGCAATCGTGAGGAGAAGGAAGCCCGTCAACAGGCCGACGGTGGCTACGACATCGCTCACGAGGTCTGGGATCTTGCTCTCGCCGGTCACGTTCGCGAAGCGATGGAAACGTTGCAGCCGGGCGAGCGTGAGGCGATCGAGCTCGCCTACTTCGGGGGCCTCACGTACAAAGAGGCCGCCGATCGTCTCGGCGAACCCGAGGGAACCGTGAAGAGCCGAATCCGGTCGGGTCTCAAGAAGCTGCGGACCGAACTGCTGCAGGCCGGTATCAGCGTGGGGGCCGATTGACGATGGGTGAAAGAGTGGACGACATGGCCGGAACTCCCGGTGACACCTACGATCTCGACGAGTTGCTCGGCGCGTATGCACTCGACGCGGTCGATGCCGACGAGCGGCGACGAGTCGAGGACTACCTCGAGGTGAACCCTCGGGCGTCTGCCGAGGTGCAGGCCCACCGTGAGGTGGCCACGATGCTGGCGTTCACCGGCATGGACGCGCCCGACGACCTGTGGAGCCGTATCGCCGGCGAGATCGGCGAACAGGCACCGCCGCCCGGGCCCGAGTTGGCCAAGGTGATGTCGATGGACGACCACCCGCGTCGTCGCCGGATCGCTGCCTTTGCTCCGTGGGTCGTCTCGGCGGCTGCCGCTGCGGTCGTCGGGTTGGTCGCGTTCGGAGTCGCCGACCGGGCCGATGCGCCGAACGAGCCGATCTCGAGCGCACTCGAGATCGCCCGCGCCGATCGCGACTCCGTGACGACCACGCTGGTGTCGGATGCGTCGGATGCGTCGGCTGAGGCAGTCATCGACCAGGACGGCCACGGGTTCGTGGTCGCCCAGAATCTGCCGACGCTGCCGGATGACCAGACCTACCAGTTGTGGGGCGTGGTCGACGACGGCCAGGTGATCTCGCTCGGCATCTTCGGACCGAACCCGGAGATCGAGACGTTCACGGTGGAAGGCACTGTGAGCGCGCTGGCCATCACGATCGAACAGAGTCCGGGAGTCGTGTCCGACGGCAACCCCGACGGCGCCTTCGTCGGCACCCTCTGACCGACCTGACTCGTAGTCTGAACCGGTGATCAATCCGGTCTGTTCCGACGACGTCGCCGGTGCGCTCGCCGATGGCCGCGCAGTGGTGGCGCTGGAGTCGACGATCTTCTCGCATCTCGGGCTGCCGTCGCCCTTCAATCGCGAAGCCCTCGAGAGGTGCCTCGCGGCCGTGCGCAGCGGCGGTGCCGTCCCTGCTGTCACCGCGATCCTCGACGGCGTGGTGCGACTCGGTCTGAACGACGACGAACACGAACGGATCCTCGGCCCCGCTCGAAAGGCAGCCGAGCGTGACGTCGCGGTCGCCGTCGGCCAACGCTGGGAGGTCGGCGCGACCACGGTGTCCGCCTCCGTCGCCATCGCGGCTGCGGCCGGGGTGTCGGTGTTCGCCACTGGCGGCATCGGTGGCGTCCATCGTGGTGCCGAGATCACCGGTGACATCTCCGCCGACCTCGACGCCATCGCCTCTCATCCGGTGATCACGGTGTCGGCCGGTGCCAAGGCCTTCCTCGACCTGCCGCGGACGCTCGAGTTCCTCGAGACGGCCGGTGCGCCGGTGCTGGGTTGGCAGCATGACTGGTTCCCTGCGTTCTACACCCGCTCGTCCGGCCTGCCGGTTCCGCACCGGGTCGAGTCGGCCGACGAGGTCGCCCGGATCTTCGCCGCTCGCAGCCGGCCGTCGTCGGGTGTGCTCTTGACGGTGCCGATCCCGGTTGCCGACGAACTCGACGCAGCCGAACTCGACAACGTGCTGACCGAGGCACTCGCGGACTGCGAACGATCGGGTATCACCGGCGCGGCCATCACGCCGTTCGTGCTCGGCCGGATCGGTGCGGCCACGCACGGTCGCAGCGTCCCCGCCAACCTCGCTCTCGCCGAGAACAATGCGTCGGTGGCGGCCCGAGTCGCCGTGGCCGTCGCCGCCCCCTGATCCCCGCCCGACCCGCCCGCCATGAGCGAAGCGACCGGCGTCCGGTCGTTTCGCTCATCGCAGGGGGAGGGTTCGGGGATCAGGCGAGGCGGGTGAGTCGGCGTTCGACGCGGTCGAGGAAGGCGGCGCGCTGCTCGTCGGACGAGGTGTCGATGCCGTAGAACGCCAGCCAGCTGGTGCGCGCCCGGGGATGACACATCGTGCGCAGGCTGCGGGTGAGGGTGCGCTTGCCGCCCTCACCCTCCACGACGTTGACCCACTTCGGCGAGCCGTGGGTGGTGACTGCCACGAGGCGTCGGATGTTGTGCAGCCCCGGCCTCAACCGATTGGCTCCCTCGGGCAGCGTCCACGCGACCCCGTTGACCCACACCCGGTCGATCCAGCCCTTCAGCATCGCCGGCTGCCCGGACCACCATGTCGGGTACACCAGCACGAGCGTGTCGCACCACTGCAGGTCGTCGGCGTGGGCGGCGAGAGACGGGTCGGTGCCGGCGACGAGGTGGTTGGCGTGGTCCGACGCTGTGAAGGCTGGATCGAACCCGGTGGCGTAGAGGTCGGTGCAGCGCACCTCGGCCCCACCCGTCGCCAATCCGGCGAAAACTCGGTCGCGTACGGCTGCAATGAACGATTCCTCCAACGGGTGGCAGTACACGACGAGGGCGCGGGTCATCTCAGCGCCGCCATCTCCCGCTCGACTCGCGCAGCGAACTCCTCACGTGCCGCGCGGGTCGACGTGTCGATCGCGTAGAAGCCCAGCCACTTCGGGCGGGCCCGGAACCCGCAGCTCATCCTCAGCGCGCGGGTCAGGGTGCGCCGCCCGTTGTCGTTGACGAGCCGGACGTAGGAGCGGGGCGATCCGTAGGTCGAGATCCCGATGATGTGGCGCACCTGGCCGAGCCCGGGCCGGACCTTGTGGGTGCGTTCGTCGAACCGGAAGCCGACGCCTGGGACCATCACCCGCTCGAGCCAGCCCTTGAGGATCGCGGGGAGCCCGCTCCACCAGGTCGGATAGACGAACACGAGCGCCTGGGCCCTGGTCACCAGGTCGGCGTGCTCGGCGACCATCGGGTCGAGGATCGGGATGTCGCCGTGGTACGCCGCGCGTTCCTCGGTGGTCATCGCCACCCGGAACCCGACCCCGTACAGGTCGATCACGTGGACGTCGTGTCCGCCCGCTCGGAGGCCGGCGGCGGCGCGGTCGGCGAGGGCGTGGCAGTAGCTGTCGGACGACGGGTGAGCGATGACCAGGGCGACGAGCACGTCAGTCGCTCGCCGGCAGCGCCGGTTCGGGGGTCGCGGAGGCGGCATCGCGCTTCGGGCGCAGCGACAGCAGCTGGTTGGCGGCCACGAACAGGAGCAGCAACGCGAACATGACGTTCGCCGTCTGCTCGCTCAGCCGGTCCGAGATCGTTGCGCCGAGCACGGCCGTGAGTGCACCGAACCCGCCGACGATCGCCGCCGCGCGGATGTCGACGTTGGCGTTTCTGCGATTACGGATCGTGCCCATGATCGCCGTGGGCACGATGACCGCGACCGAGGTTCCCTTGGCGACGACGGTCGCCATCCCGAGCGTCGCCATCGCGGGCACCATGATCACGCCGCCGCCGATGCCGAGCAACCCCGCAAGCGTTCCCGAGACGAACCCGACCAGTACGAGGACGATCGCCACCCCGATCGTGATGTCGATCCCAGGCGAATCGTGCGAGCCGATGAGCAGGCGTGTGGCGGTGGCGAGGATCGTCACGACGAAGATGATCACCAGCACGTTCTTCGGGATCACGTGGAGCAGGTGCGTCCCGACGATCGCGCCGGCGATTGCGCCGATGGTGATGAAGAACGCGACCGCCCAGTCGACGTTGCCGTGGGCGAGGTACGTCGCGAGGCTGGCGAGCGAGATGGGCAGCGTGGCAGCGAGCGAGGTTCCGTGAGCGCGCCGTCGCTCCATCTTGACGACCCCGATGAGTCCGGGGACCATGATGAGCCCGCCGCCGACACCGAACAGCCCACCCAGGAGTCCCGCCCCGACGCCGACGAGTGCCGCCTTGCGGAACTGGACGGGAGGAGCGGACACGATGTCCGAGGATAGGTGAGGGCGGGCCGTCCGCCCCGACCCGCCTCGACCCGCCTCGACCGGCGATCGACCGGCGATCTCGTGAACAAGTTGCCGGCTCTGTGCGCAACTTGTTCACGAGATCGGTGATGTGGTGAGGTCAGGAGTCGAGGAGGGTGCGCAGTCGCGCTTCGATCGCAGGCCATTCGTCGGTGATGATCGAGTACGTCGCGGTGTCGCGCAGGGCGTCCACCTCG
This sequence comes from Ilumatobacteraceae bacterium, assembly GCA_963829585.1. Taxonomy (GTDB): domain Bacteria; phylum Actinomycetota; class Acidimicrobiia; order Acidimicrobiales; family Ilumatobacteraceae; genus Sva-07. The sequence goes on along the minus strand of CAWHJD010000003.1, from coordinate 3,280 downwards.
CCGGCGCGGGTCGAACGGCGATGTCGTCGCAGCACCCCTTCGAAGGTGGCGCCGAGCCGTTCGATTGCCCGGCGGCTCTGCTCGTTGCGGGCGTCGGTGCAGATCGCGACGCGCTGCGCCTTCCACACGTCGAAGGCGTGCGACAGCAGCAGCAGCTTGGCCTCGGTGTTGATCGGTGTGCGTTGTGCCGACGACGACAGCCAGGTGCCGCCGATCTCCACCTCGTCGGGGTCGTCACGTCCGAGTGGCCACATCGGATTGAGGAAGCGGGTGCAGCCCACGACGACGCGATCGGCGATCCGGCGCTGTACGAACGGGGCGGCTCGCCCGTGGGCGGCATCATCCAGCAGCCAGCGCACGTAGTCGGCCGCCTCGTCGTGGCCGTCCGGGACCTGGGTGAACCCGAAGCTGGATCGATCGCCGGAACCTGCCGCCGCGATCTCGTCGACGTGGTCGGGACGCAGCGGTTCGAGGAGCACGAATCGGCCGGACAGCGGCACGGTGGCGAGTTCGTTCACGTTGACATCTTGGCGCACGGCCGACACGTGCCGTCGGTCGGATTCGTCGGGACTCCCCGCGGTACCGTGCACCGATGGCCGACCCGACCTCCCCCCTCACGAGCTGGCGCCCCGAGCGCTCGACGACCTGTTCGACACCAGCACGATCCTGCCGACCGCCCCGCTCGGCGACGACGGGGAACCGCTCGAAGTGCTGCACGATCGCGAGTACCGCGTCCGGGCCTTTCGCAAGCGTGACGATCTGCTGTTGATCCGCGGCGCCGTGCGCGACCAGAAGCCGCCGGGGCTGTACGTCGACATCGACCCGAACCCGTTGACGATCCACCACATGCAGATCGACCTCGAGATCGCCTTCCCGACGCTCGAGATCGTCGGCGCCCAGGTGGGCATCGAGGTCCACCCGCACACGTCGTGCACGAAGATCGAGTCGCACTACGACAAGCTCGTGGGGCTGTCGATCGCCCGTGGGTTCACCCACAAGGTGCGCGAACTGTTCGGCGGCCCTCGAGGTTGCACCCACACCACCGCGCTGCTGCAGGCGATGGCGCCGGTGGCGGTCCAGTGCATGTGGTCGATGCGGGCGTCGCAGGCCAAGCGCGGCGGCACGACGCAGGAGCCGTCGCCCGAACAGCGCGAGATGGCGTGGCAGTTCAACCTCAACACCTGTCACGTGTGGGCCGAGGACGGCGAGCAGGTGCAGCAACTCCGGGCCGGCGGTGACTTCGAGCCGCCGATCTGGGCGAGCGAACGAATGGTGGAACTCGGACTCAAGCCCGAGGCATGGCGCGAGCGGATGCAGGGCTGAGGCGGCCGACAAGATGGTGACCGTCATCGAGTGCGCAGCGTTCGGACCGATCGAGGACCTGCGCGTCGTCGAGCGCGAGTCGGCACCGCTCGCCGCAGGACAGGTTCGCCTCGCCGTGTCGGCGGCCGGGGTCAACTTCGTCGACGGGCTCTTCGTCGAGGGCCGCTACCAGATCAAGCCCCCGGTCCCGTTCGTACCGGGGGGTGAGGTCGTCGGCCGGGTCTCCGAACTGGGGGAGGGTGTCACCGGCCTCGAGGTTGGTGAGCGGGTGTTCGCCAACCTCGGTCTGGGTGGATTCGCGAGCGAGGTCGTCGTCACGCCGAGGCAGCTGGTGGCCATCCCCGACTCGTTGAGCGACGGTCAGGCGGCAACGTTCATGCAGAGCTACCTGACCGGTTGGTACGCGCTGCGAGTGCGTGCGGGAGCCTCGGCGGGCGACACGATGCTCGTGTTGGGCGCGGGCAGCGGCGTGGGCCTCGCCGCCGTCGACATCGGCGCGGCCCTCGGGCTCCGGGTGATCGCCGCCGCCTCGACCCCCGAGAAGCGCGCATTGGCCGAGTCGCGAGGCGCCGTGGCGACGATCGACAACTCGACCCTCGATGCCGCTGGGATCAAAGATGCCGCCAAGGCGTTCGCTGCCACGTTCGACGACCGCGCCGACCGCGGCGGGGTCGATCTCGTCTACGACCCGGTGGGAGGCGAGGTCGGCGAGGTGGCACTCAGGGCGCTGGGCGAGGACGGTCAGTACCTCGTGATCGGTTTCGTCGCCGGCATCCCGAAGCTGCCGGCCAACCAGGTGCTGTTGCGGAACCGACGGGTGACCGGCGTGGACTGGGGCGCGTGGGTCGGGCGTCACCAGGACGAGAACCGGGCGCTGCTCGCCGAAGTCGTCGAGCGGATCGGTGCCGGCGACCTCGACCCGGTCGAGCCGGTCTCGTACCCGTTGCACGAAGCTGCGCGTGCATTGCGTGACCTTGCGGACCGCAAGATTGCGGGCAAGGTCGCACTCGTGCCGACGGTCTGATCCCCGGCGGGCATTCGTTGGTGGCGAAACGGGTGCGGCCTGGCAGACTGGTCGACCACATGGTGGTCATAGCTCAACAGGTAGAGCACCAGGTTGTGATCCTGGCGGTTGGGGGTTCAAGTCCCCTTGGCCACCCCATACGCAGGCCCTGACAGGGTGCAGAGCGAGCAATCGCTCGGTACCCTCTCAGGCCGCTTGCTTCTCTAGCTCAATGGCAGAGCAGTGGACTCTTAATCCATTGGTTCTGGGTTCGAATCCCAGGGGAAGCACCACGGTTACCAGGGGTTATGCGCCGGAAAGGGCGCTGGTGATCACCGTTTGATCACAGAATCCCGGCGGAGGGTCTGGGACCCCTTCGTCGAGTTGCCGGCCGATGAAGTCCGCCGCCGTGATCGTGTGCCGGCGAGACGTGCGAATACGTGTCCGACGTGATCACCACGGGGAGTGCCCGAGACGCTGGCCGACCACCTTCGGCGACGGTCCCGACGAGAGCATCATCGTGGCCGAGCTGTGCGGAGACCGTGCACGCCGATCGTCGGCAGACCGATCGAGTGAGAGCCGCTTGAACAACGCCGTGATCGTCTGCGGGTACAGCGGAGTCCCGTGGGGCCGTGTGACACGAAACGCATCGTCGCCCGATCCTGCGCCCATGACGAGCCGCTCGGCGGCTTGTGTCGACCTCCACGACCGCAACGTGGCCGCGCTGGCCGAGTCGACGCCATCGTCGCCGCCGCCTTCATCTTGAGGTGGTCCTCGACCACCTGCCGCCGACGACGCACGCTGCCGTCGATCATCACGGCCGCTATGTCGAGGTCGACGTCGGACCAACGCAACCCGAGCGCCTGACCGTGCCAGGCGGCCGACGAGCGGCGCGCATCGGCGACCGGCTTGTCGACGTGCTCGGCGCCGCCAGGGCAGGCGCCGCTGACCCCG
>CAWHJD010000002.1:0-12190 GCA_963829585.1 Ilumatobacteraceae bacterium | reverse complement strand
CATCAGCCAATCCGAGACCGTCAAGGCCGACGGATCCAACGCCGACGTGCTGCTCCTCGCCGACCAGATCATCACCGCCCAGCAGGCCGAGATCGCCGAGATGCAGGCCCTGCTCGAGAGCTGACGTTTCCGGTCGTATCGTTGGGGACAGCGATTCGAGACGGAGGTCCGACATGCATGACGGCAACTGGCACGACGGAATGGGTGACGGCGCCGGGTGGTGGTGGTTCCTGATGGTGATCATGATGATCGCCTTCTGGGGTGGCCTGATCTGGATCGGCATCGCCGTGCTGCGGCACAACCGCCAGGCGCCTGCGATGACACCACCGAACGTCGATCAGTCAGTACAGGGCCCCTCGGCCCAGGACATACTCGCCGAGCGCCTTGCCCGTGGCGAGATCGAGATCGAGGACTATCGCCAGCGACTCGCCGCGCTCCGCGAACCACCACCGAACTGAGACGCGGCCCGGCCGGCGCGATACGTCGCCCGCCGGGAGATCACAGCAATCGGACCGTGCCGTGCTCGGGGTCGACCTCGACCTGGGCGCCGTGGGGAATGCGGGTGGTGGCTCCGTGGGCGCCGATCACCGCGGCGATGCCGAACTCGCGCGACACGATGGCGGCGTGGCAGAACGCTCCGCCTTCTTCCACCACGAGAGCGCCGATCACGGGCAACAACGAGTTCGTCGACGGTCCGGTGAACGGCGCGACCAACACGTCGCCCGGCTCGAGCTGATCGAAGGCGAGCATGAGGTCGCGCACCACGCACGCCCGCCCTCGGTAGGGGGCGGTGCCGATGCCGATCCCACTCACGGTGCCCGGTTCGTCGTCCGAGGGCGGTGGCGTGGCGTCGGCGACGAGGTTCGTCATCATCGCCGCGGTGGCGCGGGCCATCGCCGTCGGGAACGCGTCGAGGGAGGGAGGATCCTCCGGCGCACCGAGCACGCGGGGCGGCGGTGTGGCCTCGATGCGGTCGCGCTCGGCGGCACGCTCGGCGAGTTCGTCGGCCGACGGACCGCCGGCGCCTGCCTGCACACCACCGCGCAGCAGACGGTCGAGTTCGTCGGGGAACAGCTCGACGACGTGCTCGACCTCGTGCACGCCTCCGGCTGCGTTCAAGCGTCGTCCCGCCTCCAGGAGGGCGCGGCGCACCAGGCCACACGGCCAGTTCCAGCACAGGCCGCGGATGTCTTCGCGTTGGCGATGTCCGTAGCGGGCTTCGACCAGCAGCTCGTCGAAGAGCGCTCGATGCTCGGCAGGAACGCGGGCGCGCACGGCAGCGTCATCCGGCTCGGCGACGTCGAGATGCTCGGTGGCACCGAGCAGGGCCGCGAGCTGCAGCGCGGGAACCTCGGCCAGCGTCGGCCGGTCGACGTCGTCGCTGGTGACCGTGCGCCACATGTGCAGCTCGAGCCAGGCGTCGACGGCGGCTCGGACGTCGGGCCCGAGTGCGCGCACGTCGTCGACCGATTCCAGCGACGCCATCGACACCCCGCTGTGCCGGATGGCGCCGGCCACCGGGCCCAGCATCACGGCCGTCTCGACCGTTGCGGGTGAGCTGCCGGTGAGCAGGCCGGCCGCCTCGTTGGCGCTGATGCCCCACTTCTCGCAGTGGGCCAGCAGATCGCCGGTGGGCACCAGATCGCCGCCGTGCGTCGCCAGGTTCCTGCGTGCCGACTGTTCGAAGTGCGACAGCGCACTCGCGATGTGTGCCGCGAGCCCGACGTCGTCGAGGGCGCCGGGCTCGACGCCCTGCACCGCACGGTTCTTCGCCAGCTGCTCGGACCGGTCGTGGTCGAACCACTGGTCGACCTCCTGACGCCAACGCCGTTGCGCGAACGCCTCCTCGGCAGTCTTGGCGCGTCGGCGCAGCTCGGGGTGCAAGCGGACCATCAGCTTCATGACGAACGCCGGCGGCGGTGCCTTGGGCGTGGATCCGGGCTTCTCACCGACGGCCAGCGGACGCATGTACAGGCAGCCGTGGACGAACTCGGCCTGGACGGTGGCGAGCGGGAGGCCATAGCGCTGCATCGGCTCGACGATCCCGGCTTCGAATGCCTGTCGGTAGGCGTCGCGCAGGAAGGGGGAGAGGGGACGGAGCCCGTGGTGGGTCGTCTCCAGTTCCCATTGGCCCGGCGCTGGCGGCTCGAACGTCACGGCGGGTGGCGCGGTGTGGGTGGTGCTGTCGGTCATGGTGCCCCCTTCGGCTCGCCACCGACTCAACCATGTCAGTCAACTGCCGTCAAGACATTATGTGGACATCATGATGGCATCTCTGCCAGAATGCCGGTGGAGGGACCGATGAGCCAGTCACCGAAACGATCCGCGGGCAAGCCCTACACCTCGACGCTGCGCGATCGCCAGGTCGCCCAGACCGCGCGAGTTGATCCTCGACGCCGTGACCACGCTGCTCGGCGATCGACGCGCCGACGAGATGACGACGCGCGACATCGCGGCAGCAGCCGGTGTGTCGGAGCGCACGGTGTACCGCCACTTTCCCGATCGCAACGCGCTGCTCGACGGGTTGTCACAACGGTTGCCCCTCCTCGACGGAGCCAGACCATCGTTCGGGGCAGGGGGTCTCGACGACCTCGCTCCGACCAGCCGTCGCCTGATGGAGTTGCTCGACGAGCATTACGTGACCGCCCGCGCCGAGGCGGTGTTCAACGCTGATCCGCGCCGCTTCGCAGCCGACACCCAGGCCAACACACGCGAGATGCGTGAGTTGTTGGCGAATGGACTTCCCGAACTCGACGAGCGCGATCAGCTTCGGATCGCGGCGGTGATCCGCTGTCTGGTGTCGACCCAGGCATGGCTGCGGATGCGCGAGGAGTTCGGCGTACCCGGCACCGAGTCGGGCCCGGTGGTGGCCTGGGTGATCGAGACCATCATCCGCGAGCTCCGCGCCGGCAACACCCCGACCAGTGCGTAGCCCAGCCGTCACCGTCAGCCGTCACCTGATTCCCGCGTCGCGGAGTCAGCCGCCGCCGCGCCGATCGGGTCAGGTTGTCGACCGAGCAGATCGCGTCGATCACACACGGAAGTGCCGGCGACGAATGCTGGACCGATGAGCGAGATCGGCTCCTCATCCGGGCGGCAGATGCGCTCCATGACCACGCGACCATCGACGACTCACTCCACCGTCATCTCGTCGCCGAGTTCGCCGAAGCTGAACTGTTGGACATCTACATGCTCTGCGGCTGGTACCACGCTGCGTGGTGGTGTTCGTGTCGGCCATTTGATGCCTCAAGATCTGGGTGCGCGTTCCACGGCGACCGCCCAACACCCTCGCGTCGCGTTGTGCACGTGGATCTGGTTCGACGCGGGGTCGGCAAAGAATCGCTGGATCGTGAACTCCAGGTCGGTGCCATCGATCACCGCAGCGTCGATCATCATCTCCTCACCGTCGAAGGAGCGGACCGAGAGTCGGCGTCGCGTGAGCTGTTCGGGCAGCACGGGTTCGGTCACGTACGGCTGGCACGACGTTTGGTGCAGGAAGATCGGGCTCGCCGATCGGTACGGAGACTCGGTCCCGAACGGATCGTACGACACCAGTATCAGTTCGTCGCCGACAGCAGCGTCCCGAAGGCACTGTCGGCACGGGTAGCCGGGATGCTCATCAGCGACGTACAGCGGTCCGCCTCGTCGACGCAATTCATCGGCATCACGTGGCGGGATCGGTCGGAGCACGAAGGTCGAATCGCTCATCTCCAGATCGTCGCGAGGATTCGTCACCCGCGCTGGTGGGAATCAGACGTGACGTTCGGCCCCGGCTGCCCGCCGAAGCAGGCTCGATTCTCGGGGAACGTCGCCCTGCACCTCGACCCAGTCTCGTGACGTCGAATTCATGTCGAACAGCACGCTCCGGTGGATCATCGAGGAGTCAGCCGAGCACCAGTTGCGCGCACCACAGCGTCGGGAACCCGACGAGCAGCGCCGCGTACGGCGTCCGGAAGCGCCGGGCCGCAACGAACGCGGCACCACTGGCGATGGCCACGCCGACGGTGTGATCGTTGTGCAACGACGACGACGCGACCAACGCCCCGAGCGCTGCCGGCGCCACCAGCTTGACGTGCTGCTCGATCCACCTGGGCAGCCGCCCACCGTCGACCACGACCAACGCGGACGCTCGCAGCAGGTACGTGCACACCGCGCCGGCCACCACGACGGCCCACGCGGTCACGGCTCCTCCCCGTGTTTGCCTTCGAGGGTGTGGCACATGCCGCGATGCCGACGCCGAGCACGATGGCCATCACCAACGCCAGCTGACCGGCCGCGGATGACAGGACGACGACGGCCGCAACCGCCGAGGCGAGTGCCAGGCGCGACGCGCGGGCGGAGACGACCCCGGCGGCCAGACCGGCGAGCGAGATGGGAGCCGCCGCACCGAGGTTCGCCCCCTCGGGCAGCAGCGACCCGGCGAGCACCCCGACAACCTGGGCGCCCACCCAGATCACCCCGATCGTCACCGAGGCGCCGACGTAGAACCGCTCGAGCTCGCGCTCGGCCCGCTCGTTGTTCGTGGCCTCGATCGACGTCACCAGATACGTCTGGTCGACCAACGTGGCGGCCATCGCCGCTCGATTGGCCCGACCGCTCGTCGGGAACAACGGCGCGAGCGCAGCGCTGTACGCGACGAATCGGAGGTTGATCATCACCGCGGCGGTCAGGATGACCAGCGGCGCCGCCCCGGCGTCGAGCATCTGCACGACGGCGAGCTGAGCGGACCCGCCGAACATGAGGAGCGCCGCAGCGAGCGTCGGGGCGACGTCGACGTTCGAGTCGGCGATCGTCGCGCCGACCGCCACGCCGAACGGGGCGCAGCCGATGGCGAGTGGGAGCATTGCCCGAGTGCCGGCCACGAAACCTGCAGTGCGTGGCGGGGTGGCGACGACGGCGCTCATGGTGCGGCTCCGGTGGCCGGCGCAGGCGTCGCCCAAGCCAGGTCCGCGAGCGACGGCGCCCGGAAGCATTCGTCCACCCACCAGTCGTGGAACGCGTCGTCGCCCACCAGTTCGGCGAGCGGTGCGGTCTGCGAGCGATGGGCATCGAGAACGAGTCGCTTGCGGACGCGTTCAGCGTCGCTCGGCACCACACGGAGCGCGACGTCGTGATCGGGCACGGACTGCAGAGCCGAGCCCATCGACACCCCCAGGAGTTCATGCAGTTCTTCGTGCTCGGATCGGAACTCGTCGGTCATCGTCGCGAGGAGCAACTCACCGTGGCCGGTTCGTTGCCATGCGGCGATCGTCCACCTGGACACGGCGACATGGTCGGGATGCCCCGTGATGCCGTCGGGACCGAACGTGACGATGAGGTCCGGGCGGATCTCACGCATGAGCTCCTCGATCCGCCCGGCACCCTCTGCGACGGCGACGTCGGCGCATCCACCGTCGTCATGGCCGAGGACGTGGTGCTCGTGCACGTCGACCACCGAGAGCGCGTTCTTCAGCTCGCGGTACCGAAGCGCCTTCGCATCCTCCGGAGCGAGAGAGCTCAGGCCGGCCTCGCCGAGCGTCGCGGTGACGACGACGACACGGCCCCCGGCGGCGCGGACCCGGTGCATCAGGGTGGCGCTGAGGTATGCCTCGTCGTCGGGATGGGCCCACACGCCGAGCACGGTGGTTTGTGCGTCGGGTGCCGGTCGACCGTCGGGCGTCTGCCGTGCGGTGAACTCGCGGACCAGGGCGGCGAGTGACGTCGGAACCTCGCCGCGCAAGCGGCGTGCCCGGTACGGAGCCATCACCCACCGGCGGAGTGCGCTGCGCGGGACGAGCCGCCAGCTGACCTCCACGACGGTGTCGTCGCCGTCGGCAGTCACCGACCAACGCCACTCGGTGTACGACTCGTTGCCGTCGTCGGTGCCGGATCGGTAGACGAGCACCATCGCGTCGGGGTCGTACTCGACCACCGTGGACCGACTGACCCACTGCAGGACACCGTCGCGCATCGCGACTTTCCATTCGGCGCCCGCAGTGAGGCAACCGGGTCGGCTCACCACCCTGGAGATGGTCGGATTCCAGCCGGGCAGTTGGTCGAGGTCGCACACGAACTCGAACACGGTTCTGGGGGTGGCGCCGCGTACGTGCGCCCGAGCGCGGTTCCGCGGATCCTCGACGGGACGGGAGGCGTGGAAGTTGAACATGGTGTCGAGCATGAACGAGACCACGCACCGTTGCTTGGAGCCACGATGGAGAATCCGTGGAGATCGACCGGGTCGCCCGGTGCCATACTTTTCTCCCGTGCGGACGCATACGCCGTTCCTGGGTCGAGCCGGTGAGCTGGGCCTGCTCGACGCGCTCGTGTCGGACCACCGGCTGGTCACCCTCGTGGGACCCGGGGGCATCGGCAAGACTCGCCTCGCCCGAGAGTTCGCGCTCGCCACGCATGCATCGTTCGAGGGCAACGTCCTCTTCGCGACGCTCGCGGGGGCGACCGACGACGACGATGTCGCCGATCTCGTCGCCCGCAACGCCGGTCTTGCCTCCGCCGATGCGCTGCGCTACGGGTCGATCGACCGCCCGCGCCTCATCGTGCTCGACAACTGCGAGTCGGCACTGGAGGGCGTCGCGCGTCTGGCCCGCTCGCTCATCGAGGCGGACCGCACGACTCGTGTGCTCGTCACGACACGGACGCCCCTCGGCCTGGCAGAGGAACGGGTGGTGATGCTGGGGCCGCTCGCGGTGCCGGCCGACGACGATCCGGATGAGGCACGATCGGCGCCGACGGTGCAGCTGTTCATCGACCGCGCCCAACGGGCCGGGGCGCTGTCGGTCATCGACGACGACACCCTCGTCGACATCGCCCGCCTGGTCCGACAGCTCGACGGGATGCCTCTGGCCATCGAGTTGGCAGCGGCGCGTACCCGAGTACTCAGCCCGCATCAGATCTCGGCGCTGCTCGACGTCGAACTGGGTCTCCTGCACCGCCCCGGCAACGAAGCGGACCGCCACGAGAGCATGCGTGCGGTCATCGCGGCGTCGTACGAACCGCTCGCCCCGCACGTCCAGGCCGGATTCCGTGCACTCTGTGTCTTCAACGCGCCGTTCGACCTGGAGCTCGCTCGCCAGCTGATGGATGTGCCCACCGAGCTGGACGCGGTCGAGATCGCCACCGAACTCATCGACGCCAGCCTGCTCGTGACGATGGTCGACCAGGGTGTCTCGAACCGCTACCGCCTGCTCGAGCCGATCCGCTGGTTCGGGCTCGAGCGTCTCGAGGCAGACGGCGAGATGACGTCGACCGTCGAACGATTCGTCGACGTGATGGCCACCTACGCGGACGCGTTCGTGGCGAAGGTGCTCACCCAGTTCTCGCCGGAGCTGTTCACGACGGTCACCGAACGGTTCGCCCATCTGATCCACGCCATCGACGAATGCCTCCACCGGGATGGCACCGCCGCCCGGGCGAACCGGCTCTTCCTGCCCCTGTTCGGCTCCGCGCGCAACCGCGGTGAGCAGATCGCGCTCGCCCGACGGATCATCGGCACATGGCACGATCGAGCACCACTCCACCTCGAAGCCGTGGCGGTGATGGCGAGCGTCGCCACGTTCGGGGGAGACACGACGCTGGCAGTGCAGCTGATCCGCCAGGTGCTCGACGACGAGACCGCAGGAGACCTGCCCCGGTTGCTCGCCCACCGGTCCCTCGGCTTTCTCGAGGCGTACGGCGGAGATCTCCCGGCCGCACGAGCGGCGCTCGGTGAGGCGTTCCTGCTCGCCGGGAAGATCAGCCCGGCGTTCGCCCGTGAGATCGAGTGTTCGAGGGCGGCCACCAGCAGTACGCCGGACGACATCGCCGAGTCGTTGGAGGTGCTCGATCGGGCCGCGGCGGATGCGATCCGAACCGGTTCGATCGTCGTCGCTCAGTGGTCGCACACGATCGCAGCCGGACTCTGCGTCCGTCAGGGCGCGCTCGACACCGCGTTCGAACACGCCCGTGAGGCGCTCACGTTGTCCGACCGCACGGGCTACGCGTGGTCGGCGGGAGCAGCACACAAGACGATGGCAACCGTGCTCGGTGCTCGCGACGGGTGGGTGTCGGCGGTACCGGAGTTCCGGTCGTCGTTCGACGCCCATCTGCTCAACGGCGATATCCCCGGTGCGGCGTGTGTGGTGCGCGCAGCGGCCGCCGTTGCCCTGCATGTCGGCGAACAGCGCCTCGCCGACGACCTGTGGACGTCGTTCCCCACCGACCTCGGCCGTTCCATCGTGTCGCCGACGTTCGAGGAGGAGGATCGGCTCCTCGCCGAACGACACGGTGCGTGCCGACAGACCGACCTCGCCGCGTCCATCCGCGCCGTGCGAACGTGTCTCGGCGGGAGTGCTCCGGCCGAGGTCGCGCCAGCGCGGGACGGTGTCGTGGACCAGGGGGCCGGCACGGTGATCCGATTCGGTGACTGCGAACTCGACGTCGACAGGTTCGAGCTCCGGCGCGGTGGGAACCGCGTTCCGATGGAGCCGCAGGTGTTCGAGGTGCTGACGTATCTCGCCCAGCGTCGATCCCGGATGGTGCCGAAGGAGGAGTTGCTCGACCAGATCTGGGGCGACCGGTTCGTGAGCGAGTCGGCGCTCACCTCACGCATCAAAGCTGCCCGCCAGGCCACCGGCGACGACGGGGACGCACAGCGGATCATCCGGACGGTGCGCGGTCGCGGCTACATGTTCGTCGCCGCCGTACACGGCGACCAAGCGACGCTCCATCGGTCGAGGTGAGCACGGATCCGCCCGGCCACGGCCTCGGCGTCGTCCTCGGCGCCGGCGATGAAGGACGAACGGCGTCGCCGCAGGAACGGGAGCCCGAGCACGTAGAGGCCGGATGATCCGACGACACCACCGTCGTGCATCAGACGTCCTCGGCGATCGAACACGGGGGCGTCGATCGCGGGGAACGCCTGCTCGAACCCGGTCGCCCAGATGACGGTGCGCAACGCCGAGCCACGAAGTTCCAGAAGCGGAGCAGGCACGTCGGTGCGTTGCGGTCGCCACGGGTCCGTCAGATCGGCCAGCCCCTGCTCGACGGCGAACGCGTCGAAACGATCCAGGAGGCGCTCGAGCTTCAGGTCGGCCGACCTGCACAGGTTCGCCAACGATCCCGAGAAGACTGCCCGAACGCCGTCGGCACCGACGAGGCGCCCGGTGACGCGAACGCCGCGTGACTGCAGGGCGTTGAGATCGACGCTGCGACCGTCGTCGGATCCGACCACCTGGAACGACGGCGTCGCGCGGACGCGGCGAAGGTCGTCGACCTCGTCGGAGGACTCGTCCAGCAGGCCCGTGCGGTCCAGCCACCAGTACAGGTCGCGACCGCGGTACGAGCGCACGGCACGAACGTGTTCGCCGACCGCCAGTGTCACCGCCCGGCCGGCTCTCGCCAGTTCGTCGGCGATCTGCGCGCCGGAGGCCGACGCACCCACGACCAGGACGCCGCCGTCCTCGACGTCGCCCGGGTTCTTGTAGTCCAGTGCGCTGATCGTCCTGGTCGAGGCGGCCAGCGCCGACGCGGCTGCCGGTCGCCGGGGAGTCGAACCGGGGCCGACCGCCAGCACGACTGCTCGTGCGGAGAGCGTTCCCGTGGGCGTGAGCACGCGCCAACCGTTGATGTCCGGTTCGATCCGCTCCACCGGGCAGCCGGACACGACCGGTGCGTCGACGAGCGACGCGTAGCTCCGCAGGTACGCCGCCACCTCGGCGGCGGGGGCGAAGCCGTCGGGATGCCCGCTGAACGCAGGAGCATCGGGGAGCTTCGTCATCCAGTTCGGGGTCAGCAACCTCAATGAGTCCCATCGCTGGCGCGTCCAGGACGACGCGACGTCGTGGCGATCCACGACGATGTGGTCGATGTCGCGGCGGGACAGGCAGCGGCTCATCGCCAGACCTGCCTGTCCCGCACCGACGATCACCACGTCGTGACGTGATGTGGGCACTTCGGTCGCTCAGACGACGGTCACGGTGACCGGGGTGGGGTTCGTGATGATGTCGTACACGGCCGAGCGCTTCTGCGACTGGGCGACGATCGCCTCCACCTCTGCGGGGCTGGCGTCCGCCGAGATCTCGTAGGCCACGCGGACGTGCTCGAAACCGTTGCGGGCGTCCCGCTCGATGCCCAGGATGCCGGCCAGGTCCATGTCGCCCTCGACGGTGGCCCGCACCGACCGCAGCTGGATCCCGCGGTTGGTGGCCACGGTGGCGATCCCGGCCGTCAGACACCCGGCGAGTCCGGCGAGGACCATCTCGACCGGAGTGACGCCGCGATCGGTCGCCGCGAAGATCTCCGGATGGTCGGTGTCCAACGTGAACGTCTGGCGGTGTGACTGCTCGGCGCCCACGCCGTGGAACTGTTCGACGGCGGTCCGCGTGTGCACGCCGTCGACCCAGGTCGACGTCGCGCGCCACTGGAACGCGGCGAGCTCTGGCATGTCGGTCATGGCATCGCGTGCCCCCAGCAGCGCCGCGACGTTGACGCCGTTGTCGACGGTGGGTGATTCGGTTGTGGTCATTGTTCTCTCCTCTGGTCGAGCCCCCGGTGGGGAGCTGTGTGTGTCGACAGGCATTGAGCACACGAACCCGCCCGGCGTGCTTGGAGACCGCCTGGAGATCTGCCGGAGCCCCGCGTCCGGGATCTCCACGAAACCTCCCAGGGCTCTCCAAGACAGCTGCGCCGCGTTCCTTCACGCTGATCCGACAGATCCGGCACGAGGTGCCGACCCGAGAGGAGCACAGATGGAACTCACCCCCCGCACGAAGCACGGCTCACTCCTGGTGGAGCTGGCCGAGGAGCTTGCCGCAGCCTTCAGTGCCACCGTCGACGTCCACGATCGTCGCGGTGCCTACATCCGCGACCACTTGATCACCCTGGTCGACAGCGGCTGGCTGTCGGCGCCGGTGCCCGAGGAGTTGGGAGGGCGAGGCGTCCGGTCGACCCACGATCTCTTCGTGGCGGCCAGCCGACTGGCCCGAGGGGATGCAGCCTCGACGATCGGGGCGAGCATGCACGTGACCGTCGTCGCCAACCTGGTGCGTCAGTACCTGGCCGCGGACGACGACCACCAGTCAGAACTCGGCATCGTGCTCGATCAGCTCGTCGCCGGTCGTGTGGTGATGGCGGCTGCGATCAGCGAGCCGGGGCAGGACCTCACCCGGCCGTCCACCGTTGCCACGGCGGTGGACGATCACTGGAGGATCGACGGAAGGAAGATCTTCTGCACCATGTCGCCCGCAGCTGACGTCTTCCTGGCGTCGGTCACGACGGTCGGACCGCGCGGCGAGCGCTACGCCTACGTCGCGATCCCCGCCGATGCGCCCGGTGTCGTCGTGCACGACGACTGGGATGCACTCGGCATGCGGACCTCGGGCAGCAACTCGGTGAGCTTCACCGACGTCCGGGTGGACGCCTCTGCGTTCATGGGCGGGTTCCCGAGCGGCTCGGCTGTCGGCTACGCGGCGCGGAACCTCGCCTCCGGCGGATTCCACGCGGCGGCCTCGCTCGGCATCGCGGAGTCGGCCCACGCCGCTGCGATCTCCGCTCTGCGAGCGCGAGGCAGGGCGGACGCCGGCTCCCGGTCGTTGGTCGCCGACAACGAGGTCGACCTGCACTCGGCGCGATCCCGCTGTCCCGTGCCGGTGACGTCGTCGACGCCCACGAGGAGGACTACCAGGGACGCCGCCCGACCACGTGCTCGCCGTGTTCCGCGAGGTGCAGGCGGCCAGGCTGTGGTCGGCGCGGCGGCGATGCGCATCGTCGACCGATCGCTGCTGCTGAGCGGAGGCGCCGGCTACCGGGCGGGCACCCCCTCGCTCGGGCGGTCGGCGACGTTCGGGGCCTGATGTTCATGAACCCGCTCAACACGACCAGGGCCTCGACCCTCCTGGCGGATCTCGCGCCTCGGTGCCGACCCGACGTTGGCGTGAACCGGGACACCACCAACACCATCAAACCCAACCCAATGACCCACACCATCAACCACACGAAGACCGACAAGGAATCGATCACATGACCCTGCAGCCTTTCGACTACCAACACGACATGCTTCGCCAGCGGCGCCGTTTCGGCCACCACCTCGATCACGAGGTCAGCCACGTCCTGCGGCGCCGGGCGGAGGGAACGGCCACACGCCGGCAGAAATTGAGGGGCCTGGGGCGCGGTCGACGTTCCGAAGACCGGCGAACCCGAATCGGACGACCAGATTGGG
>CAWHJD010000001.1:0-269515 GCA_963829585.1 Ilumatobacteraceae bacterium | reverse complement strand
GCCGTCCGCAGCTCCTGCAGTACAGGTCCCCGATCAGCCGGGGCTGCGATCCGTTCGGTCGCGCCGGCGGACCAGCACGAACGCGAGGATCAGGCCGATGGCGGTCGCGACGGCGATGGCCGAGCGGATGGCTCCGGCTGTGGCGAGTCCGTCGACCTGGTCCTGCGCTGAGGCGAGCGTGGCAAGCGCAGCCCCGATCTCCCCCCGCTCGATCTGGGCACGAGCGTCGTCCAGGTCGCTTCGGATGTCGGACCCCCAGCGGCCCACGGTTGCCAGGACTCCGGACGAATCGTCGAGCTCCTGCTCGATCTCGACGATCTGTTCCAGTGCGCCGTGCAGGTCGTCGGCGGCGTCGAGCCCACCGGCGAAGTCGGCCACACCCGTCAGCGAACCGATCTCGGGTGGGGTCGTGGCGGCGGCGCCGGCCAGCTCGTCGATCTCGATGAGGCGTGTGTCGAGCTGTTGGCCGAGTTCGATCGCGTCGTCGAGGATCGCTGTCGCCTCACTGAAGTCGACCCCACCGGTCGGTCGCATCGGGGCGTCCGCATAGGCATCGCCGGCCCGGTCGGGTTCGTCGATCCCGACGATCTCCTCGATCGATTCGAGTTCGGCGCGCTGTCCGAGTACGAGATCCGCGGCGAGCACTCCCTCGGCCACGTCGTCGGTCTCCCACCGTTCGAGACGATTGCGGACCCCGACCGGGAGATTCCACGGCGAGCTGCGCACGACCAGACCGTCGACGGCGGCGGCGGCCTGGTCTCGTCGCTCGATCGCGATGGCGCCGTCGGCGTCCACGACGTGTGATCCGAACACCTCGCCGGCGACGCTCGAACCGCCGACCTCCACGAACACGTCGTAGACGCGCTTCCAGTCGTCGTCCGGTCGTTCGACGTCGTCCGTGGCGCCGTACGGGCTCGCGCCGTTGCCGAGTACGGCGACGACCTGGCGCATGCGGTCGAAGCCCACGTCGTCGACGAGCGCATCCACCACCCAGAACGACGTGGCGTAGCCGTACTCCTCGAGGGCGCGCTCGTCGTCGAGCGCGGTCCAACCCGTCAGTGGTCGTGCAGCCGGGTCGTCGATGACGGGTGCTGACGGGGTGCGGGCCTCGTCACCATCGCGACGCACGAGTTCGGCGGCGTACACCTGGGCGATGCCCTCGGTCAGCCACCGTTCATCCGACAGCCGGCGATTGAACCAGGCGTGGGACAGCTCGTGGTAGATCGTGTCGGCGTCGAGCGCCTCGCCGACGGCGATCTCCTTCGTCTCGGCGTCGAACCAGCCGGCGTACCCGGAGCGGTTGGGTTCGACGGACTGTCGAACGACGAAGCTTCCCTCGACGGGCCAGTCGCTCCCGATCAGATCCTCCAGCGTGGGGATACCCGATTCGACCCGGGTCGCCGCGAAGTCGGCCCAATCGGGGTCGTCGGGCCACGAACGCAGTTCGAGATCCAGTCCCTCGACGGCGAGCGGGCTCGACACGAGGCGATCGTCGTTGGCCAACCCGACGGTGATCCTCGTGTCCTCGCTCAGGCCGGCACGTGTGTACACGACGGTGCCGAACTCATCGGGCTCACTGACGTCGAATCCGGCGAGATCGGTGTACTCGTCGAACTCGTAGGCGAACGGTTGCGAGATGCGCAGGGTGACGAGACCCTCGTCGCCGAGGCCGAACGCCACGAAGCCGGCGTAGGCCTCGTTGACGCGCCACGGCACCGGATCGCGCGGCGGGGCGCCCAGATGGTCATATGTGACCTGCACGCTGGTCGACTCTCCGCTGAACAGCGGCGGGTCGAGGGGGACCCGGTACGTGGAGAAGGCGGGAAATTCGGGATCGGAGACGAGGGTGCCGTCGAGCACGGTCCCGTCACGCGTGGCGACGATGTTCTCGGCGCCGAGCGGGACGGCGATGGCGTAGCTGTCGAAGTAGGAGCGGCTGACGGTGTTGGCGTCGACGCGGTCGGTCGTGACGTTTCGGAGGTCGATGTCGACCGTGACGCGCACGACGCCCCGAGCAGGGTCGAACTCGAACGAGTTGACCGACCGTTCCTCCAGACCGTTGTCGGAACTCTGCGCAGCGACCCGGTCGCCTGGCACGGTGACGGCGACGGCAAGCCACAGCACACACAGGGCCGAGACGAGGGAACCCCATCGGTGGAGGCGACGCACACGGGCAGTCTGGTCGCTCGCGACCGTGGCAGTTGGATCGCCGACGAGTCCGGTTCGGTCGCCGGCGGCCGTGGGGCGTCGTTCGGGTCATCGAGCAGAGCCCGGCGTCCCTGGTGGTCGAGACCGGCGTCGATCCGGTGACCCCACGCTTTTCAGGCGTGTGCTCTGCCAACTGAGCTACTCGACCGTGTTGGCGTCGAATCTGGTGTTCGACACCCTTGTTCCTACAGAAAAGCCACTCGCCACCTTTCGATGACGAGTGGCCCCCTGCTGCGGTCCCGACGGGACTTGAACCCGCGACCTCCGGCTTGACAGGCCGGCGTGAACTCCAGACTTCACCACGGGACCAGATATGTACCAACGCTCTCGCGTCGCACCCCCAACGGGATTCGAACCCGTGCCGCCACCTTGAAAGGGTGGTGTCCTAGGCCACTAGACGATGGGGGCCTGAAGGCAATGGCCTTGTCTCGTTGAGAGCGACCTGAATCTAGCAGCGCCCCCCCGGCAATCCACCAGGCAATCCCGCCGAGGCTCCGCCGGGGCCTACGCGGGGCCGGCGACGGTCGTGCCCTGGATCTCGGCGAACGGGTCGCGGTCCGTGTGCGCCGCCTTCGCGCGGAGTTCTGCGGGGACGACCGGCACCAGCATTCCGTACGGCGCGCCGTTGTAGAGATGGTGGATGCGGTGTGACTCGGCGACGTGATCGAGGTACGCATTGCGGTGGGAACCGAAGGGATCGATCCGTCGGTGGATGTAGCCGTCGTGCACGAGGGCGTAGGCGGCTCCGTAGAGCGTCACTCCGATCGCCATCGGAACGAGTGCCGTCAGGCCGTTGCGGTTGAAGCCGAGCCACAGACCGAACAGCACGATCGCGGCGAAGAACACCGGGAACCAGTCGTTGCGTTCCCACCTGGGCTTGCGTCCGGGGCGGTGGTGGCTGCGGTGGAACCATTCGCCGATGCCGTGCATGACCCACCGATGGGTCGCCGCGGTGACGGGTTCCATGACGAGGAACGACACCACCACGATGAGTGTGAACGCTGCCACCGACACACCCCGACCCTACCGCCCCCCGTCCACCTGCTGTGAGCGATGTGCGCGAACTGTGCGCACAACGCTCACAACGTGGCGGTCACAACGGCGGCGTCACGGGGCGGCGTAGGTGGCGAGGGCTTCGGGGAGGCTGACGTCGATGACGCCGAGTTCCTTGACGACTGCCTCGAGCCACTCGGGCCGGAAGACGCTGGCGACGGCGATCGGTTCGTCGAGTTCCGACCCGGCAAGAGCGAGGCGGACGAACAGCGTCGCGTAATCCGGTGGCCGCAGATCTCGTCCCAACTCGACCAGTGCGTACGGATCGGGCGCCGTCGGGCTCGGCGGGAGCGAGAAGAAGCTCTGCGAGGTCGGACCGGTCGGCCCACCCGCGAGTCCGGGACCGTCGACGAGGATCGCACCGTGCACCTGGGAGGCGCGAGCGCCGGCGATCTGCAGCGCGATGTAGGCGCCGAGGCCGCGCCCGACCACCGTGATCGAGCGAGCCGGATCGCCCTCGGTGAGTGCAGCAAGGGCAGCGTCGGCATCGCCGAGCAGCAGTTCGGCGGTGTAGCCGCCGCCGTGCGGGATCGTCGACCGACCGTGGCCCGTGAAGTCGAGGGCTGCCACGGGGCCCGGCCACGTGTCGGCCCAGGTGGGCAACGTTGCGGGCGAGGCCTCACCGAGGCCGTGCAGGATCAGCAGTGGCCGTCCGCCGGCCGCTGTGGCGCCACGCAGGTGGTGCAGGGCGAGATCGATCTTGCCGTGACGCAACATCGTCACCTCTCCGAGAGGATGGGCACCGAGAGGATGGGGCGACGCGGTCACGAGGGCGCTCCGATGAAATCGAGGACCATGTCACTGACGAGGTCGGGCTGTTCGATGTGGACGAAGTGCCCGACGCCGTCGAGGATCTCGCAACGGCCGTCGAACGGGAGGTAGGGCAGAACCTTCTCGGGTGGCGTGCCCCATCCCATCTCCTCCATTTCCCGTCCGAGAATGCCGAGGAACGGCATCGGGAGCCCGGGCAGCCGCATCAGCGTCCACTCCGGGCGCCACGGCCCGAACCCGCCGAACCGCATCGACGGATCGATCTTCCATCGCCACCCGTCGGCCGACTCGAAGCCGCCCACCGTGACGAGCCGGCGCAGCCAGTCCACGTCGAGTCGTGGGTTCATCCGGCCGCGTCGCTTCGCCAACTCGTCGATCGTGCCGGGCTTGCGTTGCGCGGTTGCCGTCGAGCGGCGGTGGTCGAGCCAGCCGGCGATCTCGGTGGCCACCATCTTGGTGCGCTCGTGCTCGGCGACATCGGGGATCCGTCGGTTGTACGGGATGCCATCCATGTTGACGAGGTGGGTGAACCGGAACGGTTGGGCGTCGGCCAACTGTGTCATCAGCGCGCCGCCCTTGGAGTGGCCGATCACCGGCATCGAGCGACCGGGGCTCACGTGGTCGAACACGGCGAGGGCATCGCGCATGTCGGCATCCCACGAGTACAACTCGGCGTGCTGGCTGTCGCCGTGGCCACGCTGGTCCCAGCTGACCACCCGCCACCCGCCGGCGGCGAGCTTGGGGGCGAAGATGTCGTAGGTGCGAGCGAAGTCGAATCCGCCGTGAACCAGCACCAGCGGCGGGTTCTCGGCGTCGCCCCATTCGTGCACGGCGATCTGGAGACCGTTGGCGTCGACGTGGTACTCGCGGGCCGGGTGTTCGGCGCCGGGGACCGGGTGTTCGGCCGAGCGTTCCTCGGAGTGCGTGTTCGTCACCTGTGCGAGGGTACGCCGACGGCCGCGCGTCGCAGGCATCGCCATGCGCATAGCATCCCTGCCCATGACGCGACCCGGGTACTCGACCTCGGCACTGCTCGTGGTCGCACTCGCCGTGGGCGCGTCGGCGTGCGGCACGACCGACCCTGCGGCCCAGGAGCGGCTCCCACCGATCATCACGACCATCGCCACCACGTCGACGACCACCACGACGATTCCGGCCGGCCAGCGCTTCTACACCGTCAAGCAGGGCGACACGCTCGGTGCGATCGCCGCCAGCTTCGAGGTCACCGTCCAGTCGATCGTCGATCTCAACAAGCTGGCGAGTCCCGATGCGATCCAGGCGGGTCAGACGCTGGAGATCCCGTCGGGGATCGTCGTGGTCACCGACCTGCCCTCGGCGACGGTGGGGACGTCCGTCCCCTGATCGGCATGGTCGGCATGGTCGGCATGGTCGGCATCGTGACAGGTGTCCAAGTGCCCTGGCCCGGTGCGAACCGGTTCGTAGACTCGGTGACATGAGTTTCTGGCCCACTCTCGACCACTGGAGCGTGGCGATCCCGCTCCACACGCCCCACCAGCGTCTCGACGTGCTCGCCGACACTGGATTCGTCGCCCTGCGGGACCTCCCGTACGAGATCCCCGAGGCGGAATTCACGTCGCTCGAGTACATGGACTGGAAGTCGGGTGGCGACACCAACTTCGCCCCGCTGGCCTCCGCCGACGGCGAACTCGACTGCCGGGGCTTCTGGGACAAGGGCAAGACCGACAAGGACGCGATGTGGACGTCGAACGCCGAGATCGCCCCGACGATCCGCAAGTACGTGGACGACGTCGGCGCCAACTTCGGACGGGTGCGCATCATCAAGCTCGAACCGCAGGACCGCGAGACTGCGATGCGTTCGATCCATCGTGACGACAACAACCGGTTCAACCCCGACGACGAGGGCTGGGTGGTGCGGTCGTGGATCGAACTGACCGACAATCCCGACAGCTACATGCTGCTGATGGACAACGGGCCCGACGGCTTGCCCGATCCGTCGACCGAGGTGCGGGTGCCGTTGCACAAGGGTGCCCGTTTCGTCGTCGACACCCAGCGCCTCTGGCATGTGGTCGTTCACAACGGCGATGCGCCGCGCTACGCACTCATCACGAGCTTCGAGTCGAGCCCGACGCTCGATGCGTGGATCGAGCGCGAGCAGCGCCAGCCGGCCACCGTCTGAGGGCCCGCCTGCTACTGCTTGCCCATCTCGGAGCGGTGCTCGATCGTCGGGTCGGGCGACGGCGACTCGTCGCGCAGCACGACGTCGACGCGGTGCAGCGCGCCGGTGAACCGGAACGGTGACTCGTAGGTGGTGCCGACGGGTGCACCGTTGTCGCAGCCGACGTTCAAGCCGTTGAACGGCATCCAGCCGCGCAACATGCGGGGTATCTCGACACTGCCGACCACGTCACCGTCGACGGCCAGCTGACCACGTGCTGCGGTCCGGTCGACCTTGTCGAGCGTCCACGTGATGGTGTGATCGCCGGGAGCCAGCGGAGCGGTACCGCGTACCTCGTGACGTTCGAGCGGGAAGTGGTAGTGGAAGC
Source organism: Ilumatobacteraceae bacterium (assembly GCA_963829585.1). Classification (GTDB taxonomy): domain Bacteria; phylum Actinomycetota; class Acidimicrobiia; order Acidimicrobiales; family Ilumatobacteraceae; genus Sva-07. The sequence goes on along the minus strand of CAWHJD010000001.1, from coordinate 262,958 downwards.
ACGGCACGCCGTCCTGGACGAACATCGCATAGCCGCCCCAACGGTCACCGTCCGAGATCAGGACGCCCTCGCAGCCGGCCTCCGGCACCGTGACGTGTGCGCTGATCGTGTGGCTCGTGTTGCGCAGCAGCGGTGCCGCGTCGGACGGAACCCGTTCGAGCCCCGGCCACAGCGTCCAATTCCGACGCACGGGCCGCTTCGGCCGAGTACCGCCACCGGCGCGGTCGTCGACCGGCAGCACCTTGTTGGCGGCTGCCTCCTCCCACCATCGGTCGACGAGTTCGCGCAGGATCGTCGGCTCGGAGTCGGCGAGGTCGTGGAGCTCGGCGAAGTCCTCGTCGAGGTGGTACAGCTCCCATGTGTCGTCGTCGAGCAGGGTTCGGGGGTCGTGCACCGTGACGGCCTTCCAGCCACCCGCCACGATGCCGCGGTGGCCGAGCATCTCGAAGTACTGCACCGACTTGCGCGTGGGAGCGTCCGGCTCGGTGAACGTGTAGGTCATGGGCGTGCCGTGCAGGGGCATCTGTTCGACACCGTTCACGGTGGTGGGGAGCGTCGTTCGGAGTACATCCAGCACCGTCGGGGTGAGGTCGCTGACGTGATGGAACTGGTGCCGGATGGTGCCGGCGACGTCATCGGACAGTCCGTCGGGCCAGTGGATGATCAGGGGGTCGCGCACGCCGCCCCCGTGGGTGTTCTGCTTGTAGAACTTGCACGGCGTGTTGCCCGCCATCGCCCACCCGAGCGGGTAGTTGTTGAACCACTGCGTCTCGCCGATCTCGTCGATCAGGTCGATCGACTGCTCGAGGGTCATCGGCGCCCGCTCGAAGTAACGACCCTGATGGAGGGTGCCCGCCTGGCTGCCCTCCTGGGACGCGCCGTTGTCGCTCATCACCACGAAGATCGTGTTGGTCAGCGCGCCGATCTTCTCCAAGGTGTCGATCAGACGTCCGATCTCGCGGTCCGTGTGCGTGACCATCGCGGCGAACGCGGCTTGGAAGCGGACGAAGAGTCGCTGTTCTCCTGCGGACAACTCGTCCCAGACGGGCACACCCGGGTTGCGCGGCGGCAGTTCGGTGGAGTCCGGTACGAGGCCCATCGCCTTCTGCCGGGCCAGGCGGTCGGCCCGCGTTGCGTCCCACCCCTTTTCGAACACGGGGACGTAGGCGTCGATCAGATCCTTGGGGACGTGGTGCGGAGAGTGGCCGGCACCGAAGGCGAGGTACAGGAAGAAGGGCTTCTCGGGGGCGACCGACTGCTGGTCCGACACCATGCGGATCGCCCGGTCGGTGATGTCGGTGGTGAGGTGGTAGTCGGGCGTGTCGGGTGTCTCGACGGGGTGGTTGTCCTCGGCGAGGAACGGCTCCCAGTGGTTCATCGCGCCGTCCATGAAGCCGTAGAACCGGTCGAATCCCCGCTGGGTCGGCCACTGGTAGAACGGCCCCGACGGCCCGGTGTGGTGCATCGGGGTGAGGTGCCACTTGCCCACCGCGAAGCTGTTCCAGCCCGCTTCGCGCAGGATCTCGGGAAGCAGCGCGGCCGACCGTGTGATCGAGCCGCGGTAGCCGTCGAATCCGAGGTCGTAGTTGGCCAGCGAGCCCATGCCCACGGCGTGGTGGTTGCGGCCGGTGAGCAGCGCGGCGCGCGTGGGCGAGCACAGTGCCGTCGTGTGGAAGTTGGTGTATCGCAGGCCGCCGGCAGCGAGACGATCGATGTTCGGGGTTGCGATCTCCGATCCGTAGCAGCCGAAGTCGGAGAAGCCGACGTCGTCGAACACGCAGTACACGACGTTGGGCGTGCCGGGCGGCGGTGTGGGTTCGCCCGGCCACGTGGGATCGGACTCGACCATCGTTCGGCCGAGTCGTGGCGTCGTGCTGTCACTCATTGCTTCCCCTCTTGCTTCCCCTTGTCCTGACGGATCCTCGACCGAACCTCGACCGAACCTAGTTGGCTGCGCCCAGAGCCTCCGCACCGTTCAGCGCCAGCGACAACGTCAATTCCGAACCTCTCTGCTGACGCTGAAACTGGGTCGGCAGTGATCGCAACTCCGGGAGACCCCCTCGTCATGATGTGGGCATGACCAACACCTACCGCCGGATCGTGGCGGTCGCGACTGGTCAGCTGGGCCTGCTGTCACGGCGGCAGGCGAACGACGTTGGCGTGTCCAACGCACAGCTTCGGAGCCGAGTCTCGAGCGGTTCCCTCCTGCAAGTCGGTGTCGACACCTATCGGTTGCCGGGCGCCCCGATGGGTGCACTCGCCGAACTCCACGCGCTGATGATCGACATCGGTGGTGAGGTGTGGGCGAGCGGTCCAACCGCCGCCGCCCTCCACGGGTTCGACGGCTACCGCCTCCGAGCGCCATTCGACGTCACGATTGCGCGCGGGCGCGACGTTCAGCGGATCGGACATCGGATACACACTTCCGCGCAGCTGGAACTGATCGACCGCGCTGCGGTCGATGGAATTGCCACACTGAGCGGGGCGCGCACCCTGATCGATCTCGCTCGAACCGAGTCGATCGAACAGCTCATCGTGGCCTTCGACTCCGGCCTGCGAGACGGAAAGTTCAACGAGTCGCTCGTGCATCGTCGGATCGTTGCACTGCGTTCGAAGGGGCGGTTCGGAATTCCACGGCTCGTCGAAGCGATCGAGGGCACCGAGGCGATCAGGGGTGGCCACAGTTGGCTCGAGCGCGAGTACCTGAGACTTGTCGCTTCGGCCGGACTACCGGTCCCGGCGACGCAGGAGGTGCTGACGCGCGCCGGAAATGGACTCGTCCGCGTCGACTTCCGCTTCGTCGGCACGCCCGTCGTGGTCGAGGTGCTCGGCTACCGGTATCACCGCACCAAGGACCAGCTCCGACGTGACACCGAGCGCATGAACGCGCTCGTCGCAGACGGTCTGCGTCCCTACCAGTTCGCCTACGAACACGTCGTGCGAACCCCCGATGAGGTGATCGCCACCACCCGCGCTGCGCTCGCAACGTGGCAGTGATCCGACCGTCGTGTTCAGCGTCAGCGACAATCGCCAGTTCGTGCGTGGTCGCTGACGCTGAACGAGGCGCCCCTTCTCAGCGTCAGCGAAGACATCGGCCTTGTGCGTTGTGGCTGACGCAGACGGGAATTGCGGGTGGGGTCAGGGGGCGCGGTGGGCGACGGCGAGGTCGGCGACGTCGCGCATGATCTTCGCCAGCTGGAAGTCCTTGGGCGTGTACACGGCGGCGACGCCCATCGCGGCCAGGCGCGCGCGGTCGTCCTCGGGGATGATCCCGCCGACGATCACGGGAGCCTCGACGCCCAACGCCTGGAGTCGATCGAGTACGTCGGGCACGAGGTCGAGGTGCGAGCCGGACAGGATCGACAACCCGATCACGTCGGGGTCCTCGTCGCGCGCCGCTGCAGCGATCTGCTCGGGCGTCGATCGGATCCCCGAGTACACGACCTCCATCCCCGAGTCGCGTGCGGCGACGGCGATCTGCTCGGCGCCGTTGGAGTGGCCGTCGAGTCCCGGCTTGGCCACGAGGAACTTCGGCGGCCCGCCGGCCATCGACTTGACGAATTCGACGACCGCGCCGAGCCCTTGCGCGGAGCCGGTGGCCCCGCTGACGCCGGTCGGCGCGCGGTACTCGCCGAACACCGAACGCATCACGTCGCCCCATTCACCCGTGGTGCCACCGGCCTTGGCGAGAGCGATCGACGGTGGCATCACGTTGTCACCCGACTCGGCGGCCTGCCGCAGTGCCTCGAGGGCTGCACCGACGCTGGCCTCGTCCCGGGAGGAACGCCACTGCGCGATGTCGTCCGCGAGCCGCCGTTCGATCGCCGGATCGACCTTGAGGATCGCCCCCTCGCCACCGAGCGGCGACTCGGCGGCCTCGACGAAGTCGTTGACGCCCACCACGATCTGCTCGCCCGACTCGATCCGGCGCGTCCGTGCCGCCATGGAGGTGACGAGCCGCGACTTCAACGTCTCGATCGCTTCGAACGCGCCGCCCATCGCCAGCACGTCGTCGAGTTCGGCCTGTGCGGCCGACGCGCAGCTCGTCGGTCCGTCCCTCGATCACCGTGGACCCGTCGAAGATGTCGTCGTACTCCAGCAGGTCGGTCTCGAACGCCAACACCTGCTGCATCCGCAGCGACCACTGCTGGTCCCACGGCCGGGGCAGCCCGAGGGCCTCGTTCCATGCAGGCAACTGGACCGACCGGGCCCGGGCACGTTTCGACAGCGTCACGGCGAGCATCTCGAGCACGATGCGCTGCACGTTGTTCTCGGGTTGCGCCTCGGTGAGCCCGAGCGAGTTCACCTGCACGCCGTAGCGGAAACGCAACGCCTTGTCGTCGGTGACGCCGTACCGCCCGCGACCGATCTCCTCCCACATGTCGGTCATCGCCCGCAGCTTGCAGACCTCCTCGACGAACCGGATGCCCGCGTTGACGAAGAACGAGATCGAGCCGAACACCTGGCTGAACTGCTCGGGCGACACCTGGCCCGAGTCACGAACCGCGTCGAGGACGCCGATCGCCGTGGCCATCGAGTAGGCGATCTCCTGCTCGGGTGTCGCGCCTGCTTCCTGCAGATGGTACGAGCACACGTTCATCGGGTTCCACAGCGGTGCGTTCTGCGCGCACCACGCCACCATGTCGACGATCAGGCGCCGCGACGGAACGGGCGGGAAGATGTACGTGCCACGCGAGAGGTACTCCTTGACGATGTCGTTCTGAGTGGTGCCGCGGAGTTCCGAGGCGTCGACGCCCTGCTCCTCGGCGTTGGCGACGTACAGCGCCAGCAGCCACGCCGCGGTGGCGTTGATCGTCATCGACGTGTTCATCTGTCCGGGCGGAATCTGGTCGAGCAGCGCGCGCATGTGGCCCAGGTGGGCGACCGGCACGCCGACCTTGCCGACCTCTCCCTTCGACATCGCCGAGTCGGGGTCGTAGCCCGTCTGGGTGGGCAGGTCGAACGCGATCGACAATCCGGTCTGGCCCTTGGAGAGATTCGTCCGGTACAGCTCGTTGGACGCCTCGGCGCTCGAGTGCCCCGAGTAGGTCCGCATCATCCACGGTCGGTCTTTCGCGCGCGTCATGAGCGCAGTGTTGTGCCTGCGCCAAGAAGTACTCAAGTCAGCGCCCGGTCCGTCCGAAGAAACAAGCGTCCCACGGGACGACAAACGGACCGGATCACTTCCCCCCTCCCCCTGGTGATCCGCTCCCAAGAGGTTTCCCTCTGGCGGGAACCCCCGCCGGCCGAATGGCGGATTCGGCCGGCGATGCTCTCGGAGCGGGTGGTGGCGGACCACCCGCTCCGGCATTTTTCCGGTTCTCGTGAACTCCTTGCCGACTATGTCGTGGACTTGTTCACGAGAACGGCGTGGTGGAGGCGGTCGAGGTACTCCGGGCGGGGGATGGCGACCGCGCCGAGGGTCGCGAGATGGTCGGTGACCCACTGGACGTCGAGCAGTTCGGCGCCGGTGTCGTTCAGCCAGTCCACCAGGGCGACCAGCGCCGTCTTCGAGGCATCGGTCGCGGTGTGGAACATCGCCTCGCCGGCGAAGAACCGCTCGATGCGCAACCCGTAGAGCCCGCCGACCAACTCGTCGTCGAGGAACACCTCCACCGAGTGGGCCCACCCCAGCCGGAACAGCTCGGTGTAGGCGTCGACGATGGCCTTGTTGATCCAGCGCCCGGGTCGATTCCGGGTCGCCACAGGCCCACATGACGTCGACGAATCGGGTGTCCATCCGCACGTCGAAGTGCCGCATGCTCCGGCGCAGCGACCGGCTCACGTGGAGGCCGTCGAGCGGGATGATCCCGCGCGGGTCGGGAGAGAACCACGCCATCTTCGACCGTCGTCGGTACGGGTCCACCGGCATCGGGAACATCCCCGCCCGATACGCCGACAGCAGCGTGCCGGGTTCGAGATCGGCGCCGACGGCGACGAGATCCTCGCCGGGCTCGAACTCGCTCGGATCGGGCATCGAGTAGCGCGACGGCGGCGGCTCGATCGGGACCGCCATGGCGTTGTTCACCGGCTCAGTCTGGCCCTCGATCCCGCCTCCGATGAGTTTCGGCGCGACCCGTGCGCGCCGAAACTCATCGCTGGACTGATTCAGTAGGTGCGGAACCCGTGCTTGGTCTTGCGGCCGAGCCGGCCGGCGGCGACCATCCGGCGCAGGGCCGGGGCAGCGGCGTAGTTCGGGTCACGGAACTCGTCGTACAGCGCGTCGAGGATCGCCAACGACGTGTCGAGACCGACGAGGTCGAGCAGCGCGAACGGACCCATCGGGAAGTTGCAGCCGCCCATCATCGCGGTGTCGATGTCGTCCATCGACGCCGTGCCCTGCTCCCACATGCGAATGGCGTTGTTGAGGTAGGGGAAGAGCAGCGCGTTGACGATGAACCCGGCTCGGTCCTGGACCTGCACGGCGTCCTTGCCGCACGTGGTGGCGAACTCGACAGCAATCTCGATGGTCTCGTCGGAAGCGGTGAGCGGGCGGATGACCTCGACGAGCTTCATCATCGGTGCCGGATTGAAGAAGTGGATGCCACAGACCTTGTCGGGGCGTTCGGTCACCATCGCCAGTTCGACCACGGCGAGCGTGGAGGTGTTCGTCGCGATGATCGCCGTGGGCTTGACGATGCGGTCGAGCTTCGCGAACAGGTCGCGCTTGACCTCCATGTCCTCGACGACGCTCTCGATGACGAGGTCGCAGTCGTGCAGCGCGTGCAGATCATCGGTGACGGTGATGCGTCCGAGGATGGCCGCCTTGTCGTCCTCGGTGAGCCGTTCGCGGGCGACCTGCTTGGTGAGTCCCGCGTCGATGCCGTGCAGCACGGCGTCGGCACCCGCCTGGGTCCGTGATCGAACGACGACGTCGAACCCGGCGCGCGACGCGACTTCGGCGAGCCCGGATCCCATGATCCCCGACCCGATGACTCCCACGATGCGGATGTTTCCCATACGCGCAAGATAGCTACCGGTCGGTAACCCCACCAAAGTGGCCTCCCGCCGGGGTGATCCCCCTCGCCGGACGCCGGCGCGACCTAACGTCACAGCTCTGGTGAGGTGCCCGACCTCGCACGACAGCGCGGATGTTCTTCCTCCTCCTCTTCCACCTCGTCGCCGGTATCGGCATCGTCGCCGCCGGCAAGGTGCTGGGCCGACAGGCGTTCCTGGTGGCCGCCGTCGCGCCACTGGTGACGCTGCTGTGGGCGTCGGCGAACGCGTCCGGGGTACTCGACGGTGAACCCATCACCGAATCGTTCGCGTGGATCCCGCAACTCGGGATCGACGTCGACCTGCGTCTGGATGCGTTCGCCCTGCTGATGGTCGCGGTCATCTCCGGCGTCGGCCTGCTGATCTGCATCTACTCGATGGGCTACTTCAGCAACGACGGACCGGGGCTGGCCCGACTCGCCGGCGTGCTCGTCCTGTTCGCCGGAGCGATGCTCGGCGTCGTCATGTCCGACCAGCTCGTCGTCCTGTTCATCTTCTGGGAGCTGACCTCGGTCACGTCGTATCTCCTGATCGGCAACGACGACACCAATCCACGGGCCCGGGCCGCGTCGATGCAGGCCATCTTCATCACGGGTGGGGGTGGGCTCGTCCTCCTCGCCGGCCTGATCATCATCGGCCAGGCCGGCGGCACCTACCGGATGTCCGAGCTGCTCGCCGACCCGCCGAGCGGAGGCGCTGTCAACGTCGGCATCGTCCTCGTCCTCGTCGGTGCGTTCACGAAGTCGGCGCAGGTGCCGTTCAGCAGCTGGCTCCCGGCGGCCATGATCGCCCCCACCCCGGTCAGCGCGTACCTGCACTCGGCGACGATGGTCAAGGCCGGCGTCTATCTCGTCGCCCGCATGGCACCGATGTTCGCCATGACCGGCAACTGGCGTCTGGTGGTCATGGTGATCGGCGCCGCGACGATGGCGATCGGTGGACTGCGCGCGCTGCGCCAGACCGACCTCAAGCTCCTGCTCGCGTACGGAACGGTCAGCCAGCTCGGCTTCATGATGTTGCTGCTCGGCGTCGGGGAGTACCACATCGCCGAAGCCGGACTCGTGCTGATCCTCGCTCACGCTGCGTTCAAGGCGGCGTTGTTCATGGTGGTCGGCATCGTCGATCACGAGACGGGGACTCGTGAGATCACCGGGCTGCACGGCTTCGGTTCGTCGTGGCGGCTCGTGCAGGTCGTGGCCGTGGTGAGCGCAGCGTCGATGGCGGGCATCCCGCCGCTCCTCGGTTTCATCGCCAAGGAGAAGGCGCTCGACGGATACCTCGAACACGGTGACTTCGCCGGGGCCACTGCCGTGCTGGTGGTGATCGTCCTGGCGTCGATCCTGACGTTCGCCTACTCGGCACGCTTCGTGCTCGGCGTCTTCGGAGTCTTCGGCGAACCCGATCGTCCGGTCGTGTCGCGCGCCGCACACGCGCCGGGAGCCGTCTTCGTCGGGCCCGCTGTCGTGCTGAGTGCCGCCTCGGTGCTCTTCGGGCTCCTGCCCGGATTGCTCGATGACCTCGTCCAGGGTGCGACCACGGCGCTGTATCCCGGTTCGGAACCCAAGGCCCTCCACCTGTTCGCCGGGATCAACCCCGCCCTCGGGCTCTCCGTGTCGATCGTCGTGTGTGGCGTGCTGCTCACCGTGTTCCGGGGCCGGGTCGCTCGTGTCCAGCGCCGTGTCGGCGAGGCCATCCGGCCGCTCCCTTCGGGTGAGCAGGGCTACCTCGGTGTGCTGCGCGGCATTTCGGTGATCGCGAATCGGGTCACGGCAACCGTCCAGAACGGGTCGTTGCCGATCTACATCGCGATCATCATCCTGACGGTCACGCTGATTCCCGCTGCGGCGTTCGCCACCGAGATCGGCTCGATCCCGCAGTGGGTCGAGGAACCCGTGCACGTCGTGCTCGTCGCGGTCATGGTGGCGTCTGCCCTCGGCGCGTCGATCGTGCGCCACCGCATCGCCGCAGCGCTCATGCTCGGTGGCGTCGGCTACGCGATGGCCGGCCTGTACGTCGCTCGCGGAGCACCGGATCTCGCGCTCACCCAGTTCTCGATCGAGACGTTGAGCACGGTGCTGTTCGTCCTCGTACTGCGGTTCCTGCCGCGGTCGTGGCGGCACGACGCGCCGTCGATCGCCGCGCCGATGCGGATTGCCGTGGCCGCAGCGGTCGGTGTTGCCATCTTCGTCTTCGCCCTGTCGGCGAGCAACGCCCGATCGAGCGTCGACGAACCGTCGATGTCGGAGGTGATGGTCGAACAGTCGCTGCCGAAGGGCAAGGGCAGCAACGTCGTCAACGTGATCCTCGTCGACTTCCGCGGCTGGGACACGATGGGCGAGATCACGGTGCTGTTGGTGGCCGCCATCGGCGCTGTCAGCCTCGCTCGGCCGGGGCGTCGGCGTGCCGACGACGACGCCCCCGTGTTCGAGGAGATCCTCGACGCCGGCGACGAGCCCGCCCTGCCAGGGGCACTGCGATGAGTCCGGTCCCGGCACCTCACGGTGCGCTCCGCCGGAGCCGTCGGATGATGGTGCTCGACACCTCGATGAAGGTGTTGTACCCGTCGATCCTCGTCCTCGCGTTGTACTTCCTCGTGGCCGGTCACAATCGACCGGGTGGCGGGTTCGTGGGCGGACTCGTCGTCGGTGGGGCGCTCGCGTTGCGCTACGTGTCGGGTGGCGCCCGAGCGGTGCGCGACACGTTCCGGCTCCCTCCGCACCTGTTCCTGGGGCTCGGCCTGCTGATCTCGGCGTTGACGGCGTTCATCCCGGTCGTACTCGGCGGATCGATCCTGGAGCACGGCGACGTCACGTTGCACCTCCCGGTGTTCGGCACGGTGAAGGTGACGAGCGCGCTGTCGTTCGACATCGGCGTCGACCTCATCGTCGTCGGCCTGATCCTGATGGCGTTCACCGCGTTCGGCGAGGATCTCCCCAACTCACCCGATGCCTCCGACGACGGTAGCGACGCGCCGGCGCCGGCGCTGAAGGTGCGCTGGAAGCGATGAGCGTCCTGCTCGCCTTCGCAGCGGCGTTCCTCTTCGCCACGGGCACGTGGATGCTGCTCCAGCGTCGGCTGTCCCGAATCCTCATCGGTGTCGGTCTCGTCGGGCACGGCTCGAACATCCTGCTGCTGACCTCCGGCGGTGGCGGCGGGGTGTCGCCCATCATCGGCACCGCCGATGCGTCCGAGTTCACCGACCCGTTGCCGCAGGCGCTCGTGCTCACCTCGATCGTGATCACCTTCGGCGTGACCGCCTTTCTCCTCGCGCTCGGATACCGAAGTTGGCGGATCACCCATGACGACGTCGTGGAGGACGACGTCGAAGATCGCTTCATCGCCCGTCGGCGAGGTCCCGACCAAGCCGTCACGGAAGAGGAACTCGCCGAGCGTGACCAAGCGACCGAGGAGGGTCGACGGTGAACGCGCTGATCCCGCTGCCGATCATCGTGCCGCTGCTCGGTGCAGCGCTGTGCGTGATCGCCGCGCCGGTGCGGTGGGTCCAGCGGATCATCAGCCTGTCCGCGCTGACCTGCAACATGATCGTGGCGATCGTCCTCCTCGTGCGCGTCGACGACGTCGACATGGTGGTGATGCAGGCCGGCGGCTGGCCGGTGCCGCTCGGGATCACCCTCGCCGTCGACCGGCTGTCGGCGGTGATGCTGGTCGTGTCGTCGCTGATGCTGCTGGCCGTGATGGTGTACGCCATCGGTCAGCAGGCCGAGGAGTCGCGGTACGCGGCGTTCAACCCGGTGTACCTGGTGCTCGCCGCCGGCGTCTCGGCCAGCTTCATCACCGGTGACCTCTTCAACCTCTTCGTGGCATTCGAGATGATGCTCGTCGCCAGTTACGTCCTGCTCACGCTCGGCGGGCGTCCCGACCAGGTGCGTGCCGGTATGTCGTACGTCGTCATCAGCCTCGTCGCCTCGACGTTCTTCGTCACCGCGCTGGCCGTGATCTACGCCGCCACCGGCACGGTGAACATGGCGCAACTCGCCGAGCGGATGCCCGAGCTCCCGTCGGGTGTCGCGACCGGGTTCTCGCTGCTGCTGATCCTCGTGTTCGGCATCAAGGCCGGGTTGTTCCCGCTGTTCTTCTGGCTGCCCGACAGCTATCCGACCGCATCGGGAGCGATCACGGCGGTCTTCGCCGGACTGCTCACGAAGGTCGGCGTCTACGCGATCATCCGCACCCAGACGCTGATGTTCCCACCGGATGCACGGCAGGGAACGCTGCTGCTCGTACTCGCCGGGCTCACCATGGTCGTCGGTGTGCTCGGAGCGCTCGCCCAGGACGACCTGCGGCGCATGCTGTCGTTCCACATCGTGAGCCACATCGGCTACATGATCTTCGGCCTCGCACTGTTCACGCTCGCCGGGATTGCCGGCGCGGTCTTCTACGTGGTGCACCACATCATCGTGAAGACCGGTCTGTTCCTCGTCGCCGGACTGGTCGAGCGGCGCTCGGGATCCGACCGGTTGTCGAGGGTCGGCGGCATGGTGCGCAGCGCACCGATGATCGCCGTGCTGTTCGCGCTCCCGGCACTGAGCATCGCCGGGCTGCCGCCGTTCTCGGGGTTCGTCGGAAAGTTCGCGCTCGTCAGTGCCGGCGTCGAGTCGGAGGACTGGTTGATCGTCGCCGTCAGCCTGCTCGTCAGTCTGTTGACCGTCTACGTGATGGTGCGGATCTGGTCGAACGTGTTCTGGGGCGAACCGGAGGATTTGGCCATCGTCGAATGGATGGCATCGGACGAGAGTCGGGTGCCGCGGCTCATGACGGCAGCGGCGTCGGCGGTCGTCGTGCTGTCGGTGGCGCTGATGGTGTTCGCCGGCCCGCTGTACGACTACGCGGAGCGCACTGCAGCCGACCTGCTCGCACCACAGCAGTACATCGACGCCGTGGTGGGAGGTGGTGACGAGTGACGGCCTCCGTCCGGCTCCCCGCGCTCGTCGTCTGGCTCGCGCTCGTCTGGGCGTTCCTCTGGGGCGACTTCGGTCTGGCGAGCCTGACGGCCGGTGTCGGCGTGGCGCTGTTCGTCGTGTGGATCGGCCGTCCGGCCCACGTGCACGGGATGCAGCTGATGTCGTTCCATCCGCTGTCGGCACTCGTGTTCGTCGCGTACTTCGCGGTGCAGCTCGTGAAGTCGAACCTGCAGGTCGCATGGACGGTCGTCAGCCCGAGGCCGAATGTCCGCACCGCGATCGTGGCCGTGCCGATGCATGTCGCCTCCGACGGCATCGTCACCGTGGTCGCCAATGCGGTCACTCTGACGCCGGGCACCCTGACCGTCGACGTGCGCGACTCCGACGACGGAACGCCGCCGGTGATCTACGTCCACGTGCTGCAGTTCGACGATGCCGAGTCGGTTCGGGCCGAGGTTCTCCACCTCGAACGACTCGCCGTGCGGGCATTCGGGAGCAGGCAGCAACGAGCAGATCTCGAAGCTGTCGTGGCGGCACGCGTGGAGGCTGCATCGTGAACGGCCTCGCCCTGATCATGTTGTCGATCGGTGCTGCCGGGTTCGTCTACCGGCTGCTGCGGGGTCCGAGTCTGCCCGATCGTGTGGTGGGCCTCGACGGCCTGCTCTCGATCGTCGTCATCGGCATCATCGTCGGTGCGGCTCGTTCGAACAGCGGTGGCATCACGATCGAGACGGTGCTCGTCGCGGTGTTCGTCGGTTTCGTCGGCACGACGGCGCTGGCTCGATTCATCGAGCGGAGAGGGAACTGATGGACACCTTCGCCGAGGTGCTCCTGGTGCTCGGATCGGCGCTGGCGATGATCGGCGGTGTCGGCGTGGTGCGATTCGGCGACCTGTTCTCGCGGATGCACGCCGCTGCCAAGGCGCCGACACTCGCGCTCATCCTGGTGGCGATCGGCGCGGCGATCCAGATCGGCACGGTCCTCGCCACGACGACGCTGGCGCTCGTGGTCGTGTTGCAGCTGCTGTCGGCGCCCGTCGGGGCACACGCGCTGAGCCGGGCTTCGCGCCGTCAGATGACGATCGGCGTCGACGACGTCGACGAGCTCACGCGCGACGAGCACTCCGACACCTGAGCTCGTGTGACGGGCGATCAGCTTTCGACGATGCGGACCGATTGGATCTGGATGGGCTCGGACGGGACGCCATCGCCGGGTGTCCCGGCAGCGTCCAACGCCGCGACGGTCGAGTCGAGGCCGTCGGTCACCTGTCCGAACAGCGCATACTCGGGCGGCAGCGCCGCGCCGTCGGAACCCGAGATGATGAAGAACTGGCTGCCCGCACTGTCCGGTTCGACCGTCTTGGCCATCGCGATGGAGCCGATCTGGTACTGGCCAGGCGCCGGTGGTTCGTCGACGATGGTGTAGCCGGGCCCGCCGGTCCCGGTGCCCGTGGGATCACCGCACTGCACGACGAAGTTCGGGATGATCCGGTGGCACGGTGTGTCGTCGAAGTACCGGTTGCGCGCCAGGAACACGAAGTTGTTCGCGGCGACCGGTGCCGACTCGGGGTCGAGCACGATCGTGAACTCGCCCTTGTTCGTGGTGACGATCGCCTCGTAGGTGACGCCGGGAGTCAGGCATTCGGGCGGGGGCGCGTCGAACTGCTGCGTCTGGGTGTCGGTGCCCTCCGCCGGTGGGCAGTCGGCCGTGTTCGCTGCGGCCGGGTCGCCGGACGGAGCCGAATCCGCTGCCGACATCCGTTGCCGGAATCCGTTGCCGGAACCGAATCCTCCGACGAGCTGTCGCTGCCACCGCAGGCCGCACCGACCAGGGCGACGACGGCGAGCGCAGCGACGAGTGTTCGCCGAGCGGTCATGTCACCCCTCTGTTCCGGTGGACGGCGTCGTGTCGACCGGAACGCTCTCCTCGACGGGCGGCGTCGTGACGATCGTGTCGGCAGGAACCGGTGCGGGATCGTCGTCGCTGACGAAGTTGCTCGCGATCCAGGCGATCAGGAACACCGCGGCGACGGCACCGACACCGATGGCGATGAGACGGAATGTCTTGCGGCGCTTGGCCTCCTGCTGCATCTGCTGTTGCCGCTGCGCACGGTTGGCCTTCTGACGTTCACGTTTCTCGGTTCCCACAGGAGCCGCAGGCTATCGCCCGGGCCCGATCGGCACGCTCGCCGAACCCTGGGCCGATCCCACGCCTCAAGCGCGCCGAGCAAGGGGCCGATAGAGGAGCAACGACGACTGCCCGAGGTGGCGCGGTCCGTCCGACGACGAGCGGGAGAGGCACGGCAGCACAGTGGAGACGGCGGTGAGGTTCACGGGGCGACTGCTCGCGGTCGCGGCCCTGGTCGCCTGGCTGGTCTGGCTCGGATGGCGCGTGTCGTCGCCGATGAACGGCATCGTCGGCTTCGTCGTTCTCCTCCTCGAAGTCGGCGCGTTCGCGGCGGCCGTGGTGATCTCCGCTGCGCTCTGGCACGCCCCGGCAACGAGCGCGACCGGTGCGCAGCGCCGGGCATCACGTCGAGCCGATGTCGCCCTCCCCGAGACGATGGCGGTCGCCCTCGCTCTCGGCACGGACGACCTCCGATCGGCGACGGTCGGCGCCGACGACACCGGCGAAGTGGCGTGGGCTCGTCAGGGCGTCGGTTCGCTGCGGGCCTCGCTGCTCGACGCCGACCGGCCGTCGCTGCGCCAGGTCGCCTGGTCGGTGGTCGCGGTCGAAGGCATGAGGCGGATGCTGTGCGTGGTCGTCGTCGTGGTGGTGTTGTTCTCGGGCAGGTCACCGTTCGAGGTACCGCCGGTCGAGATCCTGGCGGTGCTCGTGGCGTCGCAACTCGCGCTCACCCTCGGTCACTACCTCCTGTCCGACGGCTTGATCCGCCCCGGTGCCCGCCTGCGATGGTCGATGGCATCGGTCGGGGCGGGTTTCGGCGACGGCCGGTCGCGCACCGGTCTGCCGATCCGTTGGACCTCGACGCTCGCGACGATGGTGGTGCTCAACGTCGCGGTGTCGCTCCGCGGTATCAGCGACCGCTGGACGCACGGCCTCGGTGCCATGGCGCACGGCGAACGAGTGATGGTGATGGCGGCAGCGGCGTGGCTCGTGGGATGGGGCTTCGTGGCACTGCGGGCGCTCGCACAGCCCGAGTTGGGCTACTACGGCGCGACTCGCCGCTTGGAGGAGACGTCGACACGTCGACTCGCACTCGGCGCCACGTTGACCGTGGCGGCCGTCGGCCTGATCGTCGGCGGCCTGCCCGGTGGCGCCCCGGCGTGACCCCGGACGGCCGCGAGTCGGGGAACCCTGGACGTGGCGCAGGACACTTGTAGATTGGTCCCCGTGCCCACCATGCGTCTGTTCGCCTCGGCACGCGAGGCTGCGGGAACCGGTACCGCCGTGTTCGACGGCACCACGGTGAGCGAGGTGCTCGCCGCCGCCGAGCAGTGCTACGGGCCACGCTTCGGTGACGTGCTGAAGACCTGCAGGATCTGGGTGAACGGCGACGATGCCCGGGCCGACACACCGATCGGCCCATCAGACGAGGTGGCGGTCCTGCCACCCGTGTCCGGAGGAAGTACGTGACCATCATCGAGACCCCCGATCCAACCGAGCTCTCCCTGTCGGAGCTACGAGGGCTTCGTCAGCAGTTGCAGCACGAGGATGATGCCGTGTCGTACGCACGTCGCGTGGCCCAGGCCCGTCTCGACCTCGTGAAGTCCGAAGCGAGCCGCCGCGCCGCCGAGTCCGACGTCGAACCGACGGACGAACTGCGCACGGTGCTCGCCCAGCACCTGACCGGTGGCCCGGCCCGCCCGCCTCGACCCACCGAGGATCTGAGCGATCATCCGCTCGCCCTCGAACTCGACGAGATCTGCGCGCAGGGTGGTCTCGGCCATCTCAAGTCGCTCGACGATGCCGAACTCGCGGCATTGACCGAGGCGATCTCCGACTTCGAGACGCGGATGTCGTCGGACCGGCGAGCCCGTTTCGACCGTCTCGATGCACTCAGTGCCGAACTGGTGCGGCGATACCGCGACGGCGAGGCCGACATCGACACCCTTCTCACTGAGGGCTGAGGGCTCCGGCCTCACCGAGGGCTGAGGCCTCGGGAAGATTTTCCGCCACGGCGGGATGAGATCGACGCTGGTTAGGGTTTGACCCCTGGTGCAGCGCGTCGCAGTGATCTCCCTCCACACGTCCCCGCTCGTGCAGCCGGGCTCGGGTGACAGCGGCGGCATGAACGTGTACGTACGCGAACTGGTGTCGGCGCTGGCCCAGGCCGGCGTCGAATGCACCACGTTCACCCGCGCCGACCGTGACGGTCTGCCACGCGAGGTCGTCGTCGAGCCCGGCCACCGCGTGGTGCACATCGAAGCGGGTCCGCACCACCTGCCGAAAGAGGCGCTGCCCGAGGTCACCGACGAGTTCGGACGCGGCATGCTCGACTGGTTCGCCCGCAACGAGCGACCCGACGTGATCCACGGCAACTACTGGCTGAGCGGCGTCGTCGGACATTCGCTGAAGCACGAACTCGACGTGCCGTTCGTCTCCACCTTCCACACGCTCGCCCGGGTCAAGGCCGCCGGCGGCGATCCCGAGTCGATGCAGCGCGACCTCGCCGAAGCCCAGATCGTGCGGTGTGCCGACGCCATCTGTGTGAGCTGCATCGAGGAGGAGGACCAGTTCCGGCTCCACTACGGCAATCCCGAGGCGCGGATGGAGATCATCGCCCCCGGCGTCGAGCATGCCTTCTTCGCTCCGGGCGATCGTGCGGGTGCTCGTGGAGCGTTGGGATTCGACCCCGACCGTCCGTTGCTGTTGTTCGTCGGGCGCATCCAGCCGCTCAAGGGTCCCGACGTCGCCATCCGTGCCCTGTACGAGCTCGGTGATCCACGAGCCGAGCTCGTGATCGTCGGCGGCGCGAGCGGGCTCGACGGCGACACCGAAACCCGGCGGGCGCACGCCCTCGTCGACGAGTTGGGTCTGCACGATCGCGTCCGCTTCGTCGAGCCGCAGCCCCATCACATCCTGTCGACGTACTACCGAGCTGCCGACGTCGTGCTCTCCCCCAGCCGGAGCGAGAGCTTCGGTCTGGTCGCGCTCGAGGCGGGGGCGTGCGGGATCCCGGTCGTCGCCAGTGCAGTCGGCGGACTCCTCAGCCTCGTCGACGACGGCCGAACCGGGCGACTCATCGACGGCCGCGACCCCACCGACTACGCACGGGCAGTGTCCGAGATCCTCGGCAACGACGCCTTGCGCGCATCGATGAGCGTTGCCGCAGTCGAACGGGCGCGCCGGTACACCTGGAGTTTCGCGGCCGCCCGATTGCGGAGGCTCTACAGCGATCTCACCGTTCGCGAGCGGGTGAGCTGTCAGTGACGGACGCCTACGGTCCGGGCGACCTCGCCGAACTCGAGCACCGGATCGACGGTTGGCTGGCGTCGCTCGCCGCCGAGAACGAGCGGATCGTCGCCGTCGACCGCGACACCGAGGCCGTTCGTTGGTACGTGCGCATGCGTGGCGACGACAAGGAGTTCACGACCGTGTGGCTCACCCTCGGCCAGCGGACGTTGCGCTACGAGACCCACGTGATGCCGGCCCCGGAGGAGAACGACGGCGAGTTGTACGAGCACCTGTTGCGCCGCAACGACCGGCTCGTCGGCGCGCACTTCTCCATCGGGATGGAGGATGCGATCTTCCTGCGTGGTGAGATGCCCGTCGGCCAGGTGACCCACGACGAACTCGATCGTGTGCTCGGCACCCTCTACGCCGACGTCGAGCAATGCTTCCAGTCGCTGTTGCGCATCGGCTTCCGCAGCCGCTTCACGCCGTAGCCGTTCCCTCCTGCCCGTCGTGGCGCCCACTCCCGGGTGTCCGGATGGGCGTGCTCGGGGGAGTCGGTCTTCCTCACGCTCATCCGGACGGTCACTAACGTGTCGCCGATGAACCCCGACCCCGCCGCTGCACCCTTCGAGTTGACCGTGGTCGGTGGCGGCAACATGGGCGCGGCGTTGATCGGGGGGTTGCTCGATGCCGGCGCAGTGGCGCCATCGGCGCTCGCCGTCGTGGAGGTCGTCGACGCTCGACGCATCGAGTTGTCCGAGCTGTTTCCCACCATCGCCGTGACACCGCACGTGCCGGCGACGCGGGCAGCGCTACTGGCCGTCAAGCCCGGGGACGTCCCTGCCGCCGCGCGTCAGGCCGCCGAAGCCGGTGCCACGCGAGTCCTGTCGATCGCCGCCGGAGTGCGCTTGGCGACGATCGAGGCTGCCGTCGGCCCTGCCGTCGCGGTTGTCCGGGCGATGCCGAACACGCCGGCGCTCGTTCGACTCGGCGCGTCGGCGATCGCAGCGGGCAGCACCGCGGCCGAGGCCGACGTCGCATGGGCGGAGTCGATCCTCGCGGCGGTCGGCACGGTCGAGCGGATGTCGGAGGCCGATCTCGACCTGTTCACCGGGGTTGCCGGATCGGGACCGGCGTACATCTTCCTCGTCGCCGAAGCACTGACGGACGCCGCGGTCGCGGAAGGAATGTCTCGACCGGTTGCCGAGCGGGTGATCCGTCAGCTCCTGCTCGGTTCGGCAACACTGCTCGACCGCGAAGGCGACCCCGCCGTGTTGCGCCAACGGGTCACGTCGCCCGGAGGAACCACGGCGGCGGGCCTCGCCGTGCTCGAGGAACTGGGTGTTCGCCCGGCGTTCGGCGCTGCGGTTCGGGCAGCCACCGAGCGGAGTCGCGAACTCGGCTGACGCCTCGTCGACAAATTTCACGACTGTTCTTCGGTGTGTCGCTTTTCACATCGACCCTCTGTCGCCTATGGTGCACTTGTGGAGACGCGTCCGCCGGAAACGGCGGGCAGCGCCGACAGGGCTGGTGCCATCGGGGGGTTGGCACCGGCCCTTGTCGCGTCCGGGGTCGGATCGTCGCTCGGGCGGCCCCGCCGGGCCCGAACCGCTCGGCGCCCGATGGCGGAGATCCCATCGTGGAGATAGGTTCGACGCCATGGGCCGCCGCTACGAGACAGTCTCCTTCCTGTCCGACTACGGCACCACCGATGAGTTCGTCGGCGTCGTCCACTCCGTCATTCGCGACCTCGCGCCGCACGCACGCGTGATCGACCTCACCCACGGGGTCGCACCGTTCGATGTGCGCGCCGGGTCACTGGCCCTCGCCCGCAGCATCGGCTACGTCGCGTCGGGTGTGGTGCTCGCCGTCGTCGATCCTGGCGTCGGCACGGCTCGCCGAGCGATCGCCGTCGAAGTCGCCGATGGCGAGGGCGTACTCGTGGGGCCCGACAACGGGTTGCTCGCCCCGGCCGTCGCGATGGCCGGCGGCGCCGGCCGGACCGTGGAGATCACGAACCCCGATCATCGATTGCCGGCACCCGGGCCCACGTTCGCAGGACGTGACATCTTCGCTCCGGCCGCGGCGTTCCTCTGCAACGGGGGCGACCTCACCGAACTCGGCCCCGAGGTCGACGCCGACCTGCTGATGCCCGGCGTGGTGGCGCTCCCGCAGAGCGACGACACCAGGGTCATCGCCCAGGTGTTGTGGGTCGATCGGTACGGCAATGCACAGCTCAACGTCGGACCGGACGATCTTCCGGCCACCTTCGGTGACCGCATCGAACTCCGGTGTGCCAGCCCGACCGACCCGACGGGTGGCGTGGTGCGCAGCGTGACGCGAGCGGCGTCGTTCGCTGGTATCGGCGGTCACACGGCCGGTGGTGGTGCGGTCGGTCTCGTACTCGATTCGTCCGGGCTGCTCGCTGTCGCGATGGACCAACGCTCGGCGGCCGACGAGCTCGGCCTCGCGGCCGGTGACCAGGTCACGCTCCTGCCGTCCGACGACGCGCAACAGCCCGGCACCAGCCAACCGGTCAGTCTGCGACCGTCGCGGTGAGCGCCGGTAGCCTCACGCCATGCGCCCCGCCACAACGCTGACCCTCGGTCTGCTGTTGGCCGCGATCCTCATCGCTGCCACGATCTCATTGATGCGCCTCTGACTCGGTGGGGCGGTCGGACCGTCGGAGCACTGGGCACCGCGGCACGCCGCGGAGTACGATGGGTGGCTGCACCGGGGAGTGATGACACGGCCCGGACGAGCAGGGGGATACGTGAATCTCGCGCACATCATCGATGACCATGCCGGCGACTCCACCGCCTTGATCTGGCGAGGGCGCACCACGACCTACGGCGAACTTCGCGACCAGGTCGAGCGCTTCCGTGGCGGTCTGGCGTCTCTCGGTGTCGAGTCGGGCGACCGGGTGGCGTTGCTGCTCGGGAACTCCCCGCACTTCGTGATCAGCTACCTGGCCACCATCGGTCTCGGCGCCGTGGTCGTCCCGCTCAACCCCACCAGCCCCGGGCCCGAACTCGAGTCGGAACTCCAGGTGGTCGGCGCGAAGGTGGTCGTCGTCGACAAGGTCAGCGCCGTCAACTGGTCGCACGTCGACCCGTCCCTGGTGCCGACCATCGAGACCGTGATCAACACCGAGTCGACACACGGCATCGTCGGGTTCGACGACCTCGTCACGTCGAGCGAGCCGCTCGGGATCGCCGAGGTCGACACGTCGCATCTCGCCGCGCTGATGTTCACCAGTGGCACTGCCGGGGCGCCGCGCGCGGCGATGCTCACCCATGGCAACCTCATGGCCAACCTCGACCAGAGCCTGTCGGCCGATGGTCACATCGACCGTGACGACGTCATCTTCGGCGTTCTTCCGCTGTTCCACATCTTCGGTCTGAATGTCGTCATCGGTCTCGGTCTCCGTGTCGGCGCCACGATCCTGCTCGTCCAGCGTTTCGACCCGTCGACGGCCGTCCAGTCGATCCAGGACCGCAAGGTCACCGTCATCCCCGGAGCCCCTGCACTGTGGGCGGCCTTCGCCCACTTCGACGATCTGGCCCCGGATGCATTCGCCACGGTGCGCCTCGCGCTCTCGGGAGCGTCACGGCTCTCGATCACGGTGGCCGAGGCGATGCGTGACCGCTTCGGCATCGAGATCCGCGAGGGCTACGGGCTCACCGAGGCCTCGCCGATCGTCACGACCTCGACGGGTTCACCGGTCCGGTTCGGTTCGGTCGGTCGGGCGCTGCACGGTGTCGAGATCCGGCTCGTCGGCACCGACGGAGATGCACTCGTCGGCGACGTGGGCGAGGTCTGGGTCAAGGGTGCCAACGTCTTCGAGGGCTACTACGGCGACCCGGAGGCCACGGCCGCCGTGCTGACCGATGGGTGGCTGCGAACCGGCGACATGGCCACCACCGACGACGACGGCTACCTGTACCTGGTCGACCGTTCGAAGGATCTCATCATCGTGTCGGGCTTCAACGTGTATCCCGCCGAGGTGGAGGAGATGCTCGTACGACATCCCGACGTGGTGGAAGCCGCGGTCGTCGGCGTCCCTCATCCGCACACGGGTGAAGCGGTGAAGGCCTACGTGGTCGTGCGGCCGGGGGCCGACGTCGACGAGGAAGCGCTCATCGAGCACTCCCTCGACCACTTGGCGCGCTACAAGTGCCCCACCAAGATCATCTTCGTCGATGCGCTGCCCCGCAATGCCACGGGCAAGTTGGTCCGCCGCAGCCTCGACGACGCGTTGCGCGTCGGCGCCTCGACGATCTGAGCGATCCCCTACAGGAGAGCGATGAGCGAAACGACCGAGGGGTGGTCGCCTCGCTCATCGGACGCCACCATCGCCGGCTTTGTGAAATGGTGCACGAGCGCCCTAACGTGATCGGTCCATGGCCGGCCAACGAGCGCGACGACGCATTCCCGAAGCGACCGTCGCGCGACTGCCCGTCTACCTGCGGATCCTGTCGGAGCGCTTCGACGTCGGTGTGACGAGCATGTCGTCGGAGGAACTCGCCGAGTTCGCCGGTCTGAATGCCGCCAAGGTCCGCAAGGACCTCAGCTATCTCGGCAGTTACGGAACACGCGGGGTCGGCTACGACGTCGAGTTCCTCGTCTACCAGATCCGTCGGGAACTCGGTCTCACCCACGACTGGCCCGTGGTCATCGTCGGTGCGGGCAACCTCGGCCAGGCGCTCGCCGGCTACAACGGATTCGGCGACCGGGGCTTCCCCGTCGGCGGCATCGTCGACGTCGACGCGTCGAAGATCGGTTCGGTGGTGGGCGGCGTCAGGGTGCGCCACATCGACGAACTCGCCCAGGTCGTGCAGTCGCGTGGCATCTCGATCGGCGTCATCGCCACGCCCGGACCCGCCGCACAGGAAGCTGCGGAAGCGCTCGTCGCCGCCGGCATCACGAGCCTGCTGAACTTCGCACCGACGGTCATCAACGTGCCGCCCGGCATCAGCGTGCGCAAGGTCGATCTCGCCGTCGAACTGCAGATCCTCAGCTACTACGAGCAGCGGCGGGCATCGGCCACGCCGACCACCGGATTGCGCGCCGTGCCCGGCGAGCCACGACGCGGCGCGACCGCCTAGGCTTGTAGCCGCATGTCGATTCTGGTCGTCGGAGTCAACCACCGCAGTGGATCACTGCCGTTGCTCGAGCGCGTCACGATCGCGCCCGAACAGCTCGGCAAGGCCGTGGCCGGTCTGGCTCAGCGCGACAACGTGCGTGAGGCCGTGGTGCTGTCGACGTGCAACCGGACCGAGGTCTACGTCGTGGCCGAACTCTTCCACGGCGCCTACGGTGACGTCCGCGACCTCCTGTGCGAGCTCGGTGACCTGACCGTCGACGAACTGACGCCGCATCTCTACAGCCAGCACGACACCTCGGCGGTCACGCATCTGTTCGAGGTTGCCGCCGGTCTCGACTCGGCCGTGCTCGGCGAGAGTGAGATCCTCGGCCAGGTACGAACAGCGTGGGAGACGGCGCAGCGAGAGGGTGCGGCCCGGTCGACGCTGAATCAGCTGTTCCGCGCGGCGCTCTCCACCGGGAAGCGCGCCCGCAGCGAGACGGGTATCGCCCGTGGCACCGCATCGATCAGCCATGCCGCAGTCGAGATGATCACCGACATGATCGGCGAACTGAACGGCAAGCGGGTCCTCGTCATCGGCGCCGGTTCGATGGGCGAGGGTGTTGCCGTCGCACTGCACCGCGCCGGTGGCGCCGACATCCTCGTGGCCAATCGCTCCGCCGATCGCGGAGCGACGCTCGCAGAACGGGTCAACGGCGTCTCCCTCGGCTTCGAACGTCTCGGCGAGGCGATCGCTGCGTCCGACGTGATCGTGGCCGGTACGGGTGCCGAACAGGCCTTCCTCACGCGGTCGCTCGTCGACGACGCTCGCCGCACGGCGACGCGCCCGCTCCACATCGTCGACATCGGGGTTCCCGCGCAACGTCGATCCGGCGGTCGCCGAACTCGCGGGCGTGAGCCTGTCGAACCTCGACGACCTGCGCGATTGGGCCGACCGTGGGCTGTCGCACCGCGCCGGCGAGGCCGAACGCGTCCGCTCGATCGTGAGCGAGGAAGTCGAGAACTACCTCGTCGACTCGACTGCCCGCCAGGCTGCGCCGCTCGTGGCATCGATGCACGAGGCGGCCGACCGCATCCGGGCCCGCGAGATCGATCGGTACGCATCCCGTCTCGGCGAACTCGACGAGCGCCAACGCGACTCGGTCGACGCGCTGACGCGGGCGATCGTCGCCAAGTTGCTGCACGAGCCGTCCGTGCGTCTCAAGTCCCAGGCGGGTACGCCGCAGGGCGAGCGCAACGCAGCGGCCGTCCGTGACCTCTTCGACCTCGGATGATCCTGCCGTGACCGGCGGAGTGCTGCACCAGCGCGACGGCGCAGCGCTCAGGCTGGCCACCCGTGGGTCACGTCAGGCGGTTGCGCAGGCCACCGCGGTTGCCGACCGGATCACGGCGGCGACGGGTCGCACCGTCGAGCTGGTGATGATCGAGACCACCGGCGACGTCCGGCTCGACGTCCCACTGCACGTGATCGGGGGCCAGGGCGTGTTCGTGAAGGAGGTGCAGGCCGCCGTGCTCGACGGCCGCGCCGACATCGCAGTGCACTCTGCCAAGGATCTGCCGTCGGCGAGCGCCGATGGCCTGGTGATCGGAGCGTTCTGCGAGCGACGCGACCCGGCTGACGCACTGGTGGGTCGTCGTCTCGACGACCTCGCAGCCGGCGCGACCGTGGCCACCGGATCGGTGCGACGCCGCGCCCAACTGTCGCGGGTGCGCCCCGACCTGCAGTTCGTCGAACTGCGCGGCAACATCGACACGCGGTTGTCGAAGGTGCCCGAGGGCGGTGCCATCGTGATGGCCGTGGCCGCGCTGGAGATTCTCCGGATGACCGATCGCATCGCCGAGCGCCTCGACGTCGACACGTTCGTACCGGCGGTGGGCCAAGGGTGTGTGGCGGTCGAATGCCGGACCGACGATTCGGGAACACGCGAGACGCTGGCCGCGGTCGACCATGCCGGCACCCGCCACGACGTGGAGGTCGAGCGGGCGTTCCTCGCCGAACTCGGTTCGGGCTGTTCGCTGCCGGTGGGTGGCCACGTCCGCAACGGCCGCCTCACGGTGTTCCTGGCCGACTTCGCGACGGGACAGTCGATCGTGGCGAACGTGGCGATCACCGGAACCTCGGACGACCTCGGAATCGCTCGCCGTGCGGCCCTCGGCGCGCAGGAGGCCCTCGGGTGACGGGTCCGCTCGCCGGATGCCGCGTGCTCGTCACGCGTGAACGTCCGGGCGAGCTGGCCGCACTGCTCGAGGCGCGTGGAGCCACGGCCGTTCACGTTCCCCTGGTTCAGGTCCTCGACCCGCTCGATGCCGGCGCCGCGCTGCGTCGGGAACTCGACCGGCTCGCCGGCTTCGACTGGCTCGTGGTGACGTCGCCGGCAGGGGCCGAGCGGGTTGCAGTCGCCGCCGCCGACGCGCCGTCGGTTCGACTCGCCGCAGTGGGTACGGCAACCGCTCGAGTGCTCGCCGACACCGTGGGCCGCCCGGTCGACGTGGTGCCGGCCACCCAGAACTCGCAGAGCCTTCTCGACGAGCTCCTCGCAGTGGCGGAACCTGCGCAACGGTTCCTCGTCGCCCAAGCCGATCGGGCCGACGACACCCTGGCGTCGGGGCTGCGCCGGGCCGGCCATCAGGTCACGTCGGTGGTGGCGTACCGCACCGTGCTCCGGGTGCCCGATCCTGGTGCGGTCGAGGGCGCTGACGCCGTGTTGTTCACCAGCGGGTCGGCTGCGCTGTCGTGGTTCGACGCGTTCGGTGGGCACACGCCACCGATCGTGGTCTCCATCGGGCCGACGACGACCGCGGTCGCCGAGCGATTGGGGCTCAAGGTGACGAGTACTGCTGCCGATCACTCTCTCGGCGGACTCGTGGCCGAGCTGGCACGAGTCGTCGGCGGGGAGATGCCCGGCGGCGGCGCAGCCATGACACAATCATCAGGCCGGATCCATCCAGCGAAATGAGGAGCAACGTGGTCGAACGCAGCGGACGGCGTCGCCTCGTTGGCGCGTCGGGCCTGTTGTGTGCCGGTCTCGTGCTGAGTGCCAGTATCGGCGGTGTCTCCGCACGAGCGAGTGTGGTCATCGAGCAGGCAACACCGCTCCCCGGTCCGACGGTCGGCGCCTCGATCGGCTCCGGCAGCGGCTCGAACGCCTCGCTCTCCGGCGATGGTCGATTCGTCGCCTACCAGGCCCTCCCGATCGGCAACGAGGGCGCGACGACTCCCGAGACTCGCTCCACCACGATCTACCTCACCGATCGTGATGCCGGTGTCACCACCGAGATCACCACGGTGCCGGAGGGCCAACGCCCGGGCAACTCGGTGCATCCGGTGCTGGCGGGAGACGGATGCAGCATCGTCGTCGTGACCGAGATCGCACTCGACGTGTTCCGAGACGACGACACCGGTGATCGGTGGGACGTGTACCGGCTCCAGCTCCCACACTGCGGCGGAACGTCGGGGGCGTGGGAACTCGTGTCGACCCGGCCGGACGGATCGGGCCTCGCGCGCGACGACGTGAGCACGATCGACACGCCGACGGTGTCGCGGGCGGGAACCTTGATCGCCTACACCCATCCTGCGACCCAGTTGATCGAGGCGGGCGACGTCACCTCGGTGAGTCTGGTGAATCTCGAGGTGCCCGTCACCGATCCTGCCCGCTCGGCTCCTGTCGCCGGCATGCCGATCTCCACGCCCGACACCCAGTTCGTGCACGCGGGGCTCGACCAACCCGCGATCTCCGGCGACGGACGATTCGTTGCCTACCGTTCCGATGCGGCGTCGGCCGATGCGGTTCCCGGCTGGGGAACCGGAGCGACGCCGGGTGGCCCTGCGACGCGCCAGATCTACGTGTGGGACCGCAACGAGATCGATCCCTTCCTCGCGGTGCGGCTCGTGTCCGTTCGTGTCGACGGCGAACCCACCGCCGTCGGAGCCTCCGATCCCGTCCTGTCACGTGATGGGCGAGTCGTGGCGTTCACGAGTGCCGATGTCGGCCTGGTGCCAGCGGTGTACCCGCCGTGCGGGGGCGGATGTCCCACGCAGGTGTTCCGTCTCGACCGCGACATCGACGCGAACGGCATCTACGACGAGGTCAGCCGCACCGCGATGACGATGGTGAGCAGCGTCGAGGGTTCGGACCCGGTCGAGGCGGGGATCGCATCGTCGTCACAGCCCGCGCTGAGTGCCGAGGGGCAGCTCGTCGCCTTCATCACCAAGGCGGGCAACCTCCAGCTGGTGAAGGCCTCGGGTGGCGGTGAACCCGAGGATGGTGACCTGCTCGTGGCCGATGCCGCACGCGGGACGTTGCGCCGGCTCGCCATGACCACCGATGGTGTCCGCCCGGCAGTCGCTGCCCACTCGCGTCCGCAACTGAGCGACACGGGTCGTACTGCTGCCTTCGACACGCTCGCCGGTCCGCAACTCGTCGCCGGAGGCGTGCCGGGACGCCAGGTGGTGACCATCTCGAGCCCACCGACGCTGTCGATCGCCGAGGCGGACGTCGGCTCCACGTTGGTCGGTTTCACCAGCGACGAGTACTTCGTCGCGGTCATCAACAACGGACCGACGACCTTCACGCCGTCGACCGTCACGGTCTCCGACCGCCGTTTCGCCATCAACCAGAACGCCGGCACGTGCGTGCTCGGCGCCCCCGTGCCTCCTGGCGCCGACTGCACGGTGCTGCTGACCTTCACGCCCAACGCGCCGGGGCCGGTGTCGGCCACCCTCACCGTCGCGGAGAGCGGGTTCGGCGCCGTCAGCGTCAGTTCCACGGTTCGCGGCACCGGCGGCGATCCCACACTGCGCGCCAATCCTGGTGGCAAGGACCTCGGTACCGTCGTCGTCGGGGAGTCGAGCCCGGAGATCGTGTTCGACGTCGAGAACATCTCGCTGGTGCCGACGTCGGTGTCGTCGATCGAGGTCAGCGGAGCGAACCCCGGCGACTTCGTGGTCACCACCAACAGCTGCGACGGCAAGGTGCTCAACCCGCGAGCCACGTGCAGTGTGGGCGTCACGTTCCGCCCGACGGGCGCGGGACATCGCACCGCGCTCGTCAAGGTCGTCACGCCGCTCGGGCAGTACACGAGCATGCTCGCCGGCGGCGACGGCCGTTACGCCCCGGTCTTCGAGGTCGCCGCGAGTGAAGTGGTCGCCGGCAGCGATCTCGGTGTGGGCGGTCGCGGATTCCCGCCCGACACGCCGGTGTCGATCCTGTTCGGTGACGATTCGGCGAACGCACTGGTCACGTCGTCGAACGCCGACGGGTCGTTCCTGCTGTGGTTGCCGGTCGATCCGGCCGAGCAGGGCGGCAGTCGGACCGTGGTGGCCCAGGCGGCCGACGGTTCGGTCGCAACGGCGACCGTCGAGGTCATCGAGGAACCGGATTCGAGTCCGGGTCTCCCGGGCTACGGCCTGGGCTTCTGAGTCGACTGCGGACGTTCGGTCAGTTCCCGTCGAGGGCGATGACCTCGCCGCCGACGTTGACGGCATTCGTGCACGTCGCTCGTGTCGCATCACCGATCTCGTCGCACTTCACCGAGAAGGCCACGATGTCGCCGGGCTGGAGACGGATCGGTGTGATCCTCGGTTCGAACACCGACCCGCGGACGTTCTCCAACGACCAGATGAACAGCTGCTCGCCGTTGACGAGCAGGGTGGCGACGCCCTTGTCGTTGAACGGGTTCTCGATGCGAACGTCGGTCAGGTCGAACGTCTGACCGTCGGCGATCGTCTGCGACGAATCGGCGACCGCGGTGAGTTCGGGGGTCACGGACAGGCGGAAGAAGCTCGGTTCGCCCTCGACCGGGCTGTCACCGGCGTCGGCGGACTCGCCGGGGAGCGTCGTGGTGGCGCCGACCGACCCGTCGGGCGTCGGTGCGGCTGCGTCACCGTCGGTCTGCGTCGCCACCTCCGACGCGACGGCATCCTCGATGGTCGGCTTCACGAGGGCGAACCAGGCCAGAGCCAGACCGGCCACCAGGGCGAGGACCGCCAGGGCCTTGGTGATCGCCTCGGTGGGGATGGTCGGTGACTGGACGAGCGCGACCGACGAGGTGACCGGAGGCAATCCCTGGCGGCCGGCCTCGATGTCGAAGTCGAGCGTTCGCGAGTGGTGCCGAAAGCCGCTGCGTCGGGCGCGGGTCTTGAGCCGCACGAGGCTGGCTGCTCCCGGGGCGACGCCGACGGCGGGCGGATCGAAGTCGCCGTCGATCCGATCGGTGGGGTCGATCAGGTGGAGGCGGCAGCTCGCCACGGTGTTGCCGTGGTTCTCGACCATGAACTCGTACGTGGCACGGTGACGGGCCCGCTGGATCGGCTGGAGTGTGACGATCCGGCAGTCGTCGAACGGCTCGACGACGATGCTCGTCTCGGCCACCATGGCATCGTCGGCGTCGCCGAGCGGGATGATCCGGATGGCGATGGCCGTGGGCCCCGCGGTGGTGGTGGAGAGCTGGGGCGGGCTCACCACGACGTCGATGACCTCCTGGGATCCGCCGAACAGCGTGAGGTTGCCGGGTGACACGCTGGTCCAGCTGGCGGCGAGGCCGGCCGGAACGATCGTGTACGACTCGGTGGATTCGCCGAGGTTGTGGATCGTGAGCGGCAGGGTCAGCGTGGATCCCGGCACCGCGGAGATGTCGTCGTGGGAGAACCAGGCCTGTACGGACACGCGGAGCACGCTACCGGTTGACCGACGATCGATCGGGCCACCGATCCCCGCCATGGTGGGGTCCGACCCCACCGTTAGGCTCGTGTCGTGCCGTCCGAGCTGCTGCCGACTCCGTCGTCCCGACCGCGTCGTCTGCGGCGATCACCGGCAATGCGGGATCTGGTGGCTCAGCACCATCTCCGCGTCGACGACCTCGTTGCCCCCTTGTTCGTCCGTGAGAGCATCGACGAACCGCGGCCGATCGAGTCGCTGCCGGGAGTCGTGCAGCACACGCGCGACTCGCTGCGTCGGGAGGTCGCCACGCTGGCCGGGCTCGGGGTACGCAGCGTCATCCTCTTCGGCGTGCCGGCGCACAAGGACGCCGTCGGCAGCGGGGCATTCGACCCGCAGGGCATCGTGCAGCTCGCGCTGGGTGATCTTCGCGGCGACCTGGGTGACGACATCGTCGTGATGGCCGACCTGTGTGTCGACGAATACACCGACCACGGGCATTGCGGGGTGCTCGACGAGCGAGGTGCCGTGGACAACGACGCAACACTCGAGATCTATGCACGCGCCGCCGTGGCACAGGCGAGCGCCGGCGCACACGTCGTTGCGCCGAGCGGGATGATGGACGGCCAGGTCGCGGCGATCCGTACGGCGCTCGACGGCGCAGGTTTCGTCGATGTGGCGATCATGGCCTACTCCGCGAAGTACGCGAGCGCCCTCTACGGCCCGTTCCGCGAGGCCGTCGACGTGTCGATCGTCGGTGGCGGCGATCGCAAGGGCTACCAGCAGGACTGGCGCAACGCCCGAGAGGCGCAACGCGAGATCGACCTCGATCTCGCCGAGGGGGCCGACATCGTGATGGTGAAGCCGGCGCTGGCGTACCTCGACGTGATCGCGCAGGCCGCGAGCCGCGTCGATGTTCCGATCGCGGCGTACCACGTGAGCGGCGAGTACGCGATGATCCACGCCGCCGCCGATCGCGGTTGGATCGATCGTGATGCCGTCGCGCTGGAGCATCTCAGTGCCATCAAGCGCGCCGGGGCCGACATCGTGCTCACCTACTTCGCCCGTTGGTTCGCCGACGCGGTGGCATCGGGAGAACTCGTTCCGTGACCGACGCCACGATCACCTACTGCGACCCCGTCGCCTGTGTCGCTGCCGGTTGCACCCCTACGCTGTGCACAGGCGCCGGTGTGCCGTCGAACCACGTGCTGTTCGAACGGTCCCGGCAGGCGATCCCCGGTGGGGTGAACTCCTCGATCCGCGCGTTCAAGGCGGTCGGTGGAGAGCCGTATGTGGTGGCTCGTGCCCAGGGTGCGACGATCACCGACGTCGAGGGCACGACCTACTTCGATCTGGTGCAGAGCTACGGCGCGGTCATTCTCGGTCACGCCCACCCGGCGATCACGCAGGCTGTTCGCACGGCGGTGGGCGACGGAACGTCGTACGGGGCGCCGACACCGCGCGAGATGAAGCTCGCCGAGGCGATCGGGGCGCGAGTGCCGAGCTGCGAGCGTGTGCGGTTGATGAACTCGGGCACCGAGGCCACCAGCACCGCGATCCGCCTGGCCCGCGGCGTGACCGGGCGCGATCGCATCGTCACCTTCGCCGGCAACTTCCACGGAGCCACCGACGCACTCCTGGTGACCGGAGGCAGTGGCGTGGCCACGCTCGGTCTGCCGGGAACCGCTGGGGTCCCCGACGGTGCGGTGTCGTCCACGATCGTCGCCCCCTACAACGTCGTCCCCGAACTCGACGACCGTGTGGCGGCGGTGATCGTCGAGCCGATCGCGGCGAACATGGGTGTCGTCGCGCCGGTTCCCGGGTTCCTCGACGGGCTGCGAGCCGAATGCGATCGTGTCGGTGCGTTGCTCATCTTCGACGAGGTGATCACCGGGTTCCGTGTCGGTACCGGGGGCGCGCAGGCCAAGTACGACGTCCGCCCCGACCTCACGTGCTTCGGCAAGGTGATCGGCGGTGGACTGCCCATCGGCGCCGTCGGTGGGCGCCGCGACGTCATGGAGCAGCTGTCGCCACTCGGGCCGGTGTTCCATGCGGGGACGCTCGCGGGCAATCCGATCGCGACGGCCGCCGGCCTGGCTGCGCTCGATCAGCTCACACCGGACGTGTACATCGAGTTGATGGCACGGGCTCGACACCTGTCCGCGACATTGCGCGATGCATGTTCGGCCGCAGGGTTCGTGGCGTCGTTCCCGGTGGTCGGCACGCTCGTCGGGATCGTGTGCGGCGACGCGGCCGGCACGGTGCACGACTTCGACGACGCGAAACGGACCGACGAGCGCGCCTATGCGGCTTTCTTCCAGGCGATGCTCGCCGAAGGAGTCGCCATGGCGCCCGGGGCGTACGAAGCGATCTTCGTCGGACTCGGGCACTCCGACGAGGTGCTCTCGGCGATCGCCGATGCGGCGTTCCGTGCGGCATCGGTGGCCGCGGCCGCTTCACCGGAGCCGGGCACGGTGGCGTCCACGCCGTGAGGCAGCTGTTCAGTTGGCGCTTCGTCGCCGCGATCGTGGCACTGGGAGCGTTGGCACTGCTGACCCGCTCGTTGCTCGTGGACGACGACGGGCTCGAGGCGGTGATCGGCGGCGAACCGATCGAACGGCGCATCGACGTGTTCCAGCCGATCGTGTCGGTCGAGCAGTCGCCCGAGTTCCTGATCGGTCCGACCGGCGTCACGACCGGGTACATCGACCTCTCGCTGGCCGGCGACCGTGTCGTGCGCATCGCCCCGGGCACGCTCGGTGAGATCGCCTGTGACGAACTCGACCAGGACAACGGGTGCGTGCTGCTGGCCGACACGCTCGGCGACGCCGTGGTGTGGTTCTCGATTCTGCCGGCCGCGCCACGCTCCACCGTCGAACTGCCTCCCATCATCGATCTCGACGAGGGTGAGGCGGTGTTCGAGAACGGTTGGCGAGTTCCGTACGCGCCCGTGATCGAGCGCGACTGCGAGGGTGAGGACATCCCCACGTTCTCCGACTTCCTGCGGCGATTCGGACCCGACAGCGTGACGATCGTCGACCTCGAGACCCGACAGGTCGTCGCCGTTCGCTGCGGCGAGCCGGTGTCCGAGTGACCTATCGCAGCAGCGCGTGTGCAGCGGCCAGCCCCGAATTGTGCGCCGCCTCGACGCGCGGGCCGTCGAAGGCGTCGCCGGCGAGCACGATGCCGCCGTCGGCCGACACCCAGCACGGTTCGGGCCACGTCGTGCGTGGTGTGGCGAAGCGCCACTTCTTCACCTGCGCCTCGAGGATGGACGCGTCACCGAGCCATGGACGCGCGAGGTCGACCAGCAGGCCCGACAGGTCGTGCGCGTCGCGCTCCCAGTGCGTCTCGCTCCACGCCGCGGAAGCGTGCAGCGTGATGGCGGGGGTGGCGCTGACGCCCTTGGCGACGTTGTCGGCGACGAAGGCGACGTCGTCGTTCGGCTCCTGGACACCTCCGGGCGCATCGATCATCGGCGGTCGGTCGAGCGTGGCCAGCAGGGAGATCGTGCGGTCGTAGTCGGTGCGCATCAGACGCTCGTCGAGTTCGATCGCTGCGTCGACGAGCAGGGAGAACGCTTGCGGGAGCGGTGTGGTCACCACGACACGGTCGGCGACACGAACGGATCCGTCGTCGATGACCACCTGCCACCGGGAGCCCGTCGGACGGACAGCGAAGGCCATCGTCGAACACGACACGTCCAGGCCGACGGCGAGGTCCTTCGTGAGCGAGTTCATCCCTGCCGGAGCGGCGTAGCGGTGGTGTCCGTCGGCGGCGCCGAAGCCGTTCGACCACACCGTGACCAGGCCTCGTTCGATCCAGTCGTCGACGCGATGTCGGAAGGCGGGCGTCCGGACCGTGAAGAACTGGGCTCCGTGGTCCAGCGTCGCGGCACCGATGCGCCGGGTGGCGAGCCGTCCACCGGGTGATCGGCCCTTGTCGACGACGACGACGTCGACACCGGCTGCCTGCAGCTCGGTGGCCGCGACGAGACCGCTCATCCCGGCCCCGACGATCACGACGCGCATCAGCCGGCGGCGAGCGCGTCGTCGAGCCGGGCCCGCTCGACGACGTTGGCCTGATGTGCCCGCTCGGCGCGCCCGAGGAACTCGAGCAGCACCCGGTTGAACGTGGAGGCGTGTTCGACCATGAAGCCGTGCGCGGCGCCACTGATCACGACCAGTTCGGCGGTCGGGATCGTTTCGGCCAAGTGCTCGCTGTCGCCTCGCGGTGTGAGGATGTCCTGGTTGCCGACCATCACGAGCGTCGGCACGGTGATGTCGGGCAGTCGGTCGATCAGGTCCTGGTGCAGTTCGCCGGCAGCGAGAATGGCGTCGCACTGAGCGGCGAACGCATGGGCCGGGCGTACAGGGGCGAGTGGCCCGAGCCAGCCGATGGCAGGCAGCAGCCGGCGGAACGAACGGGGGCCGATCACCCAGCGGGCCGCCTCGTGGCCCATCGAGCCGATCCCGCGTTCCAGAGCCGAGTCGCGCCAGCTCGTCAGCAGCTCCTCGCGCCACGGGTGGTTCCGGCCGGCCGTGCAGGCCAAGGTCAGTGATCGGGTCCGCTCCGGGTACTTCACGGCGACGATCTGGCTGATCGCGCCCCCCATCGATGCGCCGACCACATGGGCGGTGTCGACGCCCGCGTGGTCGAGGACGGCCACGGCGTCGTCGGCCATCTGTTCGAGCGAGTAGGCGCCGTGGGGCTTGTCGCTGCGACCGGCCCCCCTGTTGTCCAACGCCACGGCTCGGTACCGCGTCGCCGTGGCGAGGCGTTGCAGATTCCAACCGTTCTTGTCGGCGCCGAGCCCCTGGATGAACAGGATGGGCGGCGCTCCCGGCCGGCCGGTGACCTGGTAGTGGATGCGGGTGCCGTCAGAGCTACGGATGTACGACATCAGGCACCTCCGAGCCCTGACAACGGGAGCCAGTCGAGGGGTGTGCCGGTGTTCAGCTCGCCCAGTTCGTCCAGGATCATGGCGATGTCGACACGCACCCGATCGGCGAGCTCGAGTTCCGCCAACGGCCCCCGCCGCTTACGGGTCGACTTCGAGGCGGGCCCGATCTCGAGCCGGGCCGCACGCCCGAACGGGCTGCTCGACGTGGCGGCGGGGTACACCGAGACGCCGGCCGACAGCGCGGCACCGACCATGGTGTGATCGACGCGACCGATCGCGCCGTGTTCGGCGCCCATGACGACGAGCTGGCCACCCGCGAGGGCACCTTCCACTTCGTCGGGATGGTCGAGCAGGCCACCGATACGTCGGCTGAACGCGCCGACCGGCGCCGTGTCGGGACGTCCGACGAATCGCACGGGTCGGTTGAGTGTCTCACCGAGGGCCAGCGCGGCGTAGATCGGGGCCAGAGCGAACCGACGCGCGTTCACCACGATGAGTGCACCCTTGCGGCGGGGGAGATACTGGCTGCCGCCGACCGACACGTCCCATCGCACGCGCGCCAGACGCGTGACGGTGGCCACGAGGCAGCGGTCACGACCCCAGTCGTCGACCATGTCGGCGCCGCCGCCGGCAGCGCCGGCGCCGGCTCGAAGGTTGATCACGGGTGCTTGCACCATCAGGCCACCTGGAGTCGTGCGGGTTGACGGATGATGTTCGGCCAGTGGTACAGCCGATCGATGACCTCGGTCGTGGAGGTCTCGGCCTCGAAACCGAGGAGCGTTCGCATGCGTGTGTTGTCGGCGAGGCGCCCGCGATGCAGCGTTTCGGCGACGTGGTCGGGGATCGGTGCGCCGGCCAGGTGGCTCAACATGCGTGCGATGCGCCAATCGGGCCCGACCAGCGGCAACGGGAGCCTCCCCCCACGACGCGCAGCCTGCAGCGCGGTGATCGCACCGGGAGCGACCACGTTCACCGGCTCGGCGAGTCCGATCCGTGCTGCCACGACGAATGCCCGCGCGGCGTCGCGGTCCTCGATGACGGCGAACGGTGGGTCGGCAAGGGCGCTGAACGGAACGGCGGGCATCCGCAGGAGACGCCCGAGCGGTGACGGCACGTGGGGCCCGAGAACGGGCGCCAGCCGGAGTGCGCCGATGGTGACCCCGACACGTTGGCCGACCTGGGCGGCGGTGCGCTCGATGGCCGCCACCGTCCGGCCCCAGTCGCTCGTCGGTTGGATCGCGGCGCACTCGGAGGGCCGGGTGAGCGAACCTCGTGCCCGACCGTAGATCTCGATGCCGCTGCGTACCACGACGTGCTCGAGCGCCGGACATTCCGCGGCCGCACCGATGATCGACGTCGCTGCCTGGTCGGTGAGCGTCGCTGCTTCGCGTGGTGCGGCACGGGCGTCGGGCTCCCAGACACCGATGTGGACGAGAACGTGAGGATTGAAGTCGACGACGGTCTCGACGATCCGATCGTGCTCGTCGGGGTGCAGACGGTGGAACACGGTGCGGTCGAGGCGACGTCGGGGCGGATCGTTGTCGATGCCCGACAGGGCGCCGACCCAGTCCTCGGCTTCGAGGAGACTGGCCACCAGGGTGCCGAGTTCGCTCCCGACGCCGCTGACGAACACCCGACGCCCGGACATGTCCCCAAGGATACTCGTCCCCCAGTGTCAAGTCCGCTCCGGAGGGTGCCGATACCCATGGCATGGTCCTGTCGACGCGAACCCGGAGGCGTTCGTTGCTCGTTGCGACGATCGTGAGTCTCGCCGTCGTCGGTGTGGGGTCGTTCACCCAGGCGCAGGAAGTCGGCGCCCCGGCCGCCCTGAACGGACCCGGAGCCGCCCTGGTGCCGGCGGAACGCCTGATCCTGCGCCCGCCACCCGTACCGGAGGGCAAGTTGATGTTCCCCGTCGACGCGGGCACGGACTGCTACGTCCTCGACAACTTCGGCGATGGACGCGACGCGGAGACCCGACTCCACGAAGGGATCGACATCCTCGGGAGCGCCGGACGCGAGGTGTACGCCGTGGCTGACGGCACCCTGACCAAGCGCTACACGAACACCGGGACCGCGGGATGGGGCTGGACCCTCTACGACGCCGGGACGAAGACGACGTTCAAGTACTACCACCTCGCCGAGGATGCCCATGGGCTCGTCCAGGGTGCCACCGTGAAGGCCGGCGACGTCATCGGTTACGTCGGCAGCAGCGGCACGTCGGGTGAAGCCAACTTCCACCTGCACTTCGAGGTCAGGCCGGGCAACGTCGCAGTCGATCCGCTGCCCCTGCTGTTCATCGACACCAAGGTGTGCCGCGTGTCGCCGCCGATCCGTTGACGACGGTCAGGTTCAGCGCAGTTCGTGCGCGCGCAGGATGATCTCGCGGGCGAACGGGTCCAGCGGTCGTCCGGCGAGTCGCTCGGTCACCTGGATGGCCTTCGTCGGTTCCTCGATGAGGCCGGCCCACCGGATGTAGCCGCCCATGATGCCGAGGATGCGGTCGCCGACCTCGTCGCCGTGCACCAGCACCTTCGTGCCATGGCGGAGCAGGTCGCGGATCTCGG
This sequence comes from Ilumatobacteraceae bacterium, assembly GCA_963829585.1. Taxonomy (GTDB): domain Bacteria; phylum Actinomycetota; class Acidimicrobiia; order Acidimicrobiales; family Ilumatobacteraceae; genus Sva-07. The sequence continues at coordinate 226,449 of CAWHJD010000001.1, read as the reverse complement.
TGTACAGCGCCTTGAGGTACTGATCGGTGTGCTCGCTGTTGAACGGACGGTGCCGGTACGGCAACTGCAGTTCGTCGTAGTTGTGCAGGTTGTGCGGCGCGGCGATGATCGACAGCACGCAACCGAAGCCGTTCTCGCGCAGCCAGATGATCTCTTCCTGACGGCGCACCCGACGATGGCTGTCACCGACTCCGCCGGGCCGTTCGCAGATCGCGAGCTTGTCCTTGAGGATCCAGGTGAAGTTGCGCGGGGTGATCCCGAGCGCCCACTTTCCACGAAGCCGAGGGGGCATCAGCGGGCGGGTTCCGGGGAGGTGCGCGACGTCATATCGGGTGACCAGGCTACCGGGTGGCGGACCCTGTCGGGAGAAGAACCAGTCGGTTCTGACGCCGTTCGATCCGCAGACCCCCTGCGAGCTCGCACGCGGCCGAATCGCCGTGCGCCACGGCCAGGACACGCGCCACCCCGGCAGCGTCGGGCGGATACCCGTCGCGTTCGAGCCATCGACGCACGGCTCGAACCGCCAAGGGCGTGGGAGCAGCGAGCAGGGCGTCGATGTCGGTGGGGTCGAGGCCCGCCGCGAGATCGTCGAGCAGCCGATCGTCGTCGCGGAACAGGGCCGCGGTTCGGTTCAGGAGTACCGTCACGTCACGCTCGGCGACGTCGTCGAGCAGGGGGAGGACTTCGTGGCGGATGCGGTTGCGTCGGAATCGCGGGTCGGAGTTCGTCGGGTCGTCGGCGACGTCGAGATCGAGGAGACGACACAGCGCTTCGGTCTCCCAACGGCGCAGGTCGAGAATGGGATGCTGCGGGCCTGGTTCGATCGCGCCGAGTCCCGAGGCGCCCGAGCCCCTCAGCAGTGCGAGCAGGACCGTCTCGGCCTGGTCGTCGGCCGTGTGCCCGGTGAGCGCACCGGGGCCGAGGACGGCGCGGCGCGCGGCGCGGGCGCGCGCCTCGAGGTTGGGCCCGTCGTGCACCTCGACGCGCTCGATGCGGAACTCCGCACCGAGGCGGGCGGCGGTTGCCGCGGCCACCTCGGCATCGTGGTCGGCGCCGGGCCGCAGCCCATGGTGGACGTGCACGGCGGTGACCACGCACCCCGACTCGACCGCGAGGGCGACGAGCGCCGTGGAGTCGGCTCCGCCGGAGAGCCCGCACACGACCGCAGTGCCGGCGGGCGCAAAGGTGCAGCGGGACAGGAGGGCCGTCGGATCGGGCATGCCGGGTCTCAGCATGTCCGAGGTCCTACAGGTCGGTGTGACGGGCGCGCTGCTGCTTGGCCGACGGGTACTTCTGCGCCGAGACGAACTTCATGTAGCCGACCACGAGAGCGATCAGGAAGATCACCGAGACGAGAAAGAGCGCAATGCCGATCCACCAGTGCCACACGTTTGCGACGAGCATGATCGGAGAGGCTAACCCCCGGGCCCGATCCGCACACAGTTCTCGATGTGCCGTCGCCGACGACGGGTCAGCCGATCTCGCCGTCGCCGTCGAGGTCGGTGCCGAAACAGAGTTCGATCTTGGCGAGCAGGTCGGGCGGCATCTCGTCGTTCTGGCACTTCTGGGCGACCACGCTCTTGAGTTCGGCGTGGAAGTCGAACGCGCCCAGGCAGTCCATGCAGCCGTTCAGATGATGCGTGATGGCGGCCTGCTGCTCGTCGGACAGCTCACCGTCGAGGAAGACGTCGAGTTCGCGCAACGTCTGGTTGCAGTCGCGCGGAGCGATCACCTCGGTGGTCTCCTCGTCCATCATCCGTTCTCCTCTGCCGTGACGAGCCCCCGAGCGAGGGCGAAGTCGTGCAACGCCTTCTGCATCGCTTTTCTTCCCCGGTGGAGCCGTGACATGACGGTGCCGATCGGTATGTCGAGCATCTCGGCGATCTCCTTGTAGGAGAAGCCCTCCACGTCGGCGAGGATGACCGGGAGCCGGAAGTTGTCGGGCAGGTCTTCGAGTGCCTGCTTCACCTCGTCGTCGGGGAGGAGCTCCATCAGCGATTCCTCGGCCGATCGACCGACCGCTGCGTTCTGGAGGGTTCCCAGGTTCTTGTAGAGGTACAGGTCTTCGAAGTCACCCAGTTCGGTCTCGTCCGGCCGTCGCTGCTTCGTCCGGTACGAGTTGATGAACGTGTTCGTCATGATGCGGAACAGCCAGGCGCGAAGATTCGTGCCCTCGGTGAACGAGTGATAGCTGCGGTATGCCTTGAGGTACGTCTCCTGGACGAGGTCCTCGGCGTCGGAGCGGTTGCGGGTCATGCGCAGCGCACCGGAGTAGAGCTGGGGTGCGTACTGCATCGCCTCGGCGGCGAACGTTGCCTGGTCGGCCATGGGCGGCACTGTACCGGGCCGACCGCTCGGGGTCAGGGGGCCTGGTGATTGTTCGCATCGGCCATCCGCGTCATGACGGTGTCGACCGACTCGACGAACCGGTCGAGGAGGTCCGCGAGCTGGGCACGCTCGGCGGGCTCGAACTCGCTGAGGATGTGCATCATCGCCGTCGACCGTCGAGCAGCGACGGCATCGTGTCGGCGGGCGCCCTCGTCGGTGATCCGCACGAGTACGACCCGGCCGTCCTCGGGGGAGGGGTACCGCTCGACGAGGCCGTCGGACTCGAGACGCTGGACTGCACGCGTCGCCGTGGACGGATCGACACGGAGCCGCGCGGCGAGTTCCTTCATGGGACGGTTGTCGCGACGTGACAGCAGATCGAGGGCGTCCATCTGACCTTGCTCGAGTGGCTTCTCGCGCCCGAACAGGTACGCGCGCAGCGCTGATGCACCGGCACCTCGACGCATCTCGATCCAGGCGCGACCTATCCGGCGGGCATGTTCGCGGTCGGTCCGGTTCCGGAAGTCGACCGCACTGGTTCCGCTGGCTGGCCTCGGCATGTGCGTTTGTACGGTAGTGAGCCATGCACGACGTCGACGCAGCGGAGCAGCCCGTGGATCCGAGGGATCCGACGGCGCTCGAAGCGCTCCATCCGCTGGCCTCGACCGAGGTGGAGGTGACGCCGACGTTCCGGCACCGGGAGATCTACACCCGACGCGGCCTGCTCACGATGCTCACCCACGAGCCCGCCTCCGGCACGGCGCGCGGCGCTGCCATCGTCGCGTGTGGAGGTGCGCTGGGCGGCGTGCTCGGCCCTGGTCATGCGCTGTACCACGCTCTCGGAGAGCGATGGGCCGCCCGGGGTGTCCGCTTCGTGCGGGTCGGGTATCGGGAGCCGAACAATCTCGACCTGTGCGCCCACGATCTGGCCTGCGGGGTGGAGGTGGCTCGCGATGCCGGAGCCGAGCGCGTCGTCGTGATGGGGCACAGCTTCGGTGGCGCGGTGGCCGTGCGGTGCGCGGTGGTGATGCCGGTGTCGGTCGTCGGCGTGGTCACCTTCGCCACGCAGTCGGCCGGTTGCGAGGTGGCCGGCGCACTCGACGGCCGTGCGTTGCTGTTGTTCCACGGCGACCGCGACGAGTTGTTGCCGGCCGAGGCGAGCCATGTCGTCGCGGCGATCGCCGGCCACGGCGAGGTCGTGATGCTGCCCGGTGACGGCCATCTGCTCGGCCAGGAGCGACGTCGCCATCACGGAGCGCCTCGACGACTGGCTCACCCCCGTCCTCTTCCCCGCCTGATTCTCCCCGGGGTTTCAGGCGTTGGCGAGGGTCAGCCGTGCCGGGCGATGTGGAACAGCTTGCGGGCGCCGTCGAGCATGCTGTCGGGCGCGGCCGCGGACGGCGACGCACCCGGATGCTGCGGGGCGATCCTGACGCGGAGCGCTCCGGGCCGGATCGTGAACCGCAGGGGTGGCTCGAGCACGAGGGCTTCGCCGTCGACACCGGCGGGCACAGGGGCGTCCGAACCGACTTCGAACGCCGTCGCCGTCCACTGTCGGAATCGTGATCGCCCGCGGGTCTCCTTCGAGGTCACCTCGGCGACGGCCACGCCCAGTTCACCGTCGTCGATGCTCGGTCGTGTGCCCGATCCGACCAGTGTGCCGAGCCGGTACGAGTTGTTCGAGACCATGATCACCGTGGCCCGACGGCCGTGGATGCCGTCGGGTCCCGTGTACTCCAGGACGTGATCGCCCGTGTCGGCAGCGCTGAAGTCCGGGATCGTGTCGAGCACGGTGCGGATCTTGGCGTCGCGGTACCCGGACCGCTGCACGGCCTCGGCGTACAGACCGAGCGAGACGTTGTTGACGAACACCCGGCCGTTGACCTCGGCCAGGTCGACTCGTCGTTCGCCTCCGTTGACGAAGGCGTCGAGCGCACCCACGACGTCGTCGCGATCGACGCCGAGATCGAGCGCGAAGTGGTTCCGTGTGCCGGCCGGGATGCAGGCGAACGGGAGGTCGAGTTCGGCGGCGATGGTGGCGACGAGGGCCTGTGTCCCGTCACCTCCCGCAGCGGCGAGCGCATCGGCGCCGTTCGCGACGGCGTCGCGGACGAGTTGGATGAGGTCGTCGCCGGGGCGCAACTCGATGGGCTCGATCCCGCGGGCACGTGCCTCGGCGTCGAGGTTGGCGGCCAGGGCCTTGCCGCCCCCGGACTTCGGGTTCCAGATCACCACCGCACGCTTCGGCGCCTCGGCGGTCGGGAGCGGGACGTGGATGCGAAAGGCCGTTCGGGCGGAGGCGGTACCGAGCATGAGGAGCGCAGCGGCCACGATGGCTTCGGCGAGGATCCTGCCGGCAACGAGCACGCCGACGAATCCGACCAGGAGCAGGATGCTGACGACCAGGAGGGCGGTCCGTGCGGGACCGCGTCGACGGAGCGCCTCCCAGGCCGCGACCAGGGCAAGGAGCAGGAACCCGGCCGAGACGAGGCCTCGTGGGAAGGACCTGAGTGAGGTGTACACCATCACGAGCAGACCGGCCGCGACGAGGACGAGCGCGGCGATGGCAGCGGTTCGGCGTGAGGTCATGGTCACATCCTCCCATTCTCGTCGTCCCGAGGCCCCATGGCCTCGGTTTCGCGACCGTCGCGACCGTTCCGATCTCGGCGAGGGCGGCCTCGATCGAATCGTAGAAGTGGTCGCGGTCGAGCGTTGCGAACAGCCCGTAGTCGTAGACGAGGTCCTCGAGCCGGCTGCGCAGCTCGACGAATGCGAGGTTGATGCCCTGCTCGTTCAGCTCGATGTCGAGTTGTTCCAGCACGTCGGCCGCGGTGACGTCGATGTCGGTGATCGCCTCGCACTGCAGGATGACCCACCGTGGTTTGCGTTCGCGTGCGAGATGGCGCACCTGCTGACGGAACATGCCGGCATTGGCGAAGAACAGTGGCGCTTCCCACCGGAACACGACGATGCCGGGGGTCTCCTCGGCAACGGCACCGTTGTGGTTGCTGTGCCACCCCGCTTGGCCCTCGATCTGGCCGAGCACCTCACCGTGGGGCCACCAGCTGCGCCTGAAGAACAGCAGGATCGACAGCACCACGGCGATGAGGATGCCCTGCAGCACTCCGAAGAAGACCACACCGCCCGTGGCGACGAGCGAGAGCATGAACGAACTCCGGCGGACCTTCAGGTAACGGCGCAGTGTCGGAAGGTCGACGAGTGAGAATGCCGCTGCGATCACGACGGCGGCGAGCGCGGTCTGCGGGAGACTCTTGAGGAGCCCGTTGAAGAACAGCAGGAGCAGCGCGACCATGCCGGCACCCACCAGACCGGTGAGCTGGCTCTTGGCGCCGGTCTGATCGGCCACGGCGGTGCGTGAGCTGCTCGTCGACACGGCGAAACCCTGGAAGAAGCCGGCCGCGATGTTGGCCGAACCGATCCCGATCATCTCCTGGTCGGGCTTCACCTCCTCGCCGCGTCGTGCCGCGAACGCCGTCGACGTCGCGATGGTGTCGGTGAGCGAGACGAGGGTGATGCCGACGGCGGCGACCATCATCGGTGCGACGTCGCTCACGCTCGTCCACGGCAGTGACGGAGTCGGGAGCCCCTCGGGGAGGGTGCCGACCGTGGAGATGTCGAGATCGAACAGACCGGTGACCACCGTCGCGCCGATGACGGCCACGAGCACCGCAGGGATCGTCCTGGTGAAGCGAGGAAGCAGCAGGAGGACGGCGAGCGTCGTGAGACCCAACCACAGCGCGGTCGGGTTCCGGTCGGGGAAGCCGTCGACGAAGGCCTGCAACTCGTCGACGAACCCGTCGGCGTCGGTCGAGAACCCCGCGAGCTTGGGGAGCTGGCCGACGAAGATCGTGATGGCGAGGCCGTTCATGTAGCCGACCTGGACCTCCTTCGACAGCAGGTCGGCGACGAAGCCGAGCTTGCCCGCACCGAGACCGATCAGGATCAGGCCGACCATCACGGCCATCATCCCGGCGAGCGCGATCGCCGTCTCCGGGTCGTCGGCGACGACGACGAGGGGCACGATGGCGGCGAAGATCAGCGGCGACACCGACGAGTCGGGTCCGAGGACCAGCACGCGTGAGGGTCCCATGAGCGCGTAGCCCACCAGGCAGGCGATGGTGGTGTAGAGGCCGGTGACGGGTGGGAGACCGGCGAGTTCGGCGTACGCCATCCCCTGCGGGACGAGGATGGCGGCGAGCACGACGCCGGCGATCAGGTCGAACCGCAGCCACGAGCGTTCGTAGGTGCGGATCGCCGTGATGCCCGGGACGAGTCCCCGCCACCCGGCCGGAGCCGCTTGCTGGTCAAGCACCTGCGTTGGTGGCGATGCCGGCGAAGGGATGCTCTCGCTGCTCGCGGTCGAGCCGCCGAACCTGGATGATCTTGTCGATCGCGACGAACAGCGGGGAGATGAGCGACAGACCGATCACGAGGGCCCATTGTGCACCGGTCAGCGACACGGTGTCGAGGATGCGCTGGAGCACGCGGGTCTCGACGGCGGCGATGGTCAATGCCCATCCGAGCATGATCCAGCCCATGTAGGGGAACAGCGGTGCCGACCAGGGCACCTGGCGTTCGCGGCGCATCACGAAGCCCATGTTGACCGCACTCAATGCGACGACGGTGAACGCCATGGTCATCGAGGTCGACGGGTCGGTGGTGCTCGGCTCACCTGGCCCCCACGCGAGCAGCGCCAGTGCCGAACCGGCGATGATGAACCCGCTGATCACCCAGCGGACGGTCTGGGCGCCGGTGGCGATCCTCGAACCGGGAGTACGGGGCGGCCGGTCCATGACGCCTGGATCGGGAACGTCGACGATGAAGCCGATGACGACGGTGGCGACGACGAAGAACTTCGCGAACAGCAACTGCATCGGGAAGAGCGCGACGCCTTCGTTGATGTTCAGGATCGTGGCGATGACCATGAGTTGCAGCACCGACGACAGGATCGTCAACTGCAGCTTCACGTACGACGAGATCCGCCGGTAGATGTCACGTCCGAGGTCGACGGCGTGCACGAGCGTGCCGAAGTTGTCGTCGGTGAGGATCAGCTTGCCGGCCTGCTTGGTCACCTCGGAACCGCTGCCCATGGCGACGCCGACGTCGGCCTGCTTGAGGGCGGCTGCGTCGTTCACGGCGTCGCCGGTCATGGCGACGACCTGGCCGGTCTCCTGCATGAGGCGGGCGAGACGCACCTTGTCCTCGGGCGCGACCCGGCCGAAGACGTGCAGTTCGGGCAGTTTCGCCTTCACCTCGTCGTCGCTGAGCTTCTGGAGGTCGGCTCCGGTGATGACGCCCGGGCCGAGGCCGAGCTGGTCGGCGATCGCCCGCGCCGTGACCGTGTGGTCGCCGGTGATCATGCGCACGTCGATGCCGGCGCCGTGCGCCAAGCGCACCGCCTCGACGGCCGACGGACGGAGCGGGTCGATGATGCCGACGAGCGAGACGAGCGTCAGGTCGTGCACTTCTCCCATCGGGTCGTCGGTGGCGGCACGCATCGTGTCGTCCGACAGTGCACGTGCGGCGAACGCGAGGACGCGCAGGCCCTTCTCGGACATCTCCTGGTTGGCGTCGAGCAGGTCCTGGCGGACCTGGTCCATCGGAACGGCTTCGCCGTGCCACAGCGCGAACGAGCACCGGTCGATGACCACGTCCGGCGCACCCTTCACGGTCATGAAGTGAGGTTCGTTCAGGAGTGGTCGCTCCATGTGGGCCGGCCGGTCGTGGAACGTGGCCATGAACTTGTACTCGGAGTCGAACGGCACGAGCGCGACGCGTGGCAGGGCGCGTCGCGTCTCCTCGGCGTCGACACCGATCTTGGCGGCGAGCACGACGAGGGCCGCCTCGGTGGGGTCACCGATGATCGACTCGTCGTCGGCGACGGTGGCGTCGCTGCACATCGCGAGGCCGAGTGCGAGGCCGCTGAAGTCGGGCGTGGGCTCACCGGCCGGGCCGAGGATCGCACCGGACTTGGCGTAGCCGCTGCCCTCGATCCGGTACCACGAACCACCGGTGATCATCGTGACCGACGTCATCGCGTTCATCGTGAGCGTGCCGGTCTTGTCGCTGTTGATCACCGTGGTGCCGCCGAGTGTCTCGACGTCGTTCAGCGACTTGACCACGGCCTTCGACTCGGCCAGCCGTTGCGCACCCGAGGAGAGCATCAGCTGGACGAACGTGGGCAGCCCCGTCGGGATGGCCGAGATCGCCGTCGACACGCAGAGCAGGATCAGCGTCTCGGTGTCCTGGTCGCGTGCGATGCCGACGATCGCGATGACCGCGACGGCGCCCCAGGCGAGGAAACCGAAGATCTTCGTGAGACCGTCGAGTTCGACCTGGAGCGGTGACTTCGTTCGCTTGGTCGCCGTGACCATGTTCGCGATCTGGCCCATCTGGGTCGACTGGCCGGTCGCGACGACGACCAGCTCCGCTGAGCCGCGGGTGACCTGGGTGTTCTGGAAGACCAGGTTGGTGCGGTCGCCGAGGGGTTGCTCCTCGTCGCCGAGCGTGGTGCTGTCCTTCGCGATCGGCGCCGATTCACCGGTGAGGGCTGCTTCTTGGACCTCGAGCGATGCGGAGGAGATGATGCGGGCGTCGGCGGGAACGAGGTCGCCGGCCTCGACCAGCACGATGTCACCCGGCACGAGCCCCACGGAGTCGACCTGTTCGACCGCGCCGTCGCGCCGGACCCTGGCCATCGGAACCTGCAGCTGGGCGAGCGCGTCGACGCTCGCCATCGCCTTGCGCTCCTGGTTGGTCCCCATGACCACGTTGAACGTGACGAGTGATGCGACGACGATGCCCGTCGCGATCTGGCCGATCGCGAAGCTGGCGATGGCGACGATGAGCAGCATGATGTTCATCGGGTTGGCGATCTGTGCCTTGGCCATCTGCCATGTCGTGGGCGGCGGCTCCGTGGCGACCTCGTTGCGCCCATAGGTCGCCAGTCGACCTGTGACCTCGTCGGCCGCGAGGCCCGATGCCGGGTCGACGGCGAGGCGCGAAACGGTGTCGTCGACGGACAACGAGTACCACCGCGTCTCGGGTGCGGGCGGGGCCGCCGGTTGCTCGGTCGTCGTCATCGTGCTGTCCTCATCGTGCCGTCCTCATCGTGCTGGGCCTCTCAGTGGTCGTCAGTAGGGCTCGGGGATGTGCCGCAGGGGCAGATCCGGCTCCACGTAGCCGCGGGCGGGCTGACGCTTCGGCAGCTTGACCGTGGGGCGCTCGATCTTCTCGTACGGAACCTGCGAGAGCAGGTGCGAGATGATGTTGAGTCGGCCGCGCTTCTTGTCGTCGGTGTGGGCGATGAACCACGGGGCCCAGGACGTGTCGGTCGCCGCGAGCATCGCGTCGCGAGCCCGGGAGTAGTCGTACCAGCGGCTGTAGGACTTGAGGTCCATGTCGGACAGCTTCCAGATCTTGCGTGGGTCGTCGATGCGGCTCGTCAACCGACGTGTCTGCTCGTCGGCGCTGACCTCGAGCCAGTACTTGATGACCTGGATGCCCGATTCGACCATGGCCTTCTCGACGCCGGGTACCTGGTCGAGGAATCGTTCGGTCTGCTCCGGCGTGCAGAACCCCATCACGGGCTCGACACCGGCGCGGTTGTACCAGCTGCGGTCGAAGATGACGACCTCGCCGGCAGCGGGGAAGTGCTTGATGTAGCGCTGGATGTACATCTGCGACTTCTCGCGCTCGGTCGGTGCCGGAAGGGCGACCACTCGGAACGTTCGAGGACTCACACGCTCGGTGATCCGCTTGATGGTGCCGCCCTTGCCGGCGGTGTCGCGGCCCTCGAACACGATCAGGATCTTCGCTCCGGTCGCTCTGACCCACTCCTGCATGGCGACGAGTTCGCCCTGGAGCACCTCGAGTTCGGCCTCGTAGTCCCTGCGCTTCATCTTGGCGCCCGGTTCAGGGGCCGCGGTTGCGGGGCGGGCGTCACCGGCCTCGGCCGACTGATGCTTCTTGCTCTTCTTCGATCGGCTCTTGTTCCCCATCGTCAGCGCTCCTTCTCGGTAGCTGAGTGCCGTGTCCACCGGCCGACACGTCTCTCGGGCGAATCCTTCCACGTCGTCAGCCGACGGATGTACGACGCAGAGGGCTGGTCGCAGTCTCCGGTGCGCTCGACGCGAGTTCCTCACCCAGTTCGCATGAACGGTCACGGGGTGCTCCGAGCGCCCGCCAGTAGCCTGCGGGGTGACCATGAGCGTTCGTCTCGACGCCAGCAACGTCCATCGCGTCCTCGTCGATTCGAAGACACGTGTACCGCATACGCGCTCGGCGATCGTCGGCCGCCCGCGTCTGACGACCCGGCTCGCCGCGGGAGCAGATCTCCCACTGGTCGTCGTGTCCGCGCCCGTCGGATTCGGCAAGACGACGCTGCTCACCGAATGGGCGCGACGCGACGGTCGCACGTTCGCCTGGGTGTCGCTCGATCGGAACGACAACGACAGCGTCTCGCTCGATGAGGTCGATCTGCTGCGCGGTCGACAGGGTCAGGCCCATCGATCCGGCACTGTTGAATGACATCGCTGCTCCTGGAACCTCGATCCTCGGCCAGATCGTGCCGCGCCTCGTGGCGTCGATCGATGCCGTCGACGACCCACTCGTGGTGGTGTTGAACAACGTGCACGAGGTCGACTCGCTCGAGTGCCGTGACGTCATCAACCTGCTTCGTCGATCTTCTGCCCCGCGGGGTCCAGGTGGCCGTCTCGAGTCGTCGGGAGGTCTGGCTGGCCGGCGGCCGACGGCGCATGCGGGGGGAGGTCCTCGAAATCGGAGCAGCCGACCTGGCCTTCGACGAGTCCGAGACCGAGGCCTTCCTCGCCGCGGCGGGCATTCGGTACACGCCCGAGCGGATCCGACAACTGCTCCAGCGGACGGAGGGGTGGCCCGCGGGCCTGGTGCTGTTCGCGCTCGCCCCACACGACGACGCCGGATGGAACGGCTCGATGGCCGGGCTCGCAGCGCCCGATCGTGCCGTCGCCGACTTCGTCCGGTCCGAAGTGCTCGTCGGACCTCTCCGCCGAGATGTCGAACTTCCTGCACCGGACGGCGATCCTCGATGTGCTGTGTCCCTCGCTGTGCGACGCGGTCCTCGACTCGACGGACTCTGCAGCGATCCTGGATTCGTTGGTCGCCGCGAATCTGTTCATCACGCCACTCGACGCCGAAGGCGAGTGGTTCCGCTACCACCCGTTGTTCCGGGCGGTCCTGCTCGACGAGATCGTTCGCTCGAGCAGCCGCCGACACCGTCGCCGGGCTGCATCTCCGAGCGGCGCGCTGGTGGGCGGATGCCCGAGCGGTCGAGCAGACGATCGTGCACTCGCGTGCCGGGGGCGATCTCACCGTCGCTGTCGAGTTGCTCGTCAGGGAACTCCCGCAGGCCTACAACAAGGGACGGCTCCACGCCGCCCAGAAGTGGCTGAGCGAACTCGGGGACGCGACGATCGAAACCGACCCGGTGCTCGCCGGGCTGGCGGGCTGGCTCGCGGCGCTGGCCGGGAACGGCGTCGTGGCGCTGCGGTGGGCCGATCACATCGAACGCCTGACACCGCCCGTGACCCCGGACGATGCGTCGTTCGTATCCGGTCGAGCCGCACTTCGCGCCTTTCTGTGTGCGCACGGCATCGAGCAGATGGAAGCCGATGCGGCATCGGTGGTCGCCGCGGAGCCACTCTGGGGCCGCTGGCGCCCGGCTTCGCTCGGCTTCCTCGCCGTGGCTCGTTGGCTGCGTGGCGACGACACCGCAGCGTCGGCGCTGCTCTCGGAGGGCATCGAGACTGCGACCGCGCTCGGATTCGACGACCCACAGGCCCGCAACCTGGCCTACCGCGCCCTGCTCTCGATGGATCGTGACGACTGGGCCGGCGCGGAGCGCGACATCGACCACGCGTGCTCGGTGATCGCGGCCGCCCATCTGTCGGAGTACGCCGTCAACGCGATCGTCCAGGCGGCCAGGGCGCGCTGGCTGCTCCACCACAACGTGACCGAACAGGGCCGCTCCGTGTTGCTCGAGGCGATGCGGTTGCGGACATCGATCACGTGGGTGAATCCCTGGGCCGCGGTCTGGGTACGGGCCGAGATGGCCGATGCGCACCTCACGTTGGCCGATCCCGAAGGAGCGCGGGTGCTGCTGCACGAGATCGACGACATCCTGTACCGCCGACCGAAGCTCGGTCGCCTCGGTGCTCGTGCCGACAAGCTGCGCGAGACGCTGACCAACTGGCCGACGGACCGACACGGAACCACGTTGTCGACAGCCGAACTCCGACTGCTGCCGTACCTGCAGACCCACCTGTCGCTCAAGGAGATCGGCGAGCGGCTCTACGTGTCGAGGAACACCGTGAGCACCCAGGTCAACGCGATCTACCGCAAGCTTGCCGTGTCGGGGCGCAGCGAGGCCGTCGATCGAGCGCGCGAGTTGGGGCTCCTCGCTCCCAGCGTCCTCGACCGAGCGCACGACCGCACCGTCTCGTAGTCGCCCGACCGCTCGGATCATGCACTCTGCGTGACGCCCCTGTCCGCCGCCGCGCGCAAGCTGGCGTCGACAAGTACGACGACGAACGAAGGAGCTGGCAATGGCAATCGACACGTTCATGGTGTACGTGGGCGTCTACTCGAGCGTCGACGACGCGGAGGCCGACTACCAGGCGGTCCACGACCTCCATACCCGGGAGGGGCTCATCGACGCCTACGACGCTGCCGTCATCGAGCGCAAGGACAACGGCAAGGTCAAGATCGTGAAGAAGCACGAGACGCCCACTCGCGTCGGGGGGATCGCCGGCGGGACCATGGGTCTCGCCACCGGCCTCGTCATCGCCCTCTTCCCGGCAGCTGCGATCGGCGGCGGACTCCTGGCTGCAACGACCGGCGGCGGCGCGGCGCTCGGTGCGCTCGCGGGCCACGCTGCAGCGGGTATGAGCCGCAAGGATCTCAAGGAACTCGGTGAACAACTCGACAACGGTCAGGCCGGTCTCGTCGTGGTCGGCGTGTCCGACATGGGCGCGAAGATCGAGGAGGCCATGGGCAAGGCCGGCAACGTCGAGGAGAAGGAACTCAAGGCCGACACGGCCGAGATCCGCAAGGATGCCGAAGCCGACTTAGGCTGAGGCGAACCATGACGGACGCCCCGATCCCCACCACTGACGACACCACTGAAGGCAATCCACGGCTCGCGCTGCTCCTGGCGATGGCGATGTTCGTGCTCGTCGTCGACACCTCGATCATGAACGTGTCGATCACCGCGGTCGCGGAGGATCTCGACACGACGGTCAACGACGTCCAGGCGGCGATCGCGATCGAGGCCTTGGTGTCCGCCGCGTTCATCCTCATCGGGAGCAAGGTCGGTGACCTCATCGGTCGCCGGAAGGCCTACGTGATCGGACTGCTCGCCTACGGGGTCGGTGCAGTCGCGATGACGCTGGCGCAGAGCATGACCGCGGTGCTCATCTTCTGGGCGATCATCGGTGGGCTCGGAGCGTCGCTCCTGCTGCCGGCGATGCAGTCGCTGATCCACGGCAACTTCGAGGGCGCCGCCATGAAGAAGACCTACGCCCTCGTGGGTGCGTCGGCCGCCATCGGCGCGGCGATCGGGCCCGCTGATCGGCGGCTTCGTCACGACCTACCTGTCGTGGCGGGTCGGGTTCATGATGGAGGCGGTGATCATCGCGATCGTCCTGTTCAACATCAAGCTGGTGAAGGACGCCGTGTACACGGGGGTTCGCAAGATCGACGTCGTCGGAGCGGGTCTCTCGATCGTCGGCATGGGTGGTCTCGTGCTCGGCATCCTCGTGTGGCAGGAGGGCGGCGGGTACGTCGGTTTGCTCATGGGGATCGGCGCCGCGGCGCTGGCCGTGCTCGCCTGGTGGCTGGTGAAGTGCAAGCGCGAGGGGCGTGTCGCTCTCATCGATTCCGACCTGTTCAAGATCAAGAACTTCCGCGTCGGGGTCTCGGGCATGATGCTCCAGCAGATCGCGCTCGGTGGCGCCATGATCGCCCTTCCTCTCTATCTGCAGGTCACGCTGGAGTACGACGCCATGAAGGCGGGCCTGTCGCTCGCTCCGCTGTCACTCACGATGTTCGCGGTCGCGATCATCGCGGGGAAGAAGACCGGTGACCGGCGCCCGGCGAGCGTCATCCGCCTGGGCTTCGCCCTGGCGCTGCTCGGGATGCTGCTGGTCATCCCGGTGATCCCGAGGGGCGAATCGGGGTGGGCGCTCCTGGTGCCGCTCGTCGTCGCCGGGACGGGTCTCGGGCTGCTGGTGTCACAGCTCAACAACTACATCCTCGGTCCGATCGAGGAGCAGCGGGTCAGTGAGGCTGCTGGTGTGAACTCGGCGGGCCAGTCGTTCGGGTTGTCGTTCGGGCTGGCGCTCGCCGGCGGCATCCTGCTCGCGGTGCTCGCGGGGAGCTTCGTCAAGATGACCGAGTCGAGCGATGTGATCCCGCCTGCCGAACAGCAGCAGGTCGCCGACGCGCTGGAGGACAATGCCCAGCTGGTGAGCACCACGCAGCTCGAAGAGTTGTTGGCAACCCAACCCGACGAGATCCAGGACGAGATCATCCAGATCAACAGCGACGCGGGCAACCTCGCACTGCAGGTCGCGATGCTGGTGCCGGTCCTCGCCTGCCTGCTCGGGTTCGTCAACTCGTTCCGGATGATGCGGCTTCCCGATTTCGCGCCGTCGGAGGCCGCCGAGGGGCTCGTCGGCGGCTGATCCCCACCAGCACCGGGCGGTCTCAGATCCAGTCGGCGCGTGTGGGAGGCATCGCGGAACGTCCGTCCGGGAAGGGCTTGACGCCGAGCGTCTGGTGGATCTGGAGGTCGCCCTCGTCGAAGCCGTTGATGCTGCCGGACATGTAGAGCAGCCACACCCGGGCGCGCCCCTCTCCGACCAGCTCGACGGCCTCGTCCCAGTTGGCCTCGAGGTTCGCGACCCACTCGGAGAGCGTGCGGGCGTAGTGCTCGCGCAGGTTCTCGACGTCGCGGATCTCGAAGCCGGCCCGCTCCATCACGACCGCGTTGACCCCGACGTCGACCAGTTCGCCGTCGGGGAACACGTACCGGTACGTGAACTGCCGGCGGCTGAGCTTGGAGCCACCGATCTTGGAGATCGCATGGTTGAGGAGGCGCCCACCGGGGCGGAGCAACGTGTGGAGCCGGTCGTAGTACTTCGGGAGGTTCTTCGCACCCACGTGCTCGGCCATCCCGATCGACGAGATCGCGTCGAAGGGCCCGTCGTCGACGTGCCGATAGTCCTGGAGGCGGATCTCGATGCGATCGCCGAGGCCGGCTGCCTCGACCCGTCGACGGGCCTCGATCGCCTGCTCGTCGCTGATGGTCACTCCGACGACGTCGACGTCGTGCCGGGTCGCGGCATGGATGGCCATCGAGCCCCAGCCGCAACCGACATCGAGCAGCCGCGGTCGCGGCCCGGCGCTCGCGGCGCGGAACGTCGGGTCGGCGAGACCGAGTTTGCGGCAGATGAGTTCGTGCTTGGCGGCCTGTGCCTCCTCGAGCGTGGTGTCGTCCGAGACGAACCGGGCGCACGAGTACGTCATCGCCGGGCCGAGCACCAGCCGGTAGAACTCGTTGCCCACGTCGTAGTGATGACTGATGGCGACCCGGTCGCGGCCGATCGAGTGGCGGATGCCGCGCGGCAGGATCTCCTCCTTCGGCGGTGCCGGAGGGCCCGTCACGTTGACACCGAGTTCGCGGATCGCCGCGATGAGGCGCGGCGTCGCCGCGAGTGTGTACCTGCCCCCGGCGCGGACCGAACGTTGCAGGGCCGGGAGCAGCTTCACCACCGATCCCTCGACGTCGATCTCGCCCGCGATGAACGCGCGGCTGACTCCGAGCTGGCCGGGGGCCCACGCGATACGCCGGAGTGCTTCAGGCGAATTCACCCGCAAGGTGCCGGGACCGTCGTCGGAACCGAGCGCGCTCCCGTCCCAGAACTCGAAACGGAGCAGAGGTGGCCATTCGAGCAGCATCTCCAGCGTCGGTTCGATCACCTCGGCGACCGATTTGGTCGCCGGCCGATCGATGGTCGGCCTCGTGGCTTCCTGAGTCGTCATGATCCCTCCGTCGTCGACAACTGTCCACAGATTCGTCGCGTACAACAATAACGCACCACGGAAATCCGTTTCGTCGGCCGAAGGCAACGCACGGGTCAGGGAGTCGGTCGGGAGCGCCCGGGTCCGATCCGATATCGCGCGAATCCGGGCGTCCACACGGTTCGGGCATCGTGGGTGATCATGTAGGCGTCGTAGTCGGGGTGATCCGCGATCCAGTCGAGCCCGTCGAGACCCATGACGAACAGTGCGGTTGCATAGGCGTCGGCGACCGTGAGGTCGGGGCCGACAACGGTGACGCTCGCGAGGTCGGTTGTCGGCCGGCCGGTTCGTGGATCGATGATGTGGGCCCCGCGTTCGTAGGTGGCCGAGGTCGCCACGCCGAGCGGGCCCGAGGCGGTCACTACGGTTGCCAGCGCCTGGGCGTCGTCGGGGTGACGGATCCCGACGTTCCAGGGTTCCTCGGCGCTCGGGTGTCCGCGAAGCGCGATGTCGCCGCCCGCATTGATGCAGAAATTCGAGCATCCGCGACGTTCGAGGATCGTCGCGGCACCCTCGATCGACCAGCCCTTGACCAGACCCGACGGGTCGAGTGTCGTTCCGTTCGGCGCGGGTACCTCGAACACGTCGAACGCGCCGTTGGTCTCCACGCGGATCTGTTCACAGAGACGGAGGACCTCACGCACTTCACCCGATGCATCGGCGATGTCGAGTTCGCCACGCCCGAGCCGGCTGATCACGCTGTCGTCGATGTAGGTGCTGAACGTCGCGTCGACGTGGTGCAGCCAGGCGACCACGTCGGCAACGGCGTCGCTCGGAGTGTCGGGATCGCGGATGTCGATGCTGACCGCCATTCCCATGACGAACTCGACGTGATGCGTCGACCTCGGATCGGAATTCACGGCGATGACGCTACGCGGCGATCATGACATGGTCGTGATGCCATTGGCCCTCGCGACGTCGATCGCCGACTGGAGCGACTGCTCGTAGCCGATCGAGGTGTACGTCGCTCCCGAGACGGTGTGGACGTCGGCGCTCTGCGCGACGAGGGCTTCGCTGTTCAGGCGGGGGACTGCATAGTCGTTGATCCGCACGCTCTGGCCATCTCGCGACGGCACCTCGAGGACCTCGACGTTGGCCAACGTCCCGTCGGCGGCGAACGTCGCCTGCACCTGGACGTTCCCGTAGCGGTTGCCGACCGATGCCCCGTTCACCACGGTGGGCGCCGCCGTGGCGGTCGTCGGCGCAGTGGTGGCCGGCGCAGTGGTGGACGAGGCGGTCGAGGGGGTGGTGGGCGAAGCAGTGGTGGGCGAGGCGAGGGGCGAAGTGGTGGCCGTGTCGCCCGGTGTGGCCGGCGTCGACGACTGCACCACGCCGGCCGGTTCTGCGATCGTTCCCGATGCGCTGGTGTCGGTCGCCGCGAACGCGTA
Source organism: Ilumatobacteraceae bacterium (assembly GCA_963829585.1). Classification (GTDB taxonomy): domain Bacteria; phylum Actinomycetota; class Acidimicrobiia; order Acidimicrobiales; family Ilumatobacteraceae; genus Sva-07. The sequence goes on along the minus strand of CAWHJD010000001.1, from coordinate 208,591 downwards.
GGCGAGCCCGCTCGTTGTGACGAAGCTGAGCGCCAGTGCCGCAGTGCGCGAGTGGCGTGCCGGATGGCGGCGCTTCTTGCGGGCCATGCCGGCGCTGGTCGGCGGAGGAGGTGGCGGAGGCGAGGAAGCGAATGGCGCGGAAGCGACAGGTGGGGCGGTGGCCGGTGAAGCGGTGGGACGTGGCGTGCGCGGTGTACGGGCGGTCATTCGCTGGAGGCGAGCTGCGAGTTCGGCGTCGAGCTGGTTGCGGAGGAGCGGGTCGCTGTCCATGTGTTCATTGAGTCAGGCCACGTTCAGCTCCGGGTGAGACCGAGCTGTGAGCCCGCTGTGAATCTCAATCGGTGCGTCGCAGCGTCGACAGGCGCAGCCCGAGCCCGTAGGTGGCGACGCCGGCCGCGAGCACCAGCATCGCCTGGAACCAGATCTGTGACGCGTCGCTGCCGGACTGGTAGGCGTGCAGGAACACGAGGCCGGTCGCGACCACGGTGCTGACGTGGACCACCCGCCACCAGCGGCGGTTCTTCCATCGTCGTGGCCAGGTCGTGAAGACGGCAGCCGCGATCACGTAGGTCGCGATCACTCCCCAGGTGATCCCCCACGCGTCGAACGAGGCGGTCTGTGGCAGGAAGATCTGTACGAGCCCGATGCCCGAGTCGCTGTTGAGCCACACGGTGACGAGATGCAGGCCCGTGAACGCGAGCGCGAGACCGCCCAACCAGTTGTGCAGGTCGAGCCACCAGTTGGGTCGCAGACGCTTGCCGGTGGCCCGCGAGGAGAAGAGGAATCCCCACAGGAGCGCTGCGACCACCAGCAGCAGCGCAACGATGCCGGTGGACCGACTCAGGTAGTACATCCACTGCGTCATGGGAGCTCCTCGTGGTCGTGGTGATCGAGGGGGAGACGCACGGTGAGTGCGAGTCCGTGGGGTTCGACGTTGCGGGCGGTGATCGAACCGTGGTGCGCCCGCACGATGGCGTCCACGATGGCGAGGCCGAGACCGGACCCGCCGGTCGTGCGAGCTCGTGCGTCGTCGACCCGGTAGAACCGGTCGAACAGGTGGTCGAGATCGTCCGGCGCCACTCCCGGCCCGGCGTCGGTCACGGTGAGTACCGCATCGCCCCCGTCTGCCGACAGGTCGACGTCGAAGGCCGTGGCGTCCGGCGTGTGGGCGCGGACGTTGGCCAGCAGGTTGTCGACCACCTGGCGCAGTCGTCCCGCGTCGCCGCGAACGGTGAGGACGTCGCTGATCCTGACGCGGATCGGACGATCCGGGTCGACGGTTCTCGCGGCGTCGATGGCCGCGAACACCAGCTCGGTGAGATCGACCGACTCCTCGGCCAACGGTCGATGCTCGTCGAGTCGTGCGAGCAGGAGGAGGTCGTCGACCAGGCCCGCCATCCTGCTGGTCTCGCGCCGGATGCCCGACATCGCGCGATCGAGATCCGCCGGGCGGTCACGGGCCCCCTGCTCGAACAATTCGGCATAGGCGGCAGTTGCCGCGATCGGGGTTCGCAGCTCGTGGGACGCGTCAGCGACGAACCGGCGCATGCGCGACTCCGAAGCTCGCAGCTCCGACAGTGTCTGCTCGCGCTCGTCGCTCGTCTGCTGGAGTCGGTCGAGCATCTCGTTCAGCGCTGCTGCGAGATGTCCGACCTCGGTGGGCTGGTCGGCACCGGGAACTCGAAGATCACCGAGGTCGCTCTCGCTGATCGCCGCCGCGCTCGCCTCGACGCGGCGCAGCGGTCGCAGCCCGGCTCCGACGAGCCACCAGGCGACGGCAACGGCCGCAGCGATCGCTGCCAGGCTCCCCAGGAGGAGGACGGCGACGAGCTGCCGGCGGGTTTCGTCGACTCGATGCAACGACTGCCCGACGATGAGGGTCGTGCCGTCGCCGAGCGGGTCGATCCGGAGGCGTATCGCATCTCCGTCGATCGCCGATGCGGTCTGGTTCCTCACGCCGAGGTCGATCGTCGAGATGTCGACCACGTCCTGCTCGCGCCCGGGTTCGATGGCCGGTGTGGCGAACAGTTCCGTGCCTGCATCGTCGACGATCGACACGAAGAGGCCGGGAGCGATCGCCGGAATCGCCTCTCGGTCGTCGGTGTCGCGTGATCGCGCAACCTGCTCGATCGGTGCGTGGGCTCGCTGCAACGTGTCGTCGACCTGCTGCACGAGCGAGTGCGTCACGACCGAGAACGTGATGACATCGACCACGATCAGCCCGCAGAGCACTGCGACACCGGTTGCGATCAGCAGTCGTACCCGCAGCGACATCGTCAGGCCTGGGCCGGGTCGCGCAGGACGTACCCGACGAGGCGGACCGTGTGGATGAGTGGCGGGCCGTACTCGTTGAGCTTCTTGCGGAGATAGCTGACGTAGGTCTCGCAGATGTTCGAGTCGCCGGCGAAGTCGTAGTGCCAGACGTGGTCGAGGATCTGCGCCTTCGACAGGACCCGGGCAGGATTCTCCATGAAGAACTTCAGCACGGAGAACTCCGTGGCGGTGAGGTCGATCGGGTGGCCGGCCCGTCGGACGGTGTGGGCATCGGGATCGAGCTCGACGTCGGCGAATCGAAGGGTCGCGTCCGACTGCTCATCCGACGTCGCTCGACGAAGGATGGCCTTCACTCGCATCACGAGTTCGGCGAGGGAGAAGGGTTTGGTGAGGTAGTCGTCCGCGCCCGCTGCGAAGCCGGCGGCCTTGTCGTCGAGACTGTCGCGCGCCGTGAGGAAGAGCACCGGGGTGGTGTTGCCGGTGCTGCGCAGGCGTTCGGCGATCGTGAACCCGTCGAGGTCGGGCAGCATCACGTCGAGCACGATCAGGTCCGCTCTGCCCTCCTGGGCGGCAGCCAGCCCGGACCGCCCCGACGTGGCTTCGATGACCTCGAATCCTTCGTAGCGCAGCGCGGTGGCGACGGCGTCGACGAGGGACGGCTCGTCGTCGACGACCAGCACGGTCGGGTTCGCGCTCAACGCTGTGGTCCGATCGCGAGATTCACACGGGAAAGTCTCTCACTTCGTCGGCCCGACGACGTCGGCCTCGCCCGGTTCTACGCAGCGACACAGCGGACACACAGCTGGCGTTGATGAACCGATGGAGCCCAGAATCGGAATCGAACCGACGACCTACGCATTACGAATGCGTTGCTCTACCGACTGAGCTATCTGGGCGCGCAGTGCGCAGCCGGTGAGGTTAGCGGCCCTCCAGCGGGTCGCGACCGTTCCAGGCACCTGACGAGCCGTAGGGCTCGAAACGGGCGAACAGCTCCTCGGCGTACCAGCCCTCGTCTCGAGTGCGGCGCATCACCTCGATGTGATCGGGCATCGAGTACGCGAAGGATCGTGCAGCGTCCAACGACTCCCAGAGGCTGAACGTCGCGAGCCGGCCGACCGGGGCTTCGCCGATCCCGACCACGTCGATCAGCCCGGGAGCCGTGTGGAGCTCCGCGTCGACGACGTGGCTCGCCCCGGCGAAGGCCCTCCACGAACGCCGGTGCACGTCGGCACGGGTGATGATCGCGACTGCGCCGCTGTTCGACCCCGGTTCCAGGCCGTCGAGTGGATCGATCCCACGCCACCGACCGTGGCCACCGATGCTGCGCAGGCGCACGTGCCAACTCTCCTGCGCCGTGCGCCATCGGGCGGCGAGACGACTCGTCGTCATGAACGCGTCGAGCGCGGCCTCGTCGTCCCACACCGCGAAGACCGCAGTACGCGCCAGATCAGCTCCGCCGCCGGTGTCGTCGCCCGACCCGGTGCCGAGGAGGCGCCAGAACACGAGGCCGTCGACCCGGCTCAGACGGGGTCGGTCGAGTCCGAGACGACCGAGGGCGAGCGGTGTCTTCCACTTCGGTTCGCGAATCAGGTGGAACGACGCGATGCGGGCCATGCATCGGTCATGCTGTCAGCAATGAGTTCGGATACCGCCGTCGACGTGGCGATCACGATCGTGGTGGGATATCTCGTCGGTTCGATTCCGGTCGCCAACATGGTCGCGGCCCGGCGGGCGAAGCTCGACCTGCGCACCGTGGGCGATCGGAACCCGGGGTTCTGGAACGCCCGCGAGACGCTCGGCAAGCGGGCGGCGATCCCGGTGTTCGTCGGCGACGTCTCCAAGGGCGTGATCGCCGCACTGGTCGGTACGGCCCTCGCCAACCCTGGCGTGTGGGGTCTCGCCTATGTCGGCACCGGCGCAGCGATGGTCGGCCACGCCTTTCCGGTGTTCGCCCGATTCCGTGGAGGGCGCAGCATCCTCACGTTCACGGGTGGTGGGGCGGTGTTCGCGACGCTGCCGTTCGCGATCACGATCGCCCTGCTGCTCGGCGTCTTCGCGTTCACCAGGTCGTTCGCCCGCGCCGCGCAGGTCGGGTTCTTCGCGTTCCCCGTGGTCCAACTGGTCGTCGAGGGTCCGTATCGCACCGCCGCGACCGGGGTGCTGATGACGTTCATCGGGCTTCGCTTCGCGACGGCGGCCCTCGGTGATCGACGCGCGAGCATTCAGCCGTAGGTACGACCACGCCACGTCTGGCGGCCACCTCGGGCGATCCCCCTGGCGATGGCGAATGCGGCGAGCGGGTCGGCGAGCGGGCTCAGCCAGTAGGCCGCGTCGTTGCGGCCGTAGGCGGTGCGCGTGCCGGCGAGGGTTCCGAGACGGAACGCCGCGAGTACCAGGTCGATCACGTCGCCCCGACGGGTGAGCAGCCGAGGGAGTGGAAGCGCTTGGGCGAGCACGACCACGGCGAGGTCGAACAACTGACGATGTCGTGGTTCCACGCCGGGCAGTGCGAGCGAGCGGCTCCAGCCACTCCAGACGTCGGCGAACGATTCGAACATGCGAACGTCGAGCAGCTCACCGGCGTCGAGGAATCCGACGCTCCACCCCTCGGTCGCGAGGTGTCGGGCCAGGGCGATGTCCTCGACGACCTCGCCGCGCACGAGGGCCATGCCACCCGTCTCGAGGAACCACCGGCGTTCGAACGCCATGCACTGGCCGTTGGCCATCGTGCGCTCGGGCCGTGACGAGGCAACCCCGGGCGGCCCGAACCGGTACACGAGCGTCGTCAGCATGGCGGCATGGAGCCACCGGCCGGCGCCGGTCGGGAGGTCGAAGCGGCCACCGACGGTCAGGAGGTCGAGACGGTCGCCGACCGCTCGGGCGACGAGGGCACCGGGGAGCCGAGGGTCGGGTCGCGTGTCGGCGTCGAGTGTGACGACCCAGTCCGACCGAGCGGCATCGATGCCCTGCTGCAGCGCCCATGCCTTGCCGGCCCAACCGTCGGGCAGCACGGCGCCCTCGATCACCGTGGCACCGGAGCGTCGAGCGATGTCGGCCGTCCCGTCGGTCGACTGGTCGTCGACCACGATGACCTCGTCGACACGCGGTGCGCCGACGATGGCCTCGAGCAGGGGGCCGATCCGGCTGGCCTCGTCGCGGGCGGGGATCACGACGCTGATCGACGACAGCGGCGTGAGCGTCGGGCGCACGGGCGGCGCCGATGCGGCAGCTCTCGCGAGCCTCGCCACAGCCACCGCACCGGCGCCGACCCGCAGCCCGATCGATGCCGCACGGAGCATCGATCGCAACATCCTCATCGTCGGATGTCTGCGGTGATCATCTCCGCCACGATCTTCGCACTCATCGTCACGAGCGGGAGACCCCCTCCCGGATGGCTCGAGCCTCCGACGAGGTAGAGGCCGGGCTTCGAGCCGCGATTGGCGGGGCGCACGAATGCCGCCCGCTTTCCGTTCGACGACGTGCCGTAGATGGCGCCACCCGGCGATCGGTAACGGGCAGCGATGTCGGCCGGTGTCATCGTGTGACGGAACTCGATCCGAGGGCGCAGGTCCACGCCGTGCGCGGCGAGCCGATCGAGTACCAGATCGCCGTAGGCATCAGCGTCGACTTCGATGCCCGGTGGCGTGTTGACCAGCAGGAACCAGTTCTCGCAGCCGTCGGGGGCCTGGCTCGGATCCGTCACCGACGACACGCAGGCGTAGATCGTCGGATCGTCAGCGAGACGTCCTGCGTCGAGCTGGTCGTACTCGTTGCGGTAGCTGCCGGAGAACCAGACGTTGTGGTGCGTGAGGCCGGGCGTGAGCCCCCTGACCCCCAGGCACAACACGAACCCACTCGTCGACCGCTTTGCCAGCCGCACCCGCGCGAGCGCCACGCTGTCGTGCAGGAGATCGTCGTACAGATGCTCGGCGTCGGTGTTGGCGACGACGATGTCGGCGCGTTCGTGGGTCCCGTCGGCAAGCACCACGCCGGTGACGCGTTCGCCCGCTTCGATCGACACGACCTCCGTCCCGGTGCGGATGTCGACACCGACCTCGGTGGCGACCCAGACGAACGCATTGCGGAGTTCGTCGAGCCCACCCATCGGATACCAGCATCCGTACCGGGCCTCGATGTGCGGGATGCAGGCGAGCGTCGCCGGAGCGGCGAACGGCGACGAGCCCGAGTAGGTCGCGTAGCGGTCGGCCCACTGCACGAGCCGCGGGTCGTCGAAGAACGATCCGGCCGACCGGTGCAGCGTGCGCAACGGGTCGATGGCCGTCAGGTCGAACGGCGATCGCAACCGTTTCGCCAACGACCACGGGTTCGACATCGGCCCGGCGAAGAACGTACGCACGGCGACGTCCCAGATTCGCCGGCCCCGGGCATCGAAGTCCCTCCACTGCTCGCCGGCTCCTGGCGCGAACTCCTCGAATGCGGCGGCGGTGTCGTCGGCGTCGTCCGAGACCGTCAGGGTCGATCCGTCGGCCCAGTGGTAGCGGAACTGTGGATCGAGTCGCTTGAGCTCGATCTGCTCGGCGAGCGTGGTCGCTGCGGTGCGGAACACCTCGTCGAACACGTGGGGCAGCGTGACGAGGGACGGGCCGAGGTCGAACGCGTAACCGTCGCGCACGTAGTGGGCGAGCTTGCCGCCGACCACCTCGTTGCGTTCGAACAGCGTGACGTGATGCCCGAGTGCCTGCAGCCGGATGGCGGTCGCCAGTCCGCCGACGCCTCCCCCGATGATCGCTACCCGGTCCACCGTCTCAACCCCGAGCCTTGCCGATCAGCGCCGCAACGGCGATCGGCAGCATGCCGAGCCCTCCCACGACGGCCACGGTCGGATCGCGGAAGTACCGGGCGAATCCGATGGTCTCCATCACGCCCATGAAGGTGTACTCGCCCACGAGCGCGCCATCGGCGTCGGCGGACCCGTCGACGTACGCGGCGGGAGGCAGCAGGGCCTCGAGCGCCGCCATCACCCCGAGTCCGGTGACGAACCATCCGACGAAGTTGCCGATCGGAATACCTCGGTACAGCCCCCGGCGCGCCCACACCCAGTACCCCTCACCGACCATTTGAGGGTCGAGGAACAGGTCCCACGCCGTGAGGGCGGCCGAGCCGAGTGCGATGCGCGTCGCGGGCCTCGAGTGTTCGCCGAGTGCGGCATGAGCCGCCTCGCGTGCCGGGAGTCCCATGGCGAACCAGGCGAGCGGCACGATCGCCGGCACGTGGGCGACCTGTGGCCGCAGAGCGCCGGTGTACGCATAACGACCGAAGGGCAGACCGGTCTGCGTGCCGATCCGCTCGACTGCGGTGGTGGCGACGGCGGTCACAGCGGCGGCCGTCGCGGCTCTCGGTGTTCCCCACCGGCGTACTGCGTTGGCCGTGGTGGTCGTGAACGATCCCACCACCACGATCGTCGACAGCACACGCCGGGCCCGACCCCCCTGTGGCAGCAACGGCGTTGCGATCATCCCCGCCACCGTCACCGCGCCCGCCACGGCCCCAATTCGTGAACAACTGCGCGCCCTGGCCGCGCTCGTTGTTCACGAGAACGTCGGCGGGCGGGGGCGGAGACGTCACGGGAGGAGGAGCTTGGCGACCATGATCGCCTTCTCGGTGGTCGACACGCTCGCGCGCGACGAGAACACGTCGTAGTGCTGGGATTCGATCTTGTCGAGGATGCGGCCGTAGAGCGTGTGGGCGGCCAGCACGCACTTGGCCGACCGGTCGGGCAGCATGGCGATGCCGATCTCGGCCGACCGGTAGAGCTCGCGGCACCGCTCGATCTCGAACTCCATCAACTGCACGAACGCCGGCGTGACCCGGCGTTCGGTGAGGTCGACCCCGAAGCGGTCACTGTCGGCACGTGGGATGTACTGACGGCCCCGGTCGAGATCTTCGTCGATGTCGCGCAGGAAGTTGGTGAGCTGGAAGGCATTGCCGAGGTCACGGGCATGGGGCAGCGCCGTGTCGTAGTCGCTGGGTTCGAGGATCGGCAGCATCATCTCGCCGATCACCGCGGCCGAGCCGTCCATGTACACGAGCAGGTCGTCCCACGTGGCGTACGACTCGATCGTGAGGTCCATCGTCATCGAGCGCAGGAACCGGTGGAACGCCTCGACGTCGATGTCGAAGGCGCGCACGGTGTGGACGACGGCCTTGAGCACCGGATCGTCCGACCGGCCCCTGTCGAGGTCGGCGAAGAACCGGTCACCGAAGTCCGCGAGCGCGGCCGCGCGCACCTCGGTGGGCACATCGTTGCCACCCTGCGACGGGATCTCGTCGACGATGTCGTCGGCGTAGCGGGCGAACGCATACAACGCGTGGACGTGGTGCTGCTTCACCTTCGGCAGCACCTTCGTCGACCAGTAGTACGTGGTGCCGTGGCGCTTGTTGAACTCGCGGCACAGCTCGTAGCTCTCGTCGAGCGTGACCGGGCCGGTCGGCAGGCTGTGCGTGGTCGGTACGGGGGCCCGGTTCCGGCGCTGGAGCACGTTCATCGGTAGCGCTGCCGTGCGTACTGTTCGACGCGCTCGGCGGCGAGCTTGCCCGACACCAGCACCATCGGCACACCGACGCCGGGCAGTGTCGACGACCCGGTGAACACGAGGCCCGGGACCTTCTTGTCGACGTTGCTCGGCCGGAACGGGCCCGTCTGGAAGAACGTGTGGGCGAGCGCGAACGGCGTGCCCTGCTCCATTCCCATCCGCTCCCAGTCGGCCGGGTCGTAGATCTGCTCGACGACGACGTCGGTCGGGTAACCGAGCGACGCGACGCGCCCGCGCAGGCTCTCGACGATGGTGTCGCGTTCCTTCGACCAGTCGATGTTGCCGCTCAGGTTGGGCGTGGGCTCGAGGACGTAGATGCTCGAGTGACCCTCGGGGGCGAGCGAGCGGTCGTCGAGGCTGTGGAGCGTCACGAGGATCGACGGGTCGGGCATGCGGACGCCGTCGTCGATCAACGCCTTGAACGAACCGTCCCAGTCCTTGCCGAAGTGGATGTTGTGGTGCGACGCATCATCCGGCGGGAGCCCCTTGACGCCGGCGACCCACAGCAGGCACGACGGCGAGTACTTGCCGTTGCGGGCGGTACGCGGTGCGGTGACTCCGGGGAGCAGTTCGCGGTAGGCGACGGGCAGATCGGGGTTGCAGACGACGGCGTCGGCGTCGAGCCGTTCGGACGCATCGAGTTCGACGCCCGTGACGGCACCGCCGGCACGACGCAGGATGCGGGTGACCGGCGAGTCGTAGCGGATCTCCACGCCGGCGTCGACGACCGCCTGGGCGAGCCCCGCCGCCATCATGTGCATGCCGCCCTCGGGCACGAAGACACCTTCGACCGAGTCCATGTACGTGATCACGGCGTAGAGCGCGAGCGCCTCGTACGGCGCGAGGCCTGCGTACATCGACTGGAAGCTGAAGATCTGCTGCAGTCGTTGGTCGTCGAAGAACGAGGCGACCTTCTTGTCGAGCTTGCCGAACCCCCCGAGCTTCAGGAGTTCGAGCCCCGCCTTCCACGGCTTGACCAGGTCGAGCGGGGAGTTGAAGTTGGCGTCGATGAACGCGTCCATCTCGGCGCGGTAGAGCTTCTCCAGCCAGTCGCAGAAACGGCCGAACGACTCGGCCTCCTTGGCGTCGGCGAACTCGCGGATCTCCTGCGTCATCGCCTCGCGACCGTGACGGACGAACAACGTCGAGCCGTCGGCGTACACCGCGCGGTACATCGGGTCGACCGGTTTGATCGTGACGTAGTCCTTCATCTCGGCGCCGCACGCGTTGAACGCGGCTTCGAGCAGGTTCGGCATCGTGAGCACCGTCGGGCCGTTGTCGAGACGGAATCCGTCCGACACGATCATCCCGGCGCGTCCGCCCGGAATCGAGTCGCGCTCGACGATGGTCACGTCGTGCCCCGCTCCGATGAGGTGCGCCGCAGCGGAGAGTCCTCCGAGGCCGGCGCCGACGACGACGACCTTCATCAGACGCTCCGCCAGCTGACGTAGTCGGCCAGGGCGACCAGTTCGGTCCTGGCGGACTCGGTGATCGGTGCCGTGTCGAGTGCCGTCACTGCGCTGTCGGTCAAGGCGGCGATGTGTGCCTCGAGTTCGTCGAGTGCGCCGGTGTCGACGATCGCCTGCTGGATCCGTGCGACGGTGTCGTCGTCCATCGAGGGCCGACCGACGAGGTCGAGTACGGCGCGCTGCTCGGGTGTGGCCGACCGGACTGCTCGTGCGAGCAGCGGCGTCGGCTTGCCCTCGCGCAGGTCGCCGCCGACCGGTTTGCCGGTGCTGTCGGGGTCGCCGAACGCGCCCATCACGTCGTCGCGCATCTGGAACGCGTCGCCGAGCGGAAGGCCGTACGCGCTGAGCGCCGGCAGGAACTCGTCGCCGCGATCGGGAGCTGCGAGGAGCGCGCCGACGTGCAGCGGCCGCTCGATGGTGTACTTGCCGGACTTGTAGCGACAGATCCGTTCGGCCTTGTCGACGTCGCGGACGCTCTGGACCGACCCGAGGATGTCGAGGTACTGGCCGACGTTGAGTTCGATGCGCAGTTCGTTCCACACGCGCATCGCTTCGGGCGGAGCGCCTTCGAGCAGCTGGTCCGCGTAGACGAAGGCCAGGTCGCCCACCAGGATCGCCACACCTTCGCCGAAGCGACGCGACTCGCCGGCCCAGCTGTTGGCGGCATGGTCGTCGGCGGCGACGGCGTGGGTGGTGGGTTGGCCGCGACGGGTCGCAGCATCGTCCATCACGTCGTCGTGGAACAGCGCGAACGCATGCATCAGTTCGAATGCAGCTCCGGCATCGACATCGATCTGGTCGTCGGTGCCGCCACCCGCGCCGACATAGCCCCAGTGGCAGAAGGCGGGCCGCAGGCGCTTGCCGCCCGACAGGACGAGTCGTCGGATCTCGTCGATCGGCTGCGCGAGGTCGGCATCGAATGTCGCCCAACGGTCACGTTCGGCGGCGAGGAACCCGTCGAGACGGTCCTCGACCCTGTCCGCGATCGATCTCAGACTGGGCGGCGCTGATACGGGCATCGTGGCAGCAGGATACTGCCGGCCGTGGGACGCATGCTTCGTCGTGTCACAACAGCGGTCGGGGTCACGGCGCTGGGTGGCAGTCGGACCCTGCGGTGAGGATCAGTCGGCGGGGATGGCGTCGAGGTCGGCGGTGACCTGTTCGATGCGCAGCTGGGCGGCGGAGATCTTCTCCCGGCACAGCGTGATGAGTGTGGAGGCTCTGGCGACGCGATCGGCGAGGTGGTCGACGTCGACGTCGGATCCCTCGAGTTCACGCAGGATCGAGTCGAGCTCGGCCAGTGCGTCGGCATATCCGGGGGTGGGGTCGGCCATGGTGGTCAGTCCTTCTGGTCGGTGGCGGTCGTCGTGTGTGCGACGGTGCTGGTGATCACGCCGTCGGCGACGACGGTCGTGATGGACTCGTCGGGCAGCGTGTCGTTGACCGAGCGGATCAGGCTGCCGTCGGCGCGCCGGGTGATCGACCAGCCGCGCGCCAGCTGCACCGCGGGGTCGACAGCGCCCACACGGGCAGCGATGACGTCGAGACGGCCGCCCGATCGGTCGATGGCCGCGCTCGCCCGGTCGAGGAGTCGGCTCTGGACGGCGACGAGGCGGTCATCGGCGCGCTCGAGTGCGGCGGGTGCCGTGCGGGCGAGTGTGTGGATGCGCATGGCGAGGCGTTCGTCGGCGCGCTCGACTGCCGCATGGGTTCGACGAGCGATCCGATGGGCGGCCTCGGACAGGTCGGTCGTGGCTGCGGTCAGGGCGAGTCGGCTCTCGCGCACGATCGCGGCGAATGCCGCCTCGCTCTCCGCGCTGTAGCGAGCGGCTCGGGCGATCAGCTCGCCGGCGCACGCCGTCGGCGTCTTGAGCATCGTGTGAGCGACGTCGTCAGCGACGCTGCGGTCGACCTCGTGGCCGAGCCCGGTGAGGACGGGGACGGGCGACAGTGCGATCGCCCGGGCGATCGACTCGGCGTCGAACACGGCGAGTTCGTTGCGGGCGCCGCCGCCGCGAATGACCACGAGCGCGTCGAGGTCGTCCCGTCGCCCCAACGTGGTGATGGCTGCGGCGATCGATCGCTCGGCGAGGTCTCCCTGGACGCGCGTGTCGATGACGGTCAGCCGGAAGCCGAATGCGCTGCGTTGCAGTTCGTCGTGGAAGTCGTGCCACGCGGCGGTGCCGACGCTCGTGATCACACCGACGCGCAACGGGATCGGCGACAGCAGGCGCTGCTTGTTGGCGTCGAGCAGACCCTCGGCGACGAGTCGCCGCATCACCTCGTCACGCGACTGGGCGATGTCGCCGATCGTGTAGCGCGGGTCGATCCCGGCCATCTTCAGCCCGATGCGACCGTTGGGGGCGTAGTAGTCGAGATAGCCGAAGACCCGCACCTTCATGCCGTCGCCGAGGCGGAGCCGGTGCTTGCGCAGCAACGGTCGCAGTCGCATGCGGACATTGGCGAAGAACTGGACGTTGACGACGGCTCGGGTGCGCCCGTTGCCCGTTCCGTCGGATCGTTCGGCTTCGTCGACCAACGTGAAGTAGGCGTGTTGGCCCCGGTCGCTCCAGCCGGTGATCTCGCCTCTCACCCACACGCCGTCGGAGAAGCCGCGTCGCAGCGTGTCGTTGATGGCGTCGGCCAACTCGCCCACGGAGTAGGTCGGGTTGGAGACGTCGTCGAGTTCGGCCTCACCGAAGTCGAACGCGGGCTGGCTCACGGGCCAGATTCAATCAGGCGGTGCCGCCATGCGGGTGCTCGACCGGATGATCGGTGGCATCACGCGCCGAGCATCCTGATCGTGCCGCCGGGTGGCGTCTCGGTGTCGTCATCGGCGGCATCGGGATCGATGGTCGCGAAGAGTTCCCCGTCGACGGGGAGGTTGCGTTGCAGGCGCAGTTCGTCGAGTTGGCGCAACGGCCGCTCGAGCTGACGTCGCCGGGGACCGGTGAGCTGTTCGAAGGCCCGATCGACCTGATCGAACTTCTTCTTGACCGAGTCGACCTGCTCGTTGTACTTGCGCCACTGTGCCGAGAACGTGCCGAGCAGCTGGAGGATCTCGTCGCTCGTCTGCTCGATCATGAAGTTGTCGAATGCCTGGCGGATCACGCCGAGGAACGCGAACAGCGTGAGCGGCGAGCAGAGCACCACCTTCTGGCCCATCGCTTCGTCGAGCAACGCCGCGTCGTGCTCGTGGATGAATCCGGTGAGCTGTTCATTGGGGATGAAGAGCAGGACGTAGTCGACGGACGGCTGGTCGCTCTCGCCCGAGTAGTCACGCTTGGCGAGCTCCTTGACCCGCAGGCGGACGTCTTGCAGGAACCGCTTGAGGTGGACCTCGCGCTCGGCGTTGGTGTCGACCTCGAGATAGCGCAGGTAGGACGCCATGGGGAACTTGACGTCCATGTAGAGGGCATGGCCCTTCGGCATGGGGAACGTGTAGTCGGGGCGACCGGTGCCGCCCTCGATCTGGGTCTGCTTGACGTAGTTGAGGTTCTCCTGGAATCCGGCGAGGCGCAGCACGTCCTCGGCCATCCGTTCGCCCCAGTTGCCGCGGGCCTGCGGATTGGCGAGCGCCTCACGCAGTGCCCGGGTGGAGTCGGCGAGCGTGTTGGCGATCTCGGCGTGCGCGGCCAGCGACGACGTGACCTGCCCGAAGTTCTCGGCGCTCGATCGCCCGAGCGTCGTGACCATCTCGCTCAGCTTCGTGAGTTCGGTACGCATCTCGGCGTGCACCTGGTCGAGGCGGGCATCGATGACGTCCTTCTTCGCCGAGAGGTCGGAGTTGGTCTGCTCTCGCGCGGCCAGTGCGAGCGCGCCGAACTGCTCGCGCTGCAAGATGGCGGTCTGTTCCAGGGCCGCCGCGACCGCCGCGTCGCGTTCGGCGACCGCCTGATCGCGCACCTGCGCCACTGCCTGTTGCACGGCGGCCTCGACGGCGAGCTGCACACCATCGGTGGTGGCGGCCCGATCCGCGTCACGCGCTGCGAGATCGGCTTCGGCGCGCCGGGTGGCGAACAGGTAGCCGCCCAGGGCGGCCCCGACGGCCAGCACCACGGCGATCAACAACACGACGATGTCCATGCCGTCAACTATGGCAAGGGGGTGTCACGGAGTTCGCGGATGGCCCCGGTCTTTCCGGACCCGACCCCGAAAGACCGGCCCGGTCTTTCCGGACCCGACCCCGAAAGACCGGCTCGGCGGGGCTATCGGCGTTCTTCGGCGAGGATCCACGCCGCGGGCAGCACGGCGCCGGCGAGGAGGGCCTTCAACACGTCGCCCACGAGGAACGGCGCCACGCCCAGTGAGATGGCGCTCGGCTCACCGGCTGCGGCGGTGAGCGGCAGCCCGAGGTCGTAGGCCAACCAGGCAGCCCCGAAGCCGTAGATGATCAGCGACCCGGCGACGAACGCCGGCAGCGACGTCGACAGCTTGCGGTCCTGGCCGTGTTCGGCCATCTTGCCGACCACGAACGCGGCCACGATGAATCCGACGAGATAGCCGGCGGTGGCTCCCGTTGCGATGGTCCAGCCTCCGGCACCGTCGGCGTAGAACGGCAGCCCGATCGCTCCGAGCGCCACGTAGAGCCCCATCGAGAGGGCTCCGCGGTTCGCGCCGAGCACGCCACCGGCCAACAACACGGCGAATGTCTGGCCCGTGATGGGCACCGGCGTGAAGCCGAGCGGGATCGAGATCTGTGCCGCGAGCGCTGTGAACAGCGCGAATCCGACGACGGCGACGACGTCTCGAACGCGGGACCGGTGAATCAGGTCGAGGAGCGTTGTCGGAGCGGGCTGAGTCAGGGCGATGGACATCGGGCGAGAGTCTGATCGTTCGGGCCGGAACTTGACAACTCGGCCGTCGCCACGCGGTCAGCGCACGGGGATGGTGAAGCAGCGATCGGCGAGGGTTCCGAGCGCGTAGGTCTCGTAGTCGATGCCGAAGTCGCTGTACAGGTGTCGGCACGATTCGCTCCACGCCAGCGCCTCGGGTGTCGACATGCGGTGCACCACCTGCATCACGCCGCCCTCGTGGACCCGGTACTCGGCCCATGTGCCCGGGAAGTCCTTGGTGCATCCGATCTCGATCGACGGGATCCCCGATCGGCTCATCGGTCGGACCCGGTGGCGATGGGTGTGGCCCGCTGCGTAGGCGATCACCGCGGCTCGACGTGCCGCCACCTCGTCGAGTCCGTCGCTCGCGTCGGGGTGCAGGCCGAAGTAGTCGTCGCTGCGCTTCGCGTGGGCCCCGCCGCCGATCCACTGCTGGTGGTGGCCCATCACGAACACGGGCCGGTCCGTGCCGGCGCAGTGGTCGTCGAGCCACTCGAGCTGCTCGGTGGAGATCGAACCCGTGGTCGCGCCGGGGATCGCGGTGTCGAGCAACGCCACGGCGAGGCCGGGCAATTCGATCCACTGGTCGCCGGCGTACTCACCTTGATGGCGGTACGCGTCGTGGTTGCCGCGCACCACGTGCAGCCGGTCGCCGAGGGGTGTGCGATAGCACTCCTCGAACGCGGCCCATTCCTCGGGTGTCCCGTCCTGTGAGAGATCGCCCTTCACGATGACCGCCGCCGGCTCGATCGCCGCCATCTCGCTGACGGCCGCGCGGTTCATCACTTCGGGGTACGGCTCCGCTCCCGGCTCGGCTCGGCGGATCGGTCCGTCGGTCAGATCGTCGATCCTCCCGGCCTCGAGTTCACCGAAGTGCACGTCGTTCACGGTCGCGAACCGGCACAGCAGTTCGCCGGCCGGCCGGGCGAGCGTGCGGACCGACACACCGTCGAGGTCGTGGACGGTACTGCCGGCCAGGCCGTCGTAGCGGCGCACCTCGAGACCGTCGTGGACGACGACGAGATCGTCGGCGACCGTCGTGACATCCATCAGGTCTTGACGACGACCGAGTTGACGACCTTGTCCTGCCAGGTCTGCTTCTTGTCGTCCCACAGCATCCACAGGTAGCCGAGGTAGAAGACGTTGGCGGAGATGACGCTGGCGAAGAGGCTGCGACCGAGTGCCCGGCCGAACCCGATCGGCGAGCCGGTGCGCTCGTCGACGACCTTCACGCCCACGATGCGAGCCCCCCAGGTCTGGCCGGTCCTGCCCATCGCCCGGACGTACAGGAACATCACGACGAGTATCCCGATCACGATGAGCACGATGCCGGCGGCGATGGCACCACCGTCGGGCTCGCCCGGCGGGCAGAAGACCTCCCAGGAATCCTGGCTCGTCTCGACCCAGTCACAGTCGTTGAAGGCCGACGCCATGAGCGCGACACCCGGCACGACGAACACCATGCTCAGCAGCCCGTAGAGCAGCCCATCGAGCAACCAGGCGCCGAGCCGCGTTCCGAAGCCGGCGCGTTCACCGCCGACCATCGACAGCTGCTGGTACGACGGCGGGTAGCCCGGTGCCGTGGCTGTTGTTCCGTAGGGCGGCGGAGGGATCACCGGCGCTGCTCCGTCCTGCGGTGGCGGAGTCGACCCGAACCCCGGTGGCGGTGGCGGCGGTGGCGGCGGCGGACCAGGTGGCGGTGGCATCTCCATGACGCGAGTGTGCCAGATCAGCGGTAGGGGCGGTCGCGGCGCGCCGGCACCGGACGTGACCACCAGCGACCGCTGAACCGCCAGACGTGGTTCCGGGCCGGCGAGGCCGGCCCGTTGACCACCGCTCGTGGCCAGAGTGCCTCGGTGGCAGCCATGATCGCCACGCACTCCTCGTCGGTCGGCAGGGGCCGAACGGAGGTCTGGACGTTGGCGGTGTCGGACATCGACATCACGTTAGGCCCTCGGGGGGGCCGTGACCTCGTCGTCGATCGACCACGACTGACGCGCCGGTCGGGTGACCACCGTGCCGGCGATCTTGTCGTGGAACGTGCGGCGCTGGGGATCGGCGAACGCGACGAGGAATCCGATGAACAGGATGATCGAGACGGTGAACCGCAGGACGTAGCGCAACCCCGCCTCGCCCGACGCGATGCAGCGACCGTTGCGGGCATCGACCACCTTGGTCCCGGCCACGCGGTTTCCGAGGGACTGGCCCGTCGAGGTGATCGCTCGCGTGTACAGCACGGTCCCGACGATGAAACCTGCGACCAGCGTGGCGAGACCGAGGAGGACGAGTGGCGTCGATCCCGCCGCGATCAGCGCGATGCCCGGGACGAGCAGGAGCGTGAGGATCGCCAGGTCGACCAACAGACCGACGGCGCGCGCCCCGAACGAGGCGAACACCGGGTCGAAGTCGATGCCTCCCTCGGTCTCGATGACGGCGGCCCTGGCACGCTCGGGTCGGACCACGTCGGTCGGTTTGGTCAGCTCCGCACCGACAGGGGGCGCGCTGATGTCGCCTTCCTCGTCGATCCGTGCCAGCAGCGCCGCGAGTTCGTCGTCATGGCCGGACGGCATCGGCCCGCCGGTGGTCGGTGGCGCTGCGCTCGGCGGTGGCGGCGCGACCACGGCAGCGGCATGGCGGCGGTGGTGGTGGCACCGCCGACGCAGGCGGCGGCGGGGGCGGTGGTCGCACCGCTGATCCGGGCGGTGGTGGAGGTGGTACAGCGGATGGGGGAGGTGGGGGCGGCGGCGATCCGGGCAAGGACGGTTGGCCGGGGATCGAGCTGGCGTCGCTCATCGATCCCAGCGTGTCACAACGGCACGTTGCCGTGCTTGCGTCGCGGCAGTTCCTCGCGTTTGGTCGCCAACATCCGCAGGCCGGCCACGAGCTTCTGACGGGTCTCGGCGGGGTCGATCACGTCGTCGATGTAGCCCCGCTCGGCTGCGGCGTACGGGGTGGCGTACTTCTCGGTGTACTCCTGCACGAGTTCGGCGCGGCGGGCGATCGGGTCGGCGGCCTGCTGGAGTTCGCGTCGGTAGACGATCTCCACGGCACCCTGCGGCCCCATCACCGCCAGCTCGGCGGTCGGCCAGGCGAACGCGAGGTCGGCACCGATCGACTTCGAGTTCATGACGACGTACGCACCGCCGTAGGCCTTGCGGGTGATCACCTGGATCCGCGGCACGGTCGACTCGCAGTAGGCGTACAGGAGCTTGGCGCCGTGGCGGATGATCCCGCCGTACTCCTGGTCGACGCCGGGCAGGAAGCCGGGCACGTCGACGAAGGTGATCAACGGGATGTTGAACGAGTCGCAGGTCCGCACGAAACGGGCCGCCTTCTCCGACGACTCGATGTCGAGGACCCCGGCGAGGATCTTGGGCTGGTTGCCGACGATGCCCACCGGCATGCCGTCGATGCGCGAGAACCCGCACACGATCGATTTCGCCCAGTGGGGGAAGTACTCGAAGAACTCACCGTCGTCGACGACGTGGCGAATGACCTCGATCATGTCGTACGGCAGGTTGGGGCTGGCGGGCAGGATGTCGCGCAGCTCCGGGCACAACCGATCGGGGTCGTCGCCGAGGTCTTCGATCGGTGGCTCCTCCAGGTTGTTCGACGGCAGGAACGACAGCAGGAAGCGCACGTCGTCGAGGCACGACTTCTCGTCGGCCGACACGAATGTGGCGACGCCGGACTTGGTGGCGTGCGACATCGCGCCACCGAGCTCCTCCAGCGTGACGTCCTCACCGGTCACGGTCTTCACCACGTCGGGCCCGGTGATGAACATGTGGCTCGACTCGCGCACCATGAAGATGAAGTCGGTCATCGCGGGCGAGTACACGGCCCCGCCGGCGCACGGGCCGAGGATCACCGAGATCTGCGGGATCACGCCCGACGACAGCACGTTGCGGTGGAAGATCCCTCCGTAGCTGGCCAGGCTCACCACGCCTTCCTGGATTCGTGCACCTGCGCCGTCGTTGAGGCCGACGACCGGCGCGCCGACCTTGAGGGCGAGGTCCATCAGCTTGTGGATCTTCTCGGCGAAGACCTCGCCGAGCGCGCCGCCGTACACCGTGAAGTCCTGGGAGAAGACGAACACCTTGCGACCGTCGACCGTGCCCCATCCGGTGATGACGCCGTCGGTGTACGGACGGTCCTCGAGGCCGGCGCCGTGGGCCCGGTGGCGGGCGAGCATGTCGAGTTCGTGGAACGAGCCCTCGTCGAGGAGGTAGTCGATGCGCTCGCGGGCGAGCATCTTGCCCTTCTCGTGCTGGCGCTCGACCGAACGGGGTGATCCGGCGTGGATCGCCTGATCACGGCGTTCCGCGAGGTCGGCGAGTTTGTCCTGCATCGAGTTCGTCACCCTGGCGAAGTTAGTGGCTGTCGGCTCGGTCGGGGAGATCGACAAGACTGGGAGGCAATGCCTGCTCCGTCGTCCGATCCACCTCCGCCGATGAACCTGCCGTTCCAGCCGCCGCTGGAGCCGATGCTCGCCAAGCTCGCCCGTTCGATCCCCGAGGGCGACGGGTGGCTCTTCGAGCCCAAGTGGGACGGTTTCCGATGCATCGTGTTCCGTGACGGTGATCGGCTCGAACTCATCTCCCGCAAGCTGCGTCCGCTCGGCCGGTACTTCCCCGAACTCACCGAGCCGCTCCGTGCGGCATTGCCGGATCGTTGTGTCGTCGACGGTGAGATCGTCGTTGCCGGCGGCTCGGGTGTCGGCCTCGACTTCGATGCGTTGCTCCAGCGGATCCACCCGGCGGAGTCGCGTATCAGCCGGCTCGCCGCCGAGACCCCGGCGGCATTCGTGGCCTTCGACCTGTTGGCCCTCGGCGACACGTCACTCCTCGACGAGCCGATGCTCGAGCGTCGAGCCGCGCTCGTCGAGGCGCTGACCGCGAACGAGGTCGTCCACGTGACGCCGGCGACGACCGACCGTGCCGTGGCGGACGACTGGTTCCACCGCTTCGAGGGCGCAGGGCTCGACGGAGTGGTCGCCAAGCCACTCGACGGCACCTATCAGCCCGGCAAGCGGGCGCTCGCCAAGGTCAAACACCAGCGAACGGCCGACTGCGCAGTGGCCGGCTACCGGATCCACAAGGACGGCAACGGGGTCGGATCGCTCCTGCTCGGTCTGTTCGACGAGAACGGCGACATGCACTCCGTCGGGGTCGCTGCGTCGTTCTCGGCGAAACGACGGGCCGAACTGCTGGCCGAACTCGAGCCACGGACCCACGACGCGCTCGAGGGCCACCCGTGGCGGGAGTGGGCCGAGTGGGACGGCGACGCCGCCGGGGCGGCGACGAGTGGCGGGAGTCGCTGGAACGCCGGCAAGGACCTGTCGTTCGTCCCGATCCGGATGGGGCTCGTCGCCGAGGTGTCGTTCGGTCAGCTCGAAGGTCGTCGGTTCCGACACGGCGTCAGCCTGCTCCGCTGGCGACCCGACCGGACACCCGAATCGTGCACCTACGACCAACTCGACGTCGCCGAACCCGTCTCCTTCCAGGACTTCGTCACCCATGGAGTCACACGCCACGAGTGACGTCGGGTCAGCCGTCGGGCGTGGTGGTCGGCGGGATCGTCACGGTGACGACGGGAGGGGTCGTCAACTGCGTCGTCGGCACCGAGCCGTCGGGGTTCAGGATGGTGAAGATCTGAGGGTCGCTGTTGAACACGCCGTTGGCGGTGACCGCGTTGAGCGTCAGCGTCCAGTCGCCGGCGACGGAGAACGGGATGCCCTGCTCCGGCGGAACCACGCCGACGCCGGGGCCGGTCAGCGGGACGGGCTGGGTGATGGTCCCGACGACGTCGTTGGGCGGCGCGGTCATCACGATCTCGAGGCCGGACAGATCCGTCTCCGGCGCGTCGACCTCCACCCACATTCCCGACAGGCCGACCACGTTGCTGGTGAACTTCACCGTCACGTCGAGGTCGGCCTCGGGGGACTCGACCTGCAACTCGATCGCATAGTCGACCGACGTGGTGCTGTCGATGTTCGGTGGGCTGAGGGTCACCAGCCACGCGCTGAGGGCGAGCACGATCAGCCCGGCAGCGGCCTCCGCGCCGAAGGCTCGGCGGAGCCGGTCGGCGGTGGCGATCGTCATCTCGTTGGTGCGAGGCAACTTCGCGTTGACGTACTGACGCGCCGACATGGCGATGAACACCATGAACGCGACGACCACTGTCTTGAGCAGCACCACGCGTCCGTGTGACGACCCGAACAGGTTGCCCCCGTCGAGCACGATCATCTGCACGACGCCGGTGCCGATCGTGACCACGATCGCCCCGGTCGAGAGCCGCCCGAAACCGCGCACGGCATGCACGAGATCCTCCTCGCCGGGTCCGGCCAGCACGACCCGGGCCAGCAGCACGACGCCGCCGATCCAGATGGCCATGGCGAGCGCATGGATGACCGAGAGGGGGACGGCGACGATGGCGAGATCCATGTCGGTCCGGCTGAGGCCGATGGTGACCGTCGCGAGGCCCGGGATCAGCAGGGCCGCCATCTGGGTGACCGGGTCGATGACCCGATCGGGTCGGAACGCGACCCACGCGCTCGCCACGACGAACAGGAGACGGGCGATCGCGGCGATGCCGGGAATGCCCGCGCTGAACAGGTCGACCCAGTTCAGCGGGTTGAGGCCACTTCCGAGGCTGGTGTCGGTGACCGCCGCCGTCGCCGCCGCGACGTACAGCAGGGTGCCGATGAACGCCACGAACCAGGTGGCTCGGATGAATCGGACGGCGAGCAGGTACTCGACTCCTTCGGGCCACGCTGCCGCGATGAGCACGAGGGAACCGAAGAGTACGGCGACTCCGAGGACCGACAGGAGCCGGCCCAACCAGAGTGGGCCCTCGCCCGAGTCGACGCTCGACAGCTCGGCGACATCGCCGTTCGAGGTCGTGGTGGACGGAGTGGTGAGCCCGGCTGCGTCCGTCGTGTCGGGTGTCGTGTCGGCCGGTGTCGTGGTCTCGGCCGTGGCCGGGTCGTTCTCGATCCGGAACGACAGGTTCCCCGCCCCGTTGGGCTGTCCCTCGGCGTCGCTGACTCCCCAGCTGACGACACAGTCGCCCTTGGGGAGCGGATCGACCACGTCGGCGGCGAGCGTCAGGCGGTCGTCGCTCACGCGTCGCGGGCCGACGGTGTAGAGCTCGGCGTCGCACTGCACGGCGATGGTGTTGACCTCGCCGAGTTCTTCGCTGAAGGTGATCTCGATCGTCGCGGGTGACGTGGCGACCGACGAGCCGTCGGCGGGTGACGAGCTGACGACCGAGTTCTCGGCGAGGGCCGCTGTGGGGGTCAGCAGGATCACCCCGATCGCCGCGAGCGCGACGAGGACCAGCGAGCGCACACGGGCGTGTCGGGGGGGAACAGGTGTGCGCTCGTTCACGATCGGCAAAGGCTAGTGGTCGCACCCGTCGCGTTGTCAGACACTCCGTTCACGAGGTTGCCGCGGACGCAGCTGGGCGCGCCCATCGAATCGGCCAGTTCGTTTCGGCCACCGACGAGTTGAGCGATCAGCTGTGTGGACTCGGCGAGGTCGTCGGGCGCCGCGACGGCAACGGCGCGCCACGCGTCTGCCTGCTCCTGGGTGTTGCGGACGAACGCCCGGTGGTCGGCATCGAGGTCGTCGACCGGCACGTCGTCACCGGTCGGAACGTCGAGGCGGCTCACGCGCGTCGCCTCGTCGTCGAGCAGCCCCGCGGCACTCGTGGCCAGGTCGGCGACGGCGATCTGTTCGGGCGCCGCGGGCAGCGCGAGCAGTTGCTCGGTCGTCGAGGTGCAGATGGCCTGCAGCTCGCCGAGGTAGTCGGCGTAGGTGACTGGTTCCACCGTGTCGCCGCAACCGGCCCCGGCGACCACCACGCAGAGCATCGCGACGATCCCGGACGAGCTTCGGCGGCTGACGAACGGTGAACGCATCCGGTGGACTGTACGAACTGTGCACCCTGCGGTGTGCGCACGTCCGCGGGCTGTGACATCGCATCGCTATCGTGCACGCGATGGCCATCCAGTCGCTCTACCGTCGCTACCGGCCTCGCCGCTTCAGTGAACTCAAGGGCCAGGACCACGTCGTGCGGGCACTGAGGACGGCGGTCGCCGAGGGCCGCGAGGGTCAGGCCTACCTGTTCTCCGGGCCGCGGGGAACCGGCAAGACGTCGACGGCGCGGATCCTCGCCAAGGTCCTCAACTGCGAGAATCCCGTGGACGGCGAACCCTGCTGCGAGTGCGAGTCGTGCCTGTCGGTCGAGCGGGGCACGAGCTACGACGTCCACGAACTCGACGCCGCGAGCAACAACGGCGTCGATGCGATGCGCGACCTGATCGAGAAGGCGTCGCTCGGCACACCCGGGCGCCACAAGGTGTACATCCTCGACGAGGTCCACATGCTGTCGAAGCCTGCCGAGGCAGCGCTGTTGAAGACGCTCGAGGAGCCGCCTCCCCATGTCGTGTTCGTGCTCGCCACCACCGACCCGCAGAAGATGTCGGCGACGATCATCAGCCGCACGCAGCACCTGCAGTTCCACCTCCTCCCGGCCGACACGCTGGCCGAGCACGTCCGCTGGGTCGCCGACGATGCGGGTCTCGAGGTCAGTGATGCGGCGATCGAGCAGGTTCTGTCCCGCGGCGGCGGATCGGCGCGTGACACGCTCTCCGCGCTCGAACTCGTGGCGAGTACCGGCGACGACGGCATCACGAACCTCGCGCTCGACGAGTTCGTCGAGGCCATGATCGATCGCGACCCCGGCCGAGCGCTCACGATGGTGGCGCATTCCATTTCGCTCGGTACCGACCCCCGGACGTTGACCGAGGAACTCATCGGATATCTGCGCAACGGGTTCCTGTCGCTGATGGCGCCCGAACTGGTGCAGCTGCCGTCGAGTCGCCTCGACGGTCTCGCCGAGCAGGCGCAGCGCCTCGGCGCGGCGGGACTCGTGCGGGGCATCGAACTCCTCGGTGCCGGGTTGACCGAGATGCGCCACGCCCCCGACCCGCGGGTGCTGCTCGACGTGGCCACGGTGCAGCTGACCGCCGACAGTGTCTCCAACGACACCTCGGCACTCGTGGCGCGGCTCGATCGCATCGAGCGCCAGCTCGCCGACGGGGCCGTCGCGGCGCCGGCGGCTGCTCGGCCACCCGTCGATCCGTCGACCGGCCGTGCCGCGCTCGGTGGCCGTGTCCGACGCGTGACATCCGGGCCGCCGAGTCCCACCGAATCAATCCCCGCCGAATCCGTCCGGGCCGAATCCGTCCCCGCCGAATCAGCCGGGGCGCCGCGACCCGCGGCGGAGCCTGCTGGTGCGGGCGCGCCGGTTGCGGCCCAGCAGGGCTCGATCACGGCCGATGCCTGGGAGAACACGGTCAAGCCGTCGTTGAAGGGGATGCCCCGTGCGATCTACGCACCGGCGACGTTCGTGCGCAGCGGCCCGGGCGTGGTCACACTGGCGGTGCCGAATGCGGTGCATCGTGGCAAGTGCGAGCAACACCGTGCGGCCGTCGAGAAGGCCCTCGGCGAGATCGCCGCGACGGCCATCACGATCGAACTCGTCGAAGGCGGTGGCGACGGCGGACACGGCGGCGGACACGGTGACGCCGACGAGGTGCGGGCACCCGATCGTGTTCCGACGGAGGGCGACAGCTCCCGGCGCGTCGCCGACGTCTCGTCGTCGGCGCACTCGGCGGCCCCGTTCGACGTCGGCGATGCGCCGATCGTCCACGTGCTGCCCGACGACGACGACGTCGACCTCGACGATCTCATCGATGCTCCGCCCGAGTCGGTGAAGACGCCGATCGATCGACTTGCCGAGGCATTT
This sequence comes from Ilumatobacteraceae bacterium, assembly GCA_963829585.1. Classification (GTDB taxonomy): domain Bacteria; phylum Actinomycetota; class Acidimicrobiia; order Acidimicrobiales; family Ilumatobacteraceae; genus Sva-07. The sequence goes on along the minus strand of CAWHJD010000001.1, from coordinate 183,646 downwards.
CCCGGATCCGAGTTGATCGAGGAGGCGGGCTGATGTCCGGCAACTACACCGCGCCGGTCCAGGTTCTGATCGACGAACTCGGGCGACTTCCGGGCATCGGCCCGAAGTCGGCGCAGCGCATCGCGTTCCACCTGCTGAAGGTGCCCACCGAGGATGCCACCCGTCTCGCGTTCGCGATCACCGACGCCAAGGCACGTGTCCGGTTCTGTGAACGGTGCTTCAACGTCGCCGAGGGGCCGCTCTGCCCGATCTGCAGCGACGAGGGCCGCAGCTCGTCGATGGTCTGCGTGGTGGAGGAATCCCGTGACATCGTGGCCATCGAGAAGACCGGTGAATTTCGCGGTCGGTACCACGTGCTGCTCGGCGCGATGAGCCCGCTCGAAGGAATCGGCCCCGAGCAGCTCAAGATCCGCGAGCTCGTTGCTCGGATCGAGCCGGAGGGCATCGAGGAGATCATCTTGTGCACCAACCCGAACACCGAAGGTGAGGTCACCGCCATGTACCTCGCCCGGCTGCTGAAGCCGATCGGGTTGACGGTCACCCGGATCGCCAGCGGTCTCCCCGTCGGCGGCGACCTGGAGTACGCCGACGAACTCACGCTCGGTCGCGCGATCGAGGGTCGTCGCACCATCGACTGATCGCTGGTGCGATCCCACGGAGGTGTGGTGCGATGTCGCACCGGAAAAATGTACTGGGGCACCATCTCCACGAATCGGTTGCGGGCGGACGGGCCGATTCATTTCGATGATGCCCCAGAAGGGGGTGAGACGACGTTGGCTCACTCGATGTGTTTGTTGCGATCACATTACGGACAACCGACCAGTTTGTCAACTGTTCGTAATATATGTCGCTGTTGACGTCAGTTTACCTACGTGACGTGGCGTGTCAAGCACGTTCTGTGAGAACGACCGGCACGGAATGTGATTGCCCGGTGACACAACGTGTTGCGACGATGAGCGATGTGGGTCCGACAACGCGACACTGCCGGGCGCGATGCGCCCGGCAGTGTCGATGTCGTTGGGTTCTGTTCGCTCACTCAGACGGTGCGCAGGATGGCGGCGTCGCCCTGGCCGCCGCCGCCGCACAGTGCCACGGCGCCGATTCCGCCGCCGCGGCGCTTCAGCTCGTGCAGGATCGTGAGGGCCAGACGGTTGCCGCTCATGCCGATCGGGTGGCCGAGTGCGATCGCCCCGCCGTTGACGTTGACGATGTCGGCGCTGATGCCGAGTTCCGCGATGGAGGCGATCCCGACGGCGGCGAACGCCTCGTTGATCTCGAACAGGTCGAGATCGGCGATGGCGATGCCGGCGCGCTCGGCGGCCTGCAGGATCGCCCGGCTCGGCTGGTGGAGCAACGATGCGCTGTCGGGCCCGGCGACCATCCCGTACGACACGAACTCGCCGAGCGGTGACACGCCGCGGCGTTCGGCCTCGGCCCTCGACATCATCACGATGGCGCTGGCGCCGTCGGAGAGCTGCGATGCGTTGCCGGCGGTGACGGTGCCGTCCTTGTCGAAGGCGGGGCGCAGACCGCCGAGGCTCTCGGCGGTCGTGCCGGGGCGCACACCCTCGTCGGTCTCGACGAGGATCGGGTCGCCCTTGCGCTGGGGAACGGCCACCGGCACGATCTCGTCGGCCAGGCGGCCGTCCTTGATCGCATTGGCGGCGCGCTCGTTGGACACGGCGGCGAACTCGTCCTGCGCCGCCCGGCTGATGCTCTCGCTGCCGGCGTAGCGATCGGTGCCCAACCCCATCAGGCAGCCGTCGAACGAACACCACAGGCCGTCGGCGATGATCGCGTCGCGCAACTCCGTGTTGCCGTAGCGGAAGCCCCCGCGGGCGCCATCGGCGATGTACGGGGCGTTGGTCATGGACTCCATACCGCCGGCCACGACGATGTCGGCCTCACCGGCCGCGATCATCTGGTTCGCGAGGTAGATCGAGTTGAGGCCCGACAGGCAGACCTTGTTGATGTTGACCGACGGGACGCTCATCGGAATGCCGGCCTTCACGGCGGCCTGGCGACTCGGCACCTGACCCTGGCCGGCCATGAGCACCTGACCCATGATGACGTGCTGGACCTCGTCGGGCGCCACGCCCGCGCGCTCGAGTGCGGCACTGATCGCGAACCCACCCAGATCGGCAGCGGAGAACGACGACAGTGCGCCGCTCATCTTCCCGATCGGCGTCCGAGCGCCGGCGACGATGAATGAACCTGTGGAAGCCATGCGGCAACGCTACCCCTCCACCCCCCACCCCCGAAAATGCCTCCCGGTGCGCGCTCAGCGCGCACCGGGAGGAGAATTTCGGGGGTGGTGTGGGGTGGGGGCGCGCTTTGTCGGTGGGATTACCGATCGGTAACGTCGCAGGTCATGCAACAGATCCTCGAGGCCATCCAATCCGGTGCCAGCGGCGACGATCTCGGCGGCCTGCCGATTCCCGAGAGCTACCGCGCGGCGGTCGTCAAGCGTGACGAGGCAGCCATGTTCGAGGGGGTCGAATCCTGGGACAAGGACCCCCGCAAGTCCCTGCACGTCGAGCAGGTCGCCACACCCGAGCTGGCACCCGACGAGGTCTACCTCGCGGTGATGGCGTCGAGCATCAACTTCAACACCGTGTGGAGTTCGATCTTCGAGCCGCTGCCGACCTTCGGGTTCCTCGATCGGATGGGCCGCGACAACGAATGGGGCAAGCGCCACTCGCTGCCGTACCACGTGGTGGGTTCCGATGCGTCGGGCGTCGTCCTGCGGGTCGGTTCGGCGGTGCGCAACTGGAAGCCCGGCGATCGTGTGACCGTGCACTGCAACTACGTCGACGATCAGGATCCGAGCGCCCACAACGACTCGATGCTCGCGAGCAACCAGCTGATCTGGGGATTCGAGACGAACTTCGGTGGCCTCGCGGACCTCGCCGTGGTCAAGGCCAACCAGCTCATGCCGAAGCCGAGCCATCTCAGCTGGGAGGAGTCCGCAGTGAACGCGCTGTGCAGCTCCACCTCGTACCGGATGCTCGTGAGCCCGAACGGCGCACAGATGAAGCAGGGTGACAACGTGCTGATCTGGGGCGCCACCGGAGGCATCGGCGGCTACGCGGTGCAGTACGTGCTCAACGGTGGAGGCACGCCGATCGGCGTGGTGTCGTCACCCGAGCGGGCGGCCCTCCTCAACCGGATGGGTGTCGATGCGGTCATCGATCGGCGGGCGGAGAACTACCAGTTCTGGTCCGACGAGAACACCCAGGACGAATCCGAGTGGCGGCGCTTCGGCAAGAAGATCCGCGAGGTCAACAACGGCGAGGACGTCGACATCGTGTTCGAACACCCGGGTCGTTCCACGATGGGGGCGTCGGTGTTCGCGGTGAAGCGTGGCGGCACGATCGTCACGTGCGCGGCGACGTCGGGCTACATGGTCGAGTTCGACAACCGCCACTTCTGGATGCGCCTCAAGAAGCTCATCGGTTCGCACTTCGCCAACTATGCCGAGTCGTACGCCGCCAACAAGCTGCTCGACCAGGGGCGTATCCAGCCGCTGCTCACGCAGACCTACGACCTGACCGAGGTCGGCGATGCCGCACTCGCCGTGCACCACAACGAGGTCGAGGGCAAGCTCGGCGTGTTGTGCCTCGCTCCCTCGGAGGGCCTCGGCATCGACGACCCCGAGAAGCGTGCGCGCATCGGCGAGGACAAGATCACCATCTTCCGATCGTGACCGTCGCGATCACGTCGCCGAAGACCGTCGCACGGCACACTGCAGCCCATGACTGAGCCGGCGGCGGTGCTGTGGGACATGGACGGCACGTTGGTCGACACCGAGCCGTACTGGATCGCATGTGAGCACGAATTGGTCGATCTCCACGGTGGGACCTGGACCGACGCCGATGCGCACTCGATCGTGGGGTTCGACCTGCTCGATGCCGGCCACGAACTCCGAACTCGCGGCAATGTCGCGATGGAGCCCGACGAGATCGCCCGCTGGTTGCTCGACGGAGTGATCGCCCGCGTCGCCGACGACCTGCCGTGGCGACCCGGCGCCGCCGAACTCCTCGCCGAGTGCATGGCCGAGGGTGTTCCCTGCGCGATGGTCACCATGTCGTGGCGACCACTCGCCGACGCGGTGATCGCGGCGGCCCCTCCGGGGTCGTTCGCCGCCTCGATCACCGGCGACGAGGTGACCAACGGCAAGCCCGACCCCGAGCCCTATCTCGCCGCCGCTGCGGCACTGGGCGTCGACCCGCGTGCCTGCGTGGCGATCGAGGATTCACCCACCGGGGTTGCCTCCGCAGTGGCCGCGGGGTGTGCGACGCTGGGTGTCCCCCATGTCGTCCCTGTCGCAGCCGCCCCCGGGCTCACCATCGTCCAGTCCCTCGTCGGTGTCGACCTCGCTCGACTCCGACGCCTCCACCTTGGTTGAACCGGCTGTCGACGCCACGCCGACGGACGGTGGCGAGCCGCCGACGCGACGGCGGCGCCGGTTCGCCGTGCTGGGTGGCCTCGGTGTCGTGATCATCCTGATCGTCGGGGCGGCGCTCTACGTCTCGTCGAGGGAGCAACCCCTGCCGCCCAAGCCGGACATCGCGCTCGATGCCTGGGTGCCGTACTGGGCGCTCGACGCCTCGTCGGCGGACTTCGACCAGCGCGGGCCGTCGATGCGCGAGGTGTCGCCGTTCTGGTTCAACGCTGCAGGGGTCGACCAGATCATCGTCGACCCGAACGCGTCCGCAGAGCTGACGGCACGGTTCATGGAGCAGGCGAAGAGTGCCGATGTGGAGGTGGTCCCCTCCATCATCGATGCGCTGCCGGCCGGCACGATGGCCGCGATCCTCGCTGATCCGGTGACCCGGGCGCGCCACGTCGAGGCGATTCGAGCGTTCGCGGCCGATGGCGGATACGACGGCATCGACATCGACTACGAACAGTTCGCGTTCGCCGACGGACGCGACACGTGGGCCGCGACGCGTCCGAACTGGGTGTCGTTCGTCGAGGAGCTCGGCGCAGCCCTGCACGCCGACGGGCGGACACTGACGGTGAGCATCCCGCCGGTGTACGACGCCGGCCAGACGGCGCAGAGCGGTTACTGGGTGTACGACTACGGCGCCATCGTGGAACATGTCGACCGGATCCGAATGATGGCCTATGACTACTCGGTCACCGAGCCGGGCCCGATTGCCCCGGTCGACTGGGTCGAGTCGGCCATCACGGGAGCGATCGAGGCGACCGGGTCCCCCGACAAGCTCGTGCTCGGCCTGCCGGCCTACGGACGCAACTGGCCCGTGTTCGTGGCCGGTGAGTGTCCTCAGAACGATGTGCCGGGTCGAACCACCGTGTCGGCTCGATCGGTCGACGACCTCATCGCCCGCCGCGAGGTCCAACCGGTTCGCGTCGACGAGACCGGTGAATGGATGTTCGAGTACGACCTGGAAGTGACCGATGGAACGACCTCCTGTGTCCAGACCCGTCAGGTGCACTACATCGACGGTGACGGCATCCGGCTGAGGATGGATCTGGCCCGGGAGTATCGCCTCGACGGTGTCGCCCTGTGGGCGCTGGGCTTCGACGACGCGGCCGTGTGGGACGCCATCCTGCCGACGGTCGCCGACCCGAAGGCCCCCACCACCATCGCCAACTGACGGCGACGACGTCTCGGACGCCTGGTGGCGTCAGCTGTACTGGTCGAGGATGGTCGACTCGGTGACTCGGCTCAGGGTCTCGCGTATGGCCCGGGCGGTCGTCTCGTCGACGCCGTCGACGGACATGAGGTCGTCGACCGTCGCCCGTTGGAGCTTGGCGAGTCCGCCGAAGTGGTTGGCCACGTCGATCGCCGTCTCGGGCGGCAGTCGACTGACCCGGTGGAGCAGACGCAGTCCCTTCGGTGCCGCCTCCTGGCCGAGGTCGGTCGAATCGGCGCCGGGTGACAGTGCACTCGCGGCGAGGCGCAGATTGAGGACTTCGTCGTCGGAGAGCTGTGTCATTCCCGCGAGCGTCTCGGCAACCGAGCGGCCGGACGGCAGGTAGTCGGCGACGACGAGGTCGAGTTCGTCGTCGATCTCGCCGTACAGCTCGTCGAGCTGCAACCTGAGGAGTCGGGCGTCGACGCCGAGTTCGATGATCATCGTCTCGATCTCGTCGGCGATCCGGTGGACCATCTCACCGCGCTGCACGACGGCCACCACGTCGCGCAGGGTCACGACGTCTTCGATCTCGACGGCGGTCAGGTTCGTGATGGCGTCGTCGAGGCGCACCTTGTAACGCTCGAGCGTCTGCAGCGCCTGGTTCGCACGATCGAGCAGATGACCGACCTCTTGCAGCTGTCGCTTGTCGCCCCCGGCGTAGACGTTGATGACCCCCATCTCCTCGCTCGCCGACACGACGTGCACGTCGAGTGAACGCGCGACACGTTCAGCCGTGCGGTGGCGCGTCCCGGTCTCGCTGGTGGCCACGGTCGGGTCGGGGACGAGGTGCACATTGGCGCGAGCGATGCGTCCACCATCGGCGGAGATGATGATGGCGCCGTCCATCTTGGCGAGTTCGGACAGGCGTTGAGGGCTGTACGGAGCATCGACGAGAAATCCGCCGGAGCAGATCGCCAGCACGTCGGCCTCGTCGCTGAGCACGAGCAGCGCGCCCGCCTTCGATCGAACCACCCGGTCGATGCCGTCACGCAGCGGCGTCCCCGGTGACACGCGGGCGAGGGCGTCCCGCATCGCCTCGTTCACACCGCTGTATCGGGAGCCCATTCATTGATTCTAGATGACGATGGGCCGGCGAGCTGCGGCGACGTCACACGGCAGCTCGAAGGGACCCCGAACCCAGCCCGGCAAGGGCGATGGCCTCGCTCAGGGTCGCCGCACGGAGCACGGCGATGTCGGCGTCGCAGTCGGGCGAATTGGTCGGCACGATCACGCGTGAGAAGCCGAGCCGCGCTGCCTCGGTCAGCCGACGCGCTGCCTGGCCGACCTGGCGGAGTTCGCCGCCGAGGCCCACCTCGCCGAACACGGCGAGGTCGGCAGGGAGTGGGTGATCGCGAACCGCACTGACCACGGCGAGGCACACGCCGAGGTCGAGCCCCGGCTCGCTGAGCTTCACGCCGCCGGCGGTGGATGCGTACACGTCCTGATCGCCGACCATCACCCGGCTGCGGCGGGCGAGCACCGCCATGAGCATCGACAGCCGGGCACCGTCGAGGCCCAGGGCGCTGCGGCGTGGTGGCACTCCCGGCACGCTCGGGTTGGCCAGTGCCTGCACCTCGACCACGATCGGGCGTTGCCCCTCCATGGTCGGCACGACCGCTGAACCGGGGATGCCGGTGCGCCGGTCGGCGAGGAACAACGACGACGGATCCGGCACCCCGACGAGGCCGGTGGTCGCCATCTCGAACAGGCCGAGCTCGTTCGTCGGCCCGAACCGGTGCTTCGACGCCCGCAGCAGCCGCAGCGCATGGTGACGGTCGCCCTCGAACTGCAGCACCGTGTCGACGACGTGCTCCAACACGCGTGGGCCGGCCAGCCCGCCGTCCTTGGTGACGTGACCGACCAGCATGATCGACACGCCGCGCTCCTTGGCCTCGTTGACGAGCCGCTGGGCACAGCCACGCACCTGTCCGACACTGCCGGGCAGCGAGCCGAGGGTCGGATCGGAGACGGTCTGGATCGAGTCGATCACGACGAGTTCGGGCCGGATGCGGTCGATCGCTTCGAGGATGGGGGTCAGCGAGGTCTCGGCATGCAGCCAGAGGTCGTCGCGGGTGGCGCCGAGGCGTTCGGCACGCCGTTTGACCTGCTGCGCGCTCTCCTCGGCGGTCACGTACAAGGTCGGCCCGTTCCACGTGGCGAGCAGTTGCAGCAACAGCGTGCTCTTGCCGATGCCCGGTTCGCCGCCGAGCAGCGTGACCGACCCGGCCACCAGCCCGCCCCCGAGGACACGATCGAGCTCGGGGATCGACGTCGTGACCGGATGCCCGTGCTCGGTTCCGACGTCGCCGATCCGAGTGGGACCTGGCCGGCTCGATGCGACGGAGGTCGCGTCGACGACGTCCACCTCCACGTCTTCGACCAGGGTGTTCCAGTCACCGCAACCCGCACACCGGCCGGCCCACTTCGGGTGGGAGGTGCCGCACTCGCTGCACACGTGGACGACTCTCGCTCTGCTCATGGCCGCCATCATGACCGCGGGCTCTCACAGGGTTGGGTCGTGCATCAGGGGTCTGACCCCTGATGCAAGAGTTCCTGATGCAAGAGTTCCTGGTGCACGGGTTGCGCCGGAGCGGGTCAGTCGAACGAGATGACCTTGCCGCGGTTGATCGACACCCAGTCGCGGGCGTCGAGGTACGGCCGGAAGCGATCGACGATCACCTGGCCGTGCATGTCGTTCTTGAGGCGTTGCAGCTCGAAGAGGTACGGGAACTCGAGCCACGCCGTCGTTGCCTCCCACAGCCGCAAGGCCGCTGCGCCCGTCGGCGGATCGACCAGGACCGGGCCGAACAGGCACTCGGGCTCGCCGCTGTCGTTCGTGAACTCCGGGAAGAACAGGGTCGGCACGCCGTAGCCACCGGCGGCGACCACCCGGTCGTGCTCGGCGCGCACCTCGTCGTGGGTGGTCGGGTCGGCGATCGCTTGGTCGACAACGGCCGGGTCGAGCCCGATCTCCTCGAGCAGATGCCGGGCCACCTCCGGATCGTGTGGCCGGTGACCCTCCTCGTGCAGGGCCCGACCGGCGCGCTCGTACCAGCGGTCGAGGTCGTCCATGCTCGAACGTCGAAGCAGCGCTCCGATGCGCATCATCGACCAGCCGTACGACCACTCGCGCTCCCACGGGTGTTTCTTGCCGTCGACCCGGTTGATCTCCTCCAGGCTGAAGAACTTCCAGTCGATCGCCAGATCGGTCTGACGGCGGACCTCACGGATCCACTTCGCCGCCTGGTAGGCGAACGGGCACATCACGTCGAAGTGGAAGTCGATCCGGGTCACGGTCACCGCATCGTCGGGCATGCCCAACGATGGCACACCCTCGGCTCAGTGTGCGGGCCGGGCCGGCGGGCGGCGACGAGTGCGTTTCCAGCGCGCCCACGCGACGTAGCCGATGAAGAGCGTCATGAATGCGACCCACGCGACCAGCGCCACCAGGGCGAGCACGGACAGCGGGCGGGCCCACCACCGGTCGTCGCCCGGCGACTGGACGGACACGGCCCGCGAGTCCAGCACGGAGCCGTCGAGCGGGACGACCCATTCGAGCCGACCGTCGTCGATCAGGACGCCGTTGGTCTGCGACTGATCGATCTCGCCCGGGAGCGTCGCGCGCAGCGTGGCTCCCATCGACGACGCCGGGGTGGCGCCGGACGCGGCGATCTGTTCGGCGAACGGCACCGAGCCCACCGCCGCGACCAGGTCGTCGTCGGCAAACGACGCGAACCCGTCGGGCAGACCGAGCAGACCGGTGAGTCGAGTGGTGGTCTCCTGCCCGCTGCTGTTGCGCACCATCGACATCTCGTTGAAGGGTGGCCCCAGGCTGTTGAGCAGATTGGTCGCCTCCTCGTCGGAGAAGAAGCCGTGCGTGAACGTGATGGTGAGCCCGCCGTCGGGGGTGGTGGTGGGCCCGTCGACGACCCATCCCGCCGCCACCACGTCGTCGGTCGCCAGGTCGTCGGCGATGGTCGGCACCGCGGCCACCAGTTCGGCATCGGCAGTCGCCACCACCGAGACGGTGCCCGTTCCGTCGGGCTCGACGTTCACGTCGACGGCAACGTCGAGTCGGCAGCCGGCGAGCGCGATCACACACACGCATGCTGCAAGGACCCGACGAACCACGCGGGCCATTATGACTGGCATCCCCTGACGACACGCGGCAGGGGATGCGCCGATCAGGTGAGCTCGGGCGGGGGCAACTCACCCTCGCCGATGGGCGGCGCGATGGGATGCTCGGTCGCCGTGGTCGCCAGCTCCACCGATGACGGGGGCACGAAGCCCTCGACGGCGGTGAAGGTGAAGCGCTTCTTGCCCTCGTTGTCGGGATCGTCCTCGGTGTCGACGACGATGATCTCGCCCGCGGAGTACTCCTTGTAGAGGATCTTCTCCGAGAGCGCGTCTTCGATGTGACGCTGGATCGCCCGACGCATCGGACGAGCACCGAGCTGCGGGTCGTAGCCCAACTCGGCGAGCAGCTCCTTGGCCGACTGCTTGATCTCGATGCCGAGACCCTGACCCTCGAGCTGGCCGACGAGCCGCTTCGTGAGCAGGTCGACGGTCTGCAGCACCTCGTCGCGTGTCAACTCGTGGAAGACGATGACCTCGTCGATGCGGTTGAGGAACTCGGGCCGGAAGTGGTTCTTCAGCGACTCGTTGACCTTCTCCTTCATGCGCTCGTAGCTCATGGCGGAGTCGTCGCTGGTGAAGCCGACGTTGGCCTTGCGGAGATCCTGCGTGCCCAGGTTCGAGGTCATGATCAGCACGGTGTTGCGGAAGTCGACCGATCGGCCCTGGCTGTCGGTCAGGCGACCTTCCTCCAGGATCTGCAGCAACGTGTTGAACACGTCGGGGTGCGCCTTCTCGATCTCGTCGAACAACACCACCGAGAACGGCTTGCGGCGAACGGCCTCGGTGAGCTGGCCGCCTTCTTCGTAGCCCACGTAGCCGGGAGGGGAACCGACGAGGCGGCTCACCGTGTGCTTCTCCATGTACTCCGACATGTCGAGTGTGATCAGGGCGGAGTCGTCACCGAACAGGAACTCGGTGAGGGTCTTGGCGAGCTCGGTCTTGCCGACGCCGGTGGGGCCCAGGAAGATGAACGAACCCGAGGGTCGCTTGGGATCCTTCAACCCTGCACGGGTGCGACGGATCGACTGCGACACGGCAGCAACGGCGCTCTCCTGGCCGATGATGCGCTTGTGGAGGTTGTCCTCCATCTTCAGCAGACGCTCGGTCTCTTCCTCGGTGAGCTTGTAGACCGGGATGCCGGTCCACAGTGACAGCACCTCGGCGATGGCCTCTTCGTCGACCTCGTCGAACAGGTCGACGCCTTCGGCGCGGACCTCGGTCTCCTTCTGGGCCTTCTCCTCGAGCAGGGTCTTCTCCTGATCCCGGAGGCGGCCGGCCTCTTCGAACTGCTGCTCCTCGACGGCGCGCTTCTTGGCTTCCTGCACGTCGCTGAGCTTGGTCTCGATCTCGCGCAGGTCGGGTGGGGTCGCCATCCGCTTGATGCGCAGGCGTGAGCCGGCTTCGTCGATGAGGTCGATGGCCTTGTCGGGCAGGAAGCGGTCGGCGATGTACCGGTCGGCCAGATTGGCCGCGGCGACGAGCGCCTGGTCGGTGATCGTGACGCGGTGGTGTGCCTCGTACTGGTCGCGGATGCCCTTGAGGATCTCGATCGTGTGGGCGAGCGTCGGCTCGTCGACCTTCACCGGTTGGAAGCGGCGCTCGAGGGCGGCGTCCTTCTCGACGTGCTTGCGGTACTCGTCGGTGGTGGTGGCGCCGATGGTCTGCAGCTCACCACGGGCGAGCATGGGCTTGAGGATCGACGCGGCGTCGATCGCCCCTTCAGCGGCGCCGGCACCCACGAGGGTGTGGATCTCGTCGATGAAGAGCAGGATGTCGCCGCGGGTCTTGATCTCCTTGAGCACCTTCTTGAGGCGCTCCTCGAAGTCGCCGCGATAGCGCGATCCGGCGACGAGCGCCCCGAGGTCGAGGGTGTACAGCTGCTTGTCGGTGAGCGTGTCGGGGACGTCGTTGTTGACGATCTTCTGGGCGAGACCCTCGACGATCGCGGTCTTGCCGACGCCGGGCTCACCGATCAGCACCGGGTTGTTCTTGGTGCGCCGCGAGAGGATCTGCATCACGCGTTCGAGTTCGTTCGTGCGGCCGATCACGGGGTCGAGCTGGCCCTCGCGGGCAGCCTGCGTGAGGTTGCGGCCGAACTGGTCGAGGATCTGGCTGTTGCCGCCCTTCTCGTCGTCGCCGCCCTTGCTGGCGCCGACGCCGGCGCCGGTCGGCGCCTGCTCGCTGCGACCGCCACCGGTGGAGCCGGCAGGGCCCTGGTAGCCGGACAGGAGCTGGATGACCTGCTGGCGCACGCGGGACAGGTCGGCGCCGAGCTTGACGAGCACCTGGGCGGCGACGCCCTCACCTTCGCGGATGAGGCCGAGCAGGATGTGCTCGGTGCCGATGTAGTTGTGGCCGAGCTGCAGCGCTTCACGCAGGGACAGCTCGAGCACCTTCTTCGCGCGAGGCGTGAAGGGGATGTGGCCCGACGGCGACGAGCCACCCTGACCGATGATCTCCTCGACCTGGCTGCGAACCGCTTCGAGGGAGATGCCGAGGCTCTCGAGGGCCTTCGCGGCGACGCCTTCACCCTCGTGGATCAGCCCGAGCAGGATGTGCTCGGTGCCGATGTAACTGTGATTGAGGAGGCGAGCCTCTTCTTGAGCGAGCACGACCACTCGGCGCGCCCGGTCTGTGAAACGTTCGAACATCGAGTGCCCTTTCCACGAAGTGGGAATCTGTGTGTCAACCCTACCGGTACCTGTGGACGACGCCCGTCAGCGGCGGCGTGACAAAAAGATCAAGATCTTCGGGAATACGGGTCTCGAGTGCGGCCGGATCCGATCGGCATTCAGCGGGTGCCCTGGGCGTCGGGGAGCGACCAGAGGAGCGATTCGAGGAGGAGCTTCTCGTTGGGGTTGCGGTCGAGCGCCTCGATCGCCTGGTGGATGCGGTGGACGGCGTCGGCACATCCGTCGACGTCCGTGGTGCCACCGCTGATGGCCGTGTCGCGGTACGTGCCGGCCATCGCCGCGAGACCGGAGCGGAGCTCGTCGGTGCGATGGCGGCGGAGCTCGCGTTTGTGGCGTTCGTCGAGTTGCTTCTTGCCGCTCCCGCGTTCCCCGTACGCCTTGATGCGCTCGTCGAGTTCGGCGGCCTCGGCGGCGTGGCGGACGGCGAGGGGTTCGGCGGCCGAGTCGATCGAGGCGAGCAGTTCGGCGGCGATTCTCATGGCGACGGCGCCGCTGCCGTCGAGCAGATGCGGCGTGCCGGCGAACGCGGCGCGCCGCTCGGACAGCGCCGGGTCGGTGGCGAGCACTCGAGCCCGATCGAGGTCACCGTGGGCAGCGCGCGCAGCTGTCATTGCCTCGGCAGGCCCGATGCCTTCGGTGAGGAGTCGGGCGGCGACGACGTCGGGCCCGATCGCGTGGAAGTCGATGCGGGCGCACCGCGACGAGATCGTGATCAGGTCGGTCGGAACGAAGTCGGCGAGGATGATGAACGTCGTCGAGTCGGGTGGTTCCTCGATCGTCTTCAACAGTCGAGCCGCGCCCGGGGCTGCGAGCAGGTGGAACTCCTCGAGGATCATGACCTTCGACGAACCCTCCGACGGCGACAGGGACGCGGTGTGCACGATCTCGTCGGCCTGGTCCTTCGAGATGGCGGCACCGACGCGTCGAACCTCGTGCACGTCGGGGTGCTCGCCTCGCAGGATCAGCCGGGCGTCGCGCTGCTCGACGTCCTCGGTCCCGCTGATCAGGAGCGACGCGAAGGCCCGGGCTGCCTGCAGCTTGGTCGAGCCAGCGGGCCCGACGAAGAGATAGGCGTGGACGGGGCCGTGCTCGGCGGCCGCTCGCAGCCGGCCGATGGCCTCGGGCTGGCCGACGACGTCGTCCCACACTGCGCCCGGCGCGCTCACAGCACCCCTCGCGTCACCAGTGCGGCGTGGATCTCGTCGGCGACGCGGTTGACCGAGCCGACCGCCTGCACGGTGATCCAGTGATCGGGATCGGCGGCGGCCATCGTGCGGAATCCGGCGAGCACCCGCGCATGGAACGCTGCTCCCGCGGCTTCGAACCGGTCGAGTTCGCGCGTGCTCATCCGCTCGGCGATGGTCTCGTCCGGCGTGTCGAGGAACACGACGGTCGATGGCCACAGCCCGCCCGTGCCCCATTCGTTCAGGTGCCGGATCTCGTCGATGTCGAGTTCACGTCCGTAGCCCTGGTAGGCGAGTGACGAGTACACCGACCGATCCGTGACGACGGGCGTACCGGCGTCGAGCGCCGGAACGACGACCTCGGCGAGATGCTGGGCGCGGTCGGCGGCAGTGAGGAGGGCCTCGGCTCGGGCCGTCAGGTTGTGCACGCTCGTGTCGTGGAGGATCTCGCGGATACGCACCCCGATCGCGGTGCCTCCGGTCTCACGCGTGAGGACGGCGCCGATCGCGGATGCGAGCCGCTTCGCCTGGGTCGACTTGCCCGAACCCTCGGCGCCCTCGAACGCGATGTAGTGCGGGTCGATCGGTCACGGTGACCGATGGTATCGACGGGTGCCGCCTCGGGCCTCGAACCTGCCCGCTCCCGGATACCCCCGAGGGGATTGGGACGAAAGGCCGTGGTGACCGCACGGGACGCCCGTCCTAGCGTCGTGCTGAGAGGCCTTCGCAACGGTTGCGGAGCGCAGGATTGGAGACATCGTGAGTGACCAGAAACGGCTCGTGATCCTCGGAGCAGGGACGGGCGGAACGCTGGCGGCCAACCGGCTCCGCAAGAAGTACAAGGACGATCAGCTCCGCATCGACATCGTCGATCAGGACAACCGCCACGTCTACCAACCGGGGCTGCTGTTCATCCCGTTCGGCCTGACCGAGCCCGACGAGATCGTCCGCAAGCGCGATCGCCAACTCAAGAAGGGCATCCACTACCACCAGTGCCCGATCGAGTCCGTCGACATCGAGGCGAACTCGGTGACCCTCGAGAACGGCACCACGCTCGACTACGACGTGCTGCTCGTGGCGACCGGCGCGGTGCTGCAACCCGAGGAGACCGAGGGGATGACCGGCCCGGGCTGGATGGAGTCGGTGTTCACGTTCTACGACATGGAGGGCTCGACGGCGTTGGCCGCCAAGCTCGACGAGTTCGAATCCGGCCATCTGGTGATCAACGTCATCGACATGCCGATCAAGTGCCCCGTCGCTCCGCTCGAGTTCGCGTTCCTCGCCGACTGGTACTTCACCGACAAGGGGGTACGTGACGACGTCACCATCACCTATGTCACGCCGCTCGACGGTGCGTTCACCAAGCCCACGGCGTCAGCGACGTTGGGTTCGTTGCTCGAGGAGAAGGGCATCGAGTTGGTCACCGAGTTCAACACCGGCGAGATCGACGGCGAAGCGCGCAAGCTGATCGCATTCGACGGACGCGAGATCGACTTCGACATCGCGGTGGTGGTCCCGCTGCACGGTGGTGCGGCGTACGTGGCGAACTCGCCCGGCCTGGGCGACGAATTGGGGTTCATCCCGACCGACAACGCCACCCTGCAGTCGAAGGTCAAGCCGAACATCTTCGTCGTCGGCGACGCTGCGGACCTCCCGGCGTCGAAGGC
The DNA here is from genome assembly GCA_963829585.1 of Ilumatobacteraceae bacterium. Taxonomy (GTDB): domain Bacteria; phylum Actinomycetota; class Acidimicrobiia; order Acidimicrobiales; family Ilumatobacteraceae; genus Sva-07. The sequence continues at coordinate 168,299 of CAWHJD010000001.1, read as the reverse complement.
CGGCTCGGTCACGCACTTCGAGGGCGAAGTGCTCGTGGAGAACATCGAAGCCTTCATCGACGGCAAGCCCATCGAGCACAGCTACGACGGTCACGCCAACTGCTTCATCGAGACGGGTTTCTCCAAGGCGTTGCTCATCGACTTCAACTACGAGAACGAGCCCGTGACCGGCCACTACCCCGGTCCGATCGGTCTTCCGCTGCTCAAGGAGTCGAGGGCCAACCACCTCGGCAAGCTGATGTTCCAGTCGTTCTACTGGCACGGTCTGCTGCCCGGGCGTGACATTCCCGGCATCGGCCCCGACATGCCCACGTTCGGCAAGAAGCATCCCGTTTCGGGCTGAAGATCTCGCCCATTCGATCTGACAAAGGAGACACGTACATGCCCACCAAGACATTCGCCGGCACGGCCGTCGATGTGAACGACGAGGGGTTCTTCGACGACCCCGACCCAATGGACCAAGGAGATGGCGCCGGAGATCGCCGAGGAGTACGGCGTGCCGACCCCGTTGACCGATCGTGCCTGGGTCGTCATCGACCTCATGCGCTCGGAGTACTTCGACAAGGGCACCGGGCCGACCGTTCGCAAGATCAGCAAGCTGTCCGACGTCACGACCAAGGAACTCTTCGTGTTGTTCCCGAAGGGTCCCGCGAAGCTCGCCGCCCTGGTGGCCGGCATCCCCAAGCCCAAGGGCTGCATCTGACATGACACGCCGGGTCTGACCCCGCGTCTCCACCCGCTTCTCACCCGAAATCACTTCTCATCGGAGATCGAACATGACCGACTCACATCCACTCCCCACCGCACCCATTGCGGCCCCGATCGAGAAGGTCTCGATCATCGTGTCGAAGGGCTCGCTCGAGGGCATCTACCCGGCGCTGATCATGGCCAACGGCGCCCGCAACGAAGGCATCGACGCGAATCTCTTCTTCACCTTCTTCGGCATGGACGCGATCCACAAGGGACACCACGACCACATCAAGGTGGCCGCGGTCGGCAACCCCGGCCTGCACATGCCCACGATCGCCGGGATCATCCCGGGTGCATCGGGGCTCATCACGAAGTACATGGAGAAGCAGATCGAGAAACTCGATTACCCCGGCATCCCCGAGTTCATCGAGATGATCCACGACACGGGCGCCGGCCTGTACGCCTGCCTGGCCTCGGTGGAGATGTTCGGCATGGAGCGCGAGGACCTGGTCGACGAAGTCGACGACATCATCACCGTCGGTGAGTTCTACGCCATGGCTGCCGGCGGGCAGATCATCTTCACCTGACGTCACCGCTCACGAGACGGGCCGTGTCAGGCGTCGGCGACGTCGAAGGTGCCGATCATGCCGAGTTCGGCGTGAGGTTGGCCGGTGTCGGGGTCGACGAGGATGCACTGGTACGTGTACACGCCGGGTGAGCTGAACGTCATGGTGGCGCCGCCCGATTCGCCGGGGCTGGTCGCTGCCACCTCGCCGATGGGCTCGCCGTCGGGATCGAGCACCTCGAACTCGTGGGGCTGCTCACCCTCGTTGTCCATCACGAAGCGAATGGTGTCGCCGTCGACGATCCCGCTGAGATCGAGCTGCTCGTAGTCGAAGTCGACCGCCTCGAATCCGATCTCGCGGTCGGCCGCGTCCTGCGCCGTGCCGCCCTCGCCGGTGACGGTGAACGGCGACTCGAAGCCGTCGCCGCTCTGGCCCGGCTTGCAGCGCACGAGGTAGTCACCGGCGACGAGATCGACGGTGAGCGTGCGCGACGTGCCGGTGGTGACGTTCTCGACCTCGCCGAGCGTGTCGCCGTTTGCCTTCAGCACGTACAACTCGTTGACCTGGTCGCTCTCGTTGAGGAATTCGAAGCCGACCTTGCCCGCATCGACGATGTCACGTTCGATGATGCACGCATCGTCGGTGCCGGTCACCCCGACGGTGGAGTCGGTCGACTCGGTGGAGCACGCCGACAGGACCAACAGCACGATGGCGGAGGCGACGAACAGTGATCGACGTGATGACATGGAATCCTCCTGAGCGTGACGGGCGGGTGTCGGGCGGGATGCGTCAGGTTCAGCGAGCCGGTTCGCCGACGGGCGCCTCGGCACCGGCGACCCGCTCGCGAGCGGCGGCATGCTGCATCGACGCAGGGCGGAGGAACAGGATCATCGTCGGGATCAGGTACCCCAGATAGACCACGATCTCGAGCACGGTCATCTGTGGGCCGAGGTTGAAGATGCCCTTGAGCAGCGCCCCGTACCAGCTGGTGATCTGCCAGCCCTCGACATCCCAGGCCAGGTTGTCGATACCGGGCAGGATGCCCGCCTCCTGCAGGTCGTGGACGCCGTAGGCGAGCACACCGGCGGCGATCACGATCAGTGCCGCGCCGGTGATCCTGAAGAAGATCGCGAGGTTCATCGAGACGACGCCCCGATACAGCAGCACGCCGATCACCACTGCCGACACGATCCCGAGCAGCGCTCCGAGAGCGGGGCCGGCGCCGGCGCCCTGCGCCTGGAACGTCGGATAGAGGAACAGCGCGGTTTCGAGGCCTTCGCGACCCACGGCGAGCAGAGCGGCGGTGAACACTCCGATCGTGCCGATCTCGATCGCCGCCGACATCTTGTCCTGCAACTCGCCCTTGAGCGTCCTCGAGGCCCGCTTCATCCAGAACACCATCCAGGTGACGAAGACCACGGCGATGATCGACAGGATGCCGCCGAAGGCTTCCTGCGCCTCGAAGCTCATCGAGGCCGAGGTGTAGTGCAGCAGTGCGCCGAATCCGAACGAGGCGCCGACGGCGACTGCCACGCCCGCCCACAGCGCAGGGATCCGGTCCCGATGGCCGGTGCGCACCATGAACGACATCAAGATGCTGACGACCAGCGCCGCCTCGAGGCCCTCTCGGAGACCGGTGAGGAATGTCTGCAGCACGTTGTTCTCCGGATTCCGACAGGTGGACGCCTGTTCACGCTGTGACGACGTTGAAGTTAGGTCACCCTAACAAGCTTCCTCGCGCCGACGCAACCCCGCGCCCCGGATCTCGTGAACCAGATGCGGTCCCAGTACGCGTCTCGTTCACGAGATCGGTGGTCAGGTGTCGTTGACGTCGGTGATGACCGGTTTCGCCGGTGTCGACTTGGCGGTCTTCTTGCCGGCGGCCTTCTTCGCAGGGGCCTTCTTCGCCGCGGCCTTCCTGGCCGGCGCCTTCTTCGCCGCGCGCTTCTTCGCAGTGGGCCCACCCTTGGCGGTGATCGCCTCGCGGCGGATCGCCAGGAGTTCGTAGGCGCGCTCCGGTGCCATGACATCGAGGCGGTCGCCCTTGCCGAGCGACGCGTTCGTCTCACCGTCGGTGACGTAGACGCCGAACTTGCCGTCCTTCGCGACGACGGGACGTTCACTCACCGGATCGGTGCCGAATTCCCGCAGCGGACCCTTGGCGGCCATGTTGGAACCACCGCGCTTGTAGACCTTGGGTTGGCTGAAGATCGCCAGCGCCTCCGCCAGCGTGATCTGGAGCAGTTGGTCTTCGGAGTCGATGTTGCGGTAGTCCTTGCCCTTCTGCACGTACGGCCCGTACCGACCGTTGTTCGCGTAGATCTCGACACCGTCGGTGGGATCCTCGCCGAGCAGCCGGGGCAACTGGAGCAGCGCTTCGGCCTCGTCCATCGTCATCCGTTCGAGGACCATCGTCTTGAACAGGCTCGCCATCTTCGGCTTGTCGTGGCCAGGGGGTGGATCGTCGTGGTCGCCCCATTGCACGTACGGCCCGTAGCGGCCGTTCTTCGCGTACACGGGATAGCCGTCGAGTTCGCCGATCGGCTCGTCGGTCTTCGGGGCGGCGAGCAGCTCGATCGCCTTCTCGACGGTCAGCTCGTCGGGTGTGAGATCGTCGGGGACGCTCGCGGTGTCATCGCCACGTTTCACGTACGGCCCGTACTTGCCCGGCTTCACCACGATGACGTTGCCGTCCGCGTCGGCGCCGAGCGGGAACGTGTTGATCTCGGCGGCATCGATTTCGTCGAGGTTCTCCTCGACGAGTCGCTTGAGACCGAGCAGCGCGTCCTCGCCGGCGCCTGCCTCGGCCGAGATCGGCTGCGTGTCGCCGTCGCCGGTGTCACCGAAGTAGAAGCGCTTCAGCCACTTGTCCTTGGCCCGGGTTCCGTGGGCGATCTCGTCGAGGTCGGCGTCGATCGAGGCGGTGAAGTCGTAGTCCACGAGCGCATGGAAGTGTTCCTCCAGCAGTCGGATGACGGCGAACGCGGTCCAGGTCGGCACCAGCGCCTGACCCTTCTTCCACACGTAGCCGCGGTCCTGGATGGTCTGGATGATCGACGCCCAGGTGGAGGGTCGACCGATGCCGAGTTCCTCCAGTCGCTTCACCAACGATGCCTCGGTGTAGCGGGCGGGCGGAGACGTGGTGTGGCCGTTCGGCACGATCGAGGCGACCGGGACGTCGTCGCCGGCGGCGAGCAGCGGCAGCAGTGCTTCGTTGTCGGCGTCGTCGTCGCCGGTCTCCTCCTTCGAAGCGACGTACACGGCCCGATAGCCCGGGAACGTGATCGTCGTGCCGGAGGCGGCGAACTCGCAGTCCGTCAGTTCACCGGTGGCGCGGTCGATGGCGTCGGCGGCGAGGCGCACACTCACGGTCACACCGGTGGCGTCGGCCATCTGCGAGGCGAGCGTGCGCTGCCACACGAGGCGGTACAGCGCCAACTCCTGGCTGTTGAGTTCCGAGCTCACCTGTTGGGGTGACCGGAACGGGGTGGTCGGCCGGATGGCCTCGTGGGCCTCCTGCGCGTTCTTCACCTTCGACGAATACTGCCTGGGCGCGGCATTGAGGTAGTTGGCGCCGTACTCGCTGGTGACCGCCGCGCGAGCGGCCTGCATCGCCTCGTCGGACAACACGACGTTGTCGGTACGCATGTACGTGATGAAGCCGCGCTCGTACAGGCCCTGGGCCACGCGCATCACTTGCGACGACGACAGCCGCAGTTTGCGTCCACCCTCCTGCTGGAGCGTGGACGTCATGAACGGCGCCTTGGGCGACGAGCGGTACGGCTTCTCCTCGACCGAACGCACCGTGAAGCGGGCGTCGGCGAGTCCGTCGGCGAGCGCAACGGCCCTGGCCTCGTCGAGCGCCATGACCTTGGCCGACACCTGTCCACGGTCGCTGAAGTCCTTGCCGGTCGCGATCCGGGTGCCGCCGACCGCGACGAGCTTGGCGTCGAACGTCGGTTGGGTGGCGGTCGCGACGTCGATGTCCCAGTAGTCGGCTGTGATGTACGCGATGCGTTCGCGTTCGCGCTCGACGATGAGCCGAACCGACGGGCTCTGGACGCGGCCGGCCGACAGGCCGCGGTTGACGCGGCGCCACAGGACCGGCGACACCTCGTAGCCGTAGAGGCGGTCGAGGATGCGGCGGGTCTCGGCGGCGTCGACGAGCCCGTAGTCGAGGCCACGCGGATTGTTGACTGCATGGTCGATGGCGGACTTGGTGATCTCGTGGAACACCATCCGCTTCACGGGCACCTTCGGCTTGAGGTACTCGAGGAGATGCCATGAGATGGCTTCACCCTCGCGATCCTCGTCGGTCGCGAGATAGAGCTCCGAAGCGTCCTTCAGCGCGGCCTTCAGATCCTTGATGACGGTCTTGCCCCGCTCGGTGAGTTCGTAGGTGGGCTTGAATCCGTTGTCGACGTCGATGTTCAACCCCTTCGACGGGAGGTCGCTGACGTGGCCGACCGAGGCGCGCACGTCGTAGTCGCTGCCGAGGAACTTCGAGAGCGTCTTGGCCTTGGCGGGCGATTCCACGACCACGAGAGGTTTGGGCATCGGTGTCTTTCGTTAGGGGATCGAGGGGTGAGCTGTCAAGCCGGTCGGATGCGGTGTTCTCAGAGCGAAGTGTGCCGGACGATCGGCCGAACTGCATCGCGGGTACGGTTCGGTCACGATGTCGGACGTGACCGAGGCCCCCGATCCTGCACTGGGTTGGGCCGACGATTTCGACGAATCGTGGCGCGCGCTCGGCGCACCGGGGAGGCCGGGGCGGGTGTCGCGACTCGATCGCGGGTGGAGCACCGTGATCCGGTCGATGGCCGAGGCGCGTGGCGGTGCCGAGCCGCTGCGCGTGCGCAACATCGGCGCGGATGTCGCCGTCGGCGACTGGATCGTGCCCTCGGTCGACAACGAGCGCGTCGAGCATGTCATCGAGCGGCGCTCCGCCTTCACGCGCCGCGCGTCGTTCGACGGGATGCGCGCCGTGTCGCACACGTTGGCCGCCAACATCGACGTGGTGTTCCTCGTCCACGCCCTGGGTTCACCCCCGAGCCCGCGTCGGCTCGAACGCGAACTCGTCCTGGCGTTCGACTCCGGTGCCGAACCGGTCGTGGTGCTGACCAAGACCGATCTCGTCGAGGACGCGGAACCCGGGCGGGTGGCGCTCGCCGACGTGTCGCTCGGGGTGCCGGTGCTGCTCGCCAGCGGGATCAGCGGTGACGGCATCGACGCGATCCGACGGTACGCAGTCGGCAACCGGACACTCACGTTCCTCGGCGCGAGCGGTGTCGGCAAGTCCACGCTCGTCAACGCCCTCCTCGGCGACGAACGACAGGCGACGTCGGCAGTTCGCGAGGGCGATCAGCGCGGCCGTCACACCACGGTGGCGGCGGAACTCGTGCCGTTGCCGGGTGAGGGGTGGTTGATCGACACGCCCGGCGTGCGCGCACTGAGCCTGTGGCTGTCCGGGCACGGCATCGAGCGGGCGTTCGCGGACGTGTTCGACCTGATGGATCACTGTCGCTTCCGCGACTGCAAGCACGATCAGGAACCCGGCTGCGCCGTCCAGACTGCGATCGCGGCCGGCACGCTCGACGCGGTCCGGTTGCACAGCCTGGAACGGCTGATCGAGGAGGAGGCGGCGTTGGAAGAGGAACAGCGTGCCCACGACAAGGCGGCCGACAAGCGCGCCGGTGGTCGCACTCGGCCACCCGAAGAATCCGAGTTCGACGGTCTCCGTGAGGGTGACGACCTGCGTTGAGTCTGCCGGGGGCCGCTGCTCGTTCCGGGGCATATCGCGCGCGTCACGCGTGCTGGGTATGGTTGCGCCGGAGTCCGGAACAGGAGCAGTACGTGTCGTCACCACCCCCCAGACAGAAGCGCGTCGGGTCTGTCGGCGCCGGCGTTCGTTCATGACCGGTCAGTTCAAGCGCAGGCTCGTCGGCTCGCCACTGGCGACCGAGGACGAGCAACACCAACGCCTCGGTATTCCGACTGCGCTCGCCGTCTTCGCCTCGGACGCGATCTCGTCGACCGCGTACGCGAGCCAGGAGATCCTGATCGTCCTGATTCCGGTCGCCGGACTCTCGATCGCACTCAACCAGCTGATTCCCATCTCGATCATCGTCATGGTGCTGCTCGTGCTGGTCATCACGAGTTACCGCCAGACCATCTTCGCCTACCCGGGTGGTGGTGGTTCGTACGTCGTCTCGCGCGAGAACCTCGGTGAGACCCCCTCCCTGGTCGCAGGAGCGTCGCTGCTCGTCGACTACATCTTGACCGTCGCCGTGTCGGTGTCGGCGGGTGTTGCCGCCATCACCTCGGCGTTCCCGGCCCTGCGACCGGAACGTGTCGAGATCTGTCTCGGGTTCATCGCCATCATGACGATCGCCAACCTCCGAGGGATGAAGGAGTCGGGGCGGTTGTTCGCAGGGCCGACGTACGTCTACATCTTCGCCCTCGGCACGCTGATCTCGATCGGGCTGTTCCGACTCGCGACGGGCTCGCTCGAGCCGCTGGCACCTGACGCCGAAGCGTTGACCGAACTGACCCACGGCAACGAACTGACCGGTTTGACGGTGCTGATCTTCCTCCGGGCGTTCTCCTCGGGCGCGGTTGCCCTCACCGGTGTCGAAGCCATCTCCAACGGTGTTCCGGCGTTCAAGAAGCCCGAGTCGAAGCATGCGGCCACCACCCTGCTGCTCATGGGAACGATCCTCGCGACGTTCTTCTTCGGGATCTCGGTGCTCGCCAGCCGGCTGCGACCGACGCCGAACGAGAGCGAGACCCTGTTGTCGATCATGGGGCGAGAGGTGTTCAACGGCGAGACGCTGCCGTACTACATCCTGCAGTTCTCGACGTTCGCGATCCTGATCCTCGCGGCGAACACCGCGTTCGCAGACTTTCCCCGTGTGACGTCGATCCTGGCCCAGGACGGGTACCTGCCGGCGCAGCTGAAGAATCGCGGCGATCGGCTCGTGTTCTCCAACGGCATTCTTGCGCTGGCGGCCGTTGCGTCGCTGCTGATCGTGGCCTTCTCCGGCGACACGAGCAAGCTCATCCCCTTGTACGCCGTGGGCGTCTTCTGTGGGTTCACCCTGTCGCAGATCGGCATGGTGCGTCACCACCAGAAGATTCGCGAACCGTCCTGGAAGCGTGGTGTGGTGGTCAACACGATCGGCGCGGTCGCGACCTTCATCGTGCTGATCGTCGTGCTGGTGTCGAAGTTCGCGATCGGCGCCTGGATCCCTGCGGTGCTGATCCCGATCATCGTGGTCGTCTTCAGGCGCATCAAGCGTCACTACACCAAGGTGCGAGCGGCACTGAAGGTCGAGCCCGGCGAGTACATTCCTCGCCACTCGCACACGGTGGTGATCCTCGTCGGCAGTGTGAACCTCGGCGTGCTCAAGGCGGTCGCCTATGCCGCGCTCGATGCGGCCGGACCGACTCGTGGCGATCAGCGTGGTGAACTCCGCCGAGGAGGAGGCTGCCGTGGTGGACGCATGGGAGAAGTTCGAGCTCCCGGTGGAGTTGCGGACCGTCTTCTCGCCGTTCCGCGACCTGACCGGGCCGGTCATGCGCATCATCGACGAACTCGACGACGAACGTCCCGACGACGTGGTCACCGTCGTCATCCCCGAGTTCGTGGTCGAGCACTGGTGGGATCAGGCCCTCCACAACCAGAGTGCGCTGATCATCAAGAACAAGCTGCGTCAGCGACCCAACACGGCGATCCTGTCCGTACCGATCCAGGTGGGCGACCTGGACGAACTCGAAGCACGGGATGAAGCACGGGATGAAGCACGGGACGAGGTAAGGGATGAGGTCAAGTGAGCGACGTTGAAACGGTCAGTGCGAACGAGGGCGCGAGCGGCCACGTGGTGATCGTCGGCTGCGGGCGCGTCGGATCCGGTCTCGCCGGACGACTCCTGGAGCTCGGTCACTCGGTTGCGGTGATCGACACGAACCGCTCGGCGTTCCGACGCCTTGCCGGCCTCGACGCCGAGCAGATCGAAGGGATCGGTTACGACCGCGCCACGCTGCGCAGTGCCGGTGTCGAACGAGCCGTCGCCCTTGCCGCGGTGACCAACGGCGACAACAGCAACATCGTCGTGGCGCGAACCGGTCGAGAGGCGTTCGGTGTGGCGCGTGTGTTCGCCCGCATCTACGACATGCGGCGTGCCGCGGTCTACGAGCGGCTCGGGATCCCGACGGTGGCATCGGCTCGGCTCACCATCGACATGTCGATGCGCCAGTTGCGTCCCGACGTCGAAGCCGTTCGCTGGGTCGACCCGGGCGCCGGGGTGTGCCTCGTGGAGCGGCCGGCGTCGCGCGCGTTGATCGGCACGAGCCTGGGCGCTCTCGAAGCCGACGGCACGGTGCGTCTCGCCGCTGTCCGTCGACTCGGGGTGAGCATCTTGCCGATGCCGGACCTCGTCGTGCAGGACGGAGACCTGTTGTATCTGATGGTGCGCAACGACCGCGTCGACGATCTCCAGGCGGCGTGGGCAGATTCGGATGAGGCGAAGGGAACGTCGTGAGGATTGTCATCGTCGGTGCCGGCAAGGTCGGGACGTTCATTGCAGGCGACCTGATCGAGAACGGTCATGAGGTCGCTGTGGTCGAGCGCGACTCGCACCAGGTCGAGCGGCGCCGGCCGACACCCGGGCTCGAAGCAGTCGAGTGGGTGGTCGCCGACGCGTGCGAGGTCGGTGAGCTGTCGAGGGCGAACCTCGAGCGCGCGGACGTCGTGCTGGCCGTGACGGGCGACGACGAGGACAACCTCGTCACGTCCTTGCTCGCCAAGCAGGAGTTCGGCGTCCCTCGCGTCATCGCACGGGTCAATCACCCGGCGAACGAGTGGATGTTCACCGAGATGTGGGGTGTCGACATCGCGGTGTCGGCGCCGCATCTGTTGTCGGCGCTCGTCGAGGAGGCGGTGACCGTGGGTTCGATCGTGCGGTTGCTCCAAGTGGCCGGCGGCAAGGCCCGTCTGGTGGAGGTGACGCTGTCGGCCGACAGCCCGATCCTCGGTCGAACGATCGTCGCGGCGGGCTTCCCGCGCGGATCGAGCGTGGTTGCGATCGTGCGATCGGGTGATGTCGTGGTTCCCCGCGGCGACACGTCGTTCCATCTCGGCGACGAGGTCATCGCGCTCGTCACCGACGAGGCCGAGGCCGAGGTGTCGGCGTTGCTCGTGCACCGCTGACCGCTGTTGCGTGCAGCTGTCAGGGCAGGAGCGTGTACGCCGGGTTGAACACGACCAGTTGACCGCGTTCGCGTCGCGCGACGCCCTCGAACAGCACGGCCCGACCGGCCTCGATGCCGAAGATGCGAGACCGCCCGGTGAAGACGGCCACCGCCGAGCCGGTGCCGTCGTGGACCGTCACCCGCAGGCTCGGGCGACTGCCGGGTGCTGATCGTTGCTGGCTGCGGACCTCGCCGCCGAACCGCGCCGGTCGGCGTTCCTCGACCTCACCGATCGGACTCATCGCGACGCCCTGGAACCGACGCTGCAGGCGACGGGAATCCAACTCGGCAACGGAACCGATGAGGCGTTCCTGCAGATCGGTCTCGGGTGGTGTCACGTCGGCAACAGTACCGCCGGCGGTTCGACGACTTCTACAGTGAGGTGGACGACCACCTGGTGCCGGGCACCCGCAACCACATGGCTGCGTGGTTCACCGCCGCAACGGGGAGCGGCCCGTAGATGTGGGGGAACAGCGTGTCGAGATCGGGACCGGGCGGCTCGTGCACGATGGGTGACGGGACGAGCATCGGGTCGATGGTGAGGACGACGAGCTGCTCCACGTCACCGTAGAAGCCATTGGCTGTCGCTTCGATCTGCTCGCGCGTCGAACAGTGGATGAAGCCGACCTCGTCGAGCGTCATCCCTCGGGTCGACATCCGGTACTCGCCGGTGACGAATGCGGCCGCCCAGTCGTCGGGCATCGCCAGGTGGAAGATCGGGTCGTCGTCGATCATGCGATCGTGGCACGAACGGAGACGGCGCGGTCGAAGCGAGTGCGTTCGAGGCGCTCGCGGAGCGAGGCGCGAGTGCAGACCACCTCGAGATCGCCGCCCGATTCGCGCGCTGCGGCCGCGGCACCGAGGAGCACCCCGAGGCCCGCGTCGTCGAGGGCCTCGATGCCGTCGAGATCGACGATCAGCGAGTCACCGGGGTGGTGCCGGACGACCCGGGTGAGGTCGGCGTGCAGGATCCCGACAGCGGCCAGGTCGACGCTGCCGTCGAGCGCGACGACGATGGCACCTCCGACCGTGGACACCGTGGTTCGCATCGCCATGGCCGTCAACTGTAGGGGTCACGGCGGCTCGATGGCCATGGTGACCGAGGCGGTGTGCGTGACCGGACCGATCAGTGCGCCGATGATCGCCACGTCGACCGGATCGACGTACGTGACCGTGACGGTGACAGTCGTGGCGTCGCTCGTGGTCGCGACCTCGATCGGCATGTCGACCGCCCGGGTGGCCGCCCGGGCCGCGGCGGCGGCGGGACTCGCCGACACCACGGCGGCGCGGGCACCCTCCCGGGCGGCGAGTTCGACAGCGAGCTCGTTGCGCACGGCGACGCCGACCACGACGAGCCCGAATGCCATCACCAGCACCACCGGCAGGACGAGCGCGAACTCCACGGCCGCTTGGCCATCTGTCGAGGCCGCTCGCCCCACCGCGCGCGGTGCCGTCCGGTCATTCACATCCTGTCGAGTCACACCTTGTCGATGACCGAGTCGATCACGCTGTTGAACAGCCTGCTGATCCGTGCGGCCCCGCCACCCGCCGTCGCCCATGCGACGACCATCAGGCCGACGAGGGCGGCCGCGAGCAGAACGAGCGCATACTCCGTCGTGGCCTGACCTCGGTCGCCGCCGAGGCGTCGCCGGGTCGTTGAGCCGAGGCCGACGGCCGCGGTGTGGAGGTGGACGATCAGCGCCAGGACGAGGTTGGTGGGCATGACGTGCTCCGTTCGATGAGTTGCATGATGAGCGGCATGTGGGTCACCAGGCGGCACCGCCGAGCGACGAGAGTGCGGCGAGCACTGCGGGAGCGATCGCGAGAAGGACGAAGGACGGCAGCGTGCACACGACCAGTGGGAACGACAGCCGCACCGGGAGCTTGCGGGCGTCGGCCTGGTCGAGGCGCCGGCGAGCGCTGCGTGCCTCGTTCGTCAGTTGATCGAGGACGGGGCCGAGGGGCAGGCCGTAACGGTCGCTCGTGGCGATCACGTCGGCGAGGCCGATGGCTCCGGGTCCGAGCATCTCCGGCAGCGCCGTCAGAGCATCGGCGAACGACCTGCCGCGCTCGGTGCGGTGCACCGTCGATGCGAATGCGCTGCGCACCGACTCCGGGGCGTGGACGGCGAGCTCGGCGATGGCCTGTCGGGGGGTCAGGCCCGCCCGGATGCTCAGTACCAGCAGGTCGAGTGCGTCCGGCAGCGCTCGGTCGGCCTCGCGGCGTCGACGACGCGCCACGAGCACCGGCCGGGTACGACGGACGATCGCGATCGAACCGACGGCCATGGCAGTCGGTACCGGTGCGAGCACGACACCCACCACGACGGCAGACACCACGACGAGGCTGACCAGTGCCGCAACCCGCGCGTGTCGGCGCGTCGAGGTGTCGAGAGGCGTAGCGGGCGACGGCGGCCGGGGGACAGTGCGTCGTGGGCCGACCACGACGCGGCGGAGAGCGGTGCCGGCACACGCGACGAGGAGCGCCACCGCAACGACGGGCGTCATGGCCCGGCCCCGATGATCCGGCGCATCCAGATCGAGCCGGCCGTGTTCAGCGAGAGGCCCATCGCGATGCAGGCCGCGCCGAGCGGTGCCGTCGCGGCGGCTCTGACATCGCGGTCGGTGGCGACGAGCAGCAGGAGCATGGCGATCGGCAGCGCGGTGAGGACATGAGCCGACAGTCGGGCCTGCGCAGCGTGCGCACGGCGCTCGTCGGCGTCGGCCGCGCGTTGTCGAAGCGTCGCCGCCGTGCGGTCGATTGCCTGCGCGGGTGAGCCACCGAGCTGTGCGGCGGTGGCGATGACGCCCAGCGCGAGTCGAAGGCTCGGACCCTCGTCGTCGAGCTGTGCCTGCTCGATCGCCGAGAGCACCGACCGACCTCGGTCGAGCCGTCGACGTAGACCGTCGGTGGCGCGTCGGGTCGCCGGGTCGTGCGGCACGCCGGTCGCCAGGGCGTTGCTCAGTGTGGCACCCGAGCGGAGTCGGCGAGCGACGTCGTCGCACCACTCGGCAACGGCTCTGGCCGACGGCGGTCGGCGTTCGGCTCGGCGCGACTGCACTGAAGCATGCGCGCGGTGACGAGGTCCATCGAGGCGATCGGGGGCGCGATCCCACGCACGCTGCGAGGCCGCCGGCGGACTGCGATGAGTGCAACGAGCACGGCGACCAGGGCAGCAACGACCGAGCCGTTCACGTTCGGCCCCGGCTGGGTCGGCCGAACACCGTGAACGATCCGTCGGCCTGACGTCCGGCGAGCGTCCGCAGCGTCAGCGGCACGGTGGAGTCGGCGTCGGGTGCGACGACCTCGCACACCGCGCTCACGTGGCGCCCTGGCCGGCCCGGATGTCGGTCGACGTGGATGACGACGTCGATGCAGCGTCCGAGTTGGTGGCGAATCGCCGCCAATGGCCAGGTGGGAGACGCCTGCAGCACCAGGGTCTCGAGCCGCAGGAGCGCGTCGAGGGGGCCGTTGGCATGACACGTCGACAGTGATCCGTCGTGGCCGGTGTTCATCGCCTGGACGAGCGCCAGCACCTCGTCGCCGCGCGCCTCGCCCACGACGATGCGATCCGGTCGCAGACGCAGCGACGTGCGCACCAGGTCGGCCACGGTGATCGGCGGCGGGCCGTCGACGAGCGCGGGTCGCGCCTCGAGCCGGACGACGTGGCGATGGTCGATCGGCAGTTCGGCCGTGTCCTCCACGACGATGAGCCGTTCGGTGCCGGGCACCGTTGCGAGGAGCGCGGCGACGAGTGACGTCTTGCCCGACGACGTCGCGCCGGAGACGACGACGTTGCATCGTTGGTCGATCACTGCGCGCAGCAGCTCCGCCCCAGCGGCATCGACGAACGAATCGAGTGGTCGGACGCGGGGAGCGAATCGACGGATCGACAGGCTCGGGCCGTCCACCGCGACCGGTGGGAGAACGACGCAGACTCGCGCTCCGCTCGGCAGGCGAGCATCGACGATCGGCGACGACCGGTCGACGCGACGGCCGAGGGGAGCGAGCACCCGCTCGATCAGATGATCGACGCTGTCGAACTCGAGTGTGCCGACGTGGTGGAGTGCGCCGTGTCGCTCGATCCAGATCGAGCGGCCGGCGTTGACCATCACTTCGTCGACCTCCGGATCGCGCAGGTGGACGTCGAGTTCGCCGAGTCCGCTGAGTCGGGCGAGGGCCGAGTCGGTGAGCAGCTCCTGTTCGAGCGAGGTGGACAGCGGCGCCAGTCGATGCACCTCCTCCACCACCAACGCTCGCGTGTCACCGGGCCGGTCGGCGACCCGTCGGCAGATCTCGAGCACGGTCGCCGCGTCGTTGTCCACGTCAGGCCGAACGGCGACGGACGGGGCGTTGTCCGCCGATGCGTCGATGGTCATGCGGCCACCCGACGGAGTTCCCTCGAGATGATGCGCGGCGGACGGGTCGCGAGCAGCCCGGCATCGACCGCCCGGGCGACGGCCGGATCGAAGCTCACCGTTGCCTCCACCGGCACTCCGAGGGAGTGTTCGATGTCGCGTTGCGACAGCGCGCGGCCCGGCTCGGTGACGAGCACGACACCGGTCGGTCGCGCCTCGCCGCGAACGACCCGCCGCAGCGCGAGGTAGCACGGGCGCGTGACGAGCAGCGACCGGTCGACGCGTTCGGCCAGCGCGGTGGGTGGCTGGCCGGTGCCGGCATCGATCGTCACGTCACAGCCCCATCGCCGGGTCCACTCCTGCAACCAGTCCCCGAGCTCGCGCCACCGGGGATGGTCCGGGTCGATCGGTGGTGTCGGCGGGCCCGCCCAGGACGCACCGCACCGCCACGGGAGCAGCCATCGATGTGGGCTGATGTCGATCAGCAGGTCGGCGAGCTGCTCGCCCGGTGTGTCGGTGGCGAGCCACTCGGCCACGCCGGGCCGGTCGGGCTCGGGGAGGCCGAGCACGGCGGGGAGCTCACCATCGAGATCGACGAGGAGCGACGGGTGCGTCGAATTCAGCGCGAGTGTCGCGGCGACGACCGTGGTTCCGCTGCCGCCCTTGGCGGCCCAACAGAGTGTGACCATGACGTTCCCCCAGTCGGCCTGTGGCCTCGGGTGAGTTCATGGGGGAAGTCGGTGAGGCGAGAGTACCGATCCGCCGAGCGTTCCCCAACAGCCCACCCGGTCTTTCCGGACCCGACCCCGAAAGACCCAACCCGGTCTTTCCGGACCCGACCCCGACAGACCGGGAGCGACCGACCACTGGCGTCGGCAACCTCGTTCGTCGATAGCGTCGTCGACGGAGGTGTCCGAGCACCTGGTGGGCTCCGCCGCCTTCAAAGCGGTTGGGACGGGCGATCCCCGTCCGGCGGGTTCGATTCCCGTCCACCTCCGCCAACCGCTCCACCCGGCGTCCGAGGCAAGGCATCCCTCCCTCCGACAGATTCGTTCCCTCCGACAGATTCGTTCACGATCTCGTTGCCGACGTTGCGCAGGCTCACGACATGCGGCGGTCCTGGTCGATGCCGGCCAGGATCGTCTCGGCCGCGGTGGTGATGGCGTCCAGTTGATCGGGGGTGAGTCGGTCGACGAACAGATGTCGCACGGCGTCGACGTGGCCAGGGGCCGCCGCCTCGATCTCGCGGCGGCCCTCGTCGGTGATGACGACGAAGGCGCCGCGCCGGTCGGAATCGCACTTCTCCTTCTTGACCAGCCCACGGTCGGCCATTCGCGCGATGTGGTGGGACAGGCGGCTCTTCTCCCAGCCGAGTACTTCGCCGAGTTCGAACAGGCGGAGCCGACCGTTCGGGTCGTCGGTCAATGCGACGAGCACGACGTAGTCGGGGTACGAGAGCCGTGAATCGTTCGTCAGTTGCCGGGCGAGGAGCGCCTCGAGGCGCATCTGCATGAACTGGAGCGATCGCCATGCCCGCTCCTCACGTTCGTTCAGCCATCGCACGTCCGTCATGAAGAGAACCGTAGCCGGAATAGTTGACACGTCATCCATGTTGGTAGATATGTCAACTACGTCCCTCAGGAGATGGTCAACCGCAAGGACTGGGGCGTCAGCCGGAACGCCGCCCTGGAAACCGGCGGCGTGCTCGTCGGCGAGAAGGTCGTCCTCGAGTTCGAGGTGTCCGCCATCCGTACCACCGACGCGACTGCCTGACCTGGCCGCCGCCCACACCCACTCAACGCTCCGGCCGGACATCACCCGGCCGGAGCATCACCGAAAGGAACCACCGTGTCGTTCTCACCTGTCCGCCTCAACCACGCCGTGCTGTACGTCTCCGATCTCGCCCGCAGCGAGGACTTCTACCGCAACACATTCGGCATGGAGGTCGTTGCCCGCGAACCGCGCGCCAACGCCGCGTTCCTGCGCCTGCCCCGCTCGGGCAACCATCACGATCTCGGGCTGTTCGGCATCGGCGGGGACTCCGGTCCCAAGCGGCGCGGCCTCGGCCTCTACCACCTCGCCTGGCAGGTCGACACGATCGACGAACTCGCCGCTGCACGCGATGCCCTGCGAGCGGTGGGTGCCTACACCGGCGAGTCCAGCCACGGCGCGACGAAGAGCATCTATGGCGCCGATCCCGACGGCAACGAGTTCGAGATCATGTGGATGCTGCCCCGCGACGCGTGGGGCGACTACGTCGACAAGGCACCGATCGATCACCTCGATCTCGCCGGCGAGCTGCGCCGATGGTCAGGCGTGCACACCGCCGGCGTCGTCGTCGCAGCGAACGGGCCGGCGACGTCATGAACGCGCTCAGCGAACGATGGTTGTCCGTTCCACCGCAGGACGCTGCTTGCGGAAGGAGTTCTTCCGAACGATCTTGTCGTCGCGAACGGTGAGGAAGTCGCAGCCGAGGACATCGACGCGACCTCCGTCGATCAGGGTGCCCGTCAGTCTCCACTCCGAGACGCCGTAGTCGTCGGAGATGACATGGTGGCGGCCATCGCCCCAGTTCGCGTCCGGCATCGAGTCGAGCACTTCGGCGAAGGCGGCCTCGACCTCGTCCCGGCCGACGAACCTGCGCCCAGTGGGCTCGGGCCCGCCGGAAGCGTCGAACACGCAATCGTCGGCGAACAGACCCATCAATCGCTCGAGGTCATGGCTGTTCCACGCTTCGGTGTGTGCAATGAGCAGACGTAGCAGGTCGGGACCGTTCACATCGAGCCTCCTCCGGTTGAGTCTCCACTCTTGCAGAATGCTCGTCGATCCCGTTCGGCTGGGATCCGAAGCGATTCGAGGTGTGTTCCCGTCGAACTTCGCGGACCTGGTGACGATCGACCCTGGACACCGCAGCGCGAGCGGTTGTATCGATGAGGGTGAAGGCAACGCCCTGAACCGCGTTGCCGCTGTCGAAAGGAGGAGTCATGTCTGACTTGGCCGATCGCAAGCAACAAGACGTGCAGTTCTCGGAGGAGTACGAGCAAGCTCGCAAGCGGGTGGAGAGCAAGCGCAAGTTCCGCGCCGACCTCGTTGCGTACGTCGTGATCAACACGTTCTTGATCGGCTTGTGGGCCGCATCCGGAATGGGGTACTTCTGGCCCGCGTGGGTCCTCGCCGGCTGGGGCATGTTGTTGGTGTTGGATGCGTGGAACGTGTTCTACCGCCGCCCCGTGACACCGGCGGACATCGAAGAGGAACTGCGGCGAGGTCGTTGATCGCCTGTTGATGTCACGCACATGCTGGTGTGACGTTCGCAGGTCAAGGTTGGGCGATGTCCGACGTCGTTCGCACCGACTCCGCAACCTCGAGCGACGAGCAACCGCTGCTGTTCGCCGCCGTGTTCGACACCGACCCCGTCGTCGTCGATCACGTCGCACAGATTCTGGGCCCCTCGATCAATCGGCTCTTCTCCGTCACGTTGGCGCTGACCGGGATGGCGACAGCCCAGACCGACACTCGGGCGGCGAACCGGCTGTTCGGTGCCGTTCACGAGATCGATGAGGCGATCCGCCAGCTCCGAGAGGACCTGACCGCTGAACTCGTGGCCGCGCGTGCCGCCTGCGATGGTGAACACGCGTCGTGGTGGCCGTAGCCGTCGGCATCCGGGGCGGGGTCGTTCATCGGCAGGGCGACAGGATGACGGGGACGTCGGTCTCGCCGATCACGCGGCGGAGCGTCTCGGCTCGTCCGGGCTCGAGGTTCTGACTCCAGGCCAGCACGATGGCGTCGACGTCGTGTTGGCGCGCGACCTCCAAGATGTGTTGGGCAGGGGTCCCGATCCGGGCCTCGGCGCGCCATGACGTGCCGGAGGCGTGGAGCGCCGCGAACTCGTCCGCGATGATCTGAGAGCCGTGACGTGACGGGGCGAACATCGGCACGGTGGTGCTGTCGAACACGTGCAGGGTGATGTGTTCGCCTCCATCGGCGCTCAGCAGCGCGGTGAGGGTGCCGACGGAGTCCGAAGTCCGTGGGTCACCGTCGAGCGGCACGAGGAACACCGGATGCTCGGCCACCAGGGGTCGGGTGCCGGGTGGGACGAGGACCAGTGGCGTCGACGTGGCGGTGACGAGTGCGCCCGCGATGTGGCCGAGCAGCTCGGGATGGGATCGAAGCGTCCGCGTGCCGAGGACTCCGACGAGCACATCGGATTTCTCGAGTTCCTCCGGGAGCACGTCTTCGGGAACACCCAGCATGATGCGCACGGTGTCGTCGCAGTCGTTCCGCGGACACCGGGCGCTCGCTCAGCGTCTCGTCGACCTGTTCGAGGACGACGTTGACCGCATCGAGATCGCAGTGCAGCAGGCGAGCGAGTGTGGTGGCTGTGGCCAGGACGTCGGGCGCCTGGGGTGAATCGTCCACCATGGCCAGGACGCGGGTCATCGTCGCTCCCATCCGGCGGCGGTTCTGCGGAATTCGTGGGATCGTCCGGTCGCGGAGTCGTGGCCTTCGCGGAGGCCGACGTGGACGTCGTCGGCGGCAGTCAAGCGCATCGTGTCGCCCTCGACGTGGATCGTGATCGGCGTTCCCCGATGCCTGACGCGGTGGCTGACTGCTCCCCAGCGGGTGGGGAGTCGGGGATCGAGCGTCAGGCCGGATCGGGTCAGGCGGATCCCGAGGAAGCCGTGGGTCAGTGCCTGCCAGACGCCACCCATGGCGGCGAGATGGACACCTCCCATCGTGGTCGCGCCGCTGACGGGATCGAGATCCAGCAGTGCGGCCAGTCGGAACATCTCGGTGGCCTCGTCGGTCCGGCCGGCTCCGCGAGCAGCCCGGCGCAGATCGCCGGCGACAACGAACTGCCGTGCGCGGTGCGCGGGAGGTACCGGTCGAGGTTCGGTTCCAGCGTGCACGGGGCGACGTCGTCGGGAATCATGTGGTGGAGCATGAGGACGTCGGGTTGCTTGATGATCTGGCTCGCTCGTATGGCGTCGTGGCCGAGCACGACATCCGCGTTCAGCGGCGGTCGGCCGACGCTGCTGACCAGGGTCGGTGCGAGGTGGTCGAATCCGTCGAACTGCTCGTACACACCGGAGTCGGGATCGAACCCGTCGACGATCCGTTCGGCCAGGTCCCGCCAGCGCTGCCGTTCGGTGGTGGTCGCCACCCCGATGTCCGCGCAGTGCTCGGAGGCGACGTGCAGGTTGTACCTGGCCATTGCATTGGTGAACGCGTTGTCGTCGACACATTCGTGGTACTCGTCGGGTCCGATGACGTTTCGCAGGTGACCCGAGCCGTCGGCGTCGATCTCGATGCGCGATGCCCAGTAGCGCGCCGTCTCGGCGAGCAGCGTCGCACCCATGGACCGCATGAACCGGTGGTCACCGGTCCAGTCGAAGTAACGCACGACCGCCCAGGCGACGTCGGCGACGATGTGTTCTTCGAGGTCGCCGGTGAGGATGGGCACGACGTCGCCGTGCAGGTTGGTCGCCTCGCGGGTGTGACATCGCGACCGTCGGCGGCCGACTCCCATGGAAACCTGGCACCTGATCGACCGTTGCGGAGCGCCTGCTCGCGCGCTGCGTCGAGGCGGTGCCACCGGTACGCGAGAGCGGCGCGCGCCGCTTGCGGTGCCATCGCAGCGAGCGCGGGCACGACGAAGACCTCGGTGTCCCAGAAGACATGGCCGTTGTAGGACGGCCCGGTGAGTCCGCGAGCCCCGATTGCGGCCTCGTCATCGTCACCGTTGGCGCAGGCCAGCAGGTGGTACTCGGCGAGTTTCACTGCGGTGTCCAGCTCCGCATCGTCGCTGATGTCCGTTCGCGCCAGCTCCCATCGCCGGTGCCAACGTGTGCTGTGCTCGCTCAGCAGGCGATCGAATCCGAGGCTTGCTGCAGCCTCCAGTGCCGTGCGTGCCGCGGTCATGACGACCGTGGCGCTCGAGCCGGCTCGGTACGCGGCGAGTCGGGTCAGGCACCGGTGGCCGTCGGCGTCGATGGTCCGTTGACAGCCTGCGGCGCCGATGACGCTCGCCGAGCCCGCCACGCTCAGCTCACTGACAGCGCAGGATTCGGCGGCGCCGGGTCCGGCGCTCGGTTCGTCGTCGGTGTGGGTGGTCACGTGCGCGTCGGGTGAAGGAGCGGGAGGCGGCACCAGTGCGGGCGACTCCTCGATCGCCGCGGTCGGGCCTTCGACGCGTAGCGCCACGACCCCGCGACGGGCAGCGGACGCGAATTTCGTGCAGTTGACGACGGCGCCGGAGTCTCGATGCGTGTACACGCACGTGAGGAGCGCATGGTGCAGGTCGAGTTCGGCGGTCTCGACCCATCCGTCGTCGGGCTCGAGGTCGGTCGTCGCCCAGATCGGCCCGGTGAGCAGTGCCGGGTTCGGCGAGTCGTCGTACACGCCTGCTGCGACGACACCGGGCCACGACGGTGACCCGCAGGCCTGGCCGAGCCCACGAGTCCCGAACGAGCCGTCGCTCAGCGTCATCATGGCTTCCCACGCCCGACGCCGATCGGCGACGACCGGGTCAGCCCTGACCCGCCATCGGTCGATCGGGTCCGGAGCCGTCGATTGACGTCGCACGCTGTCGATCATGCCTCTCACGCGTCGCCGCCGCGGAGAAGTTGACCGAGCGTTGATCTCCACGAAGCCCGGGTCGAGCGGGCGCCACGAGTCGGCAACCGTGACGGGGATCAGGCGACGATCACGCGACGGTCACGGAGATCGGAGCGCCGCCGGCGGCGCGGCCGAACGTGTCGTCGGGGCCGAGCGTTTCGATGCGGGCACCGTCGAGGTCGACGTCGACCCGGTCGCCGCGCACGCGGATGCCCAAGCGGTGTTGCCCGAGCGGGATGTTGCGGACCCCGAGCGTGTCGATGCCGGTCGGCAGGCGAGGTCGCAACCTGACGCTTCCGGTGAGCAGGTCGGGTTCGAGGCCGAGGAGTGCCCGCACGATCAACAGCGACGACGCCGCTGACCACGCCTGGGGGATGCATGACGCCGGATAGGGCACGGGTGCGGGGAGGTCGGCGCGGTCGAATCCACCGAACAGCTCGGGAAGGCGCCCGTCGAGGTGGGCCGAGGCGCCGATCAGCGCCAAGGCGAGCTGATGGGCTGCCTCGTCGCATCCGTAGCGGGAGAGCCCGGCAATTGCCAGAGCGGTGTCGTGGGGCCAGACCGAGCCGCAGTGGTACGACAACGGGTTGTAGCCGGCAGCGTCGGCCGACAACGTGCGCAGGCCCCAGCCACTGAACATCGGCGCCGACGTGAGGAGGTCGGCGATCGCGCGAGCGTGTTCGTCGGGCACGATTCCGCTCCACAACAGGTGGCCGATGTTGGACGTCAAGGAGGCGATGGGTCGTTTGTCGCGATCGAGCCCGATCGCGTACCAGCCGAGATCCGCGAGCCAGAACTTCTCGTCGAAGCGCTGCCGGAGGAGTTCCGCGCGTTCGTCGAACTCCGAGGCGACCGAGTCCGGTTCGCCGAACGCGCGCGCCAGCGCGGCGCGGCCGCGGTAGGCGGCATGGACGTAGCCCTGCACCTCGCACAGCGCCACCGGCGGGACGGCGATGGTGCCGTCACGATGGCGGACGCCATCCCACGAGTCCTTCCATCCCTGGTGTTCCAAGCCGTTCGGGTCGCTTCGGAGGTACTCGACGAAACCGTCCCCATCTCGATCACCGAACCGCTCGATCCAGTCGAGGGCACGATCCACTGCGGGCATCATCGCCGAGATCTCCGCCGTCGGGCCGCGCCACCGGGCGAGTTCGGCGACCAACATCACGAACAGCGGTGTGGCGTCGGCGGTCCCGTAGTAGATGCCGCCGTCGCCGAGCAACGCGGCACTGAGACGGTCGAAGCGCACTTCGTGCATGATCCGACCGGGCTGTTCCTCGCTGCGCTGATCGAACTCGGTGCCCTGGTTCTCGGCCAGTTCGGCGAGCACGCCGAGGGCGAGCTCGTGATCGACGAGGAGTGCCATCCAACTGGTCAGCAGCGAATCCCGACCGAACAACGTCATGAACCAGGGAGCCCCGGCGGCCACCACCACCCGGTCGGTGTGGTCGGGATCGAAGATGCGCAGTGATCCGAGGTCTTCGATCGATCGGTCGACCGCTCGGGCGAGATCGCGGTGATCCGTCTCGATCTGTGCGGTCGATTCACGCCAGAGGCGGAGCCGGCGAACCGGGACTGCTTCTTCGATGACGGACCCACACCGATGGCTCGGCTCGATCTCCCGGTCGGACGTGCAGACGATCAGCTGCAGACAGGTGTGCCAGACGGCGCCCGGCTCGATGTGCACGGTCCAGCGAAGGCACGCGCCGTCCGCCTGGTCGTGATCGACGCACGCGTCGGGTGGCACTGCCGACTCGACGAGGGTGGCATGCACCGGCGACCGCAGCGCGTCGTCAACCGCGGAGTCGATCCTCACGCCACCCGGGGTCGGCGTGTGCATGCCGACAGGCGCCGGCACGAGATGACCGGCCTTGACGTCGAACAGCGACTGGAAGTCGGCTCCGACGGTGAGTTCGACCTCCAGCACGAGCGCAACGTCGGCGTAGTTGCGGACCTCGAGATCCTCGCGCATCCCTCGTCCGACCCACCGCCGCTGGATGACCACGACGGGCGCGTCGACCGCGTCGCCGACGTGGACCCGCCCGACGAATGTCGCCGAGAACGGGCCGTTCTGCGTCACCGACAGCGGTTCGACCAGTCGGTCGGCGACACGCACCGCCCACGATGACAAGACCCTGGTGTCGAGCACGAACAGGCCCTGCGCGCCACGAGCATCCACGTCGCCGTTGCGTCCCGACACCATGAAGGTGGCGCCGTCCACCAACGTCACGTTGTCAGCGACGCCGATGCCGGCGCTCTCGCCGCTGAACGCCCACGGCGACGTCACGACCGGCCTCCTGCCATGTCGTCCATGCTGCCGTAGACCGGCCGGTGTTGCACGCGACTCGCACGCTGTCAGCGCTGTTCCGCAGTGATGTTGACCTGCTGTTGATGTTGCCGGGGGTTTGGCTGCCATGGACGTGGAGCATTCTCGGCAGGCGACAACTCGGCGAGCCCGTCGATGAGCACCGCGACCGACCGAAAGGAACTCATCATGGGACACGCTGCGCCACCGACTGAGCGACGCCCGATTGGCCGATCAGGCGCTGATCTCGCGTCCGAGCCCCGCTCGTCGGCTGGGGTACGCACGGCGGAACTGCGGCTGAAGGTCGTCGGCGGGGACCGCATCGACGTCGCAGCCATCGGCGATTTCGACGCAGCATCGTGCGACGCCGTCGCGTCGCGACTCGACCGGCTGGTTGCCGGCGGGCCCGGAAGTCTCCATGTCGACTGCAGCCAGGTTGCCTCGATGGACCCCGCGGTGGCCGAGTTGTTCGCCCTCGTCCACGACCGGCTGCAGTCCAACGGCGGCTCGTTGGAGTTGACCGATGCCCCGGCAGAACTCCACCGGGCGTTGCTCCACCGCGCGATGGCCGTGACGCTGGGTGCAGGCGTGGCGCAGACCTCGGCGACAGCGGCGACAGCGGTGGCGTCGTGACGTTGGAGCTGACCCGGCCGGACACCTGGGCGGTCGAGGACGATCTGGCACGATACGACGGCCCGGTGTCGGCCCGTGTGGCGGAAATGGTGACCGTCGACTTCGTCGTTCCGCCGGAAGTCGGTGGCGTGTACGTCGATCTCGTCGCGGAATTCGGGGCGTGGGTTCCGATGCCCATGGACCCTCGCGACGACGGGAGCTTCCACATGAGGATCCGCCTCGAAGCGGGACGGTCCTGGCGATACCGGTTCCTCGTCGACGGTGACCGCTGGATCAACGACTGGGATGCACACGACTACGTCGTCGACGACGGCGGTTGTGGAATGTCGCTGCTGCAGACCTGACTGTCGGACGCCTGCGCACACGCCCCGGTCGTGGCGCCGACCCCCCGAACGGGCGAGACTTGCGGGGTGGACAGGTTCGAGCTGGTGGTGGTGGCGGCGGGAACGGTGTGTGTCGCACCGCCCGGGTCCCACGTGCTGGTGAATACCGACGCCACGTTGTCGTTGAGCCACGCCGAGTTGGTGAACTTCGTCTGGAACGCTGCGCAAGAGGACTTGTTCGGACTGCGCACCGACGACGTGATCGGCCGGTCGTTCCCGGCGCTCAACATCGGTTTGCCGGTCGGTGATGTCAGCCCACTGCTGCATGCCGCGAGATTCGACGACGCCGTGGTCGACGCCGCGAGCGTGACGCTGGACGCGCGCGAGCGCCGCGGTCGTGGGTTCTCGTGTCGTGTCGACGTCAGCCGGATCGGTCGACCACCGCAGAGCGATCCCGTCGTGATGGTGCTGATGGAGCCGATCTCGGAGGGCTCGGACCCCGGTGAGTCGGCATGACCACCTCAGGGCGCGACGAGATCGACGAACTCCGTCTCCGCCTCAGCACCTTGATCGAACGCACCGACCTCGGCGACGATGCTCGCGAGTTGGCCTCCGAAGCCCTGGAAGAGCTGGCGGTCGTGATCGAGGAGCTGCACTCGCAGAACGCCGAACTCGTTGCCAGCCGCGGCGCCCTCGACGAGCAGACACAGCGCTACCGCGACCTGTTCGAGACGGTCGCCGATGGCTACCTGATCACCGATTCGAACGGCATCATCCGAGAATCCAATCTCGCCGCATGCGAGCTGTTCGGAAAGCCCCGCGGTCAGGTCATCGGCAAACCCATGGTCACCTTCATCGAGGCCGCGGATCGGGGCGTGTTCTACAACCAACTGAGTCGCATCCGTCGTGCCGAAGCAGGTGGTCACCTCACGACGAATCTCGCCGTGCGCGACCACGAGACGATCCCCGCCAGCCTGCGAGCGACGCATGGCCCGCCCGGTGCCGACGGCGAATCCGAGGTGATGTGGCTCCTGCGTGATCGTCGCCACGACCTGGTGACGGAGGGCTTGCGAGCCAGTCACGAACGCCTGCGAGCGATGTTCGACTCCGCCCAGGTCGGGATCGTGCTGTGTGACACCGACGGCGAGATCCTGTTCGTCAACCGGTTCGGATCCGACGTCTTGGACCTTCACCGCGACGACACCGATCAGAAGTCGTGGCTGGCAATGATCCATCGGGAGGACCGGCGTGCGGTCGAAGACGGCGATCCAGTCGGCCCGTGACGGCAAGGTGAGCAACTTGCGACACCGTGTCGTCCAGCGTCTCGGCACGGAACTGTGGGTCGACCACAGCATCGCGCCGTTTCGCGAATGGGGTGAGGTCACCGGCTTCGTGTCGACGATCGTCGACGTCACCGCCGAGCGAACGGCGATGACGGAACTCGCGTCGAGCCGGGATTTCACCGAGGCACTGCTCGACGCTGCCGGTGCTCTGGTCGTCGTGATCGATTCCGCAGGGAGGATCCTGCGGTTCAACAAGACCTGTGAGGCCGTCACCGGGTTCTCGGCGTCCGACGTCATCGGCAAGCGGCTCGTCGACACGCTCGTTCCCGTCGACGAACGCGACCGCGTACTGGACCTCGTCGCGGAGATGTTGCGGTCCGACAGCTCTCTCGGATCGGGCAGTATCGAGAGTCCCTGGTTGACGGCCGGCGGTGATCGTCGTCGGATCTCGTGGACCTATCTCGACGCTGACCACCGCCGATGGCGCATTCGCGATCATCGGCGCGGGGATCGACATCACCGACCAACGCTTGGTGGAATCACGGCTCGCGCAAGCGGACCGGCTCGACTCGATCGGTCGTCTCACGTCGGGCGTCGCGCACGACTTCAACAACACCCTCACCACGCTGCGTCTGCGGATCGACCGGCTCAGCGGACGTGAGCTCGACGACGACAGCCGGGCGGATCTCGCGGCGGCCGTCGCGACGATCGACCACACGCAGCGACTGATCGCCGATCTGCTGTCGTTCAGCAGTCGCGGTGTTTCCGATCCGGTCGCGGTCGACATCAACGGCGAGATCCAACGAGTGACCGACATCCTGGACGATCTCTTCGGTGACGCCGTCGTCATCGGCCTCGACCTGACGCCCGAACGCACCACGGTGATCACCGACCCCGCCCGATTCGAACAGGCGCTGACCAACCTGGCGATCAATGCCCGCGACGCGATGCCCGGCGGCGGCACCCTGACGATCACGACGAGCATCGACACGATCGACCCCGGCGCCGGAGTCGACACTCGAGTCCCGTCGAGACTGGAGTCCGGTCGGTATCTGGTGATGTCGGTTGCCGACACCGGCGTCGGCATCGAGCCCCGGGACCTGGCGCACGTCTTCGATCCGTACTTCACCACGAAACTGCCCGGGCGCGGTACCGGGCTCGGGCTGGCCACGACGTACGGCACCATCGCGCAGTGTGGCGGGGCGATCATCGCCGAGAGCACCCCGGGACAGGGCTCGACATTCCACGTCTGGCTCCCCCTCGCGCCGTCCGAACCGGCCATCGCCGGGGCGCCGAGCCGGCCCGCCACCGGTGCCGGCTCGGCGGTGTTGATCGTCGACGACGACGACGATCTCCGACAGGTGCTCGTCGAGGAGATGACCCGCCTGGGGTACCGCACCACGCAGGCCGGCAGTGCAGCCGCAGCGCTCGACCGCATCGACGAACACGTCGACGTGCTGCTCTGCGACGTGCAGCTCCCCGACCGCAGCGGGCACGAAGTGGTCGTGCGGTTCCTGCGTCGCCATCCCGATCTCGTCGCCGTCTACATCTCGGGCGCCTCACGCGCACAACTGGACGAACTCGTCCCCCCGGACTCCACGCTGTTGTCCAAGCCGTTCACGACGGGTGACCTCGTCGCCGCGCTCACCGGTCGACGGGACGACGCTTGACCCCACCTGATCCTCGCCCGACGGCCGATCCTCGGCTCAGGGCGAGAGCTGCGACGAAGTATCCGGCGTCGCCTCGCACGACTCGCGAGCGAACCGGTAGCCGACACCGCGAACTGTCTCGATCCAACGGTTGCGATCGTCGGGATCCAGCTTTCGTCGGATCCGATAGATGTGTTCGGCCACGGTGTTGTCGTCCTGCCAACGCTCCGAAGATGCCCAGACGTGTCGGAGGAGCTGTGCCCGCGTGTACACCTGACGTGGCGTCCGTGCGAGGAACACCAACAGGTCGAACTCCTTCGGCGTCAAGGGAACCGACTGGCCATCGACCGAGACGTCGCGGGTCACCTCGTTGATGAGCAGCTCGCCGATGCTGATCACACCTTGGCGAGTGGTGCCTCGACTCCGGCGCATTGCAGCATTGACCCGAGCGACCAGTTCGCGACCGCTGAACGGCTTCGAGACGTAGTCGTCCGCGCCGAGGTCGAGTCCCACGACACGATCGGTCTCACCGGTCCGTCCGCTCAGGACGATGACGGGTGCCGAGCTCGCCTCACGGAGTTGGACGAGCACGTCGAGCCCGCTCATGTCGGGCAATCCGAGGTCCAGGAGGACCACATCCGGGCGCTGGTCGGCGCAGAACGTGATGGCTTCACCACCGGTACTCGCCTCGACGACCCGGTAGCCCTCGTCGCCGAGCAGGTCGCGCAACGCCGCGCGGATGTCGTCGTCATCGTCCACGACCAACACGACGCCGAGCGTCAAGCTCATGTCTGGAGTTTATGTGCAGTTGATGTTGCGGTCGGCGGTCAGGAGAACTGGGGCGGCCACGATGGTCAAGGCACCCGTCCCCGGCCTCGAAGGAGGGAATCACTGATGATGGCGACCACGCCGAGCCCACTGCGGATCGGGCTGATCGCTCCACCCTGGGTCGCGGTGCCGCCGCATGAGTACGGCGGCACGGAACTCGTGGTGGATCACCTGGCGCGTGGGCTGGCGCTCGCGGGACACGATGTGACGCTGTTCGCGACCGGCGATTCGACCTGTCCCGTGCGACGGCGTTGGCTGCACCCTCGTGCGGTGGGCACCACGGGCGCCCTGCTCGACGAACTCGGACACGTCGAGGCCGCCTACGAGGCGTTGTCGGGCTGCGACGTCATTCACGACCACACCCTCCTCGGCCCGCTGTGGGCGATCGCCAACCAGGTGCAGTCGCCCGTGGTGGCCACCGCCCACGGCCCGTTCACCGCGGAACTCACCGACCTGTACCGCACGATCGGGCGGCATCTGGCGGTCATCGCGATCTCTCGTCACCAGGAGCAGTCCGCCCCGACGGTCCCGGTGAGGCAGGTCATCCATCATGGCATCGACGTGGAGCGGATTCCCGTCGGAACGGGCGATGGTGGCTACGTGGCATTCCTGGGCCGCATGCACCCCGACAAGGGCGTGCACCGTGCCATCAGCATCGCTCGGGCAGCCGGACGACGACTCCTGATCGCGGCCAAGATGTGGGAGCCGGCCGAACGCGCAGTACTTCGCCGAGGTGGTGGAGCCGATGCTCGGACCGGATGCGGAGTTCGTCGGCCAGGTCGGTGGCCGTGACAAGTGGGAACTGCTCGGTCGCGCCGAAGCGCTGATCAACCCGATCCGCTGGCCCGAACCCTTCGGCCTGGTGATGATCGAGTCACTCGCCCTCGGGACACCGGTCCTCACCTTCGCCGAGGGCGCCGCCCCCGAGATCGTCGACGACGGTCGAACCGGGTTCATCTGTCAGGACGACGCCGACATGTCCGCCCGGCTCGAACTCGTCGGCACCCTCGATCGTCTGGACTGCAGATTGGCAGCAGAGACCCGGTTCTCGACCCGGAAGATGGTTCACGACCATCTCGGCCTCTACCGACAACTCGTCGAGGAACACCGGCAATCCACTCCCGCCACCACGCTCGCCCGCCACCACGTCGCCCGCCACCACGTCTGGCACCCTGGCGGCCGCGTCCTGAACGTGACACCATCGACACGAAGGAGAACGAAATGGCCCTGCTCGTCGGACGGACCGATCGAAAGCGCTGACCACATGACCACTCGGAGCCGATACACCACCCAATCGTCGAGGTCACCGTTCGGCGAGGCGACGGGATTCGCACCGCTCGACGCCTGTCCCCGGTGTGATGGCGAGGCCTTCGAGGCCGAACCCACCACCGACCGGCCGGTGTTCCGGTGTGCGTGCTGTGGAACGGGCTGGCTGTTCGAACTCGGATACGTCCGTCCCGCAGCCTCCTAGCTCGTCCTGGCGCGCCGCTGCCTCCGCGCGCGACGTTCGACGACTTCGCTGACGACGAGGGTGGCAGCCGCTGCGAGCAGCCCCGCGGCGATTCCGAAGGCGAACCAGCCGAGCGCGCCAACTGCGAGGACGACGACCAGCCAACTCATGTTCCGTCTCGACACGTGGGAACTCCTCTCGTTCGGACGCATGGTGGCACGTCGGGCGGTTCGACCCGAGCATGGTCGGGTGCCCGAGCCCTACGATCGAGCACGTGAGCAGAATGGACGCCGACGCCGGCATGCCGATTCCTGCGGAGGACCGTGCCGTCGCGAGGGCTGCGGAGCGCCCGGCCGCACTCGACTTGTACTGGATCCCGCTCGGCGCCGGAAATCCGGTGGTCGAGTTCAGCGGACGTGCATTCGAAGCTGTCGTCGCCAGGTGGTCAGGACGATCGCCGGGCGCGCTCTTCCACACGGCTCTGGTCGCCACGGTCGGAGCCGATCGGTACTTCGTCGAGATGACGCCGGTGCCGTCACCGTCCCGAGCAGTGCCCGACCGTGGCGTCGTCGCCGAGGGAGCGGTCGGAACTGCCTTGGCACGCCGACTCCGGGTGTTCCGCTACGAGATCCGTCGATGGCGCAACGGGCACATTCCCGATCTCGCACACGCGGTCGGAGGCCCCGTGCCGATCACGCACGAGGAGCCTCTGGTACTGGCCGCGCTCGACGCCGTCCCGCTCGTGCCGACACCGGTGTGGGGTCGTGACGAACTCCACGCCGGTGAGATGTGGAACTCGAACTCCGTCGTGTCGTGGGTGCTCACCGCGGCGGGGCTTCCTGCGACTGCGACGGCGCCCCTCGGTGGACGTGCTCCCGGTTGGAATGCCGGGGTGGTCGTGGCAACCAGATCGATCGCCGGGACGTTCGCCCCTGCGGTGAGCCCGGTGCTCGGCCGCCGGTGGGTCATGATGGATCGATGGACGCTGTGCGTGTCGCCGAGATCGCCGCCCTCGGGGGGTGGACGAACGACGCGCCCGCGGACATCGACGGCGCCGATCCGGTGCTGGCCACGCCATGGCCGGTCGGTGAGGTGGCAGCGGTGGCACTCGCCCAGGCCGGCACCGCCGCAGCACGGCTTGCTCGCCGGGCCGGTGGTGATCCGGGAGCGGTGCGCACCGAGGTCGGTGAGGCGGCTGCCGCAACGATCGGCTTCGCCCTCCAGCGAGTCGACGGAGAGGCGATGCTGCGCACCAACGCGGAGAACCCGTGGGTCGCCCGGTACCGATGTGCCGACGGTCGATGGATCCACCTGCACGGCGGGTTCCCCGTCGCTCGCCGACCGCTTGGCCTCGCTGTTCGATCTGCCGTCCGACTCCGACGGGGCGACGATCGCGGCGGCGGTCCGGCGATGGGACTCCGGCGCGCTGGAGGATGCCGTCGCCGAGCGGCGCGGGTGTTCGGCGATCATCCGGACCGAACAGGAATGGCTCGATCATCCGCAGGGGGCACTCGTCGACACCTGGCCGACGGTCCTGTGCACCGATGCAGGCACGACCGCTGCAGGGCGGTGGTCACCGTCACCGGTTCGGCCGCTCGACGGCCTGCGGGTGCTCGACCTGACGCGAGTGCTCGCCGGCCCGACGTGCGGTCGCACCCTCGCGGCGTTCGGCGCCGACGTGCTGCACGTGCGCGGTCCGAACGTCCCGGTCGTTCCCGCGTTCGTCGTCGACACCGGCCACGGGAAGCGCCAGGCCCACTGCGACTTCACCGACGCGGATCAACTCGCCACGTTGCGGGAGGTCGCACTCGCCGCCGACGTGGTCGTGCAGGGCTACCGGCCGGGCGTGGTGGCGCGCTTCGGGCTCGACGAGGAGTCGTTGCGCGCCGACGGATTCGGCGGCGTGTTCGGGTCGGTGTCGGCGTTCGGCCACGACGGTCCCTGGTCGGATCGGGCAGGTTGGGAGCAGTTGGCACAGTCGACGAGCGGGTTGTGCCTCGATCCGCTCGGCGACGACGAGCCGACGATGTTGCCGTGCGCGGCAACCGACTACACGACGGGTTTCGCGTTGGCGGCGGGAGTCATGGAGGCGCTCGATGCCGCGCTCACCGACGGTGCCGCGAGACGGGTCGACGCGTCGCTGTGCCAGACGGCAGCGTGGATCCTGCGCGTCGGCCGGTTCGACGAGATCGGCACGCCGTCGGGATTCACGCCGAAGATGCTGCGCTCGGAGACGGGCTTCGGCACGGTCGACCACCTCGGGCCATGTGTCACCGTCGACGGCCTCGACGTCGGATGGGTCCGGCCGACGACCCCGCTCGGTGAGGGCTCGCTGTCGTGGTGAAGCCGTGCCGGGGCGGTCGCCGTCGGGCGTGACCTTCGCCCCTGTGAGTGCAGGAGTCGGCGCCCGACAATGGAGAGGCGGGCCACGTTGGCCACGGACGGGAGTCTCATGAAGTCGCGAAGTCGGAACCTGCCGATCATCGGTGCGCTGATCGTCGGCATCGGGATGATCGTTGCGCCATTCGTGTTCCAGATGTTCGAGCGGGCGCCGCTGGGCGGCGACATGATCGAGGACTTCGAGCCGTACATGACGCTCGAACAGGTCGAGCGCTTCCGCGGCTACCTCGTCGAGATCGACGCCGCGAACACGGAGTCGATCGAATCGCTGCGTGACGCACTCGTGACGTCGGGCGCAGTCGAAGCCTCGCAGTACGACACCGTGCTCGCGTCGGTCGTGAATCTCAACGAACAGTGGCCGACCGTCGACACCGACATGACCGACCTCATCGACCGGATGGAGGCCAATCTCGACAGCTACGCCGCCGTTGCCGCACTTCCGCCGTTCCCCATGTTCCCCTGGTTCTTCGTGATCCCCGGTGCGTTGATCGTGATCGCGTCCGGTGTCGCGTTGTACCAACGTCGCACGCCGCAACGTCGGGCGCGGCCCGCACTGTGGGTCCTGTTCGGGCTGGGTGTCGCCGTCGCGGCGGCGCCCGTCGCGTTCCAGATGTTCGATCGCGCTCCGCAGGGTGCCGACATGATCGACGACTTCCGGCCGATGATGACCCGCGAGCGGGTGCAGGCCGTGCAGGGCTACTTCGTGACGTTGGGTGCGGCCGAGGGGCAGCTGCGGGCCAACGCCCTCCCCCTGCTCGTCGAAGCCGGCGGCGACGCGGCCGACTTCCCGGCGATCTCCCAGTGGTCGGCCGACTGGCCGACGATCCTCACCGACTTCAACCCGATGGTCGCCACCATGAGCGACAACGTCGACAACTACGAGGCGGTCGCGGCGTTGCCGTCCTTCGATCTGTTCCCGTGGTTCTTCGTCATTCCCGGCGTGCTCGTGGCAGGACTCGCAGTGATCGCCCTGCGGTCCGGGCCGAAGGCGTCCGGCGATCTCTCCTCATCCCCCGAGGACCTTTCCTCATCCCCCCATACCCCGGCCCTGTCCGGCAAGGAGTCATCATGACCAGACATCTCTCCCATCGGCGACTGATCGCATCGCTCGCCGTGGTCGCCTTCGTCGCCGCCTCGTGCGGCAGCGACGACGACGCGTCCAGCGACACTGCGTCGACCAGCGCGACGACCGAGGCGACCGAGAGCGACCGCAGACGACCGAGGCGATGTCCGAGGAGACTGCACCGCCGGCCACCGAGGCACCCACGACCGAGCCCGCCGCGATGTTCGAGGGTGAGCTCGTCGGCACGTTCTCGATCGACGATGCCGTGTGTGACTCTGCCGAGGTCACCGGCTCCTACTTCCGCATGCTGCAGCCGGGTGGCACGATGACGGACGGTCCGTTCATCCCGAACGCCGACTCGGCCTGCGCCGACACCACCTACTCCGGTCTCACTGCCGGAACCGACGGCGGCCTCGTGACCGGGGCGTACCAGCCGGCACCCGATCCCGCGTTCGACGAGACCGGCAACGGACTCGCGGATGCGATCTTCGCGCCGGTGCCCTTCTTCGCCGTCGCGTTCGCCGGGGCCACCGATCCCGCCGAGGCGATGCCGATGCTGACGGCCACCGACGGCACCCTCACCGGTGACCTCTCGGCGTTCACGGCCTACTACGGCAATGCGAGCTTCAACCAGGGCGCCCCGAAGCCGGACGGAACCGGCGAGGCCCCCATGGGCACGATCGATCCGGAGACGGGTGCGTACGTGCTCGACTGGACGAGCCAGATCGTCGGTGGGTCGTTCAACGACTTCATCGGTGTGTGGCACCTCGAAGGAACGTTCACCCCGAACTCCTGATCGACGTCACTGCGAACGAGACGCAACGAGACGCGGGCCCCGAACCCGCGTCTCGTCGCGTCTGCCCGGTCGATACGTCGGCCGGCGACGACCGTCACTAGGTTTGCTGACGTCCGCCGAACCTGGGAGAAGCGCAATGACCGCTCTGGAATCCACCCCCGACATGTACGACCTTCGGATGTCCGATGGCGTCCGTCCGCTGTACGACGCGGTGAAGAAGTTCATCTACACCGAGGTCGACCCGATCACCGCCGAGTTCTTCCGTCTCGGCGAGGGCCGTGCGGATCGTTGGTCGTACGCGCCCGGCCAGCTCGAGCTGCTCGAATCGGTCAAGGACAAGGCCAAGGCGCAGGGCCTGTGGAACTTCTTCCTCCCCGACGCAGAAACCGGTGAAGGTCTGTCGAACCTCGACTACGCCTACATCGCGATCGAACTCGGCAAGAACCCGCTGGCGTCGGAATCGATGAACTGCGCGGCCCCCGACACGGGCAACATGGAAGTGCTCGAACGTGTCGGTACCCCGGAGCAGAAGGAGAAGTGGCTCAAGCCGCTCCTCAACGGTGAGATCCGCTCGGCGTACGCGATGACCGAGCCCGACGTCGCGTCGTCCGATGCGAAGAACGTGGCCTGCAAGGCGGTTCGCGACGGTGACGAATGGGTCATCACCGGCGAGAAGTACTACATCTCCGGCGCCGGCGATCCGCGCTGCAAGATCATGATCACGATGGTGCAGACCAACCCTGATGCGTCACCGCACCAGCGCCAGTCGCAGATCCTCGTGCCGATGGACACGCCCGGCGTCGAGATCATCGGCCCGATGCACGTGTTCGGCAAGGACGACGCCCCGCACGGGCACATGCACCTGCGCTTCAACGACGTGCGGGTGCCGTACGAGAACGTGCTGCTCGGTGAGGGTCGCGGCTTCGAGATCTCGCAGGTTCGCCTCGGCCCGGGCCGTATCCACCACTGCATGCGGTCGGTCGGCCAGGCAGAGCGTGCGCTCGACCTGATGGTCAAGCGCGGGCTCACCCGCGAGGCATTCGGCAAGCGTCTCGGCAATCTCGGTGGCAACGTCCAGATGATCGCCCAGTCCCGCATCGAGATCGAGTCGATGCGGCGCATGGTGCTCACCGCCGCCAAGGCGATGGACGTGCTCGGCAACGCCGAAGCGCGGGTGTGGGTCAGCGCCGTCAAGGCCATGGTCCCGATCCGCACGTGCGAGATCATCGACAACGCCATCCAGATGCACGGCGCCACGGGCGTGTCGCAGTGGACGCCGCTCGCGGACATGTATGCCGGCCAGCGCACGTTGCGCCTGGCCGACGGTCCGGACGAGGTGCACTGGTTCGTCGTCGGGCGCGCCGAGTTGGCCAAGGGCGAGCTGGAGGGTGGCAACACCTACGACCCGAAGGCCGAATACATGTCGCGTCAGGACGACATCAAGGACGGCATCTTCTCCGGCCCCTGACCTCCGTGGGCGATGAGCCAAGCGACCGACAGTCGGTCGGCTCGCTCATCGCGCTCGGTGGTTCGATCAGTAGCCCGTGCCGCAGAAGGGTGTCGGGCGCGCGGCGAACAGCGTGTCGAGTCGGGCGAGCAGCTCGATCGGTGCGTCGACGGCGCCGATCGACGCGAGGTCGTGCCACGACACGGCGCCGAGATACGCGGCCGACAGGGTGGCGATGTCGACGGTCACGTCGGCGCGCTGGTCGCTGCGGGTCGATCCCGACGCGGAGACCGTCCATGCACCGGTGTTCGACGGGAACATCGGATCGTCGACGCCGATCGTCACGCTCGTGCTCGCCGCGCCGTAGGCCCTCGCGCGTCAACGCGGCGTCGACGTCGAGGATGCGGACCCACTGGTCGTCGAAGCGTTGGACGGCCTCGTAGGCGCGGGAGTCGTGCATCGCTCGGCGGACGGGTTCGTCGACGGGTCGGATCTCGGCCCTCCAGGTGGTGATGAGGTCGATGTCGAGCAGGAAGCGCCACAGCTCCAGCTCGACCTCGGGCGAGGCGCCCCACAGGTCCACGACCTTGCCGACACCCGTCGGGTTGTTCGCGAAGGTCTCGTCCCAGTCGACGTCGTAGAGCACGAAACCGTCGTCGGCACCACGGGCGTCGGTGTGTACGGCGACGAACGAACCCTTGCCGAACGGCTCGGCGGTCGGCTGCGACGCGTCCTTCAGGACGCGCTTCCACATCCATGCGGGCCGGCTGATCGAGCCGACGCGCCAGCGAGCGACCCGTTCGTAGAGCGCCGGAACGGTGTCGAGCACGTCGGGGTACGCGAGGAGCCGTATCGACCCGGGACGAGCAGCGCTTCGCCACGGTCTGGTCTGGCGTGTCGTGACGACGGCGGCGGCCGCATCCGTTCCGAGACCGAATCCGAACCGCCGGTAGATCGAGGTCTCGCTCGCGTGCAGCGTGGCGAGCACATTGCCGCGTTCGCGGGATTCACGGAGCAGCCGATGCATGAGTTGCGTCAGCAGCCCCCGGCGCGTGTGCGTGGGCAGCACGCCGACACGGGTGACGCCGGCGGTCGGGACACGCGCACCGCCGGGCACCGTCGAGTCGAACCGGAACGCGGCGACGACGCCGACGCAGGCATCGTCGTGCCACGCGGCGAGCGAGTCGCTCTCGTCCCATGACTGTTGGCCGGCGGCGAAGGCCTCGTCGTTGACCGCGCCGTTCAGGAGGGCTGTTCTGAACGTGTCGACCGCGGCGCGTCGCTCGTCGACTGCGACCGGCCGGATGTCGTACTCACTCATCCCCGAACGTTCTCACACCCGCCGGCCCGAACACGCCCGAATTTCCCGAGCGATGAGCGAAGCGACCGACAGTCGGTCGTCTCGCTCATCGCCGCCGGGCGGACGATTGGTCAGACGGCGAGGAGGTCGCGGGCGCCGGTGTCGCTCGACGGGTGGCGCAGCTTGCTCATCGCGCGGGCTTCGATCTGGCGGATGCGCTCACGGGTGAGGTTGAAGTGCTCGCCGACCTCTTCGAGTGTGCGCGGTTCGCCGCGGTCGAGGCCGAAGCGCAGCTTGAGGATCTCGCGCTCGCGTTCGTCGAGCGGGGCGAGCAGCCGCGAGATCTCGTCGGGCAGCAGCGCGGTGGCCGCCATCTCGAACGGCGACTCGGCGGAGCGGTCTTCGACGACATCGCCGAGTTCGGCGTCGCCATCTTCACGCAGCGGCTCGGAGAGCGAGAGGGGCTCGGCGGCGAAGCGCAGCGCCTCGGTCACCTTGTCCTCGGGCATCTCCACTTCCTTCGCCAGCTCCGACAGCGTGGCGGGACGGCCGTACTTGAGCTCGAGGCGCGAACGCGCCTTCTGCAAGCGAGCGAGTGTGTCGCCGGCGTGGACCGGCAGGCGGATCGTGCGGCCGGTGTTGGCGATGCCGCGAGTGATGGCCTGGCGGATCCACCACGTGGCGTAGGTGGAGAACTTGAAGCCCTTGCGCCAGTCGAACTTCTCGACGGCGTGCATCAGGCCGAGGTTGCCCTCCTGGATGAGGTCGAGGAGCGGCAGGCCGGATGCCTGGTACTTCTTGGCGATCGACACCACGAGACGCAGGTTCGACTGGACGAACTGACGCTCGGCCTCTTCTCCCTGACGGGCGATGCGGCGCAGCTCGCGCTTCTTCGCAGCGGTGAGTTCCTCGCCCGCGTCGAGCTGGGCGATGGCTTCGTTGCCGGCTTCGATGGCCTTCGCGAGACGCACCTCGTCGTCTTTCGTCAGCAGCGTGTACTGCCCGATGTCGGTGAGGTAGAGACGAACGAGGTCTTCGTCGTCACGGTCGACGCGATCTTTGGCCACCTGGTGCTCCTACTGTGTTGTTTCAACGAAGGTTCCGACAGTCGTCGGGACCTTCGTGGAGGATTCGGCGTGCGAATGTGTCGTATGACGGAGTCTGCAGAAGAGGAGCACGACCGCCGACATGAGACGAACGTCACGATACCGACGTCGTCGGGTCCCCCAACCCTTTCGTCACGACGGTCCACCAAATATCGCAGTTGGAGATGTATGAGGCAAAAGAATCGCCATGAGTGATGCCATGACTGAGGGAGGGCTCGGGGTGGCGGATTCGGTCGAGGTGGAGCTCACGATCGTGACGCTGCGCTTCGATGCGATCGACGACGCCGCTCTCCTCGCGGTGTTGTCGAAGTACGTCGTGTTGACGCGCATGCAGGACGGCTGCCGCAACGTCGATCTCTGCTCGAGCGTGACCGTGCCCGGTCGTCATCTCGTGGTGCAGAAGTGGGAGACGCCCGAGCATCAGCGCCGGCACTTCGATTCTGCGACGATGATCGACATGGCGCGTTCGTGCGACGGGATACTCGCCGGTCCGCCCGACATCGATCTGTGGGATGCCACGAGCGCCCACGACCTTCGGTAAGAACTCGGTGAAGGCGTGTCGCGGGGGCGGGCGCCCTGCGGGTTCACTTGGGTACAATCGTTGAACCATGCCGAATCCAGTTTTCAAAGAAGAAGCCTTCGACAAGGCGTCACAGGACTTCCGGGCCGGTCAGCCCGGATGGGCCGCACCCGAGGTCGGTACGCACGTGCAGACGCAGCCGCTCACCGACGGCCCCGTGACCAGTTGGCAGAAGGCGATGACCCTCAACGGGACCATCACCGCGTCAGCGGTGCTGCTCGTCATCCTGCTCGTGGCCGGTGCGTTCGGTTGGAACGCCGCCGACGGGCCCACCCTGGAGAACGGCGTCGAGACCTACTCGTTCCCGCCGATGGCCTTCCTGGGCATCATCATCGGGTTCGGCGCAGTGATCGTCGCCAACATGAAGCCCAACCTGGCCAAGATCCTCGGCCCCGTCTACGCCGTCGCCTACGGGTTCGCGGTCGGTGCCATCTCGAAGGGCTACGAGACGTTCTACGACGGCATCGTCGTGCAGGCCGTGCTCGCCACGGCGTCGGTGTTCGCCGTCATGCTCGTGCTCTACCGCACCCGGATCATCAAGGTCACCGACAAGTTCCGCCGCACCGTCATCATCGCCACGATGGGCGTGATGGTGCTGTACCTGATCTCGTTCGTGATCAGCCTGTTCGGCACCACGCTGCCGTTCCTCGACGGCAGCAACATGCTGATGAGCGTCGGCTTCTCGCTGTTCGTGTGTGGTCTGGCGGCGGCGAACCTCGCGCTCGACTTCGACTTCATCGAACGGGGTATCAAGTCCGGGCTCCCGCAGAGCTACGAGTGGGTCGCCGGCCTCGGCCTCGTGGTCACCCTCGTGTGGCTGTACCTCGAGATCCTGCGTCTGCTCTCCTACCTGCGCAACTGACGTCGGGAGACGCTGATCCACACGGTCGGCGTGCCGACGTGAATCGAACCGCATCGTCCGACGGCGGCAGCCTCCTCGAGGCTGCCGCCGTCGGCGTTGTCGGGGGCGCTCTGGGTGCGGTCGTCGGTGCTCCGTTCGGGCTGGCGGTACCGCTCGGAGCGGTGGCGGCGGCGAACGGCGCGATCTGCGGGTGGCGGAGTGTCTACGACTGGAATTGCTCGACCGGACTCGTGGCGTTCACGCTCGACTCGACGTGGTCGCTGCCGATGACTGCAGCCGGTCTGGCGTCGCAGGCGATGGGCGTGGTCCGTGGACGACCCGGCTACGTCGAGTCGCTCAGCCGGCGCTCGAATCGCCAGGTGTTCGAGCGCGGATTCGTGCCACGCTCCGGCTTCGCGATCACGGTGGGCAACGTCATCAGCGGTGCGGGTGACACCTCGCAGCCGCGGCGGCGTCGCCTCGTCACCGACCACGAGGACGTGCACGTGTGGCAGGCCCGCTGGTTCGGTCCGCTGTTCCCGCTGCTGTACGGCGGGTGGATGGTGGTGGGCGGTGCTGTCGGGGTGGCCGTGTTCGCGGCGCGGCGTCGCTCCGAGCGGTTCACCAAGGTCGTCGAGTCGTGCGCCTACTATCTCAACCCGTTCGAGTGGTGGGCCTACAGCCGCGACGACAACTGGCCGCCGTCGGGCAAGGTTCGTGGCCTCGGCTGGCGCAACCCCATCGTCCACCCTCGCCGTCATCGCTGACCCCGTCCGATCCAGGCACTCCACCAGACCCGTTTGTGTTGCAGTCCGGTTGGGGCGGGCCAACCGAACTGCAACGCAAACGGTGAGGGAGGGGATCAGCTCACGCGGGTGAGGAGGTCGAGGAGGGCGGCGTTGAACTCGGCGGGCTTCTCCTGCTGGGTCCAATGGCCGGCGCCGTCGATCATGATGGTGCCGCGGAAGTCGGGGAGCAGCGTCGACATGGCCTCGACGTAGTCGGGTCGGTGGGCGATCACTCCATCTCTGGTACCGCCGATGAAGGCCGTCGGCATGGCCGGCGGGGCGAGGTCCTTCGTGATCTCGAAGTCGGCGTCGAGGTTGCGGTACCAGCTCAGTGGACCGAAGAACCCGCTGCTCGTGAACTGCTCGACGTAGACGGCGAACTCGTCGGGGCCGATCCATGCCGGCAGTCCGTCGGGCACCGCAGCACCGCGTGTGATCGACTCGAGGAAGCCGGTCCCCTCCATCGGCGGGAGTGGATCCGGCGGCGGCCCGAACATCTCGCCCGAGCCACCCCAGAGGGTGAGGCGCACGGTTTCGGCGACGTCGGCCTCCAACTCCGCCTCGGCGGGGCCGACCGGCTGGAAGTACAGCATGTAGAAGAAGCGGTCGCCCGACGCGGCCCGGAACAGGTCGGTGGGCCGGGCGGGCCACCGGGTGTAGGGCACGCTGACGTTCACGAGGCCGCGTACCCGTTCGGGATGCAGCCGCGCGAGGTCCCACACCACCAGCGATCCCCAGTCATGGCCGACGAAGAGCGCGTCGCCGGCTCCTGCCTCGTCGAGCAGACCGACGAGGTCGCCGCACAGGTGGTCGGTCCGGTATGCCTCGACCGTGCGAGGTGTGCTCGACTCGCCGTACCCGCGCTGGTCGGGCGCCAGCACCCGGTAGCCGGCCGCGACGAGCGGTTCGATCTGGTGGCGCCACGAGTGCGAGCTCTCGGGGAACCCGTGCACCAGCACCACGATCGGATCACCGGCGGTGCCGGCATCGGTCACATCGAGTTCGACTCCGTTCGTGGCGATGCGGCGGCGGTTCCACGACATGGGCCGACACTAGAATTGTTCGATGACGGATGTCTCACCGCGCTATTTCAACCCCCTGCAGCCGGGCTACATCGAGGATCCGTACTCTCACTTCGCGGAGATGCGTGAGCACGATCCGGTCCATCTGACCCTGCTCAACCAGTGGCTGCTGTTCCGCTACGACGACGTCGCCCGCATCCTGCGCGATCCGTCGATGAGCGTGAGTGACGACAACGTCGAGATCTTCGACGAGAAGCGGCTGGCGATGATCGAGGCGTCAGGCGCCGAGTTCGAGCGGTCCACGAGCATGCTCGGCTCCGACCCACCCGACCACACGCGCCTGCGCCGGCTGGTGAGCAAGGCCTTCACGCCCTCGTCGATCGAGGCGCTGCGGCCGCGGGTGCAGCAACTGGTCGACACGATGCTCGAGCCGATGGCCGAGCGCGGCACCGGCGACGTGGTCACCGAGCTCGCGTTCCCGCTGCCGTTCGACGTGATCTCCGAGATGCTCGGCATGCCCGAATCCGACAAGGAGCAGATCGCCGCATGGTCGGGCGCCGTGGTGAAGACGCTCGACCCGATCATCTCCGACGACGAGATCGTCGCCGCGTTCGAGGGCTCGCGGGCGATGGCGGCCCACATCGACCAGGTGATCGCATGGAAGCGCGACCATCCGGCGGACGACCTTCTCAGCGCACTGATCGCCGCCGAGGAGGACGGCGACCGTCTGTCGTCGATCGAGTTGCGCGACCAGGTGGTGTTGCTGTTCATCGCCGGCCACGAGACCACCGTGAACCTCATCGGCACGGGCATCTACGAACTGCTCCGGCACCCCGACCAGCTGGCCCTGCTCCGCGACGACCCCTCGCTCGACGCGAACGCCGTCGACGAACTCCTTCGATTCGTCAGCCCGGTGCAGATGTCGCGACGTGTGGTCCTGCAGGACATCACGATCCGTGACAAGACGATTCCGAAGGGCACGTTCGTGCTCACCGGCCTGGCGTCGGCGAACCGTGATCCGGACAAGTGGGGCCCGACCGCCGACGACCTCGACATCCACCGGATGGGCCTGGCGCAGCACGTGGCGTTCGGCAGTGGCATCCACTACTGCCTCGGTGCGTCACTCGCCCGCCTCGAAGCGCAGGTGGCGATCGGCACCTTCGTTCGTCGCTTCCCGAACGCCAGACTCGTCGGTGAACCCGAGTGGAACGGCCGGATCAACCTACGCGGGCTCGAGCATCTCCAGGTCGCAGTCGACTGATCCGCGCAACGACGCGATCACCCGCGGGCGGTTGCCGCCGATGCAGGTGAGCGCCGAACAGTGACCTCAGCTGCGGGCGGTGGCGAGCATCTCCGACCAGCCCAGGTCGTCGGCGTTCCACAGTGCGTCGAAGGCCGCGTCGACGCCGTCGGCGAAGCCGTACCGGTTGCGGTGGTTGTAGCGCCAACGCTGCTGGTTCGTCTCGATGCCGAGGCGCGCCAGGCGACCGACGCAGTAGGTGTCCCACGCCGCGTTTTCCTCGAGGGTCAGGTCGACATCC
Organism: Ilumatobacteraceae bacterium; assembly: GCA_963829585.1. Classification (GTDB taxonomy): domain Bacteria; phylum Actinomycetota; class Acidimicrobiia; order Acidimicrobiales; family Ilumatobacteraceae; genus Sva-07. Next base: position 125,463 of record CAWHJD010000001.1, on the reverse strand, counting down.
GCCGGCACGTCGGCGAAGTCGGGACGTAGTCGATCGTGCGCTCGCAGGAGGATGCGCCCGAACGACTCGCGGGCGCCGGCGGCGCTGAACGACATCGGATGCCTGCGATCCTCCAGCGCGCCGCTCTCGGCGTGCAGCGTGATGGTGGCATCCGACGACATGCCGTCGAGTTCCTCCGAGAGCTTGGCCAAGGGCGTCGTCTCGTCGACGATCACCTTGATCGGATTGGAGATCTCGAACATCGCCGCGAGTTCGGCGACGATGTCGGCGATCACGGCTGCCTCGTACTTGACGAAGGTGAACTCGGCCGGTGAGACCGTGATCTTGCCCGTCGAGAAGTGGGACGTCGACACGTCACTCATCGCAGGCATGTCAGGCCGGTACGTGATCGGCGCCGACCCTCTCGCGGTAGGCGATGACCTGGGCACGCCGTTCTTCGAGCGCTTCGTTGTCCATCTCCGAAATGGTGTCGACCTCGTCGTCGGTGAACCCGGCGAGCTCACGGAACCGGCGGGCGAGGCTGAAGGAACTCTCGACGCTCTCGCCGCGCGTGCCACCGAAACTGAACAGCTTGTCGACGACCTGCTGGAACTCGAGCGCCTTGGTGCGACGATCGGGGTCGTTCGCCGTGACCTTGCGGAGCCAGTCGGAGCCCATCTTCACGTGGGTCACCTCGTCGGCGAGCATCCAGTCCTCGCAGAACTCGAGGTACGGGTCGCCGGCGATGTCGCCGAACTCCTTCATCTGCGTGAACACGTCGATGGCGAGGCCCTCGAGCGCCCGGTTGACCCCGGCGAGGCGCAGGATCGGGTCGTTCGAGCAGGCCGCCTCGAACAGCACGGTGTTCTCGGCGAACTCGCCGAGTTCGGTGCCCATCCAGTCGGACAGTTTGGCGCTGATCTCCACGTGGCGCGCTTCGTCCCACGCCTGCCGGGCCATGTCGAGCTTGAGTTCGAAGGGGATCGTGTCGTTGGTGCCGTCGCCCGCAGCGAAGTCGTGGGCTGTCCGCCCGGCGCCTTCGAGCGCCTGGATCTCGCCGACCATGATGCCGTGCATCAGCCCGCGTGCTGCGTCCGATGCGTCGTGACGCTCCGGGGTGAGACGCTTGCTCGCGCCGCGGCTCCTGGCCGACGACTCCTTGATGTCGAGTGCCGTGCGGCCGTCCTTCATCCGTTCGGCCATGTTGGTCTGCACGAACCGCTCGTCGCGAGCGAGGTCTTCTACCGGAAAGAACTGACGCATCAGGCGCCCCCTTCAGTGATGGTGTTGTTCCCTGTGCTGTTGGTGTTCCCCGGGCCGATGCTATCGAATCCGGTGATGCCGCCTGCTTCCACCATGAGCGCCTCGAGGCGGGCCTGGTGGACGGCGGCCCGCTCGACGTGTTTCGGTGTGGTGATCAGCGACTGCAGCAGCATCTCGCCGTCGCGCCAGTCCTCGAACTCGTCCTGGAGGATGAAGTTGATCGATCGGATCGTCGGCGCGTCGGTGATCTCGCTCGTGTTGTTGCGGTGGTAGGTGTACGCGGCGATGAAGCGTGGGATCAGCACGCGGTACACGCCGACCAGCTTCTCGATCGTGAGCTCGGGTGCCTCGGGTTCGGTCATCGCCTCGATGAAGCGTTCCATGGCGGCGTTGGCGGGAACCGTGAGGCGCTCCGGCTTCATCTCGCGGAGTTCGGGGAGTCGCTTGTGCCACAGGTCGGCGTGCCAGGCGTGGTGGTAGCAGTGCGTGCCGAAGCGCATCTTGACGTCGAGTTCGGGCACCGTGGCGACCCACCCGCCGAGCGCCTCGAACAGCTTCATCTCGGTCCACTTGTAGTTGCCGACCCGTCGGGCCGTCTCCTCCACGCTGAACGATCCGGGAATGTCACGCCGATCCCACGGCGCGAACGGTGCCCGCGCGGTCGACTCGGTCTCCGACGCATTCGTCATCCCGGGGACGCTAGTGAACTCGTGACGTCCTCGTCCGACCGGACACCGATGAGCGAGCCGACCACCCCTCGGTCGCTTCGCTCATCGCTCGGGGATGGGGCGGCGGGAGGCCCAGGCGGCTTCGGACGCGCCGAGTTCGGTGGCGGGCTCGCCGCCGGCGATGTACTCGAGGAGCATGCCGCGCCACGGGCCGGTCGCTTCGAGCTTGCCGAGGATCGCACTCACGCCCCACACCACCCGGTCGAGGATCACGAAGCTCGGTGGCATGTTGAGCTGCTCGATCACCGGGGCGTGCGGTCCCTGCACGTCGAAGATCGTGCCGATCGTCTCACGCATCCAGTCACGCGTGAACGTGAACTCGTCGGTGAGGTAGGGGATGTAGGGGCTCGACACGTAGTCGTACACGAGGGCCGGGTCGAGGCCGTGGGTGGCGGGCAGGAAGCCGGCGTCGACCATCGCCGCCACGAGCTGGTCGGGGTCGCGGTCGATGATGATCGCGTCGACGGTCGGGCGCAGCGACTCCCACTCGCCCGGCGACCATCGCTTCACGAGCCCGTAGTCCAGGAACGAGACGCTGCCGTCGTGGTGGAACTTGTAGTTGCCGGGATGGGGGTCGCCGTTGAAGATCCCGTGGCGCATGATCGCGCCCTGCGCGAATCGCCAGATGACCTCGCCGGCGCGCTGCTTGGTGGCGTACGACTCGTTCTTGCGGAACTGATCGAAGGTCATGCCGTCGATCCACTCGGTGGTCAGCACCCGACCGCTGCACAACTCCGGCACCAACTTGGGGATCCGCACCCATGGGTGGCCCTGGAAGCGCGCCTCGAACTCGGCGAGGTTGCCGGCTTCGATCGAGTAGTCGAGCTCCTCGCGCATGCGCTCGCGGAGCTCGTCGACGAGGCCCTTGGCGTCGAGGCCCTTGAGCATCATCGACGAGAACATCGCGTACATCACCTCGGCGGCGTCGAGGTCGCTCTCGATCGCCTCGTGCACGCCCGGGTACTGCACCTTGACCGCGACGTCGCGGCCGTCGTGGGTGACCGCTCGATGGACCTGGCCGATCGATGCGGCGGCCACGGGCATGTCCGACCAGTCGAGGAACAGCTTCTCCGGCGGCTTGCCGAAGTCGCCCTTCACCACGTTGGCGGCCAGCGTCGGGGCCATCGGTGCAGCGTCGGACTGCAGGGTGGCGAGCGCTTCCTGCGCCTCCTCGGGCAGCGCCTCGAAGATGAAGCTGATGAGCTGGCCCGCCTTCATCAGCACGCCCTTCATCTCGCCGAGCTCCTTGGCGACGTCCTCGGCGGTGCGGATGGCGAATTGTTCGTCGAGCTGTGCCCGGCGTTCCTCGGCCGAGCCGATCCCACGCACGCGTGACACGGCGAAGCGCGCCGAGTTGCGCGCCGACAGCTTCCACACGCGTGCGGAGCGGTTGAACCGGCTGGTGAGCGGCGATTCCTTCGCCTTCTGGGCGGCTGCCGCGAGGCCCGCAGCGAGCGCGAGGACCGATGCGATCGAGGCGACGGCCTTCTTCTGCATCAGACGCGCCGGGCGAGCGGGTCGCGGACGAGGACGTCCTCGGGGATCGGCTGGCCGGTGACCTCGTCGGTCCAGTAGGTGCCGTCGGCGAGACGGTTCAGGGCGACTTCGACCGCCGTGAGGTCACGCTCGACGGCATCGAGGTCGACGGGCGCAGCCGCCGGCTCGTCGGATGATGGTGTCTGCACCGCTGGCTGCTCGTCGGGATTCTCGCTCACGACGGCCACGGTAGTCGGCTCCGAGGGCCACGCCCGCGGCCGTCGCAGACGAACTCCGACCGAACGGAGAGCGACGTGATCAGGTCCCGCTCGACCGGTCGAAATAGGGTTTGGTCGTGGCACGCGACGACCGAACGCAGCGATCGCGGTGGGCGGACTTCCCGCTCGCGATGGCGATGCTCGCGCCGTCGGCGTTCATCCTCGGTGTGTTCGTGCTCTACCCGCTCGGCCGGGCGGTGTGGCTCGGCCAGCAGCGCTGCGACAACTTCGGCGGGAACTGTCGCTCGCAGGGGTTCGGGCAGTACGTCGACATCTTCCGCTCGACCGAGTTCCAGAACGCGCTCGTCGTCACGACCAAGTTCGCGCTCATCACGGTGCCGCTCGGTCTGGTCCTCGGAGTGGGTCTGGCCGTGCTCGCCGACAAGTACCTGCGCGGGATGGGCGTGTTCCGCGCCATCTTCTCCTCGACGGTCGCGACGTCGGTCGCCGTCGCCAGCCTGATGTGGCTGTTCCTGCTGCAACCGTCGATCGGCGCGCTCGCCAACGTCGATTGGTTCAATTCGATGTTTCCCTCGGTGAAGGATCCGGGCTGGCTGCAGGATCCGGGAACCGCGCTGACCGCGGTGGCGTTGTCGAGTGTGTGGGCCGGCCTGGGCTTCACGTTCATCCTCGTCACGGCGGGCCTGCAGGGAATTCCGCGCGACTTCTACGAGGCAGCAGCGGTCGACGGAGCCGGGGGGATCCGACGATTCTGGTCGATCACCGTTCCGATGCTCGGGCCCACGTTGCTGTTCGTGATGATCGTGCTGACCACCCGGGCGTTCCAGATGTACGGCGAGGTCGACCTGCTGACCGACGGCGGACCGCAGCCGCAGGACTCGACGACCACCATCACGTACTTCGTGTACGGACAGAACTCGCCGATCCGCAACGACGCCGGCCTGCAGGCCGGTGCGGCGGTGCTGCTCTTCCTGGTGCTGCTCATGCTGTCGGCGATCCAACTGCGCGGTATCGGACGGCGGGTGCACTATGGCAGCTGACACGGCAGCCGATCTGCCACCCGCAGTCGACGACGCCGTCGGCACGGTCGTCGCCTCGATCGAGCTGCTGCCGGACACCTCCGAGCGCACTCGTCGCCGCGGCCAGGGCTTCGACGCCCCGTCCGGGTGGCGACGAGCCGGCCGTTACTTCCTGCTGGCGGTCGTCTCGTTCATCGTGCTGTTCCCGATCTACACGACGGTCATCGCCGCCTTCAAGCCGGCCGACGCGTTCTTCGACCATCCGCTCCTGCCCGGCCCGTTCACGTTCGACGTGATCGTCGATGCATGGACGACGGGTCACCTCGGCCGGTACCTCTTCAACTCGCTCGTGGTCGCTGTCATCGTCACCCTCTTCCAGGTGGTGTCGGCCGTGCTCGCCGCGTACGCCTTCGCGTTCTTGGACTTCCCGGGCCGCAACGTGTTCTTCGTGCTGTTCATCGCGACGCTGCTCGTGCCACTCGAAGCCACGCTCGTGGTCAACTACGACACGGTCGACGGGCTGGGGTGGTCCAACTCCTACATCGGCCTGGCGGTGCCGTTCCTCGCGACGGCGTTCGGCGTGTTCCTCATGCGTCAGGTGTTCCTGACGTTGCCGCGTGACCTGCGTGACGCGGCGGCCATCGACGGTGTCGGCCACCTCGGGTTCCTGTGGTACGTCGCCGTGCCACTCGTTCGACCCACGCTGGGCGCCCTCGCCCTGTTCGGATTTCTCGGCGCGTGGAACCAGTACCTGTGGCCGAACCTCATCATCAACGAGACCGACATGAACACGGTGCAGTCGGGCCTGCGCGTGCTCTCCAAGTCCAACCTCGACCAACCCAACCTGGTGATGGCGGGCACGGTGGTCGCCGCCGTTCCGGTCGTGATCGTTCTGCTCGTCTTCCAACGTCAACTCGTGCGCGGTCTCACCGCCGGCGCCGTGAAAGGCTGATCAACATGTTCTCGTCCCGCCGCTTGCTTCCACTGCTCGTGATCGCCGGGGTCGGCGTCGCGGCCTGTTCGTCGGGTGAGTCGGCCCTCGACGTGGGCGGCGACGAGACGACTCCCGCCGTCGCCGCGACCACACCCGACGGCGGCACCGATGCCGACACCGATGCGGACACCGGTGCCGCCACCACGGCGATGCCGACGACCACGGTTGCGTCGCTGGCCGATCTCGCCGCCTGCCCGACCGAGGCGCTCGACAGCGCCGAGGGTCCGATCGACGTCGTGTTCTGGCACGCGATGGCGAACGACCTCGAAACTCCGCTGATCGCGCTCACCGATGCGTACAACGCGAGCCAGGACAAGGTGCGTGTCGAGCTGCAGAATCAGACGGGTTACGAGTCGCTCCTCGACAAGTACATCAACGCCGGCCAGGCAAGCAGGCCGACGCTGGTGCAGTTCCCCGAGTACGCGCTGCGGTCGATCTCCGACTCGGCAACCACGGTGCCGGCCGAGGCGTGTCTGGAATCGAGTGGCTTCGACACGTCGACGTTCGTTCCCCGGACACTGACGGCCTACCAGTTCGAAGGCATCCAGCGGGGCATGCCGTTCAACGTGTCGAACCCGGTCCTCTACTACAACCGCAAGATCTTCGAGGCTGCCGGTCTCGATCCCGATGACCCGCCGGTGAGCCTCGAGGAGCTGCGCGCCGCGTCGGAGCAGATCGTGTCGTCGGGGGCTGCCCCGGTGGCGCTCGTGCTCGACTCGGGGCCCGACTCGGGCGGCGGCTGGTTCCTCGAGCAGTGGTTCGGCCGTGCGGGCGAGCCGTTCGCCGACAACGGCAACGGACGGACCGCGCCGGCAACGGAGGTGTTGTTCGACAACGACCTCGGCGTCGAACTGACCACGTTCCTGCAGACGATGATCAACGACGGCCTCGCCATGACGGTCGGCGACAATCCGGGTGGTCAGGACGCCTTCTTCAAGATGGCCGACCCAACTACGCCGGGAGCCATGACGATGGCCACATCGGCGGCGCTCGGCAGCGTGATCGCCGCGCTCGGCGGCGGGCTGGTGCCCGACCTCGGCCCCGAGGACATCGGGGTGAGCCCGATGCCCGGCCCCGGCGAGACGCCACAGGTCCAGGTGGGTGGTGCCTCGTTGTGGATCGTGGCCGACAAGTCGCCGGAGGAGACCGCAGCAGCGTGGGACTACATCACCTACCTGTTGCGACCGGAATCGCAGTCGCAGTGGGCCGCCGCCACGGGCTACGTGCCGGTGCGTACCGATGCCCTCGACCTCGAGCCACTGGCAACGACGTACGCAACCGACCCGCGATTCGCCGTCCCGTACCAGCAGCTGCTGTCGGGGGTCAACGACGACACGGCCAACGCGCCGGTCCTCGGTCCGCAGCGTGAGGTCCGCGCCGAGACATCGCGGGCGATGGCGGCGATCTTCGACGGTGCCGACCCGCAGACCGCCCTCACCGAGGCCGCCGAGGCCAGCAACCTGCTCATCACGAGCTACAACGACCGCAACTGACACACGGTGCCGGGTCAAACGTGACGCAACCGTCACGTTTGACCCGGCACCGTCGGACGGTTCGGGTGGCGCGGATAGGGTCGCGGGTATGGCTACTGCATTTCCCCCCTTCGACGGTTCCGCGCCCAAGACCCAGGACTTCCCCGAAGCTCCCGAGATGGGGATCGACCCCTCGAAGCGTTACACCGCAACGCTGTCGACCTCGATGGGCGACATCGTCATCGCCCTCGATGCCATCAAGGCACCGAAGACCGTCAACAACTTCGTGTTCCTCGCGCTGCACCACTACTACGACGGCGTGATCTTCCACCGGATCATCAACGGCTTCATGTGCCAGGGCGGCGACCCGACCGGCACCGGTCGCGGTGGGCCCGGATACCGCTTCGAGGACGAACTCCCCAAGCCGCGTGAGTACCAGATCGGTTCGGTCGCCATGGCCAATGCCGGACCGCACACCAACGGCAGCCAGTTCTTCATCGTGTCGGGTCCGTCCGGCGTGGGTCTGCCGCCGTCGTACAGCCTGTTCGGTCAGGTCGTGAAGGGCCTCGACATCGTCGACGCCATGCAGCGCGTCCCGACCGGGGGCGGCGACAAGCCGAAGACCGACGTGGTCATCAACTCCGTTGCGATCACGGTCTCCGACGACTGACGTCCGACGAGGGAGGCGAACGACTCGGGTGGTGAAGTCGGCCGAGTTCTCCAACGCACAGGCGCGTCGGATCGCACTCGGAGCCCAGGGGTTCGGCGACCCGCGGCCGATCGGACGCGTCGACCGCCGCCATCTCCGTCGCGCGGTCGACCGGATGGGGCTCATCCAGATCGACTCGGTCAACGTGCTCGTGCGCAGCCAGGAGCTGGCGTTGTTCGCCCGGCTCGGGCCGCACCCGCGCACGTTGATCACCGACGCCAGCCGCGGTGGCGAGTTGTTCGAGTACTGGGTGCACGAGGCGTGCCACGTGCCGGTGTCGTTGCACCCGTACCTGCGGTGGCAGATGAACTCCGAGCACCGGTGGAGGGCGGTCGCCGATCTGAGACACCGGCGGCCCGAGTTCATCGAAGAGGTGCGGATCCGCATCCGCGACGAGGGCCCGCTCGTGGCCGGCGACCTGAAGCAGCGCGTCGGCCCGAAGGGCACCTGGTGGGACTGGGACGACGGGAAGATCGCACTCGAGTACCTGTTCTTCACCGGCGAGGTCGCGGCGATCCGTCGCCCGAACGACTTCGCCCGCACCTACGACCTCGCTGATCGGGTGATTCCGGCGCACATCCTCTCGTTGCCCACACCGACCGAGAACGACGCCCGCAAGGAACTGCTCGTGCGGGCGGCGCGGCACCACGGCATCGGGACGTTCGACGATCTCACCGACTATCACCGACAGCGCAACCCACCGTGTCGAGCCCTCATCGGGGAACTCGTCGAGGAGGGCCGGTTGATCGAGACGTCGGTCGAGGGGTGGTCGAAGCCCGCCTATCTGCACCCCGACGCCGTGATGCCACGTCGGGTGGGTGCGCGGGCCCTGTTGAGTCCCTTCGATCCCCTCGTCTGGAATCGTGAACGCACGGAGCGATTGTTCGGGTTCCGGTACCGCATCGAGATCTATGTGCCGGCGTCCGAGCGCCAGTACGGCTACTACGTCCTGCCGTTCCTGCTCGGCGACGAGTTGGTCGCGCGCGTCGACCTGAAGGCAGATCGGGCGACGGGTCGTCTCCTGGTGCAGAGCGCGTTCGGTGAGCCCGGGATCGATCAGGCCCACGTCGCCGCGGAACTCGCAGCCGAGTTGGAGGCGATGGCCGGGTGGCTCGGTCTCGATCGCGGTGTCGTCGTCATGCCGCGCGGCGATCTCGCCGGTGCGTTGACCGTTGCGGTCAGCAGCCCCGGACGGTGAAGACGCCGCCTTCGATGTCGGCGAACGTGACGGTGTACTCCGCCTGGTCGAGGGTCATCTCGGTCGTCGCGCTCGACTGGGGTGCGTCGCTCACCGTGAGGGTGATGTCGGCATCGGTGGCGGGGTCGAACACGCCGACGTAGTCGCCGGGCTCGAGCCCCTCGGCGACGACGGTGACGATCGTGCCGCCTTCCGCGGGGTCGCAGTCGACGGCGACCACCATGTCGCCGCCGGCGGGGAAGATGATCTCCTGGTGTGACTCCGACTCGATGATCGCCTGGGTGTAGGGGTTGCCGGTGCCGCCCTCGGGTACGTCGACCGTCTCGTCGTCACTGCCGCACGCGGCCAGTGCGAGCACCGTGAGCGCGAGAGCGGCACCGAGGCGAAGACGGCGCGGGGAGCTGGACGTCGTGTCGTTCATGATGTCGCCAACGGTATCGACCGTCGACGAGGCCGATCAGGGCCGTTCGTCCCGACCGTGGGCAACGCTGCAGTGCCGGCTCAGGCGTGGGCCGGGACGGCCCATCGGATCGTGCGCGTGATGAGCTCGCCGGCGGGACGCAGGGCGACGGCCTCCGACACCGGCAGCCACGGCAGGCGCAGCGGCATCCGGGTCCACGCCGGCATCAGGGCAACGGCGGCGCCGGCGATCAGCGCGTAGGCGGGTCGCGCGGCGAGCGGCAGCGGCGGCTGGATGAGCAGATGGCGCGCCGCCTCGCGTGCCTCGGGGGTGCCACGCAGTTCGCTGCGGTAGAGCCGGATCCGTTCGATCAGCTCCGTCTCGGACTCGGGCGGGTCGATCACGCCGAGGGCTCGCGCCACCACGGCGGCGTCCGCAACGTATCGATCCCGTTCGTCGCCGACGAGCGGGCGTTCGCCGTAGCGATCGTGCGCCGCGAGGAAGCTGTCGAGCTCGGCGAGGTGCACCCACTCGAGCAGGTGCGGATCGTTCGCTGCGTAGGGCCGGCCGTCTGACGCGAATCCCGTGACCCGCTCGTGGACCCGGTGCACCGTGTCGACCGCCCGCTGCGCCTGCGACGCCGGACCGAAGGTGGTCGCAGCCAGGAAGTCGGCCGTGCGTTGCAGCCTCCCCCACGGATCGGTGCGGTAGTCGGAGTGCTGTGCCACGCCTGCCATCGCCAGCGGATGCAGGGACTGCAGCAGCAGCGCGCGGAGCCCGCCGACGAACATCGAGGCATCGGCGTGCACGCGACGGATCGGCGCGTCGTCGGCGAACCACCCGGGCTCGTCGCTGTCGAACAACTCGACACGACGTTGCGGCCCGTCCGGCCCGACCACGCGATCGCGGATCTGCGCCCCGAGCCATGATCGGATGTCCATTGCTCCATCGTGTCACGGCCCCGTGAGTACCATCCGAACGTGCCCGAGGAATCTGCCGACGAGACTGTGCACGCCGGCGCCGCGAGCATGCTCGGCGGCCGGTCCGACCGATGCCACGGGGCGGCGATTCAATCGGCGGGCCACCGACCGAACGCTGCCGCGCTGGGTGCTCCCCGCCGTCGTGCTGTTCTGGGTCGGGTACCTGCTCACGTTCACCGCGCGTCACGTGTTCCATCGCCTGTCGAGCCTGTTGATCCTGATCCTCGTGTCGATCTTCCTGTCGTTGGCCATCGAGCCCGGCGTGAATCGTCTGGCAGGGCGAGGGTGGCGTCGTGGTCGGGCGACGATCACGATCCTGCTCGGCGTGCTGGCGGCCTTCCTGATCTTCGTGGGCGCCGTGGGCACGCTCGTCGGCACCCAGGTCGCCGATCTCCTGGCGGACTCCGATCGCTACATCACCGACACCGTCAGCTTCCTCAACGACAACTTCAACACGAACATCGACCCGCAGGACGTGATCGGCGAGTTCAACGATCCCGACGGCCGTGTCCAGGAGTTCATCCGGTCGCAGAGCGACGAGGCGGTGCGGCTGTCCCTCACCGTCCTCGCGGTGGTGTTCCAAGGCCTGTCGGTGCTGCTGTTCACCTACTACCTGGTCGCCGACGGACCGCGTCTACGTCGAAACATCTGCTCGCGCCTCACTCCGGCGCGCCAGGAACGGGTGCTCCAGGCGTGGGAGCTGGCCATCACGAAGACCGGCGGGTACCTCTATTCGCGGGCGTTGCTGGCGTTGCTGTCGACGTTCTTCCACTGGGTCGTCTTCCAGTCGATCGGTACGCCGGCGCCGATCGCACTCGCACTGTGGGTCGGTCTCGTCAGCCAGTTCCTGCCGGTGGTCGGCACCTACCTCGCCGGCATCCTGCCGGTCCTGCTGACCCTGGTCGACTCGCCCTTGAACGCGTTGATCATCGTCGTGTTCATCGTGGTGTACCAGCAGATCGAGAACTACTTCTTCGCGCCGCGCATCACGGCGCGCACGATGGAACTCCATCCGGCCGTGGCGTTCGGCGCCGCATTGGCCGGCGCATCGCTCCTCGGGTTCGTCGGGGCATTGTTGGCGCTGCCGGCGGCTGCCATGGCCCAGGCGTTCCTCGGTGAGTGGGGCAATCGGTACGACGTGGTGGACAGCCACCTCACGTCGATCCCGCCCCCGAAGAGCCAGCAGACGTCCGATCTGCCGCCGGCGACGGAACCGACGTGACGCGCTTCGACGACGGGTTCGCGCCCATCGCCGTCGCCACCCGCAGCGGCTTCGACGAGTCGCTGCACCATGGTGTCGGTGTGGCGCTCGCTGCCGACGGGTCGGTCATCGCGCACCTCGGAGATCCCCACCTCGTCGTGTACCCGCGGTCGTGCCTCAAGGCGATGCAGGCCCATGCGATGGTCGGGCTCGGCCTCGACCTCCCCGACGACCTGCTCGCTGTTGCCTGCGCCAGCCACGCCGGGTCGTCGATGCACCTCGCCGCGGTGCGGTCGATCCTCGCCCGGCACGGCCTCGACGAGTCGCAACTCCGGAACACGCCGGCGCCTGCGCTGGGCGATCCGAGTTCGGAGCCGTCGTCGCTGCGGCAGAACTGCTCGGGCAAGCACGCTGCGATGCTCGCCACCTGTGTCGTCAACGGATGGCCGACCGAGACGTATCTCGACGTGGCCCATCCGCTCCAGGCTGCGATCGTCTCCGCGTTCGGCGACCTCGGATGCGTCGTGCACCACATCGGTGTCGACGGCTGCGGGGCACCGACGCACGCGCTCGCGCTGGACGAATTGGCGGGAGCGTTCGCCTGGTTGTCGTCCGTCGACGCGCCCGTGGCCCGCTCGATGCGGGCGAATCCTCTCATGGTCGGAGGAGCGGAGTTCGACGACACGCTCTGGATGCGCGCGGTCCCCGGCCTGGTGGCCAAGGAGGGGGCCGCCGGAATGATGGTGATGGCGCTCGCCGACGGCCGGGCAGCGGCCTTCAAGATCGCCGACGGGTCGGGCCTCGCCCGCCAAGCAGTCATCCCCCAGGCGTTGCGTGTGCTCGGCGTCGACGTCGACGCAGCGCCGGCGAGCGCACGTGATCGGGCGGTGGTGCCGGTACTCGGCCACGGCCGAGAGGTCGGTCGGATCGAGCCGCTGGAATGGACGCCGTGGAGTTCCTGACGCTCGACCGCGAATCGTTCGTGTACGGCGTCTCCCAGCCCGTGGCGCCGCTCGTGCGTCGGGTGATGGCCGAGAATCCCTCCAAGTTCACGTACTTCGGAACCGGGACGTACATCGTCGGTGGCGATGCGAACGGGCGTGGCGACGTCGCCGTGATCGATCCGGGGCCACGTCTCGACAGCCATCGTGATGCGCTCGCTGCGGCACTCGACGGGTGCACCGTCAGGGCGATCCTCGTGACGCACTGCCACGCCGATCACTCGCCGCTCGCGGCATGGTTGGCGGCCGAGTCGGGTGCGCCGACGATCGCGTTCGGTCCTCACGGCGCCGACGCCTGGGACATCGGTGAGGATCCGGTGGTCGACGAGCCGTCGGCGGAGGAACCGGACGCCGACGTCGAACCGGTCGTCGAGGAATCGACCGACCGCGACTTCACGCCCGACGTGTTCGCCGCGACCGGCGACGTCGTCGCCGCACACGACGGGTGGGTGATGACCGCGTTGCACACGCCGGGCCACACGTCGAACCACACCTGCTTCACGCTCGACGACGGCACGATCCGAATGCTCTTCACCGGCGATCACGTGATGGGCTGGAGCACCACCGTCGTGGCCCCGCCGGACGGTGACATGGCGAGGTATCTCGAATCGCTGCGGGTCGTTGCCGGCCGGCACGACGACGTCGCCATTCCGACTCACGGACCGCCGATACCCCACCCGTCGGCGTTCGTCGAAGGACTCGTCGAGCATCGCCTCCAGCGTGAGGCCCAGGTACTCGATGCAGTACGCCGCGGGCTGGACACGATCCCCGTGATGGTCGAGGTGCTCTACGCCGACGTGCGCAAGGAACTCCACAAGCCTGCCCGACGCAGCGTGCTCGCCCATCTCGTGAAGCTCGTCGACGACGGCGCGGTTGCCGTCGACGGCGGGTCGCTGCCCAGACTCGATTCGTACTACCGCCCCCGGTGACGAGTGGGCGGCCGACGAAGTCGGCGCCACGTGCGACCCGTCATCGGGTCCCGGCGCGGTTCAGATGCCGTCGGCGGCGGCCGCCCCGGCGGCGTCTTCCGCGGGGGCGTCATCGGAGGCGCGGAGGCGGGCGAAGATCTCGGGCGGTTCCCGCCACGGATCGGCGAGCGTGCCCGCCTGTGCGTCACGGATCGTCGCCCAGACCCGTTCGGGAGTGCACGGCAGGTCGATGTGCCGCACGCCGAGGTGGGCCACGGCGTCGATCACGGCGTTCTGGACGGCGGGCGTCGCGCCGATCGTCGCCGCCTCACCGATTCCCTTGGCGCCCAGCGGATTGAGGGGTGTGGGCGTCTGGGTCGAATGCGTCTCGAACGACGGCAGCTCGGCAGCGGTCGCGATGCCGTAGTCCGCGAGGTTCGACGTCACCGGGTTCCCGTCGGCGTCGAAGCTCACCTCCTCGAACAGGGCTTGGCCGACGCCCGCGGCGATGCCGCCGTGCTGCTGGCCCTCCACGAGGAGCGGGGCCAGCACGGTGCCGCAGTCGTCCACGGCCACGTGGCGGAGCAGGCGGACCTTGCCGGTCTCGGTGTCGACCTCCACCACGGCGATGTGTGCACCGAACGGGAAGGTGGCGCCGTCCTGGTGGAAGTCGAACTCGCCGTCGAGCTGCTCACCGATCTCGGCGGCGGCGCGGCTCGCGAGTTCGCCCCAGCCGATCGCCTGGGCGGGCACACCGGCGACGCCGATCGTGGCGGTCGCGGTGTCGACGACGATGTCGGCGACGTCGGCTTCGAGCAGCCGGGCAGCGAGTTGCGTGGCCTTGGTCACCATCGCATCGGTGGCACCGCGGATGGCCGACCCGCCGAGCTGCAACGACCGTGACCCTCCGGTGCCGCCGCCGGTTCGCACCCGGTCGGTGTCGCCGTCGACGAGCGTGATCCGATCCACCGGGATGCCGGTCCGGTCGGCAACGAGCATGGCGTAGGCGGTCTGGTGACCCTGGCCGTGCGACTGCGTGCCGGCGTAGATCGTGGCCGATCCATCGGCGTGCACCTCGATCGCGCCGAACTCCTCGGCTCCTCCGCCGGCGGTGATCTCGACGTAGGCGGCCACGCCGATGCCCAGCAGTCGATGGTCGCCGTTCGCTCGTCGTTCGGCCTGCTCGGCGCGAAGTGCGTCGTACCCGGCAGCCTCGGCGGCGTGTTCGAGCGGGAGCAGGTAGCGACCCGAGTCGTAGATGTTGCCGGTGAGGGTTCGGAACGGGAACACGTCGTCGCCGAGGAAGTTCCGCCGCCTGATCTCGATGGGGTCGATCCCCAACTCGAGTGCTGCGTGGTCGACGAGGCGTTCGAGCAGAGCGGTGGCCTCCGGTCGTCCCGCACCGCGGTACGCGCCCATCGGGGTGGTGTTCGTGACGGCCACCGCCACGTCGAATTCGATCGTCGGGAAGGCATACGTGCCCTGGGCCATGCGTCGCGTGCCGCCCGGGAGGAACGCACCGATCGTGGGGTAGGCGCCGGCGTCGCCGACGAGGCGCACCTTGAGGCCGGTGAAGTCGCCGTCGCGGGTGCACCCGAGTTCGGCGTACTGGATCTGGCCACGGCTGTGGGGGAGTGCCTTCATGTCGTCGCTGCGTGGCGGAACCCACGCGACCGGCCGGCCTGTGCGCCGGGCGGCGGCGGCCACCACCGTGTACTCGGCGTGGATGCCGGCCTTGCCGCCGAAGCCGCCACCGACCTGCGGCGTGATCACCCGGATGTCGGCCGGTTCCATCCCGAGGGCCGCGGCGAGCTGCCCGTGGAGCCCGTGTGGCATCTGTGTCGACGCCCAGAACGTCAGGCGTCCGTCGTCGCCGATCTCTGCCGCGCAGCAATCGGGCTCCATCGGCACCACGGCCATGCGCTGGTTGACGTATCGGCCGCGTACGACGACGTCGGCGGCCGACAGATCGGTGCGCGGCTTGTCGACGATCACGAGTGCCTCGTTGGATCCGTGATCCTGGAAGATCAGGTTCTCCGTGTCGGCGAGGGCCTGTTCGGCGTCGACGAGTGCGGGCAACGGCTCGATGTCCGCCCACACCATCTCGGCGGCGTCCTCGCCCTGCTCGAACGTCTCGGCGAGGACGACCGCGATCGGCTCGCCGACGAAGCGGACCTTGCCGTCGGCGAGCGGTGGTCGGGCGAAGTCGGGGTGCACCGTTGCGAAGCCGTGATGCGGCGCCACGCCGAGCTCGGCCGCGGTGAGTACCTCCACCACGCCGGGCATCCCGACGGCATCCTCGATGTGGATGGCGCGGATGTTCCCGTGCGCGACGTCGGAGCGGACGAACACTGCGTGCAGCTTGTTCGCCAGGTCGAGGTCGGCGAGGTACTTCCGGCTGCCGGTGAGCAGGCCGGGGTCCTCGGTGCGCAGCACGCGGGTTCCGAGGATCGATCCGGGCCTCTGCATCTCGTCAGTCATCGCCGCCGAACCTACTGTTCCCGGAGCTTTCCCTCTCGACCGGCGCCGTTCTCGTGAACTCCTTGCGCACCTGGTCGCGCACTTGTTCACGGGTTCGGGGTTCGTGCGTCGCTCGGTTTGTGGCTACTGTCACCTCCGCCGTGCAGGGGGTACGAGCCGGCACAGACGAGGGGGACCGACATGAACACGATGAGGGTGACGCGCAGATGCTGCTGCTGACGTTTCGCGACCTGGTGTACCGGAAGATCCGGTTCATCGTGGTCACGCTGCTCGGTGCTCTGGTGTTCGCACTGCTCTTCGTGATGACGGGCCTGGTCGAGCAGTTCAACCTCGAACCGGTCGACACCGTCGATGCGATCGCCGCGGACTGGTGGGTGATCCCCGAGGGGATCTCGGGGCCGTTCACGGCGCTCGCGGCCGCGCCCGCTCAGGCTGCCGACGCGGTGGAGGCCGAGACCAAGTCGTCGGTGGTCGTGTCGCGTGCGAACATGCTCCGCGACGGCGAACCGCTCGACGTGATTCTCTTCGGTCACGAAGCCGACGGGCTCGGCAGCCCCACGACCACGAACGGGCGGGCGGCGACGGCGAGTGGCGAGCTGGTCGCCGACGAGACCGCGGGCCTCGAGGTCGGCGAGCAGGTGACGCTGGGGGGCATGGCCTTCACGGTCGTGGGCGAGACGACCGACACGACCCTGCTCGCGGGAACCCCGATGGTGTTCGCGACGCTGCCCGACGCTCAACAGCTCGTTTTCCGTTCGACCGACGTCATCGGCGCCGTGCTCGTCGAAGGTGACGTGGGCGCGATCCCGCCGGGCGCCAAGGTGATCAGTTCCGAGCAGGTGGCCGCCGACGCGCTCCGTCCGCTCGATGGCGCGATCAAGTCGATCGACCTGGTGCGGGTGCTCCTGTGGATCGTTGCCGCCGTCATCATCGGCGCCGTCGTCTACCTCTCGGCGCTCGAGCGCCAACGTGACTTCGCCGTGCTGAAGGCGGTCGGCGCCCCGAACTCGTCGCTGCTCGGAAGCCTTGCGCTGCAGGCAGTACTCGTCGCTCTCACGGCGGTGGCGCTCGCAGCAGTCATCCAGATCTTTCTCGCGCCGGCCTTCCCGTTGCCCGTGCGCGTGCCCGCCCGAGCGTTCTGGCAGCTCCCGGTGCTCGCCGTGGTGATGGCGCTCCTCGCGGGTGCGGTCGGAATGCGCAAGGTCTTGCGATCGGACCCGTCCCAGGCATTCTCAGGAGCAGGCGCATGACCGTCGGACCACTCACCGTCACGGACCTCGTCGTCGAGTTCATCCACGACGGCTACGCGATCCGCCCGCTCGACAACTTGACGTTCCAGGCGCAGGCGGGGGAACTCGTCGTGTTGCTCGGGCCGTCGGGCTGCGGCAAGACGACGCTGCTGTCGTGCCTCGGCGGGATCCTCACCCCGACGTCGGGATCGATCCACCTCGGCGACACCGACGTGACGGCGATGAAGGGCAAGCAGCTCGACGCCTATCGGCGCGAGCAGATCGGGTTCGTGTTCCAGGCGTTCAACCTCATCCCGTCGCTGACCGCCCGCGAGAACATCGCCGTGCCACTGCACCTGACGGGACACGGCCGCAAGGAGTCGTTCGATCGAGCCGATGAACTGTTGGAGCAGGTCGGCCTCGGCGACCGGGGACATCACCTTCCGAGCAAGCTGTCCGGTGGACAGCAGCAGCGTGTCGCCGTGGCACGCGGGCTCGGACACAACCCACCCCTGCTGCTCGCCGACGAGCCCACGGCGAACCTCGATCACATCCAGGCCGAGGCGATCATCAGGGTGCTGCAGAGCCTGCGCGACGACGGTCGGATGATCGTGGTGTCGACCCATGACGCACGGCTGGTGCCGATCGCCGATCGGATCGTGCACATGGTGCCGCCGGACCAGCACGAGGAACGACCGACCCACGAGGTGACGTTCGCCGCCGGTGAGTCGATCTTCGAGCAGGGCGACCACGCCGAGCTGATCTACGTGGTGAAGTCGGGAGAGGTCGACGTGATCCGCGTCCTCGCCGACGGCGGCGAGGAGTTGCTCACCCAGCTCGGCCCTGATCAGTACTTCGGTGAGCTCGGCCCGTTCCTCGGCTTCCCTCGCTCGGCCTCGGTGCGGGCGCACACCGATGTGGTCCTCACCGCGTACAGCCCACGCGTCTTCCGCGAGAAGGTCCTCCACAAGACCTGACTCGTCGCCACCCCACCCCCGTCCTCCCGAACCCGGTCTTTCCGGACCCGACCCCGAAAGACCGGTTCAGCGGGGCGTGACGCCGTGGTCGGCGAGGAAGTCGAGCGTGCGGCCGAGTGCGACGGCGGCGGACAGGGCGTCGTAGGAGTCGCGGGCGTCGCAGCCGAAGCCGTGTTCGGCGCCGGGATACACGTGCACCGGGACGTCGGGGTGCGCGGCGGCGATCGCTTCGACCTGTTCGAGCGGGATGCCGTGGTCGAGTTCGCCGAAGTGCAGCATGGTCGGAGCCTTCGGCGTGCGGTCGATCATGCCGTGGATCTGGCCGCCGTAGTAGCCGACGGCGGCGGCGATCGGGAGCTCGCAGGCGGCGATCCAGGCGATGCTGCCACCGAAGCAGTAGCCGATCACGGCGACCGGCCCGGTCTCGGCCACGTGGTCGACGGCGGCGGCCACGTCGAGCATGGCGGGCTCCCACACGATCGGCATCACCAGCTCGATCCCGCGGGTTCGGCCAGCGTCGTCGTAGCCCAACTCGACGCCGCGCTCGCTGCGGTCGAACAGGGCCGGGGCGATGGCCCGGTATCCGAACTCGGCGTAGCGGTCGACGACCGAGCGGATGTGGGCGTTGACGCCGAAGATCTCCTGCACGATCACGATCGACGCGGTCGCGCCGTCGGGGTGGACTTCGTAGGCGTCGAGTTCGTGTCCGTCGGCGGCGGTGAGTCTGATCATCCCGTGACGGTAGAACACCCATCAGCTCCCCAGGGTGTTTGGGCGCGGTTTGCGTGACAGTTTGGTCGGGGCGGTCCAACCGGAGTGCAACGCAAACCGGAATGGGGCGACTTGGGTGGTCAGGCGGCGGGTGGGCCGGGCATCTGCTGGTCGAGGATGCGGGTGGCGGACGGCAGGTCGATGCCGTCGAGGCGGAGGCGCTTGTGGCGGCTGGACCCGCCGGAGCGGACGCTGACCGCTCCCGGCCGCAACCCGAACACCTCGGCGACGAACGCCACGAGCGCCTCGTTGGCGCGGTCGTCGACGGGCGGGGCCGCGACCCGGATCTTCACGGCGTCACCGTGGCGCCCGACGATCTCCGTTCGGCGGGCGCCGGGTTGGGCGTGCACCGTGAGCATCACACCGCCGTCGGCCGGCCGGAGTTCCGGACGTTCTGCGACCATGGGTCAGACCGAGCGGAGGGTGGCGGCGCGGCCGTCGGCGGTCTGGGCCTGGATGACGTAGAAGTCGGCCTCCCGGGCGAGGCGTTGGGCGGGGTGGGCGAGGTCCATCCCGCGTCCGCCCGCCGCCGCGAGCAGCGCAGTCGTTGCGCGTCGGGCGAGGTCGAGGCAGGCGGCACGGTGGTCACTCGCCGACGCGATGTGGGCCTCGAGGTCGCTACCCGGGCCGGCGCCGACGAGCTCGTCGTCGCGGCTCCAGGTGGCGTCGAGTTCTGCGGCGAGTCGGTTCGCCGCGTCCGACCCGCCGGCCAGATCGTGCAGGAGGCGGATGGCGCGAGCGGCGACACCGAGCACGGCCGGCTGGCCGATCGCGGCCCGCAGTCGATCATCGGCGCGCCAGCGTTGGGCGTTGTCGATCGCCACGACGTGTGCACTCGGGATCGCGCATCCGTCGAACGACAGCGCAATGGTGCCGGTCGACGCGAACACCGGGAGGTCGAGTGGCGTGGCCGTCGACCCCTCGGATCCCGATGCCGGGATCATCGACCAGACCAGTTCGCCCGCTGCCGATTCGGCGGCGACGCAGAACCAGTCGGCGATGCCCCACGACGTGACCCACGGCGCGTGCCCGTCGAGGCGCCAGCCACCGTCGGCGAGCGGTGTGGCCGTGACCGCCGGTGCACCGAGGCGTCGAGCGTGGGCGAACGCGACGCCGGCGATCAGGTCGCCCGCACACATCGGTGCAAGGAGCGCGTCGACGAGGTCGCCGTTCTGCGACGCCCGCACGGAGCGCACGACACCGAGGTGCTGGACCCAGACGAAGAACGTCGCACCACACCCACTGCCGATCGCCGCGACGACGCGTCGGGCGCTGAGCGCGTCGAGGTCGCTGCCACCGTGCGACGCGGGGCCGGCGATGCCGAACATGCCCGCCGACGCGAGGGCGCGCAACCCTTCGTCGGGTGGAACCGAGCCGCGGTCGACGTCCTGGGCCCGGGGGAACAGCACCGAATCGGCGACGTTGTGCGCTCGCTCGATGGCGGTCGAGGCGTCCATGGGGGCCAGTGTCGCATCCGCCGCACGGATCAGCGCGGCCGGCGGCCGGGCGGTACGGTCCGCGCGATGGCGAACGAGCACGTCTTCCCCGCCGGATTCTTCGACCGCGCCGACGAGTCGCCCGACGCCGTGTTCTACCGACCCGACCGTCTCGTCACCCACATCGACGAGGGCGCCATCACCGCCGTCGGGGAGCTGTACGACGAACTGCACCTGACCGGCGACGTGCTCGACATCTGCTCGTCGTGGATCTCGCACTTTCGGACCCCGCCGCGCCGGTTGGTGGTGATGGGGATGAACGAGACGGAACTCCGCGCCAACGCGATGGCGACGAGCTGGGTGATCCGGGACCTCAACGTCGACCCGACCCTGCCGTTCGACGACGCGTCGTTCGATGCGGTCACCTGTTGCGTGTCGGTCGACTACCTGACGCGTCCATTGGAGATGTTCGCCGAGGTTGCCCGGGTCCTGCGGCCCGGCGGTCCGTTCGTCGTGACGTTCTCCAACCGATGCTTTCCGACCAAGGCGATCCGCGGTTGGTTGCGCACCGACGACCGGGGCCACTGCGCGATCGTCGACACCTACTTCGAGCTGACCGACGGCTTCGATCCCGCCGTGGTGCAGCTGCGCAACCCGGACCATCGCTCCGACCCGCTCTACGCCGTCGTCGCCCGCCGCTCGGCCTGAGCGGTGCGGACGCAACCCTCGACCGTGTGAACTCGAGTGTGACCCGATCAGGCGGGGCGGCTGAGGACGGGGGAGCCGTGGTGGACGAGCAGGCGCCAGCCGTCGCCGCGGTCGGCGTAGAGGTTCGTGGCGGCAACAGTGCCGGTGCCGGCGGTGTCGACGAGGTTCTCGTCGAGCGTCACCCACGCCAGGTGCCCGTCGATCGCCACGGCATGGTTCGTGAGGATGAACTGGTTGCGCCCGGGCCCGGCGAGGATGCGACGCCACGAGTCCTCGACCACCGGCCACGTCCGCAGGATCGGCCAGCCGGGGTGCACGCACACCACGCGGTCGCTGTGCTCCCACACCGCCCGCATCGCCTCGAAGTCGCGTTGCTCGTGCGCGTCGTAGAACAGCTGGTTGGCGTCGAGCACCGCCTGGATCACCGGGTCCATCGGAGGCGGTTCCATGTCGCCGACGGTACCGCGCGGTGCCCCGTCGTCGGCACCGTCGTCGGCATGGAACCGCCGCTGGCGGCCGACACGGCCGACGCGGGTACCGTCGCCGGATGACGTTCAACCACGAATCCACGACCGACGAAGTGCTCGACGGTGTCGATCTGTCCGGCCGGCGCTTCGTGATCACCGGCGCCGCCAGTGGTCTCGGGGAGGAGTCGACGCGGGCCCTCGCCGCACACGGCGCGTCCGTGCTGATGCTGGCGCGTGACCCGGCCAAGAACGACGAGGCTGCCGCACGCGTGCGCGCCGCGGTGCCCGACGCCGACCTGTCGCTCGACACCGTCGACCTGGCCGATCTCGCCAGCATCCGGTCGTTCGCCGCCCGGTTCCTCGACAACGACCAGGCGATCGACGTCCTGATGAACAACGCCGGTGTGATGGCGTGTCCGTTCGGGCACACCGCCGACGGATTCGAGATGCAGTTCGGCACGAACCACCTCGGCCACTTCGAGTTGACCCGCCTCCTGCAGCCCGCGGTGATCGCCGGCAGCGACCCGCGCATCGTCAACCTCTCGTCGGCGGCGCACGGCATCTCCGACGTCGATCTCGCCGACCCCGACTTCGAGCACACCGAGTACGACGCCTGGGTCTCCTACGGTCGGTCGAAGTCGGCGAACGCGCTGCACGCGCTGGCGCTCGCACGACGCCTCGTCGACGACGGCGTCCTCGCGTTCTCCGTCCATCCCGGCGGGATCATGACGAACCTCGGTCGGCACCTGAACGACGACCTGATGAAGCAGATGCTCGATCGCGCCCAGGAGCGTTCCGCGAAGGCCGGGGAATCGGGGGGCATGCAGTTCAAGAGCATCCCGCAGGGCGCGGCGACGCAGGTGTGGGCGGCCACGTCTCCCGACGTCGAAGCTCACAGCGGGATGTACCTGGCCGACTGCGGCCTCGGCGTGGAGGGCGGCAACATCGGCCGCAACGGCTTCGAGTCGTACATCACCGACGAGTCGCGAGCGGACGAACTCTGGGCGCTCAGCGAGCAGCTGCTCGCCCGCTGACGGCGCGCGACCGCTTCCCTCGACGCGGCGCCGGCTGATCGAGTTCGGCGAACCGGAGTGCCACGTCGGCACTCACCGAGACCGCGAGATCGATGAACCGTTCGGCGGCGGGCGACAGCGTGTGCCCGCGACGCCAGGCGATCGAGATCTCCCGACCGGGGAAGGCGGGCTCCAGCGGATGCAGGCTGATCCGCGGATCCTCGGGTTCGACACACAGCAGCGGCAGCACGGCCACGCCCATCCCGGCGCGCACCATGGCGGCGACCGTGCCGTTGTCGTTCGTGCGGAACACGTAGCTCGGCTCGATGCCGCCCGATCGGAGCCCGGCTTCGTTGATGAGCTGGCACGAATTCTGGTGCTGGCCGACGAGCGGCTCGTCGGCGATGGCGCTGATCGGGACGGGCCCGGCCGGGAACTGGCCGGGTCGGGCGAGAAGACGGAACGGGTCGCTCAGGAGGTGGCGGCTGTCGAACGCCGGATCGACGTCGCCGACGACGAAGCTCAGGTCCAGATCACCGGCGGCGAGCCGATCGTGGAGCGTCTCGTCGTAGTCGCTCTCGAAGGCCACGATCTCGAGGTTCGCCGACTCCTTGCGCATCGCCCCGATGAGCGAGGGCAGCACCGTGTTCGAGATGCTCTGGAACGTGCCGACACGCAGCCGCCCGGCATCGCCGGTGCGGAAACGGTCGAGATCGTCGGCGATGCGGTCGAGTTGGCCGAGCAGGGAGCGGCTGTGCCCCAGCAGGTGGTCGCCGAATGGTGTGAGCTCGACGGGCCGCGGGCCACCGGGCCGGTCGAAGACCCGCTCGCCGACGATGCGCTCCAACGACGCGATCTGCTGGCTGACCGCCGACTGGGTGTAGCCGAGACGCTCTGCCGCCCGCCCGAACGTGCCCTCGACGGCGACGGCGTCGAAGGCCACGAGGAGCCGCATGTCGAGATCGCGCAAGCCGGCCATGGAGCATAAGCATAACTGATCATCATGACGTCAAAGCATCGCTAGTGATTGACTTCATCCGTCCGTAGTTTCGACTGCATGGAAACCACCCCCGCCATCGACCTGCTCGACCGCTTCGCCGATGCCATCGAGACACAGGGGATCGCAGCCGTGCCCGCCGAACTCCTCACCTCGCTCGTCGACGTCGCTCGCTCCGTCGATGCGAGCCCGATCGCGCTCGAGGTGCTCGTCGACCCGACCG
Organism: Ilumatobacteraceae bacterium; assembly: GCA_963829585.1. Classification (GTDB taxonomy): domain Bacteria; phylum Actinomycetota; class Acidimicrobiia; order Acidimicrobiales; family Ilumatobacteraceae; genus Sva-07. The sequence goes on along the minus strand of CAWHJD010000001.1, from coordinate 101,594 downwards.
AGCCCGAGGTGGTGCGCGAGCGCGCGTACTGCAAGATCGCGATCCAGGTCGTCGGTCGCACCCCGGTCCGCCGCCGCGTTGCCCCGATGGCGGCATCGACCCTGCGCCCGTTGGTCAACGCCTGACCCGCGCGTGATTCGCCCGAGGGTCAGGAACGCTGCGTCGGGAGCTTCGGCACGATCCAGTCGATGAAATCCGACGGGCTGCGTGTCTGGATGTAGACCCTTCCGGGTCCGGTGAGCTTCACGACGAGACCCTCACCGCCGAACACCGTCGATTTCCAGCTGCCGGCCTTCTTCACCTCGTAGCCGACACCTTCCTCCCAGCCGACCATGTGGCCCGTGTCGACGGTGTAGCTCTGTCCCGGGGCGAGGTCGACGGCGTGCACCGCGCCGTAGCTCGACACCACGAGGTCGCCGGTGCCGGTGCACTTCAGCATGAAGAGGCCCTCCTTGCTGAAGAAGGTCTTCGCGCCGCCCCACTTGCTGTCGATGTCGATGGTCTCGGGTGAGGCGAGGTACGAACCGGACTGCAGGTAGACGGTCTTGCCCGCGACCGGCCACATGATGATGTCGCCGGGGAGCGCCGGGGCGACGATCACGTGGGCGTCGGGGCCGGTGGCGGTGAAGGTGTTCATGAAGAACGACTCGCCGCCGAGGACCGACCGGCGAAGTCCCTTCATGATCCCGCCCTGGGTGCTCGTGGCGATCTCGACTGTCGGCGACATCGCCATCATCGCTCCGGCTTCGGCCTTGACCGACTCGCCCGGTTCGAGGTGCAGCGTCGCCATGGCGAATGCGGGGCTGAACGTGATCTCGGTTCTCATCGGATCCTCCTGGTGGTCGGTGGTCTGTACGAGGTCGTCGAGTCCGACCGTACAACGTGCCGCGGGTGCTCGTCCCGGCTGACGTCCGAAAGGCCCTGGTCCGGCGCGGCTGTCCCGGCGACAATCGTGTCATGAGCGGACCCACCACGCACATGTGCCCCTACTGCGAGCTGATCTTCAGCTACCACAACGAGGTGAAGGACCACATCCTCCACGACCATCCCGAACACGCCGCGGTGGTCGAGTCGATCGAGCCGCACGAGTTGCCCCACGACTGACCGTGGGATGCCGTCAGCCGTTCAGTTGACCCGGACCCGGGTGGCGGAGTAGTCGCCGTTCGCGAGTGCTTCGCGGATCTCCTCCTGTGTCCGTCGGTCCAGGGGTGGCGTCGTCGGATCGACGAGCGTGTGGCATGCGACGATCCGATCCGCGAGCCGGTCTCCGCCGACGAAATCGAACTCCTTCAGGACGCTCACGCTCACGCTGTTCTGCGTCGCGTGGAAGTGCCGGTACATCTGCCCGCGTGACAGCGCGACGAACCGCCAGGCGTCGAAGTCGATGACCGTGTCGTTGGAGTCCATCTCGGGGAGCCAGGCGAAGACGTAGACGTCGCACCAGTGCTGAGGGGGCAGCGCCGGATGGCCGAGCCATCCTTCGGGGTTCTCCACGGTGTACGGCGGTGCCTGGCGGGCTCTCGCCAGTTCGGTGTCGAACGCCACCGACTTGCGTTCGATGGGGAAGTTCGCCCTGGCGTCGACCGCGTGCCTCACCGAGATCGTGATGCCGCGCCAGGCCAGGTCGTAATACGACCACTGGTCGGGGAATTCGAGGTCGGCGTTCAAGTAATGGCCGACGACCTCCTCGGCCCAGGCGCCGCGAAGGGCAACGTCGGTGGTCAAGCTCCGGAGGGTTCGCCGGACGAAGAGATCGACAGCTGCGGTCGATCCAACGTACTGCGGTGCGCGGGACCGGCCGGCGAGGAGGTCGCCGGCCGTCCCGCTCTCCGTGATCGTTGCCTGCATGTCTGTTCCATCGGCACGAGACGGCGATCGGTTGAGTGCCCGCCTGTCAGCGCCGGCGGGGCCGGCCCGTGACGGTGGGGTCAGTCACCGTCACACGCCGAGGCGATCGGCGAGTGCTGTGAAATCACCGGGGCGCAGCACCGATCGGGCGAGCCCGACGGTCGCGTCGAATGCTTCGCGTGGTGCCGCCATCCGGATGCCACCGAGCAGCTCGGCGCGGTCGTCGACGTTCATCGCGGGCAGCATGAAGGCCAGGCTGCTCGCCATCTCGTCGGGCGGGATCGACGAGACGATCGCGCCGTGCATCGCGGCGATGGCTTCGATGCCGAGGAGCTGCTCGAGTCGCTGCATCACGACGCGTTCCTCGAGGTCGATGTGAGCGAGGTACGCGCTGGTGAACCGCGCCAGGTCGAGATGCAGCAGCTGCGTCAGTCGGCGCTCGTCACCGGTCGGGGAGTCGACGACGGAACAGGCGAGGTCCGTGATGCTCCCGAAGATCGCCTCCAGACGCTCGTGGTCGTCGTTGATGTCCGACGCGAGGTCGGGGAGGTGCGTCTGGAGAACCGGGTCGACGACGGCGTCCTCGTGGTGTGCGTGCGATTCGAGGACCGCAGCGACCGACATGACGTGGTCGGCGAGAGCACCGCGATCGAGGGGATCGGTCGGATCGATGTTGCCGGCCGTCGCGGTGATGGCGAACAGCTCGGCGCGGATGCCCTTGTGGATGTCCCGGTAGAGGTCGACGGCCGGGATCCGGAAGTCGGTCTCGAACCTGGTCGGCTCATGGGTGATGGTGGTGTCGTGGGTGATGGGTCGTGGGTGATGGGTCGTGGGTGATGGTCATGGGTTCCTCTCCGTCGGCTCGACCGTCGAGCCGACGTGGTCCATCGTGAACACTCCGCGAGTGCGGCGTTGCTGAACTCTTCGTACGGGCATCCGAAGACTTTCCTCACGTAATCTGAAGCGCACCGTGGAGGCTGGTCCGGAGGTTGGTGTGGAGGCTGGTATGGAGGGTGGTGTGGGGTTCGCGACGGAGTTGACGACGATGGTCGAGGCGGGCGCCGGGCTGGTCGTCGGCACCGTGTCGTCCGACGGGGAACCACGTGCCGACCGGGCGTGGGCGGTATCGGTCGTCGACGCCGGGACACGTCGGATCCGGTTCGTGATGAGCGCCGACGACCCGGTGGTCGTCGAGCATCTCCAGTCGGGGACGGTCTCGCTGACCGGGGCCGACGTGACCACGTACCGGTCCGTGCAGCTGAAGGGCCGCCCGGTCGTCGTGGAGACGCCGACAGCCGAGGACGCAGCGCTCGTCGTCCACCAGAGTGGGGTGTTCTTCGAGGCGGTGCATCGCACCGACGGCAATCCGGTCGAGCTCCTTCGGCGGATGCTGCCCCGCGAGATGGTGGCCGTGGAGATGGTCGTCGACGAGTCGTTCGACCAGACTCCCGGGCCGACGGCGGGCACGGTGCTCGACGGAGCAGGGCTGTGAGAGGAGGGCTGTGAGCGCAGGGGCGGTGAGCGAGATGCCGACGCTGGCGGACATCGAACGGTGCTTCGGCGGAGCAATCCCCGCAGTGCTGGCGACCGCGTCGGCCGAGGGCGTGGTGAACGTCACCTACCTCTCGCGAGCGCACCAGGTCGACGCCGATCGAGTGGCGTTGTCGAACCAGTTCATGTCGAAGACGTCGCGCAATCTCGCCGCCAACCCGAGGGCCAGCCTGCTCTTGATGGATCCGGTCACCCACGACGAGTTCCGCCTGACGCTGGTGTACGAGCGCACCGAGCGGCGCGGTCCCGTGTTCGAGCGGTTGCGCGCCGACATCGAGGCGCTCGCCGTGCTGGAGAACATGCAGGACGTCTACAAGCTGCGCGCCGCCGACGTCTTCCGCGTGGTCGCCATCGAGCAGAACGTGCCCAACCCGTCGGGTGCCACGCCCGCCGATCTCCCATCGCGCGCGACTCCGTCGCCGGAGGTCGTGGGGCTCGCGACGCTCGCCCGACGTGTCGGACGGGCGGGCGACCTCGACACATTGGTCGAGACGGCACTCGAGGGGCTCGATCGCCTGCTCGGCTATCGGCACACGCTGCTGTTGCTGCTCGACGAGGAGGGAACGCGGCTGTACACGATCGGCAGTCGGGGTTTCGACACGCAGGGCATCGGGGCGGAGGTGCCGTTGGGGCAGGGGCAGATCGGCACCGCCGCCGAGCGGTGCGAACCGTTGCGCATCGGTGCGCTGCACATGATGCGGAAGTACTCCCGCTCGATCCGGCGCAGCTACGAGCAGATCGGCGTCGGCCCCGGCCACGAGGTGCCGGTGGCGGAGATCGAGGGTGTGCAGAGCCGGATCGTGGTGCCCGCGATGGCGCGGGGTGAGTTGGTCGGCGTGCTGGTTGCCGAGAGCCGTGAGCCGGTCGCGTTCGGCGCGGTCGACGAGGAGGTGCTCGCTGTGGTCGGGTCACTGCTGGCGAGTGCGATCGAACACGTGCGGGCTGTGGAGCGTGACGAGCCCGACGAGACGGTGGCTCCGGTCCCGTCGCCGATCGTCGACTCCTCGCCGCTCGACGCCGGTGCACCGGTCGTACGGTTCTTCCCGGTCGACGGCAGCGTGTTCGTCGACGGCGACTACCTGATCAAGGGGGTCGCGGGCCGGATCCTGTGGTCGCTGCTCGGCCAGTACGTCAGCGATGGTCGGGTCGACTTCACGAACCGTGAGCTCCGGCTCGATCCCACGTTGGACCTGCCCGGGTTCAAGGACAACCTGGAGAGCAGGCTCATCCTGTTGAAGCGTCGCCTCGACGAACGCGACGGGCCGGTTCGGCTGGAGAAGACCGGCCGCGGCCGTTTCCGCCTCGTGGTCGAGATCGAACCGCGGTTGGAGTCGGTCGACGGTTGACGTGCCCGACGGTCAACCGATCGCCCGGGCGGCGGGGACGACGTCGGTGAGGTAGGCCTCGAGCGCCTCCGTGCCGACGGGGAGCCGGAGCGCGATGTTCACGAGGTCGGCGCCCGCCGCCCGGTATTCGGCGATCCGGTCGAGCGCTTGGTCGGGGGTGCCGGTGAGCGCTCCGTCGGTGACGCGTTGCGCGAGTTCCGGGCCCCACTGCGAGCTGATCCGTTCGAGTTCGGCGTCGGCTTCTGCGGGGGTGGCGCCGATGTGGAACGCCAGGTTGATCGATCGCTGGAGGGTCTCGGGGTCGCGACCGATTGCCTCGCACGCGGCGTCGAGCCGGTCGTTGAGTCGACGGAACTCGTCGGGCCCGACGTAGGGCACGTTCCAGCCCGAGCAGAACCTTGCAGCGTTCTGAGGCGTCCGGGTCCGCCCGGAACCACCGGTCCAGAGCGGGATCGCGTCGCGATACGGCCCCGGCACGCAGGTGACCGCGTCGGTTCGGTAGTGCTCGCCGGAGAAGGTCGTGGTCTCGGCTGCGCCGAGCATCGAGCTGATGATCTCGAGCCCTTCGGTCAGCATGTCGAAGCGCACGCCGACGTCGGCGAAGTCGTAGCCGTGGGCGCGGAACTCGGGTTCGTGCCAGCCGGCGCCGAAGCCCGGTTCGAACCGGCCCTCGGAGATGTGGTCGATCGCCACGCAGGCCTTCGCGAGAAGCGCCGGGTTCCGGTACGGCACGCAGAACATCAGGCAACCGATCCGCGCCTTCGTCGTGGCCGAGGCCAGCGCGCCGAGGGTTGCGATCGCCTCGAAGTGCGGCGTGGTGCCTCCGGCCGGAGGTGCCTCGTACAGGTGGTCCCAGACCGAGATCCAGTCGACCGTGTCGTCGAGGTGGCGCCACAGGGCGGTCAACTCGGCCATCGTGGCGTTCTGTTGGCCGACGTGGACACCGAGCGAGAGCGGAGTCGTCATGGCGTCATTGTGCCCGCGGGCTCCTCGAGTCGACCGACCGGAGCCCCCCGGCGGGCGCAGTCGCGCGGACCGGGATGCTCGTGGCCGTCAGGAATGGACGAGGTGGTCGACGGTGAGCGACGGTTCGCCGTCGAACCGGTAGGCCGCGAGTGGTCCATCGGCGCCGGCGCTGTAGTCGATGCACAGGGCGAGCGGGTTGGTGACCTCCAGCGGCGGCCGGAACCAGTAGTGACCGAAGATCACCGGGACGTCGCCGTCGTAGGTCGACATCCGCTCGGCGGGGATCGGTTCGTCGGGGAGCGACTCGACCGGTTGCCGATCGGCGTCGTGGATCGGCGTACCGGGCGCCAGGAGGCTGCTCCAGTTCGTCGCCGTGGGGTCCCACCACTTGAGCCGCACGTTGGTGCGTTCGTGCTTGCCCTTGTCGCTGAACTTCAGGCCGTTCGGCAGGCGAACCTCGGGACCTTTGAGCACTCGCTCGATGGCGTCGTAGGCGTCGTGACCGTCGGTGCTCGCGTCGACCACGAGTTGCTCGCTGAGGCAGTTGGCCTCGGAAGCGCTGCTCCGGAGGTAGGTGAGGTCCTCGTCGGACCAGAAGGCGTGGATCACCCGCAGTCCGTCGAGTTCGAGCCACATCGGGATGGTGGTGAACCAGTCGACGATCTCACGGTGCAGCGGTGAGTCGAGGCCCACGGCGGCGATGAACGCCGCGTGTTGCGAGCGGTTCTTCCTGCTGTGGCGGCGGAGGTGGTCACCGTCGTCGGTGGGGGTGGCGTAGGCGACGGCGTTGAACTCGTGGTTGCCGAGCACGATCCGTGCCGAGCCGGCATCGACCATCCGCCTGACGATGGCGATGGTCTCGAGCTGCTGCGGGCCGCGGTCGATGACGTCGCCGACGAAGATCGCCGTCCGTCCCCGATGGCGCCACGCGCCGTCGCGCTCGGCGTAGCCCATGGTGCGCAGGAGGGCGACGAGTTTGTCGGCGTGTCCGTGCACGTCGCCGATCACGTCGTAGCCGGTCATGCGGGCGTGTCCGATCGGGCGTGGTCCGAGGCCCGCATCGACCTCCGCGGACTTGCTGTCGACACCAGCACGAACTGATTCTACGTGGCGCACCGCGACGGGCGGACCGAGGTGGTGCGAGACTCGAGGCGATGAGCGAGGTCCGGTGCCGGGTGGTCGTGTCGGGGCGGGTGCAGGGCGTGTTCTTCCGTGACAGCTGTCGCTCGCAGGCCCAGCGGCTCGGCGTTCGGGGATGGGTCCGCAATCTTCCCGACCGCACGGTGGAGGTCGTCGCCGAGGGGCCGCGCGACCGTGTGGATCAGCTCCTGGACTGGTGTCGCCACGGCCCGCCGCGGGCCCAGGTGACGGGAATCGCCATCACCGACGAGGTGCCCGCCGCCGAACGCGACTTCCGCATCCTCCACTGACCGAATCCCCACCCACCCCACCCCCACACCCACCCCCACCCCTCCACCCCCGGTTTGCGTGACAGAACGGTTGGGCCGGGCCAACCGTTCTGCAACGCAAACCGATGAGGATGGGGTGGTGAGCGGGGGTGGTGGGGGTCAGGCGTCGGCGGTCGGCTTCGGCGGCTTGGCGGACCTTGTCGACGAGGTTGGCGGGGAGCGGCTGGTAGCCGTGATGCTCGGTCTCGAACGAGCCGCTGCCGCCGCTGAGCGAACGCAGGTCGATGGCGTAGCGGATGATCTCTGCCGTGGGCACCAACGCGTGGATCGTCGTGACGCCGTTGTCGTCGTTCTCGGTGCCGAGCACCTGCGCTCGGCGCGAGTTCAGGTCGCCGAGCGTGTCGCCGTGGTTGGCGGCAGGAACGTGGACGTGGATCTCGCTGATCGGTTCGAGCACCTCCACGCCGACCTGGGCGATGGCCTCGCGCAGCGCGAGCGACCCGGCCATCTTGAAGCTCATCTCCGACGAGTCGACCGCGTGGTACTTGCCGCCGGTGCACACGGCGCTGATGTCGACGATCGGGAAGCCGTCGCGCCCGCCCCGCGTCATCGCCTCCTCGACGCCGGCACCGACGGCAGGGACGAGATTCTTCGGGATCACGCCGCCGGTCACCTCACTGCGGAACTCGAAACCCGAGCCCGCGGGGAGCGGTTCGAAGCGCACCGTCGCCACACCGAACTGGCCGTGGCCGCCGCTCTGCTTCTTGTACTTGCCCTCCACCTCGACGGGCGCCGCGAGCGTCGCCCGGTAGGCGACACGGACGTCGTCGACGACGAGTTCGACGCCGGCGCGCTCGATGCGTGACAGGGCGACACGCACGTGTGTCTCGCCGCCGCCGCTGAGGATGGTCTGGCCGGTCGAGCCCTCGTGGTGGACGGCGAGTGTGGGGTCTTCGATGACGAGACGGTGAAGTGTGGTCGCCAGACGGTCCTCGTCGGATTGCTTGGCCGCGGCGATCGCCACGCCGTACACGGGGCGGGGCAGCGCGGGAAGGGGCACGGTGACCGGGGTGCCGTCGGGGGCCAGCGTGTCGCCGGTCCGGGTCTCCGTCAGCTTGGTCACCGCGACGATGTCGCCGGCGCCGACGGAGTCGACGTGGGACTGCGATCCGCCGGTGAGCGAAATCAGGTTGTGCAGTCGCTCCTTCGTGCCCGAGCGCGAGTTGACCAGGGTGTCGTCGACGCGGATCGTGCCGGAGACGACCTTCATGATGGAGATCTGGCCGAGGAACTCGTCGATGGTGGTCTTGAACACGAACGCGAGAGGTGGCCCGTCGGGGTCGGGCAGGATGTCGACGGTCGCTCCGCCCGCCTGCACGACCGCAGGGCCACGGTCGCCTGGTGCCGGGCCGACGCGGCAGATGAAGTCGGCCAGCTGGTCGGCGCCGATGGCGGTGGTGGCCGATCCGCAGAGCACCGGGAAGGCGAGGGCCTTGTCGACGGCGTCGTGGAGCAGGTGCTCGAGTTGCTCGGCCGACGGCTCGGCGCCCGAGAGGTACTGCTCGAGGAGGCTGTCGTCCAGTTCGATCACATCCTCGACGAGGTGTTCGTGCTCGACGCGTTCGGCCTCGGCGAGTTCGGCGGGGACGTCCGTCGGCTCGGCATGGCCGGTGTCGTAGACGAACGCGTGGTGCGTGAGCACGTCGGTGACGCCGTGGAAGCTCGACTCCTCGCCGATGGGCAGCTCGATGGGGTCGGCATGCGACCCGAACACCTGGCGGACCTGCGCGAGCGTGCGGTCGAACGACGAGCGTTCCCGGTCGAGCTTGTTGACGAACACGACCCGCGGGATGCCGAGTTCGGCTGCGTGACGCCACAGCACGACGTCCTGCGACTGCACGCCGGCGACACCGTCGATGACGAAGACGGCGAGGTCCGCGGCGGCGAGGCCGAGGAGCGCCTCGCCGCGGAAGTCGGCGTAGCCGGGCGTGTCGATCAGGTTGATGCGGTGATCACCCCAGTCGAAGCAGGCGATCGACAGTGCGACCGATTGCCGGCGGTCGCGTTCCTCGGGGTCGTGGTCCATGACCGTCGACCCCTTCTCGACCGTTCCCGGCCGGGCGATCACCCCCGCCCGGAAGAGCAGCGCCTCCGCGAGGCTCGTCTTGCCGCTGGCGTTGTGACCGACGAGCACAACATTTCTGATCTGTTCCGTAGACCGCATGGGCACCCCTTTCGTGCCTGCTCAGTCTCATCCACGCTGCTGTCGTGCCACAACGGACCAACGGCCCGATCCGTGAGGATCCGTGACGGGGATCCGTTTCGGGTCCGGTCTCGGGTCCGGTCTCGGGTCACGGTGCGAGGGCGTCGTCGAACGTGCGGCACTGTTCGGGGTCGGCGGTCGAGAAACCGGTCTCGAACCAAGCACGGCGTTGCTCCGCGCTGCCGTGGGTGAAACTCTCCGGGTCGACGTCCTGGCCGGCGGACTCCATGATCCTGTCGTCACCGACGGCCTCGGCGGCATTCAGCGCCTCGTCGATCTCGCCCGCCCGGTCGAACAGCCCGCGCTCGGCCACCGACGCCGCCCAGGCCCCGGCGAAGCAGTCGGCCTGCAGCTCCATCGCCACGCTGAAGTCGTTGGCCGAGTCGGGGTACTGCTGCTGGAGCTGGCGGACGCGATCGTTGATGCCCGTCACGTTCTGCACGTGGTGGCCGTACTCGTGGGCCACGATGTACTGGGCGGCGAGGTCACCCGTGGCGCCGAACTCGTCCTGGAGCTGCTGGAGGAAGTCGAGATCGAAGTACACGAGTTGATCGACCGGGCAGTAGAAGGGACCGGTCTGGGCCGATGCCTGGCCGCAGCCGGTGGACGTAGCGCCCGAGAAGAACACGGTGTCGGTGCCGGGAAAGGTGCCCTGGAACGACTCGGGGTACTGGCCTTCCCAATAGATCGACACATCGTCGACGGCACCGCACACGACCCGTTCGATCTCGGTCTCGCACGCCGTCGAGCCGGACGGATCGTCGATCGCGGGATCGAACGCAGGGTCCGCCGAGCCCGTTCCTCCGGAACCGAGCAGCCGGGGCAGGATCAGGACGGCCGCGAGGATGATCATGCCGAGAATGCCGCCGCCGGCTCCCAGCGCCATGCCGCCGCCCCGGCCGCCGCCACGACCGAAGCCGCCGCCTGCGCCGAAGGGGAAGCCGGCACCGCCCCCACCGGCGCCGCCGCGACGGTCGCGCACGCGGCTGGATCGGCTCGATCGGACCTTTGTCATGGTCTCAAGGTTCCACGATCGCCGGAGTTTCAATCACGGCTGGGGCAGATCGGCGATTCGACTCGCCGTCGTTCGAACGGGGATCATGGCGGAATGACTCGTCCCGACCGGCACGACAGGCATCGTTGGATTGCGTCGGGCCTGCCCGATGCGGTGGTGACGATCATGTTCCGCGACGCCACGCTGCCGCCTCCGCACGCGGCTCGGTGGTACGACTCGTCGCTCACCACCGACGAGATCGTTGAGTTCCGGCGCGTGGGTTGCGCCGCGCCCGATGAGGCGGTCGTGGCGTCGCTCGAGGCTCGCGGGCTGCCGACCGATCCCGAGTTCGTCGCCGCCTGGGACGGTTTCGACGCGGGAGAGATCCTCGAGGCCATCGACCGTGGCTTCACGTCGGGCGAGCAGTTCGCTCCGTGGTCGGCGACCGACGCCGACATCGCCGAGGTCGAACAGCTCGCCGTGCTCGAATCGTTCGACGGCGTGAATCCCCGCAAGGCGCTGGATCAGTTGCGGTCGGGGCGGACGCCGGAGGAGATCGCCTTCGGGCTCGAGTCGGGCCTGAAGTCGAAGAAGGCCAAGGCCTGGATGAGTCGCGGGCTGTCGCCGGCGACGGCAAGGCGATGGTCGGAGGCCGGGTTCTCGGCGCCGAAGGCGGCGGAGTGGATCGAAGTCGTCGACGACCCGGAGGTCGCCCGCCTGCTGCGCAAACTGGGATTCGACGTCGACACCGCCCGGGAGCAACGCCCCGAGGGCGGCTGGACGACACACGTCGTGCGGCGACACGTCGCGCTCGCGGCCGGAGCGCCGGACGACCTCGCCGACGAGTGGGCGTCGACGTCGCTCCCCGACCGCAAGCTCGCTGTGTGGGTTGCCGCCGGTGTGCGGCCCGCCGACGCCGCAGGATGGCTCGACCTCGACTTCGATCCCGGTGAGGCTGCCGGGTGGGCGGCCCTCGGGTTCACGCCCGAGCAAGCGGGCGACTGGCGTCGTGCCGGAGTCGACCCGGAGATCGCCGCGCGCCGTCGTGACGCGGGCGTGCACCCGCCGGCCGTCGACTGACGACGCGCGCGGCGCCGTCCGGTCCCGCCGGACGTGGGGGCCGCGTGACAGGCTCTGGCCGATGTGGACGATCGGAGACGTACGGGTCACGGAGATCGCTGAGCTGACGACGACGTCGGCCGCCCATTGGCTGCTGCCCGACGCGACCGCGGATCGGATCCGGGAGATCGGGTGGATGGTGCCCGCCTACGCGACATCGGATGGCAAGGTCCACATGACGATCCGGGCGCTGGTGGTCGAGAGCGAGGGTCGGCGCATCCTCGTCGACACCTGCCTCGGCAACGACAAGCAGCGCCCGGTCGAGTCGTGGAGCATGCGCTCGGGTCCGTTCCTCGACGACCTCACCGCGGCCGGCTTCCCGCCGGAGTCGATCGACACCGTGTTGTGCACCCATCTCCACGTCGACCACGTCGGCTGGAACACCCGCCTCGTCGACGGCGCCTGGGTCCCCACGTTCCCGAATGCCCGCTACCTGTTCGCCGCCGTCGAGTGGGAGCACTGGCAGCGCGACGACTCGGGGATGGACGAGGTGCTGCGCGCCGACTCGATCCAACCGGTGATCGACGCGGGCCTGGTCGACCTCGTCGCCACCGACGCGCAGCTCACGTCGCACGTCTCGCTGACGCCGACGCCCGGACACACCCCCGGACACGTCAGCGTGCTGATCGAGAGCGACGGCGCGCGCGCCGTCATCACCGGCGACCTCTCGCACATGGTGTGCCAGGCGGCCCACCCCGAGTGGGGCAGCGCGTTCGACGTCGACCCGGCCCAGGCCCAGGCCACCCGCCGGGCCTTCTTCGGCGGGCGCGCCGACACCGACGAGTTGGTGCTCGGCACGCACTGGGAGCCGTGCGCGGGCTACGTCAGGTCGGACGGCGAGGTGTGGCGCGTCGAGCCGGCCGGGTGACGGTCGTCGTCGTGGTGGGTCACGAGCCTGCGCGGGCGAGTGCCCCGTAGAGGCTGTCGATCAGTGCCCGGTTCCTGGTGCTCTGCCATCGGGGGATGACGTGGTTCATCACGTAGCCGAACGCGATACCGGCGTCGGGGTCGGCGAAACCCAGCGCGCCCCCGGTGCCGAAGTGTCCGAAGCTGCGCGGGTTGGGTCCGAGCGGTCGGCGGGGCGTGGTGGGTACGAACCCCAGACCGAACACGACGTCTTCGCCGAGGATCGGGCACACGCCGCTCGACTGCGGCTGCGTTGCGACGCTCAACAGGTCCGGCGACAGGATCCGATCGGGTTGCAGGAGCGCCGAGTAGAACGTCGCCAGCCCGTGGGCGGTGCCGTGCCCGTTCGTCGACGGCACCTGGGCCGACCGCCAACGAGCCGTGTTGACGAGCCCGATCGACGAGTAGCCCGGCGGGTTGAAGTGGGCGAGCACGTTCATCAGGGTGTCGCCGTCGAGCGCGGAGGTGTCGATGGCGGCCGGGTCGATCGGGCTGCTGGGTTCCCAGATCACCTCGGCGCAACGCGGCTGGTGATCGTCGGGCACACCGATCCAGAGGTCGGCGTCGATCTCGGCGGCGATGCCGCGTAGGACGGTTCCGGGCATCTCGCCGGTGGCCCTGCGGATGATCTCGCCGGTGAGATGCCCGTAGGTGTTGGTGTGGTAGGCGTGGCGTGTGTCGATCGGCCACCACGCCGGTGTCGATGCCAGCGCCTCGGCCATCACGGGCCAGTCGAACACGTCGTCGTCGGTCAGCGCCTGCCTGATCGCCGGTACGCCGGCTCGGTGGCAGAGTGCCTGACGGATCGTCACGTCGTGTTTGTCACCCGCGGCGAACTCGGGCCAGACGTCGGCGACGGGCGTGTCGAGTGTGACGACGCCTCGGTCGACCAACTGCAGCACGAGCGTCGCGACGATCGCCTTACCGACGGAGTAGAAGTTCACCAGCGTGTCGTGCGTCCACGGACGCGTCCGGTCCGCATCGGCCCATCCGCCGCACAGGTCGACGACCACCTCGCCGTTTCGGATGACGCAGAGCGCGGCGCCGACCTCTCCGCGCTCGATGAAGTTCTGCCGGAAGGCGTCGCGTACGGCGACCAGGTCGTCGTCGCACTGCCCCGAGATCGTCGGTTCGATGCGGACCAGCATTGCACCCACGTCGCCGCGATCGTCCAACATGGAGGCATGGTCACGATCGTCGATCCTCAACTGCGTGTCGAAGCCCCCGAGGGGCATCCCGGCGAGCGACGTCTCGTCGTGACGTACTCCATCCACGTTCCGCCGTTCGATCCCGACCTCGGTGCCGTGCTCGACGAGGACGTCACCGTGTCCGCCAGCGACGAGCACGACGCACCCGTGTTCCCGTCGCACCTCGAGGTGCACCTCCGGGACCAGGTGATGGTGCAACCGGGAGCGACGCCGAGGGAACTCACGACCGACGTCCATCGCGCCGATCTGGACGTGGAGCAGGACTGGTGGCGCATCGACGAGGGCGGCAGTTTCGAGCCCATCGCCGAGTTCGTCGACCACCTCGTCGCCCGGGTGACGCTCAGGGTCGGCGATCTCGTCGTCGCCACGGCCGTTTCCCCGACGATCACCGGCTCGTGGGGAGCGCTCGGCGACGACTGAGCAGGAGGCGGGACGGATCCGGATGACGCAGTTCTCTGCGGAATACGTTCCGCCCTCTGCAATGTTCTGATCTCGGGACATCGGTAACGGTTGATGTCGCGGGACATCGGTAACACGGCTTGGGGTTGATGGTCGATTCTGTCGGCCATGGCCAGGAGGGTGTTGCCGACGATGTTGAAGCTTGCGGTGATGGCGTTCGCTGATGGTGAACCGATGGAGGTGTCCGCGTTGTGCGCCCGGCAAGGCGTGTCAGCCAAGACTTTCTACAAGTACGTAGCCAGGTATCGAGCGGAGGGTGAGGCCGGGTTCGAGCCGCGGTCTCGGCGTCCGAACAACTCACCGAATCTAGACCGCGTTCGAGGTCGAGGACCGGATCGTGACGTTACGCAAACAGCTTGATGATGCCGGGTTGGATCATGGTCCAACCACCTTGCAGTCGTATTTGTGGCGCGACCCGACGATGAAGGCTCGGGTGCCGTCGGTGGCGACCATTCATCGGATTCTGGTGCGTCGTGGTCTGGTGACGCCGCAGCCTCACAAGCGACCGAAGTCGTCGTGGGTCCGCTTCGAGGCGCCCCGCCCGAACGAGTGGTGGCAGATCGATTTCATGCAATGGACCATCGCGACCGGTGTGGTCAGCGTGTTCAACACCATCGATGATCACTCCAGGGTGCTGGTGCGTTCCAAGGCCGTTGAGCATCCAACCACCAACGAGGCCTGGGCCACGTTCTGTGAGGCCACGCTGGTGTGGGGCATGCCCGCAGGTGTGCTGTCGGACAACGGGTTGGCGTTCTCCGGCAAACTCCACGGCTTCGAGACGGTGTTCGAAGCCAACCTCCGCGATGCCGGGATCCGACCGTTCAACGGGCGACCGTTCCACCCCCAGACGACCGGCAAAGTCGAACGGTTCCAGCAGACACTGAAGAAATGGCTACGCAAACAGCCACTCGCCGCCGACGTCGTCGAGCTCCAAGCACAGCTCGACACGTTCGCCGACTACTACAACCATGAGCGACCCCATCAAGGCATCGGCCGGGTCACCCCGGCAAGCCGCTGGCATGCCAGCAACCGTGCCACCCCATCACCGGACCCGCTCGAGCATCCCGACTACGCGCCACGCAAGCCGATCCGCCACGACCTCACCGTGAGCGTCGACGGCACGGTCGGCATCGGCTACTACGTCATCCACATCGGCGTTGCCCACGCCGGCCGCACAGCTGTGGTCATGGCCGACGAACGCTGGGTCAACGTCTACATCGACGGGCTCCTCATCCGACACTCCCGCCTCGACCCCACACGCCGCTACCAACCCTCCGGGAAACACCGAGGGGGTTCCCGCCAACAACGACTGACAAACTGACCGTTACCGATGTCCCGCGACATACGTGTTACCGATGTCCCGCGACAGAACATTCCGCCCTCTGCAACTCATTCCGCAGAGAAGTGCACCACGATCGTCGGTGGGTCAGAACGGAACGATCGTGCTCAACAGACCGGTGGCCTCGCCGCGCCCTGCCAGCAGGCAGCAGAACTCGACAGCGTCGACGACGATCGGTTCGCCGCCGGTGCCTGCGGTGAAGACGCCGCCCGCCGGACCGGTCAGCTCCAGCGTGAACGGTTGGCCGTGGCGGCGGGCCCATTCGGCGACGACGTCGGCGATGATGCGGCCGTCGTGTGCGGCGCTGAGCACGAGTTCGCGGCCGGTGGCGCGGGCGGTGTCGACCCGGTGCATCCACACGTCACGCAGGTAGATGACGTCGATGAGGTATCCGAGCGCCCACTTCTCGACGACCGGAGCGTCGACCGTGATCTTCAGCGCCCGCATCGGGCGCGGCGTGCGGCTGCGGCCCTTGATCGTTCTCGGCGCGACCGTCGCGAGGCGTTCGATCAGTTCGTCGGGTGACAGGTTCTCGCGTTCGGCCACCTGGACGCCCGACAGGCCGGCTTCGAGCGACACGCCGAGCTCCTTGCGGCGGGTGCGGGCGGCGAGCATCTGGTGGGCGTTCTCGCGCATCGACGCCCCGGCCTCGCATGCGCCGAGCACGTGGAGCCACATGCGACGGACGTCCCAGTCGGGACAGACGGTCCCGGTCGACCAGTCCTCGGCGTCGAGTGATCGCAGGAATGCGATGGCCCGATCGAGTTCGGTCGCTTGGAGTTGCATCGCTTCGTGATGCCCGATGGGTGCAATGGTGCTGACGTCGGTGGTGGTCATGGTGGTCATGCCTTCTCGCTTTCGGTGGTGGTGGTGTTGGTGGTGCTGGCGTGTGTTCGGGTCTCGGTCGTCAACATGTCGACGGCGCGATCGACGAGGCGGGTCCATCGGGCCCCACCGGGGTCGTTCGAGATCTGCTGGTCGGTGATGCCGGTCAACATCGCGGTCCACAAGTCGAGCGTCGCCTGGTCGTCCACGCCGACGGCGGCCAGGCGCTGTCCCATCTGCTCGTACACCCGCAGGGCCACCTCGTAGCTCTCGGCCGACGGCGTGAAGTCCGGGATGGTGCGCTGGAAGAGCAGCTGGTAGCGCACGGGATCGCTGGTGCAGAACTCCACGAAGGCGCGTGCGGCGACCTTCGCCGCGTCGAGCGGGTCGGCGGCGATGGCGTCGTCGTCGACGGCGGCGTCCATCCAGTCGGTGAATGCCTGGTACCCCTCGAGGAACATGGCGTCGTAGATCTCGTGCTTGGAGGCGAAGTACGAGTAGATCGACTGCGCCCGCATGCCGACCCGTTCGCCGAGATCGCGCATCGACAACGCGGCCAGGCCGTGCTCACGCACCGCCTCCCAGCTCGCTCGGACGATGTCCCGCTGGGTTTCCTGACGGCGTACGGAACGCCTGTCACTGTTCGGTTTACCTGACATAGTCAGGAGTTTGCGCTCCGGATGTCGCCGTGTCAAGGGATTCTTCGCCGCGGGTGTCATCGCCGTGCTCGGTTGTGGCACCCCCCGGTCATGATGGGGGCATGGCGGACCGGCTTCTCACTCCTTCGAAGATCAGCGCGTGGCTCGACTGCGCACACTTCCTCACCTTGCGCCACGAGGTCGAGGCCGGCACGCGCGCGGTCGAGCACAGCCCGTTCGGCGAGATGGCCCAGATGCTGCTCGACAAGGGTCTCGAACACGAGCGGGCGGTGCTCGATCGCTACCGCGCCGAGGGTCTGTCGGTCTTCGAGGTGCCCGAGCGTGCGAACGGCGAGTCGTTCCGGCAGTGGGTCGACCGCGTCGGCGACGTGCTGGCCGACGGGCACGACGTCGTGTTCCAGATGCCGTTCGTGCACGACGGCATCCGGGGCATCGCCGACTTCCTGCGCCGGGTCGACGACGCCGAGCACAGGCACGTTCACCTACGAGCCGATCGACGCCAAGCTCGCCCGCAGGGAGGCCAAACCGGGCCACGTGCTGCAGTTGTGCTTCTACGCCGAGGCGATCGAGGCGGCAACCGGCGTGCTGCCGCAGCGGATGTTGATCGAGCTGGGCTCGGGCACGTGCGAGACGATTCGGGTGGCCGACGTGCTGGCGTACTGGCGTCGTCTGCGGGGCCAGTTGGCGAAGCTCCTGACCGAGGATGTCGACGTCGACACCCGGCCCAAGCCGTGCGATCACTGCCAGTTCTGCGAATTCGAGCTGGTGTGCGACGCCCAGTGGCGCGCTGCCGACTCGCTCGTGCACGTGGCCGGTGTCCGCACCGCCGACCGTCTGACGCTCCAGCACGACGGCGTCACGACGATCGCCGCCCTGGCCGAACTCGACCGCGAGGTGGCCGGCCTCGATCCGGCACGCCGCGACACGTTCGTCCGTCAGGCTCGGCTCCAGGTGCAGGCCCGCAATGCGCCCGACGAGAAGCCACCGTTCGAGTTGCTCGACCCGCCGTCCGCCACCGACCACGCCGCGCTGGTCGACGACCTCGACGCGCCCGACCCGATCGGGTTCGCGGCGCTTCCGGCCCCCGACGCCGGCGACGTCTTCCTCGACTTCGAGGGCCATCCGTTCTGGCACGCCGACGCCGAGCTGTTCTTCCTGTTCGGCCTCATCGAGCGCTCGCCCGTCGGCGAGTGGGAGTTCACCGCGTTCTGGGCGCACGACAAGGACGAGGAGGCCGTGGCGACGAAGGCACTCATCGATCACCTCGCCGACCGGCGGATGCAGTTCCCCGGCATGCACGTGTACCACTACAACCACACGGAACGCTCGTCACTCGAACGGCTGGTCGCCGAGCACGGCGTGGCGGAGCTGGCGCTCGAACGGCTGATCAGCACCGGGCTGTTCGTCGATCTGCTGCCGATCGTGAAGGGGGCGATGCAGGTCGGTGTCGAGGGCTACGGCCTCAAGCACGTCGAGCGGCTCACCGAGTACGAGCGCGGCCACGAGATCGACCGTGGCGCCGGCGCGGTCGTCGAGTACGAGCGCTGGATGGCGTCGGGCGACCAAGCGTCCCTGACGAAGATCTCGGCCTACAACGAGGACGACGTGCGCGCCACCCGGGCACTGCGCGACTGGTTGGTGACGCAACGTCCGGTCGGCGTGCCGTGGCGGGCGGCCGTGCTCGGGCGCGAGGAGCCCGCCGCCGAACTCGACGAGCGCATCGAAGCGCTGCATGCATTCGGGCCCGGCACGGTCGAGCACCTGTTGGGTGACCTGCTCGGCTACTGGCGGCGCGAGCGCCAGGTGGTCAGTGCCGATGCCTATCGCCTGTCGATCGCGGGGGAGGCCGACCAGCTCGAGTCGCCGTCGGTGATCGCCCGGCTGACGTTCCGGGGCTTCGAGTCGCAGGTCAGCCCGAAGACGGGCAAGCCGTTGAAGTGGCCGTGGGCGCGATTCAGGTTCCCGCCGCAACCGATCGATGTCGAGATCGTGAAGGGCTCGAAGCTGATCGTCGCGCTCAACGAGCAGGAGTGGTTGTTCTTCAAGCTGGAGATGATCGATGCCGTGGCCGGTGAGCTGGTGGTCACGTGGGACGACAAGGCCGAGGAGGCCGGCGTGTATCCGTCGTCGCTCGTCCGCTACGAGTGGTTCCAGGAGGGGGCGAAGCTGACGGCCCTGCAGCAGTTGGCCGACGAGATGTTGGCGGGCCGCGCCGACCGGGTCGGCCATGCGATGCTGCGCCGAGACCTCCCTGCGTTCGAGCTGGGACGTGGCCCTGCAGGCGGCATGTTCATCGGCGACGTGCCGGCGATGTGCGGGTGGGCGACCGGGCTCGAGCGGAGCTACGTGCCGATCCAGGGGCCCCCGGGGACGGGCAAGACGTTCGCCGGTGCGCACATGATCCGCACGCTCGTCAACGCCGGCCTGCGGGTCGGCGTGACGGCGATGAGCCACGCGGCGATCGACAACCTGATGCAGGCCGTGGTCGACCGGTTCGCCGAGGAGGGCGACTCGGAGAATCTTCGGGCGGTCCGCAAGGCGAAGGAGGGTCCGGTCCGCGGCATTCGCTACGTCGACGACAACGCCAACGTTGCTCGGGGCGACTTCAACGTGGTCGCCGGGACGACGTGGCTGTTCGCCAGCAACCCGATGGGTGAGCATCCGGTCGACGTGCTGGTGGTCGACGAGGCGGGCCAGCTCGGCCTGGCCGACACGCTTGCGGCGACGATCTCGGCCACCAGCGTGATCCTGTTGGGCGATCCACAGCAGTTGCCGCAGGTGTCGCAGGCAACGCATCCGGGAGGTGCCGGAGCGAGCGCGCTCGAGCATCTGCTCGACGGCGAGCCGACGGTGCCCCCCGATCGGGGCGTACTGCTGGAGACGACGTGGCGGATGCATCCCGACGTGTGCGAGTTCATCTCCGAGGTGATGTACGGCGGCAAGCTGCACAGCCACGAGTCCTGCATCGGCCAGTCGGCGGCAGGGCAGACGGGCCTGCGCTGGCTGCGCGCCGAGCACACGGGCCGCTCGACCGAGTCACCGGAGGAGGCGGCGATCGTGGTCGCCAAGGTGCAGGAGTTGCTCGGCCAGCCGTGGACCGATCAGCACGGCACCACTCGACCCCTGGCTGTCCGCGACTTCATGGTGGTCGCCCCGTACAACGACCAGCGTCGTTGCATCACCGAGGCGTTGCGGGTCGACCCGGCGACGAGAAGTGTCGAGGTTGGCACCGTCGACAAGTTCCAGGGCCGCGAGGCCGCGGTGGTGCTCTTCTCGATGACGACGTCGTCGTCGGCGTTCATGCCCCGCACCGCGGACTTCCTGTTCTCCAAGAACCGCCTGAACGTGGCGATCAGCCGGGCGAGATGCCTGGCCTTCCTGGTGTGCACCGACGAACTGTTGGACACCAGGGCGCGCGACGTGGAGGAGATGGCGCTCATCTCCGCGCTGTGTTCGTTCGTCGAGCGAGCAGGCCGGCCCGCCACGCTCGAGGAAAGCGGGCCTGCGTCGTCAGGCCTTCGTGGTCAGGCCGCGACCTCGAAGCCGGTGAACATCCCGTTGCTGTAGTGGCCCGGAAGGTTGCACACCAGCTGGTAGCTGCCGGCCTCGAGTGTCACGTCGAGCGTCTCGGTCGTGTCGGCCGGGAACTCACCGATCTCGTCGATCACTTCGATCCCCTCGGCGTCCTCCGGGAAGTGGTCACCGTCGAGCGGGATCTCACCCGGTGCGATGTCGGTCTTGACGATCAGGAACTCATGTCCGGTCGTGCCCGCGTTGTCGATCGTGAAGGACACGTCGCCGGCCGGTGCCGACGCGGCGTCGACCGAGACCGACCACTCGCTCACCGATCCGGAGATGTCGGTGCTCTCCGTCGCCGCGTCGCCGGCGTCACCGCCGTCGTCGTCGGAGCTGCATGCGCTGGCTCCGACGGACATCGCCAACAGTGCGGATACGACAACGATTCGATGTCGACTGTTCATGATCTTTCGCCCCCCTGATGATGCACACGACCCCCCGTCGCGTGCTGAGCGAACCCTAACTCGTGTCAGCGTGACCCCAGGACGGGTGTCGGTGAGGCGCGGACCTTCGGCGCGCGCAACGGTTCCGCGTCAGGCGGCGTCGATCGACCGCAGCACGTCGTCGACGGATCGCGAGGCCGGTGGTTCCCCGGTCCGGGCCATCTCGGCGACGGCCTGCTGGAGCGCTCGATTCGCGGGGGTCGGGACGCCGTGGAGTCGTCCGAGCAGCACGATCTCGCCGGTGAGGTAGTCGGTCTCGATCGTGCCGGTGCCGCGCCGCAGGCTCTGCCACGTCGATCCTCCGGCGCGGTGCTGGTCGTCGCCGACCGGCTGGATCTTCAGTGCGTCGCCCCGGCGGGCGAGGTCGTCCTCGGCGCTGACCACCGAGATGCCCGCCGCCGCGAGCACCGCTGCGCCTTCGGACTGCACCATCTCGGCGAGGCGTCCTCCGACTCGGCCGCACACGGCCTCGATCGCGTTGGCGAGGTTCATCAGCAGCTTGCGGTACTTCCAGCTCATGATGTCGTCACGGGGGATCGACCCGAACGTCGCCGATTCGAGCCGTGGCGGCGAGCTGCACGGTCAGGTCGTCGACGCCGTGCGGGTAGCGGCCGACGTCGAGGAGGCCGGAGCTCGGCGAGGTCCACACGCGCACGACGCCAGGAGCGAGGTGGTCGGCGGGCAGCATCACGCACATGCCGTACACGTTGGGGAACAGGCGCAACGCCTGGCGTTCGTTGTCGACGCCGTTCTGCATGCACACGATCGGCTGGTCGGTGACGCCGGCCGCCCGCAGTTCGTCGAGTACGCCGGCGGTGTGCTGGCTCTTGACGCCGAGCATGAACACGTCGTCGTCGGTGACGTCGATCTCGCCGACCGACGTCGCGACCGGCAGTTCCACGATCCTGGTGCCGTCGGGCGACTCGTAGCGCAGCCCCGACTCGCGCATCACCCGAGCGTGCTCGCCGCGAGCGATGGCGACGACCGGCGTTCCCGCGAGTGCGAGGTTGGCGGCGACGACCCCACCGACCGCTCCGGCACCCACGACGATGATCCGCATGTCGACGACCCTATGGGATCCGGCCGGGCCCGCAGATCTCGAGCAGGTCGAGGATCGGCTGGACACGGGCGACCTCGTGACTGCGCAGGAGGTTGGCCTTGGCGAGCAGGGCGAGCACCGCCATGCCGGTCTCGGCCGAGCGGGCCTCGTCGTGGAAGAGGTACACCGACGACGCCATCGTCACGCAGACCGGCCAGCCGAGTTCCCGGAAGCGGAACGACTGCAGCAGGTTGTCGGTCTGGTAGCGCACCCGCTCGGGGCCGTCCGGGAGGTTGAGCGCGAAGCCGAACCCGGGGTCGATCCAGAGCTTGTCGACGCCCGAGCCGGTCACGAGTTCGAGCCGCTCGCGGAAGAACGTCATCTGTTCGTCGATCATCGTGTCGACCGGCGGCACGTCGGCGTCGGATCGCGCCGTCTCGCCCGGCGTGTAGCAGAGGATGAGGCCGGCGTCGTGGCGGGCGATCGCCTCGTACAGGGCCGGGTCGTCGATCCTGCCCGTGAGGTTGATGACCTGTGCGCCGGCCTCGAGGGCGGCCACGGCGACGTCGGTGTGGTACGTCTCGACCGACACGAGCAGCCCGTCGGCAAGCAGCGCCTCGACCACCGGGAGCAGGGAGGCGAGCTGGCCGTCGACGTCGACGACGTCGGCATTGGTGCCGGTCGACTCGGCGCCGACGTCGATCATCGCGGCGCCCTCGATCGTCATGCGGCGGGCGCGGTACAGCGCAGCGTCGACGTCGTGGGCGATGCTCTCGCGGTACGACGAGTCGCGTGACAGGTTGATCACGCCGAGCTGGTACGGCCGGTCGTCGAAGACCCGTCCGAGCTCGGGGAACTCGATCGTGCGGACCGGATGGTCGAGCGCCGCACGGTGGGCTTCCCAGAGGGGGAGCAGGACGTCGGGGGTGATCATGTGCTGTGCTCCGCGTCGGGCTGGGTGGTGGTGTGCCACGTGTCGGTGAGTCGGGTCAGGTCGCCGGGCTCGACGGGGAGCTCGGCGAGGAGGTCGCGCATCGTGCGTCCGAGCCGGGGATGGACGACGTCGGGCGCGATGTCGCACACGGGGACCATCACGAACCGTCGCTCGTGCATCCGCGGGTGGGGGACCTGCAGCGTGGCCGTGTCGGCGACGAGATCGCCGTGCACGAGCAGGTCGAGATCGAGGGTCCGTGGTCCCCAGTGCACGACTCGCTGACGCTCGCGATCGGCTTCGATCCGGTGGAGGAGCGCCAGGAGCGTCGTGGCGTCGAGGGTCGTGTCGGCGGCGAGTGCGGCGTTGAGGTAGGGACCCTGCCCGTCCGGCCCACCGACCGGGGCGGTCTCGTAGAGCGGTGAGACGGCGACCACCTCGATGGCGGCGGCGTCTCCGATCGCGGCCAGGCCGGCGCGCAGGTTGTCCAGCCGGTCGCCGAGGTTGGAGCCGAGGGCGATCAGGCAACGGGTCGTTGGTGTTGGTGGTTGGCTCATCGCGACCGTTCGATCATGATCCCGACGCCGTCGGCGGTGTCGAAGATGTCCAGCTTCTGGACCGTGACCCGCACCGCCTGGGCGAGCTCGTTTCGCAGGGCGAAGTCGGCGACGTCCTCGGCCCAGGTCTCGACGAGTTCGACGTGGTCGCCGGACGCAGCCCGCGCCTCGACGAACTCGACGACGTCGGCGTAGGAGACGTACGCGCCCGTCTCCCGCACGCGATCGGCGTAGTCGTCGACCGTGACGATCTCGATGTCGAAGCGGACCCGCTGTGTGGCCTCCCGCTCGAAGTCGTGCACCCCGATGAAGGTGTCGACGACGAGACCGTTGACGACGATCCGGTCAGGAGCACCGGGGCGCGCGCGTCGGCTGGAGGGAATGGGGTCGGCCATCGCCATGATCCTCGCGGGTGAAGCCGTCCGTGTCAGCAGCCGAGCGCGTAGCTGACTGCGGTGCACACACGTTCCAGCGTGGTGTCGTCCAGTTCGCCGACCCTGGTGGTGAGCGTCGATTGGGCGATGGTGTGCAGGCCGTCGGCGTTGATGACCGATTCCCGGTCGAGACCTGCAGTGACGTGGTCGAAGCGGACTTCGGCGGCGAGTCCCCGCGATGACGTCGAGATCTCCGCAACCGTGACGAGTGCGCGGACGTCGAGCACCTCCGTGCGCGTGAGGACGAGGACCGGTCGGCGCTTGCGGCCGACTTCGGCGAGCCACACCTCGCCGCGGTTCACTCGTCCCCCCAGGCCTCGGCATCGCCCCAGGATTCGTCCGGCGTCTCGGGTTTGGCCTGGTAGGCGGCGCGGTCGCGCTCGATGAGGGCAGCCCGCACCGCCGACGCCACGCCGTCCCTGGCCGCAGCGGACACGTTGACGCCGAGACGCCGCGCCTGCTCCGCGAGCGATTCGTCGAGCGTGAAGGTCGTGCGCGTCATCGGCATAGCTCTGGACGCTAGCATCTGATGCTTGCGGACAGTGATGGACTCCTCGACAGGAGTGTCGGTTCGTTCATGCCACCCTGCGGAGTTGGCGTGCGCGGGCTCGGGCCAGTCGTGTCAGTTCGGCGGCCTCGATGGCTTCTTCGGTGGCGGTGACTGGTGGCTCGTGAGAGGGTTCGCCAGCGGCTTCGTCGGGGAAGACGGGCGGGCGGACTCCGACGGGCAGCATGATGGTGCCGTCGGCTCGGATGGTGTGGGTTCGTCCGTCGATGTCGCGCCGGGTGCGCCATCGTCTTCGGTGTTTGAGCCGGTTGTGGCGGCCGCACTCGACGCCCGCGTTGTCCTGATCGGTGCGACCGTCGTCCGACCATTCGGTGGAGTGGTCGACTTCGCAGAACTCGGCCGGCAGGCCACAGCCGGGGTGATCGCAGTGCACCGCGAGGAGCTTGGCGGCCTGCCGCGCGGGGCCCGTGAACACTCGCGTCTTCCGGCCGAGGTTGATCGGGACGTTGTCGGCGCCGAGTACGGCGCGCCGGATGTGCCCGGCGAGCGCGGCCCGCAGCACGGTGTGGGGGTCGAGGATCTGTCCGGTGGACGTTTCGCAGCGCCGTGACCCGATCGAGTCGGGGTCGGCCATCAGTTCGGCGAGCAGTTCGTCGGGCGATGCCAGCCCGGTGAACGGGTCGACCTGCTCGCCGGCGAGCGTGGTGTCAGGCGCCAGGCCGCGCGACGCGAGCAGGTGCCCGAAGGTGCGGTGGTCCATCAGGATGGTGACCAACGGTTCGGTCGCCGGCGCGGGCTTGCCCGCTTCGTGGTTGGCGAGTGCGCCGCGCATGATCGCCACGAAGGCGTCGTAGCCGCGTTGTGTGGCGGTTCGGGTGAGCGGAAATTCGTCGGCGCGGTCGCCGTGCTCGGCTCGTCGGGCGGCGACATCGGCGTCGTACTCCAGCTCGCAGAAGTATCGGAAGATCGCCTCGAGTTCGACGTTGACGAGCGGGTCGCCACCGCCGGAGTCGAGGCACAGCGATCCGTCGAGGTTGACGACATGGGCGCGACGGTTGCGGATGGATTCGTCGAGGTCGTGGTGGGCGCCGTCGAGGTCGGCGAGCATCACGAAGCGCTTCACGCACGTTCGGAACTCGCGGAAGCTGAGGCGCTCGGCCAGCTCCAGCAGCATCGGGGCGAAGTCGCCGAGCCGGGCGCGGACCCGCTGATTGGTGTGGGCGACGGCGAGTTCGTTGGCCTGTGCAGCGCCGATGCGGCCGAGGTGGAGTGCTTCGACGAGGCCGGGGACGTCGCCTGCGGCAGCGGTCAGGTGACAGACGCGGGCGGCTTCGGCGTCGGAGAAGTTGCAGGTGGCTCGCAAGTAGGCCTTCAGTGAGCGGTGTCCGTCGTCGAGGTAGGAGCGGCGCCGGTCGACCTCGCCGACGGTGAGCGCGAGTTCGGCCTCGATCCTGCGGCGCTCCAATTCCAGGGTGCGGAGTCGGTCGTCCAGGCCGGAGTCGCTGCACTCCATCAGCTCTCCCACGAGCCCCTCCATCAGCCCGTCCACCAGCCGATCGGCCGACACGTCCAACATGCGGCCATCATGCGCAGGGGGGTGTGGCATAGTTGCGCACGCAAACGAAGATTCTTCGAGATCCTCACGATCTCGACCCCCCACCCTTCAAGGATCCGAATGCCCACCACCTTCAAGGCGGCGACCTCGATCGTTCCGCGCGGCCACGACGATGCCGGGCGCCGGCACTACGACGTCGAGCTCGTCGACGAATACGCGATCATGGGTGCCAAGCCGAACGGCGGCTACATGCTCGCCTGTCTCGGCCGTGCCGCGCTCGACGCAGCCCGGCGAGCCGGCTCGACGAACGAGCACGTCATCACTGCGTCGGCGCAGTTCCTGTCGTCGCCCGACCTCGGCCCGGCGCAGATCGTCACCGAGATCGATCGGGTCGGCAAGACCGCCAGCCAGGTCAATGCGACGATCGGTGTCGACGGCGTTCGAGGTGTACGTGCGCAGTTCACGCTCGGGACGCTGCACGAGGGGACCGTGCCCTTCTGGGGCGAGATCGCGCCGTGCCCGTTCCCGGCCCTGGAGGACCTGGTGCCGTCGCCGATGGGCGGCGACCGCGGCATCTCGTTGAAGTTCGATCCCGACGCGGGCTTTCGGATGACGGAGGACGGGCCGACCGCGGTCGGCGGCGGCGAGTTCCGGGCGTACCTGCGTGATGAAGCCGAGGACGTCTTCGACACGGTCGGGCTGCTCTACGCGTCCGACGTCATGCCGCCGGCGACGTTCGGTGTGGTGCAGACGGGGTGGGTGCCGACGCTGGCGATCACGGTCTACAACCGTGCGATACCGGCACCCGGCCCGTTGCGGCTGCGGTTTCGTGTACAGGTGATCCACGACGGCTACGCCGACGAGATCTGCGAAGCGTGGGACAGCCAGGATCGTCTCGTGATGCAGTCGACGCAGATGACCGCGCTGCGCATCCCGCCCGATGCCGCGCCACGCACCGACGCGCGGTAGCAGGGGTCGGCCCCCTGCCGAACGAGCCGGTGCGCCGACAGTGTGTCGCGAACCGGTCGGGCGATTCCACGGCCGTGCGAGACTCACCGACGTGACGGACCCGCTGACCGACGCACCCACCGAACCCGACGACGCGGCACCGCCGGCGCAGGAGCCGGGCCGGCGTCCTCGGTGGTTGCCCATCGGCGTGGGAGCGACCCTCGCGCTTGCGGTCGTCTGGGCGTTCGCGACGGCCTGGGTCGGCATCTGGGGGTCGAGCCCGGCCTACCTGATCACGCTCTTGCTGGCGCTGGCCGCCGCCATCGGGCTCGTCACCTGGGCGCTCCTCGTGGGTCCGCCACCGCAACGATCGGCGTGGTGGGTCTGGTCGGCCCGCGCCGGGCTGCTCGTCGCGGGTGTGGCGCTGCTCGGACTGCTCGTCTACCTCAAGCCGCTGTCGGCCGAACAGATCGCACTCGACGCGCTCGACGACGGAAACGGGGTGACCGTCGACGTCTCGAGATCGCAGATCCGACTGACCCCGACCGACGATCCACGCAACGTCGGCCTCGCCTTCTATCCCGGAGCCAAGGTCGACCCGCAGGCCTACGCCCACGTCCTGCGACCGATCGCCGAAGCCGGCTTCACCGTCGTCATCTTCAAGCAGCCCTACAACCTGGCGATCCTCGACTCGAACGCCGCCGACGCCGTGATCGGCGACCGCGACGACACGATCGACCGGTGGGCCATCGGGGGCCACTCACTCGGCGGCGCCGTGGCGTCGAGCTACGCCGAGACGGAGCGCGACGAGCTCGACGCCCTGCTGCTCTACGCCGCCTACCCGATCCACGACATGTCGGAGCGCATCGACCTCGCCGCCATGTCGATCTCCGGCACCAACGACGGCCTGGCCACCCCAGCCGACATCGACGAACACAAACCCGACCTCCCGCCCTCGACCGAGTACGTCCCGATCGACGGCGCCATCCACTCCTTCTTCGGCGACTACGGCCCGCAGCGCGGCGACGGCACGCCCGGCATCAGTCGAGCCGACGCCCAACGCCAGATCGCCGACGCCTCGATCCGATTCCTCGAGACCCTCGACGCCGGGTAGCCGGCCGCTCCACCGCTCACGTTCGGGAGCCCACGTGCCGATGGACGCCTCGCCGCGCAACGCTGAGGGCGTCACTCGCCGGCAACGACCGCGAGTTCGACCGAACACACCGCGCCCTCGGCGAGACCTTCGGCGGTTCGCACCTGCTTCTTCACCGGTAACACGTAGGTCCCCCGCTTGGTGTCGGGGAAGATCGACGTGCGCCACGTCGTCGACCCGACCGTCACCTCGACGCGCAGCGAACCGAACCCTGCCTCGAGGTGGCCGTAACGCTCGTCGATGTCGTCGGCCATCTCCTCGGGAAGGCTCACGAAGAACCAGGCCGCCGACCCCTGGTGTTCCCACACCTCCGCGTCGAACCGATACGGATCCCCGTCCATCGCCGAGACGGTAGCGGTGACGCACGTCGTCTCTGGTGCCATGGTGGTATTCATTCAGATACCAGCCGGGTAACATGCGGAGATGGATGCAGCGCGGTTGATCCGGACGGCGCGGCGGCGGGCTGGACTCTCGCTGCGCGAACTCGCTCGCCGCGCTCACACCTCGCACTCGACCCTGGCCGCGTACGAACAAGCCCACAAGACACCCAACGTCGACACCCTCGACCGGATCCTCACCGCGTGCGGCTTCCGCGTGGACGTCACGCTGGAGCGGCGACCGGCCGACGTCGCCGTCGATCCGGTCGCTCGTGGGCGAGAACTGGTCGAGGTGCTCGAGCTGGCCGAGATGTTCCCGGCGCGCCACACCCCCACGCTCGACGTGCCCAAGTTCGGGGCCGTCGCATGACCGACGCACCCTCCCTGGCCGACAAGATCGTCGCCATCCACCAGGCGCTCGATGCCGCACACCTGCCGCATGCCTTCGGTGGAGCGCTGGCACTCGCCTGGTGCACGCAACGCGCCCGCGGCACGATCGACATCGACGTCAACGTGTTCGTCCCGGCCCAGCGCACCGGCGATCTCCTCGCGGCGTTGCCCGCCGAGATCTCGGCCACCGACGCGGCGGTCGCGCAACTCGAAGCCGACGGTCAGACCCGCCTCTGGTGGACGAACACGCCGGTCGACGTGTTCCTCGACACCACGCCGTTCCACGACGACGCCAGCGGGCGCATCCGATCGGAACCCTTCGCGGGACACGACGTCCCGTTCCTCGCCTGCCGAGACCTCGCGGTGTTCAAGGCCTTCTTCGACCGTTCGCGGGACTGGGCCGACCTCGAGGAGATGCAGCTGGCCGGCACCCTCGACGTCGAGGCCGTCGCCGGGGTGCTCGTGCACTACCTCGGCCCCGACGATCCCCGCGTCGCTCGGCTCCTCACGCTGGCCTGAACCTCAGCCGAGTCGCTCAGCCAGTCGCTCAGCCGAGATCGCTCAGCCGATGACCTCGAACGTGGCGGCGAGGGGCGTGCCCATGCGTTCGCCGGCAGCGGTGGCGGCGCCCCGCAGGAACTCGTCGGGTGAGGCCATGTCGCCGCCGAGATGATCGAGGTACAGGTGGTGGGCGGCGAGCGACGCGACACCGAGGTCGAAGGTGTCGGTCGTGTCGACGCCGTGGGTGGGTTGCGGGCTGCCGCCGAAGGCCACGAAGCGCACGCCGTCCCACGCGTCGCCCCGATCGCCGAACACCCAGGGGTTCGCGGCGTCGCGGACGGCGTCGAGCAGCGACCTCCCGACCGCCCGATGGTCGGGGTGGTTCCAGCTCGGTCCACCCCAGCTGTCGCGGAAGTTGATCGACAGCACCACCTCGGGCCGGTGACGTCGGATCACCTCGGCGAGATCGGCGCGCAACGCCAGCCCCTCGACGATCGAACCGTCGGGCCATCCGAGGAACTCGACGTCGTCGACGCCGACGACGCTGCAGCTGGCGAGCTGCTCCTCGCGGCGCAGTGGGCCGACCTCGTCGGGCGGCATCGTCGAGATCCCCGCCTCGCCGTCGGACACGAGGACATAGGCGATGTGCTTGCCCTGGCGCGTCCAGCGAGCGACCGCCGCAGCTGCGCCGTACTCCATGTCGTCGGGGTGGGCGACGACGGCGAGCGCCCGGTCCCAGTCCTCGGGGAACGTCTCCAGATCAGCCATGGAACGAGTGTGCCAGGCGATCGGCGTTCCGTCGATGGGCGGGAACCTCGACGGTCCGCGACCTGCGCGAGTGCTGTTTCAGCCGTTCCGGTCCACGAACCGGTCGAGCAGCCAACTCGGCCCGACGACGGTGCCGTTGGCTGCTCGCACCCGCGCAGCGAGGCCACGGTCGGCGGTGACCACGACCACGTCGTCGTGAACCGCAGCGATTGCGGCGATCGTGTCGTCGCCCTCGCCGGGCGCGTGCACCACCGCCACGCCATCGACGTCGGACTCGACGGCTCCGCTGCGGAACTGACCCTCGAGGACGATGGTCACCGGTTGGTCCAGCCGCCCGTCGGCCACCGTGGTACGCACCTGTTCGGTGAAGCGTCGGGCGGCGCCGGGCCGGTCACGCCACCAACCCGTCGGCCGCGACCCGATCACGTTCGCGGCATCGATCACCAGCATCGGCACAGCCTCGCATCGCCCGAGCGCCCCACCGGCCCTCGAACCGCTTCCGGCATGACCGGACGAATCCTGGTTGCGGGCGCTGGCTCGGCTGCGACACGCTGCGGTCGATGCCCGAGAACCGCTTCGTCGACGACGTCGCCCGCACGTACGACCAGACGGTCGCCCGGATGTTCGCGCCCGACCTGCTCGGCCCCGCCGTCGACTGCCTCGAATCGCTCGCCGACGGAGGACGAGTGCTCGAGTTCGCCATCGGCACCGGCCGGGTCGCACTCCCGCTCGCGCAGCGTGGAGTCGACGTGTCGGGGATCGAGCTGTCGGCCGACATGCTCACCGAGCTCCGCCGAGCGCCCGGCGGCGTCGACATCCACGCCGTCGAGGGCGACATGGCGTCCACCCGCGTCGACGGCGAGTTCTCCCTCGTGTACCTCGTGTTCAACACGATCACGAACCTGACCACCCAGGACGAACAGGTCGCCTGCTTCGAGAACGCCGCCCGCCACCTCGCCCCCGCAGGCCGGTTCGTGATCGAGAACGGCGTCCCCGCCCTGCGCCGTCTGCCGCCCGGTGCCGTCGGTGTGCCGTTCACCGTCACCGACGACCATCTCGGTCTCGACGATTTCGTCGATCGCACCCACCTCCAGATCTCCCGGTCCCGTCACTTCCACCGCACCGCCGACGGCACGTTCCGCGAGTTCACGGCGCCGTTCCGGTACGTGTGGCCGTCGGAGCTCGACCTGATGGCGCGCATCGCAGGTCTGACGCTGGAGGACCGCTGGGCCGGATGGGACCGCTCACCGTTCACGGGCGACAGCACGTCGCACGTCAGTGTCTGGCGCCGCCCGTCGGCCTGACGGTCGCCCCTACGCGATGCTGTCGGCATGCTCGACGCCTCGTTGACCGAACCGGCCCGCCGAATCGCCGCCCTGCTGCGCGAGCGGGGCGAGACCGTCGCGGTCGCCGAAGGGTCGGCCGGAGGTCTGGTGTCGGCGGCGCTGCTGTCGGTGCCCGGCGCATCGGCCTACTACCTCGGCGGCGCCGTCATCTACACGGCCGCCGCGTACCGGGCCTGGATGCGAGGCGCCGTCGAGGCGCCGCCGGGCATGCGCGGAGCGACCGAGGCGTTCGCCGACCATCTCGCACGATCGGCAGCGGCGCGCCTCGACGCCACCTGGGGGCTGGGCGAGGCCGGCGCCGCGGGACCCCCGAACCCGTACGGCGACCCGGCCGGACACTGCTGGGCGGCGGTGGTCGGCCCCGTCGACGCGACGCAGCACGTGCTCACCGGCATCGACGACCGCGAGGCGAACATGGTCGCGTTCGCCGCCGCCACCCTCGACCTGTTCGAGGCCACGCTCGTGTCGGCCTGATCCCGCGTGACCGCCCGGTGCGGTTCGGCGGCGATGAGCGAGGCGACCGAGGGGTGGGCGTTTCGCTCATCGCTGGGGTGGGCTGGGTCGTGGCTGGGCGCGCTGGTCGGGCCAAGATGGCGGTGTCCCATCGCCTGTCACAAGAGGTTCGTCCACCATGTCGATTGCCATCACCGAGGACCATCGTTCGCTCGCCGAGACCGTGCGCAGCTTCGCCGAGAAGCGCAACCTGCGCGGCGCCGCCCGGGAACGACTCGAGTCACCCGACGACTCGCTGCCGGAGTTCTGGGCCGAACTCGCGGAACTCGGTTGGCTCGGGTTGCACCTGCCGGAGGACGTCGGCGGGTCGGGCTACGGGATCGACGAGCTGGTCGTCGTGGTCGAGGAGCTCGCGCGAGCAGTCGCGCCCGGGCCGTTCGTGCCGACCGTCGTTGCCGGCGCGGTGATTGCCGCCGCGGGTGACGACGACGTGCGGTCGCGCCTCCTGCCGGGACTCGCCGACGGGTCCACCATCGGTGCGGTCGCGCTCGGTGGGTCGGTGACGGTGGCCGACGGAGTGGCGTCGGGCGACGTCGGCGTGGTGCTCGGCGGCGCGTCCGCCTCGCTGATCCTCGTGCCCGTCGGCGACGACGTGGCCATCGTGGAGGTGGCGGGTGGAGGCGTCGCGATCGAGTCGCCGCCCAGCCTCGACCCCACCCGCCGCAGCGCACGGGTGACCCTCGACGGCGCGCCCGTCACGATGATGACGGGTGCCCGTCGAGTGCTCGTCGACCTCGCTCGGGTCATCCTGTCGGCCGACGCGGTCGGCGTCGCCCGCGAGTGCACCGAGATGGGTGCCGCGTACTCGAAGGAGCGCATCCAGTTCGGTCGTCCGATCGCGATGTACCAGGCGGTGAAGCACCACTGCGCCAACATGGCCGTGGCCACGGAGCTCGCCACGAGTGCGGTGTGGGACGCCGCCCGCGCGTCGGCGACCGGCGGTGACCAGCTGTCGTACGCGGCGGCGGTGGCCGCCACGTTGGCTGCTCCCGCCGCGGACCTGTGCGCCAACCTGAACACCCAGGTGCACGGCGGCATCGCCATCACGTGGGAGCACGACGCCCATCTGTACATGCGCCGCGCCACGACGCTGCTCCACTACCTCGCTGCCGCCGAGGCAGCCGAGGAACTGACGGATCTGACACGCCGCGGTGTCGCTCGGGAGAAGGCCGTCGAGCTGCCGCCGGAGGCCGAGGCGATCCGTGAGGAGGTGCGTGCGTTCGCGCAGAGCATCAAGGATCTGCCGGCCGACGAGCAGCGCACGCGCCTCATCGAGACCGGCTACGTGATGCCGCACTGGCCGAAGCCGTACGGGCGCGCTGCCGGTGCGGTCGAGCAACTCGTGGTCGAGCAGGAGTTCGCCGATGCCGGCATCACCCGTCCGGGCTACGGCATCACGGCGTGGAACATCCTCACCATCATCCAGTACGCGACGCAGGACCAGATCGACCGCTGGGTGCGGCCGGCGCTCAACCAGGACGTGATCTGGTGCCAGCTCTTCAGCGAGCCCGACGCCGGCTCAGACGCGGCGGGCGTCAAGACCAAGGCCACACGCGTCGACGGCGGCTGGCTGGTGAACGGCCAGAAGGTGTGGACGAGCGGCGCGCACGTCGCCGGGATGGGCTTCGCCACGGTGCGCACGAATCCCGACGTGCCCAAGCACGACGGCATCACGATGATGGCGATCGACATGCACGCCGAGGGGGTCGAGGTGCGCCCGCTGAAGATGACCTCGGGCAACTCCGAGTTCAACGAGGTCTTCTTCAGCGACGTGTTCGTGCCGGACGACGACGTGGTCGGCCCGGTCGACGGCGGCTGGACGGTGGCTCGGGCGACGCTCGGCAACGAGAGCGTCAGCATCGGCGGGGGCCAGGGCGGCATGACGATGCCGGGAGCCGCGCTGATCGCTCCGTTCGACGCTCACCCCGAACGTCTCGACGGCGGCGCGCCGCGGGTGGGTCGTTACATCGCGCAGCACCAGTCGATGGGGCTGCTCAACCTGCGCAGCGCGAATCGTGCGGTCGCGGGCGGCGAGCCCGGCCCGGAAGGAGCGATGACCAAGCTCGTGCTGTCGGAGATCGGCCATGAGGCCGCCGCGATCATGACCGAGCTGAACGGGCCCGACTCGCTGTTCATGGACGGGCCCGGGCGGGCTGAGCAACCTGCTCGTGCTCATGCACCGCGGCATGTCGATCGCGGGCGGCACGTCGGAGATCAAGCGCAACCAGATCGGTGAACGAATCCTGGGGCTGCCTCGCGATCCACTCCTGAAGTAGGGCACCGCGTCGGGCACCGGTGCAAGGGTCAGGCATGAACCTCGACGGCGGCATCCACGAGATCCCGTTGCCGCCTCCCGCTCGGGGTCGGCTGTGGCTGTGTGGCAAGCACGCCATCGGCCCCGACCCCGAAGGGCTGATGGCACGAGTGGGCGCCGACGCGGTGGTGTGTCTCAACGAGGAACACGAGCTTGCCGAGCGCTATCCGGACTACGTGGCGTGGCTGCGCGCCCAGGCGCCGTCGCGGGCGCTGTGGTATCCGATCCCCGATCTGGACGCGCCCACTCTCGAGCAGTTCGCACCCGTGCTGACCGGGCTCGTGGACCGCGTCGTGGCGGGCGAGCGGTTGATCGTGCACTGTGCGGCCGGCATCGGCCGGTCGGGCACCACGGCCGTGGCCGTTCTGGTGTCGTTGGCGGTCCCGCTCGACGAGGCGCTCGAGCGGGTTCGACGTCACCGCCCTGCCGCCGGGCCGGAGGTCGGGGCACAGCTCGAACTGGTCCGCCGTCTCCACGAGCACCTCACGTGACCCACGAGATCACGTAGAGTTCGGCGCGGGGAGGCGCGTTGCACCGGTGAGTGGAACGGACACGACCACGTCGGAGCGATGGGCACGGGTTGGCAAGTACGTGCCCGTGTTCCGGTGGCTCCCGGGCTATCGGCGCAGCCGGCTGCGCAACGATCTGCTCGCCGGTGCAATCGTCGCTGCGCTCCTCGTTCCGCAGTCGCTCGGCTACGCGACCATCGCCGGCGTTCCGGTGCAGGTCGGGTTGTACGCGGTTCCACTGGCGCTTCTCGCGTACGGCGTGCTGGGGTCGTCACCCCAGCTGATCGTCGGTCCCGCCTCGACCGTCGCGATCGTGTCGGGATCGCTGGTCGCCGACATCTCCCGCGACAATCCCCAGGACGCAGTGGCGATCACGTCGGCCCTCGCCATCGCCGCCGGGCTCGTGCTCGTGGTGGCCGGCATGTTGCGGATCTCGTGGCTCGCCGAGTTCCTGTCGAAGCCGATCGTGACGGGCTTCGTGGTCGGGCTGACGCTGACGATCATCATCGGTGAGCTGCCGACGTTGCTCGGCATTCCGAAGCCCTCGGGGGATCTGATCGGGGTGTTCGTTCGCACGATCAGGAACATCGGCGATGCCCAAGTGCAGACAGCGGTGGTCGGAGGGCTCGCGCTGGTCGTGTTGTTCGGGGGTCAACGCATCACGCCGCGCGTCCCGTGGGGACTGGTGACCCTGGTACTCGGGGTCGTGGCATCCGTCGCGTTCGATCTCGAGGCCGAGGGTGTTGCCATGATCGGTGAGGTCCCCTCGGGCCTCCCCCCGCTCGGGCTGCCCTTCATCCCGCGCGACGACATCGCGGCAGTCCTCGTCGGCGGGATGTCGCTCGGCCTCGTCGCCCTCGCCGAAGGACTCGCCGCCAGCCGCCTCTTCGCGACTCGTGGGGGCTACCGCATCGAGACGGACCGCGAGCTCGTCGGGATGGGCGCCGCCAACGTCGCCGCCGGGCTCTCCGGTGGCCTCGCCGTGGCCGGGAGCCTCTCGAAGACGGCCACCGCCGACCAGGCCGGGAGCGGAAGTCAGATCACCGGCCTGACAGCGGCCGCCTTCACGATGATCGTGCTCGTCGCGTTCACCTGGGTCTTCACCGATCTGCCACAGGCGGTGCTCAGCGCGATCGTCGTCGCTGCGGTCTGGGGTCTGATCGACGTCTCGGCGCTGTTGCGATATCGCCGGGTCCGCCAGGCCGACTTCTTCGCGGCGGTGGTCGGCGTTGCCGCCGTGGTGTTGTTCGGGCCGCTGCCCGGGCTCGGCATCGCCATCGCGGCATCGCTGCTGGCGATCGTGTACCGATCGTCGAGACCGCGTATGGACGTGCTCGGAAAGATCGACGGCGAGAAGGCCGCCTGGGGCAGGTTGCACCGCCACCCTGACCGGCGTCCGGTGGACGGCGTCGTCGTGGTACGCCTCGATGCGCCGCTGTTCTGGGCGAACGCGACTGCGTTCGAGGACCGGTTGCTCGCCGAGATCGACGAGTGGCCCGGCACCAGAGCGCTGGTACTCGATCTCGAGGCCACGACGCAGCTCGACACGACCAGCGCCGACGTCCTCACGCACCTGGCAGCTGAGCTGGAGAAGCGCCACGTCAGTCTCTACCTCGCCCGAGTTCTCCACGGTGTGAACTCCGTCCTGCAGAGGTCGGGTTTCGGGGAACTGGTGGGACCCGAGCGCTTCTGGCACAGCATCTCGCAATGTGTGCGAGCGGCGCGGCGAGACACCGGCCTGAAGCGCAACGGAGCCGACCGAGGCGCAACGAAGGACGTCGGTGGGCTGCCCGGGGACGAGCTCGGACCGGCCGGCAACGGCGAGATCGAAGTGGTGGAAGTGATCGAGTGGGACGACGACCAGCAGGCCGTCAACGGAGACGAGGCTGTCGACGATCAACCGGCCGTCGACGACCACGAGGCCGATCCGACGACCACCTGACTCGGGGCCCGGACCATCCCGCGGCCCCGTTCGAGCCGATGCGCCAGAAGCGGGGCGTGACGGATGACTCACCGCCCGCGGGCCACTTTTCGTCATGTATTCGTAACATTGGGCTCTCGACCACCAGGCCAAGCCAGGCATCGCCTGAGCCCGAGCGCCGGTGCGGACCCGATGTCGGTCGCACCCGCCAAGGAGCGTCATGACCCCCCAACCCCCAACCCGCCACGTCCACGCGCCCCGTAACTTCGTTCGCCGATCCGCGACGTTCCTCGCTGCGGTGGTCCTCGTCGGAGGCGTGCCGCTCGCCGCGCAGGCCTTGACGGAGGAGCCGATCGACGAGCCGGCTCCGGTCGCCGCCGGATCGTTCTCGATCACCGCGCCGGCGTCCGCGTGAGGCGTCCGCCCGGCCGGTTGCCCCCGGTCGCCCGCCCGAACTCGGCCACCCGGCCGGAGTCGGGCGATCCCGGATCTCGGGGTGGACATCGAGCGCTGCGACGGAACCGGTCGACGGCCCCACCGGTTCCCGCAAGCCGCACCGGCCGTCACGGACGCGTTGCCGCCGGAGCCGACCCCCGCCCCCGTCGTCGCTCCGCCCGGCCCCTCGGCGAGCCAGTGGGCCGCCCTGCGCGAGTGCGAATCGGGTGGCAACTACTCGATCACGAACCCGTCCGGGAAGTACCGAGGTGCGTACCAGTTCGATCGCTCGACGTGGAACTCGGTCGCCGAGCGTCATGCGCCGGCACTCGTCGGCGTCGACCCGGCGTCGGCCTCGCCCGCCGATCAGGATGCACTGGCGTTCGCCCTGTACAGCGAACGCGGCGCCCGCCCGTGGCCGCACTGCGGCCGTCACCTGGGCTGACGGTGCCGGGTCAAACGTGACGGTTGCGTCACGTTTGACCCGGCACCGTTCACGCTTTGCTGTTCTGCACGCACGCGGATCTCGTCGAGCATCTTGCGGGTCATCACGAAGCTGACCAGCCCGACCGGTGCCATCAGCCAGCGCGTCAGGACCCTGCCGTACGCCGTCCTCTCACGTATCAGCAACCGCGTGCCGCCGTCTGGTGCGGGGCGCAGGGCGAAGGTCCACTGGAACTCGAAGCCGACTCCGACGTCACGGCCGGCGGCCGCCCCGGTCTTCGGGTCGGCGGACTTCAACACCAGGGCCTCGTTCGGCACGAGGTGCACCACCACCCAGCCGCCCGAGCGACTGCCGGTGCCCCACACCATGTCGCCCACGGCGAGGTCCTGCCATTCGTCGACGATCCGGTCGGCGTTGTGGATGTCGAGCC
Organism: Ilumatobacteraceae bacterium; assembly: GCA_963829585.1. Lineage (GTDB taxonomy): Bacteria > Actinomycetota > Acidimicrobiia > Acidimicrobiales > Ilumatobacteraceae > Sva-07. Next base: position 63,609 of record CAWHJD010000001.1, on the reverse strand, counting down.
CGAACACGTTCTCCAACCAGTCGTAGCTGTAGAAGCCGGCGCGGTCGGCGCCCATCTGCACCAGCCAGGGCCACACCTCCGCCGGTGACGCGGCGATCGTGATCGCCCGCGTGTTCTGCTCCACCGGCGGCGGCGTCAACTCGTCACCCGGCAGCGTCGCCGTCACCTCCGCGTCCGTGGCACCCCAGTTCCGTTGCCACGGCCCGAACACCTTCCAGCCTGCGATCGCCGCCGCCCCGACGACGCTGATCACCAGTGATCGACGCATCGAACTCACCTCCGTTCGAAGTCTGCGTCCCGGCGGCCGTCGAATGCCAGGGTCCGAGGTCCACGCGGCGACGCCCGTGCCGTACCATCGCACCGTGTCCGACACCACACGACCCGGCGGCGTCGGTCCCCGTGCGGTGCTGCGATGGCTCCTCGGTGGCGCTCTGATCGTCGCCGGGGTCGGGCACCTCACCACCCAGCGCACCGAGTTCCGGGCACAGGTGCCCGGCTGGTTCCCGATCGACGAGGACGTCGTCGTGATCGTCTCGGGAATCGTCGAGATCGTGCTCGGAGTCGCCCTCGTCGCCCTTCCCCGCCACCGGGTCGTCGTCGGCACGATCGTGGCGGCGTTCTTCGTCGCCGTCTTCCCCGGCAACGTCGCCCAGTGGACCGAGGGCGTCGATGCATTCGGGCTCGACACCGATGCGAAGCGCTTCGCCCGACTCTTCTTCCAGCCCGTCCTGGTGATCTGGGCGCTCGCCGCGACGGGGGCCTGGCAGGCGATCCGGGCGGGCACCTGGCCCGCCACGCCGGCCACCACCGTCGATGGGTCGGGCACCGATGGGTGAGGCATCGAGGGGTGCGGTCGGCGGCGAGGTGAGGCTCGGGTTCGCCGAACTCGTCTCGCGGATCGCCGACGGTGCTCGAGGCCGCCGTCGCTACGTGTTCGGCCTGGCCGGGCAGCCGGGGAGCGGGAAGTCGACCGTCGCCGCGCGCCTGGCCGACGCACTCGGCGCCGTCGTGGTGCCGATGGACGGCTTCCATCTCGACAACGCCGAACTCCACGGCTTGGGGTTGGCGGGGGTCAAGGGTGCGCCGGAGACGTTCGACGCCGAGGGCTTCGTCCGGCTCGTCGAGCAACTGCAGCGACGCCGGGCGTCCGGTGTCGGCCCCGTCGTTCGATCGGGTCGCCGACCGCACGATCGAGGGAGCGATCACGGTCGCCCCGGACGACCGGATCGTCATCGTCGAGGGGAACTACCTGCTCCTCGAACGCCCGCCGTGGGGAGCCCTCCTGCACCTGTTCGACCTCACCGGCTACATCGACGTCGACCCCGACACGAGGGTCGCCCGACTCGTCGCCCGTCACGTTCGTCACGGCCGATCACCCGACGAGGCTCGCGAGTTCGTCCGGATGTCGGACGAAGCGAATGCCAGGATCGTCGCTGCGACCCGTTCACGCGCCGACGTGGTGATCGACGCGTCGCGTCCCTGATCGCGACGGGACTCGGACTCGCAGAACCCTGCGACACCCCGATGTCATGCTCGAGGTATGGCCGTGATCCACCTCAGCCGAACCCGGCGACACACGTCGATCGGCAGTCGACATGGTTCGGCAGAGCTTATGGATGTGGAAGTAAGACGTATAAGAATTGGTCGGGTCGGTTGGATCGTCTGAGCAATCCGTACCGTCCCGGCGCCGGGACGGAGCCACCGGCGATGTTGGGCCGTGACGACCTGATCGATGCGTTCGGTGTCACGGTGCGGCGCGCCCTCGACGGTCGGCCGGGCAAGAGCTACATGCCGATCGGGCTGCGCGGCGTCGGCAAGACGGTGCTGCTCAACCGGTTCACCGAGATCGCCGCAGCGGAGGGGATGCAGGTCGCCTACATCGAGGCGCCGGAGACGGGCGACTTCCGCACGCTGCTCGCCATCCGCCTGCGCAAGGTACTGCTCGCGCTCAACGCCGCCGGCCCGGCCAGACGGGCGATCACACGGGCGCTCGGCGTGCTCCGATCGTTCACGTGGCAGCTCCCCGATGGCAACACCTTCATGGTCAACGTCGACGCCGTGGCCGGCGAGGCCGACTCCGGCATGCTCAACGAGGACCTCACCGACCTGATGGTCGCAGTCGGGCAGGCCGCTGCCGACGACGGCCGGGGCGTCCTGCTCGCGATCGACGAGGTGCAGTACCTGTCGTCGGTCGAACTCGGCGCACTGATCACCGCCATCCATCGCACCACTCAGATGAACCTGCCGGTCGTCCTCGCGGGCGCCGGCCTGCCGCAGCTCCCCGGCCTCGCCGGCGACGCCAAGTCGTACGCGGAGCGCCTCTTCGAGTTCACCAACATCGGCTCGCTCACCCAGGCCGACGCCGCCGCGGCGCTGCTGATCCCCGCCCACGAACTCGACGTCGACTACGAGGCGGCCGCCGTCGAACTGATCATCGAGGCGTCACGCGGATACCCCTACTTCCTGCAGGAGTGGGGCTACCACGTGTGGAATCTCGCCGAGCGCAGCCCGATCACGAGGGCCGACGTCGAAACGGTGCAACCTGCCGTCATCGCGCATCTCGACCGGAACTTCTTCCAGGTCCGCACCGACCGCCTGACCCCCAAGGAGCGGGCGTACCTCACCGCCATGGCGCGGCTCGGGCCCGGCCCGCACCGCTCGGGTGACATCGCCGCCGAACTCGGCGTGCGGGTGGAGTCGGTGGCCCCACGGCGCTCGGCGCTGATCGGCAAGGGCATGATCTACAGCCCCGCCCACGGTGACACGGCCTTCAGCGTGCCGCTGTTCGACGACTACCTGCTACGCGCAGCCAGCCGTTCGACGTAGGCCCGGAGCGTGGCCCGGTCGAAGCAGACGAAACGGACCGTGGTCACTGCGGTCGGGGTCGAGCGGACGGTCTCGACGGCGATGTCGGTGGCGGCGTCGAGCGGGTAGCCGAAGATGCCGGTCGAGATCGCCGGGAACGAGACGGTGGCGGCGCCCACCTCGTCGGCTCTCGCCAGCGAGTTGCGGTAGCACGCGGCCAGTGTCTCCGCCTCGCCCGCGCCGCCGCCGCGCCACCGCGGCCCGACGGCGTGGATGATCCACCTGGCGGGAAGATCGAACCCGGGCGTCACCTTGGCGCCGCCCTCCGGGCACCCGCCGAGCGCCCGGCACGCCTCGACGAGCCGCGGGCCGGCGGCTCGATGGATCGCACCGTCGACACCGCCGCCACCGAGCAGCGAGGAGTTCGCCGCGTTGACGATCGCGTCGACGTCCTCCACCGTGATGTCACCGAGCACTGCTTCGAGTTCCATGGCGCCTCCTCGTCACCAGTCTGCGCCGACGACGGACGTCGATGGCGTCACGTTGGTCGTAGTACCAACGTCCACTGGCGGGGTGCCTGCGTGAGCGGGCTTGATGGTGGCGTCCCCCAAACACGAGGAGCCACCCATGAAACGACATCTCATCTGGATCATCACCGGCTGCGCCACGCTGACCCTCGCCGTCCCGGCGATCGCTGCGTCACGCGACGCCGGAACCCCCGACGACAACGGCGTGCCCGGCGAGGTGCGCGGCAACTGCGACGAGGCCGAGCATGCTGCCGACCCCGCCTGCATCACCGTGGCCGCACCGACGCCGTCCCCCATGCCCGCGGTGACGACGCCGGCGACCACGACCCCGGCCAGAATCCCGTCGACGAGCACCCCGTCCAGCAGCGTCCCGGCCGACAGCTTCGTCGGCCGGCACCGTTCCGTCCAGCAGCGTCCCAGTCGACAGCGTCCGGTCGGCGAGCACTGCCGTCGACGAGTGTCCCCGACGACATCAGCGGCCCCTGCGACGAGGCCGAACACGCCGACGATCCCCGTTGCACCGGCGTCGCAGTTCCCTCGGACGACGATGAGGCCGATGATGTCGATGACGACCGTTCTGGTCCCTCCGACGTCGATGACGTCGATGACGACGACCACTCCGGTCCGGGTGGCGACGACGTCGCTGACGTCGACGACGATGACGACCACTCCGGTCCTGGTGGCGACGACGTCGATGACGTCGACGACGATGACCACTCCGGCGCTGGTGGCCATGACGACGTCGACGTCGATGATGACAACTCCGGCCATGGTGGCGACGACGACTGAATCCACGGCGTGACGGCAACGACACTGCCCCCCGGTGCACCCGGTCCATCACCGGGTGCACCGTCGCGCCGGCGCGAGGCTGTGGCCGTGCAGGACGACCGACCGCTGGTGGAGCCGATCTCGGTCGGCAAGGTCGTCGCCAGGTTCGCGATCGCGGGATTCGTCGCGCTCGTCCTGGTCATCGCCCTCACCGCCATCGCCAGCCGCCGCGTCGGCACCGAGCAGGCGATCGAGGAGGCCCGGCGGGTCGCCAACATCAGCAGTGTCGGGCTGATCGCTCCTGTCCTCGACGACGACGTCGTCGTCATGGACCGTGACGCACTCGACCGGCTCGACGCCGTCGTGCGCGACAGCGTCCTGCGCGGATCGCTCGTCAGGGTCAAGATCTGGCGGGAGGACGGCACCATCGTCTACTCCGACGACCCCCGCCTCATCGGCGAGCAGTTCAGCCTCGGCGACGACGCACTGGAGGTGCTCGCCACCGGGGGACAGGTCGCCGAGGTCAGCGACCTCTCCGGGCCGGAGAACCGGTACGAAACCGAGCGCAAACTGCTCGAGGTCTACTCCCGGACCGAGACACCCTCGGGCACACCGCTGCTGTTCGAGGCCTACTTCAACTACGGCGGCGTCACCGAGGTGGGCCGGCACCTCTGGCTCCAGTTCGCCCCGATCACGATCGGCGCGCTGATCCTGCTCGAGCTGGTCCAGATCCCCATCGCCTGGTCGATGGCCCGTCGCCTCAAGGCCAGCCAGCAGGAGCGCGAGCGACTTCTGCGCAACGCCCTCGAGGCCTCCGACGCCGAACGACGTCGCATCGCCAGCGATCTCCACGACGGCGTCGTGCAGGAACTCACCGGGCGTGTCGCTCACGCTCGCCGCCCAGGGGCGCACTTCGATCGAACCGCAACAGGCCCTCGAGGCATCCGAGGCGATCCGATCGAGCATCAAGTCGCTGCGCTCGCTCCTCGTCGAGATCTATCCACCGAACCTTGCCGAAGAGGGCCTCGAATCCGCCATCGGTGACCTCCTCAGCGGCCTGCGGGTGCGCGGGATCGAGACACTCCTCGACGCTCCGGGCGGCGACGCAGGCATCCCGAGCGAGGTCGCTGCACTCGTCTACCGGGTGGCGCAGGAGGCGTTGCGCAACGTGGTCGCCCATGCTGCCGCCGAGCATGTCCGGGTGGCTGCTCACCGTGGACGACGGCGCGGTGCGACTCGTCGTCGACGACGACGGACGGGGATTCACCACCGACACCCTCGACGAGCGATTCACCGACGGCCACGTCGGCCTGCGCTCGCTCGCCGGTCTCGTCGCCCAACTCGACGGCACCCTCACGGTGTCCTCCCGACCGGGCACCGGCACCCGCGTCGAGACGACGATCCCGCTCGATGGGAAGATGCGCCGGTGAGCAACAGCGCCGAACCGATCAGGGTGGTGATCGTCGACGACCACGCCGTCGTCCGGTCGGGACTCGAGCAGTTCCTCGGGACCGCCGGCGACATCGACGTCGTGGCCACCGCGGCCAACGGCAACGAAGCGCTGGCGTGCGTCGACGAGCACCGGCCCGACGTCGTGCTCATGGACCTGTCGATGCCCGAACTCGACGGTGTCGAGGCCACGCGACTGATCAGCGACACGTATCCGGCGAGCCGCGTCCTCGTCCTCACCTCGTTCTCCGATCAGACACGGATCATGGACGCCCTCGGTGCCGGTGCCGATGGCTACCTGCTCAAGCACAGCGACCCCGACGACATCGCGAAGGCGATCCGTGCGGTGCACGACGGTGGGTCACCCCTCGACCCGAAGGCGGCTCGCACCCTGCTCGAGTCCCGACGCTCGCGCGCCGCCGGACCTCAGCTCACCGAACGTGAACGCGAGGTGTTGCTGCTGGTACGCGACGGCCTCGCCAACAAGCAGATCGCCCGCCGGCTGGGGATCGCCGAACGGACGGTGAAGGCGCACCTGACGAGCGTGTTCCAGCGGCTCGGTGTGACCGACCGCACCCAGGCGGCGCTGTGGGCGAGCGAACATCTCGACCCAGCCGACTGATCCGCGACCAGGATCGGGTGCCCGACGTTCAGTCGTCGTCGGAGCCCGAGCTTGCTGAGCCGGACCCGCTGTCGTCGGAGCCCGAGCCTCCTGAACCCGACGAGTCGCCCGAGCCGCTCGAGCTCGCGTCGTCCGAGCCGTTGTCGTCCGGCTGTGTGACGTCGGGCTCGTTGCCGTCGGGCTCGTTGTCGTCGGCCTGTGTCGACAACAGCGTGGTGGAGACGACGACGTCATCGTCATCGGCGTCGTCATCGGCCGGGCGCTTCGGCGCGGATGTCGTGGGGGACGACGCGGGCGCCGCCACTGTGCTCGATGGCGCGGCCTGCGTCGGCTGGATCGTCGGCGCGATCGCCGGTGTGGACGTGGGCGAGGTGGTCGTCGACGCGACATCGGCGTCGGGGACCGGTTCGTCGGGTGGCACCGGGTTCTGCCACACCGAGGCGGGGCTCGTCGCGCCCGGGCTCGGGAAGAGATTGTCGCTGATGGCATTCGCGACCCCCACGACACCGAGCGTCGCAGCCACGGCGATGGCGCCGCCGATGAGCACGCCCCGCCGGCCGGAGGTGAACCTGGGCGGCGGGGGAGCACCGTCCGCGAGCACACTCGACGATGACAGCACCCGCGTCAGTTCGACGCCGTCCACCTGGTGGCCGTGCTGGAGCCAGTCGTCGCTCACCGCTGCAGTCTCGCAAACCCCGCCACCGCCCGCATCGGACAAAGGTCGTAGTACCACTCGATTTCGCGGCGCGATGATGTGGGGATGAGCGACGCCACCTCACTCGCCGTCCATCCGATCCACCTCGGCCTCGGCGCCACCGCCGTGATCGAACCGGAGTTCACCGGTGCGATGGAGTGGTACGCGGCCTACGGCGAGCGCCACGACGCGACCGACGGCGTGGAGGGCCGACTCGTGTCGATGCACACCTTCACCGGTCCCTGGGACGTCTGGGAGATGCACCCCGTCGGTCACGAGGTCGTGTTGTGCACGGCCGGCGCCATGACCCTGCACCAGGAACATGCCGACGGCGCGACCGCCACCGTCACGCTGCAGGCGGGTCAGTACGCCATCAATCCGCCCGGCACGTGGCACACCGCCGACATCGACGGCGAAGCCACCGGCATCTTCATCACGGCCGGCATGGGCACCGAGCACCGCCCCCGCTGACGCGTCGACGACGTCACTGCCCCGTGCGGTGGGTCTGCGTGCCGACGCGGCGATACTCACCACGATGGCTGAGCATCCGGTTCCCCGACCACCAGCGAGTGGGAAGCCGCGTGGCTCGACGAAGCCGGCAGCGGAGGAAGCCCCGTTGACACCGGAGCAGCTGAGGTCGATCGCGCATGCACGAGGACGGATCTGCAAGCTGCGCGGCTGTGAGGTCTGCGCGCCGCTTCGTGAGCGTCGACGTCTGCAGAAGGCACGACGAAAGGCCGAGGCGCAAGCGCAACTGCACGCGAAGGGTGAGCCGTGCGGCAGGAGCAACTGTCCGCTCGCAGTGTGCGTCAGGGCGCGACACGCCGACGCCCCGATACCCGACCCTGCGGCCCAGCCGCACGACGGGTCGAACGACGATCGCGACGGGACGCTGCGTCGACAGGCGGAGCGCCACCGGGCCGGGCTGCCCTGCGGATCGGAACTCTGCCCGAATGTCGTGTGCATCGACGGTTTCGCGCAGGAACGCGCCCGGCGGCACCGAGCCCGCCGGCCCTGCCGGTCCGCCGACTGTGCCAACCCGATCTGCGTGGCCGGCCGTCGGGAGCTGATCCCGCGCCGCCCGTCAGGCGGGGGGAGCGAAGGTCCACACGTCGTTGTCGACGCGGAGGTAGTTCTCGGGATCGGTGAAGTCGAACGTCTCGCGGTCGCCTCCGAACGTCAGCACCCTCGGCCCGGTCTCGGGGTCGTCGATCACCAGTGCATCGAAGTCGTAGCGCATCGCAGTGGGATCGCTGCTGCCCCACGGGTCGACCGGGAGCTGCGTCCACGCGGCCCCGTCGTCGCTCACCCACATGTCGGTCGGGTTCGAGAGCAGCCCGAATCCGCCGAAGCAGAGGAACTGGTTGCCCACCAGCTCGCACACGTGGCCGGGCCGCGGGCTCCACCCCGCCGCATCGGTGACCTGCACCCAGGTGGCGCCGTCGGCGGTGACCCACACGTCGTTGAAGTACGGGGCTTCGCAGTCCGGGAGCGGATCACACGTGAATCCGTCCTCGCCGCCGAACAGGAAGAGCAGGTCGTCGCGTACCACGGTGGCAGCGCCCGCCCGGGGCTCCCACGGCGCGGCGTCGGTCATCAGTTCCCACGAGGCTCCGTCCTCGCTGCGCCAGACGTCCTGGTAGTAGATGCGTGCCGGCCCACCCGGGCCGATGATCGACGAGTCGTCGTTCTGCGAACCCGCCATCACGTAGATGTGGTCGCCGAGCACCGCCGCCGACAGGCCCGCGCGTGGGTCCCACGGCGCAGCCTCGGTGACCTGCTCCCAGGTGATGCCGTCGGCGCTGCGCCACACGTCGTTGAAGAAGCTCGACGACGGCAGGAACTCCGGGCACGGCGCATCGGGATCGATGCCCAGCCCGGGCGGTGGCTCGACGCCCTGCTCGAGCAGCGCGCAGAACGGGTTCTTCTCCAGGCCGAAGTCCTGACCGCCGATCACGTAGATCATGTCGTCCTTGACCACGGCCTGGAAGTAGCCACGGGCGGGCCACGGCGCGGTGGCGCCCTCGAGGAGATCGAACCAGGTCGCGCCCTGGTCGTCGCTCGCCCACACGTCGGCCCAGATCACACTGTCGCCGGGGATCGTCGACTGGTTCGGTGTCCGCCCACCGAGCAGGATGAGCCGCCCGTTCAGGTCGACCACCCGGAGACCCGCTCGCGCCTGCCACGGTGCGTCGGGGGTCGTGTTCGCCCAGGAGAACGCAGCCAACTCCTCGACGGTCGGGGCCGCCGGCCCGTCGGGCGGTTGAGCCCCCGGCTCGAGGGAGGCGACCGGCGCCGTCGTCGTTTCCGCCGGCTCGCTCGTGGCGGTCGGCTCGGTCGTCGGGGCCGGTGGGTCGGTTGTCGTGGCCGCGCTCGTGGTTGGTGCGGACGACTCGGTCGTGTCGCCGTCCGACGATCCGCATGCCGACACGACGAGCGCCAATGCGATCGCCCACTTGATGGTTCGCCCTGTCATGCGCCAAGGGTAGGAGGCCGTGTCGCTCCGGTGGCAGTCGTGCTGACAGCACTCCCGGCAAGCGGCGTCGGGCGACACGATCGGCTGCGCCCGGGTGGGTTCCGGTGGCGTCAGGTGGCGGGTTCGAGCACGAAGACGCGGATCACGCGGTGGCTGGCCCGGGCCCGGTACTTGCCATAGCCGGGATAGAAGGTCGCGCTGACCTCGAACGCCTGGTCGGCCTCGGCATCGGTTGCGAGGCGGGCGGTGACCTCGACGGTCCGATCGCGGTAGGCGACCGTCGCGGCGGGGTCGGCGAGCAGGTTGTAGACCCATCCGGGTGTGTGCTGCTGGCCGTAGTTCGACCCGATCACCGCCAGGTCGTCGCCCAGGGGAATGCCGACGAGCGGCATCGTGCGCGGCCGGCCGCTCTTGGCTCCGGTCGTCGTCAACATGATCACCGGCAGACCGGCCAACAGCCCGGGCCCCGACAGTCGACCGTGGGTCGCCCTGAACAGCGGACGGTCGATCGCGTAGAGCGTCTTCTGGAACAGCCACGAACCGGGTCTGCTGGCCGCGAACCGCTGGACGATCCGCTGTGCAGCGTTCGCCGGCCGGACCGCATAACCGAGTTCGCTCAGCACACCCATCGGACCCTCCTCGCGCTCGCCGGGAGTGTAGACGCTCGACGACGTGGTCATCGATGGTTGGTGATCAGTTGATATGATTGTTATCGAATGATAACGACGCGCAGCCAACCGACGGGGCCGCCTCCGGTGGCACGGCGTCGACGTCGTGGCTCCGATGTCGTGGCGTCGGAGCTGCTCGACGCGGCCCTCCACGAGTTCGCTGCGCACGGGTTCGAGGGCGCGACGACCCGGGCGATCGCCGAGCGGGCAGGTGCGCACCAGCCGCAGATCAACTACCACTTCGAGTCGAAGGAGCAGTTGTGGCACGCCGCCATCGACCGGCTCTTCGCGTTGCTCCAGGCATCGATCGACACGGGGGAGATCGCTGATCCGGTCGAGCGGTTCACCGTCGCTGTCCGCCAGTTCATCTCGTTCTCGGCGGCGCGGCCCGAGCTGCACCGCATCATGGATCTGGAGTCGACTGCACCGTCGGCTCGTCTCGACTGGATCGTCGAGCGCCATGCCGGTCCGATGTTCGCATTCGTGTCCGAGGCCTGGGCAGAGGTGCGCGCTGCCGGCGCCGGCAACGAATTGGCGCCCATCGACGTCTGGTTGCTGCTGGTCGGCGTCGGGGCGCTGCCGTTCGCGAATGCTCCCGTGCTGCAGCGCTTCGGCGGCCCCGACCCGGCCGACCCCGACCAGGTGCAGGCTCACGCCGCGTGGGTACTCACGCTGCTCGGCCTCGGCAATTCGGCACGCCCCCGACCTCGAAGGAGATCGACATGACCACCACCGTCACGCTCACCGGCACCGGCATCCCCCACCCGACGCCAGGTCGGGCGGGGCCCGGAGCCCTGGTCCGCCATGGCGACGTCACCCTCCAGTTCGACGCGGGGCGCGGCACGGTGATGCGCCTTGCCGACATTGGTGTCGGCCCGCACCAGCTGACGGCGCTGTTCGTGACGCACGTGCACAGCGATCACCTGATCGATCTCGCCGACGTGGCCATGACCCGCTGGATCCAGCAGCAGCTCCACCGGACGGGGCCGCTCACGGTGTACGCGGTCGAGGGGCACGCGGCGACGTTCGTGCGGCGCATGTTCGACGTCTACGTCGACGACATCGCCACCCGCACCGAGCACGTGCAGTCGAAGCCGCCGGAGGTCGATCTGAATGTGTTCGACGCGACGCCCGAACCAACGGTGGTGTGGACATCGCCGGATGGCAGCGTCGTGGTCGATGCCGTCGCCGTACACCACGAGCCGGTGGCCGACGCGGTTGCCTTCCGGGTCACCACACCGGACGGCGTGGTCGTGATCTCGGGCGACACCCGTGTGTGCGACGAGGTCGAACAGCTCGCGGCCGGAGCCGACGTGCTCGTCCACGAAGCGTGCCGGGCGACGGCGCTGCACGACGCGGTGGCGGGCACGGTGTTCGAGACGATCTTCAGCTATCACGCCGACACCGTCCCGCTCGGTGGCCTCGCCGAGCGCGCCGGAGTTCGACATCTGGTGTTGACCCACCTCATCCCGTCGCCGGCCAACGACCGGGAGGAAGCAGGCTTCGAACAGGATGTCCGTGCGGGCGGCTACACCGGGCGTCTCACGGTCGGACGTGACCTGATGTCGTTCGAGATCGGCACCGGGTCGGCATGAGCGTCGACGGGCTGGCTGCGATCCGGACAGCGCACGAGACGACACTCGACGCGGATCGGCTGGTGCACGTGGGCATCTGGCGCGATGAGCACGATGAGATCAGCCGACGGTTCTACCGATGGGACACGCCGGAGCTGCCGGCCCACGTCGTGGCAGCGATCGAGGCAGGCGTGCGCGACGACGTCGAAGGGATCGGCCTCGCCGACATGGCCCGACTCGTCGCGCCCGGCGTGCTCGAGCTCGAAACGGGTGCAGCCCGCCTGGCCGACGGTGGCATCGGCGTGGCCGTCCACACCGTGTGGCCGGGCACCACGCCCGAGATGATCGACTGGTGGTTCGGCTGGCACCTCGCTCGAACCGAGCGCTACAAGCTGTGGCATCCGCAGGCTCACGTGTTCACCCAGCCGAGGTTCGACCTCTCGGACGTGGAGGGCCTCGGCGACCGCGAGCGCTACGTCGGCAACACCTCGTGGGTGGACGAGTACATCGGGCCGTTCCTCAGCAGGCTCGCCATCACCTTCCACGACCCCGCCGGGTTCGGGCTCGGCGGCGACGTGATGGCTGCAGGCGGCTTCGGCACCGCGGTGTGCGCGGTCACGTCCGACAGCGACCACGGCCACCAGTTGGCGCACCTGGTCCATGCCGTCCGGCGCACCGAGACCGGCAGCGAGATGAAGAGCCGGTTCGTCTTCGGCCCCGACACGCCCGACTTCGTTGCCGGGCCGATGATCGACCACTGCTGGACCGAGATGACGCACCTCGCCGGCTTCCTGCCCGACCTCTTCGCCGCAGTCACAACCGGGGCCCGTTCGCACTGACCCAGCCCGCCGGTCGGCCGGTGGCGTCGAGAAGCCACACACGAGTCCATCCGCAAGCCGATGAGCGAAGCGACCACCCCTCGGTCGTTTCGCTCATGGCTCTCCAGTGGAGGATCGGTCAGGTCGGGGACACCGGTGCGTGAGGGACGACGACGATCTTGGCCCGGACGTGGCCGGTGCCGATCTCGGCCAGACCGTCGGCGACACCGTCGAGGCCGATCACCCGATCGATCTGCGGGACGAGTCGACCCGACGCCAGCAGCTCGCCCAGGAAGGTGAGGTCGTCGACGTTCGCTGCCGCGGTGAACTGATGGAACGACGCGTCCGAGCGCATGAACGCGAGCCGCGCCCGCACGAGGTAGGGGAGCGGGTCGATCCAACGGTTCGCCTTCGGCCCGCTGACCGCCACGTAGCGACCGCCCTCGCGCAGCACGCTGCGGCAGTCGCGTGGGTGCCGGTTGCCGACGCCGTCGAAGAGCACGTCGAACCGTGCCCCGCCGACGACGAAGTCGTCACGCGTGTAGTCGAGCACTTCGTCGGCTCCCAGCGCGCGGACCATGTCGACGTTGCGGGTACTGCACACGGCGGTGACCTCCGCGCCGAGTGCCTTGGCGATCTGCACCGCCATCGTCCCGACCCCGCCGGCCGCGCCGTTCACGAGCACCCGGTCGCCCGGCTGCACCGCAGCGTGCGTTCGGAGACCCTGCAGCGCCGTCAATCCGGCGACGGGCGTCGCGCCGGCGGTCTCGAACGACACGCCCTCGGGGATCGCCGCGACGTGTGACTCCTTCACGGTGAGGAACTCGCCGCAGCCGCCGCCGGTCGCCTCGCCGAACACCGCATCACCGACGCGGAACCGGGAGACGTCGTCGCCGACGGCAACGACCACACCGGCGACGTCGGCCCCACGCACGATCCGCGTCGGGTGCCGCAGACCGAACATCGCCCGCATCAGGTACGGGGTGCCCGTGAGGAAGTGCCAGTCGAGCGCGTTGAGCGACGACGCCCGCACCGACACGAGCACTTCGTCGGCGCCTGGGGTCGGAACCGGCATCTCCTCGACGGCGAGCACCTCGGGGCCCGCCGTAGGAGCGGGCGGTCACGGCGGTCATCGTCCCGGGGACGCTCGGCGCGGTGTCGGCAGGCGAGGCGTCGTCGGTGGGGGTGGGGCTGTCGGTGGGCGTGGGCATCAGGTCTCCGATCGGGGCAACGTACACTGTACGTTGTAGTCCGTACAGTGTACGTTGTCAAGCGTGAGTGCGGCAGCGAACGAACGCGGACCCCTCGATCGTGACGCGATCGTCGCCCGGGCGATCGCCATGGCCGACGAACGCGGCACCGATGCGCTGTCGATGCGCAAGCTCGCCGGCGAGCTCGGGTACGAGGTGATGTCGCTGTACAACCACGTCGCCAACAAGGACGAGGTGCTCTCGCTGATGGTCGACGCCGTCGCCGCCGAGATCCCGGCCCCGGCGCCCGACGCCGACCCGCTGAGCGCCGTGCGGACGCTCGTCGTCGACACCCGCGCGGCCCTCGTGCGGCACCCGTGGGCGGCGGGGCTGTGGCTGCGCCAGATGCCGGGGCCCGCCCGCATCCGGCACATGGAGAACCTCCTCGCCAGCGCTCGCCGCCACCGACATGGCGCCCCCCGTCGCCCACCTGGCGTTCCACGCCGTCAACAACCACGTGATCGGCTACACGCTCCAGGAACAGGCCATGGCCTACGTCGTCCCCGGCGGTGACGCCGACGCACTCGCCCGCTCCTTCCTCGAGGGGATCTCGCCCGACGAGTTCCCCCACACCGTCACCCACGTCCGACAGCACCTCGACGGCGACACCGCCGGTCAGCTTCGAAACGGTCCTCGACCTGATCCTCGACGGCCTCGCCCGGCTCGGCCGCTGATCGACGAATGGCCCTGGAGGGCGCAGCGGAGGTTCCGTAGGGTGGAAGGCGAGCAGTTGAGAAACAGGAGGTGATCTGCGATGACTATGCAGAGTTCGACCGGGCAGAGTTCGACCGGGCAGAGTCCGATGACCGGGAGCGCCGATGCGGTGCTCGACTCCATCAAGGGGACGCGCGATTCGCTGTCGGTGTCGCGGGCCTACGGCGAGGCCTACGAACTCGACGGGGTGACGGTCATTCCGGTCGCCCGCGTCTCGGGTGGTGCCGGCGGCGGTGGCGGCGAGGGGAGCGACGAGGAGCAGTCCGGTGGCGGGTTCGGCACCGGCTTCGGTCTCCACGTCAACCCGATCGGGGTGTACGAGGTCCGCGGCGACCAGGTCGTGTGGAAGCCGGCGGTCGACGCCAACCGGTTGCTGCGGGGCGGCCAGGTGCTCGGCGGCATCGTCGCCGTCTGCGTCACGCTCGTCCTGCTGGCACGCTCCCGCTCCCGCTGACGGGCCGACGGCGGGACACCGCTACGGCTCGAGCACGACCTTGATGGCGCCCCGATCGCGACTCGCCGCGGTCTCGAACGCCTCGGCCGCTGCATCGAGCGGGTATCGATGCGTGATCAGGGTGCCGGCGAGGCCGGGCGTCGTGGCGAGCAGCGCGGCAGCGGCGTCGATGTCGCGGCCGCCGGCGGTGCGGGAGTAGAGCGCCGTCGGGCACAGCGACACCTCCTTGAAGCACCACGCCATCCCCGACACCGTGACCGGACCCCAATAGACGCCCGGGATCATCACGGTGCCACCCGGCCGGGCGAGGTCGACCGCCCGCCCGAGCGCGCTCTCGCTCCCGGCTGCCTCGATGACGATGTCGTAGCCGCCGTCGCTGACCTCCGTCGCCCCGAGGCGCTCGCCCGCGGCGCGCTGCGCATCGTGGCGGGCCACCAGCGCGACCTCGCAGCCACGCGCTCGGGCGGCCGCCACCGCACAGAGCCCGATCGTCCCACCGCCGATCACCACGACGCGCTGATCGGGCCGCGCCGCCGACCGGCGCAGCGAGTGGACGACCACGGCGAGCGGCTCGACCAGCGACGCATCACGGACGTCGACGCCGGCGGGCAGCGGTACGAGGCACCGTTCGGGCACTTCGATCCGGTCGGCCATCCCGCCGTCGAGTCCGATGCCGAAGAGCATCGCCGAGCTGTCCGCGCACAGGTGCTCGTCACCCCGTCGACAGGGGTCGCACCGGCCGCACGGTGACAGGGGTTCGATCGCCACGGGTGTGCCGTTCTCGGTGATCCCGGCGATCTCGTGGCCGAGTGTCACGCGTGGGGGAGGGAAGTCGGCCCCGCTGACGAGATGGAGATCGGTGCCACAGATGCCGGCCGCCTTCACGTCGACCCGGACGCCCGGCCCGCTCGGTGCCGGTACATCGCAGACCTCGACCGTGCCGTTGGCGGCTCGCACTGCTCGCATCGTGCGAACCGTACCGTGCGGCCCGTCAGCGTTCTTCGTGGATCCACCGTGCGAGGTCGTCGGGCACCAGTTCGGCGACGCGCTCGTCGTAGCGGGCGCGGTCCTGTGGTGTCGTGCGGTCGAGCCACTCGCCCGAGGTGCCGGAGCGGAAGAAGCCGGCCGGGTCCTTCCAGTGGTCGGACTTGGCGATGCCCGGCACGATCTCGCCGGCACGGTCGCGCATCCGATCGATGCCCGCTTCGGGCGCAAGTTCGGCGAGTCGGTCACGATCGACGTCGATCGCACACAGCTCGGCGAGTCGGGCCATCTCACCGACGAGGTCGCGCCGGTAGTCGAGGAAGTGGAACAGGCCGACGTTCGCGACCTCGCGGCGTTCCCATCCCGTGTCGAGATGATGGAGCACGTTGGCGAGCGACACCAGTTCCCCCGGCGACCACTCGGCCTCGACGAAGTTCCGGAACCGCACCGCCGGGTCGGGCTCGGGCGGTGACGGCGGGTCGTACTCGTCGAGATCGTCGAGGCCGACCGCGTCGATGCGGTTCTGGAGCAGGACGTCGACGTCCATGTTGGTCACGTGGTGCTCCCACGACACCATCACGTCGCGAGGATCGCGGCCGACCACGACGTAGTGCACGTCGTCGCGCAGCGGCAGTCCGTCGAGTGGGGTGTGCGTCTTGATGAAGCGTCGGTGCGTCTGGCGGTCGTAGATGTCGAAGACCTCGTCCTCCGAACGGATCCGCATGTCGAGCCACGGCGACATCGCGTCGATCTTCGCCGGGAACGTCGGCCCGTCGAAGATCATCAGCGCGCACAGCATCTGTGTCCATGTCGTCCCCGACTTCGGCGGTGTGGAGATCACGATGTCGCCGGGTCGGTGTTCGAAGCGCAGCCCATCGCTCGCTGTCGACCATCAGCGCCCCGGTACGTCACGAGCTCGCCCATCGCGCCCATCCTCGCATCGCTCGCCGGGGTCGGGGACTGTCAGGGGGCGGCGTGGGTGCGCAGGTGGTCCAACAGCTCACGCAGGCTGGCCGTGGCGAGACACACGACGGAGTCCGCGGCGCCGTAGTACATGTCGATGGTGTCGCCGTCGTCGCGGAGTATCCACCCGCACGGGAACACCACGTCGGGGACGTCGCCCTGGCGCTCGTAACGGGCGTGCGGGCCCATGACCCACTCGTTGCCCCGCAGCAGCACCGTCGTCGGATCGTCGCGGTCGAGCAACGCGAGCCCGAGCCGGTAGATCGCACCCGATGCCGTCTCCCTCACGCCGTGATAGCAGATGAGCCAGCCGTCGTCGGTGAGCAGTGGCGGCGGACCGAGGCCGATCTTGTTCGCGTCCCACCAACCCCCTTGCCTGGCCGAGATGAGGACAGCCGAGTCGCCCCAGTGGCGCAGGTCCGGGCTGAACGACAACCACACGTGTGCGCCGAGGTCGGCACGTGGAACCGGCCGGTGGATGAGGGCCCAGCGGTCGCCGAACCGTGCCGGGAAGAGCGCTGCGTCCTTGTCCTCCGGTGACATCAGCACGCCGTGGCGCTCGTAGGTGACGAAGTCGCGGGTCGATGCCAGGCACACCAGCGGGCCTCCCCGCGAGAAGCCGGTGTACACGATCATGTAGTTCTCGCCGACCTTCGTGATGCGCGGATCCTCGACCCCCCAGAGTTCCTCGAAGCTGTCGCCTCTGGGTTCGAATCGCCGGTCGTGGTCGATCTTCCAGCCGGTCCGGCCGTCGGCGGACGTCGCCACCGCGAACTGCGAGAGCCCCGAGCGCAGCTCCACGCGCACGAGCAGCAGCGTCTCGCCGTCGAACACGGTGGCGCCGGGATTGAAGGCGGCGTTCACCATTCGTGGGAAGTCGGATGCGACGAGGATCGGATTGTCCGGATGTCGTCGGAAGAGGTCGAGTGGATGGATGTCGCCGTTGATCACAGATGCCTCCAGTCGTGGGCGATGCGTGCCGATGAAACCGCGAACGGCGCATCCACTTCCCGACGTCGCCGGGAGCCGATACTTCGCACCTCATCATGATGACCGAACCGACCACCAGCGTCCGACCAGTGCAGCGTGTGTCGAACGAACCGATCGTGTCGGCCGGGTCGGTTGCGGGTTACGGCCCGATCTTCAATGCCGGGCTGCTGCACCACGCCGGTCGGTATCACCTCTTCGCGCGTGCGGTTCGCGACGGTTACCGGCTGAACGAGGGTCCCGGACCTCGCTTCCTCGACTACGTGTCCGACATCGTCGTGTTCGAGTCGCTCGACGGGCACTCCTACGACTTCGCCTACGTCCTGGCCCGCGCCGGCGATCACGGGGTGGACTGCTTCGAGGATCCGCGTGTGCAGCTCGTGTGCGATCGTGCCGGCGAGCACCTCGTCATGACGTACACCAACCTGCCGTGCGCTCCCGACCAGCCCTGGCGCGTCGGCGCCCATCTGTTGGACCACGACGGTGAACGGTTCCATCTCGACCCTCGCAGTGGAAGTCTGCTCGGCCCCGACGGGGTGAGGGACAAGGATGCGGTGGTGTTCGCGTTGGCCGATGGCCGCGTCGCGCTGGTCCATCGCATCCATCCCGACATGCAGATCGCGGTCTTCGACGACCTCCACCACCTCTGGAACGCCGAGCAGGAGTACTGGGATGCGCACCTCGAGGCGCTGGAGATGCACACGATCGTGCGGCCGACGCCCGGTGCCCTCGGCATCGGCGCGGGTGCGCCTCCGGTCGCCTCGCCGGACGGGTTGCTGCTGTTCTTCCACGAACGGCGCTGGGACGGCGTCTACACGATGAACCTCGCGTTGCTCGACGCCCGCACCGGCCACCCGATCGCCGTCCTGGATCAGGCGCTCCTCGAGCCGGAACTCGACTGGGAACGGTTCGGCGACGTCGACGACGTCGTGTTCGTCCAGGGCGCCCACGTGGAGGCCGACGGCGACACGATCCTGCTGGTGTACGGCGCAGCCGACCGCCACGTCGGCGCAGCCACCGCCTCGATGCGTCATCTCCTCGAACTCCTCCGGGAGGCTTCGGGCGAGGACGACGCGACGAGCTCGGCTGCGTGGCGGGTCCCGATGAACGCCAGGGTCGACTCGGCGCCCTGGTTGAGGTTGACGCCACCCGGGGTCAACGCGTCGTAGGCACTCCCCGTGACCGGATCCCACACGGGCACGCCGAGGTCGTTGGCGCCCTCGAACCACGCCGACGCGCGGCGGACGACGTCGGCCCATCGACGATCGCCGGTGATGTCGTGGGCGAGACGTGCGGCGTCGGCCAGTGTCCAGGCTTCGATCGGCTGCTGGTCGAAGCCTGCGGGATCGCCCGGTCCGCGGCCACCGACCGGGGTGAGACTCAGATGCCCGTCGTCGCACGTCTCCAGATCGACGAGCCAGTCGAGCAGGTCGAGCGACGCGAGCAGACCGGCGTCGTCGCGTCGCCACCTGGCGAGTGCGAGGCGGGCCTCGACGATGAGCGCGTCGCCGTAGGTCAACCTCGGTTCCGGCCATCGCCAGGCCCCGCTGCCGTCACCGGACGGGAGATGGGGTGCGTGCCGTTCGACGAGCCGCGCGCCGATCGTCGAGCCGTCGTCGTGGCGGAGCAGGATCAGCGCCGCCAGCACGGCATGGGCAGCCGCACGGGGGTGGTGTGTCGAGTGCAGCGGTGCGAGCACGTCGAGGAGTTCCCGGGCCCGGTCGCGCACGGAGAGCGGTCCGGTGGCGGCGAGGGCCAGGCCCCAGAGCGTCCGGGCCCAGCCGTCGTCGCTCAGGGGATCGTCCGTGGGGTGGCCGTCTGCGTCGAGTCGCAGCACGAGCCCGCGGCCGGGCACGAGCGATGCTTCCAGTTGGTGCAGGCAGGTCGCCGCGACGAACTCCGCGTCGGGATCAGCAGCCAGGAGGTTCGCCATTCCGAGTGCGCGGCCTGCGTCGTCGATGCAGTGGCCGGACGTGGGGTCGGGGACGGGTCCGACCGAGTGCTCGATCAGGCCAACCCGGTCGATTCGTGCCCGCAGAGCGGCCAGTGTGGCGCTGGGGGCGGGGAGCATCACGGTCACCCCGCGAGCGGGTGTCGGCGCTCGATCTCGCGCAGCGACGCTTCGACCAGACCGCGGATCCGGCTGCCGATGATCGGCCAGTCGTACCGCGCGCTCTCGGCCCTCGCTGCGGTCTGCATCCGCTCACGCTTCTGGTCGTCGTCGAGGATGTGGGCGAGGATCTCGGCGATGGCCCCCTCGTCGTCGTGTTCGACCACCTCGACGGCTCCCGTCCGGCTCAGCTCCACGGCGTGCGGGAACGCGGTCGCGATCACCGGCTTGCCGGCGGCGAGCGCCTCGACGAGCACGCCGGAGGTCACCTGGTCGCGCGTGTCGTACGGAAGGAGCACGATGTCCGCGCTCCTCACCACGGCTCGCAGTTCGTCCCAGGTGGCGTAGGTGCCGCGGAACTCGACGAGGTCTGCGACCCCGAGTTCCACCGCGAGTGCAGCCCAGGGAGTCGCGGTAGGCCTCGCCCTGCTGTTTGCGGACGTTCGGATGTGTCTCGCCGGCGATGACGTAGCGCACGTCGAGGCCGTGTTCGCGCAGCTGGGCGACGGCGTTGATGCCCCGTTCGATGCCCTTGCCGGGGCCGAGCAGGCCCCAGGTCAGCATGATCGGGTCCGGCGACGTGAACGCAGGTCGGCCCGTGAGGTTGGGCATTGCGCCGTGCGGCACGACGACGACCCGGGAGGCGTCGAGGTCGTGCGCGGCCAACAGCCGCGAGCGTGCCACGGCGGAGTGCACGATGATCAGCACGGATCGGCGGGCGATGCGCTCGATGATCTCGCGTTGTGCGGGCGTGGGTGACCGCAGCGCCGTGTGCAGCACGGTGAACAGCGGGGCCCGGCAGGCCTCGGCGAAGCGCACGACGTCGACGCCGTCGGGTCCCGGGAAGATGCCGAACTCGTGCTGCAGGAGCACGACGTCGAAGTGCGAGGCGGTGCGCGCACAGCGCTCCGGGCCGGCAGGATCGTCGACCGGCCAGACGTCGACGACGACCTCGGGCTCGAGCGGAGCTGGGGTCTCGGATACCTCGCCGGGTGTCACCACCCGGACGACGCGGCAGTCGAACCCGGCCTCGTCGAGACCCGACCGCAGGTTCGCCGTGTATGTCGCGATGCCGCACTCCGTCGGCGGATACGTGCCGATCAGCACCAACGAGAGCGGCTTCGCCCGGCCGTTGTGACGTGCCTGATCGTCCATCGGTTCACCCCTTTCGCTCCGCCGATCGTGACGGAACCATGAGCTGGACTCCTTCGATTCCCATGATGGACCGTCGGGGAAACCGCGGGCAAGGGCCGAACGGCTCGATTCGCCCGGCTCGGCGCAGCCGCCGTCGCCGTGATCGGGTCGAGCCTGCGGGGCATGATGTGACATGGACACGAGCAGCCCGTCAGCGCAGGGCGTCAGGCCCGAGGGCATCTCGGCGTTCCTCGACGCCATCGAGGCGGACACCCGGATCGAACCGCACGGCCTGATCGTCCAGCGGCACGGCACGCGGATCGTCGAGGGGTACTGGGCACCGCACTCCGCCGACCGCGCCCGCCTCGTCTACTCGCTGAGCAAGTCGTTCACCGGTACGGCACTCGGGCTCGCGCTCGGTGAGGGGCTGCTCTCGCTCGACGATCTGGTCGGCGATCACCTGCCCGAGTTGTTCGACGGCGACACACCGGACGCGACCCGACGGATGCGGATCCGCCACATCGCCTCGATGTCGTCGGGTCACGCCGCCGAGACCGTCCTCGAAGCGTTCGCTGCCGACCCCGACGATCCGGTGCACGGGTTCCTCACGATCCCTCCCGACGCCGAGCCGGGCACGATCTTCGCCTACAACCAGCCGCCGGTGTTGACGCTCGCTCGCATCCTGCAGAACCTGACCGGCGAGCGGCTCACCGACTACCTGCGACCTCGCGTCCTCGACCCGCTCGGTGTCGGCGAGCTCACCTGGCGGCAGCTGCCGTCCGGCGGCGAGCTCGGCTATTCGGGTGTGTACACGAATCTCGACGCCATCGCCCGGCTCGGCCAGCTGTACCTCGACGACGGTGTGTCCGAGGGCCGGCGGCTCCTGCCCGCCGGATGGGTCGCCGAGGCGTCGTCGGTGCAGACCCCCAACGGCGGCAGCTCGGACGACGTCGACTGGCAGCAGGGCTACGGCTTCCAGCTGTGGATGTCGCGGCACGGCTACCGGGGCGACGGCGCGTTCGGGCAGTACATGGTCGTTCTCCCCGAGTACGACGCCGTGATCGCGATGTTCTCGTGCACCGAGGTGATGCAGGTGGTCCTCGACGCCATGTGGGAACACCTCCTCCCCGCCATGAACGACCCCGCCGCCTCCACTGATGGGGACGAGGCGCTGGCGGCACGGCTGGCGGGCTTGGCGTTGCCGACCGTCGGTGACCGGCGTGGTGGCGGCGCCTTGGGGGATGTGCCGGCCATGACGTTCCGGCGCGTCGGCGCCTCGCATCCGACGGTGACCGGAGTCGAGACGATCGACGGACGGATGATCCTCCACGAGGGCGACGACACGATCGAGGTGCCACTGACGCAGGGTTGGTCGATGGCCGACGACGTGATTGCCACCTGTGCGACACGGCTCGCCGACGGGAGGATCGCCGTCGACCTGTCGTTCCTCGCCACTCCGCACCGGCTGGAGATCGAACTCGATCCGACGGCCGGCACGTTCAGCGCCCGCTGGCCGCTCGTCCCGCTGTTCGGCGCCGGACTCGAGCCCCGGCTCGCCTCCATGCGCGCACCGGTCGACTGAGATCCTCCGAGCCGGCCCGGCGGGATTCTGCTCAAGAGTAGGGTGGTCGATGCCGATGAAGCCGCATGGTGCGCCGCCCATCGACCACGCTCGACGCAGCGCGGCGCGGCGACCGTGGTGCGCTCGCCGACCTGTGGCGGAGCCATCAGGCTCCGTTGCTGCGGTACCTGCGTGCCCGTCGTACGCAGTCGCCCGACGACGTGGCGTCGCAGGTGTGGATCGACATCGCGAGATCGATCGATCGCTTCGAGGGCGACGACGACGACTTCCGGCGCTGGCTGTTCACGATCGCGCACCGCCGCAGCGTCGACGAGGTGCGCCGGGAGGTGCGCAGGACGGGCCTGGCGACCAGAGCGGCCGATCGAATCGCCGTTGCCGACGCCGAACACGATCATGATGCCCTCGATCGTGCGATTGCATTGGTGGCCACGCTGCCCGACAACCTCGCCGCGGCCGTGATGCTGCGGGTGGTGAACGATCTCCCGGTCGCCGACGTGGCCGCGGTACTGGGCACGACCGATGGCAACGTGCGGGTGCTGGTCCATCGGGGCCTGCTTCGCTTGCGCAGGAAGATGTCTGTAACAGATGATGTGCGCCAGACGATGAACACTGTGCCATGAGCGATTTCGACGAACTCCACGAACTCGACGGCCTGATCGGCCCGTTGCGCAGTCCTGCGACACCGACCGAACTTGCCGCGGAGAACGACGTCGTCCACCTCATGGCCGCTGCTCATCACTCATCGAAGGGGAACACCATGTTCACGACACGTCGCGCCCGCGTCGCCACACTCATCGCCGCTGGGATCATCGGCTTCGGCGGCGTCGCTGCCGCCGGACCCGCCGCGTACAGCATGATCGAAGACGAGAGCCCCCCGGCCGATGAGGTCGAGGAGCAGGTCGAGCCGGCGCCCGTCGAGGAGCAGCCTGTCGTCGAAGAGGTCGTGGAGACCGACGACGCCGAGGAGTCCGTCGAGGACGAGGTCGTGGAGATCGAGGACGCTCCCGTGGACGACGAGTCCGTCGAGGACGAGCCCTCGCCCGAGGTGCCCGCCGACGTCGACCTCGTCGATGAGGAAGCCGACGTTCGGCTTGGCGGACAACTGCCTCGTCGGCGGCCGCAATCACGGCGACACGGTCAGCGCGGTCGCCCGTGGCGAGGGCCCTGACGACCTGTCGGTCAGCGCTGCCGCCCAGTCCTCCTGCGGCAAGACGGACGATGCCGAGGACGAGGCCGACGTCGAGGAAGAGGCCGACGTCGAGGAAGAGGCCGATGTCGAAGACGAGGTCGTCGAGGACGAGGTCGACGACGATGCCGACGATGCCGACGAGTCCGACGCCGAGGTGTCGACGCAGCAGCAGGGCCGGCCCGACAAGCAGGACAAGCCCGAGCAGGCCGGCAGGGGCAGGTCCGACAAGTAGAGGGAACTCAGGGTCGGGTCTCGCTCGAGCATCCGGCGGCGATGTCGGGGTAGACGGACTGACAGGCGTGGAGGAGCGGTTCGAGGCCCATCGCCTTCGACCTCGAGCCCCCCACCTTCAGCTTGCGGAACAGCAGCGCCTTGCCGAGCGGGAGCGTGCCGAGCAGCAGTTCGTGCATCGAGTCGGCGCTCAGGGTCGCGGTGAGTGTCGGCATCCACGCCGTCGATCGGCGCGAACGTCGTCACGACCGGACGTGAGCGGCCGTCGACCCAGATGTCGGCGGCCGGGTCGTTCAGGCGGAAGTTGATCACCATCTTCGCGTCGACCAACGCGGCCATCGAGTCGTCGTCGGCGACGGCGTCGAACATCGTGGTGTAGACGCTCTCGAGTTGTTCGGCGTCGGCATAGTGGCGGCCCATGACGGGCAACCCTAGAACTCGCGAGTCGTCGGGCCCGAGCGTGAACCAGCCGGCGCTGATCCGGGACCTCCGGCCCTTGCCGCGGGTCGTTTCGGTGCGAGTGTCGGTGTGTGTTCGACGCCGTCCGTCAGTGGGTCTCCCGGGCCGAGGGGGACTGGCGGGCCCACGGGACGGCGTACGAACTCGTTCGGGTGCTGACCGCACCGGCGCGGCGCGGGCTCGTGCGACTACGAGTGCAGGGTGCCGAGAATCTGCCCGCAGAGGGTCCGGTGATCCTGGTCGCCAACCACGTGTCGTTCTTCGACTCGATCCTGCTGATGTTCGGCCTGCCTCGGCCCGTGGCGTTCATCGGCAAGGCCGAGTACACCGACAACCCGATCACCGAACTGGCTGTTCTGCGGCGCCGGCATGATCCCGGTGCGTCGTGAGAACCCGGGCGACCTCCCGCACGTGTTCGACGAGGTGGCCGAGGTGCTCGGGCGCGGTGAGGTGATCGGGGTGTTCCCCGAGGGCACGCGGTCGCGTGACGGGCTGCTGCATCGCGGTCACGTCGGAGCGGCGCACCTCGCGCTGACGACGGGGGCGCCGATCGTGCCGGTCGGCATCATCGGGACCGACCGCGTGCTGCCGACCGGCGCCCGCCTCGTCCGGCCGTTCCAGCAGGCCACCATCGCCCTCGGCGAGCCGATCAGCCCGACGGAACTCGGCTACACGAAGAGCACCAACCGGACCCGTCGGGAACTCACCGACCGGTTCATGGCCGAGATCGGCCGCCTCTGCTCCGAGCGTTACGTCGACACCTATGCCCCGATGCCGCACGGCTCGCACCACGCCACGGCGAACTCCACCTGAGGTCGACGGCGCCTGGTCGCGTCGAGTCCAGAGGCTTCGTCGGTGATGAGATCTTCTGCGTCAGCACATATCCGCGAAATGCCTGTTGTCGCTGACGCTGAGATCGGCCCCGAACTCAGTGTCAGCGACAACTTCGACATCGTGTGTTGTCGCTGACGCTGAATTCGATGCCCCCAACCGCCGGTTCGTGGGCACACCCGCGAACCCTGTGAACGTTGTCGCTCCCGAGGGCTAGATTCCGCCCGGACCGCGGCTCGCGGACGGACACTCACAGCAATGGATGGCCCATGGCACGACCGATCATCCTGACCGTCGACGACGACATGACGGTCTCGCAGGCGATCACCCGCGATCTTCGATCCCGCTACGCCGAACGGTACCGGATCGTTCGCGCGTCGTCGGGAGCCGAGGCGCTCGCCACCTTGGACGAACTGGCGCAGCGTGACCTGCCGGTGGCGTTGATCGTGTCGGACCATCGCATGCCGGAGATGACCGGCATCGAACTCCTCGAACGGTCGCGGCCGATCACCCCCGGGACGAAACGGGTGCTGCTCACCGCGTACGCCGACACCGACGTCGCCATCAAGGCCATCAACGACATCGGTCTCGACCACTACCTCATGAAGCCGTGGGCCCCGCCCGAGGAACGGCTGTACCCGGTGCTCGACGACCTGCTCGACGAGTGGGACCGCGCCAACAGCCGCTTCGACGGGGTGCGGATCGTCGGCAACAAGTGGTCCGAACGCAGCTACGACACACGGATGTTCCTCGCCCGGAACCACGTCGCCTACCAGTGGCTCGAACTCGAACGCGACGCCGAGGCCCAGCGCCTGTACGAGCTGTTCGCCGGTGCCGACTCGGAGCTCCCGTTGGTCCTGATGACCGATGGCAGCGTGTTGCGCGGTGCGGGCATCGCCGAGCTGGCCGGCGCACTCGGGATCAGCACGAAGGCCGAGTCGGCGCTCTACGACGTGGTGGTCGTGGGCGCGGGGCCGGCCGGCCTCGCGGCGGCGGTGTACGCGTCGTCGGAGGGGCTCCGAGTGGCCGTGATCGAGCGGGACGCGCCCGGCGGGCAAGCCGGCCAGAGTGCCCGCATCGAGAACTACCTCGGGTTCCCCAACGGTCTCAGCGGTTCCGACCTGTCGCACCGCGCCACCACCCAGGCTCGACGGCTCGGCGCCGAGATGGTGCTCGCCCGTACGGTCGAAGGGCTCGAACCACGCGGCTGCATCCACGCCGTCCGCTTCGACGACGGCTCGGAGATCGAGGCCCGCGCGGTGATCGTCGCCACCGGTGTGTCCTACCGTCTCCTCGCCGCCGACGGCCTCGGCGACCTCACCGGCAAGGGCGTGTTCTACGGCGCGTCGTCCAACGACGCACGGGCGACCGAGGGAGACGACGTCTACATCGTCGGGGCGGCCAACTCCGCGGGTCAGGCGGCGCTCCACCTCGCCCAGTTCGCGAAGCGGGTCGTGATGCTCGTGCGCGGTGACTCGCTGGCGGCCGGCATGTCGCAGTACCTGGTCGAGCGGATCGAGGCGGCCGAGAACATCGAGGTGCGGCTCGGGACCGAGGTGGCTCGTGGCACGGGCACCGATCACCTCGAGACGCTCACGATCGCCGATCGGGTCACGGGCAACGAGGAAGAGGTCGCCGCCAACTGGCTGTTCGTGTTCATCGGTGCCCTCCCGCGCACCGACTGGCTGGGTGACCACGTCGCCCGTGACGCCCACGGGTTCGTCCTCACCGGTCCCGAGGTGGCCGCGCTCGACGGCGACGTGCGCTGGCCCCTCGAGCGTCAACCGTTCCTGCTCGAGACGAGCGTGCCGGGGGTGTTCGCTGCGGGCGACGTCCGGCGATCGTCGATGAAGCGTGTCGCGTCGGCCGTCGGTGAGGGGTCGAGTTCGGTCAGCAACGTGCATCTGTACCTGGAGACGGTGTGAGCGTCGCCGACGACCTCCGCGCTGCGTTCCTCACGAGTTCGCTCACCGACGAACAGCTCGCCGAACTGATCGCCGTGGGGGAGGAGCGGACCTTCGCGCCGGGCGACGAGATCTTCCACGAGGGCCGACCGGCGTCGATCCTGTGGATCCTGCTCGACGGCAGGATCGAGCTGAGCCGCCGGATCGGCGACCAGACCGTGGCGCTGGCCACGATGGACGAGCCGGGTCGATGGGCCGGCGGGCTGTCGGCGTGGGGCGCTGCCGACGAGCACGCCGTCACCAGGGCGACCGGAGTCGCCGCCACCGAGTGCCGGGTGTTCGCGGTGCCATCGGCCGACCTCGGCCGGCTCGTGGGCGAATGGTCACCGTTCGCCAAGCACATGATCTCGGGCGTCTACCAGACCATCCGCAGCATCGACGCGACCGCCCGGCAACGTGAGTCGCTCGTCGCGCTCGGCACGCTCGCCGCGGGGCTGGCACACGAGATCAACAACCCGGCGTCGGCCTCGATGCGCGCCGTCGAAGCACTGCAGCACACGAGCGGCTACATGATCGCCGGGCTCATCGGGCTCGCCGAGCAGCACATCGAGGCCGTCCAGTTCCTCGAGGTCGAACGCTTGCGGCACGAACTGCAGCAGCGGTCGGTGGCCGACGAAGGAGGCCTGGCCCGCGCCGACCGCGAGGAGGCGGTCGGCGAGTGGATGGACGCCCGCGGGATCGAACTGGCCTGGCAGATGGCCCCCGTGTTCGCCGCGGTCGGGGCCGACCGTTCGTGGTTCGAGGAACTGGAGGCAACGGTCGGCGCCGATGCACTCGACCCGGCGCTGCGCTGGATCTCCGCCGTCGTCGGCTGTTCGGCCCTGCTGTCGGAACTCGGCGAGGCCACCTCGCGGATCTCGCATCTGGTGGAGGACGTCAAGAACTACTCGCAGTTGGATCGCGCCGCGCTGCAGTCGGTCGACGTGACAGCGGGCATCGAGACCACGCTGGCCATGCTCGCGCCGAAGCTGGCCGGTATCGAGGTGGTGCGCCAGTACGGCGCCGACGTGCCGGACGTCGACGTGTATGCGGCCGAGCTCAACCAGGTCTGGACCAACCTGATCGACAACGCCGTCGACGCGATGGACGGTGAGGGCACGCTGACGCTCGCGACGTCCGTCGACGGCGACGACGTGCTGGTCGAGGTCGGCGACTCCGGCCCGGGCATCGATCCCGATGTCCTGCAGCGGGTGTTCGAACCGTTCTTCACCACCAAGGACGTCGGGAAGGGCACCGGCCTCGGCCTGGACATCTCCCGGCGCATCGTCGTCGACCGCCACGGCGGCGACATCACCTTCGTCTCCGAGCCCGGAGCCACCACCGCCAGAGTCCGTCTCCCCATCCGCCGCTGACGAAACCGTCACACGGTGCCGGGTCAAACGTGACGTTTCGCCGCCGCTTCAGCTCTGCGATGAGTCGGCGGATTCTCGCCCTCGCCTGACGGAGTACCGTTCGCTCCGTGGCCCGATGGGGGTCGACTGGGGAAGGAGCGCACCGTGGATGACACCGTTCGAGATGGAGACTGGAGCCCGCCGGGACCCGGGCCGTGGAAACAGGATCGGGCACACCTCCCGGCCGCGGTCACGCCGCTGTTGCAGGAGCTGTACCCGGGGGGTTTCGCGCAGGGCTTCGCCGACGCGTTCGAGCCGTTCGGCGTCCTCCTCGACACGATGCGACTGGAATACGTCAACGGCTTCCCGTACGTCCAGCCGGTTCCGTTCGATGCTCCCGGCCCCGACGGGCCCAAGACCCCCGAGCAACTCGGTGCGGAGATCGGCCGGCGAACCGAGCTGGCGGCCCGGGCGTTCGACGAACGCATCTGGCGCGAAGGCCTCCGCGTCTGGGACGAGGAGCGCAAGCCTGCGTCGATCGCCCGGCACCAGGAATTGGCTGCGGTCGACCTGTCGGCCCTCGACACCGACGGCCTGCGTCGCCATCTGCACGCGTGCGTCGAACATCTCCGCGCGATGTGGCAGCAGCACCACACCTTCAATGCGATGGCGATGTTGCCCGTCGGCGACTTCATCCTCCACGCCCTTCGCTGGACGGGCAAGGACCCCGTCCCGATGTTCGCGGTGTTCGACGGCTGGTCGCCGGTGTCGGGGATCGTGCCGCCCGAACTCGTGCCTGCCATCGACGCGCTGAAGGCCGACGACGAAGCGCGCGCGATCCTCACCGGCGACGAGCCGCCGGCCGACCGGCTGGCCGAACTCCGCGGACGCGTCCCGGCGGTCGAGGACTACATGCAGGCGGCCGGCTACCGGCTCGCCGCCGGCTTCGACCTCACCAATCCGACCATCGGCGAACGTCCCGATGTCGTCCTCGACCGGATCCGGGCGGGTCTCGATCACGATCGGGCCACGGCCCTCGCACGCGCCGAGGCGGTCGCCACCGAACTCCGCGCCGCGGTGCCCGTCGAGGAGCAGGCGTTGTTCGACGACCTGCTCGCCGAGGCGCGCCTCGTCTACCGGCTCCGCGACGAGCGCGGTCTGTACAGCGACAGTGCGGCCGTCGGTCTCCTGCGACTCGCACTGATCGAACTCGGTCGCCGCTTGTCCGAGGCCGGTCGGATCAACTTCATGTACGACACCCTCGACGTCACCTCGGCCGAGATCGACGCGCTGCTCGACGGATCGCCGACGCCGACGGCCGACGAGCTGTCGACACGGGTGCTCACGCGCAAGCGGCTGAGCGCCGAGGGTGCTCCCGGTCTGCTCGGCCCGCCGCCTCCGCCTCCGCCACCGGTCGATCAGCTGCCACCACCGCTCGCGCGGGTGATGTCGGCGCTCGGGTTCTACATCGAGGGCGTGCTCGGTGACATCGAGACGCCCATGGGCGACGCCGACATGATCGTCGGCGTGGGCGGCAGCGGTGGCACCTACGAGGGCCCGGCGTGTGTCGTCCGCAACTTCGACGACCTGCTGACACTGGTGTTGGGCGACGTGCTGGTGACCTCGGCGACCGGTGAGTCGTTCAACGCGTTCCTGGCGATGGTCGGCGCCATCGTCACCGACCACGGCAGCTTCGCCTCGCACGCCGCGATCATGGGCCGCGAGATGGGAGTGCCCGCGGTCGTCGGGACGGTCGACGCCACCAGCCGCATCAGCAGCGGGATGATCGTGCGTGTCGACGGTGACGCGGGGACGGTGACGGTCATCGGCGCCGAGTGACGCCGTCGCAGGAGACTGACTGGCGAAGACGTACGGTGGGTCCGAAGACCCTTCACACGCAGCGTCGGGCGGCCGTACCGTCGACCCATGGGCCGGCGACTTCGCAGCGTGGTGGGTGTGGCAGCCGCCGGTGCTGCGGCAGTGGCGGCGTACGACCTGCGTCAGAAGCGGCACTCGATCCTGCGCAACTTCCCGGTGCTCGGTCACGCCCGGTACATCCTCGAAGAGGTCGGGCCGGAGCTGCGCCAGTACATCGTCACCAGCAACACCGAGGAGCGTCCGTTCAACCGTGACCAACGGCGGTGGATCTACGCGTCGTCGAAGAAGCAGAACAACTACTTCGCGTTCGGCACCAGCAAGGACCTCGAGGCCTCGCCGAACTACCTCATCGTGAAACACTCGCCGTTCCCGCTGCGCGCTCCGCAGCCCGGCGAGGCCGACTACGACGACCTGTACCTGATCCCCGTCGCGAAGGTGATGGGGGCGGCGCGAGGCCGGAAGCATGCGTTCCGGCCGGCGTCGGTCGTCAACGTGTCGGCGATGAGCTACGGCGCGCTGTCGTCGAACGCGATCTCGGCGTTGAACCAGGGCGCGAAGATCGCCGGCTGTCTCCACAACACCGGTGAGGGCGGGATCTCCCCGTACCACCAGCAGGGTGGCGAGCTGATCTGGCAGCTCGGCAGCGGCTACTTCGGCGCCCGCGACGCCGACGGCCGATTCGATCTCGCGCGGGTCGTCGAGACGGTTGCCGCGAACCCTGTCCGCGCGATCGAGATCAAGCTCAGCCAGGGGGCCAAGCCCGGTCTCGGCGGTGTGCTGCCGGCGGCGAAGATCACCGAGGAGATCAGTGCGATACGCGGTGTGCCGCGAGACCGCGACTGCATCAGCCCGGCCGCACATCCCGAGTTCCACGACGTCGACTCGTTGCTCGACTTCGTCGAACGCATCGCCGAGGCGACCGGCCTCCCGGTCGGGATCAAGTCGGCCATCGGCGAACCGTCGCTGTGGTCGGATCTCGCCGAGGCGATGGTGTCGGGCGAACGCGGTGTCGACTTCATCACGATCGACGGCGGCGAAGGCGGCACCGGCGCCGGCCCACTCGTCTTCACCGACCAGGTCGCGCTGCCGTTCAAGGTCGGCTTCAGCCGTGTGTACAAGGAGTTCGCCAAACGCGGCATCACCGACCGGGTGGTGTTCATCGGGTCGGGCAAGCTCGGGTTCCCCCACGAGTCGACGCTGGCGTTCGGGCTGGGCTGCGACATGATCAACGTCGCCCGCGAAGCGATGATGGCGATCGGCTGCATCCAGGCCCAGCGGTGCCACACCGGGAAATGCCCCACCGGTGTCGCCACGCAGAACCCGTGGCTCGTCCACGGTCTCGACCCCGAACTCAAGGCCGCCCGCCTCGCCAACTACGTCGTCACGTTGCGCAAGGACCTGCTGTCACTCAGCCGGGCGTGTGGCGTGACCCATCCGGCGCTCATCTCCCTCGACCACGTCGAGGTGCTCGACGACCGTTTCGGTGCGTCGCCGGCCCGCGCCGTCTTCGGCTACGAACCCGACTGGGGCGTCCCGACCGCGGCGGGTCAGGCGTACACGCGCCCGTAGCTCGTCGTGCGCTGCTCGAGCGGGCGACCGATCGACGCGGCGAATTCGGCGAACCGTTCCCCGGTCATCTCCTGGCCGTGGCTCGCGCCCGCGGCGCGTGAGATGTTCTCGTTGATCAGCGTTCCGCCGAGGTCGTTGCACCCGGCCTGCATCATCTGTGCGACCCCGGCGAGGCCGACCTTCACCCAGCTCGCCTGGATGTTCGGGATCAGTTCGCCGTAGGCGAGCCGGGCGACGGCGTGCATCAGGAGGTTCTCGCGGAACGTGGGTCCGCGTCGGGCCTTTCGCTGCAGGTAGATGGGCGATGCCATGTGCACGAACGGGAGGCCGACGAACTCGGTGAAGCCGCCGGTCTCCTTCTGGAGGTCGCGGGTGCGCACGATGTGCCGGGCCCAGTGCACGGGTTGCTCGATCGCACCGAACATGATCGTGACGTTGGAGTGCAGCCCGACGCCGTGTGCGGCGCGGTGTGCGTCGAGCCATTCCTCGGTGTCGATCTTGTCCGGGCAGAGCACCGCTCGGATCTCGTCGTCGAGGATCTCCGCCGCCGTGCCGGGGAGCGACGCCAACCCGACGTCCTTCAACCGTTGGAGGTAGGTGGTGAGGTCCTCGCCCAGTCGCCTGGCTCCCTCGGTGACCTCGAGCGCAGTGAAGCCGTGGACGTGCATGTCGGGGACGGCGTCCTTCACCGCCCGCGTGACGTCGATGTAGTAGTCGCCGTCGAAGTCGGGATGGATGCCGCCCTGGAGCGTCACCTCGGTGGCGCCGAGCTCCCAGCCTTCGCGGGCGCGCTCGGCGATGTCGTCGAGCGTCAACAGGTACGGCGTGCCGCGCAGGTTGAGCGACAGCGGACCCTTGGAGAAGCCGCAGAACTTGCACTTGAAGGTGCACACGTTCGTGTAGTTGATGTTCCGGTTGGCGACCCACGTGAGGGTGTCGCCGACGAGTTCACGTCGCATGCGGTCGGCCGCGTCGGCGACGGCGACCACCTCGGGGCCGCGCGCGCCGAACAGGGTGACGATCTCGTCGATGCCCGGCTCCTCGCCCGCGCCGATGCCGTCGAGCACGTCGGCGACCGGCCCGCGGATCGGGGCGAGGGTCGCGGGAACGAGCGCGGGCGGCGGCTGGTCGGAACCCGAGTACCAGGCCGTCGAGCGGTGCCCGACGAGGACGAACTCGGCACCGTCGGCGACCGTGTCCGCGGCGGTGGTCTTCTCGGGCCACACCTGGCCCGGGTCGTCGCGCCCGAGCCACTCCGCGTCGGCGCGGTCCATGACCGGGAAGTGGAGGGTGGCATCGAGCCACCGGTTTCGCTCCGCGACGAACTCGGGGTAGATCGTCAGCCGCGGTGCGAGGACGAAGCCTCGCTGGTTCGTGACCTCGTGCAGCACGTCGAGATCCGGCCACGGCCGTTCGGGGTTCACGTGGTCGGCCGTCACGGGTGAGACGCCGCCCCAGTCGTCGATCCCGGCATCGAGCAGCACGCCGAAGTCGTCCGACAGGTTCGGTGGGGCCTGCAGGTGGATGTCCGTGGGCAGGATCACCCGTGCCGCGGCGATCGCCCACAGGTAGTCGTCGCTCGGGCACGCCCTGACTCCGCGCATCGCGGTGCGCAGCTTGGGCAGGAAGTTCTGGACGATGACCTCCTGCACGTGTCCGTGGCGTCGATGGCTGGCGGCGATCGCCTCGAGGGCGTCCAGTTGATCCGCTCGGCTCTCGCCGATCCCGACGAGGATCCCGGTGGTGAAGGGAATCGAGAGTTCGCCGGCGGCCTCGAGTGTGGCGAGCCGTCGGTCGGGTGTCTTGTCGGGGGCGTTGCGGTGGGCTTCGAGGTCGGGGTTCAGCGACTCGATCATCATCCCCTGGCTGGGGCTGACGGGGCGGAGCCGGGCGAGTTCGTCGGCGTGCAACGCGCCGGCGTTGGCGTGGGGGAGCAGGCCGGTCTCGGTGAGGACCAACTGGGCCATCTCGGCGACGTAGTGCACGGTCGAGTCGTACCCGCGCTCGCGGAGCCAGTCCCGGGCGACCTCGTAGCGGTCCTCGGGGCGTTCGCCGAGGGTGAACAGCGCTTCGTGGCAGCCGTTGCGCGCTCCCTGTCGGGCGATGCGGAGCACGTCGTCGGGGTCGAGGAACACCTTGTCGACCCGGGCCGGCGGCTGCGCGAACGTGCAGTAGCCGCACGTGTCGTTGCAGAGGAACGTCAGCGGGATGAACACCTTGGGGCTGAAGGTGATGCGCGTGCCGAACGAGCGGTCGCGGATCGCTGATGCCCGAGCCATCAGCTCGGCCGTCGACTCGTGGAGCAGGCTGTGGTCGTCGGTCATGAGGGCTCCTGTGGGCTGGGGTGGCCGGTGTGGCCGGGTGGCCGGTGTGGCCGGGTCGGCTGGCGATGTCGCTGCGGCCGAAGGTCTCGTTGCAGTGCCAGCACACGAACGCCTGGTCGAGCGGCTCGCCGCAGACCTCGTGGATGAGCGTCGTCGGTGGCCCGTCGTCGGAGAGCCATTCGTCGCCCCAGCGCATCAGGGCGACGAGGGTGGGCGACAGGGCCGCACCCATCGGTGTCAACCGGTACTCGTCGCGCGGCGGTCGCTCGCAGTACTGGCGGCGTTCGAGTACGCCTGCGTCGACCAGGTGCTTGAGCCGGTCGGCCAGCACGGGTCGGGCGATGCCGAGATCGCGGCGCAGATCGTCGAATCGGCGGATGCCACGGAAGGCGTCGCGCATGATGAGGATCGTCCAACGGTCACCGAGGATCTCGAGGCTGCGCTGGATCGAGCACGGCGGCGCGTCGTCGTTCGGGTCGACCATCGGCGAGACCCTAGGGTGAGTTCGTGATTCGAACCAAGTCGGTTCGAATCACGAACCGAGAACTCCTCAGTTCGTGCTGGCGGCGGCGAGCAGTGCCTTCACGACGTGCGAGCTCTCTTCCTCGAGGGCTGTGCAGCGAGCGAGCACCTCACGTGTGGCGGGGTCGTCGATCGCCTCCGCCATCTGCACCCAGGCCTGCGCGCCCTGGAGTTCGGCCTCCGACTGCAGGTAGAGCTGCTCCATCACGTCGTACGGCGCGAACACGTCGTAGTACAACGCGACCGCCGCGGGGAGGGCCTGGTCGACGGCTGCTCGATCCTCGGGCGAGATCGGGAAGAGATCGGCGACGAGATCCGCGATCTCGTCCTCGCGGGCCGCGCAGCCCAGCAGGGCGTCGGCGTGCTCGGGGGCGGCTTCGGCCCATGTTCGGTAGCGGGCCGCGGCCGACCGCTCGAGCCCGGACAGGAACGCCGGTCGAGCGGCGTCGGACACGCTGCTGATGTGCGAGCGCAACAGCGCTCCGAACTGCGGGACATCGGGCCAGGTGGGCATCGCACCATCCTGGCTCCCGCGCCGACGTGCGGAAGGGTCGAGCTCGCGCGCCGTCAGGCGTAGCGACGCAGGATGCGTCGGCCGAGTGTGGTCTTGTGGACCTCGTCGGCGCCGTCGTAGATGCGCGCGGCCCGCTCGTGGCGGTACCAGTAGGACAGGATCGTGTCGTCGGTGACGCCGAGCGCGCCGTGCACCTGGATCGCCGTGTCGACCGCCTTCAACATCGTGTTGGCCACCGAGAACTTGATCGCCGAGATCTCGTCACGGGCTGCCTTCGGGCCGTGCCGGTCGATCATCCACGCCGCGTGCAGGGTCTGCAGGCGCGCCCCGCGGATCTCGGCGTCGAGTTCGGCCACCCAGTGCTGGATCACCTGACGGTCGGCCAGCGTCTCGCCGTCGGGGGTGATCACGCGGGCGTTGGCGCGCTCGCACATCATGTCGAATGCCCGCCCGGCGATGCCGAGCCAGCGCATGCAGTGGTGGATGCGGCCCGGACCGAGGCGTTCCTGGGCGATCACGAACCCGCCGCCCTCCGGGCCGAGCAGGTTCGACTGCGGTACCCGGCACGACTGGTAGATCACCTCGCCGTGGCTCGCGTGCCCCGATCCGGCGTGGCCCATCACGCTCACGTTGCGCACGAGATTGAAGCCCGGGGTGTCGGTGGGAACGATGATCATGCTCGTGCGGGCGTACGGCGGCGCGTCCGGATCGGTGACCGCCATCACGATCGCGAACGACGCCCCGTCGGCCGACGACGTGAACCACTTCTGGCCGTTGATCACGTAGTCGTCGCCGTCCTTCACCGCGGTCGTCTCCAACAGCAGCGGATTCGATCCGGCCGTCTCGGGTTCGGTCATCGAGAAGCAGCTGCGGATCTGTCCTTCCACGAGGGGACGCAGGAAGCGCTCGCGTTGTTCCTCGGTGGCGTGGAGGTGGAGGATCTCGATGTTGCCGGCGTCGGGTGCCTGCGAGCCGAAGACGGTGTGCCCGATCGGTGTGCGCCCCAGCGCCTCGCTCAACAGGCCGTGATCGACCATCGACAGGCCGAGCCCACCGAACTCCACCGGGTGGTTCGGCGCCCACAACCCCATCTGGCGGACCTTCGCCTGGGCGGCGGCCACCAACTCCTGCACCGTCTCGGGCGACCCGTGCAACATCTCGCCTTCGATCGGGATCAGCTCCCGGTCGACGAACTCACGGACCATCGACAAGATGGTCTCCATCTGCTCCGACACCTCGAAGTCCATGACGACACCTCCTCGGGCGACCGTACCGATCGTGCCCGTCGGGTGTCAGGGCCGTTGGACCCCAGGGAGATCGGTCGGCTCCGGAGCGTCTGCTTCGTCGTCGGTGTCGTCGCGTTCGTGTTCGAGCGCGAAGTAGCGGCTGACGGCCGGCATCCGCTGCGGGATCTGGCGGATC
This sequence comes from Ilumatobacteraceae bacterium, assembly GCA_963829585.1. Taxonomy (GTDB): domain Bacteria; phylum Actinomycetota; class Acidimicrobiia; order Acidimicrobiales; family Ilumatobacteraceae; genus Sva-07. Next base: position 26,796 of record CAWHJD010000001.1, on the reverse strand, counting down.
ACCGGCAGCCCGAAGAACACCGTGGACAGGCTGCCGACCCGCTCGTAGATCACGGCGTTCAGTGCGCAGGCGAACGCGATCGAGCGGCCGAGAAAGAAGAACCAGCCGAGGAACGCCACGAGGACTCCCAGTTGTCCGTAGAGCTGCGAGGCATTGTTGACCTGGTTGGGCAGGTAGAACTGCGTGACCAGCTGCAGCACTCCCAGGACCACAGCGACCAGGGCGGCGCCGGGCAAGGACGCGCCGGGATCGGTCGTCGTGCGAGGAAGGGCCTGGAGCAGCAACAACCACAGCACGGCGTAGATCGCGGTCATCCCGAGGATCGACACCGACGAGACAGCGATTCCGGCGGCCTGGTTGATCCGGTTCACGATCGCCGACGCGAGCGACACGCTGATGACCAACCCGACGACGATGCCGATGGCGCGCACCGGTGTCGGCTGTTTCCCGCCCATCCGCCACGACAGCGCGCTCGACAGCACGAGTGCTCGCGTGAGGGAGTACCCGGTCGTCATCACGCCGAAGAGCCCGATCGCGAGCGCGATCCACGGTGTGCGGCCGCCTTGGCTGAAGGCGTCGTTGACGTAGTTGGCCATGGTGCCGGCGAGACCGGCGGCGTCGGTGGTCGACGAGCTGTTCGACGGCCCGCCCAGGATCCCGACGAGTCCGACGACCAGCAACAGGAACGGCACGAAGAACAGGAAGAGGCGCAGCGCGAGCGCGCTGCCCAGCAGTGTGCCGCCGGCCTCCTTGTCCCGCTCGTAGACCCGGACACCGACATCGACGACCGTGACGCGTTCGCGCATGGACTCGAGCCGAGCCCCGGCTCGCTCGGCCTGCGTGCGGCCCCACGCGCTCGCCCGTTGGAATGCGCCCGGCGCAGTCTCCTCAGCCGGCGGTTCGTCCATGTCTCCCATCATGCACCGGGAATCAGCGCACGAACACGGCGACGATGCCGCCGACGATCAACCCGGTGCCGAGACCGGCCGTCACGTCGAGCGGGTTGTGCGCACCGACGAAGACCCGGCCGAACATGACGAGGAAGGTCAGCAGCACCGGTGCCCACCACCATTCCGGCCGGCACGGCGGGTGCAACCACCGTGGCGATCGCGGCGACGAGGATGACGTGTCCCGACGGGAAACTGGCGCCCGAGCTCGGTACGTCGGCGCCGCGGAGGATCGCGTCGACCTCGCTGGTGCCGGGGCGCTGGCGTACGGCGAGGTGGTCGGCCATCTCCCGGCGCACCAGCTTCTCGGTGCCGAGCTTCGCGAATGTCGCGATCACCACGCCGGCGGCGACCCACCAGTCATCGACCGCCCAGGCGACGGCGAGCCCCACCAGCGTGCCCACCACGAGGTTGCCCAGCTGCATCGGGAGCCAGAGTGGCCAGTACAGCCAGTTCGGCAGTCCGTTGACGGCGTGGAAGACCCGGGCCTCGGTGTCGCTGATCGCCGGGCGCCGGGCCTCGTTGACCGATCCGGCGAGGATGGCGAACCCGACACCGGAGACGACGAGCCACCACAGGTTCACGACGCGAGCCGCCGCCGCACGTCGTCGAGCAGGCCCGGGTTCTGCTTCAGTGCGGTCCGCGTGGCGCCACTCAACGCCCAGGGGCGCAGACGATCGACGGCGCGAGTCAGCGTGTCGGGATCGACGGTCGCCAGCGCGGGGGCGACGGCCCGTTCGGCGCCGACGTACACGCTCGACGAACACACGAGTTCGGCGACGTCGTTGGCGAGCAGCAGCTCGGAGGCGGCCATCTCGCTGAACCCGAAGTCGATGATCCACACCGCGCCATCGGCCCCGAGGAACACGTTCGCGAGGCGCAGGTCGCGATGGGCGATCCCGTGGCGGCGCAGGTCGGCGATCGCCTGCCAGATGGCGAGGAGGATGTCGTCGGTGACGTCGCTCGGGTCGAGCTGGTCGAGCGACTTGCCGGCGACGGCGTCGTAGGCGAGCACGAACGAGTTCGGCTCGGCGGACGCCAGCGTGCGCAGGCGTGGTGTCCGGATGCCGAGATCCCGCGCAGCCAACGCGAGGAGCGCCTCGTGCTCGACGGCGCGGCGCAGCGACGAGAACGGTCGTTCGTCGCCGAGGTCGCGTCGTTGCAGCATCCGGTAGATCCGGAACATGAGGTCGGCGCTGCGTTCGTCCTCGCCGAGGACCTTCACGAACAGCCGATCGCCGCCCGGCATGACGGCGAAGTACGGCGTCGAGCCGCGTGCGTCGACGCTGGCCGGCGTGATCTCATCGACCGCCAGACCCACAGCAGCGAGCCCGGCGGCGATCGACTCGGCGTTCGCCCGTCGTGGCGGGGCGCCGATGACCACGAGTGCCGCCGCTCCGGCGAACCATCCGACGAGCCAGGCCTGGACCGACCCGAACGACATCTCCGACGTGAAGGTCCGCACCAGTACGAGACCGATGACGGCGGTCCATCCGGCGCGACGCCAACGTCGGCTGAGCCAGGGCGCACCGGCGGTCAGGGCTGCCGCCAGCACCCCGATGCCGACCGCTGTCGGGAACCACCCCGACGTGAGCGGGCCCAGGTCGGTGTCGGGCGTCGCCACGGCCCGGCCGGCCTCGACGTCGGCGAGATCCGCGAGCAGTGTCACGAGCGCAGCGGCGATCACGCTGCCGAGCACCATGGCGATCGGGGCGGCCCAGCGGGCCCGGACGGCGGTCCACAGCAACCCACCGATCAACACGGCGACGGTGAGCACTCGCACCCCGGCGACCAGAAGCGTCAGGATCCAGTCGGGGAGGGCGTCGATGCCGCCGAGGAAGTCGGAGGCGAACATCACGACGCTGTCGCCGGACAGCCACGCCAGGAGGAAGACGACCAGCACCGCAACGGCGGCCACCATCAGCCGGAGGATGTCGGCGGGGGACCGGACGCGTGAGGCGGCGTCGTTCTGACCCATCGTCACTGCCCGGTGAAGTTCGGCCGTCGCTTCTCGACGAACGCGGCAGCCGCCTCGCGGTGATCCGCTGTCGACATCGACCGGATCATGTTCGGTGCCTCGGCGTCGAGCGCGGTGGCCAGGTCGGTGACGAGGGCCCGATTGAGGTTCTCCTTCATCAGGCGCATCGCGATCGGTGGGCCGGCGGCGATCCGTCGGCACCACTCGAGTGCGTGAGTCTCGAAGTCGTCGTCGGCGAGCACGTCGTTCACCATGCCGAGCGCCATGGCCTCGCGGGCGGTGAGTCGGGGCGAGGTGAGGTACAGCTCCTTGGCCTTCGCCGTGCCGACGAGATGCGTCAGGAACCACGAGCCGCCGAAGTCGCCGGAGGCGCCGACGTTGGCGAATGCCGTCACGATCAGCGCCCGTTCCGCAGCGATCCGCAGGTCGGCGGCGAGGGCGATCGAGAGGCCGGCACCGGCGGCGGCGCCCGGAAGGACGGCGACGACCGGCTTCGGGAACTCGTGGAGTGCGAGCGACACGGCGCGTTGGGATCGCCGGAGTCTGGCGACCTGATCCTCCGGCCCGCCCTCACGTCCCGGTCGCGGGGTGCCGCTGCGATGCGCTTCGTTCATCCCCTTGACGTCGCCGCCGGCACAGAACGCACCGCCGGCACCCGTGATCACCAGCACGCGCACGTCCGGGTCGACCGCGAGAATCGGCAGTGCCCGTTCGAACCCTCCGTACATCGGGTCGGACAGCGCGTTGCGCCGGTCGGGACGGTTGAAGGTGATGATGCCGAGGTGCCCGTCGACCTGGGCGAGAAGGTCGTCGGTTCCGGTGTCGATCGATCGCGTCATGTGCCGAGACTTCCACGTCGACGACGTGTCAGGCGAACGCTCTCATCCGGCTGCGAGTTGGACGACGAGGACGGCGACGATCAGCGCCAGGAACACCACGTGGTCACGCATGATCCCGCGGGCGAGTTCCGAGCGCTGCGCCGGCGGGTCGCTGCGCGCACCGAGGCGCACGGCATTCGGCACCACTCTCGTGATGGCCAGCACGATCGCGACGCCGCTGCCGATCAACGACACGAGCGACACCCAGCCGGGCGTGCCGTCGTCGAGGGCCTGCCAGATCAGCAGCGCCAGCAGTACGACCATCACCAGTGCGACCAACCGGCCCATCGGTGACGCGTCGGTGGTCACGCGTCGGTAGTACGTCGAGATCGAGTCGACCACGTCGTCGGGGACCTGTGGCGCCCTCCGATGGGCGACGACCTGTACGTCGAACATCAGGTCGAACCACAACACCGCAGCGAGGAATCCGAGCGCAGCGGTGATCGCAGCGTGCACTGATGACGTCGGGAGTTCAGGCGATCGAGCAGGCCATGTCGGCCCCGCAACACATCGGTGACTTGATCTTGCCGTGCCCGTTCGGGCACTTGGAGACCTGCACCGAGGAACCGTCGTCGCGCTGGATCGTGTCGTTCACCAGTGGAGCGTCGCACTCGCCGCAGGTTGCGTTGACGGACATTCCACAGGTGGGGCATGAGTAGGTGGCCATTGACGGATCGTAGGCCAACCCGGCCCGGGTCGGCGCACCGGCATCGTCGGGCGACCGGCGATCAGGCGAGTGGTGCGAAGGTGGCCGTGAAGTGGCGCAGCGGGCGCGGTGGGCTGGTGATCCGGTAGCCCGCGAGTCGGTCGGCGTTCTCCGCCACCGACAGGCAGACCTCGATCACGTAGTCGATGTGGCTCTGGGTGTAGGTGCGGCGCGGGATCGCGAGACGCACCAGCTCCAGCGCAGCGGGCTGCTCGCTGCCGTCGGGCTGCAGGCCGAACATCACCGAGCCGATCTCGCAACCGCGTACGCCGCCGGTCTCGTAGAGCGCGATCGCCAATGCCTGCCCCGGGTAGGCCAGCGGGTCGATGTGCGCGAGCAGCCGTCCGGCGTCGAGATAGACGGCATGGCCGCCGATCGGTTGCACCACCGGCACTCCGGCGTCGGCGAGCGCCTCGCCGAGGTAGGCGGTCGAGCGGATCCGGTAGCGCAGGTAGTCGTGATCGACCGACTCGCGCAAGCCCTGGGCGAGCGCGTCGAGATCACGACCGGCCAGACCGCCGTAGGTGGGGAAGCCCTCGGTCAGCACCAGCAGGGTGCGGCACTCGTCGGCGAGGGCGTCGTCGTTCATCGCCAGCCAGCCCCCGATGTTGCCCAGCGGGTCCTTCTTGGCGCTCATCGTCATCCCGTCGGCGAGCGACGCGATCTCGCGCACGATGTCGCGTACCTCGCGGTCGCCGTGGCCCGGCTCGCGCTCACGGATGAACCACGCGTTCTCGGCGAACCGGCAGGCATCGAGGAACAGCGGGACCCCGTACTCGTCGCACAGTGCACGTACCCCGCGAAGGTTCTCGAGCGAGACCGGTTGCCCGCCGCCGGAGTTGTTGGTGATCGTGACGAACACGACGGGGATGACACCGGGTCCGTGCGCTCCCAGGAGCGCTTCGAGCGCGTCGAGGTCCATGTTCCCCTTGAACGGGTGCAGCGACGACGGGTCGCGGCCCTCGGCGATCACCAGGTCGACCGCGGTGGCTCCCGTGTACTCCACGTTGGCCCGGGTCGTGTCGAAGTGGGTGTTGTTCGGCACGATCTTTCCCGCACCGCCGATCGCCGTGAACAGGATCTTCTCCGCCGCCCGGCCCTGGTGGGTGGGGATCACGTGCTCGAACGGGAACAGGTCCTGCACGCTCTCGAGGAAGCGGAACCACGAGGGTGACCCGGCGTAGCTCTCGTCGCCGCGTTGGATCGCCGCCCACTGCTCGCGCGACATCGCCCCCGTGCCGGAGTCGGTGAGCAGATCGATGAGCACGTCGTCGGAGTGCAACGAGAAGAGGTTGTTGCCGGCCTCGTCGAGCGCCGCCCGTCGCTGTTGCGGAGTCGTCATCACGAGGGGTGCGACCGAATGGACCCGGAACGGTTCGATGATCGTCGAGAACTCCATCGGCTCATCATGACCCAGGTCGGCGCCGTGCGCGTGACGTCGGCGCTGTCGTGTGCGGCCTACGCTGGGGGTCGAGACGACGGGAGGTCACATGGGCTTGTTGAGGAACCGCGGAGAACAGCACGTGCAGTTCAGGATGCGCGAGGACCTGATCTCGATCGGCGACGACTACTGGATCGAGAACGATTCCGGAGATCGGGTGTTCAAGGTCGACGGCAAGGTCGCTCGGCTCCGCGACACCTGGAAGCTCGAGGATCGTGACGGCAACGACGTCGCGGTGATCCGCGAGAAGATGCTGTCGATCCGCGACGCCATCACGATCGAGACGAACGGCACTCAGGCGAAGGTGAAGAAGGCGCTCGTCGGCATCCGCGACCGCTTCCACGTGGAGGTCGAGCACGGCGACGACCTGAAGGTGCACGGCAACATCGTCGACCACGAGTACGAGATCGAACGCGACGGCGACACCGTCGCCAAGATCTCGAAGAAGTGGTTCCGCGTGCGCGACACCTACGGCGTCGAGATCTACGACCCGACGATCACACCGCTGATCCTCGCGATCACGGTCGCGGTCGATGCCCTGTCGCACGACCGGGGCTGATCGGCGACACGATCCATCGTCTCGGCGCCATCGTCTCGGCGCTGGGGTCTCGGCGCCGGCTCGAGACCGCCGACCCGCGGTAGCATTGCTCCATTGGGACGGGTCGCCTCGTGCGTGCTCGACGCCTCGACCCGATCGAACTGTTCGAGGAGTCCACATGTCCGTCCGTCCGAATTCCCTGCCCCGATCCGTCGCGCTGACCCGTCCGGCGCTCGATGTCCCGCTGGGGTCGCCCGGGCGACCGACGTGGCGAGGCGGTCTGCATCTGATCGCGCTCGTGTCGGCCGTGCCGCTGCTGGTCGCCCTCGCCATCGTGTCGGACGGCGCTCGCGCTCGGGCCGCCGTGATCGTCTACGGCGTCGGGCTGTGCACCATGTTCGCCGCCTCGACGACGTACCACCGCTGGGTGCACACGCTCCGAGCCCGCTCGGCATGGCGACGTGGCGACCACGCGGCGATCTTCGCGGCCATCGCCGGCACCAGCACGGCGGTCACCCTGACCAGTCTGAGCACGGGCCCGGCGATCGCCATGTTGGTCGCCATCTGGCTCGTCGCGATCGCCGGGGCGATGTTGAAGCTCGTGTACTTCGACCGTGCCCACCGCATCGGGGCGATCTTGTACATCGGACTCGGCTGGGTGGGGCTCGCGCTCGCCCCGGCCGTGTGGCATCGGGGCGGCCTGGTTCCGCTCCTCCTGCTGTTCGCCGGCGGGGCCGTCTACACCGTCGGTGCCGTGGGGTTCGGCCGCCAGTGGCCGAGGCTGCGACCGGCGACCTTCTCGTACCACGAGGTGTGGCACGCCTTCACGATCGTCGCGGCGGGCCTGCACTTCGCGGCGGTCTTCACGCTCGCGACCTGAACGTCCGGTGCGAGATCACGATCCCCGCGCGGTTCCGTGCGGAATAGGTCCCGAGGGGCGGAACCCATTCCGCAAAGTTCCCGCATCGGCGCCTCAGCCGGCGGCCGCCCAACCGGTCACACCGACGATCCTGAACACGAGCACCCGGACGAAGGGCTGATCGCGGTACTGCGGGTACCGCCGGGCGAGCGCAGCGGCCAGCGCGGCCTCCCTGTCGGCGCCGTCTCTGCCGGTCGCGTCGCTGTCGGTCTCGTCGCCCTGCCGGCGCAGCTCGGCTCGGACCCACCACAGCTGCGACCAGTCGTCGCGGTCCCAGTGCTCGATCAGCAGCGTGGCCCGGGGATCGGCCTCCAGGTTCCGTTCCCGCTGGAGCCGCAACGAGGTCTTCGGCTTCACCAGGTCGACGGGCACGCCCAGGTAGCCGTCGTCGTCCACGGCGAACACGACCGGGACGGCGTCGACGCCCCGCTCGGCGTGCAACGTGCACAGGATCGCGTGGTCGTGTGCCGCCAGTCGGGCCCGTGCCTCACTCTCGGCGAGCCTCATCTCGGTCGTTCGGTGGCCGTCAACATGGGAGTCGATCCGATGGTACGCCGTGGCTGTCGTCACTCTCGTCGCTGCCGATCGGTCGGACTATTCTGAGCCCGTGCTGGGGCAGCGAAGTGGCCTGGAGGTCGGCGGCTTCATCCCGGTCGTCCGGAGGGTGCGTTGAACCTCGCGGTGTGGGTGGAGCGCCACGGACGCCGGCGCGGCGGTGCCCCGGCGCTGGCCGAGGGCGAGCGCATCCACGCCGACTGGGCGACGTTCGCAGCCCGGACCGCCGCGGTGGCTGCCGGTCTGCGCGGCACGTTCGGGCTGTCGCCAGGCGACCGGGTTGCCATCGTCATGCGCAACCGACCCGAGTACCTCGAGGCCCTGTTCGGCATCTGGCACGCCGGGCTCGTGGCGGTGCCTGTCAACGCCCGCCTCCACCGGGACGAGGTCGCGTACATCCTCGACCACAGCGGGGCGGCGGTCGTGGTGACCGACGCCGACCATGCCGACGACGTCGAGTCGCTGGTGGGCTCGGTTGCGTCGTTGCGGGCAGTGGTCGTGGCACCGGGTGAACGATGGGATCGGCTCGTCACCACGGCACCGATGCCGCTCGTCGACCGCCGGCCCGACGATCCGGCCTGGCTCTTCTACACGAGCGGCACCACCGGCCGGCCGAAGGGCGCGACGCTCACCCACCGCAACCTGCTGATGATGTCGCTCAGCTACTTCGCCGACATCGATTGGGTGGGGCCCGACGACTCCATCCTCCACGCAGCGCCGATCTCCCACGGCTCGGGCCTGTACGGCCTTCCCCACATCGCCCGGGGAGCGGTCAGCGTCATCCCCGAGTCGGGCGGTGCCGATCCCGCCGAGATCGCTGCGCTCATCCGGCGTTGGCCCGGCATGTCGTTCTTCGCCGCGCCCGTCATGGTGAAGCGGCTGGCGGGCGACCCTGACATCGTCGCCGCCGACCTGACCAATCTCAAGACGATCATCTACGGCGGCGCGCCGATGTATCTGGCCGACCTCGAGGCGGCGCTCGACGTGTTCGGCCCACGCCTCGCCCAGATCTACGGGCAGGGTGAGACGCCGATGACGATCACCGCGCTCTCGAAGGCGGACCACGCCGACCGCGACGATCCCCGCTGGCGTGACCGCCTGCAGAGCGTCGGCTTCCCGCGCACCGACGTCGAGGTCCGCGTCGTCGGCGACGACGACAACGAGCTCCCGGTCGGCGAGATCGGCGAGGTGGTCGTGCGGGGTGACGTGGTCATGGCCGGCTACTGGAACCAGCCCGACGCGACCGCCGAGACACTGCGGGGTGGCTGGCTCCACACCGGTGACGTGGGCAGCTTCGACGACGAGGGCTACCTCACGCTGCGAGACCGCTCGAAGGACCTCATCATCAGCGGTGGGATGAACATCTACCCGCGCGAGGTCGAGGAAGCGCTGCTGCGTCACCCGGGCGTGCGGGCGGTGTCCGTCGTCGGGCGGCCCGACCCGGAGTGGGGCGAGGCCGTGGTGGCCTTCGTCGTGGCCGACGGCGATGCGCCCCCGACCGTCGACGACCTCGACCGGACCTGCCTCGACACCATCGCCCGGTTCAAGCGACCGAAGGACTACCGGTTCGTCGACGAACTGCCCACCAACAACTACGGCAAGGTCCTCAAGCGGGAGTTGCGCGACCGGCTCGCCCTCGAAGACGGGAGCTGACTCCGGTCACGGGGTGTGGACTTCATCTGCCAGAGTTGACGACCGTGACCGACGCGCATCTGCCCCGCACCCTGCCGAACGACGCCACCGAGCACACCCGTGCCGTCACCACCCGACCGATCCCGCCGTTCGACCCCGCCGACTTCGACCGCGCCCAGCGCGGCCTGATCGCGCAGCACGACACGGGTGTCATCGAGGGCCCGGCGTGGCCCGCGTGGGACATCAACCGGTGGTCGTTCATCCAGCAGGGGATCCCGAATCCCGACACGGTGCACGCGAGCCTGTGGCGCCAGGCGCAGCTCAACGTGATCCACGGCCTGTTCGAGGTCGCGCCCGGGTGCTGGCAGGCGCGGGGCTACGACATCAGCAACATCACCTTCATCGAGGGGCGCGAGGGCTGGGTGATCGTCGACCCCCTCACCAACACCGCCACCGCCGAGGCGTGCCTCGAGCTCGCCAACCGGCACCTCGGCGAGCGGCCGGTCACCGCGGTGATCTACACCCACAGCCACCTCGACCACTTCGGCGGCGTGCTCGGCGTCACCAGTCAGGACGACGTCGACGCCGGCCGGTGCCAGGTCATCGCCCCCGAACACTTCCTGCGCGAGGCCGTCGCCGAGAACCTGCTCGCCGGCATGGCGATGAACCGCCGCGCGCTCTACCAGTTCGGCCCACTGCTGCCGCCCGGCCCGCGGGGTCACGTCGACTCGGGGCTCGGCAAGTGCGTGCCGCTCGGTGTGCCGGGCCTCGTCGTGCCGACGGTCGACATCACCCGTACCGGTGAGGAGCTCGTCGTCGACGGCGTGCGCATCGTGTTCCAGATGACGCCCGAGACCGAGGCGCCCGCGGAGATGAACTTCTTCTTCCCCGACCATGGCTGGCTGTGCATGGCCGAGAACTGCTCGCACAACATGCACAACCTCATCCCGATCCGCGGTGCCCAGGTGCGCGACTCGCTGTCGTGGAGCACCTACATCGACGACGCCATCGAACTGTTCGCCGACGACACCGACCTGATGTTCGCGTCGCACCACTGGCCCCGCTGGGGCAACGACAACGTGCGCGAGTTCCTCGCCCGCCAGCGTGACCTGTACCGCTGGATCCACGACCAGACGCTGCGTCTCGCCAACCACGGGCACGTCCCCACCGAGATCGCCGAGATGCTCACCCCGCCCGCCGACCACTACGAGGAGAGCCACACCGTCGGCTACTACGGCTCGATGGTGCACAACGTCAAGGCCGTGTACCAGCGCTACCTCAGCTGGTACGACGGCAACCCGTGCCACCTGAACCCGCACCCGCCGGTCGAGGCGGGGACGCGCTACGTCGAACTCGCCGGTGGCGCCGACGCGCTGCTCGCCTCGGCGCAGGCGGCGTACGACCGCGGCGACTACCGCTGGGTCGCCGAGCTGGTGAACCACCTCGTGTTCGCCGACGCGACGAACACCGCGGCGCGCTCACTGCTCGCCGACGCCTACGAGCAGCTCGGCTACCAGAGCGAGTCGGCGACGTTCCGCAACGCCTATCTGATGGGCGCCCAGGAGCTCCGCCACGGGCACCCGCCGCGCAACCCCGCCGCCAACCGTGGGCTCCTGCGGGCGCTGCCCATCGACCAGTTGCTGGCGACCGTGGCGATGCGGTTGAACGCCGACGAACTCGGCGGCGTCGACCTGGCGATCAACCTCGTGGTGAGCGACCTCGACGAGAAGTGGTTCGTCGGGCTGTCGCACCGGGCGCTGCGCTACCGCATCGACAAGCAGGTCGACGACGCCGATGCGACCGTCACCGCCACCCGCGAGGTGCTGGCGACGGTGGTGGCAGGGGAGCGCACGCTCGACGACGCGATCGACTCGGGCGATCTCGCCATCGACGGCGACGCCGAAGCCCTGCGCACGATCATCGGACACCTCGACGTCTTCCTGGGCGGCTTCCCCATCGTCGAACCCTGACCGGCAGGCGGACGACCGGTTGGTCGACGGTCACGGGTCGAGGGTCACGGGTTGATGGGGGGTTGACGCGGTGTTGTTCCACGCTCGAAAATCGGATCCCTACGGTAAGGCGACCAGACGACGAGAAGGGGAACGTCTCACATGAAGCTTGCTCTGTACCTGCCCAACTTCCGCGACAAGGTCACCGTCCAGGAACTGCGTGATCTGTCCCAGCTCGCCGAGGATCTGGACTTCGACTCGATCTGGACGCTCGACCGGATCGTGGTTCCCGAGGCCTCCGATCGCGAAGAACTCCAGTACTCGTTCGGCATGATGGAGGCGTTCCCGAAGGCGCTGCCGGTGTCGGCGCGCGGCGAGTGGTACCAGGGCTGGCCGCTGATCCCGTGGCTCGCCGCGATCACCTCGAAGTGCCGGATCGGCATGAGCATCACCGACACGCCCTACCGCGCGCCGGGTGTGTTGGCGGCGGAGATCGCCACCGTCGACCACCTCTCGAACGGACGAGTCAACGTCGGTGTCGGGGCGGGCTGGATGCCCGAGGAGTTCGCTGCCGCGAGCGCGTCGCACATCTTCCCGAAGCGCCACACCCACGTGCGCGAGACGATCGAGATCATGCAGGGGATCTGGACGAACGATCTCTTCGAGTACCACGGCGAGTTCGCCGACTTCGACCGCTGCGGTTTCGGTGCCAAGCCGCTGCAGAAGCCGCACCCGCCGATCTACTTCAGCGGGCTCAAGGATCCGAAGCGCTCGGCGAACCGCATCGCCAAGTACAACCTGTCGGGCTGGATCGGCATCCAGGACACGCCGACGGAGCTGTCGGAATGGCGCGGCCCGATCCAGCAGGAGCTCGAGGAGCTCGGCAAGCCGGACGCGATGGACGGCCTGGAGCTGTGCAGCATGTACTGGTTCGTCATCACCGACGAGGCGAGCGATCAGTCCGACCTCGGCAAGGCCAGCAACGTCCTGATCGGCACCAAGACCCAGATCACCGACAACTTGAAGCGGCTCAAGGAGGCGGGCCTGACGATGCCGCTCATCTGGCCGCCGTTCACCGACGTGCCGGTGTCGAAGACGCTCGACGATCTCAAGGTCCTGAAGGAGGAGATCCTCCCCCAGGTCGAGTCGATGTAGATCCGCCACGGTCCCCGCACCCCCCGGCGAGTTCGACGGCGACACCCCGCCGACCGCTCCAGCGCCGTTCGCGCCGCCGACGGTTCTCTGCGGAACTGGTCTCAAACGTTGCGACCTATTCCGCCGAGACTTGACGTGGCATGCCCGTGAGGAGGCGGCGACCGCTCGGCGCCGCCTCTTCTCGCGCCGCCGAGGATTCCGTGCGGAGTAGGTCTCGGACGTCGCGACCTATTCCGCAAAGAACGGCATGCGGCACGCTCGTCAGGAGGCGAACCTGCGGCCGGTCGCGCGTCCGCTCGCGCTCCCGTCGCACCGGAGTGCGTGCGCCGTCAGGTGGCGAAGCCGTCGGGCATGGTGGTGGCGTGACCGTCGGCGACGGTGAGTCGTTCGATGTCGATGGCCCGGTCGGGGTGGCTGGCGAGCAGTTCGGTGCGGGTGGCGGCGACGAATCCGGCGCCGGTGAAGCCGGGCGCCATCGTGCAGCCGAACAGCCCGTAGGTGCCGTCGGGATGGAGTTCGCCGGCCTGCCACGTGCCGGCGGGGATGACGTACTGCACGAGGTGGCCGGCGGCGAGGTCGGGGCCGAGCCAGATGTCGCTCGAGGTGCCGTCGGGGTGCAGGAGGACCAGGCGGATCGCGTCGCCCCCGTAGAAGTGCCAGATCTCGTCGCTCGGCAGCCGGTGGAACAGCGACCTCGACAGCGGGTCGTGGGCGTACATGCCGATCATCGCCGTGCCGACCGGGCCCCCGTCGGGCGTGTTCGCCGTGGACCGGTACGTGCTCGCGAACAGCGTGCCCTCCACGGGCAGCGGCTGGAGCCGGTAGTGATCGATCAGGCGCTCGACGAGCGGTTCCACGTGCCCACCGTAGCGATGGCGATCACGGTCGGGCGGTCCTCCCCGTCAGAGCGTCAGGCGGTGGGCGCCGGTGGGGGACGTAGCCGGGGAGGTCGTCGAGGCGGACGATCTTCTTGCCGAAGGGGGCGAGGGCGAGGCCGGCCAGTTTGAACGACTGGATCCCGAAGGGGATGCCGATGATCGTCAGGCAGAGCAGCGCGCCCGAGAGCACGTAACCGATCGCCATGATGATGCCGGGGATGATCCAGAGGATCGCGCCGACGATGCCGAGGTGGCTGGCGGAGGGATCGTCGACCGCGGTCCGCCCGAACGGCCACAGCGAGAATCGGGCGAGCTTCAGGCACTGGCGGGCGAACGGGAGCCCGATGATCGTGATCGCGAGGAGCGCCGCCCAGAACAGCCAGCCGATCGCCATCAGCAGCCCGCCGAGGATCAGCCACAGGATGTTCCCGATGGTCCTCATCGCGGGCGGTCGACGGTGGCAACGGCGGGGATCATCGCCGAACGGTACTCGCCGCCATGAGCGCGCGCCCGAGCGTCGGACGCCGGGCGTTCACTCGGCGAGCCCGAGGCGGTCGAGCGAGTCCTCGATCGCGGCGAGCAGCAGTTCGATCGAGCCCTCGCAGGCGTCGAGGGCCTCCGGTGTCAGCAGCAACACGTGGCGGTCGGCATCGGTCACGGCCACGACCACGGGCGCGAGTCCGCCGGCGGCTTCGCGCACGAGGTCGGGCTGGTCGTTGCGGTGGTACGTCTCGAACGTGGCGGGGAGTCGCTCGCGAGATGCCACCCACTCGGGTCGCTGTCGGATCGAGCTGTGGGTGATCTCGCACAGCGAGCAGTGCCGACGGCCGAGCCGGGCGCCGACCCAGTACGCCACCTCGCCCCATGGCGTGCCGTCGGCGTCGTACACGCCGACCAGCCTGACGAGACGTTCGGTCGGCGTGGCGTCGGGCGCACTCATGGTGCACAGCATCGCGGATCGGCGGTCCCTCCGCGTCGGGCCACCGTCGCGTGTGGAATACGAACTCCCACCCATCGGTTGGTGAAAGTTGTGATCGCAAGGATGTATGCGATGTGGCACGAGTGGAGGAACAGGGAATGACACGGCACGTGGAACTGGGACTGGACACGTTCGGTGACGTCACCGTCGACGCCGACGGCCGGCGGCTGAGCGAGGCCCAGGTGATCCGTCACATCGTCGACGAGGCCGTCCTGGCCGATCGGCTCGGTCTGTCCTTCTTCGGCGTCGGCGAGCACCACCGCGACGACTTCGCCGTGTCGTCACCGGAGACGGTGCTCGCCGGCATCGCCGGCCGAACGGAGCAGATCCGCCTGGGATCCGCCGTCACGGTGCTCAGCTCCGACGATCCCGTGCGGGTCTACCAGCGCTTCGCAACGCTCGACGCCCTGTCCGGCGGCCGGGCCGAGGTCATCCTCGGGCGTGGCTCGTTCACCGAGTCGTTCCCGCTGTTCGGCTACGACCTCGACCAGTACCAGACGCTGTTCGAGGAGAAGCTCGACCTCTTCGTCCAGCTGCTCGACGAGCAGCCCGTCACGTGGAGCGGCACCACTCGCCGTCCGATCGACGGGCTGCAGGTGTACCCCCGCACCGAGCGGGGGTCGCTCACCACGTGGGTCGGCGTGGGCGGCAGTCCCGAGTCGGTCGTGCGGGCCGCACGGCACGGGCTGCCACTGATGCTCGCCATCATCGGCGGCGAGCCGGCACGGTTCCGGCCGTTGGTCGACCTCTACCACCGGGCACTCGACCAGCTCGGCCACGCCCCACTCCCGGTCGGCGTGCACTCGCCCGGCCACGTCGCCGACACCGACGAGCAGGCGCTCGCCGAGCTGTGGCCGCACTGGAAGCCGATGCGCGACCGCATCGGCGCCGAGCGTGGCTGGCCGCCCGCGAGCCGGTCGGAGTTCGAGCAGGCGGCGGGACCCGACGGAGCGCTCTACGTCGGGTCGCCCGCCACGGTGGCACGCAAGATCGCGTCGACCGTCGACACGCTCGGTGTGGTGCGCTTCGACATGAAGTACTCCGCCGGCACGCTGCCCCACGAACTGATGATGGGCAGCATCGAGCGCTACGGCAGTGAGGTCGCGCCGCTCGTGCGCGAACTCCTCGCCGCCGACGACGAGGCGCTCGCCGTCCGCTGACCTGTACTCGAGTACTTTTGCGGAATACGTCCCGGAATCCGGGAGTGACTCCGCACAGAATCGCACTGCGTCCGGTCGGTGCGGCATCTCGGACCTCGGGGCGCGAGTAGGCCGTGGCCCGATTGGGCAATCATCAACCATGTCGCTCCCACCGGAACCGACCGCGACCGCCTCGAACGGGGACTCGACGGCCGAGCAGGCGCCGGCCGCCTATTGGGCCCGCCGGGAGGAGATCTCCTCGGTCGCGGGCGGTGTCGATGCGCCGCCGCGGACCATCGACTACACCGACGTCGAGCACGAGGTGTGGTCGACCGTCGCCCGAACGCTCCGACCCGTGTGGGAGCGCCACGCCGCCGCCGGTGTGGTGGCTGCCCGCGACCGCCTCGCCCTCCCGGCGGACCGCGTGCCGCAGCTCGCCGACGTCGACGCCACGCTGCGCCCGATCACCGGCTTCGGCTATCGCGCCGTGTCCGGCATCGTCTCGGCCGCCGAGTTCTTCCGGGCGCTCGAACACCGGACCTTCCCCTCGACCCAGTACCTGCGCTGGGAGGGCGCCCCGCTCTACACGCCCGAACCCGACGTGATCCACGAGGTGATGGGCCACGGCAACTGTCTCGCGTGCCCCGAGATCGCCGAGCTGCACCGCCTCGCCGGGAGCGTCCACGGACGCCTGACCGAGGAGATG
The DNA here is from genome assembly GCA_963829585.1 of Ilumatobacteraceae bacterium. Lineage (GTDB taxonomy): Bacteria > Actinomycetota > Acidimicrobiia > Acidimicrobiales > Ilumatobacteraceae > Sva-07. The sequence continues at coordinate 10,396 of CAWHJD010000001.1, read as the reverse complement.
TTCCCGTCAACTGATCGCCGACGTGTTCTGGTTCACCGTGGAGTTCGGCGTCGTCCGCGAGGGCACCGAGACCAAGGCCTACGGCGCCGGTCTGCTCAGCTCACCGGGTGAACTCGGCTGGTTCGCCGATCACGCCGACATCCGACCGATCGACATCGTCGAGATGGGCACCATCGGCTACGACATCCACCACTACCAACCGGTGCTGTTCGAGGGCCGCTCGCTCCAGCATGTCCTCGACGTGGTCGGCGAGTTCTACGCCACCGCGACCGACGAGTCGATCGCCGCCCTGCTCGAAGGTCAGCGGGCCCAGGTGAACGGATAGCCGTCGTCGGAGACGGCGCGGGCGGCGTCGCTCACCCGGAGCGGAGCGAACGTGTCGATCATCACCGCCACCTCCTCGGTGGCCGCCTGATCGAGGCTGGCCTCGACGCTGCCGGGCTGCGGCCCGTGGACGAAGCCGGCCGGGTGGTACGAGATCGAACCGACGCCGATGCCCGAGCCGGCGCGGCTCATGAAGTTGCCGGCGGAGTAGAAGAGGACCTCGTCGGAGTCGGTGTTCGCGTGGTGGTACGGGACCTTGACGGCGTCGGGATGGAAGTCGAACAACCGCGGCACGAACGAGCACACGACGGCGCCGGGCAGCTCGAACGTCTGGTGCACGGGTGGCGGCTGGTGCAGCCGGCCGACGATCGGCTCGAAGTCGGCGATGTTGAACGCGTACGGGTACACGCAGCCGTCCCAGCCGACGACGTCGAAGGGGTGGTGCCGGTGGACGTGACGTGACCAACCCGCCCGGTTGCGCACGAGGACGGGGACGTCGGCCTGCGGGCCCCCGTCGGTGATCAGCTCGGTCGGTGACCGCAGGTCACGCTCGCAGTACGGCGCGTGCTCGAGGAACTGGCCGTAGCGGGAGAGGTACTTCGCGGGCGTCGCGACGTGGCCGCGGGTGGCGACGACCAGCGTCGCGAGCGGCTCGTCGCCGGTCACCACCCAGCGGTGCGTCGTCGACGCGGGAACGACCACGTAGTCGCCGGGGCCCACGTCGAGGACGCCGAACACCGACTCGAGACGACCACTGCCGGCTTGCACGTAGACCAGCTCGTCGCCGACGGCGTTGCGGTACAGCCCGCTGTCGGTGTGCGCCTCGACCCAGGCGATCTCGACGTCGTCGTTCACGAGCAGCACCGTGCGGCCGGTGACGAGATCGGCGTCTCGGTTCACCGGCAGCGCCGTCGTGCGCAGGTGCCGTGGCGTGAGGGGCACGTCGGGTGTCGCCGCGTCGGCGTTCAGGTCGGCGACCGGTTCGATCGCGGTCAGCGCCGACGGTGAGTGGCGGTGGTACAGCAGCGAGGAGTTCGACGAGAAGCCCTCCTGGCCCATCAGCTCCTCGGCGAAGCGGTGGCCCGACTCGTCGAGGTGGTGGGTGTGGCGCTTGGCCGGCACGTCTCCGACCGATCGGTAGTACGGCATCAGTGCTCTCCTCTCGTCGTGGCGATACCCGGCACGATCGTTCCCGTCACCGACCCGAGCCCGATCCGGCCGGCTGGGTCGGAACCGGCCCACCCGCGCAGCGTGACGCGGTCGCCGTCGTCGAGGAAGGAGCGTGTCGTGCCGTCGGGGAGTTCGATCGGCCGCTCACCGTTCCACGACATCTCGATGAGGCTGCCCTCCGAGCCCCGGTCGGGACCGGAGACCGTGCCCGACGCGAACAGGTCCCCGGGCCGGACGCTCGCTCCGTTGACGGTCATGTGGGCCAGTTGCTGCGCTGCCGTCCAGTACACGTCGGCGAACGACGTTCTGCTGATCACCACCGCTTCCGTGCCGGCAGCCCGCATGGCTGCCGACTGCAGGAGCACCTCGAGGTGGAGGTCGAAGGCCGTCGGGCCGGTCGTGCGGAGGTAGCGAGCCACTGGCGGATCCTGGGTCGGCGGCTCGGTGCGGAACGGCTCGAGCGCGTCGAGCGACACGATCCACGGCGACATCGACGTGGCGAAGCTCTTGCCGAGGAACGGACCGAGTGGCTGGTACTCGAACGACTGGATGTCACGAGCCGACCAGTCGTTGACGAGGCACAACCCGAACAGGTGCGTCTCGGCATCGTCGGCGGCGACGGGACGGCCCCGCTCGGATGGCGCGCCGACGACGAAGCCGACCTCGAGTTCGATGTCGAGCCGTTCGGTCGGCCCGAACGTCGGCGCGCCGTCGCCGAGCCGCAGACCGTTGGGCCGGTACACGTCGGTGCCGTCGGCGACGACGGTGCCCGAGCGGCCGTGGTAGCCGACGGGAAGGTGACGCCAGTTGGGCAGCAGCGCCTCGCCGTCGGGGCGGAAGATCCGGCCGAGGTTCGTCGCGTGGTGGAGCGACGAGTAGAAGTCGACGTAGTCCCCCACGGCGACGGGGAGCAGCATCTCGAGTTCGTCGAGCGACACGAGGCACGGTGACAGCTGGACGGCGTGGCGGCGCTCGGTGAACAGTTCGAGCAGGCGCTGGCGCAGTGCCGTGTGCGCCGCTCGGCCTGCGGCGGCGAACCCGTTGAGCGTGGCATTGGCGTCGAGCAGCCCGTACTCCGCGGGTGAGTCGTCGAGGAATCCGGTACCGACCGCCTCTGCGAGGTCGAGCGCCTGATCGCCGATCGCCACGAACGCACCCACCGTCCCGTCGTGGCGCCTCGCCACGCCGAGCGGCAGGTTGTGCAGCGGGAATGGTGAGCCCGGTTCGATGTCGACCCAGCAGTCGGGCTCCGTCACAGGTTGCCCCGGCGCTCCTGCTCGTGCTCGATCGACTCGAACAGCGCCTTGAAGTTGCCCTCGCCGAACCCGGTCGCGCCGCCGCGCTGGATGATCTCGATGAACACCGTCGGCCGGTCGGTGATCGGCTCGGTGAAGAGTTGGAGGAGGTAGCCGTCGCTCTCGTGGTCGACGAGGATGCCGAGCTGCTCGACCGCGTCCCACGGCACGTCGAGGAAGCCCAGCCGATTGCGCACGTCGTGGAAGTACTCGGCGTTGGCCTCGAGGAAGCGCACGCCGCGTGACCGCAGCGCGGCGATGGCCTGCACGATGTCGGAGGTGCCGAGGGCGATGTGTTGGACGCCGGGGCCGCGGTAGGTGTCGAGGTACTCCTGGATCTGGCTGCGCTTGAGGCCTTCGGCCGGCTCGTTGAGCGGCATGGTGACGCCGGCGTCGTTCGTCATCACCGTCGAGCGCAGCGCGCTGTACTCGGTGGCGATCTGGTGCTCGTCGAAGTGGCGGAGCTGGCGGAATCCCATCACGTCCTCGTAGAACGCGACCCACTCGTCGAGCTTGCCCGCCTCGACGTTGCCGACGACGTGGTCGATGCGTTCGAGGCCCACCGGTTCGCCGGCGGGGCGCGGCGGGAGGCCGGTGGTGACGTAGCCGGGGCAGTAGTGGCCGGTGTAGTCGCTGCGGTCGACGAAGGTGTGCTTCGTCTCGCCGTACGTCCCGATCGCCGCGAGGCGCAGGGTGCCGTGCTCGTCGGTGAGTTCGTAGGGTTCGCGCACCGACCGGGCGCCGCGGGCGATGGCCGCCTCGTAGGTCGCCGTCGCGTCGTCGACGACGAACGCGAGGTCCTGCGCGCCGTCGCCGTGCTCGCGCACGTGCGACCAGATCGGGGAGTCGGGGGTGAGGCCCGCCGTGACGACGAAGCGGATGTCACCCTGTTCGAGCAGGTACGAGGCGATGTCGTCGCGACCGGTCTCGGGGCCGGCGTACGCCGTGACCTCGAACCCGAAGGCGGCGGTCAGGAAGCCGGCCGTGGCGCGGGCGTTGCCGACGTAGAACTCGAGTGAATCCCATCCCTTCAGCCGAGATGCCGGTGCGCTGGGCCTGGCGTCGAGTGTGGTCATTCGGTTCCTCCGGTCGTTCGTCGCTCTGGACAGGAGCATTCTCGATCGTCGCGGAACTGAACCCCCGGAGCAAGCCTTCTCTCGCCATCGCCCGAGGTCGTGCTCACGATGGGACCTCCGACCGGTTGACGGCGGACGGGCCGGGTGGTTCGCTCGGAGTGGAGGCGCTGTGACCTCGGGAGGCGCGATGGATGCCGGTGGTGGTGGAAGTCGGATCGGCCGTCACTGGCTCCCGGTCGTGTCCCTCGCGTTCGCTGCGGTGGTGTCGGCGTGCGGTGAATCGAGTACCGACGATGGAGTCGTGGCCGAACCGTTGCCGAGTTCCATGTGCACCGAGGGCTCGACACCGCAGGTCGTGGCGTACGAGTTCGACGGTGGCGGCGTCGAGTGGGTGTGGTGCAGCGAGGAGAGCGGCTATTGGAGTCTGCTCCCGGTCACCGACGGTGTCGTCTACGTCGCTGCCTACAACCTGGGCGCTCCGTCGAAGGTGATCGCACTCGATGCGGCGACCGGCGAGCCGATCGAGGATGCGCCGCCGCCACCTCCGGCACGAGGCACGGTGGAGGGCCAGCCATACACCGGCCAGCCGGCGCGCGTGGAGGTGGGCGACATCACCATCATCGGTGGGCAGGACGACGGGGTCCGGGCGATCTCCACCGATGGCACCCTGTGGTCGCAGCCGGGGGTCTGGAGTTACGACAACGTCTGGGCGATCGACGACGGCGCCGTGTTCGCCGTCGAACGGGGCGCCCAGTTGGCCTCCCGGTTGGTGGCCTACGAGGTCGAGACCGGCGATGTGCGGTGGTCGTACGAGGGTGATCCGTACCGTGAGGGATTGTGGCCGTTCTACGCGGTCGATGACCGGCTGTACACGCTGTGGTCCAACCTGCAGGTCCGTGCGACAGCGGACGGGGAGTTGCTGTGGCGCACCGACTACCCGGCCGAGGAGATGGAGGCCGTCGGTCTGCGGATGACCGGCGTCGACACCGACGGCACGAGCGTGTTCGTGTCGTTCGCGACGGAGGGCTCCGGCGGCGATTGAGGACATGCGCTGCGGCCCCGGGGCGTCGATCCCGGATCAGATCTCGGGCATCCAGAAGGTGAACATCCGGCGAGGGTGGATCCGTGCGTACCAGGCGCCACCGTCGAGCATCTCGGCCCACTGCTCGCCGTAGCGGGGGACGTAGATGTCGAGCAGTGTTCGCTCGAATTCGGCGTGTTCGGGGGCGTGGACGTCGATCAGCTCGGCGTCGCCGTGGACGGTGACGGCGAAGGACTCGTCGGGGAGGTGGGTGGCGCTCACAGCCGGGCGTTCGCGCAGGTGCCGGAACCGCAGTGACTGCGGTGACGATCCGAAGTGGAACCGTCCGCGGTGGAAGATGCCGTCGACGGGTCCGTTGATCGGGCGGCCGTCGCGGGTCGACGTGGCGAGCACGAGCAGCCGCATGCCGGTGAGCCGCTCGGCGAGCTGGGCGGCGTCGAGGCGTCGGTCGGGGGTGGCGATGTCGCGCAGGTGCGATCCCGCTTCCTCGTAGCTGCGGTCGAGCACGGCCTGGAGCTCGGCCAGGTCCTCGGGTCGTTCGTTCATCGTGGGCTCCTTCGTTCTACGGTGTAGAACCACTACTCTACGATGTAGAGATGAGTGCTTCAACGTCGCCGAGATCGACCCCGTTGAGCGTCGAGCGGATCGTTGACGTCGCCTGCCGGATCATCGAGCGTGATGGTCTGGCCGGGCTGTCGATGCGAAAGCTCGGCGCCGAGCTCGGCGTCGACCCGATGGCCGTGTACCACCATGTGGCCGGCAAGCGCGAGCTGCTGGCCCTGGTGACCGCCCGCACGATCGGCACGATGACACCGCCTGACCCGACGGCGCCGTGGGACACCCGCGTGCGGCAGTGGGCGATGAACTACTGGGAGGTGGTCGCCAAGCATCGGGACCTGACGCTCGCCGGCCTGGCCGATCCGGAGATCGCCGCCGGTGGTCTGCCCTCCACTGAGTCGCTCGTCGCGGCGATCGCCGACAGCGGACTGCCCGCCGACCTGGTGGAGCCGACCGCCTTCATCGTCGTCGATGCCGTGCACGGCGCCGCGCTCAGCGGCGTCCCGACCGGTACCGGTCGCAGCCGCAACAGAGAGCTGTCGCGCCTGCGGGCGACCTTCGCCGTCGGTCTCGACACGATCGTCGCCGGCATCGCGGCGCGTGCCGCCACGAAGCGGCGACGAACCTGAGTCGAGTCGATTCCGCCGTCGAACCCAGGCGTCATCGGCAGTCGGTGGCGACCGCCAGCGCGGCGCAGACCTCCCGCATGCGGGAGTCGCTGAGGCGACCGAGCCGTTCGACGAGCAGGCCGACCGAGACCGACTCGACCGAGTCGAGATTGACGGCGGTCTCGCGCGGCACGGGGTCGTCGCCGGGCTCGAGCACCACCTCGCTCGCCAGCCCGCGGATGGTGGTCGTGCACGGCGCCACGAGCACCCGGCGCAGCCTCGGGATGGCCGCATCCCGCGACAGCACCACGACGGGCCGGCGACCGATCTCGGGTGGCTCGCACCACCAGAGCTCACCGCGACGAGGCAGATCGGTCATCGGCCGGCGGCTTCGCGGAACGACGCCAGATCGCCCCACTCGTCGGGCTCGTCGAGTGGATGCTCGGTGTAGGCGGCCGTGTAGGCGGCATCGATCTCGGCGGCGCGATCTCGGGCGAGCAGTGCCGCCAACGCCTCGTCGATGAGTTCAGCGTCGCTGCTCGATGCGCGGGAGCGTCGAGCGGTGTCGAGCAACTGCCGGTCGACCGTGGTGCTGATCCGTGCCCGAGTCATGCCATGATCATGCCATTGTCGTGCCACGACGGCAACGGCCGACGGTGCACGCCCAGGTGTCACGTCGGGCTCGTTCACGGCGCGGTCGCCGCGAAACAGAGTGCCGCAATGATCAGCCGGTCGAGCGGGACGCCGCGCCGGAGGCTCGCGAGTCGGAGTTCTTCGAACATGTCCTGTGGCATGTCGACGGTGAGTCGCATCAGTCCGTCGGGGACGGGGCCGCACAGCGGCGTGGGATGTTCTGCGTGCATGGTGACTCCTCTGCAGGTGGTGACTGCTCTTGAGGCCGATCTGTCGTCGACGTCGATGAGGAGGAAGTCGGTCGCGCCAGCATGCGCACGACGGTGTCACAGACTTGACTCTCTGGGGGCCGGCACCGATCTCTCGCCCGGGGCTCGATGCGTGTGGCTCAGCCCGTGGCGGTGGCGTAGACGCTGCCGGCGAGGGCGTTGCCTCGCGGGTCGGTGATCTGGGCGATGCCCGGGATCCCGCCGAGTTCGTCGACGAGGCGGGCGGTGCCCTTCCATCCCGCCGTCGAGTCGACCACGAGGGTGTCGCCGTCGAGACGCACCTGCTTCAACTGTCGGGCGTTGGCGAGGCGTTCGTCGCGGGTGATCGCCCACAGCACCCGGGCGATCAGGGCCAGTCGGGCGGGCTCGATCATGCCGGGCCGACTGAGTTCGTTCCAGAACGAGCGGCCCCAGCGCAGGATCGTGTGGCGGTTGGCCCAGGCGAAGGCGATCATCGCCGTGCGTGTGAACGGGTTGGCGACGGTCCGCAGCATTCTGAACATGTCCCCATGGTGTCCCATGTGGGCAGGATCCAAACCGCGGCGGACGACGTACCATCGCGAGTGATGTCGGTGCGTGAACTGGTGGTGCTGGGCACGGCGAGCCAGGCCCCCACCCGGCATCGGAACCACAACGGCTATCTGCTGCGTTGGGACGGTGAGGCGATCCTGTTCGATCCCGGTGAGGGGACGCAGCGGCAGTTCACCCTGGCCGGGGTGTCGGCGGCGTCGGTGGACCGGATCTGCATCACGCACTTCCACGGCGACCACTGCCTCGGCCTGCCCGGCATGATCATGCGACTGTCGCTCGACGCCGGCAGCCTGCCGGTCCCCGTGCACTATCCCGCCAGCGGACAGTCGCACTTCGAGCGGCTCCGTTTCGCCACCGCCGGCCAGGAACACGTGCCGGTCGACGCCTGCCCGGTGACGACTCCGGGCGTGATCCACCAGGACGATCTCGTGACGATCCGCGCCGTGGAACTGTCGCACCGCGTGGACGCCATCGGCTACAGGGTGGAGGAGCCCGACCGGCGTCACATGATCGTCGACCGGCTCGATGCGCTGGGCATCACGGGCCCGGAGATCGGCGAGCTCCAGGAGCGCGGTTCGATCGACCACGACGGCCGGACGGTGACCGTGGAGGAGGTGAGCGAGCATCGCCGGGGGCAGGTGTTCGCGTTCGTGATGGACACGCGCTGGTGCCCCGGTGCACTGGAACTCGCCGAGGGCGCCGACCTGCTGGTGTGCGAGTCGACCTTCCTCGACGTCGACGCCGACATGGCCGAGCAGTACGGGCATCTCACGGCGCGCCAGGCCGGTCGCCTCGCACACGAAGCCGGCGTGCGACGACTGGTGTTGACCCACTTCTCGCGGCGGTACGCCGACGAACAGGTCTTCGCCGACGAGGCCCGCAGCGAGTTCGACGGCGACGTCGTGCTCGCCGAGGACCTGATGCGTATCCCCGTCCCGCCACGACCCTGACGGCTCGCGAGCGCTCGGTTCAGAGCTCGGCGAGCCGGCTCATCAGGCGCCCCAACTCCTCGTCGGTCAGCGGCACGTTCAGCTGGCCAAGGAGGTTCGGTACGTCGTCGAGCGTGATTCGGCGATGCTCGGTCGGCGCTCCGGGGCGACGCACGGTCACGGTCGACTCGGTGATCGTGAGGTGGCTGTCCGTCGCGTGACCGGCAACCATCAGCATCCGACGGAAGATGCTCGTCGGGAAGGTGCTCGTGTAGTGGTGACCGTGCACCATGTCGACGGGACGCACCGGCAGCTCGTCGTGTGTGTGGGCGAGTTCCCAACCGTCCTGCCCGCGGCGGTGCATCTCCCATGCACGGCCTGCACCTTCGGGCACCTCGCAGATGCGCAGGACGCGGCCGCCGTAGTCGTCCTCGGCGCCGTCCACGAGCGGGATGGCGCGCAGCGTGCTGAACCCGAAGCCCGGATCGCAGAGCACTTGCCGGTTGTCGACCGTCACCACCACGACGGCGTGCGTGCGGGCCACCTCGTTCGGGTCGCCGACACGGCCGAGCCGCCGCTCCACGGTGTAGCCGAGCCGCTCGAGCGCGGCAGCGAACAGCGTTGCGTGCTCGAAGCAGTATCCGCCCCGCCCACGACCGACGAACTTCGATTGGACAGCGTCGAGTCCGACTCCCGGATGTTGTTCGAGCAGCACGTCGATGTTGTCGAACGTGAACGTCCGCACGTGGGCCTCGAGCAGCCGGTCGAGTGCCGACCGGGACGGTGGCTGCACCGACAGACCGATCCGCGCAAGATACGCGTCGACGTCGAGCCGTTCGACCTGCCAGGCATGCGCCGTCATCCCGACGGCAATGCTACGCAACGCCCTCGTTGATGCGTGCGACGAGCCGGCCCTTCACCAGGCCGCGGGCGAGGCGATCCAGGCCGTCGGGGATGTCGTCGAAGCCGATCTCGGTGTAGTGCGGCGCCAGCTGTCCGCTGGCGAAGAGCTCGTACACGCCGACGATGTCGTCGCTGGTCCCACCCCGGGCACCGACGAGCTCGCACTCCTTGATGATGAGGTCCCTCGTCGAGATCGTCGCCTCGAGCTTGCCCATGCCGACCTGCACCACGCGGCCTCCGAAGCGCACCGTCTCGATGGCCTCGGCGGTGGTGGTGCCGAATCCGGCGAAGTCGACGATCACGTCGAGCTGCTTGTCCGCGAAGTCGCGGATCGATCGGGCGATACCGGTGAGGCCGAGCTCGTCGGCGAGATCCCACACTTCCTCGTCGATCTCGGCCGCGTAGACCTCCGCGCCGGCCAGCACCCCGACACGCGCACCGATCTGTCCGAGACCGCCGAGCCCGATGATCCCGAGCTTCGTTCCTGGCACCACGCGTCCCTTGGTCATGACCGCGTGGTGTGAGGTCATTCCCGCGTCGGTGCCGGCGGCCCCGAGAGCGAACGGCACGTTGTCGGGTATTGCCACGAGTGTGATCTGGTCGACCAGGATCTTGTCGGCGAAACCGCCGTCGTATCCGTAGCCGGGCGCACCGGCCCGGGTCATCGGGCACACGCCGACGCGAGCCCCGACCGACCAATCGGTGACGCCTTCACCCACCTCGACGACGACCCCGGCGACCTCGTGGCCCATCGTGACCGGCCGTCGGGGCAGGAACGGCAGCCACCCCTCGTCCTCGAGTACCCCGACGTCGGAATGGCACAGCCCGGCCGACACCACGTCGAGCACGACCTGCCCCGGCCCGGCGACCGGCTCGGGAACGTCGGCGAGCACCAGCGGCTCGTGGGTGTTCGTGAACTGCCATGCGCGCATACGGCGCTCCCTCCTGCCCGCCACCGACGAACCTCGCGGGTGGCGCACGACTGTCGTCTCGACCGTTGTCGAGCCGTTCTCGACACAGCAGTGTGTCACCCCGGCCCTCCATCCTTCAGGTCCGCT